>CAYULW010000003.1:0-628976 GCA_964445815.1 uncultured Flavobacteriales bacterium
AAAGCCGAAGCAGTTGCACCACCGTCAGAGAAACCGTTACAAGAGACATTAGAATTAACTGTACTTGATGCTATTACCTGTGATACAGATACACTTGCAGATGCTCTTGGCGAAGTACAACGGGGAATAGAGACCCTCCAATCGTAAAACCAATAATTATTGGCAGAAGTAGGATTTCCTGTACCGGTAGCTCCACCGATAATACTGATTTCATTGCCTGAACTCGTAAAAGGATAAGTTTGACTATTTCTTCCCATACCGCTAATTCCCGAATAGGTCATTCCCATTTTATAAATTCCTACACCAAAAGGGATAGTCAAATTGACCGGAATTCTGGTTTTGGTTAAATTATTAGCTCCGGTAATGTAAATTGTGTCCGATTCCTGATAAGTGATTGAGCCATCATAGTTGATGACTTTAAGAATGATCCAACCGGATCCTGTTGGATAAACTGTGACAGAATCTATTGTAACTGAAGGAATATTGACATCAAAACCAGTTCCTCTTCCTGCATTAGAACTTAGAAAACTGCTGGTAGGAGTAGTAGTTGGTCCAAACACCTCGGAAACAAGATCGAGCCCTTCAACTTCATAAGTGGCGCCTGATGTCAGGTTGTTGAGTTCTAAAGAATCGCCGGTATGAACCAAAGTCGTTGGCGCTGAAGCATCGTACCATCTATAAGTAGTAGTGCTTCCGTTTGCCACAAGAGTAGCATTTCCTCCAAAACAAGCATTAACTGAATTTACTGTAGGAGCAGGCAAGACTGCCGGTTCAGTAATGGTTACACTTGTAGATGCAGTCAAACCATTATTGTCCGTAACACTAACAGTATAAGTTCCGGCAGAAAGATTTGAAATCGTAGAACTTCCGCTTGTTGTTAAAGTATCACCGGTTGACCATTGATATCTATAAGGAGTAATTCCATTTGATGCAGTAGCAGTAGCCTGACCATTTGTTCCTCCATTACAACTGACATTAGTTTGATTCGTTATAGAAATAGAAAAACCAGCCGGTTGAGTGACAATAGTTGAAGCAGAATCTGTGCAACCATTGGCATCAGTGATAGTGACATAATAACTATTAGCACTTAAGCTGGATACTGTAGCTGTAGTTGCACCTGTATTCCAACTATAGGTAAAGGGACTTGTACCCCCGGTTGCACTTCCTGTAACCTGTCCATCTGAGCCTCCGTTAGTTGTAACATTTTGACCAGTAGAAGCAGAAGCCACTAAAACAGCAGGTTCAGTAATTGTAGTTACATCTGTATCTGTACAGCCATTAAAATCGGTTACTGTAACGGTATAGGTTCCTGCAGCGAGACTAGTTTGGGCGGCACTGGTTCCACCATTGGACCATAAATAAGTGTAAGGGCTTGTTCCTCCCGAAGCAGATCCAATAGCCGAGCCATCACTAAAGCCATTACAAGAGGCATTGGAATTTGTTGTGGCCGTAGCAGAAACAGCAGTGGGTTCAGAAATAAAGGCTGAAGCAGTAGCCGTTGTTCCGCCATTATCAACACAGGTCACGGTATATGTTCCTGAAACCAATCCTGTAATAGAAGCTGTTGTTCCGCCATTGGACCATAAATAGGTATATGGGGTAGTCCCACTCGACCCAGTAGCGGTTAAAGCACCATCATTAGAACCATTACAAGTCGCGCTTGTATTGGATGTAATTGACACTGCAACAGAAGCAGCAAGATTGACCACCGCAGATGTGCTATTGGTACATCCTAAGGCATCAGTTACAGTGACTGTATAAGTTCCTGCAGGTAAAGATGTTGCATCTTCGGTTGTCTGACCATTGCTCCATAAGTAAGTATAATTTGGAGTTCCTCCGCCTACGGTTAGATCAATTGCTCCATCATTGCCTGCGAAAGTTTCATCAGTAACTGAAGTACTTAAACTTATCGCGGTAGGCTCATTGATTGTGGTACTTGCTGTCGAGGTACAAGCATTGTTATCTGTTACTGTGACTGTGTAAGTGCCAGCTATTAAGTTTGATAGCATTGAAGTAGTTCCTGAATTACTCCACAAATAAGTGTAAGGAGAAGTTCCTCCACTAGGCGTTGCGGTGGCAGAACCGGTATTACCACTGTTACAGAAAACATCGGATTTGGAAACATTTACAGCTAGAACTGCGGGTTCAGTAATCGTTTCGGAAGCTGTTGTTGTCAGACCGATATTATCTGTAACTGTTACAGTATAAGTCCCTGCAGCGACACTTGTAATTGAAGCTGTAGTTGCTGAATTGGACCATAGGTAGGTATAAGGAGCGGTTCCATTTGATCCTAAAGCAGTTGCTCCACCATCAAGAAAGCCATTACAGGTCACATTAGAATCAACACTTATGCTTACAGAAATGCTTGGAGTACAAGCTGCGTCACTGGCTCCGGGAGAACCATAAACTTGATTTCCATTGATAATCTGTCCACTGACTAAAGTCGTTGACTCCGTCCAGTTACTACCATCTGTATTATCTGCATTTGGATCACATAGCACAATGGATGGTCCACTACCATCGGGATCATTTCCACTAACAGTGCCATCAGGCCAAGGACTCACATCATCATATCTTAAAGAGTCAATGAGATTTCCTGAAGCATTTTTAAGCGCAATTGGCTCTCCACCATTGCTTAGTCCACCGGAGGTCCATTGACGAGCAGCTATACCAAATCGGTTAAATAATGCACCAGAGTCTACACCAATTACCAAATAGCCTCCTGCACTGATCATAATGCTCGGGAAGGTGTATGCGACTCCTGAAGTGAATTCCCAGTTTGTCAGATCAACGCTGCTTGATCCGTTATTGTATAATTCAATGTATTCTGTTGAGTCTGATCCTGATTCAGCTGGGTTGTAGGAAATTTCAGTAATTACAATATTAGGTAGAGTCGACTCAATCACCGTTTGAGAAGTAGATGCCGTACATCCATTTGCATCGCTAGTGGTTACCGTATAAGTGCCGGCAGATAAACCTGAAGCCGTCACGCTTGTCGCCGCATTACTCCATAAATAAGTATAAGGAGAAGTTCCTCCTGTTGCTGTTGCCGTCGCTGTTCCATCAGAGCCACCGGAAGAGGTGACATCAGTTGTAGAAGTTGAAACACTTAAAACCGCAGGTTCAGTTATTGGAGAAGAACTTGTCGCCGTATTTCCTGAATTATCTGTAATTGTTACAGTATATGTCCCTGCAACCAATCCTGAATTGGCAGCAGCAGTTGATCCATTGCTCCAAGCATAAGTATAAGGCATTGTGCCGTTGGTGGCTGAAGCAGTCGCCATGCCATCACTTGCACTATTACAACTCACATGGTTGTTTACGGTTATAGATGCTGTTAAGGCAGGTGCACCACCAAGTGTGACCGATTGCACGTCGGTACAGCCACTGGCATCTGTAATGGTAACGGTATAAGTACCTGCTGCTAAATTGGAAATGACTGCATTAGTAGAAGATAATTTGATGTTATCCCAACCTGCATAGTCAGATGCACCATTTTGATCATTGCTTAATCTTAACCTTACGTATTGATTGGTATCTGGTATAGAAATATTAACTGTTAACCATTCATCACTATTTTTTCCCAAATTTGTTGTATTTCCCCATATTGTATCATTATCAAGTACAGCTTCATATTCAATGTCGTCAGAGCTATCATAGCCATCAGAATAGTAATCGAAGCTCAGCTCTACTCCTGTGTAATTTGATAGGTCAAGTGCAGGGAAGGTTAAGTGATGATGTGTATTTCTACCGCCATTACCGTTTTCCAAATCTTGACACCCCCAAAAATTAACGCCATGGGACGCCGTGTCAATTTTACCTGTAAACTCACGGATAACTGCCCAGATGTCTTCACTTCCGGCAATCACGGAATCTGTTTCAGTAGCGTAAGTGGCTGGATCCACGGTATATGACCAGTTATCATTTGCAGTAGATTCAAAACTTTGAAAAGCAATAATATTTTCAGTAGAAACAGCCCCTGTTGACCAAGTATAGGTATAAGGCGCTGTTCCCCCGCTTGCAATGGCACTCAATACGCCATCTGAAGCACCACCTGAAGATAAATTAGAAGCAATGCTTAACGCTCCTGTTGGAGAGCTGTTTATTGTAAGATTAGTTGTAATAATACTATCTAAACCTCCTGCAGCCTGTCCTAATAATGTGTCTTTATATCTTCCGGATGATGTTAAATTACTTCCTTTTGGTGAAGTATAGCTGTCACAAGCAGTTGCAGTGACAAAATTACAAACGGCAGTTGTAGGGCAATTTGGGGCAAACTCGAAAGTTAAATCTGTTGTGCCTCCAATATTTAGGTTAGCCTGATTGTTTTCAAGGAAAATTATCAAGTAATAATCACCAGCAGGATAATACCCAGCACTATAAGAAGGACTATTGAAATCATAAATTGTTGTTAAACCACTCATTGTAGAAGGAGTTGAACCATAAGGAGTCTTGTTCCAATCATAAAAAGCTCTTCCCAGCTCTACCGTATCTCTATAGCCACAAAAATTAGCGGGATTGCCAGCGATGTATTCTAAATCGGAAAAACTAGTTGGGTTAGATACGAGAGGCCGATAGGCAATTATCGAATTAGCAAGTGGAGTGTAGTTTGTAATTTCTGCCCTTAATACTCCATCTTCAGGTAAGGTGACCTTGACAACTTTTGTTGAACAACAAGCTAAAGTATGACAAGAGCCTTGCATTCCTACTGCCGTTTGTCCGCCACTGGTTGAAAAATTGCTTATTGTTGAAGGGAATGTACTAACGCTATCATTAATAATCATGGTTTGACCGTTAATGCTAAAGGTGTTAGTGAGAAATAATAATAATGTTAGGTAGTAAAGTTTTTTCATGTTTTTAATTTTGAAGTAGGCTAAATTAATAAAGTAAAATTGCTAAATCAAAGCCAGTTAACGCGTTAGAATGTTACGAAAACGTTATTTTTTGTTATGAATGAACACCATGCTTTCAGGGAATATGGACTTGGTTGAGCAGTAAATCTCTATAACTTTTTCCTATTGGAATTTCTTGAGATTGAATTTTTACAAATCGAGAGTTAATTCCTTCCACATGGTTTAAATTTACTATAAATGATCGATGTGTTCTGAAGAAATACTCAGGTAGTTCTTTATGAAATTCATTCATTGTATTGCGAATAAGGTGGGTTTTACCCGTTGAAGTATATATTTCTATATAAACATGATCGCTTTTTGCATATAGGATATTGTCAAATAGCACTTTATGATAGAAGTTTCTATCCTTTATAAAAAAGGCATCTTTAACAATCAATTGCTTTTGTACTGCACTTTCTTGAGTATAGCGGTGTTGATTGAAATTATACAAAGCCAATTCTATAGACGTATACAAATCGTCTTTATTAAAGGGCTTAACTAAGTAGGAGTGAGGATTTAAATCCTTTACGCGTTCTATTGTACGCGGATCCGCATTTGAGGTCAAAAAAATAAAAGGAATCTTATACTCATTCTTAATGGTCCAGGCTAGTTCTATGCCATCCTTTTGCCCGGCAAGTTGAATGTCTAATAAAGCAATATCCGGATCTTCTTCTTTAAGATATTGAATAGCTTCTGTATAATTGATGGCGGGTTCAGTGGTTGTGTAACCCAAATTGTTCAACAGATGACACAAGTGATCTGCAATGACAATCTCATCTTCAACAATCAATACTTTAACCTTTGTCATTTACGCTATTGATTTTCTTTTGCTATTGTCTTTAAAGTTAATGTAAAAAACCGCACCACCTTCATTTTCATAATGCATGGAGCCATATAGTTGTTTACAGAGTCTTTTGACCAGTCTTAAACCAAGAGATGAACTCTTTTCTATCTTAAAATCATCCGGTAAACCTTTACCATTATCTTTTAAGGTCAATAGATAGTTGCCCTGCTCTTCTTCTTTTATTTTTATAGAGATATGTCCTTGATCTTGACTCTTAAAAGCATATTTATAGGCATTGCTTATCAGTTCATTTAAGATAAGTCCAAGAGGAATAGCTGTATCAATGTCAATCAATATTGGTTTGGAACTGATCTCAACTGTGATCTTTTTCTTTTCTTCAAAAACGGACGCAATCTGTCTAACAAGTTCATTAACGTACTTATTGAAATCAATACTGCCAATCTCATTGTTTTGATAAAGGTTCTGATGGATAAGTGCCATGGCTTTTACTCTTGTTTGTCCATCAGTAATTGCCGACAGGGCTTGCTTATCACTTATATTAAAACTTTGAAGATCCAAAAGGCTGCCAATAACCTGTAAGTTGTTTTTGACACGATGATGAATTTCTTTTAGTAGAACCTCATTTTCTTCCGCTTGTTGTTTGATGATTTTATTGTTTTCTTCTAATGTTCTAGCAGCAGTCTTTTTTTGCTGAAACAAACGGTAAATAAAAATGGAGAAAAAAATACTGATGCTTAAAACTGAAATTACAGCTAACAGCAAAATTGTCTTTTGTCTTTCTTTGGTTTCTGCTTGATTAATCTGGGCAGATTTAATTTCCAGATCTTTCTCTAAAAGTTCAATTTCATGTTCTTTTTCTTTGGTTTCATACTTTGTTCTGGTTTCAGTTATGGCATTGATCTTTTCTTGATTGTATATGGAATCGTTTAGATGAATAAACTGTTTACCATGTTTTATCGCTTTATCATATTCTTGTAAGGCATCGTAAGCTTTGTACAGTACTTCAGAAGCTTTTCGCATTTGATGAATAAATGAGATTTCTTCTGCCATTTGATAAGTCTGATGTGCAGCTTTGATTGCTTTTTTAAGATGTATTGTGCTGATAGAATCTCTTTCTGCTCCAATCACCAAATGAGATACTGCAAGGTTAGAGTAGATGAAAATTTTCATGCGTTTACTCCCATCTTCGGGGAATGTCTTCAGCGCGCTTTGATAAGAAAGAACGGATTTTTTTAAATGATTTGTTTTAAGGTAGATGAGGCCCATATAAATATAATAAACAGCCTCGTACTCTTTGTTTCCTAGCTGTTTGTAAAAAGAATAGGCTTTATCGTAATAGACTTTGGCAGAGTCGTATTCTTTTTGTTGATATAGAGCTGCTCCAATTTGGCTGTAACTGCTGGCAATTGCTTGTGTATCATTAAGTAGGTAATAGTTTTTGAGGGCATATTTTTGGTGCTCAATTACTTTCTCAAAAGGACCTAACTCTTGGTAACTTAGGGCTATATTATCATGACTTTCTGCAATTTGTCTGGGGCCGAGGCCCAATTTCTTTTTAAGATTTAATCCCAAGAAGTTGTATTCATTGGCTTGAATATAACGCCCTAAATACTGGTTGATAACACCTAATCTGCTATATGAATAAGCAAGAAGGGTATCATTGTTTAGCTTTTCAGCTTGCTGTTTTAGTTGGATAGCATATTTTAATGCAGAATCATGTTGCTCTTCTTCAAAAAAAGTTTTTATTAATTGCTTTAGTAATTGGGCTTTCTCCTGCGATTCATTCAACGAATAAATTTTCTTGGTCAGCTTTTCAGTAGACTGCTCTTCATGTGAACTATCGACCGGTTGGTTCGCATGTATATTGAAAGATAAAATAAAAAGAAGAGACAAAAGCTGCTTTCCCATAAGTGAACTTATTTTTTCTTACTGCTCTTTGCCATGGGATTAAATGCAATGCAAAGGTCTAACCAGTACTCAAGGTCTTTATCCATATCAAAGCCTTCGGGTGAAATAAAAACATAACCCTTCATGGGTCTGCCGGTAAAATCCATGGGGAGGCAACCTTCCTTACTTAATGCGGCATCGTACGCTGATTCCCCGATCCTTGCCATTAATAAATCCGTTTGCCGTTTTTTATCGAAGTGAATGCCACAGCACATTTTGCCATCGACCATAAAGCATAATCCGCCCATCATCTTTTTTGCCTCAAAGTGAATGCCTTTTGATTCTAATAATTGTGTAATTCGATCTGCTTGATATTGCGAAAAAGCCATAATTAGAATTTCTTCTAAATGTAATGATTTACTATAGGATTTCTAATCGGTCTGCATCCATTTTGATGAACACAAAAAGCAAAATGGTAAAACCCCAAAGTGAAGAGCCGCCATAACTGAAGAAGGGAAGTGGTATACCAATAACGGGAGCTAAGCCGATGGTCATGCCAATGTTGATCATAAAGTGGAAGAAGAGGATAGAGGCTACACCATAACCATAAATTCTGGCAAATGTAGAACGTTGACGAGCGCAGACAAATAGAATTCTCAAGAGCAAAGTGATGAACAATGCAATAACCACTAAGCTACCAAGGAAGCCCCATTCTTCGCCAATAGTACAAAAAATGAAATCTGTACTTTGTTCAGGTACAAAATCAAATTTGGTTTGTGTGCCCTGCAAATAACCTTTTCCGGAAAATCCACCTGAACCAATGGCAATTAGAGATTGGTTGACATTATATCCGGCGCCTTTCGGGTCTGATTCTAACCCTAGTAAAACGTTGATGCGTTTGGATTGATGGGGTTCTAGAATTTCATTAAAAATATAATCTACACTCTTAACAAATCCTGCACAGGCGATAAAAATGGCAAGTAACGGGATAATAATTTTCTTTCTTTTTCTTAATGCAAGGTATATAAATGTAAAGAGGATCACCAACCCAATAATCAAGGCATAATTCCCACTAAGTTCATAATCAGGAAACAATACCCAAGAGACATTTTGCATGAAAAGTGCAGAAACAAACAAAATGCTTGCAATCAGACCCATGAGTAGAAAATTGCCTGACAATCCTTCTCGGTAAAGTACCAAGAGAAAAGAGCCATAAACCAAGGCTGAGCCGGTGTCGTTTTGCAGGAGAATTAGGATTGCGGGTAAAGCAATGATCAAGCCTGCTTTCAACTTGGTTTTGAAATTATCCAGTTTGATGTTGAGTGTACTGAGGTATTTGGCTAAAGCCAAATTTGTAGCAAATTTTGAAAACTCCGAAGGTTGAATTTTAAATCCACCTATACTGAACCATGATGTGGCACCCTTGGTTTCTGATCCGATAAAAATCACGGCAATGAGCAGGCAAATGATAATGCCATAAATGAGGTAGCCAAAGGTAGAAAAGAAGCGTTCGTCAATCAGAAGAATAATGATTGCCAATAAGCTTGAAGTGCCTATCCATAAGAGTTGCTTGCCATAGCTTTGACTCATGTCGAAAATGCTACCGTGTTCTTCATTGTAAACGGCCGCATAGATGTTGAGCCAACCTGCAAACACCAATGTGAAGTAAAGGATGACCAAGATCCAGTCCATATTGTCGATTAAATTTCTAGTGCCCCGCATTAAAATTTGGATCGTTATGTGTGCCTATCAAATTGCCTTCAAGCATTTGCTTTTCAATATGAGGTCGGGTAATTGTATCTCTCAGATGTTTTTCAATCATTAAGCCGGCTATTGGGGCGGCCCATCTCGACCCCCAATAGCCATTTTCGACATAGACCGATATTGCAATTCTTGGATTCTCTTTTGGGGCAAAAGCAATAAAGGTAGAATGGTCGTCTCCATGCGGATTTTGAACCGTACCTGTTTTGCCACAAACTGCAATGGAGTCAATTCTTGCTCTTGTTCCGGTGCCTTCTTCTACCACTCGATGCATGGCTTCAACCACATGTTCAAAATGTTTCGCTTCTATTCCGGTTTCATTTCTATGCATACTACTGTCGATGGCTTCAATTGGAATCCCATCTATTGATTTAACAAGGTGAGGTGTAAAATAATGACCTCTATTTGCAATAGTGGCAGTCATATTGGCCATTTGTATGGGAGTAAATCCTAACTCTCCTTGTCCTATAGCCAATGATAAGATAGTGGTCGACTTCCAACGCCCCTTAAGATAATAACGATCGTAATAATCAGTGTTGGGCACAAATCCAGATAATTCGTTGGGTAAATCTAAACCTGTTTTCTTGCCAAGTCCAAAGCTTAAAACATAAGACCGCCATTTCAAATAACCTTCTTCAGTGGTATTGAATTTATCAATGATGTTTTTGAACACATTACAGTAATAGGCATTGCAAGAAGTTTGAATTGAAAACTCCAGATTAATGGGAGATTTATGTGCATGGCATCCCATTTTTCTTCCTCCGAATCGATAACCTAAATTACAAGAGTAGTAGGTATTTGGTGTCAATACATCTTCTTGCAGTCCAATAAGGGCATTGATGCTTTTAAAGGTAGACCCGGGAGGGTATTTGGCCATAAGGGCTCTATTAAATAAAGGCTTTAAAGTGTCTTTTGACAGCTTTGCATAATTCTTAGATCGTGCCCTACCAACCAATAAATTAGGATCATAGCTTGGCATGGTCACTAATGCCAAAATCTCACCATTACTCGGATCTATGGCAACTATACTGCCTTTCTTATTTTGCATGAGCTTTTCCCCATATTTTTGAAGTTTGGCACTTAAGCTCAACTTCAAGTCTTTTCCTGATACAGCGGAAGAGTCATATATCCCATCTCTAAATCTGCCCTTTTTGCGGTTAAAGACATCAACCATAACAATTTCGAGTCCTCTTTTGCCTCTTAATTCTTCTTCATAGGCTTTTTCCAAGCCGCTAATACCGATATAATCACCGGATTTGTAATAAGGATCATCCTCAATTACCTTCTTATTCACTTCGCCAACATATCCTAATAAGTGCGCTGCTGATTTTTCAGGATAACTTCTCAATGTTCTTGTTTGCACAAAAAAGCCGGGATAGTTGAACAGTTGCTCTTGAATTTTAGCATAAGATGCAGAGGAAATCTCTTTCTCAAAAACAGAAGCTTTGTAATAAGAGTAGCTTTTGGCCTTGGCTATTTTTTCTTCAAATTCTTTTTTGGTGATTTCGATGAGGCGACAAAAGGCCATGGTATCCATCTTTTTTACCAGCTTGGGTGTGACCATTAAATCATAAGCTGCTTCATTGTAAACCAACAATTCTCCTTCTCTATCGTAGATCAGACCTCTTGCGGGATATTTTGTGATGTGCCGTAAAACATTGTTGTTGGCATCTTTTTTATAGTGATCATCTAAAACCTGAACATAAAATAGTCGAATAAGATAAATAAGACCTATGCCGACAAAGATGAGAGAAATGACATACCTTCTTGATTCTAAGTTTTTCATCTCTTGGCTTCAGAATTATAGCGAAACAGCTGAAGAATGAAGATCAAAACAAGTGTCATAACACTGCTTAATAGTGCCCGACCCAGAGTACTGAAAAACTCATTGAATCTGAAAATTTCAACAAAAAATAGAAAAATATGATGGAGCAGAGTTAAAATGCAGGCATAAGTTAAAAACCAGGAGAATCCAAAATTTTGAATATTGGGGCTTAGATTAGATTCGTAACCATCTCTGGGAGCAAGTAAGTTTAAGATATAGGGTCTGCAAAAGCTGAGAAAGATACAGGCTGACATGTGCATGCCTAGCGTGTGAGAGAAAAGGTCTATAAATAAACCCGTAATAGTGGCAATAACCATAAGAAGCCAATTGGGTGTTTCTATAGGTAGCCATAGAATAAAAATGATGTATAAGAATGGATTGATAAAGCCTGAAACTTGCACATTGTTAAGGAAGATAACCTGAATAAAGACAAGCATTATAAACCAGAGAATATGGTTGATGTAACGACTAATCATGTTCTTCCACAGTTTGATTTTCTATTTCTTTTTGCTCCTTAAGCATTAAGTTTTTTACGACATAAACCGAGCTCAGTTGTTTAAAGTCATTGATAAATTTGACTTTGATTTGATAAAAATTTTCTCCTTCAGGACGATCAAATTCCAGTATCTGGGCAATTGGAATGTTAGGGGGGAATGTCGATGAGTAACCACTTGTTACAATCGTGTCACCTATTTTTATATTGGCATGATTAGGAATGTCATTAAGTATTCCATTAAGGTAGTTTTTACCATCCCATTGCATGGAGCCAATGTAGTTTTCTCTTTGGAGCTTTGCGCTGATTTTTGAATTTCTGTGTAAGACAGAAACTGCACTCGAAAAATGTTCTGATACATTCTTTACAATTCCTACAACTCCTGTAAGACCAACAATCCCCATGCCCGGCTCAATGCCATTTAAAGAGCCTTTATTCAAAGTAATGTAGTTGTTCTGCCTATGGGTAGAGTTGTTAATGACTTGAGCACTGAGCAGATCGTATTGCCGCTTAAATAATGTGTCATTTATAGCAATCTGTTGTCCAAAGAGCTTAATCAGGCTGTTTTTTTCAAAGCGTTTCTGCTGTCTTAATTCCTCACTCAATGCAGCGTTCACTTCTTTTAGGTTGATATATTCTTCCCAGTCATTATAGCTATTATATAAACTCCCGGTCAATTCATTTGTAGCATTTAGAAAAGCACTTTGCTGGTAATGATTGTTTTTTAAGAGAAGAGTAAAGGCAAGAACCTCAAACAAGAGAAAGAGGAAGAAGAAAGAATAGCGATCTATGAAGCGGATTAAGTTTCGCATTAACTCATACTCCTATTTTTTAGCGGATTAAAAATGGCAACTTAGCAGAGTTCTTCAATGCTATTCCAGTTCCTCTGGCGACGGCTCTCAAAGGGTCTTCTGCCACATGAACCGGTAATTTTGTCTTCTGAGAAATTCGTTTGTCAAGACCTCTTAATAAAGAACCTCCACCGGCCAAGTATAGTCCTGTTCTGTAGATGTCTGCTGATAATTCAGGTGGCGTCATTTCCAGAGCATTTAAAATAGCTGCTTCAATCTTAGTAATGGATTTGTCCAGAGCATGAGCAATTTCCGAATACGAAACTTTGATCTCTTTTGGTGTTCCGGTCATCAAGTCTCTTCCTTGGATGGCATAATCCTCAGGTGGATTATCTAATTCGGGTAATGCTGAACCGACTTCAATTTTTATGCGTTCTGCAGAGCGCTCCCCAATCAATAGATTGTGCTGTCTCCTCATGTAGTCTACAATGTCATTGGTAAAGTCATCTCCCGCTACACGTATGGATTTATCACAAACAATGCCTCCCAAAGCAATAACCGCAATCTCGGAAGTTCCTCCGCCAATGTCAATGATCATGTTTCCCATAGGCTCCAAAACATCAATACCTATTCCGATAGCAGCAGCCATTGGCTCATGAATCAGGTAAACTTCTTTGCCTCCTGCATGCTCTGCAGAATCTTTAACGGCTCTTTTTTCTACCTCGGTGATGCCTGAAGGTATACAAATCACCATTTTCAAAGAAGGGGTAAACCATTGCTTTTTCTGGTTGATCATTTTGATCATGCCTCTAATCATGAATTCAGCAGCATGAAAATCCGCTATTACTCCATCTCTTAGGGGACGAATGGTTTTAATTTCCTCATGGGTTTTACCATGCATTTGCATGGCCTTTTTGCCAACTGCAATAACTTTTCCCGTCGATCTTTCTGTGGCGACTATCGACGGCTCATCAACAACCACTTTGTCATTATGAATAACCAAGGTGTTTGCCGTTCCTAAGTCAATCGCAATCTCTTGTGTAAAAAAATCAAATAAGCCCATACAATTTAGTGTTTGAAATGTCTTGTGCCTGTAAAGACCATCGCCATTTCATGATTGTTGCAGTAGTCGATCGAAAGCTGATCTTTAATCGAACCTCCCGGTTGGACGACTGCTTTAATACCTTCTTTTTGAGCTATTTCAACACAATCAGGAAAGGGGAAGAAGGCATCTGATGCCATTACTGCTCCTTCTAGATCGAAATTGAAATGCTTTGCTTTTGCAATGGCTTGTTGTAATGCGTCAACACGAGAGGTTTGTCCCGTTCCACTAGCCAAAAGCTGTTCTCCTTTTGCCAATACAATAGCATTTGATTTGGTATGTTTAACTAACTTGGATGCAAACACCAAGTCTTTTTTCTCTTCTTCAGTGGCTTCTCTTTCGCAGACATCAGTAAAAGATTGGCTATTTTCGGTTACACTGTCTTTATCTTGAACAAGATAACCATTTAGAGCTGTTCTGACTTGCTTTTTTGGAAGTTCTACCGCTTTTTGTTTTAAGATAATACGGTTTTTCTTTTGTTTTAGGATGCTTAAAGCTTCATCTGAATAATTTGGAGCGATGACCACCTCACAAAACAAATCATGAATTTTGTTGGCCGTTGCATCATCTATAGGACGATTGCTTATCAATATGCCACCAAAGGCAGAAACAGGGTCACCAGCTAAAGCATCTTCATATGCTTGAACCAGAGTAGCTCTTGTCGCTAAACCACAGGCATTGTTGTGCTTTAATATGGCAAATGTGGGTGCTTCATCTTGAAAATCACTCATTAAATTAACCGCGGCATCCACATCTAAAAGATTATTGTAAGACAGCTCTTTGCCATGCAATTGATCAAACATATCATCAAGCTGACCGGCAAATACTCCATTTTGATGTGGGTTTTCACCGTAGCGCAATGATTTTACAGTTCTTTCACTCACCTTTAGAGCATCCAGTTGAAAATCTTGATTGAAATAATTGAAAATAGCCGTATCGTAGTGAGAAGAAATATCAAATGCTTTTGCCGCAAATTGCTTTCTGTCTGCTATATCGGTCTCACCGTCTTTGGCTTTTAGTAAGTTTAAAACATCTGAATACTGCTCTCGGGAAGATACTATGAGCACGTCTTTAAAATTCTTAGCAGCAGCCCGAATCAACGAGATGCCACCGATATCAATTTTTTCAATGATGGCCTGTTCTTCCGCACCACTCGCTACGGTTTCTTCAAAAGGATAAAGGTCAACAATGACCAGATCAAACTCAGGAATATCGTATTCGTCCAGTTGCATAAGATCACTTTCTTCTTCTCTTCGAGCAAGTATTCCACCAAAGATCTTTGGGTGCAAGGTTTTTACTCGACCTCCTAAAATAGAAGGGTAAGAGGTTAAGTTTTCAACAGCATGAATTTTGATGCCTAAGTTTTCAAGGAAGCTTTGTGTACCACCTGTAGAGTAAATCTCAACATCCTGAGCATTTAACTCATTTGCAATTTCTTCAAGTCCATCTTTGTAAAAGACTGATATTAAGGCTTTTTTTATTTTTTTGTTGGTGGCCATAAATTCATTCGGGTTAATACACAATTTTACAAATATTAGTACCGATTTTCAATCGAAATAAAGGAAGTTTTGAACCGATTTTGCTTCTTTTTTACTAAAGGTCATTCACCGAGATCAGCGGTTTGAAAACTCATCTAAATCAACTTAAATTTAAGGCCTAAATTGCATGACGAATGTTGATCCTCCGCCTCATAAAAGAGAGTTTTTTGTTTGCTATAGATTCTTTGATTGTTAATAAACTCAGAACAGTCTTAAGTCTATTGGGAATAACGATTGGCATTTTTGCCATGATCTCTGTTTTTACTTTGGTAGACTCTCTTGAAAACAATATAAAAAATAGCATACAGGGACTTGGAGACAATGTGATATACGTTCAAAAATGGCCTTGGAGTTTTGAAGCCGGTCAACCATGGTGGGACTACATTCGACGTCCGATGCCAAAGCCTGAAGAATTTAAAATGGTGAAGAAGTTGTGTCAAACAGCTGAAAATGTAGCCATGATTGTTTCCGGTTCTACAACTTTAAAGTACGAGAGTAACTCAATTGAGAATGCGAGCTTTATTGCAGGCACACATGAGTACAATGACATTTGGGATTTAAAAATATTGCAGGGCAGATATATGTCGCCTTTAGAGAATCAGGCAGGAAGACCTGTGGCAGTTATTGGTGCCGATATTGCTGATAATTTGTTTGGTGGCTTGGATCCTATCGGAAAACGCTTCAAATTCAGTGGCCGTAAGTTGGAAGTAATAGGAGTATTGGAGAAGGAGGGGGAGAGTATGCTGGGTAATTCTAATGATAAGAACATCTTTATTCCATTGAATTTTGCGCGTAATTTATTTGATATTCGCAAAGAGTCGATGGGTGCAACAATAATGGCCAAAACCAAACCGAATGTATCTAATGCAGAGCTAATGGACGAGTTAACGGGCATTATGCGTTCTTTACGTAAGTTGAAGCCAAAAGAGGACGACAATTTTGCTTTAAACAGATTGAGTCTTTTGTCCCAAGGTTTCGAGCAATTGTTTTCTGTTGTTGGTTTCGCAGGTGCTATTATTGGCATTTTTTCAATTATTGTCGGCGGCTTCAGCATCGCAAACATCATGTTTGTTTCAGTAAAGGAGCGCACCAATTTGATCGGGATACAAAAGTCCTTGGGCGCTAAGAATTACTTTATTCTTCTTCAGTTTTTATTTGAATCTGTTTTCTTATGTCTTTTGGGAGGTGGAGTAGGTTTGAGTATTATTTTTCTGGGTACCCTCTTGTTTAGATATGGCTTGGACTTTGATGTGACTTTAAGTGTTGGAAACATTGTTTCGGGGCTTGTCATCTCGGTGAGCATCGGATTGATTTCAGGTATTGTCCCTGCCTGGTTAGCAAGTCGCTTAGACCCGGTAGAAGCCATACGTGCGAATTGATTTGAATGGGAAAATACAAGCGATTTAAGGTGTTTGGAGAGAGGAATTGTGGTACTAAGTATTTGGAACAGTTGGTTCTGTTCAACTCGGATCTGCAATCCATTTATTATCAACCCGGACCTCTGGCATTATTTCTTTTGAAAAATGTTCATTATGACTTTGTCATTGATCGATTGATTTTGAATGATAGAAAGAGTTCATTGGGTTGGAAGCATGGATTGCCGGAGGCTGAAGTGCTTGAACAGCAGAAAAAAGATTTTTTTGTTTTATTCATCGTTAAGAACCCTTATTCATATCTGCTGTCTTTGTTTGATAAGCCCTACCATTATCGGGGAAAAGTTCCTAAACGTTTTATCGACTTTTTGAAACGGGAATGGCCATTGAGAAAGCGAGATGGTTTAGGTGCTAAATCATTAAGCTCACCAATTGAACTTTGGAACTTGAAAAATAAAGCTTATTTCTCCTATTCAACTAGTGGAAAGGTAGTTTCTAAATTGCTTCAATATGAGAATCTTGTAAAAGATAGTCAGGAGCAATTGACATTTATTTTTAAAGCGTTTGGCCTTGAGAGATATGATGAATTTTACGAATTAAGTGAATCGACGAATGATTCGGATAAAACCCATCAGGATTATAGAGATTACTATCTACAAGAAAAATGGAAGAGTAGGTTGGATGAAGTCTCTATCAAATTTATCAATGAACGTTTAGATCATGAATTAGTAGAGCAATTAGGTTATACTATTTTAGATTCTACTCAATAGTTCTATGGCCTGCTGAACACTCTTTACCCCCTCAAACACTAAAGTCAATTTTTCCTTCCTTTCCTTTAGTTTACATAAAGAAGGGTGTTGTTGTACAAATGAAAGCACTTTGGTAAAGGCTGCAGATTGGTAGTAAGGAGAGTCTTGATTTGAAATAAAGTAACAGATCAATTTATCTTTTTTCAGTACGATCTTTTCCAAGCCAATTTGTTTGCTTAACCATCTTAGTTTAACAGCCTTAATCATTTCTTGGGTGGCAGGTGGGATAGGACCAAATCGATCAATCAGTTGTTCGCCAAAAGCATCTAATTCACTTTCCTTTTCTATATTATCGAGTTCCTTGTAAAGGTTTACACGTTCTGCTATGTTACTCACATAATTATCAGGAATCAAAATTTCAAGATCTGTTTCGATAAGGGTTTCTTGAATAAATGCCCCTTCTAGATCTTTGTACATGTCTTTAAACTCGGTTTCTTTCAACTCTTGAATCGCTTCATTGAGAATTTTCTGATACATGTCGAAACCAATTTCGGAAATGAAGCCACTTTGCTCCGCACCTAAAAGATTACCGGCTCCTCTAATGTCTAAATCTTTCATGGCAATTTGAAAGCCACTGCCCAAATCTGAAAATTGTTCCAGAGCCTGTAAACGCTTTCTTGCTTCAGATGTCAATGAAATCATAGGCGGGGCAAGCAGATAACAAAAGGCCTTTTTATTGGAACGACCTACTCTTCCTCTCATCTGATGGAGATCGCTCAAGCCAAAATTGTTTGCATTGTTGATGATTATCGTATTGGCATTTGGAATGTCTAAGCCACTTTCAATGATAGTAGTGGCTACCAATACATCGTATTCACCATTAATGAACGCCAGCATTCTTTCTTCCAGTTCTTCTCCTTTCATTTGACCATGTCCGATCAATACCCTGGCATCTGGAACAAGTCTAGAGATTAAGCCCGCGACTTCTTTAATGTTTTGCACACGATTATTGATAAAGAAGACCTGACCGCCTCTTGAAATTTCATAGGAAATTGCATCTCTAATCAACTCTTCATTGAATGTATGTACTTCAGTCAATATAGGTTGCCGATTAGGTGGAGGTGTATTGATCACTGATAAATCTCTGGCTTGCATCAGGGAGAATTGAAGTGTTCTTGGTATGGGGGTGGCTGTCAATGTTAATGTATCTACATCTGTTTTTAAGGTTTTGAGTTTGTCTTTGACGCCAACACCAAATTTTTGCTCTTCATCAATAACCAATAGACCCAAGTCTTTGAATTGAATGTCCTTGCCGACAATGCGATGAGTGCCAATGAGAATGTCAATTTCACCTGACTGTAGCTTTTTTAATGTGGTGCTTTGTTCTTTTTTTGTCTTAAAACGATTGATGTAATCTACCTTAGCCGGAAAATCTTTTAGCCTGGTTTTAAAAGTTTGAAAGTGCTGCCATGCCAAGATGGTTGTGGGCACAAGAACAGCGACTTGCTTACTGTCTGCAACTGCTTTGAATGCCGCACGTATGGCTACCTCAGTTTTGCCGAAGCCAACATCACCACAAACAAGTCGATCCATTGGTGTTTCGGCTTCCATGTCTTCTTTTACAGCCTGTGTAGCCTTATATTGATCCGGTGTATCTTCGTAGAGAAAGGAGGCTTCCAATTCATTTTGTAGATACGTGTCAGGTGAAAAAGAAAAGCCCTTTTTTGATTGACGTTCTGCATAAAGTTTGATAAGGTCAAAAGCAATCTCCTTTACTTTTTTCTTGGTTTTTTGCTTCAGCTTTTTCCAAGTGTCTGAGCCAAGTTTATCTATTTTCGGTTCTATGCCGTCTTTGCTTACATATTTTGAAATGCGATGTAGAGAGTGGATGCTGATATAAAGAATATCCTTGTTTCGATAGAGAATGCGAATGGCCTCCTGCTTTTTACCATCAACGGTTATTTTTTCAAGCCCGGAAAATTTCCCTACTCCATGATCTATGTGAACAATGTAGTCTCCCGGAACCAAATTGTTTAGTTCCTTTAAAGTAATGGCCTGATCTTTTTGCTTAAAACTTTCTTTGAGACGGAAGCGGTGATAACGATCAAAAATCTGATGGTCTGTATAAACGGCGATATTTTGTGACTGGTCTATAAACCCCTCGTGAAAAGATAGCACCATGGTTTCCATCTGAACATCTTTGCCCAAGTCTTCAAATATGGAATATAGCCGCTCTATCTGCTTTGGGTTATTGGCGATAATAATATTTTGAAAGCCTGATTGGTGATTGTCGATTAGGTTTTGACTCAACAGTTCAAAATTTTTGTTGAATGCCGGTTGAGGTTTCGTATCAAAATGCAATTCATAACTTGCTGCGAAATAGAATTGTTGCCCGAATTCTATGGTGTTGATGTGCAAGGTAGATTTAATAAAGAGGTCCTTGGAAATGAATAATTGTTCCGGAGGTAATCGTTTAACTGTAGAATCTAAATTGACATAAGCATCTGAAGCTTGCTGAAAACTTTTTTCAATTTTGTCTCTGCACAATTTAAAATCTTTAAACCAATAGATGGTATGTTGAGGCATGAAATCAAATACAGAAACCCTTTTTTCTTCAGTCACTCGTTTTTGAATGTTGGGAAGTATGGCAATGTGTTCTAAAGTTCTTAGAGACAGCTGTGTTGATGCATCAAATAGCCTGATGGATTCGATCTCATCCCCAAAAAATTCCAAGCGATACGGTTGCTCATTGGCAAAAGAGTAGATATCTACAATTCCACCTCTTATAGAAAATTGTCCCGGATCTCCTACAAAATCCACACGCTCGAACCCGTATTCGTTAAGCGTTTCAGTTATAAAGTCAATGCTCAGTTGATCTCCTTTATGAACGTCTAAAGTATGCTGAAGTAAATCTTTCTCAGTGACTACAAATTCGTTTAATGCATCCGGATAGGTGACAATGCAGTAGTGTTGTTCTCTTGCGCTGACTTTATTCAGAACTTCTGCCCTCAGTTGAATGTTGGCATTATCTGTTTTTTCAAGTTCGTAGGCTCTTCTATAAGACGAAGGATAGAATAAAGCGCGTTCACCAATCAAAGACTCCAGGTCATTTAAGAAGTAAGCAGCTTCTTCCTTGTCAGGCATAACAATGAATTGATGAACCGGTAGGTTTTTGCCTAGTCCATAAGTGATTAAGGCATTGATGCTTCCTGTTGTTCCCTTAAGGTGACAGTGAGAAATCATTTGCTCCTTAAAAACCGCACTTAGCTCTTTTATGCGATCATCATTTTGATATAAGCTTTTTAAACCATCTGCTTTCATTGGAAGGAATGGGTTTGATTACAAAATTGTTGTATAGCTTGCTGAGCTTGAGGGTGATTTAATTGCACAGCTTTTTGAAAAGAAACACAGGCGGACTTCAATCGACCATTCTTATAATTAATGAGACCTTTAAGATAATGTGCACTTCCATAACCCGAATTTAAGATTAGTGCAGAATCCAGCATTTTCTCGGCTTGTACGAGATTGTTCATTTGGAAATATGCATAAGCTTTATTGGTATAGGTATCAGCACTTTTTTTAAGAACTAAGCTCTTTGTGTAATCTTCCAGAGCAAGCTCAAATTGTTGTTGTTTCATGAACTCGTTTCCTCTATTGAAATAGGCATCTGCGTGGGGTTTAAGTTGTAGGGCTCGATTCAAATCTTTAATCGCTGCACTACTTTTTCCAAGATTGCCTAAAATTCCTCCTCTATTTGCATAAGCATCTGCATAATTGCTTCTCAGTTTTATAGCTTTTGAGTAGTAGTCTAATGCCATCTTTGTTTGACCTTTTTCATTATAATAACTTCCCAAATTGTTATGCGCTTGTGCAACTTTTGGATATTGCTCAATAACGTCTGACCAGATTCTTTCGTCATCAGACCATACCTTAGTCCGATTGAATGACAGAATTAGAAACAAAACAAATGGAACAGTTATCAGGTATTTTAGTTTTTTCTTGTCAAGGAATTGAATCAAAGGAATCAATATAAACAAGAAACCTAAACTTACTGTGTAGTTGTAGCGGTCTGTAGTTATTTGCTGCCCGACCGGTATGATCTGACTCACCAAAGCAATGTTGAACAGATAATAGCAAATGCCCAACCATATCCATTTCGATGGTTGAATGCGTTTAATTAGAATGAGTAGTGTAATGATTGCAATAGGAGCAATGAAGTAAGTCCAATCGAGTTGATCTGGAAAAGGATAGAAGGCTGAAAGTTGAATTGGAAGGATAAATTTGATGGGGTAATATAAAAGATTCCTGCAAACAATAAGGAAGTGCTCAAATACACTAAATTGAACCGATAGTTCGGAAAGATGACCCGCCGATTCTCTGAAATGGATGGTTAAAAACCCAAAGCAAAGGGAGATGAACAGGTAAGGTATCATTTGCAACCATTTCTTTTCTTTTAAGATCAAATAATCATAAGCGATAATAGCAAGTGGCAAACTTATGGCTGCAGATTTACTAAGGCAACTCAATAAAAATAGGGTGAGTGCTGTGATGTGCTTAAGCTTATTTTCTTTGATTGAAATGTAGCTGTAGAATGCGAGAAGGTAGAAAAAAGTAAAGCTTAAAGTACTAAAGGCAGAGACCCAACAAATGGCTTCTACTTGAAGCGGGTGCAAACTGAATAGTGCCGTTAGACCAAAGAGAACATAGTCAGAAAGCTTAAAATGACCTAGAATCTTAAAAACTAAGATGACATTGAGTAGATGGAAAAAGAGGCTAAGTAAATGAAAAGCTTGTGCCTCAGATCCGAAAATTGAATATGTTAAAGCATAAAATAAAGAGCTGATGGGTTGATACATGCCTACTGTTGATTGTGTAAAAATCTGTTGAAGCTTGCTAAAACTGAATTCTCTTACTAAAGGATTGTTTACCACTTGTTCATAGTCGTCCAAATGTGTGAAGGCATGTCTGGTTGATGGAAAATAAATGACTGCAGTAGTCAGAAGAATGAGCAGTAGTATGAATATCTTTTTAGAAAAGATGCTCATTAGTCAAGCATTTGATATTCTGAAGTATTCCAATTAATACAGAACTCCAAACCTCCTTCTCGATTGACCTCAAGATCTGCATCAAGTTGACTAACTAAGGTGTAAATGAGCAGAAATCCAAAACTGTCATGATTTTTAGGATCGATGTCCTCCGGTAAGCCAATGCCATTATCCTTTATGTTTAAGAAGATCATGTCCTCTTTTTTATTGAGTTGAATAAAAATCTCTCCATCTCTTTCATTTGGGAAGGCATGTTTTAAAGCATTTGAAACGATTTCATTGATTAAAAGTCCACAGGGAACAGATTCATCAATCGATAGATTGATATCCTCAATTTCAAGTTTTAAGATGATTTTTGATTCATCTACTTGATAGGTAGCGATAAGCTGAGGGATCAAATTTTTAAGATAAGCAGAAAAAGATGTTATGTCATTAGGATCCTTTCTGTAAAGTGACTCGTGTATTAGTGCCATGGAGTTAATTCTAGACTTACACTCATTAATGATTTCCTGAAATTTTGGATTATTAATGTACTGACTTTGTATACTCAACATTGATGAAATGACCTGTAAGTTATTTTTTACTCTGTGGTGAATCTCTTTTAACAAAGAGTTCTTTATGGCCAAGTCATTTTTTATGATGTCTTGATTCTCGCGTAATTCAGTGTTAAGTCTCTGGTTTTTTTGATTGATCATGGAAACAATTACAATCATGGCAATCATAAAAACTCCTATAATACTCAGAATGAGAATTAACTTTTTTTGATACTTATTTTCTGACTCTATTAGTTCTTTCTTTTGTTTCTCAATGAGCAATTGTTCTTTATATGACTTTATTTTAGCGTCTTGTTCAATAGCAAATTGTTGAATCAAATCTGACTCTGCCATTATACTGTCCTGAAGCAGATAGTAGTTGTAGAGATAAAAAGCACTTTCGGTTTCTTTCTTTTTCTCATAAAGTAATTTACCTATCAGAGCGAGGATATTTGATTTTGTTTCTACATCATCGGTTTGAGAACCAAGTGCTAAAGATTTTTTAGCATAATATATGGAGGAGTCAATCTCTCCTTTCTTTTCTTTTAATCTTGCAATTTCAAGGTAACTGGTACTTAAACCTAATGTATATTCAATCTCTTTATCTATGGCAATTGTCTTTTTGAAATAATAATAAGCACTGTCAAATTGGTTGATTCCTAAAAAGCAAGTGCCAATGTTTTGATAAATCTGAGAGATGGCTATTTTTCTATTGCTTTTTAATATGATTCTATTGGCTTCTTTGAAGCGTTCAATTGCGGTATTATAATCCTCTGACTCGAGATGAATCAGTGCAATATTGGCTTCACACATGGCAAAACCTAAGGTATCATTTTGTTTTAGAAATTGCTCTTTAGCGATTTCAAAGTTTTTTCTCGCCGATTCAAACTGTTTAATAAATAGATAGGTTGTACCAACTTGAATGTATGAAAACGCTAAATGTTTATCGGATCCAACTTCTTTAAATTTATCGATCGCTTCAAACGCAGCTTCAATAGAAGAGATGTAGTCTCCCTGAGAATATTTGATTGCAGCTATTCTTAGCAGCGTTTTCCCCTTATCTTCCAGTCGATTTAAACTCTCATGTATGATTAGCGCTTTTTGCGCATAGGCATATGCTAGTGATAAAGATGAATTGTTCAAGTAGACTTCGCTAAGTTGATCACATAGTATGGCAGTATAAAGGCTATCACCTCTTTTCCTCGTCAGATCAATTCCTATCTTTAGCTCTTCAATAAGAGCCTTCTCGGAAAAATGATCGTAGAAATAATTTAGTTTGCGATCAAGCAATGCTCTAAAGGCAGTGTCTTTAAGCGAAGGAAAACTTAGAGATATAGAATCTAGATAGAGCTTAGATTGTGCAGAATCTGATTCAATATATTGGTCTATTTTGCTAAAGAAGTTTTCGTTACGGGTATTAAATTCTTCTAATGAGAAGCCATTGGTTTGACCAATTAATGAACTACTTAAAAGTAGTGGAAGAAGAAAACCAAAAAAGAAGAATCGTATTATCATAACTCTAGTTTGTTGTGCGTTATAAGCTAAAAGCTTAAATATTGCTCAACCATTTCTTTCGAACCTAATATTGTAGGCACTCTCTGGTGCAATGCTTTAGGTTCTATATCTAGTATTCTTTGTTGTCCTGTGGTTGCTAATCCACCTGCTTGTTCAATAATAAATGAAATAGGGTTGCATTCATACAATAATCTCAGTTTACCATTGGGAGCTTTTGCCGTTTCAGGATAAAGAAAAATACCTCCTTTTATTAGATTGCGATGAATATCAGCGACCATCGATCCAATATATCTGGCTGAATAAGGTCTTTTGGTTTCCTTATCAACAGCTTTGCAATAAGAAATGTAGTCTATTACATTTTGATTGCAATGGGCAATGTTTCCTTCATTGATTGAATAGATTTTCCCTTGAGTCGGCATTTTCATATCCGGATGAGAAAGGCAAAATTCGCCAAGAGAAGGATCTAGGGTAAATCCATTTACACCATGTCCTGTTGTGTAGACCAACATAGTTGAAGAACCATAGATGACATAACCTGCAGCCACTTGGTCTCTGCCTTTTTGCAAGAAGTCTTCGATAGTGGCTTCAGTTCCAACTTCAGTTTTTCTTCTGTAAATACTAAATATGGTACCTATAGAGACATTTACATCAATGTTAGATGAGCCGTCTAAAGGGTCGAAGGTGACGATGTATTTGCCATTTTTTGAAGTGTCACTATTGAATGCAACAAAGTCATCATTTTCTTCTGAAGCAATTCCGCAAACTTCTCCACCGTTCTTTAAAGCAGAAATAAACGCTTTATCAGCTATAACATCTAACTTTTGTTGAGTTTCACCTTGAATGTTTTGATTCTCAGTAGCACCAAGAATATTCACTAAGCCGGCCTTATTTACTTCTCTGTTTATAATTTTAGAAGCAATCACTATATCATATAAGAGGCGTGTTAGCTCACCTGTGGCGTATTTAAACTCGTCTTGTCTTTCAATGATGAATTCGCTTAAGGTCTTGATGCTACTCATTGTTGTTCTTTTATTTATCGACAAATATCGCAAAGGAAGGTCGAATCATTCTTTTTAAAGAAGGCTTTTTTACTTTTGCGCAAAGTACAAGCATGAAATTTACAGTTCGGTCTGCAAGAAAAGAAGATTGTCAACACATTCATCAACTGATTCTTGAATTGGCGATTTATGAGAAAGCTGAGAAGGAGATGACATTGAAACTCAAAGAGCTGGAAGAAGATGGCTTTGGAAAAAGCGCTATATATGAGGCTTTCGTTGCTGAGCAAAACAATGAGATAATAGGAATGGCATTGTTTTATGAGAAATATTCCACATGGAAAGGAAAGTGCGTTTATCTGGAAGATCTCATTGTTACTGAAAAGTCAAGGGGGATAGGAGCGGGAAAAGCTTTGTTTGAATCTGTTATAAAAGTGGCTAAGCAACGCAATAGTGGTCGCATGGAATGGCAGGTTTTGGACTGGAATGTTCCATCCATTAAATTTTATGAATCTTACGGTGCAGAGTTAGATGGAGAGTGGATCAATGGTAAATTCAGAAGAGAACAACTTCAGGCCTTCAAGTTTTAACAAAACGAGCATGATCAATAGTGTTAATTACAAAGAAAAATCATCACCCTTGTCCTTGCCAAGTTTAGAGAGAATGAATGTAAGTTCAATGTGACCCAAAAGTAAAATGAATGCATGAAAGTATATAAGTTTGGTGGGGCGTCTGTAAAAAATGCCGAAGCAGTCAGGAATATTGCAAAAATTATTGCTGATTCCGGTGAGGAGAAGCTCGTTATTGTCGTTTCGGCAATGGGAAAGACAACCAATGCCTTAGAAAAGTTGGTGCGTGCCTTTTTTTATAAGGAAGGTAATGTATCAGCTATTCTGGAAGAGATTAAAGCTTTTCACTATGAGATATTAAATGAACTGTTTGACTCTAAATCGCATCCTGTTTTTGAAGAAGTCCATAATACTTTTGTTGAGATAGAGTGGCAATTAGAAGATGAGCCTGTTGGTACTTTCGATTTTGAATACGATCAGATGGTAGGGATAGGAGAGATGTTGTCGACTAAGATTGTTTCCGCTTATCTGAATGAACAGCAACTGAATACCAAGTGGTTCGATGTTAGAGATTTAATTCGCACCGATAATAACTATCGTAAAGCCAATGTAGATTGGAGAATCTCAGGTGAGCAAATCAAAAGAAAGTTTGAAGAAACAGAACAGTCTTATCTGATGACTCAGGGTTTTGTCGGTTCAAGTTCGGAGAACTTCACGACAACTTTAGGCCGAGAAGGGTCGGATTTTACTGCAGCCATTTTAGCCAGTGTGTTGGAAGCTGAAGAATTAGTGATCTGGAAAGATGTGGACGGTATGCTTAATGCGGACCCTAAGTATTTTGAGAATACGCATAAACTGAACAATATATCCTATCTCGAAGCAGTAGAACTAGCCTATTACGGAGCCTCAGTTATTCACCCGAAAACAATTAAGCCACTTCAAAACAAGAACATTCCTCTCAGAATCAAATCATTTATCCACCCAGCTTATAAGGGTAGCTTAATTAATCATAACACTTCTTCGGATTCTTTAATTCCATCATACATTCATAAAGGGAATCAAATCTTGATTTCTATTGCTTCAAAAGATTATGCATTTATTGCAGAAGACTGCTTGAGTAAAATTTATGCCTTGTTTTCGGAGCATGGTGTGAGTATTAATATCATGCAAAATTCGGCGATTAGTTTTTCAGTCTGTGTGGACGATGAATCTCCAAAAGTGGAAGAGTTGATTAAAGTTTTACAGCAAGACTATCGAGTTACTTACAACAAGGACTTGATATTGTATACCATTCGTCATTATTCTGATGAGACAATTGATGAACTCATTAGAGATAAAACCGTTTATCTTCAGCAAAAGAGCAGAAGTACTGCCAGATTTGTGGTTAAATGAAAAAGGAAAGCAGTCTAAAGCTTCATAAACTTTTCTGTATAAATTTCTCCTTCGGAAAGTATTTGCATAAAATAGATTCCAGATTTTAGTCGACTAATATCAATTTCGTTATTCGTTAAACTAAATTCCATGATTCCTTTTCCATTCAAATCAAGGATATTAACCATGTCAACTCTATTATCGGTTCTGATGTAAAGTAATTCTTTGGCCGGGCTTGGATAGATGCTTAGTTCGTTTTTCTTCTCTATAAGCTCTTTTTCTCCAACTGTGTTTTGGCGTTTGAAAACTTGTCCAACTTCGCCGACAGCCCATACGACTCCATTTAATAGATCAATTTCATTTAAATGTGAGCCACTTTGGGAGCTTAGGTCTTGGGTGAGGGTATTCCCTCCATCGATGGAGCGATAAATATTTCGATCATTTCCACAGATGTATAGAATGGAATCTGAAACAGCAAGAATACTAGGGAAGACTTGAAGCGACAATGGATTTGTAGCTTTTGTAAACGCATTAGTAGCTCCATTTGGAAATAAGGCAATCTCATTGGAGGTTAAACAAAAAACATCATTTATTCCTTTATCAATGGTTAAAGAATAATGAAAGCCCACTCTTGATAAGCGAGAATTAGTTTTATCGAAAAGCCATGTTCCCGATCCTCCTCCAGCAATGAAGAATGTATTTTGAGTGTGTTGAATAATCTCGTATGCTCCTGTTGATGTTCCACCATTGGTATTGACCAATTGCCAATTTAATCCACCATCAATAGTTTCTAATAGACTTCCATTACTACAAGTTGCATAACCATTGTTTACATTTAAGAACAAAATATCAGTGACATAGCTGTTATTTAAACGAAAAGTTCCCGGAACGCTAACTGATGTCCAAGACGCACCTGCATTCGTGGTTCTTAAAATTACCGGATAATTATTGTTGTTAGCTCCAGCCGCAAAGCCAATTTGATTGTTTACAAATTCAACTTTGGTAAAATATTGACTAGAACTAATATAAACTCTTGACCAGCTACTACCATTATTGTTAGATGTGTAAATTTTACCGGGATTGTATGTTGAAAGATAGTAAGTAGAATTTGGTGATGAAGTGATATCAGTGAAATTATCATTTGTAATAGGCCCTGAAGGAACCCAATTTACCTGACTAACCAATACATTACTCACGAAGAGCAGAAATACTAAATGATAAAGTTTCATAATTGTTATGGTATGATGCTAAGTTATAATTTTTTCAGCTAAGACCTTAGCCAATTTCCGATAAGACTCCACCGTCCATCCAGCAACATGTGGACTTAAAATGACTTGATCGGAAGTTTTCAGATATTGAAAACCGGCGGGTAAATTATCAGAAAATAAATTTTCAAAGGAGGTGCTTTCATATTCCAAGACATCTAAGCAAGCACCTAATACTTTACCTGATTTAAGTCCTTCAACCAAAGCCTCTGTTCTTAAATTTTTTCCTCTTGCTGTATTGATGAGATAAATTGGCTTTTTGAATCGCTTTAAATAGCTTTCATCAATAAGATAGGTTGTTTCTTCGGTCAATGGCAAATGGATACTTAGGACATCTGTTGATTCAAACAATTCTTCTTTGCCAACTTCTTTAACGTACTCATCGCTGTATTGATTTTTGTATTTGTCATAAGCAATTGCTTTAACATCAAAGCCTTTTAATCTTTGTGCGAAAGCTTGCCCCATGTATCCGTAACCTAAAATTCCAACTGTCTTTCCCTTCAGTTCAATACCTCGGTTTTCTTCTCTTCTCCAAAGCCCTTTTCGCACTTCTCGATCACTTCTATTGAGGTGATTAAAGAGAGATAATAACATGCCAACAGCATGTTCCGCAACTGCATCTCTATTGCCTTCCGGAGAATTATAACATTGAATATCTCTTGCTTTAGCAATTTCAAGATCAATATTTTCCATGCCCGCACCTGAACGTGCAATCCATTTCAGATTTTTGGCTGCATCAAATACTGTTTTGTCAAATTTAAATTTGCTTCGAATAACGGCTCCTGTATACTCCGGAAGTATGTTTAAGATTTCTTCATGTTTTAATGTGTTTTTCCATTCGCAGGAGTAACCAGCCTCTTCTAAAAGCTCGAACAAAATAGGATGAACCGAATCAATGAAAATCACTTTAGGCTTAGACATAATTTGTAATTCTTAATTACAAGATGCTGTACATCATATGACCGATTATAAAATAGATGAAGAGGCCAACAATGTCATTCATGGTTGTTATAAAAGGACCTGTGGCTAAAGCAGGGTCAATTTTATACTTGTGCAGCATCAAGGGAACAAAGGTGCCAAAGAGGCCGGCAAATATGATGACAAGCATAAGTGCAACACTAACGGTTGCGGCCAAATTAATGCTGTCTTTAACAATGAGCGTATAAACCAGAATCAAGATGCTGCATACAATGCCATTCAGCATGGCCACCATAAACTCTTTGCCTAAACGTTTAACCAAGCCGTCAAAGCCTAAAGAGTTGTTGGCCAGGCCTTGTACAATAATAGCAGACGATTGCACACCCACATTTCCTCCCATGGCTGCTATAAGAGGAATGAAAAGAGCCATTTCGGGATAGATTTGCAATTGGTCTTCATACTGAGTGATGACTAAGGCACCGAAAATGCCACCCAGTAAACCAACAAGTAGCCAAGGTAAACGGGCTCTTGTCAACACGGTTATGTTATCTGTAGAATCTACATTTTCAGAAAGTCCCGAAGCCATTTGGTAATCTTTATCTGCTTCTTCTTTGATCACATCCACCACATCGTCAATGGTAATTCGACCAATCAATCGATCGAGTTCATCTACAACAGGAAGTACGACCAGATCATATTTCTCCATGATGCTTGCCACCTCTTCGCCATCTTCATAGGCCTTTACTGAGATCACATCTGAATGATATAAATCTTTTACCTCGCTTTTAGTTGGAGCCAAAAGAAGACGCTTTAAAGAGAGTGTTCCCACCAGTTTTTCGAAGTCATCAACAACATATATGGTATAAACGTTTTCGATATCTTCTGCTTGCTTACGCATTTCACGCACACATTTGGGAACGGTCCAGTCCAGATGCACCTTAATGAGTTCTTTGGCCATTAAACCTCCGGCAGAGTCCTCGGGGTAACTTAACAGGTCGACGATATCACTGGCTTGCTCCGTATCTTTTATTAAAGAAATGACATCATCAGCCTTTTCATCCGGTAGCTCAGCCATAATATCGGCTGCATCATCGGATTCCATGTTATCGATAAACTTTTCGGCAATCTCTTTTGGTTCGAGACTTTCTAAGAAACGCTCTCTGACATCTTCTTCAAGTTCAATTAATACATCTGATGCTTTTTCATCATTAAGATATCGGTAAAATTGAGTGGCTTCATTAATGTCCAGTTCATCAAAAATTTCAGCTATATCAGCCGCATGAAGCTCATTAACTTCTTCAAAAAAGTGAGCATTTCGACTCTCAAGAGCCGATTTGACCTCTTCCAGATACTCTTTTGTTAATTCGAACTGCATGACTCAAAATCGATGATTGCGAAGATAAGCTTTAAGGAACGAAAGAGAAATTAATAGAGGATTAATTCTTTACCACAACTTTAGGGCTATGCGTATATATGGTTAGTGAGTTCTATGAATTGCTCCACACTTAATTGCTCTGGTCGTTGATTGAGTATTTCCATTGCTTTTAGCTCTTCATTTAGGATAGACTTAAGAGAATTACGTAAGGTCTTTCTCCTCTGATTGAAGGCCATTTTGACCACTTGCTTAAACTTCTGTTCATCACAGTCCAGTTGTTCTAACGTGTTTCTCCTTAAGCGGATAACGGCAGATTTGACTTTGGGTGGGGGGGCAAAAACATGTTCGTCAATGGTAAATAGATATTCAGTCGTGTAAAATGCCTGAAGCAATACACTTATAATTCCATACACCTTTGAGCCAGGTTGTGAACAAATCCTTTCTGCCACTTCTTTTTGAAACATTCCTACGACTTCAGGTACAAGGTCTTTATAATCTAATATCTTGAATAAGATTTGGGAAGAGATGTTGTAAGGGAAATTACCAATTACACCGAAAGGTTCTCCAGAGAAGAGAGTATTCAAATTGAGAGCTAAGAAGTCACCTTCTATGATTTGACTTTCTTCCAGCACATTGTTATGATGAAGGAAGTGAATTGATTCAGTGTCTATGTCGATAACTGATAGGTCTATGTCTTCTCTTTTAATTAAGATGTTTGTTAAAACGCCGGTTCCGGGGCCAATTTCTAAGGCTTTATTAAAATTGCGTTCTTGCCCAAATGCTTCAACTGTATCAAGAGCAATAGAATTATCCAACAAAAAATGTTGACCAAGATGTTTTTTTGCTCTTACTCTTTTCAAACTAGACCTTTTCCAGTAATGTCCTAAAGGCAACGAATTTACCCTCATAACGTTGACTGTGTTCTTTCTGTAAGGCAGGGGCATGGGTTGCTTGATATTTATGCAGCGTTTTCATGTCCTTGCAGTCGTACTGGATATTGTACGTTGTTCCCGTTTCTTCAGGATTGTGACTAATGACTTTGGATAAACGATGATCAGTAAATAGACCGGTATTCAAAACGTCGGGAATATGGATTTCCTTCATCCATTTTAACCAATCGTCATGAATTTCATCTTCTATGTTTACAGTAACGCTATAAATAATCATAATGCAATCAATTCAGTTCTTCAGGGGTATCTGCATCATCACCTCTTAAGGCTCGGTATCTTTTTCTACTTTCTATAACAAACAAGCTTGCTGGATAAGTTGTTATGAGACTTTTGTACAAGTCCATGGCTTTCTCCTTATTCCCTAATTTTTCTTCGTTCAGTTTTGCCAACTCAAACACTGCATTGTCACCAAGAATATCAAAAGCATAATCAGTAATGATGTTTTCCAGAAAGGTGGCAGCAGTATCGAAGTTTTTTCGTTCATATTCCATTTCATACTTGAGATAGAGGATTTCATCTTTTAAGCTACTCATGGGGAAAAACTTGGGAATTGAATCCAGAGTATGATAAGCCGATTCATAGTCACGTTTAAAATGATGAAGATCTGCTCTTGCAAACATTTCTAAAGGTTCGGGAATGCTATCAAGCCCTAGGTTATCTGTAATCATTAATGATAAATCCATAGCATCATTGGCAATGAGTTTAGATGTAGAACCCTTTAAAACATTAAGTTGAGCTTGAGCCCAATAGAAGTCTCCGGTGTAAAAGGCCACTTTTGCATTTTTTAGCTTGGCGATTTCTCCCAACTGATCATATTTAAATTCTTTCTCTACCTGAGAGTAGAGTAGAGAGGCTTCCCATATATCATTCTCTACAATCATTAAGTCGGCCAATGCAATTTTTGCTTTGGCCACCAGCTCATTGTTCAAATTTGGCAAATCAATAATGGTTTGGTACCATGTCATGGCTGAGTCAATATGGTTAAGGTAAAACCCCTCAAGTTCAGCGATATTATACATCAGCGGCAAGGTAAAAGAGCTTTCTCCAAACTCTTCCAGAGTCTCCATATAAGCTTTTTTAAGTGCATTTAATGCCTCTTCATTAGGTTCGTTTTGCTCTAACGTTTTGGCTTTTAATACGTCCATCAATTTCATTTTTGATGAACTGTAAAAAGGGCCATTTTTTTCTTGATTGATCACATATTTTAAAGCTTTCTCAGCTACATCATATGCATTATTGGATAGGCATAAGCTAGCTAAGTTGTACAAGCGCCTTCCATTCTCGTTTAACCTGCGATCAAGTGCTCTGCTCTGAATAAAAGCACCCTCAAAATTTTTATCTTGAATATAAAGCCATGTCAATAGCTGACTGTAAATTGTAATATCTGGTTCATTTTGGATGCGTTTTAAAACTTGCTCTCTGAGCATTTCCATCTGCTTACCCTCAGGATCCGGACGCAAGAATCTGGCAAATAAATTTTGAACGGTCTGTATATAATTCTCATTTTTACCTAGTATGGTTAAGTACTCATTGACCATTTCTTGAGTTCTGCCCATTTCAGCAAAAGCACTGGCTAGCTCAAATTGGAAGGCAAATGGGTCATTCATTAACTGCCTGCCTTTCTGATAAGTGGAGATTAAGTACTCATTCTTTTCATAACTTTTAAAGCGGTTGGCAAGAACTCGTATTTCTCCTGAATTTTTTCTAAGCTCGTTGATTGCAGATTCGTAGTTTCTTTTTGCTGTTTTATCATCTCCTTGTAATTCGTAGATGTATCCCAGATCAACAAGTAGTTCTTTTCTATTCGGATAGACTTTTATTCTTTTTTTAATGGTTTTTTCAGCGTCCTTATACTGCTCTGTTTTAGGGTATAAGTTCAACAATGAATTGTAATAAGCATCAGAGCTTGTTCTTTTATATAACTGCTCATAAAGTTCTATTGCTTTTGAGTATTCTTCATTTGATTCCGCTTGTTGAGCTAGTTTGGCGAGTGTTCTATCATTTTGAGCATAAGAATTAGCATTGCCGCCTAAAATGAGACAGCAGAACAGGCAAAAGTAAATTAGCCTTATTTTACTCATTCGATATTTTTGCTTTAGACGCCTCGACCAGACTATCAATTCTCGGGTTTAAGGAGTCGTAAATAGTTTGGAAAGCGTTAATGTGACGCAGTAACTCTGTCGAATTCCCATTGGCAATAAGTACATTATTAGACTCTTGTTGCAAGTACTGATCAAACTTTTCGCTATCAATAAGTCCGTTTTCTGCATCATGTCTTAAATTCTCCAATTGTTGCTTCAGTAACTGCAATTCCTTAAGATGCTTGCCGAAATTTTCCCCATATGCTTTAAATGATTTTCTTACTGAATAATAACGATCAATGAAGAAGGCTAGCTCTCTGCTTATGGTATCTTTCAGTTGAGTTCTAAGGTAATCGAGATTATAGAAATAATGTTCTTTCTTGTCCGAGTTCTCAATGGTATCCACCTTAAGCATTAAAGCAAGACTAGAGTCTAATCTTGTTTCAATAATATTGAGTTTTTGACTTCTTTCATCGTCCAGTTTATTGCAAGCTAAAACGCTTAAAAGAATCACAGAAATTACAATGCCGAATTTTTTCATGCGATTTCATCAAATTTAGTATAGGGTACAAGCACATCCGGAATTTTAATGCCTGAAGGAGTTTGATAATTCTCCAAAATAGCCGCGAGTATCCTTGGCAAAGCCAAAGCGCTGCCATTTAGAGTGTGTGCCAATTCTGATTTCCCTTCTTTGTTTTTGAATCTCAATTTTAAACGATTGGCTTGAAAAGTTTCGAAATTAGATACAGAACTCACTTCCAACCATTTTTGCTGAGCGGCCGAAAATACTTCAAAATCATAAGTAATGGCCGAGGTGAAACCAAGATCACCACCACATAACAGAGCAATTCTATAATGCAAGCCAAGTTTCTCTAACAGAGTTTTAACATGATTTACCATTTCATCTAGCGCAGCATAAGAGTGTTCGGGATGCTCAATTCGAACAATCTCCACTTTATCAAACTGATGCAAGCGATTCAGACCCCTGACATCTTTACCATAAGATCCGGCTTCTCTCCTAAAACATGGAGTATATCCACAATTTTTAATCGGGAAATCCTCTTCCTTTAAGATAACATCTCTATAGATGTTTGTAATAGGTACTTCTGCGGTTGGGATGAGATAAAGGTCATCTTCTCCTACATGATACATCTGCCCTTCCTTATCAGGAAGTTGACCAGTTCCATATCCTGAAGCTTCATTGACTATATGTGGAGGAATCACCTCTTCGTATCCGGCTTCGCTAGCTTCATCAAGAAAAAACTGGATCATTGCTCGCTGTAATTTTGCGCCTTTTCCTTTATAAATGGGAAAACCTGCACCGGTTACCTTTACGCCGGCTTCAAAATCAATGATGTCGTACTCCTTTGCCAACTCCCAGTGGGGTTGCGGATCAAAGTCGTATTCTCGCTCTTTACCATACTCAAAGACGATGGAATTATCATCTTCAGTATTACCCTTTGGTACTTTTGGATTGGGGATGTTGGGAATCTGGTAAAGCAAAGACTGAATGCTCTCTTCAATATTTTGCAAATGGCTCTTAAGCTCTTGTGCTGAAGTTTTTAAGTCCGCAGTTTTTGATTTTAGGTCATTGGCCTCATTGGTTTTACCATTTTTAAATAATTCTCCAATTTGTCTGGAAAGTTGATTTGCTTCTGCCAGGTTCTGATCAAGAGTTTGTTGAGTACTCTTACGCTCCTCGTCTTTTTGAAGAACCTTTTCGATTAATTCGGCAGCATTGAGGCCTCTTTTCTTCAGCGCTTCAATAGCAACTGTTTCGTTGTTTCTTAAATAGTTTAACTGTAACATCTAATTCAAAATTCTGCAAAGTAAAATTAAGAGATTAAGCAATGACTTAAGCTTAAATATGAATGAATGGAAATAAAAAAACCACGCTATTAAAGCGTGGTTTTTCTTTCCTAATATTTTGGATTAAGCCTCCGCTTCAGTTTTCACGTGAACAAAAGACTTCTTATTTCCTTTCGTTTGGAAAGTGACAACGCCATCAGCTAAGGCAAACAAAGTATGGTCTTTACCCATACCTACATTTTCCCCGGGATGATGTTTAGTGCCTCTTTGTCTAACTATGATGTTTCCGGCAATGGCTTTTTGCCCACCGAAGATTTTTACACCAAGTCGATTACTTTCCGAATCTCTACCGTTTTTAGAACTACCGGCTCCTTTTTTATGTGCCATGATTTCTAGTTTTTATTAATGAATATCACTTTGCCTGAAGCTGTGATTACTTATCGTCTTTTTTTGTTTCTTTCTTAGCTGCTGGCTTTTTGACAGCAGTTGTTTTTGTTTCTTTCTTTTCAGCTTTCACAGTGCTTGCCTTCTTAGGTGCTGCTTTCTTAGCAGGAGCTTTTTTAGCCGTTGTTTTTGTTTCGGCTTTTGGAGCTTCTTCTTTCTTCTCAGTTTTTGCAGCAGCAGCTTTTTTAGGTGCAGCCTTTGTAGCTCCTATCGCTGAAATTTCGATTTTACTTAAATACTGACGGTGACCGTTTCTTACTTTATAACCTTTTCTTCTTTTCTTTTTGAAGACAGTTATTTTATCACCTTTCAAGTGCTCAAGAATCTTTGCAGATACTGAAACACCTTTTACAGCCGGGGCGCCAACCTGAATTTTGTCTCCATCAGCAGTTAAAAGTACATTGTCAAAGTTGACTTTTGAACCTTCTTTGCCTTCTAAACGATGGACAAAAATTTGTTGATCTTTTTCTACCTTATATTGTTGCCCTGCTATCTCTACAATTGCGTACATGCTTTAAGGTTTAAATTAAATTAAAAAATTGGAGCGCAAATTTACCAAAAGCCTTTCATACTACAAGCTCTTTGTAAATTATTTCTATTCAGATATAAATACCCTATCTGTAACTACTTATTTTGTATCAGTACTTGAGGATTCAGATGTGCTTAGTTTTTGTTCCAATTCTCTTTTTTCACGTCTATTGTCAAGATTAACTATATAAACGCCTATAAGTATGGTAAAAATGCCCAAAAGTTGTGAGATGAGAAGTGTTTCCCCATCTACAAAGCCCCAAAAAATTGCAAATACCGGAATAATATAAGTTACGGATGAGGCGAAAACTGCTGAAACGCGTTTTATTAGCATATTGAATAAAATGACCGCCAAAGCAGTTCCAAAGACAGATAGAGTAGCAATATACCCTAAGCCCGATAAAGCATCAGGATGATTGTTTAAGGTGGAAGTAAAGTCTGTACTCAAAAGATAGATAAGAGAAATAGGGCCAATTAAAAGAAAACCAAAGCTGGTGATATTGATAGAATTAACTTCTGCAAGCTTAGTTTTTATAAAGTTAACATTAGTGGCGTAACAAAGTGTGGCTAAAACAACATAAAAACCATAAGTAAAATCTTCATTCATTAAATTCATGTTGCCTCCGTCGCTAAGTAGTAGCAATGCTCCGGTCAATCCAATAATAACACCTAATACTTTGAGCCATTTCAATTTTAATCCAAAGAAGATGACCCCAATTAATACTGTAAAGAGCGGTACTAAAGAGTTGAGCATACCGGAGAGAGAACTGCTGATTTGAGTTTGAGCTTTTGTAAACAAGAATGCCGGAATGCCGCTACCTAATAATCCTGCAATAAAAATCTTAATCCATTGTTTCGATTTTATCTTCTTGAAATTTTTGAAAAGGATAGGAGATAGAAAGATAAAAGAAATAATAATTCTTAGGGCAGCGACTTGAGTGTGTTCATATACTTCTAGTCCCCTCTTCATTAAAATAAATGAACTCCCCCATATAAAAGCCAGAAATAATAAAGTGATCCATTGTATAGACGGGCGATCCAGGTCGAGTAATGCTAATTTTTTTGAGATTTTTTTCAAATGGAAATTTTAAGTGGACAAAAGTAATTTTTCCATTCCACAGGAGGGCTTAAAAAGCCTTTATTCTTTAATTTTGTAATTAAATGAAATCAATGAAAAGAGCTTACTTTAATTTTTTTGTAGCAGTAGTGATAAGTGGTCTATTTGCATGTTCGGGAAATGAACAAGCTAAAAAGGAATTTGATCCCGCAAATGTCTTAGCAGAAAATAAGGTAGAGGTTGATATGAAGGTTGAGGGTATGGTTTGCGCAATGGGTTGCGCAAAGTTTATTGAAGACAAGGTGGCTGATTTGGATGGCATTGTTTTGAGTCAGGTTAATTTTGAAGAGGGAATAGCACATTTTGAACTGGATCAATCGGTCATAACACCTGAAGAAGTGGAACGATTTATTGATGATATACATGATGGTCAATATGAGGCTGAAATATTAACTGAAGAAGAGCCTCTCGATACCGAAGAAGAGGTGAGTGAAGGTGACTCGGATGAATTAACTCAGGTTAACGAACGATTTCAGATATCCTTTCCACAGCTTTTGGGTTATTTTTTAAAAAACCTGCGCTGATCATAGGTTGTTTTTATGAATAATTCAAATCGCGCTATTGTCATTTGGTTATTGACAGGTTGCGTTTTAATCTTTTTAATGGTTGCGATCGGTGGTTTAACCCGATTAACACATTCCGGTTTGTCAATGGTGGAATGGACATTGTTCGGGTCTACTCCACCTGGTACTGATGCTGATTGGCAAGTGTTGTTTGATAAATACAAACAGTTTCCTGAATATCAAAAAGTCAATTTTAATTTTTCACTTGAAGAGTTTAAATCCATATTTTATTGGGAGTATGCCCATCGCATGTTTGGACGCTTTATTGGTTTGGTATTTATCCTGCCATTTTTGTGGTTTTTGTTGCGTAGAAAAATCAATAAAACCTTATTGCCAAAACTATTGATCATTCTTTTTATGGGTGGCTTTCAGGGCTTACTTGGTTGGTATATGGTAAAGAGTGGTTTGATTAAAAATCCGGATGTGAGTCATTATCGACTGGCCATGCATTTGCTGACTGCATTTTTAACCTTTGCATATACTTTATGGGTAGCGCTTGATCTGGCATTGCCACAATCTAAAATCAAAAATACCTTTATTAAAAGGGGATTAGTATTTGTGCTGCTTTTGGGTCTGATCCAGGTAGTTTGGGGTGCATTTGTAGCAGGTTTAAATGCAGGAATGGTATATAATACTTGGCCCAAAATGGGTAGTGCTTGGATTGCTGATTCGGTATTTGCTATGCAGCCTTGGTGGAAAAATCTTGTTGAAGGGATTGCCGGTGTCCAATTTGTCCATCGCTATTTAGCTTACTTCATTGTCGCCGGAATCTTGGTTGTGTTTTTTAAATCTAAAGCACTTGATTTAGAACCTTTACAAAGGAAAGCCTTGAATCTTCTGGTTTTAGCTGTAGCATGTCAGTTTGTGTTAGGCATTTTTACCATTATTACAGCAGTGCCCATTAGTTTAGGCTTATTTCATCAACTTGGAGCATACTTATTACTTGGAACTTGCATTTTTGCCTTAAACCGATTTTCTCATTAAGTTCGAAACATGAAAGTATTAATTACAGGAGCTACCGGTATGGTGGGAAGAGCTGTACTTCTAGAGTGCCTTGATCATAAAGACGTTTCGGAAATTGTGTGCATCGGCAGAAACTCTATTGATATGGAGCATTCTAAATTAAAGCAAATCATTCATAAAGATTTTTCAGATTTTGATTCAATAAAGCATGAGTTAAAAGATTTTGAGGCTTGTTTTGCCTGTATGGGAGTGAGTGTCGCAGGATTGAAGGAGGAGGAATATTTTCGTTTAACATATACATATACGATGGCTTTGGCATTGCCTTTTTATCAGCTTAATCCGGAAGCGACTTTTATTTACGTTTCTGGAGAAGGAACAGATTCTTCAGAAAAGGGGAGAAGCATGTGGGCCAGAGTAAAAGGAAAGACAGAAAATGCTATTCTGGCTCTTGGCTTTAAACAGGTATTCATGTTCAGGCCCGGAGCAATAATACCACTTAAAGGTATTAAATCAAGAACAAGGCTGTATCAGTTTTTCTATGATTATTTCATGTGGTTGTTGAAGTTTATTAAGTGGTTGGCACCATCTCAGGTGGTGAACACCAGCCAAATCGGATTGGCGATGATAAATGCGGTTAAAAAAGGTTATGGAAATTCAATAATAAGGCCAAAGGACATTATTTGTTTGGCAACTGGAGAGTGATCCTTAATTAATTCATTTTTTTCCAGCGAAAGCTTTCTAATAATCTTTCCAGATCCTGATCAATGAATTGTTGAACCGGTGCTATGGAGTCAAAATTAGGTTCAGCATTGAAGTAAAGAGCACCTCTTACAAAATGAGAGCTACTATCCGTGATAAAGAATTGTGAACCGGAGGCAGCATTACCGGCTATTTCATAATAAGTGCCAAAAACTTTTTCCCGTTCATTGATAACGAGGTTTTCTCTAATATCCTGTGCTTTGCTAACATGCTTGTAGACCAGTGTTCTCGCATCCTCTAACAGTTGAGGTAAATTGTCTTTTACAGGAATATAGCTTAAATGTAATCTGGCATCAAAGCGAGTGAAGTCAATGTTAAAAAAATTGCTGTCTTTTTCTGTTCTTGAAAGGTTAGAGAAAGCGTATTGAGGTAAATCAAATGCAAATGGGAACGGCAGTGTATCGACAGGTGAGTATTTTTTTTCTGGAAGGTCAATTCTGAAATAGCCCGTAGGTTTTGGAATTGGAGTCTCATTACACGACCAAATCAATAAAAAGCATAGGATAATATAGATCAGCTTAAGCTTCTTCATCTCCTTCTTCTTTTGGGAGAGTAAGCTTAATTCTTTTCACTCTTCTCTTGTCCGCAGCTTCAACAACCATCTGATAGTCATTAAGCTTTATCTTTTCATTCTTTTTTGGAATTTTTCCAAACAATTCTAAAACCAGCCCGGCTAAAGTATCTGCTTCTCCTTTTGCCTCTTCAAATTCTTCACCTTCTATATCTAAGACCCTATACATGTCTTTTAGGGCGATTTTTCCCTCAAAAATATAATTAAGATGATCTAGTTTAGAGTAAACTAGATCATCATCATCAAACTCATCACTTATTTCGCCAACAATCTCTTCAAGTATATCTTCCAAGGTAATGATGCCTGAACTTCCACCATATTCATCAACAACAATAGCCAGATGAATCTTCTTTGTTTGAAACTCACGTAGTAAATCATCAATTTTCTTATTTTCAGGGACAAAGAATGGTCGTCTGATTACTTTTTTCCAATCGAACGTTTCTTTTTTAAGATGAGGAAGAATGTCTTTTATATACAGAACTCCTTTAATGTTATCAAATGACTCTTCAAAGACAGGAATTCTGGAGTAGCCGGCTTCTAAGATAATTTCAATGACATCGTTGTACGATTTGTTAAACTCAATAGCAACTGTATCTACACGAGAGGTCATAATTTGTTTAACATCAGTATTTCCGAACTTTACTATTCCTTCCAGTATTTTCTGATCATCTTCATTTGATTTTTCATCAGAGGTCAACTCTAGAGCATGAGACAATTCATCCACAGAAATGTTATGACCTTTTCTTTTAATCCGTTTGTCAATGAAGTTGGTAGACCCGACTAGAAGTTCACTAAAAGGTTTTAGCAAGAGGCGTAAATAGAAAGTTGGAGTCGCCATGAAACTGGCAAGTTGCAGAGGCTTACTATTGGCATATACTTTAGGAATGACTTCTCCCAATAATAACAACAGGAATGTAACAACTCCAACCTGAATAATCAGCTGCATGCTAAGGCTAAAACTGCTTGGCATGAGATTGTCGGCAATAAATGTTGATAGGATAACAATGCCAATATTAACGAAGTTGTTGGCAATCAATATGGTGGCGAGAAGTCGTTTTGGTTTGTCCAATAATGAGCTTAGAACATTGGCTGATTTTACTTTATTATTGGAAATCTCGTCTTTGTCGCTTGGACTTAATGAGAAAAAGGCAACTTCAGAACCTGAGATTAAGGCAGAACACAAGAGAAGAAGAAACATTGCAATGATGGATACAACAATCTCTATTGAATTCATTCCTGCACCAGTTGAGCTAGAAAGCAATAAGCCTAAACTCCGTTCAAAGGGATCTTCCAATAACTCTTAATTTAACTCGAAGATAAGAGGAAATATTTAAAATTAAAATGGCAAATCATCAGATTCATCCTCTTCAGGTAAATCAGGTTCATTGTTCTGTGGTGTTGGTGCATTTTGACCTTCTGATGCTCTGCCTCCCAACATCGTCATATTATCTCCTACCACTTCAGTGATGTATCGGGTATTTCCTTCCTTATCTTCCCAAGACCGGCTTCTCAATTTGCCTTCAATGTATACCTGATTGCCTTTTCTTAAATATTTTTCAGCAATTTCAGCAAGACCTCTCCATAAAACAATATTGTGCCACTCTGTTTGATCTTGACGGTTACCATTCCTGTCTTTGTATGATTCTGTAGTGGCGATTGGGAAATTGGCCACTGCCGCACCATTTTCAAGATGTCTTACCTCAGGATCTTTTCCTAGATTTCCAATTAAGATAACTTTATTTACTCCTGCCATTTGATTTGCTGATTTAAGTGTCCAAAGATAGTAAATTGGTCTCTTCTTTAAGGTAATTCTCAATTAATTTAGGAACAGCATATTCCCTTAAGTCAGCTTTTTCGATCCAATAATAAGGTGTTTTGATGGAAAGTTTTGTAGCAAGACTAAGATGTATAAAAACCGCATGGATAATTTGATGACTAAGTAGGTGTCTATATTCCTTGGAGATGCTACTAATTTCATATGTTCCAATTTCATTATTGCCGAGATTGTTTTTAATAAATGAAGCGATGCTTTTCTCTTTCTTTTTACTTTCGATGAGCTTAAAGTCAAACAGGTTTTGCCAGATATCTTTCTTTTCTCTTTTGCGAATCAGAATTTGATCGTGATATTCAATAATCAGATAATAGAAAAACCGATCTCTTTGTTTCACCCTTTTAGATTTAACAGGTAGATTATTGATGCTTTTGGTATTGAATGCTATACATTTAACCTGAAATGGACAAGCATCGCAGTTTGGGCCTTTAGGTCTGCATTGAAGAGCTCCAAACTCCATTATGGCCTGATTATATGTGCCCGGATTATCCTTGTCAAGTAAAGTTTCAGCAAGAGTGGCGAATGTCTTTTTTCCTGTGGTAGTGTCAATGGGAGTTTCTACTCCAAATAGACGACTTAAGAATCTAAATACATTGCCATCAACAACAGGTTTTGCCTGGTTGAATGCGAACGAGGCAATTGCTGCTGCTGTGTAATCTCCAACACCTTTCAGGGATTTGATACCTTCATAATTTGAAGGGAAGATTCCATCATAATCATCCACAATCTGCCTGCAAGCAAAATGCATGTTTCTGGCTCTTGAATAATAACCGAGACCTTGCCAGTCTTTCAAGATTGTTTCTTCACTACTGTTGGCTAAATCTTCAACTTTAGGGTAATTTTTGACAAACTTATTATAGTATGAAAGACCTTGACTGACCTGCGTTTGCTGCAGTATGATTTCTGACAGGTAGATGTAATAAGGATTCTTGGTTTTTCTCCAAGGGAGCGTTCGATGATGCTGTTCAAACCAAGTGATTAATTTCGATGTAAAGGTCTTGGGAAGTATGTGTATTTGAGTAGGCTTCAAAGCTGAATAACTGTGTGATAATTAGAGTAATCAATTAATAATTTTATGTTATATTTGCGGGCTGAAACTGAAAAAGTTTCGTTAACCAATTAATTACATAACAAAATTAAATTAAAGATGACGAAAGCGGATATCGTAAATCAAATTTCTGAAAAAACAGGGGTTGAAAAAGTAGCTGTTCAAGCAACAGTTGAAGAGTTCATGAGTGCAATAAGAGGCTCTCTTGAAAGCGGAGAGAATGTTTACCTAAGAGGGTTTGGAAGCTTTATTACAAAGAAAAGAGCAGAAAAAACCGGAAGAAATATCTCTAAAAATACCACCATCATTATTCCAGAGCATTTCATCCCTGCATTTAAACCATCAAAAAGTTTCGTAGAAAAAGTTAAAGCTAACGTTAAGCCTTAATTTCTTCTTGAATGAAAAATACAACTAGGAAGCAGCTCCTACTAATAGCAGTAGGAGTGCTAGTTGGAGTTCTTATATTTCTTGCCCCTGATCGTTTATCAACAGATGTCGTTAAAGAGAATAGTAATGACACTGTAAATCACGACCATGACACTGAATCAAGTTCAGATCACGAGTTAAGACTTGCCGTTGACTCTTTGCATCAAGTTTACATCGATGATCAATTGCATAACTTGTCTCAGTTCAATGATACTGAAATGCAAGTTCAGACATACGATACCTTAATTGCATTTAGCATCAAGAATAACTATCCTCCCTTGGTTGCCAAGTTTTCAAAACAGAAAGCTGAGCTAATGCCAAGCGCAACAAGCTGGATGCTTGCAGGCGATAATTATTTCAAAGCTTTTAGGCTATCTAAAAACACAGATGGTGAGATGATAAGTCAAGCTATTGATGCTTATAAAAAAGTATTGAGTTTTGATCAGCAAAGTTTAGAAGCAAAGACAGCAATGGGTGTAGCTTATGTTGAGGGCGCTTCATTATTAGGAGAAATGCCTATGAAAGGAATAGGAATTCTTAAAGAAGTGCTTGATCGAGATCCAAACAATATCGATGCATTAACGAACTTAGGTTATTTCTCAATACAGTCGGGTCAATATGAAAAAGCAATTGAACGCTTTGAAAAAATACTGGAAATAGATTCGTTAAATGCGGAGGCTTATATCTATTTAACAGATATCTATTTATCTCAAAACAATCAGGAAAAAGGAATACAGACATTAGAAAAATATAAATCATTGATTAATGATCCACAAGTGATTCAACAAGTGGATGACTATATCAACGAATTAAAAAGTAAATAAGACATTAAAAATAGAAAGTTATGCCTAGCGGAAAGAAAAGAAAAAGACATAAGATGGCAACCCATAAACGTAAAAAAAGATTACGTAAGAATCGTCATAAAAAGAAGAAGTAATTGATCGCTCTTGAAGACCAACTCTTGGTCTTTCTTCATACTCAATTTCTATATGTTAGGAATCAATCAAATTGATTCCTCTATTATAGTATAATCATCTTTTGTGATGAGTGTAGATTTAATCATAAATTCTAAACCATCGGAAGATGTTATTGCTCTATTAGAAGATAGTCAACTCGTTGAGTTGCATAAGGAAAAAAGCAATAACAATTTTTCGGTAGGTGATATCTATCTGGGAAGAATTAAGAAAGTGATGCCCGGCTTAAATGCTGCATTTGTAAATGTAGGATATAGCAAGGATGCATTTTTGCATTACTTGGATTTAGGGCCAAATTTTGCTTCTCTTAATAAGTATGTTCAGGGCGTGATCAAGAAGAAGATAAAAACTTCTGATTTAAAGCGTTTTGAATTTTTGCCGGAGATAAATAAAGAAGGAAAGGTTTCAGAGCAATTGGAATCCAATCAATATGTATTGGTTCAGATTGCTAAAGAACCAATTAGCACTAAAGGGCCTAGACTAAGTAGTGAGATTTCGCTTGCAGGGAGGTATATGGTGCTTGTTCCTTTTTCTGACAGGATCTCAATTTCTCAAAAGATCAGAAATCATGATGAGAAAGATAGACTGCGTCGATTAATAAAATCAATTAAACCTGAAGGCTTTGGTTTGATTGTGCGGACAGTTGCGGAAAATAAGAAAGTTGCGGATTTACATTCTGATCTTAGCGAATTGCTCAAGAAATGGGATCAGTGTTTTAAACAACTTCAGAAAGCAAATCCTCCTCAAAAGGTACTTGGTGAGATCAGTCGTAGTTCTGCAATGTTGCGCGATCTCCTAAATAAGGACTTTAACTCCATAACGGTTGATGATACGGAAACCAAGAAAGAATTGGTTGATTATATTGCCTCCATTGCACCGGGTAAGGAAAAGATCGTTAAAGGCTATCGACGTAAAGTCCCGATTCTTGAACACTTTGGTGTAGAGAAACAGATCAAATCCCTTTTCGGAAAAAATGTCACAATGAAGTCGGGAGCTTATCTGGTTATTGAACATACTGAAGCCCTTCACGTCATTGATGTAAATAGTGGACAAAGAAGCAGGTCAAAGGATGACCAAGAGAAAAATGCCATAGATGTAAATATAGAATCGGCTAAGGAAGTTGCCCGTCAACTCAGATTAAGAGACATGGGGGGAATTATTGTTGTTGATTTCATTGACATGAAGGAAGCAGCTAATCGGGAGATGCTCTACGAAAAAATGAAAGAGTTCATGCGAACTGATAGAGCACGTCATACCATTCTCCCTCCGACTAAATTCGGGCTGGTTCAAATTACTCGACAAAGAGTTCGTCCCGAGATGGAAATTAAAACAGCAGAGAAATGTCCTTGCTGTAATGGAACGGGAGAAACTCAGGCCACTGTATTACTTACGGAACAGATTGAAAATAATATGCGCTACATCTTAACTCAGCTTAATCAGCGCAAAGTGACTTTAGTTGCACATCCATTCGTAGAAGCTTATCTTACTAAAGGGTTTTTCTCTATCCAGCGCAAATGGTATATGAAGTACAAAAAATGGACGACTATTCGTCCTGCAGATGCGTATCAGTTTTTGGAGTACCGCTTCTTCGATGCAAACAATGAGGAAATTGTTCTATAAATCATTCTTCTGAATGAGTTTGTTATAATTCAGTAAAAGAGGGATAAGTGAAATGGCTATTGCAATTACAGCAATATAAAGTGCATAAACAATATTCCCGTCTCTTGAAAAGAACTCCCAAGAGAACAGTCCAATAAAGAGAGACCTTAATAGTATATTGATGCTCTGAAAAACACTATTGGTTCTGCCAATGATGTAATTGGGAATATGGTTAAATAAATAGGTCACTCTCATAATCCGTATGCCTGCATTACTGATGCCGATTCCTATTGCTAAAATGAATAGTAGGTAGATGTTTTGACTTAGACCCATTGTGGCAAAAGCTATGGAAGCAATAATCATTAGTATGATGACTCCAAAAACGCTTCCTTTCCTTCTGAATAGTTTTGCAATAATAATACCTGCGGTTAGTGCGCCTATAGCATACGAGACCTTTGTAATGGCATAAATTTCTCCTCCTGCTTTTAGAAAATCTTCAATATAAATTGGCCATAATAAATGAGTGGCAATCAAAACAAAAATAAATACGGTAAAAGATGCATTTCCAAAGTAAAACAGTAGTGGATGTTTTTTTAGGTATGCAAAACCTTCCTTAAGTCTCAGTATTACAGGAGCTTTTGAGATTTGCTTTTGTACTGAATCAGTAGAATATTTGATATTGTAGATTAAAGCCATGGCAATAACATAGGTTATGCCATCTACTAGAAAAATCTCATGAATTTTCCATGGTTCAATCTTCATATGAAAGTTTGCAAGATGGAAATCAACACCCTCAATCAGAATGATGGCTAAAGCTCCTGAAAGTACATTTGTGGATTGACCCATAATCTCAAGCAGTGAATTGGTCTTTGCATAGTATTGAGGCTCTGTGATTTCCTGACCAAATGCATATAAAGTAGGGTAATGGATATTGTAATTAAATATAGTGAAACAAAATACTAAGGCCACTAGTGGCATGCTTACCATATCATTATGAAATCCATATGCAGATACAGAAAGTAGAAGTATTGCGCTAACTCCGCAGATTGAGATGAAAATACTTTTTCTTGGAAAGCGATCAATCAAAGTTCCTGCATACAAACTCCAAAAGAGAGTCAGGAAGGTAGTAATGGAATAAATGAGAGCAAAGGTAGAAGAAGCATTGAGGTATTTGGCAAAGTACCACGGAATAGCCAACATGCTGATTCCTTGTGCGAGGTGAGAAATGGCATTGGCACTGAGTAATAAATAGAGGGCATTTTTATTCTTCAATTAAGGACTCAAGGTTAATTTAGTGCAATAGTATGAATGATAATCACAAGGAATACCATTTTGATGAGATTATGACAAAGCTGAGAAGGTTTTGTTCTTATCAGGAGAGGAGTAGGCAAGAAGTGATTCAAAAAGCAAAGTCTTTTAAACTTTCCAATCAGAAAATAGAAGAAGCCATTCAATTATTAGAAAGGGATAAGTTTATTGATGAGTTGAGATTTGTAATGGCATTTACTAATGGGAAAATCAATCAGAAACATTGGGGTAAGTATAAAATAAAGGCAGGTTTAATTCAAAAGGGCATTGCTTCAGATTTAATTGATTCTTCATTGGCAGGCATTGATGAATCAAGATGGGCTAAGAACCTGCAATACTGGATCAATTATAAGCTTGAAAGAGCAAATGTTGATCGCAAAAATGTCGATCAGTTATACCGTTTTTTATTTTCAAAAGGATTTGAAACCAGTGACATCAAAGAACAACTCAAGAATCGGAATCTAGTGTAAAGTTGTGTTATGAATCTTTCTGATTCCAAAAAGCCCATCTTTAAAATGTATTCTTAGGCTGTCTTTACCCATGAACTCAGCAGCTTTATTCTTGTCTATACTTCTGATATTAGGTACATCTGAATAAACATTGTTTTCCAAGACGTAGTAAACCCTGTTTCTATCGGAATAAAAAGAATTGATCTTATATGTTTCTATATAAGTGGGACCTGAAAAAATGACATTAAAGAATAAGAAAAGAGCACATGACATTGGAGAGATGCCAATGATATTAATGATCAAGTACTCATATATACTCATGGTAAATCGCTTTCTATAGAGCTTTAGAGGAACTAAAAAACTGGCCCCGATAAAGAAGCAGATTAACTTAATAAGTCCTAAAACATTAAGGGCTAAAGTTTGGAATTGGATAAAAATGTAAAAGCAACAGATGAAATAGGCTGCAATGGCAAGTACGGTGAACGTACTCATATTATCTTCAGTTTTAAACTTAAGCTTTCCTTTTCTATAAGGATTAGAATACTTTGAAGATAGACTATCTCTTTTTTGAGGAGATGAAGTGCTCATGTTTTACAGATTTTGCATCAAGAAACTATACAATTTGTACATGGCTTCAATGTCTCTCAAATGCACCTTTTCGTTGGCTTGATGCACATTGCTTTCCCCTGCTCCTATAAAACACCAGTCAATCGGGTAACTAGAACGTTGGAGGGCATTTCCATCACTTCCACCTGCACTTTCAACTTCTAGTTGAAAAGCAATTCCACTTTTCTCTGCGAGTTCAATGATTCGATTGATATAAGCACGTCGTGGTATGCCTGAGTCGCGAATTGAAATGGCAACTCCTTCACCATGTTTAACTCCTTTTGTAATCCATGTGATGTCGGATATTAAAGCATTCTGAACTTGGTAATTTTCATAAAGATACTTTCCCAGATATCCGACCGAGCCACCTCCGACCTCTTCCCAAGCGGAAAAAACGATTGCTCCATTTTCAAGTGTTTCGGCCACTTTCAATGCATTCCAGATTCCAAGACGATCATCCAGATAGCAAGATTGGACATAATCATCTTTTACCTCAAATATCGGCTTATAACAAAGCGTAGTTCCTCTATCAATAATGCGATCAAATTGGATGATCGGTACTTTATGTTCATCCTCAGTCTTAAAAGAAAGTTGTCCTTCAATAAGACCTTGTCTGTCTTTCCCAACTAGCAAAGTACCATCTTCTCCTTTTGATCCTCCAATCTTGATGAGCTCATTGTCATAAGCAACAGAATAGCCAACGCTATCCATGTGGGCGTATATGGCTGTTCTAGGGTTACCAAAAATTAAAATCAAACAATCTTGAAATTCTCTCCCATGAAGAGTTTGGGGTTGGGCTTTCCAATTCTTCGAATTACTTTCAATATAAGCCAAAAGGAAATCCTTCATTGCAAGTTCACTACCTGATGGAGCATGTACTGAACATAAAGATTTGAGAAGGTCAAAGTCAATCTGATTCATTGTTTAAAGATAGACACTAAGCAATTATTATATCTGCTAGTTAAGCGAATAATAATTTATCTAGATTAAAGATGGTTAACTAGATTTTAACAGTGCAGTTCTTAAGGTGACTTTTTAAATTAGCGATTGATGTTTTACTTATTGTATTACCTTCAAGATTTATGTGAGATAACTTACTTAAGCCCAATAAACCTGACACATTGCTTATGTTATTATTAGCTAAATTAATGGTTTCTATTCCGATAAAGTGCTTCAGAAAAGTTATACTGCTTAGTGAACAGTTGTTGATTCTGAGTTTAGTGATTTTCCTTATGTAATCATAAATGGCGAATCCGTTCTTGCCTTTTATTTCTATTAATTGTTCTCCATTTGGTAATATGATTTCGAGCTTTTTAAGATTTCTAAGACCAACTACATATCTTGCGTTAAAATTATCTGTACTAATCGATAAAGCTTTCATTTCGATAAGCCCATCTATACTTGACTTTGTTGGGCTTGAGTTCACATTATTCGACAGAAAGTAGGGAATGCATATTTTCTCAAAACACATTTCACTAAAGAAATAATACGCTTGATCCATACCATTAAAGTCAAATTGTGTTTCGAAATCTTCATTTTCAAAAATCTCAATTGCCAAAAAGTATTCCAGTATTGATTTATGCGAGAATTTATACCTGCCTTCTGCATCCCTGTTCAGAAGAGATCTACTTTTTAGTTCCAGATGAGAAAGAGAGATATTATTTTTGGTGGCAATATTTTTGATTTCTTCAGGCATTATAAATAACGCTCTTCCATTTGTCCAATTGGAATAAATGAGCATCGCAATTTCTTTTGAAAAAGCATAAAGTTCTTCTCGGACTCTTTCCCTTTTATCCGGAACTTCTCTATTTACCTCTCGCTCTATCCACTTTGAGATTAAAGCTTCATATATTAGATATCTATAATTGAATCTTATAGACATTGAGAGCAAATCATCAATATAACTAAGCAGCATTGGTCTTACCATAAGGCTTGGTGAAGCCTTTACTATTTCCTTTGCTCTTCTCTTTTTACCTAAATTCCACGGATTAAAGGTGCCGTATTTTTTTCTTAGGTACTTTTTTACATCGCTATCGCTGAATGGTGATATGTAAATCTTTTTTATTTTATGGTATCCTTTACTTGGACCACTTTTTATGATCTTAGTCTCATGGGGTTCTTCAAGTTCATTAGGGAAAAATTGGGTTCTGCATGTAAATACAACCTCTCTAAACTCTTTGACTAGTTCTAATAATTCTTCTAATTTCTTTTTATGGTCCTTAATGGCACTTGGATTTTCATCGAAGGCATCAAGCAGTAGAATAGTTTTTTTTCTCTCAGCTAGCGGGATCGCATTTATCAAGTCTTCAAGATTGTCATTGTTTAACGGGAAGAGGGCAATCTTATATGGTCTTTTATATAATGGATTACTGTAGGTTAAATATAGATTAATTAGAAATGTAGTCTTTCCCATTCCTGAATCTCCCATTATGAAATAAAATCTGCAATTATCAAGATCTTTAGGAAATGCTTTTTTTAAGAAAAAACGCATCAACTTTTCTCTCACAACAAAAGCTTGAGTATCTCCTAATTCATATTCATAAGAGGCGGGTATATTTTGACACCAAGTTGGTACGTAATATTGTGTCGCTTGTCTTATGTCTCCATCAGAATAAATCGGAAACAACTCTTTTTTTGCTAGATTATGAAACACTCTTTTATAGATTGAAATAGCACCTCTAAAAAAGCCACCAAAAACAATTAATAAAGTAGCAAGAATTGAAGAAATCGATCCAATTGGATCCAAAAATTCTTTTACATCGTTAAATAAAGTATCGGCTAAAATCATATTGGTTGTTTTTTAATCACATGATAGTTAGACCAAAATACAAAATTGAAATGAAAAGCCAACAATGCTCTTCAGTCAAGAAAATTAATGATGCTTATAATACTGAGTTATGCACCCTGAAGATTAAGCGTTGAGCATTACCGGCATCACCAACATAAGTATGTTTTCATCCGGATTGTCATTTGATGAAGGGGTTAAAATACCTGCTCTATTCGGAGCAGACATTTCCAACTGAACATCATCAGTACTTAAATTACTAAGCATCTCAATAAGGAATCGGGAGTTAAACCCAATTTCCATATCGTCACCATCAAATTGACAAGTCAATCTCTCTTTTGCATCATTTGAAAAGTCTACGTCTTCAGCGGAAATTTGCAACTCGCTTCCGTTCATTTTTAAGCGTACCTGATGGGTTGTTTTGCTTGAGAATATACCTACCCGCTTTATTGAACCTAAGAAAGAACTTCTATCTATACTCAGTTTGTTTGGATTTTCCTTAGGAATAACAGCCTCGTAGTTAGGATATTTGCCATCAATTAAGCGGCAGATTAAGGTTGTATCGTCAAAATTAAAAGAAGCATTGGTCTCATTGAATTGCATCTCAATGTCGCTATCAACAGAGCCTAAAACTCCCTTAAGCAAATTAAGTGGCTTTTTGGGCATTATAAAAGACACTGCTTTATCAGCCTTAGCATCAGTTCTAACGTATTTAACAAGCTTGTGAGCATCCGTTGCAACAAAAGTCAAATTTTCCTTACTCAATTGGAAAAGCACACCCGACATTACCGGTCTCAGATCATCGTTTCCACTAGCAAAAAGCGTTTTATCAATGGCAGAAAATATGAGTTCTGAAGATACTTTTATTTCAGTTGGAGACTCTACCTCAGGAGTTTTAGGAAATTCTGCACCATCTTGTCCGCTAAGGCGATACTTCCCATAATCTGAACTGATTTCAATTCCAAATTTGTTTTTTTCAATGCTAAAAGTCAGAGGTTGATCAGGAAGTGATTTTAAGGTATCTAATAGCAGTTTTGCCGGAATGGCAATTACGCCCTCTTCTTTTGCTTCAACAGCAATCTTTGTCGTCATTGTTGTTTCTAAATCAGATGCCGTAACCATGATTTCATTCTTGGCAATCTCAAAAAGAAAATGATCTAAAATGGGTAGTGAATTATTGCTATTTAAAACACCACTAATATTCTGTAATTGCTTTAGAAGCGAAGAGCTCGATACGATAAATTTCATTGAGTCAAATATTTATTAGACAAACAAATTTATAGTATTTGACTTGCTGTTTAGAAAAGTTTTAGGAATTACTTATCAACAGTTGTTGATTGTGTAAAGTGTTCAAAGCTAGGAGCTAACTTGTCAAAAGTGTAGTTTTGGACGACTACATGCACATCTGCTCCAAGCTCAGAAGAAAAAGCATACATCCTTTCAGGGTTAAAGTCTATCGGCTCTCCGTTAGGTAGAGTGGCTCCTTCTCTGACCGGCATGTTATAGGTTTTGAATACTGCCAATTGACCGGATTCGTCTGTAACTGAAATTTTGTGTCTTGGAATCAATGCATAAATGGAATCAAGGACACTCTTTGGCGTTTTCATGTCCATGTATTCATAATAGACACCTTTAAAGTTTTTGAAATACGGAATGGCAATATTAGCAGGCACTAACTGACTTGTGTTGTTTTCAAGATTAGTGACTTTGAATTGGGCATTCCCGGTTTGTTCAATCCTGAATGAAGTACTCGTGTCGGTTGAATGAAATACTTCAATTGATCGGATTTTCTGAGGATTGGTTTTGAGCATAACTCTGTCTCTCCAAAGCACATTGTCGAGAAAGAAACGGGAACCCAAAGAACCTTTTTCCATAAGTAAATGGGTCACATAGGGTCTGGACGATTTTATTCCCTGTTTTTCAAGTAACATATAGGTGCCAACTTTTGATGCTGTAGGGTCGCCAATGTACCATACCTTAGTAGGTGTATTTCCGCCGGTATAAAACTCCACTTTTGTTGAGGTTGCAGCCATTCTTCTAATGACCAAATCCATTCTTGATTCTGAAACTGGAGCCTGAACTTTTATGTCGTGTAATGTTTTTAAGATCAATTGAATGGCATCAGGCCTAGCAATGTATTTCCCTTCAACTTTCCATAAACCACCTTCTCGTCTTGTCAATAAAACTTTCTTGCCGTCTAGATTACTGATGAATATTTGGTCGACTTTTGAAGTATCTTCAATTGCAAAATCACTGTAATCTTCTTTCAGAGTGACCTCACCATCATTAATGTATAGATAGATAGCAATTCCGGCAAGGACAAGAAAGAGAATAAATGTTAACCAATTACGCATTAAATCCTGTGTATTTTCTTTTTCTAATGATAAACAATATCAAGCCTATTAGCATAATCAATAATATCGGTAATGCCATATTGATGATTTGAATGTATTCTTTGTTCTTTTTTATTTTTTGGGTGTTGAGTAATCTTATTTTAAAGCTTTTCGTATTCGACAAAATCAGCCCTGAATCGTCAAGCATATAATTAATGGCATTGATAAAAAAAGGCTTATTTGCATAAATCTGTTTGGTGTATTTATCAAACCCTAAAGCAAAATATTCATTTGTACTTTGTTTAAAGTCATTGCGAATAAAATCACCATCGGAAATAAAGAGCATTTGAGTGCTGTCACTAATGTCCTTTACTTTAATCAGTCCGCTGTTAATGATTTGCGATGTTAATCTGTTTTGATAGAGAGAGCTAAATTGTCCTTCTACTAGCACTGCAACAGGTACATTTTGCTTTTGAAACTGTTCAACCGGTGGTTCATAACTGAGCATGTTTAGACTAACTCTAGTAGGTGTTTTAACAATCTTACTTGTTTTAGAGCTTGAGAGTAAGACCGTTTTTTTTAAATCGTTGTTTCCAACAAGGTCAATACTACTTGCAAAGTGAAGTTTAGTAACATCTAGGTTTTTATTGATCGGATGATCATTCTTTGAAGCAAGGAGAGGAAAATATAGCCAAGGGAAGAGTTGCGTCTGAACTTGATTCCCATACTGACCGCTTACAACGGGAATAGGTGCTGCCCTAAGGTCTTGTATTAAATCAGTATTGATTCGTACACCATATCTGAACAACTGATCTTCGATATTCAAGGGTCTGGGAAGGGCGTAGGTTGTGTTCTTGTTTCTTAAGCTGTCCATACTGACATCTATATGTTCCACAAGCCATATAACTTTGCCTCCATACATGACATATTGGTCAATTAGAAACTTGTCTTTTTCAGTAAAAGCGGAATCAGGATCTGCAATAATAATGGCAGAATATTTAATCCCCACCTGAGCATTATTGGAATCCAATAAGCGCCTACCGGTCAATGCGTCTACTTTTCCATCAATTCGTATGCGCTCAACATCGTAAAATTCTCTTAGTGAACCAACAATATCTGCTGTTTCATACTTGTTTAGCTCCCCATGTCCCTCTATAAATGCAATCTTCTCAACAAAAGGAGTCGTTATTTTTTTTATTGAATTGGCAATCTCATATTCGAGTGATTCTATTGATTGATTAAGCACAACTTCAGGAGCTGCTCCCATATTACTTTTTAGTAATTGTATGGGGGTTTCTATGCCTTGGTAAGAGGCAATAGCTCCTGGCCAAACTACCTTTTTTGATACGCCATCATCATCTTTAATTTGTAAGTCAGTAGGACGAAGTCCTTTTTCATATAAATTACGATAAACTCTATCGCGCTCTTTGATGTTCGGATTTTCAGAGGGGTTGATAAATTTAAATTCTAATCTGCCATCGGCATAAGCCTGAAACTCATCCAGCATTTCTTTAGTCTCGTTTCTTAAGCGCTTAAACGAGGCGGGGAAATCTCCCTCAAGGTAAACGGTAATGTAAACCTGATCCTCTAATGAAGATAATAGCTTTTTAGTAGGCTCAGAAATGGAATACCTGTTTTCAGATGTGAGATCGAAACGATGAAACAAGTAGGATCCGATACTATTAATGCTGATCAGGATGCCAATCCCAACCAAAAAGTTGATAATATCTTTTCTCTTGGAATTCATTACCAGTTTCGGGCTCCTATTTTTAATTTGGTTAACATGATGAAAAAAGCAATTAGCGATAAAAAGTAAATTGCATCTCTACTGTCAATGACACCTCTACTCATTGATATGTAGTGTTCATTGATTCCCAGCTTTAAGACGAGATAATCAAAACTGCCTAATAAATCCAGAGAACTGATGAAGTCAAAGCCGATGTAGACAATAAAACTCAGGAAGACCGCAATAATAAATGAAATCACCTGATTGTCTGATAAAGAGGAAGCAAATAGACCAATGGCAACAAATCCGGAGGCTAAAAACAGGAGCCCCAAATATGAGCCCCAGGTACCACCATGATCTATATTGCCAATAGGGGCTCCGAGATAATATACAGTTGCATAATAAATCAAGGTGGGAGTGATACTAAAGAGTACAAGAAGTACTCCTGCCAGATACTTTGCAGAAATGATCTGTAAATCGGTCAAAGGTTTTGTCAGTAACAATTCCATTGTTCCGGCTCTGTTTTCTTCAGCAAATAAACGCATGGTAATAGCGGGAATAAGAAACATAAATATCCATGGTGCAATGCTAAAGAGTGGTGTTAATGCAGCATACTCGGCATCCAAAACATTAGTATCACCGGGAAAAACCCACATGATTAAGCCCATAATGATCAGAAATACGATAATTACAATATATCCTATGAGTGAACCTAAAAAACCTTGTATTTCCTTTTTGAGTAAACTTAACATGCCTTGTTAAACAGGTCGACAAAAATAAAGAAAAGGCTCCTCATCCCTAGTTAAAATTCTCTAATTAGAGGCCTAGTTGGTCTTCTGCGTTGCCTGCTCATTCGCTTTATTTAAATTTGAGCCCCAATTTAAATTTGAGATGAAGGTTTTAAAATTTGGAGGAACTTCTGTAGGCTCAGCTCAACGCATGAAAAAAGTGTATGAGATAGTAAGGCAAGAAAAGCAAGCAATAGTTGTGTTATCGGCCATGTCAGGTACAACAAACAGTCTTGTTGAGATCACTAAATACTTGTACGAGAAAAAGCGGTCTCAAGCCATTGAGATGATTAATGGCCTAAATCTAAAATATGTTGAAACAGTAAAAGAATTATTGAATGACAAGACTGTCTTAGAAAAGGGAATGGATTTGGTAAATGCACATTTTAATTACCTCATGTCCTTTACCCAGGATTCATTTACCATTCACGAAGAAAAAGCCATCTTAGCACAGGGTGAGCTCTTATCAACTGCATTGTTCCAATTGTTGCTTGAAGAAAGGGGAGAAGAAGCAGTATTGCTTCCGGCTCTGGGGTTTATGAGAATTGATAAGGACATGGAGCCTGATGCATTTTACATTAAAGAAAACCTCAATCGTTTGCTTGAAGAAAATTCAGGTCGTAAACTATACATCACACAAGGCTTTATTTGTCGTAATAATTATGGGGAAATTGACAATTTAAAACGAGGTGGTAGCGATTATACTGCTTCTTTGATTGGTGTGGCCGTTCAGGCTGAGGAAGTGCAGATATGGACAGATATTGACGGTATGCATAATAACGATCCCAGATATGTCGATTCAACTCAACCAATAGAACATCTTTCCTTTGCCGAAGCGGCAGAGCTGGCTTATTTTGGGGCAAAGATTTTGCACCCTTCCAGTGTGCTTCCGGCCCAACGTGCTAATGTGCCTGTTCGATTGAAAAGCACATTGGCTCCTGAAGCCAAAGGGACTCTGATCACGCAGGCGACTTCTGGAGATGGAATAAAAGCGATCGCTGCAAAAGATAAGATAACAGCCATTAAGATTAATTCCGGAAGGATGCTGTTGGCTCATGGTTTCTTAAGAAGAGTATTTGAAATTTTTGAGTTGTACAAGACTTCCATTGATATGATTACGACTTCAGAGGTGGCTGTTTCAGTAACCATAGACAATAATCAATATCTTGAAGAAATTACTGAAGAGCTAAGAAAATATGGCAAAGTAGAAGTTGATAAAGAGCAAAGTATCATTTGTGTGGTAGGGGACTTTATTCAGGGCAATAAGGGTGTTGCTTCTCAAATTTTTAATACCTTGAAAGAAGTGCCCATACGTATGATTTCTTACGGAGGGAGCAATCATAATATTTCTCTATTGGTGAATACTTCTGATAAAGTAGCTGCATTGAAGAACCTAAATACCTTATTCGAATAATGGAATTCTTTTCTAAAGCAGCAATCAAAAAAATTCAGGCATGTGAGACACCATTTTATTTCTATAATTTGGAGATTCTTGACTTGACACTTGAAGCGTTAAAAAAAGCGGTTGATCAATCTAATTTTCACATCCACTATGCCATAAAAGCCAATGCCAATAATGAAGTATTGGAAAGAATAAAAGCGCATGATTTGGGCATTGATACAGTGAGTGGTCAGGAGATTAGGCACGCATTGGATTTAGGGTTCAATCCTAAAAAAATTGCTTTTGCCGGAGTAGGTAAAACAGATAAAGAAATTCGTTTGGCACTCCAATCCCAAATATTTAGCTTGAATGTAGAGTCACTTCCCGAATTAAAGGTGATCGATGCATTGGCAAGGGAAATGAATATTGTCGCTCCTATTGCCTTGAGGTTAAATCCCAACGTCAATGCTAAAACACATCATTACATCACTACGGGATTAGAAGAAAATAAGTTTGGTATTAATTTCTGGGAATTGGATGAAGTAATCGGTGTATTGAATCAATCAGAGCATCTAAGTTTAGATGGCTTGCATTTTCATATCGGTTCTCAGATTACGGATTTATCAGTATTCAAGAACCTCTGCAACAGAATCAATGATTTACAGGTCTTTTTTAAAGAGAGATCAATTGACATCAATCATATTAATGTAGGTGGTGGCTTGGGAGTGAATTACACATCTCCCGATGAGGAGTTGATTCCTGATTTTGAGGCCTACTTCAAGATATTTAAACGCTTTTTAAATCCACTCCCGCATCAAGATGTTCATTTTGAGCTGGGAAGATCATTGGTGGCTCAATGTGCGAGTTTGATTACTAAGGTCTTGTACGTTAAAAAAGGCATAAAAACCAATTTTTTAATACTCGATGCCGGCATGACCGAGTTGATACGCCCTGCTCTTTATCAGTCGGTCCATTATATCCAAAATCTTTCGAGCAGTTCAAATGAGCAAGAAAAATATGATGTAGTAGGGCCAATTTGCGAATCATCTGACTGTTTTGGTAAGGCGATTGACTTACCCATGAGTCAGAGAGGAGATATTATGGCCATCAGAACAACAGGGGCTTATGGCGAGGTGATGTCTTCTAACTATAATCTAAGAGAAAAAGTAAACACATTATATCATGATGAGATTTAAATTCCTGCTAATCGCCTGTTTAGCACTCACTCAATTAAGAGCGCAAGTAGAGACAAGAACTTATTATGCAGATAAAGGGCTTGTTCCAAGAGAGCATGCATTGGATTTTAAGCATTTAAAATTAGATGTGAGGTTTGAACCTGAGAAAGGAAAAGTGATTGGCAAGGTGAAGCATCAATTTGTTACTCTTCAAAAGGGAGTGGATTCAATTTATCTGGATGCGATAAACATGAGTTTTTCGAGAGTAGAATTGGATGGCCAAGCCGTTGACTTTAAAACACAAAAAAAGGGAATAGTTCTTATATTGGATAATGCTCTTGATTGGGATTCAGAGCACGAATTGGAGATGGATTATACTGCCTTTCCTAAAAAGGGAATTTATTTCATTGGCTGGAATGATCCGAACGGTTTATCGAGAAAGCAAATCTGGACTCAGGGGCAAGGCATAAACAACAGACATTGGATTCCAATGTTTGATGAGAAAAACGATAAAGTTATTTCAGAAGTGGTTGTGCATTTTGACCAAACTTATAAAGTATTATCAAACGGGAAAAAACTCTCTGAGAAAGTACAAAAGGATGGCACGAAAAGATGGCATTATAAAATTTCACATCCACATGCTCCCTATCTCATCATGTTAGGAATAGGAGATTATGCCATCTATGAAACCAAATCTTCTAGTGGAGTACCAATGAACCTGTATTATTATCCAGATCAGGAAGATCAAAGAGCAGCTACTTACAAGTTTTCTAAACAAATGTTCAACTTTTTTGAAAAGGAGATTGGTGTTCCATATCCCTGGGAAAGTTATTCTCAAATTCCGGTACAGGATTTTATGTATGGCGCCATGGAAAATACTACAGCGACCGTATTTGGAGATTTTTATTTGGTGAATGAAAGAGCATATTTAGATAAAAATTATGTGAGAGTAGATGCTCACGAATTAGCCCATCAATGGTTTGGAGATATGATTACAGCCAGGGCGAGTGCGGATCATTGGTTACAAGAGAGTTTTGCGACACATTATGACATGATGTATCAACAGGAGGCATTTGGAAAGGAGTATTTTGATTGGGTGAGAAGAGATTATAACGATCAAGCCATAGCAGCTTCAAAAAAAGACCTGAAGCCCGTAGCTCATAGTAGTGCAGGAGTAGTGAGGCATTATCCTAAAGGGGCATTTGTTTTACAAATGTTAAAGTATGTTGTAGGAAGAGAAGAGTTTAATGCTGCCATCAAATATTATTTGGAAAAGCATGCCTATCAAAACGTTAATTCTGATGATCTTTTGTCAGCTTTTCATGAGCGACTTGGTCTGAGCTTAAATTGGTTTTGGGAACAATGGGTATACAAAGGCGGTGAGCCTGAGTACAAAGTCGAGTTTGAAGAACTGGACGGTATAGGTAGATTTAAGGTACAACAAACTCATGAGCGTAGCGAATTGAACGGTTTGTTTAAGATGCCGATTAACCTTCAAGTGATTTATCAGGATGGAAGCTCAACACTCAAGAAAGTCTGGGTGGAAAAAGAAAGTCAGGAGTTTGATCTTGAGTTGCATAAAGACAAGTCCGTAGCCTTTGTTCTGTTTGATCCTAACAGTGAGGTGATGAAGTCTATTGAGTTTAAAAAACCTCTTGAAATGCTCAAACTCCAAGCACAAAAGGCAGAACATATGCTAGACCGTTACGATGCCATTGTGGCTTTGTCAGAGTTTGATTTTGACAACAAAGAAGCCTTTTTGACTGAGCGGTTCAAGGCAGAGCAATTTCATGCGATCAAAGGAGAAATTATCAAACAATTGCTTCCACAATTAAATGAAGCAAGCGAACAATTGACTGTTTTAGGGCTTCAAGATAAAGATGTGAATGTAAGAAAGGCTGTACTCGACAATACAATTCGCATTTCCTCTGATCAGGAATCGCTTTATCGCAGCTTACTAAAAGACTCAAGTTATATAGTTATCGAAAAAGCATTAGACTTATTGGCTTTTTATTATCCGCAAAACATTGATGCTTATCTTCAATTAACAAAAGAAGAGTTTGGAAACCGATCACATAATGTTAGAATTGCTCATTTGAAGTATGCGATAGAAATTAAAAATGACGAAAAAGCTCTTGAGGAATTGATTGAATACGCTTCTCTTTCTTATGAATTTACAACAAGGGTGAATGCATTTGAAACACTAAAGGAGTTGAATGTGATCAATGTGAAAGGTCTTGCTTATTTGTTTGATGCGAGTTTTAGTTTCAATTCGCGTTTAGCAGGTCCGGCTAGAAAGTCCATCGACCATTTCTTTGCACAGAGTCACTACAAACGACTTATTGTGGATTATGTGTCTAAAGAAGAGTGGTCAGATCTTGAATTTCGTAAAGTATCTAAATACCTGATTCCTTAGTTAACAACAAACTTAGCGATGGAAGATTGACCATTTTTTGTTTTTACTTTCAAAAAGTAAAAACCATTGGCCGGTGGTGAGAATTTAAGCTCAAAGCTTTGAGATAAGAAAATCGAACTTTGCTTCAAAACACGACCAGTAATGTCCAGAATTAATAAATCTGCATATTCGTTAGCATCGGAGTTAATTCTTAAGATACCTTCTGTATAATTCACCGAATTGAGCTTTAGCTCATGCTTTTCTATGTTGACAACAAAAGATACACAGGCTCTTGGATTTTTGGTTGAGTTCGTTGGGTAAATATTTGTTCCGTTTGCTGTAGCACAAATCACATAATCATTTTCTTGTTTGAATCCGTAATTGCTAATCAAGGTATAGTCTTTCAAATCCCCCTGCATTAAAGTTTGATCGATCCTTTTTTTGATGTCGTAAAATTCAGTTGTATCCTTGGTAGCAATGCTTAAAGAGAAATAAATCGAATCCTGTGCAAAAAGAATATTAGGTCCATCATTCCTAAAACGCACTGTGATGTCTTCTACCGCGGCACTGTCATAATTAAAACCTCTCATGGGATTGGTGAAGTTTCTCACATCAATACCATTACTCTGAGCCGATAAAGTCAGGGTACTCAGTACTAAACCAATTAATAAAATTCTTTTCATATGCTTTCTATTTAGACTACTTCAATTTGAGTTCCGTTGACTCTAACCAAGTCTCCCTTCCGAACTTTTAGCCTTTTTCTATAGTCTACCTCATTATTGTATATCACCTCTCCGGCTTCAACCATTCTTTTTGCATCTCCTCCCGATTCTGCTAGTCCCATAATTTTTAGCAGTTTAATCATCTCAATGTATTCTTGTTGAAGCTCAAATATCATACGTCAAAATTATTCAAAATGATTCATTAAGGTCGAAACGTTTTCTCATTGATTTCGTTAATTTGAGCAGTGAAACAATTTGTCATCTTTCTTTTTCTGTGTTCTTTTTGGTTGTCATCTAAATCTCAGAACTGCAATTTTGAGAATACGACTTTTGATTTTGGTGAGCGAGTTGATTATACGATATACTATCATTTGGCAGGCATGTGGGTAAGTGCCGGTGAGGTTTACTTTAAGATCGATTCAATGAATATTGCCAACCGACCCTTTTATCATTTCAACAGTTACGGCAGTACCTTTAAGAAATATGATTGGATCTATAAAGTGAGAGATCACTTTGAAAGTATAGTGGATAAGGAAAGTTTCAAGCCATTAAGGTTTAAACGAAAAGTGAATGAAGGCGGTACACACATCCGAGAAGATTATTTGTTCAAACAGAAAGCTGGAGAAGCAATTACCCTTCGGCAAATGGATGAAGATGAGGAGATGGTTAAAGATACTATTCCGTTAAAACCATGTAGCTATGATGTCATGACAATGATCTATTATGCGAGAAATATTGATTTTAGCAATGTAGAAGAAGGCGAAAAAGTGCCCATTAGACTTATACTGGATAATGAGACACATGAAAGTTATATTCGTTATTTAGGGAAGAAACAATTAAAAGTAAAAGGTTTAGGAACATTTAATTGCATCATGTTTTCGCCATACCTAATTGAGGGAACCATTTTTAATGGTGGAGAAGACATGACCGTTTGGGTAACGGACGACAAAAACCGAGTTCCGGTTTACATCGAAACACCTATTTTAGTCGGTTCTATAAGAGCGAGGGTCAATAGTATGGAGGGCCTCAGATATCCTATTGAATCTAAGGTCAATTAAAGAGCCATTAACCCCTTGATCTTAGATGCCCGCTCATAGCGATCAATTACTCCGTCAGCATCCAGCATTAACTCCTTAGCACTTACACTTACATAATTGCCTTTGTTTGACTGTTTAAGACTGACCTGAGCCTCAGACCCGAATAGGGCCTCCACTTGTGCCAGTTTTTTATTGTCTGATGGAACGATGAATTTGAAAAAGTAGACACGAGGCCAGCTTCCGCTCTCATTTAGCTTTTTTCTCAAATCATCGAAATTCTGTTTCTTCATTTTATTCTCCTTCAATGGGCAGATTGCGAACAACGTCTCCTAAGCTGATCAGCAAGGCTTTCTTATCTGCATTTTCTTCTTTTTCACTTGCTTCTTGAATGTCCGCTTCATATTCAAGTAATTCATGTTCACTGTAAGCCGCATCAAAATTTTCAATAACTGTCAGGGCTTCAAGAGTGACCATGTAATCACCTTCTATAGCGGCTTTTACAAAAACATCTAAATGATCAGAGCCGTCTATGGCAGCTTGCCAGAAACTGGAGATCAGAAAACTGCGGTAATAATTCATGCTTGCATCTTGAATGGCTTCGATTAAAACATCTACCGATTCATTGTCTTTTAAATCAAACAAAAACTGAATAATTGCCGCTTCTACCTGAGGTTCATCTGTCTCTTTTAAAACGTTTAATAAAGTTTTAAAAACGATTTGGTTGCCATTTGCTCTACTGCGTTTTATCGCATCTAAAACTATGCTTGTATCCGATGCACTCAGATCTTTTATAATCTCTTTAACGACTTTAGATTGTTCTTCCATTTTTTAGAATTGATCGCAAAGTTAGTAAGATTAAATTCCTTAGCTGTTTCGCCAAGGGAGAAAGACAAGTCGGAAAAATAATGGCTAATTCTTCTTTAATTGCGCAAGATAACTTCCATCTTTTGCTTCATAGAGCACTTGACAGTGCCATTTGTTTTTCTTTGCTGAACGAATCAGAGTTTCTTGATCCAAATAAAGCCATGAGTAAGGTGTCCCATCAAAATCTTCAAATGACAATTGATAATCGATGCTGCCATAATAATCATGAGGTCCTTTTAGTCCGGGGTTAGAAATGCGAAGGTCTGAAGAGTCTAACAAAACTTGCCCATTGTTTGAAAGTAGTTCGTGGCATTTTTGTAAATAGTGATCTAGCCCTTCCAAGTTACCGGCAATGCCAACCCCATTCATGAGAAAAAGTAAAGTGTCAAATTTTAAATCTGAATTGAAACTGAGGAAAGAAGATTGATTAACCTTATTCAGTCCTCTTTCTTTCATAATTTCAACTCCATGATGGTCTATATCTATTGCATACACTTCATATCCTTTTTCTTGTAGCATAAGACTATGACTGCCTGCTCCGGCTCCTATATCCAATATGCGTCCATAACTACGATTCAGCGCAATTAACTCTAATTCAGGGCAATCCTCTTTAGTTCTAAAGTAGATATCTGCAGGCATCTCAACAAATTCTCCTGTAAACATTTTGATGCCGATTTTAACTTCTTTATCCCCTCCCCAATATGCTTTAAGTGCTAAACCATGGGGTTCCCAGGAATGAGAATTACTTTTTTTGAAGTTCAAAACTATTGTGTTGTGTATTCTCTGTGTCCAAATATAGCACTGCCAATTCTTACTAATGTAGATCCCTTTTCAATGGCGATGGCATAATCGCTGCTCATGCCCATGCTCAATTTACAAAAGCCGGGTGCATCTTTAAAGTGAGTGGTTTTCAAGTGATCAAATAAAGTTTTCAGACTTTGAAATTCTTTGGTAATCTTTTCCTGATTATCTGTATTGGTGGCCATGCCCATCAAACCAACAACTTCAATGTGCTCAAGTGATTGAAATTCGCTATCAGCCAATAGTTCAAGTAATTCTTGTTCATCAAAGCCAAATTTGGTGCTTTCCTGAGCAATGTAAATTTGAAGAAGCACTTTGATTACACGTTCATTTTGTTTGGCTCTTTTATCAATTTCTTTAAGCAGACGCAATGAGTCTACAGAGTGGATTAGCGATACGTGTCGAGCAATATATTTAACCTTATTTCGCTGCAAGTGACCAATCATGTGCCATTCAATATCATCCGGTAGATTTTGGGCTTTACTTTGCAGTTCCTGAGCTTTGTTTTCGCCAAAGATGCGTTGCCCTGCTTCGTATGCCTGTAGAATATCGGATTCGGGTTTTGTTTTTGAAACAGCTACCAATTGTACTTCACCTGGCAATTCATCAAGAATCACTTTGAGGTTTGCTTTTATACTCATTATCCGTGTGCTTCATTGGTAGAGAAGACAGTCAACCCGCTTCTCAATTTGGGTTCTATCCAGGTGGATTTAGGCGGCATAATGCAGTTGGCATCGGCAATGGATTTCAATTGTTCCATAGTCACAGGATAGTGGGCAAAAGCCAGTCTGGCTTTTCCTGAATCCACATCTTCTTTTAAGGCCTCAACTCCTTCCAGACCGCCTTTGAAATAAATGCGACTATCAGTTCTCAAATCTTCTATGCCCAATATGGGCGCGAGCAAATGATTGGTAAGGATGGAGACGTCGAGATGATGTACCGGATCATTTTCCTCAAACAGTGCCTCCTTAGGGATAAGGCAATACCAATCTCCATCTATATACATGCCAATCTCATGAACTTTTCGCGGAACAAAAACCGTATTTCCGACATGCACCAATTCAAACTTTGCTTTTACTTGATTTAAGAACTGAGTACTGTTTAAGTTACCAATATCCGTGACTAAACGGTTAAACTCAAAAATGTGCAAATCCGTTTCAGGAATAAAGATGCCCATGAAATAATTGTACAATTCACTACCGGTATGCTTCGCATTTTTTGCAGCCAGTTCTTTACCCATTAATGCGGATGATGCACTTCGGTGATGCCCGTCTGCAATATAGATGGAGTCAATAGAGACAAAGGCATTTTTTATGCGTTTGATGTCTTTCTGATTATTAATGATCCAAAAGCTATGTCTGACCTTATTAGTGGTTGTAAAATCATATTCAGGTCGTTTTAATAATGTTTCCTGAGTAATGTGGTCGATTTCTTTATGATTAGGATAAGTGAAACAAACCGGCTCTGCATTAATTTCTGTAGCTTTTAAGTAATTCTTAAACATGTTCTCCCGTTTGGCAATGGTAGCCTCATGTTTTTTGATCACTTTGTTGTAGTAATCTTTGACTGCGGCGCAGCCGATGATACCTACATAAGGATGTCCGTCTTTAATCTGCCGGTAGAGGTAATAGCTATCTTTTTCGTCTTGAATAAGAATCTGTTGATTAATAAATTCGACAAACTTGTTTTTTACCAGTTTAAATCTGGCTTCCGAGTTGGCTTTGGTAGTTTTCCTTTGCTTGTATTCCGGATTAAGGATGTGCAGAAAGGTAAATGGATTCTCATCCAGCTTACGCATTAAATTCTTACGCGAATAAGTAATGTATGAACGTGAAGCCACCAGATGGACTTTGTCTCTGGTAGGTCTAAACGCTTTGAATGGAATAATTTCTGCCACGGTCGATGCTTTGCTTCAAAATTATAGAAAGTCATTTTGATTGTTGTCAAGGAGATTTATAAGAATTATATGTTTGTTACATCTGAGGGCCAAGTCTGGCCTTAAAAATTAACTTCTAGGTAGTTATACCTGAATTGAAATTTGCATATTTCTACTCTAGTAGAGTGCATTGTCACATCAGACATTTGAATTGTCATCGAACGAATATTTTGATTAAGTAGCTACAATCATCATTTGATTACGAAGGCGGAATCTGAAAAGCCTATATACAATAGAGTAAGACACTGAACTAAATTTAAATAAAATGGCAGATCAAAACACTCCAGATTTATCAAAGCGATTGCCAAGAGGTGCAATTGCTTCTCCCAGGCATGTACTTGCCGCAGCAACTCCTCATGTACCAAGTGAGGAAGTTTCTGTTCCAGACAGTTTTTTAATGTGGCCTCAGCAAATGGCTTCTTGGAACAATTACAAATATGGCGATTGTGTAACAGCAGAAGAAGCTTTTGCAAAGGCAACTGCTTCTCCTCAAGTTTTTATTCCAACAGATACGGTAGTCGATTGGGCAACAAAACATGGTTACCTGAACGGGGCTTATCTTACCGCAGTATTACAGACCATGCAAACCGATGGGTTTGAATACAATGGCAATCAATACAACGATGGTCCATATAATTCAGTCAACTGGACTGATGCAGCTACCTTGCAAAGTGCGATATACAGCCATGGGCCTGTGAAAATTGGTGTTGGAGCTGAAGACTTTCAGAGTAACGCTAATGGGGTAGTAACACCCGGTACAAGTGGTTGGGGAATGTACAACTATGCGTCAGGCCTACAAGAAGACCATTGTGTTAGTCTTTGTGGTTATGGAAACCAAGCTGACCTGGTAAACCTTTTCAGCCAACAAGGAATATCCGTTAATTTGCCAAGCGGGATGCCAACCGGTATGTGTTATGCAATGTTTACATGGAACTCCATTGGAATTATTGATGAGCAATCCATGTTAAACATGACTTATGAAGCTTGGGTACGTAATCCTGTAACGGTTATAAAATAATAGTAAAGCACTTCAGTAATGAAAATGCCTCGTGGTGCAAAACCAGTACAGAGACACGATTTAGCAGCCTCTGATCCATATGGATCAGAGGCTGCTTTTGTCCCAAGCGGAACATTTCCTTCGCAGAATTATGAATTGGCAGAGGCCAAATCTTACAAAGCCATTCAGGATTATCCTGATCCGTTTTTGATGGATATCGGCGATGTAGATTTAGACTTTTGGAAACCCGGTGATTTAAATAATTCCTTTTGGATAGAAGAATCTTTTGCTAAGTTTTGTGCAAAGCCCCATATTCAATTGCCTAAAGAGCTTGTATTAGAGACTATTGATAAGTGTGGCACTATGAATGTTAGTGAGTTCTTGCAAACTGAGGGATTTCAACTGAATGGAAAGAAATATTTAAATGGAACTTTCCAATCGATAAACTGGACTGAACCGAATCTTTTGAAGAGTGCAATCTATCAATATGGGCCAATTAAAATTGGAGTTGCTTCTAATGATTTTCTTTCCAATTCTAAAGGAATGGTTACACCTGCTGTCAATGGATGGGCAATGTACAATTATCCTTCAGGTTTAAAGGCAGATGATTGGGCTAGTATATGTGGTTATGGACAATTGAACAAACTCATTAATCAATTCGCGACAAAAGGTATTGCTGTAAACATTCCAGAAGGAATGCCGGAAGGTTTATGTTATGCGATTTTTGTTTATAATTCCGTCGGAATTATTGATGAACAATCCCTTGTAAATATGACAAATGAGGCTTGGGTGAGAACACCCGTTACCATCATCAAATAAAACTATGATCTTCTATAAATAGTTATGCTGTAGATGTAATATATAAAGGTGCAATTTATCTAGTTTGTAGGCGGTAGAGATGACTTAACTTTTTTACGCTCTAATGTCCATAATGATGGACATGGTTCTCCATCAAAATTTCAAGATTCCTAGAAAGCACTGCGGTCTTTATTCAATTGTTTTTAGGATTTCATTTGTCAATTCTATTCTAGGAAAGTTTCCCGTATTGTTTAGCAGAATTACATTAATTCCTTTTTCAGGTATTGTTGTAATCATAGAAAAAAAACCTAAACTGCTTCCACCATAAAAGTATGTTTGAGATATTGAGCTTAGAGTTCCACCATTGATTGCCCAACTGTAGCCAAATTCGGAATCGTAATATTCATAATAAGATATTGGAGATTTAATTAATGCATTATCCTTTATGCTAATTAGTTTAGAAGAGTTAGAAGCCATTATCCATTTTAACAAGTCAGATGAGTTGCTATATATTCCTCCGGCTCCTAACACGTTATTTTTTTCCCAATTTACTTCAGGTATTAGATGATTTTCTTCCGAGGTGTATCCAATTGCGATCTGCTCTGCAGGAATAGATGCGTAACTATAGGTGTGTTTTAGGCCAAGTGGTTGAAGTATTAAATCATTGAGTACGGAATAAAAATCTTTGCCTTCAATTTCTTCAATAATAGCTGCCAGAATGATAAAATTACTGTTGCTGTACTCCATCTTGCTATCCGGTGGGAATTCTAGATCATCGCTGCAATAGGATTTTATCATCTCTTTTCTTTCCATTTTGCGATCGAACCACTCGACACCGTTCAACTTTTCATTGTGGTCAAAGGTTGGAATTCCTGACCTATGACAAAGTAATTGATCGATGCTTATCTGATTTGCAAAGCGATAATTGGGTAAGAATTTGCCGATCTTATCATGAAGTTCTAATTTGCCTTGTTCTCTTAGCTTAAAAATCATTGTTGTTGTGAATTGTTTGGTGATGGAGCCAATGTCAAAGATACTTCCTGTATCTAAGGGAATACTATCATAAAAATTAAGAAAACCGTAAGCTTTATGATGGATAGTTTTACCCTTATTTGTAACTAATGCTACTCCATTGAACAACTTGGTTAAATGATAAACGCTTAGAATACTATCAATACGCCCACTCGCGGTGTTTGCAAATTTTTGTTGAGGCAAACCTTGTGCAGAATTATTGTAATACTGAATTTCAATTGAAAGATGCTTTTCTAAATCTAAAATTGCTTTTTCGAATAATCGTGAAGTGGGTATTCTTGTCTGATTAGACCAGTATTCAGCATCATAAATAAAAGGCTTCTTATAAACATCTCCCCATTTAGTTAGAGGGTGGGAAAGTTGCGTGGAATCAGAATAACGGATATCAGTAAACAAGATTTCATCTCTCAAGACATCTTTTACAATGGTATCATTCGAAACGTTGTTAATGATTGTCCATCCATTGTTGTAACTCAGGTATTTTTGAGTGTAGTATCGGCCTATTTTCTGATATTGAATCTTACCGGAAATGAATGGAATGTGGTAAGTTTTATTCTTTAAACTTTGATTTGGAATCTTTAGGTCAGCGTTTTTAAAATAATAATTTGCTCTTATCAGGGCAAAATCATTTGAATTAAAATGGGCTATAGCTTCATATAACGGTTTCGATGCACTTTTTTTTGGTGTGAACTTAAGTACATAACATATTTCTCCATCATATGAGGTATTGGGCAGTCTTTCTATATAATAATACTTCAGGTTTTTCAGATCTAAAAAATCCGATTTTCCAAGTAATGGATTGCTTGCAATGGCATCGTACAAGTAGTTGTTTTTTTCAGCCCACCTTTCCGTTCTATAATCGTTAGACTTTCTATATTGGGTGATCTGAACTTGAAACGCTCTTTGTTTTTTCTTGTTGTATTCTTGAATGTCAACAGTAGCTTCCAGTAAATGTTTGCAGTTGTCATTTTCTGTTAAAGTGGAATGATAATAAGCCTTTAAACGAGAAGTTTCCTGAGGATAATTGGTTGAATAGTTTTTATAAAAATGGTTCAGTATTGTTTTAGGTGAAAGATAGGTAATCTCAACTTCTTGCAATTCAATAGAGCTTTCTTCTAACAGAATAGTTAAAGTTGACTTATAACTTTTCTTAACGACTTTTATTTTCTTGGAGATATATCCAATTGCAGATACAATAATGACAAAATCCTGTTTTAGTTCTGAAGTACTCAATTCAAATTCACCATCATCATTAGAGGCCGTTCCTACCTGAGTACCTTCAACTAAGATATTGACAAAAGGAATCGGAATGGAGTCTGTTTTACTTTTTATAATTCCACTTACTGTTTGACCATGCGATATTTCAAAAGTCAAAATCAGTATGGTCAATAGGTTTATTATCTTAATTATTTTCATAATTATCGACGCGAATAGTAAGGTGAGTTTCGCGAAATGAAAATACGAAGTAACTTTCGATTTATCGAAATAGCTAGCATATAGGCATTCACTTCAACGGATGTTGTCAGATGTAAGTCATGAATAATGAAGAAAGCCATTTCGTGACTGTTTTATCAAAGTGTTTCCAAACTGTCTAGTTATAGACATGAAATGTGTTCCCAATAGTTTATCCTGCTCAGCCTCGGCTTTGTTTTATCAATACTGTTGGTCACTGGCTTTGTTCTTCGTATAATAATCCGAAATGTGTTTAGGGACCTTCATTTTCTGTGGTATACCTTTATCAGGAATAGGTTGGTCTGCTACTTGCCTAATAGGGATTAAACCCGCCCAAATGTCTAAATCATAATCTTCTGACTCATCTTCAACGCCAACATCTCTTATTTTAGCCGAAGCAGTTTCAATTGTCATTTCAATGACTAGTGTGCGGTCTATCTCTTCTTTATACATGGGTCTGATTTCATCCCAACGTCCTTTAATCATGTGTTCCATAAAGCAAAACAGAGCAGCGTCTTTTTCTTTTGGATTTTCTATTTTTCTTGCTGAACCAAATACCGTTGCAGAACGGTAATTTACAGAATGATGTAAGCCAGACCGAGCTAAAACCAGAGCATCCAAGTGCATTACAGTCATACTCATGGTTTTTGCTTTTAACAAAGTAAGCAGCATTCTGTTTGCTTGTGAACCGTGTAGGTAAATTTTATCGTCTTTTCTTCCATAGGCCATTGGAAGAGCAATTGCTGAACCTTGATAGATGTAACTGACGTATCCGATAAAACCGGCATCCAGAATAGAGTTGATTTTCTCTACATCATACGAGGCCCTTTTGTGTCCGCGTTTTACCCGATTTAATTTTGACTTGGAATATTCATGCATGGCGATTATTATTCGTTAATTAATTCTATATCTTTTCCTTGTTTTAGTTTGTATAATCTGTGCACGTGAAGGATAACAGCAATAGAACAGCCTATAACCAGAGGTAGAGCACTAATCAAAACTCCATAAATAACATAGGTCAAGTTTGCAATTGCGGAAAAAGCTCTTAGCTTACATTCTCCTTTGGAGTACATTGAATATAAGTTTAATCCCAGGGCTAAATATCCTACAAAATCAAATAGCATTATGATAATCTTTTTTCAAAATGGAAGCCTAAAATCTTAAATCCCATGTTAAAATAGAATTTGTGCGATCTTGAATTCTGGACATAGGTGTTTAGGCCAATAGAATTGTAGTCGTTGTTTAAGGACCATTCCTCTATTGCATTCATGAAATACTTTCCAAACCCTTTAGACTGTATACTCGAATCTATGATGACATTGTCTAATTCCAATTGCTTGCCACAGTAAATCCTTACAGTTGTCCACCCACTTGAAATACCGATTAAGGTATCATTTAGAAATAAACCAAAGCATTTATAGTTCGGTATTTTTATCATCTCTGCCTGCTTATTTTTAATATCCTTTATGTCCATTTCCGGATTCAATTGCTTTAGCAAGTTAAGTGCCTTTTTTTGATGATCTATCGGATTGATAAGCTTTATTTGTAGATTTTCCATTTCTATATATTGAGATTTATCGATTTAATAAATTAAAAAAACTAATTCAGTATAAACAGGCTATACTCTTTGATTAAGTGTTCGTTTCTTTTTAAGTAAGACCATTTTCCATGTCTGGTTGAGATCAGTAGACCACATTTTTCCATATTGCTTAAATAGGTTGAAATGGTGGATTGAGAAAGACCCGATTTTTCTTGAATATAAGTAACGCATACACCATCATTAAAATGTTTTACTGTTTCATGCGGTGGAAAATGCTTTTCCGGATCTTTCAACCATTCCATAATTTGAAGTCTGGTTGGGTTGGATAAACATTTTCCTATTTCAGTCGCTAACTTTAAATTCATGATACAAATATATCTATATATCTCGATATGTAAAAATAAAATGCGAAGTAACTTTCGATTAATTGAAACTGTGAGCCTTTAGATACAGACTTTTATGATTTGACTTGTCTAGTTAATTCTAAACATTTTTGATAATAGATAAGGAGATGAAATCAGGAAAGGAATTAGTATAATCTGTTGAAAACTGCAATTTTCATAATTAGACATCTCTACGCGGGATAAAGTACCCTACAAAAATGGGTAGCAGGTGTCAAACGAATCTTGTACAATTAACACTTTTTAAACATTTCTAGAGATTTCTGGTGTCTTTATTTCCAAATGTTTTGAGCTCAGCTCTGAATGAAGAAATGTGTTGATCAATCAAGCGGGGTATTCCATTACTATGAGTAGATCATGCAGTGACTTGTTTATACTTATGGTTTTAGGCAAAAAAAAGAGACTGTCAATTACTACAGTCTCTTTTGAAAAATAAACGAAAACTATTCACATTTTAAGAAGTCTTTAGTTGTAATTACACCAGCAGTATGAAGTGCCAAAGTTTTATACGAAGCTTCTAATAATTCAATACTTGTAGAACCTATTGCATCTGAAATAACAATAGTCTTGTATCCATTTTCAGCTGCATCTCTTGCATGTGATTGAACACATCCTTCTGCCAACATTCCCACTATATATACTGTTTCTATATTTAGCTTTTTTAAATGTTCTTGAATTGATTTTGCCCAAAAAGAAGAGAACCCTTGACGAAATGGGAGAACTATATCTCCTTTCATGGGTTTTGCTTCTGTTATAAAGTCAACGCCAGGTGTATTCATCGCGAGTAATTGATTTGTTACAATCACATTTTGAAAAGCATTTAATGGCTCATAATCTTTCATTTTCTCATATGGAAAACCTACAGGAGAGTGAATAATTGGAATATTCTTTTTTCGAGCTTCTTTGATTACTTTTATTAGGTTCTCTCTTACCTTGTTTTTCTCGACAGATTCTTGGGTGAATCCCCAAGCTTTTCCCCTTTCAGAAAGAAGGTCTACTTGAGCTGAAGTTATTAGTAAAACACTTTTACTTTTAGTGTTATTTGTGGATTGTGAGTACGCAAAATTTGTGATTAGCATAATTCCGATTGCGAGAATTGAATTTTTCATTTTTATGATTTTTGGATTAATAATTATTTAATTAGAACTCTTTTGTTGTTATAATGGATGATGCATGAAGTGATAGTGTTTTTCTTGAGGCATCTAATAAATCAAGACTAGTAGAGCCAATTGCATCTGAAACAACAACTGTCTTATAGCCATTTTCTACCGCATCTCGCACATGAGATTCGATGCATCCTTCGGCCAACATCCCAGCAATATAAATGGTATCAATTCCTAATTCATCTAGATGTTCTTGAAGTAATTTTGCCCAGAAAGATGAGAAGCCTTGTCGATAGGGAAGAACAATCTCTCTATTCATTGGTTGTGCCTCCGGAATGAACTTACATCCATTACTGTTTATTGCCAAGAGTTGATTTTGTACAATAACTCCCTGAATAGCGTTTAGAGGTTCGAACTCTTCCATTATCTCATAATCAAAGCCGACAGGAGAATGGATAATCGGAATATTACGATTTCTTGCTTTTTCCAGCAGCATGGTGAGATTTCTTCTCACATCGTTTTGCTTTTCAGAACTCTCTGTAAAGCCCCAGGCTTTTCCACTTTCTGATAGTAAATCGTTTTGAGCTGACGTAATTAATAGAACTTTGTTTTGCATAATTTTTACTTTTTAGTTTATGATTATGCCACAAATTTGAACTGAATCAACAGCTCAAAACGGTATCATTTGATACAGTTCTAAAAAAAATTAAAATAACTCAATTCCTTTACGATGAAGTTTTACCTTGCCATTTAATTCAAACTGTTTAAGAATTCGCGAAATAACTACCCTAGTTGTTCCTAATTCGTTGGCAAGATTTTGGTGAGAAATTTCAATAATGTCTGAATTGTTTTTATCTTTTCTGCTGGATAGGTAATCAAGAATTCTTTTGTCAATGTGCTCAAATGCTACTCCTTCAAAAGTAAATAGCAATTCATCATACCTTTTTCTGAAGGTTCTAATAATATAGTCGTTCCAAGACTTATACTCTTTCTGCCATTTAACGATAAACTTTGTTGGAATCGCAAAAATGGTGCTTTCTTCCGCGGCGATTGCTATAGACGGACTTTCATTATTGAAAAAGCAAGCTGAAAGTGACATCATACAAGTCTGTCCGGACTCAACATAGTATAGAAGAATCTCACGTTCTTCATTAGCTTGAAAAACACGTATTGACCCTTCTATTACTATTGGGAGGACTTTTACGTATTCTCCTTCACGAACAATAACATCACCTTTATTAAATGTAAGAACCTTACTGTTTTCTATAATTGCTTCTTTCAGGTCTTTTTCATTTAAGAAATTCAATGCTGCGAGTAACTCTTCTGTAGTTTTCATATGCTTTTTTAGTTCTTTTAGTAGCTTATGCTAAACACCAAACAGTTAAAGTAACTTTCATTTTATAGAAAGAGAAAGTCCTTAGCGCTTTAGTCTAATTTATCCGGTAAGAGTTATTCTTTACTATAAAAAGCAATAATCTGATCTGCCAGCTCTGTACCAATACGATCTTGAGCTTCAACGGTTGCAGCACCAATATGCGGACTCAAAGACAGCCTAGGATGTTTCAAAAGTTCAGCATCAGGCTGTGGTTCGTTCACAAACACATCTAAAGCAGCATGAGCTACTTTTCCCGAATCCAATGCTGCTATCAAAGCTGTTTCGTCAATCACACCACCTCTTGCAGCATTGGCAATCACCACACCGGTCTTCATTTTGTTCAATTCAGTAGAAGAAATTACGGGCGCTTGACCGCCTGGAATGTGAAAGCTCAAGAAGTCAGAATTGCTTAAAACCTCATCCATCGAAGAGTTGGTGATGCTGACATTAAAATCTTGTCCCGCGATGCTCAACTCTAAGTTGTAGCTCTCTGATCCATATGCATCGTGTGCCAAAACATTCATGCCGCAACCAATGGCATATTGCGCCAAGGCTTGTCCGATTCTCCCAAAACCAATAATCCCTATCGTTTTGTTTCTCAATTCTATGCCTTTAGCGTACTTCTTTTTTAAAACTTTAAAATCAGATGCTCCATTGGTTGGCATTTCACGATTAGAATCGTACAAGAAACGGACAGTTCCAAAAAGGTGTGCCATAACCAACTCCGCTACAGATTGAGAAGATGCCGCAGGCGTATTGAACACATGGATGCCTTTCTCACGGGCATACTCCACATCAATATTGTCCATACCAACACCACCTCTGCCAATCATCTTTAATCCGTGACAGTTATCGATAATGTCTTTTCTGACTTTTGTAGCCGACCTGACCAACAAGACTTCATAGCCTTGAGCATTGATCTCATTCATCAGGTTCTCCTGTGCAATGGTTTCAGTTGATACCGTAAATCCTGCTGCTTCTAAGGCTGTTTTTCCCGAAGCTGCAATACCGTCATTTGCTAGTACTTTCATCTAATTGTATTATCCTTTGGTTCTTTCTAATTCTTTCATCACGTCAACCAATACCTGTACACTCTCTAATGGCAAAGCATTGTACATAGACGCTCTGTAACCACCTACAGAGCGATGTCCCTTGATGCCACTAATGTTAGCATCTTGCCATAGACGATCAAAATCTTCTTTTAATGCCTCATCCGATAAAATGAAAGTGGCATTCATGTTCGAACGATCCGCTTTAGCCGTTACGCCTTCAAAGCAAGAGTTTCGGTCGATTTCTCCATACAGAAGATCTGCTTTTTGCTGATTGATTTTTTCGATCCATTTTATCCCTCCATTCTTTTTTAACCACTCTAAGGTGAGCATGCTCACGTAAATGGAATAAACAGGAGGGGTATTGAACATGGACTCTTTGGCAATATGTGTTTTCAGGTTGAGCATGGTAGGAATGTCATTTTTGATGCGCTCTAATGCTCTTTCTTTTACAATATAAAGTGTAGTTCCCGCCGGCCCTAAATTCTTTTGAGCTCCTGCGTAAATCAGATCATAATCGGCTACTCTGATTTCTTTGCTGAAGATGTCTGAAGACATGTCACAAACCAGAGGGATTCGGCTGACCGGTGTTCTCTTGAATTGTGTGCCGAAAATGGTATTGTTGGATGTGTAATGCAAATAAGAAGCATCAGATGGAATGCCAAATCCGGTAGGGATATAAGAGAAATTCTTGTCTTCGCTACTGGCAACCACTTGCACATCACCAAAACGCTTGGCTTCCTTAATGGCTTTATTGGCCCAGGTTCCTGTATTGATATAGGCTGCTTTACCTCCCTGAGGAAAGAAGTTGTATGCTGCGGTTAAAAAACCCAGACTGGCTCCACCTTGTAAAAACAAGACCTGATACCCTTCCGGCACACCCAAAAGTTCCTTTACAAGATGTCTTGCATTTTCCATGACTTCTACAAAATCTTTGGAACGGTGGGAAATCTCTAAAATGGATAAGTTTGATCCGTTAAAATTGTCGACGGCTGCCGCTGCCTGTTGCAACACTTCCTGTGCCAGAATACAAGGTCCCGCACTATAATTGTGAACTTTTGCCATAGGGTTATAATTTAGATGCCAAATTTGCGCATAAATTCTAAAGAATGGAAATTTGCAGTGGGCATGAACCGGGCTAAAGCATTATGATTGTGTTAAATTTTAAGGATAAAAATTTTTTTTAAAACAATCGTTCTTCAACCACTCAATTATTACTATATTTGCCACCCATTTTTTTAAGGCAAGAATTATGAGAAAAGAGATTCATCCTGAAAACTACAGATTTGTTGTATTCAAAGACATGTCTAACGATTATGCATTTTTATCTAAGTCTACTGCAGCAAGTAAGGAGACCATAGAATGGGAAGATGGTAATGAGTATCCTCTGGTAAAACTGGAAATTTCTCATACTTCGCACCCTTTTTACACCGGTAAGATGAAATTGGTAGATACTGCTGGACGTATTGATAAGTTCAAAAACAGATATCAAAAATTCAATAAGAAAGAAGCAACAAAAGAAGAGAAGTAAAATTTACTTCAAAAAAATAAAAAAAGCCCTCGAATTTCGAGGGCTTTTTTTGTTGATGAGAAATTAAATAAGACTCAAATGCTAACCGATCAGAGCCTTCCAAGCCTCGTCAATCTTAGTTTCAGCTAAAAGTGCTTGTGCGTTTTTCTGTTTTTGATCCCAATCTTTAGAAAAAGTCTCTTCTGAAATCTCCGGTAAGCATTCTATGTTCCCCAACATACCTAAATCATTGCCGGTTAATATGCTGCTATTTTTAATGGGATCCGGCAATTGATCTACACCAATGCCTTTTTGTCTTATCGGTTTGGGAACTTCAAAGAGAGCATCTCCTTGAGCCCTTACGTAGTAATTGCCACCCATTCGGCCCACCAAATCAATCTTTTGTTGATCGATGTTGCCGTCTTCGCCAAGTATTCTTTCGTCAATATGAATCAAGACCACCTCGCTAATGACTAAGTTCCCCGAACCACCTTCATCACCCAGTTCTATCACTTCTCTCACTTTGCATTCGATTTGTACGGGTGATTCTTTAACTCTGAAAGGTTTGACTCGCTCAGAAGGAATAGGGGTTAATCCGCTTTTTACAAATTCATCTACCCCCTTTTCATAAGCTGTACTCGATAGCGACATTTGTTGCACAATATCATGACTCACCACATTGATGACCACTTCCATGGTTTCTTTAATGTTGTGGTAGGTGTCTTTTTGCGTGTTCGTTCTTCCGCTTTTGGCCGGAGAAAAAATTGCAATTGGCGGTTTGGCACTAAACACGTTAAAAAAGCTAAAAGGGCTCAGGTTGCGATTGCCTTCAGCATCTATGGTTGAGGCAAAGGCAATTGGCCTCGGACCAACCGAACCTAATAAAGTATTGTGAAGTTTACCTAATGAAACTTCTTCGGGATAAATTTTCATGAACATTTATTTAGAAGCACAAATTTGAACATAAAGTATGTTGATTACAAAACGAGCGAATCGAATTTAGTTGTCAATAATTGAAATATATATTGACAATTTATTACTTTTGCGCTCCTATTTTTCGGAATAGAAGTTCATTTATTTAAAGCGGATGTGGTGAAATTGGTAGACACGCTAGACTTAGGATCTAGTGCTTCACGGCGTGTGGGTTCGAGTCCCTCCATCCGCACAAGATCAATGGCGTTAAAGTGAAGCTTTTACGCCATTTTTTTTAAATACAAACAATATCATGGAAGTTGTAAGAAAAGACATTGACAAACTCAACGCAGAAATCACAATTAAGATTGCTGAAGCAGACTATAAAGACAAAGTTGATGCTTCATTGAGAAATTATCGTAAACAAGCTAAAATGCCCGGATTTAGACCCGGTAAAGTACCAATGGGCATGGTGAAAAAAATGGTGGGCAACAGCATATTGGTTGAAGAGATCAATAGAGTTTTGTCAGACAGCATCTACAAATACATTGGCGATAACAAGATTGAGATTTTAGGAAACCCAATGCCAAAAGCAGATGAACAAGCCATTGATTGGGATGCCCAAAAAGAATTTGAGTTTACCTACGAATTAGGTTTAGCACCTGAAGTAAAGGTGTCGTTGAGTGAGAAAGATAAGTTTGATAAATACAAGGTGAAGATTTCTGATAAAATGCTCAATGAGCAAATTACTGAAATGGCAAAACGTTATGGAAAGATGATAGAAACCGACTCATCTGAAAAGGGCGACATGCTTTACGGTAAATTTGAGCAGTTAGAGAAAGGCAAGATAAAAGAAGAAGGCATTTCTAAGGAAACCGTTTTAAACATCTCAACCATTGACAAAGAAAAAGATCAAAAGCCTTTTATAGGCGTGAAAGTTGGTGATGTGATTAAGTGCAAACCTCAAAAAATGGCATCAGCCAATTATGTAGCAGCCTGGTTAGGGATAGACGAGAAATACATTAAAGACATCAGTTCTGACTTTCAGTTTACTGTTCAAAAGATACACCGTACAGAACCGGCGGAGTTAAATCAGGATTTCTTTGATAAGTTATACGGTAAGGATGTGATCAAATCAGAAGAGGAGTTAAAAGACAAGATCAAGTCCGAAATGGAGAAGAGCTTTGAGCAAAATGCAGAGCAATTGTTTGAAAGAGATGTTCAAGATTACCTGATCAAAAAAGCCAAATTGAATCTGCCTGATGAATTCATGAAAAGATGGCTAGAAACGGCTAATGAAAAACCCATCACCAAAGAGCAGATTGAAGAAGAGTATGATCAATATGCGACCGGATTAAAATGGCAATTGATTGAAAACAAATTGATCAAAGAGAACAACATTGAAGTCGCTAAAGAAGAAGTAGTTGAACATACCAAAAACATGATTCGTCAACAATTGGCCGGTATGGGGCAAGGCATGATGGAAGATGAAGAAATGACGGAAACAGCCAATCGTGTTTTGCAAAATCAGGATGAAGCCAGGCGCTTGTATGAGCAGGTATATCAGCTGAAATTGAGAGACTTTTACAATTCTACGGTAAAGCTTAAGGAAAAAGAAATTAGCTATGATGATTTCGTTAAATTAGCTGAGAAAAAGCGCTAGAGGCAACTTCAATAGCCTGAGTAGTGTTTAGTTTTCAGCAAATCATAAAACGAAATTAAAAACATGGATTTTTCTAAAGAGTTTAAAAAATACGCCACCAAACATCAGGGTTTAAGTAGCATGCATGTAGACCATTACATTGATGCTTCAATAACACCTTATATCATCGAAGAGCGCCAATTGAACGTGGCCCAAATGGATGTCTTTTCACGTTTAATGATGGATCGCATTATCTTTTTGGGGACCGGCATCAATGATCAGGTAGCGAATATCATTCAAGCACAGTTGTTGTTTTTAGAATCAGCTGATGCAAAGAAAGACATTCAGATTTATCTGAATTCACCCGGAGGTTCCGTTTATGCAGGTTTGGGTATTTATGATACGATGCAATACATTGCACCTGATGTGGCAACTATCTGCACAGGTATGGCCGCTTCCATGGGAGCAGTTCTACTCTGTGCCGGAGCAGATGGAAAGCGAACTGCATTGCCTCATTCTAGAGTGATGATACATCAGCCAATGGCAGGTACTCAGGGACAGGCTTCCGATATGGAAATTGCGGTCAAGGAAGTTCTGAAGATGAAAAAAGAGCTTTATGATATTATTGCGACGCACTCTAAACAAAAGTTTGATAAAGTAGAAGAGGATGCGGATCGCGATTACTGGATGTCTGCACAAGAAGCCAAAGATTATGGTATGATTGACGAGGTATTGGCACGTAAATAAGTCAATAGTTCTGAAATGATTAAATTTGATCCCGCTTCAGGCGGGATTATTTTTTGATATGAAAGACAATAAAACCATCACCTGTTCTTTTTGCGGCAGAGATAAGAAAGATACTAATGTCTTGATTGCCGGTATTACGGGCCACATTTGTGACAATTGTATTGCGCAGGCAGGAGCAATTGTTAAGGAAGAAATTTTACCTCAGAAAGAAGAGAGCCTTAATCTCAATATCCTTAAACCTAAGCAGATAAAGGCACATTTAGACGATTATGTCATTGGTCAAGAAGAGGCCAAGAAAGTGCTTTCCGTTGCTGTTTATAATCATTATAAGCGCATTACACGTGGTAAGTTAGATGATATTGAGATTGAGAAGTCGAACGTGCTTTTGGTTGGTGAGACAGGTACAGGTAAAACCTTGCTGGCAAAAACCATTGCAAAGTTGCTGGAAGTGCCTTTTTGTATTGCTGATGCAACAGTATTGACCGAAGCCGGTTATGTTGGAGAGGATGTGGAAAGCATACTGTCCCGATTATTACAGGCAGCAGATTACGATGTGAAGAAGGCAGAGAGGGGTATTGTCTTCATTGATGAAATAGACAAGATAGCAAGGAAAAGCGATAATCCATCCATTACCAGAGACGTTTCTGGAGAAGGGGTTCAGCAGGCCTTACTTAAACTGCTGGAAGGAGCTACGGTAAGTGTACCTCCTCAGGGTGGCAGAAAACACCCCGAACAAAAAATGGTGCAGATCAATACGCAGAATATATTATTCATTTGCGGAGGAGCATTTAGTGGAATAGACAAGACCATCTCAAAAAGATTAAATGTGAATGCGATCGGATACAAGAGCAAGGAAGACAATGCAGAGGTTGATCCTGATAATTTTCTAAAGTATGTGACTCCTCATGATATTCGCAGTTTTGGTTTGATTCCCGAATTGATTGGGCGTATTCCAGTGCTGACTCACCTTAATCCATTGGATAAATCGGCCTTAAGGCGGATTTTGACGGAACCGCGTAATTCCATTATTAAACAGTACATCCGTTTGTTTGAGATGGATAATGTGGAGTTGAGTTTTGATAAAGAGGTCCTAGATTTGATTGTTGATAAGGCCGAGGAGTTCAAGTTAGGAGCAAGGGGTTTAAGATCCATTTGCGAGGCCATTATGTTAGATGCCATGTACGATGCTCCGTCCAAAGTAACGGTTGAAAAGCTAAAGATTGATTTGCGTTACGCCAATTCAAAGCTCAATCATGCTTCATTAAAGAAATTGAGAGTAGCCTAATCATAAATAAAGGTTCGTGTAATTGTTTTGTTTCCGTCGACCTCCTTTATAGTATGGGGAAACCTTAGATGGTTATAGGATGAGACGTATTTATGGTGTTGCTTAATTATACCATTCTCAAGAATCGTTATTTCACTAATATTATTCTTTGATAGTCGTTGTAGGACGGTTCTATCTTCTGGAAACAAGCTTAGACTGGAAATATCAATGTATTGTTCTTGAATAGGAGGCTTAGTAGATCCATCATGTTTCAACTCAATAAGACGTCTCTTGTTAGGAGGCAATCCATTTGTTTCAATTAATTCCATGCTAGTTATATTTTCATTCTCTATAGTAGCGAGATACTTTGTTGAATCAATACCATTAAACGAATGAAAAACGGAATTAATATGACTTACGATAGTACCAATATATTGATATTCAATTGTGCTGACGAGGTTTTGATTGCTATAATTTAGTTCTTTCTTAAGAAGGCCATTTGGATAGTACTTAAAACGTTTAATTGTATCAATAAATCCGGTATTGTATTTTTTAAAGAGAGACTCTAGGTTGGCGTTTGAATCATAAGCATAGAAAGTTGTATCAGGTAAACCTATGCTATTGTTAAGATACCGATAGATTGTCAACTTTAACCTATTGTTTTCATAAACATAAAGCACCTTGCTAGTGTCATTGGAGTTGAATTCGGAAATAATTATTTGTTCTTCAATAAGTCTCCCGTTTATTGGTGTTACTTGTAATTTAGAGTCATCATCCTTTTTACAAGAAAAAAAGGATAATAGACCAAATAGAATAACGAAGTAATTTTTCATGTTATTCAAACGTTAAGCATTTCGTTCCCATAACTGGAAGCTAAAAGCAAAAGCATGTTTCTCGTCTTTAGAATGATATTCCTCAGAAATTAGATTCCAATGTTCTTTATCTAAGTTGGGATAATAGGTGTCTCCGTCCATTTCAGTATGCACCTTTGTCAAATAAATTCGATCTGTAAGTTTGAGCGTTTGTCTATAAATTTCTCCACCACCAATGATCATGAGTTCAGTTTCACCATTATCTTTAGCATGCTGAATCGCGGATTGGATATCATGAAAAACAATTGCATCATTTGCAGAAAAAGATGTGTCTCTTGTAATAATCATGTTGACTCGATGAGGTAAAGCTTTTCCAAAAGTTTCAAAGTTCTTTCTGCCGGTTAGGATGTGATGCCCTTTAGTGGTTTTGACAAAAAACCGCATGTCATCCGGCAATTTCCAAGGCAGATCCTGATTATTCCCAATTACATTGTTCTCTGATGCAGCAACGATGTGTGAAATGATCATATGCTTAAACGGCTACGGCTGCTTTAATGTGTGGATGCGGGTCATAATTTTCGAGTGTAAAATCTTCATACTTGAACTCAAATAAATCTTTCACATCAGGATTTATTCGCATGTTTGGTAATGTTCGAAACTCGCGAGTAAGTTGCAATTCAGCCTGCTCAAAATGATTGGAGTAGAGATGTGCATCACCAAGAGTATGTACAAAGTCTCCATATTTTAAATCGCATACCTGAGCCATCATCATGGTTAATAGAGCATAGGAGGCAATATTAAAGGGTACACCTAAAAAGGTATCGGCGCTTCTTTGATAGAGTTGGCATGAGAGTTTACCATCAGCAACGTAGAACTGAAAAAATGCATGGCAGGGGGGGAGCGCCATATTTTCAATCTCGGCTACATTCCATGCGCTAACAATAATTCTTCTGGAGTCCGGAGTATTTTTAATTTGATCAATGACCTTTTTGATTTGATCAATTTTTTCTCCTGAAGGACTTGGCCATGATCGCCATTGAGAACCGTATACCGGTCCGAGATTACCTTCTTCATCAGCCCATTCATCCCAAATACTGACTCCGTTTTCTTTTAGATACTTTATGTTGGTGTCTCCGCTTAAAAACCATAGAAGTTCATGAATGATAGATCGCAGATGTAGCTTTTTGGTGGTAATCAAAGGAAAGCCTTCTTGAAGATCAAATCGCATTTGATAGCCAAAAACGCTTCGGGTTCCGGTTCCTGTGCGGTCAGATTTGTCCACACCTTGGTCTAAGATATGTCTTAAAAGATCGTGGTATTGCTGCATTTAGAAATGATGTACTAATTCAGTTCAAATTTATTATTCATAAGCGCACCATTAAAATTTTCAGTAAGGAATTAGCAACAAGATATGAACAGCTACTATAGCTTTTTAAGTCCTTGCTGTTCGATCTGAAAGAGATGGGCAAAATCAACATTCACAATATGAATAAGAAGCAGTTGAAAATTGTAAGGCGAAAATTCCTCATGACTTCCCTCTTTGTCCATTAAAACTTTGAGATTGCTATTTATCAGATCTAAAAGTGCTGTTCTTTTTTCTTTAAAGAGATGCAATAATTCATTGATAGACCTTGAACTGTTTTGTTCTGTGCTTTCAAGATTAGCTGAATAAGCCTTAATGCGAGGAAATTTTTCATCTGTGAATTGGTTGATTCGTAATAAGTGAATATCCTGAGCTTTGATTAAATGTAAGAGCTGCTCGTAAACCGTCCATTGACTATGGACACGTCTATTGATATTCGATTGAGGAATGCTTGTTACAAGAAGTTCTAAAGTTTGAGGAAACTGCTCAAGCTGTCTGATGATGACTTGTAAATGAGCTATTTTAGTTACTTTATTCATCTTTGATTTAGCCTAGAATCATTCCGGCCATAGTAGCCGAAACCAGAGAAGCAATGGAGCCGCCAATCAGAGCTTTCATTCCGAACTTAGATAATGTTTTCCGCTGCCCGGGAGCAAGAGATCCAATTCCCCCTATTTGAATACCGATAGAAGCGAAATTGGCAAAACCACACAACATATAAGTGGCCATGATAATTGACTTCTCATACTGTAAATGCAATGCATTTGATGCATCTTTTAGATCAGCCAACTGTATGTAACCAACAAATTCACTTGCCGCTAATTTGATTCCTAAGAGTTGCCCCATCAACATCATGTCTTCTTTTGCTACTCCAATTAGCCACATCAGAGGGGCGAACAAGGTTCCTAATATAAATTCTAAGGACAATCCATCATATGGTGTATTATTGGCAATCATTTCATTTAAAGAAGTAAACTGCCAATGTATATTTAATGATTCAATATTTAGTCCATCAAAGGAGGCGATAGCTCCCAAACCACCATTAACCAATGCAATAAAGGCAACGAATACCAATAGCATAGCCCCAACATTGACGGCTAGCTTTAATCCTTCGGTAGTACCGTTAGCTATGGCATCTAATAGATTTGATCCTATTTTTTCAGATGAAACATTCACATCGGTATTAATTTGTTCTGTTTGAGGATAAAGTATTTTGGAAACTACAATAGCACCGGGGGCAGCCATAACAGATGCTGCCAATAAGTGCTTGGCAAACACGAGTCTCAAAGCGGGATCATCACCGCCCAAAAAACCGATATATGCAGCTAATACAGCACCCGCAACAGTCGCCATTCCGCCAATCATGACCAAGAGTATCTCACTTTTATTCATCTTTTCCAAATAGGCTTTTATGAGCAGTGGGGCTTCCGTTTGACCCAGAAAAACATTTCCTGCTACACTTAAGCTTTCTGCTCCGGAAATAGTTAATAGTTTGGAGAGAAGCCACCCAAATGCTTTTACCGCTTTTTGAATAATTCCAAGATAGAATAAAACTGAAGTTAATGCTGAAAAGAAGAGAATTGTTGGAAGTACTTGAAAGGCAAAGATGAACCCAAATTTGTCCATGTCTACAACCAGACCTTCAAATAGGAATCGACTCCCCGCTCTTGTAAATTCGAGAATCTTGACAAAGATGCTTCCCACAAATTCAAAAATGCCCTGAACAAAAGGAACTTTTAAAACACCAATTGCAATGATAACCTGAAAGGCTAAACCAATACCAACGGTTCGCCAGTTGATTGCCTTTCTATTCTTGCTAAATAAAAAGGCCAATAACATTAAACTAAGTAAACCAATTAAACCTCTTAATAAAGAACTTAGGCTAAATCCTTCAGCAGGAATAATATCTGAACCATCCTGCGAGACTTTAACTGCTGTTTTTGTATTTTCAGAAAGGTTCAAGATTCCGGTATCCGAAACAATTGAAGAGTCTGCCTGCCCAATAAGGTAGGGGAATAAGAAAAGAACCAGGAAAATGGTCGCAATGACTTTGAGATTAATTCTCTGAGCCAGTACGCCGATTGATTTCATCTCGAATTTTAGAAGCTTCTTCGTAGTTTTCCGTGTCAATTGCTTGTTGCAGTTTCTGTTTAAGTGACTCAATGCTGGGTTTGTCTGCCTTTTTAATCGGTGCTTTCTTTTCCTTCTTCTTAGATTCAGACTCTTTTGCTTCTATGGCTTCTTCCTCTCCCTCTTCCAAAACAATACCCGCATTGTCTAAAATAAATTCGTAAGTAAATATAGGGCATTTGAAACGAACCGCAATTGCAACAGCATCAGAAGTCCTTGTGTCAATCTCTTCGAGTTGCCCGTCTTTTTCACAAATGAGTTTAGCATAAAAAATGCCCTCAACCAAATTGTAGATGAGGACTTCATGTACCTGTATTTTATATGCATCGGCAAAACTCTTGAAAATATCATGTGTAAGGGGGCGACTAGGAGTCATTTCTTCTAACTCAATAGCTATGGCCTGCGCTTCAAAACCGCCAATTATAATCGGAAGTCTTCGATTCCCCTCTTGCTCAGACAATACCAGAGCATAAGCTCCCGATTGGGTCTGGCTATAAGATAACCCTACAATATCTAAAGGAATGTTTTTCATCTTTGGTGGACAGTTTTAGTTCGCTGAAATGCCCATGTTTTTGGCCGCCTCAACTAATTTTGGAACGACCTCAAATGCATCACCTACGATTCCATAATCCGCTGATTTGAAAAAAGGAGCTTCTGCATCCGTATTAATCACCACAATAACCTTGCTCTGATTCACTCCGGCCAAATGTTGAATAGCACCTGAAATACCAATTGCAATGTATAAATTGGGTCGAATCGCCACACCGGTTTGTCCGACATGTTCATGGTGAGGTCTCCAATCCATGTCTGCTACAGGTCTTGAACAAGCAGTTGCAGCACCTAAAGCTTTGGCTAGTTCTTCAACCATACCCCAGTTCTCAGGACCCTTTAATCCTCTTCCTGCACTAACTACTTTTTCTGCTTCCGATAGAGGTAAATCTGCCGATTCCATTTTTTGTTCAATAACCTTGATTTTTGCACTGCCTAAGTCTACATTCGTAGATTCAATGCTTACAGTCTTATTGAATTCTATCTTTTCAATTGAGTTAGGTAGTACAGAGATGACTTTCACTTCTGAATTGATCTTCATGTTCGCATAAGCCTTACCTGAGAAAACGGCTTTTTTCACTGTAAAACCATTGTTAGTTTCAGGTAATGCAACAGCTCCCGTTACAATTCCTGCATTGAGTTTAACAGCCACAATTGGTGCAATGGCTTTACCACTTAAATCATGAGAAAAGATAACAAGATTGCTACCTTCCTGTTGAGCGACTTGTTCTACTCCTTTAGCGAATAGTGATGGTTGAAATGAATGAAGTGCATCGCTATTCAATTGAACCACTTTGTCTGCACCATATTTCCCTAGATCATCAACATTGCTTGCCTCACCAACACAAACAGCAGTTACCTTTGCTCCACTTTTTTCAGCATATTGAGCAGCATAAGATACAGCGTCAAAAGCAGATTTTTGTATCTGGTTGTTTGAATTACATACGTATACTAAAATTGACATAACTTCTCTTCTTTAAATAATTTTGGCTTCGTTTCTTAACAAATTCAACAACTCTTCAGGATTGTCTGCGCTAACCATTTTACATTCTCCTTTTGCAGGAGGCAATTCGTAAGAAACAACTTCCGTCTGATTAAGATCACTTGTTGGTTCTACAACCTTAAGTGGCTTTGTTCTTGCAGCCATAATGCCGCGCATATTGGGTATTCTGGCTTCTGCCATGCCTTTTGCTGCACTCAATACAAATGGTGCCTCCAACTCAAGGACTTCTTTGCCACCTTGAATGTCTCTCTCCAATTTTGCAGAAGAACCATTTAATTCCAATTTAGAAGCATTTGAAACGTATTCCACGTCTAAGTATGCTGCGATCATACCTCCGATCTGAGAACCATTGTAGTCAATAGTTTCTTTACCACAAAGTATCATCTCGTAGGCATTTGCTGCGGCATAATCTGCAATCTCTTTAGCTACCGCTTGAGCGTCAGAAGGCTTAGCATTGATTCTTACTGCATCATCAGCACCTATTGCCAAAGCCTTTCTTATGGTCGGGTCAGTATCGGCTTCTCCAACATTAATTACAGTAACGCTACCTCCATTTGCCTCTTTTAGTTCTAAGGCTCTTACTAAAGCATACCACTCGTCGTATGGGTTAATGATAAACTGTACTCCATTTGCATCAAACTTGGTATTGTCGTCAGTGAAGGCAATCTTTGATGTTGTATCAGGTACTTTACTTATACAAACTAAATACTTCATAAATTATAATCTATATGTTTCCTCAAATTCAAAGGATGACAAAATTAATAAAAGGGAATTCCTTTAGAAAGAAAACAAGGGTCTATTTGTATTGTTTTTAGTTAAAAAGGGAAGGTATGTAAAGGCTTGGAATGGCATTTTTTTATAATTTTGGCATCCCTCAATAATTGAATAAATGAGAACATTACAGTTTAGAGAAGCATTGCGTGAAGCAATGAGTGAAGAGATGAGAAGAGACGAGAAGGTCTTTTTAATGGGAGAAGAAGTTGCCGAATACAATGGTGCTTATAAGGTCAGTCAAGGCATGCTGGATGAGTTTGGAGATAAGAGGGTCATTGATACACCTATAGCGGAATTAGGTTTTGCAGGCATTGGAGTTGGGGCTGCAATGAACGGCTTGAGACCGATTATTGAATTCATGACATTTAACTTTTCTTTGGTAGCCATTGATCAGGTTATTAACTCTGCTGCTAAAATGTTAAATATGTCAGGAGGGCAATTTGGAGCGCCTATGGTCTTTAGAGGTCCTACAGGTTCCGCAGGACAGTTAAGTTCTCAGCATTCTCAGGCATTTGATAACTGGTATGCAAATACTCCAGGCTTGAAGGTTATTGTTCCTTCGAATCCGGCTGATGCAAAAGGACTCTTAAAGTCAGCCATTAGAGATAATGATCCTGTGATTTTTATGGAGTCAGAGCAGATGTATGGAGATAAAGGTGAAGTTCCTGATGGAGAGTACCTGATTCCAATAGGTTCAGCTGATGTTGTGAAAGAAGGTAGAGATGTAACCATTGTTTCTTTTGGGAAGATTATGAAAGTTGCAAAAGAGGCATCTGAACAGTTGGAAAAGGAAGGCATTAATGTAGAGTTGATAGATTTAAGAACCATTCGTCCGATTGATTACAAGACAGTAATTGAATCTGTTAAGAAGACCAATCGAATGGTTATTGTAGAAGAAGCCTGGCCTTTGGGGAATATTTCTACTGAATTGACTTATATGATTCAAAGAAATGCTTTTGATTACTTAGATGCTCCAATAAGAAGAGTAACGTGTAAGGATACACCTTTACCTTATGCTAAAGCCTTTGTTGATGCTTGGCTGCCTTCAATTCATGATATAGTAGAGGCAGTTAAAGGGGTGGCTTATGTAAGTTGATGGTATTGAGTTTTTTATGAATGAAAGTCGTCCATTATTATGGCGACTTTTATTTTTTGCTTTTTTTTATCAGAAACTCTACTTTTGCGCCCTTTAAAAAACAGAGAAGAATTACAAAAATCTAATATATAAATTATGGAAAATACATTATTGTATCTAGTACCGGTCTTGGGAATAGTAGGACTGGTGGTTATGGCGATTAAATCAGCTTGGGTTTCTAAGCAAGATGTTGGTGATGATAATATGGCAGAGTTAGCCAGACATATTGCTGCAGGAGCAATGGCTTTTCTTAAAGCCGAGTGGAAGGTGTTATCTTATTTTGCTGTTATTGCAGCAATCTTATTGGGTTGGTCAGGAACCTTGGTTGAAGATTCAGATCCGACTATAGCTGTTGCTTTTATTATTGGAGCATTTCTTTCTGCTTTGGCTGGTTATATCGGAATGAACATTGCCACTAAATCTAATGTAAGAACAACTCAAGCAGCTAGAACTTCTCTTGCAAAAGCATTAAAGGTATCTTTTACAGGTGGAACCGTAATGGGACTTGGAGTTGCAGGTTTAGCTGTTTTAGGTTTAGGAGGTTTGTTTATTGTTTTCCTTGAGATGTTTGGTCCTGGAGTACCTGATGGAAGTTTGATAAAAGCCATTGAAGTATTGGCAGGATTTTCCTTAGGCGCTGAATCTATAGCTTTATTCGCAAGAGTTGGCGGTGGTATTTATACTAAAGCGGCCGATGTTGGAGCTGACTTAGTTGGTAAAGTAGAGGCAGGCATTCCCGAAGATGATCCTAGAAACCCTGCAACTATTGCAGATAATGTCGGAGATAATGTGGGTGATGTTGCCGGTATGGGCGCAGATTTATTTGGTTCCTATGTTGCAACAATTTTAGCGACAATGGTATTGGGTGCTGAGGTTCAACTTAATGGAGGTTCTGAGAAGGGCTTAATGAATGCCATCTTATTGCCGATGGTTATTGCAGGTTTAGGTCTGATCTTTTCCATCATCGGGACAATGTTTGTAAGAGTTAAAGGTGAAGATGGAAATGTTCAGAATGCACTAAACCTTGGAAACTGGTCTTCAATTATACTGACTGGTATTGCAGCATTTTTCCTGGTTGATCACTTATTACCTGGAGAGATGGTAATCAGAGGTTATGCATTTAGCGGAATGGATGTGTTCTGGGCAATTATTACAGGTTTAGTTGTTGGTGCTTTGATGAGTATCATTACAGAATACTATACTGCTATGGGTAAACGTCCTGTTGATTCAATTGTACAACAATCTTCAACTGGTCATGCAACTAACATTATCGGTGGTTTAGCAGTTGGTATGGAATCAACTGTGCTTCCAATTATTGTATTGGCTGCGGGTATTTATACATCTTATGAATTTGCCGGTTTATATGGTGTTGCAATTGCGGCGGCAGGTATGATGGCAACCACAGCAATGCAATTAGCTATTGATGCGTTTGGACCAATTGCTGATAACGCTGGAGGTATTGCTGAAATGAGTGGTTTGCCTGAAGAGGTTAGAGGAAGAACGGATAATTTGGATGCTGTTGGAAATACAACTGCAGCCACAGGAAAAGGATTTGCCATTGCTTCGGCAGCTTTAACTGCGCTTGCTTTATTTGCTGCATTTGTTGGAATAGCAGGAATTGATTCTATTGATATTTATAAAGCTGATGTATTAGCGGGATTATTTGTGGGAGCTATGATTCCATTTATATTCTCGTCATTAGCAATTGCTGCGGTTGGTAGAGCAGCAATGGACATGGTTCAAGAGGTTAGACGACAGTTTAAAGAGATTCCTGGTATTATGGAATACAAAGCAAAACCTGAATATGATAAATGTGTTGAGATCTCAACAAAAGCATCAATTAGAGAAATGATGATGCCTGGTGCAATTGCCTTAATTGTACCCGTAATTATTGGTTTTACATTTGGTCCGGAAGTTTTAGGTGGAGTTTTAGCCGGAGTTACAGTTTCAGGAGTATTAATGGGAATGTTCCAGAATAACGCAGGTGGAGCATGGGATAATGCAAAAAAATCATTTGAAAAGGGTGTAATGGTTGATGGCAAAATGGAGTATAAAGGTTCAGAGCCTCACAAGGCATCAGTAACAGGAGATACAGTTGGTGATCCATTTAAAGACACATCAGGTCCTTCCATGAATATCTTAATCAAGTTGATGTCCATTGTTTCATTAGTTATTGCGCCACATATTTCAGATGGTGGAACAAGTCATTCTGAACCTAAAGGGCAAAAAATAGAAGCAGCTCAACAAACTAAGGAAATGAGTACTACAGGTTTGAAAGATGGAAAATACATGATCGATGCAGATATGGAGTCTAACTCAATTCAATGGACCGGAAAGAAAGTAGGAGGGGAGCATTATGGGGATATTCAATTTTCAAATGCCCAATTTGAAGTTGTTGATGGAGTTATACAAGCGGGAGAAATAATGGTAGACATGAGTACAATTGAAGTTCTTGATATTGAAGATTCTGAGAAAAAAGGCGACTTAAAGGGACATTTAACAAGTCCTGACTTTTTTGATGTGAATCAATACCCAACTGCAAGGATGCTAATTGTTAAGGGCATAGATAATGGCAATGGGACTCAAACGATTACAACAAAGCTTACTATTAAAGACAAAACAATTGACAAGAGAGTAGATCTAGCTATTCAGCCAATTAAAGATGGGGAAGTAGCCATTAAGTTCGGACTAAGCATAGATAGAACTAAATTTGGAATAACCTACAAGTCCAAATCAATAGATGCATTGTTGGATAAATTTATTCATGATCAATTTGATATTAGAGCTAACCTTGTGGCAAAAGCCTAAATAAGTTTACTTTAAGAACTGAAAACAAAAAGGGGGCATTGCCCCCTTTTTTTATTACCCTGCCTTTTAAAAAAGTCCATGTATTTCAGCATCAATCTTGCTGATTACTTTTCCTAGATCTTCAGAATTTTCTATGAAATTGGTCTCATCGACATCAACTATAAGAAGCTTACCTTCACTGTAAGTGCTTATCCAAGCTTCATAACGTTCATTTAAACGCTTTAGGTAATCCAGTCGAATACTTTCTTCATACTCTCTGCCGCGTTTGCTTATTTGTTCAACCAAGACAGGAATAGACGCTCTTAAATAGATTAAAAGGTCTGGAGGTTGTATAAAGGATTCCATTAATTTAAACAATGAAAAATAAGATTCAAAATCTCTAGAGGTCATCAAGCCCATAGCATGCAAGTTAGGTGCAAAGATGTATGCATCTTCATAGATGGTTCTATCTTGAATGACATTCTGCCCTTTTGTTCTGAACTCTTGAACTTGACTAAAGCGATTATTTAAGAAGTAGACTTGCAGATTAAAAGACCATCTCTGCATGTCATTGTAAAAATCATTGAGATATGGGTTTTCGTCAGCATCTTCATAATGAGCTTCCCATTTGTAATGTTTCGATAAAAGTGATGTGAGAGTTGTTTTTCCCGACCCTATGTTTCCTGCTATCGCTAAGTGCATGTCAATAAAATTAGATGCACTAAAGTAATAAAATCTCCCTTTTTTAAAGAAAGTAATTCACCCTTATTTTATGCTGTAAATGGCAAGTCTTTTTTCATTGCTACTATAGAGTCTTCCTTTTTCTTTTCTAAGGTGTTGCGTATGATTAAAAGGAAGAGCTTTGCAGTTCTCATCAAGCGTACTCAGATTAAATTCACAATACTTATTGTCCTTTAGATACAAAACTTGATTGTCAAGAACTTGCAATTCTTTTTTGGTAGAGATGCCTAATTGTTTGATAAAAGTAGCAAAGTGGTCAAAAATCAGGATGTTACCCGCTGATGTTTGTACAAATAACTGATTATTGTACTCCAGCATAAGTATGGGCTCAACACCCATACCAAACCACTGAGCCAGATTGATAGATTCGTTAGACATTTTAAACTCTGAATTGAGCTTAATAATGCGTTGGCGAACCAGATCGAAAATCCAAAGTCCCTTTTCCCTCGACTGACAAGCAAAAGAAACTTGATCGTAGCCTAGTTCTTGCAAATCAATAGGTGGACCATTTTCGCTCAAAAAGTTGTCTAAAAAAAGGACAAGGTTATAGTCTTTAAAAAAGACCAAAACTTGATAGGGGTCAGTCGCATCTACATAAGATATTTCTCCATACTTACGACTATTAAATTCTCTCAACGAATCTCCCTCTTTGTTATACATGGTTAATCTGTATGGGTTGATAAGGTAAACATTGCCCAAGCGATCAGTCATAAAATTAGAATGAGACTTTGAGAGTTGATTTACAGGCTTTACATCTTGAGATGAAAGCCTTAGACTAAACATAAAACTAAAGAGTAAGCTTAGTCCAATACTTATACTGTGATATGTGTTTGCTGATTTAATAGCTGATATATTTCTTCTACGTACTTGCGGTTGTTGCTTAATCTAGGAACTTTATTTTGTCCACCCAGTTTATCTTTTGATTTGAGCCAAGCATAAAATGTGCCGTTTGGCACTTGTTTAACAACGGGAAACTCTAAAGCCATATTGCCTTTTCGTTTTGCTTCGTAGTCAGAGTTAAGTTGCTTTAGTCTATGATCTAAGGCCTCTGCAAATGCTTCAACATTATCAGGTGGCTGATTGAACTCAATGAGCCATTCATGTCTTCCTGAACTTTTATTTGTCAGAAAAACGGGAGCTGCTGTATAGTCCTTAATGATGGCATTTGTGAATTGACTGGCATATTTGAGTGCATTTTCCGCATTATCAATTATAACTTCTTCTCCAAAAGCATTCATAAAGTGCTTTGTTCTACCTGATACTCTAATTCTAAATGGGTATTTTGAAGTAAACTGTATCGTATCACCAATACGATATCTCCACAAGCCGGCATTGGTTGAAATAATCAAGGCATAATTGACACCTAATTCAACTTCATCTAAAGACTTGGTTTTAGGATAAGATTTATTCCACTCATCGGCTTCTGCAAATTCATAATAGATGCCATAATCAAGCATTAATAATAATTCTGATTCAGTAGAAAGATCTTGAATTCCAAAAAAACCTTCGGAGGCATTATAGGTTTCCATGTATCTCATCTTATTGCTTGGAATTAACTCATCAAATTGAGCCCGATAGGGTGTAAAGGCCACTCCTCCATGAAAGAATACTTCAAGGTTAGGCCATACCTCTGAAATAGATGATTCCCCAGTGTCTTCAAGGATTTTATTCAAGAGAATCAGCATCCAAGATGGAACACCGCTTAAGCTGGTTACATTTTCTCTCGGAGTGATCTTCGACATTTTTTTCAATTTGTCCTCAAAGTCTCTCATTAGGGCGGTTTCTCTATCCGGGGTTCTCCTAATTTCTGCCCAAAAGGGCAAGTTTCTTATTATGATAGAGGAAAGATCTCCTTGGTAGGATTCATTTGAGGGGTCTATGCTCTGTGATGAGCCACCCATCATTAAGGTCCTGCCTGTAAAAACTTCAGAATCTTCATATTGAGAGCAGTAGATAGACAGCATGTCCTTACCACCTTTATAGTGGCATTCTTCTAGTGCTTCTCTAGTAACCGGAATAAATTTACTCTTGTCGCTGGTTGTGCCTGATGACTTTGCAAACCATTTGGTTTCTGTGGGCCAAAGTATATTTTGTTCCCCCGCCATGATTCGACTTATGTATGGCTTTAAACCGTCATAGTTCTGAACAGGAACCGACTCTTTGAAATGGTTTTGATTTTCAATTTTGCCGTAATTGTATTTTTGTCCCCATTCTGTATTTCTAGCGGACTGTATAAGCTCCTCGAACCATTCGTTTTGAACTTCATTAGGGTATTTAACGAATAAATCAATTTGATGCATCCGTTTTTTCATCCACCATAAAAACAATGAATTGAGTATAGGCATATTTCTAGATCATTGCCCTAAATATACGGCATTTTATAGAATTAATTTACTCTATAATAATGTCTATAGGAAGTCTCGTGTAAATGCCTTCAGTATCTATGACCTGCTTAAATTGAACATAATATTTCTCTACCTTGCCAAGTTGGTTTCCCAAAAGACTAAGCTTGGTATTTGTGGTAAGATCTTGAATCAGCTTTTCAAATGGATCTTCTTGTTCAGGAAGTTCTAAAATTTTGTAATCTTCCACTTCAGCAAGCTTTATGGCTTCCTTTATGGCTTCGTTTAATCCGCCAATCTCATCTACCAAGCCTATATCAAGAGCTGATTCACCGCTCCAAACTCTTCCTTGTCCAATCTGATCTACTTCAGATTGTTCCATTCCTCTGCCTTCTGCTACCTTTCGTGTAAAATCATCATAAATTCTTTCTACGGCTTCCTGAATTACTTCACGTTCGGTTTCTCGCATTGGTCTTAGAAGAGTTAATCCATCAGAGTAGTTGTGACTTGTTGCCCGATCAACACTAACCCCTAGTTTATTTTTGAGCATGCCTTCCACGTTTGGAATCAATCCAAACACACCAATAGATCCAGTAATTGTAGAGCTTTCTGCAAAAATCTTGTCTGCTGCACAAGAAATGTAATACCCCCCTGAAGCAGCAACATTGCCCATTGATACAATAACTGGTTTTTCTTTTTGTGCCAAAACAACCTCTCGCCATATTACCTCTGATGCTAATGCGCTTCCCCCCGGTGAGTTGACTCTTAAGACCATGGCTTTTATTCTTTTATTGTTTCTGGCACTTCTAATTGCTTTTGCAATGGTTTCAGACCCCATATAATCTTCTGTGCTTTCTCCGCTTCTTATCTCTCCTTCTGCAAAAACAACTGCAATTTTATTTTTGGAAGTGATGCGTTCTTGTGGTTCTTCAGACTGACTTCCTTTTTTGCGATATTTCACTTTTCTGTAACGATTAAGTGCAATGAACCTTAATTCTTGTTCTGAATCTATATTCGTCAACTCTTTAAACTTAGTTAGCACTTCATCTTCATAAAGAAGGGCATCTACTAATCCCATATCTAATGCATCTTCAGGACTTCGAATAGATAGATTGTTGGCAAATTCATCTAGTTTACTTTGAGGTATACTTCTCGAATTCGATATGTTTTTTGATATGTTGTTCCAAATGGTGGAATGCAATGTATGGATTTGTTCTCTGTTTTCGGCGCTCATATTATCTCTTATGAAAGGCTCGACTGCTCCCTTAAATTTGCCATGTCTAATGACCTGCATTTCTATATCTAAACGGTTTAGAGCATCTTTGAAAAACATAAGTTGTGTACTTAACCCTTTAAACTCTAAATTCCCACCTGGATGAAGGTAAATTTGGTCAGCCACAGATGATAGATAGTATTTACTTTGTTCAAAATTTTCTGCATAACTAATAATGAACTTGCCTGAAGATTTAAACTCAATTAAGGCATTTCTGATTTCTTCGACACTGGCAAGGTTCGCATTAAGGGTTTTTACATCCAAATAAATGCCTTTTATTCTATCGTCGTCTTTTGCCTTTTTTATGTTGGCAATAATCTTGCTTAGACTCAAGGGTGTTTTATCCTCTAATGTGTTTAAGTCGATGTTTTCAAGCGGATTGTTTGATGGTTGATCTTCTATTTTACGATCCAGTTTGATGCGCAATATTGTATTGTTTTTCACATGAGGTTGACTTTCATTTTGAGAAGCTGAAATAATACCTCCAATGACAAAAAAGAAAATAACAAATGCTACAAAAAAAGAAAGTAATATGCCAAGCATTGAGGCAAACATGAACTTGAAAAATTGTTTCATACCGATCTACATTATTTTTGTCAAAAGTAAATTTACCTTTCTTTATATTCAACTCTACTACATATATGGCAAGCGGATTATTTAAGCGGGAAGTTTATCTTGGTATCGGGAGTAATCTCGGTGACCGCCAAAAAAACATAGAAGAGGCCCTAAAAAGATTAAGTGAATTTTCAGAGCTCGTAGCGTCTTCTTCCTTCATAGAGACGAAAGCTTGGGGGAACGCTAATCTTTATGACTTTTTAAATGTGGTTGTTCACCTTAAAACTGACCTTGAACCATTACTCTTGTTGAAGCGATTAAAAAAGGTTGAGATGGAAATGGGAAGAATGCAGAGCAACTCAACGACTTATGAAAATAGAATTATTGATCTAGACATATTGCTTTATGATCGCCTAATCTATGATTCTGAACAACTAAAGATTCCTCATCCTTTTATGACTAAGCGCTCTTTTGTACTTATTCCATTGCTTGAGATAAACCCGATGTTGAAGTGTCCTCTTAACGATAAATTCTATCAGGATTATTTGAATGAGTAAAAAGCAACTTAGATTTCAACAATATCTCGTGGATATAAACTGCTCAAATTGCGGTAAGTCAAACCAATTCATATTGTACAGCTTATATAATATCACTAATATTGCATCAAATTAATTATGTTTTAGAAATTCAGATCATGAAGAAGCAAAATTTTAGAGTGTATACGTTAATTGCTTTGGCGGCTGTCACGGCAATGGCATGTAACCCTTTAAGTAATATGACTAAAAAAGCAGAGCAGGTAACTTACTCGGTTAATCCTAATCCGCTTGAAATGCATGGTGATAGTGTTGAGGTTACTCTATCTGGAACTATTCCACCTAAATTTTTTAATTCAAAAGTTACAGTAGAGATTGTTCCTACGATGACTGATGCAAATGGAGATGTTGGCACTTTTAAGCCATTAGTTTTGGTTGGTGATGCTTCAGAGGTTGAGGGCCAAAAGATTTCTTTTGAAAAGGGAGGCAGCTTTTCATATACAGATAAAGTGGCTTATTCTGATAATATGGAAAACATCAAGTTGAACGCGGTAGCTGTTGGGAAGTACAAAACGAAAGAAAAAGCTTTTCCTGCAAGAGAGATCGGTTCCGGTACAATCATAACCCCAATGTGGGCTATGGATGATGATATGGCAATTTTAGGTAAAGATAACTTTACCAGAATTACGCCTATGGAATCGTCAGCTACAATCAACTATTTAGTCAATAGTTCAAATGTGCGTGGGTCTGAATTATCTGATGATGATATGAAATCGTTATCTGCATGGACTAAAGAGATGTCAAGTAATCCAATGTTTGCTTTCAAAGGAGCTGATGTTGTAGCTTATGCTTCTCCTGAAGGAGAGCTCTCTTTAAATACAAATTTAGCAGACAACAGAGCAAGTTCAGGAGCTAATTCAGTTTCATCTATTTTGAGAAGAAGCAAGGTGAAGACAGAAAAAGACTTCTTCAATAAGATGGGTAAAGGTGAAGATTGGGATGGTTTTAAGAAGGCCATGCAAGCTTCAAGCATTAAAGATAAAGACTTGATATTACGCGTACTTGAAATGTATGAAGACAAGTCTAAGAGAGAGGAGGAAATCAGAAATATGGCGGCTACTTTTGAAGAGCTTCAAGAAGAGATTTTACCTAGCTTGAGAAGATCAGAAATTACCCTTAGAGGGGAATTAACAGCATATTCTGATGAAGAGATTAAGACTTTTGCTACATCAGCTCCTGATACGCTTAGTCAAGAAGAATTGTTGTATTCAGCTACCTTGTTTGATGGGATGGATGAGAAACTAAATGTTTACATGACATATGCTAAGTTGTTTCCAAAAGATTGGAGAGGCCCTAATAATGTCGGTTACATTTATGTGATGCAAAACAAGATGGAGGAAGCAAAAGCAGAATTTGATAAAGCAAATAGCTTATCTCCCAATAATCCTGTGGTCAATAATAATCTAGGGGTTTATGAACGTTTCAAAGGAAACAACGACAAAGCAATGGAGTACTATAATTCAGCAAGCGGAGCAGGTGAAGCGGTTGGAAACAATAAGGGATACCTTTATTTGAAAAGTGGCGACTATGTTTCTGCAACCAGTAATTATGGTGGTGTGAAAACATTCAATGCTGCATTAGCGCAGACCTTGAACAAAGATTATCAAGAGGCATTGAAGACCATTGATGCTTCTCCTGCGGCAAATACAGCTGAAGGCGCTTACCTTAAAGCGATTATCGGAGCAAGAATGAAAGATCAGTCTTTGATGATCACGAATCTTAAGGCGGCTACTGCTGCTGATGCTTCACTTAAAGAGAAGGCAAAGAATGATGCTGAATTTATGGATTACAGAGAGAATGCTGAATTTCAAGCTGCTGTTAATTGATTGATCCAGAATAGTTATTAAAAAAGCTCCTGAGGTGTCGCTTCAGGAGCTTTTTTGTTTTTGCATTATCCGATTACACATGCATAGGTAATGCTTAACGTCACTTTTCAGTTCTTAAGTAGAATAATTAAGAGACTTTTGTTATTTTTGCCGCCCCAATTTTGGGATAGAATAAAATAAATTTAACAATGAGAAATCATTATGAGACTGTTTTCATAGTTACTCCCGTTTTGTCTGCTGAGCAGGCAAAGGAAACAGTCGAACGTTTCAAAAACATGATTTTAGACGCAGGTGCTAAAATGATTAACGAAGAGCATTGGGGGCTAAGAAAATTAGCATATCCAATCCAGAAGAAATCAACAGGTTTTTATCAACTCTTTCAATTCGAGGTAGAGGGCGACTTTATTGCTAAGCTTGAATTGGCATTTAAACGTGACGAGCGCATTATGCGTTTTCTTACTGTCAAGTTAGATAAGCATGCCGTAGAGTATGCAGCACGAAGAATTGAGAAGAAAAAATCAGCACCTAAAGCTGAAAAATAAATTAAAAGAAAAATCATGGCTGAAAATTCATCAGAAATAAGATATCTAAACCCTCCTTCAATAGAGGTAAAGAAAGAAAAGTATTGTCGATTCAAAAAAAATAGAATCAAATACATTGATTATAAAGATCCTGACTTCTTATTACAATTTGTAAATGAGCAAGGGAAATTACTTCCAAGAAGAATTACAGGGACTTCATTGAAATATCAAAGAAAAGTAGCACAAGCTATTAAGAGATCACGTCACTTGGGCTTAATGCCTTATGTTGCTGACTTATTAAAATAAGGAGGGTATTATGGAAATTATTTTAAGAGAAGACATAGAAAATTTAGGTTTTAAGGACGAGTTGGTTACTGTAAAACCTGGTTATGCGAGAAACTTTCTTATTCCTCAAGGTAAAGCTGTTGCAGCGACTTCTTCAGCGAAGAAGGTTTGGGAAGAAAACATGAGACAACGTAGTCATAAAGAGGCAAAGGTTAAAGCTGAAGCCGAAAAGACTGCAAAAGCATTACAAGAAACTAAAGTTAAGGTAGGTGCTAAAGTAGGTGAAGCCGGTAAGAAGATTTTTGGATCTGTTAATAACATACAGGTGGCAAACTCAATTAGTGAGCTTGGCCATAATGTAGATAAGAAGAATATCAAAATCTTGGGCTCTCAGATTAAAGAGATCGGGACCTATCAGGCGGAGATAAAATTACATAGAGAAGTTTCTGTAACGATTGACTTTGAAGTAGTAGCAGAGTAACTCAAATGAGATTCTTAATAAACATAAAGGGCGCTTTAAGCGCCCTTTTTTTATCTGCTATTCTATAGCTTTTATCTCAACTTTGAAATCATCAATGTAAATTGCATTCAATTGAGGGTTCCATACATATGCTTTCAGTGTAGAGCCTTTTTTATAGTCGTTCCTGTTAAATGAAGAGCTCAATTTCTGTAAAGCCCAGTTTGAATATGACTTAATTGCCGAGTTTAAAATCTGACTTTTATAAAGCCATGAGCCGTCACTATTTTCGATACTGATGATCAAAGTCGCATCCGTTTGATCAGCAACCCAAAAATCGACTTCTGCTTTTAGATAATAGCTTGAAATGAGGCTGTCATTGAGTATGGAATCAAGTTCCAATTGATAAGTCGAAGAATACTCGGGTACTAGCATCGAATACTCTCCTGAAGATTGATAATCTTTGTTTAAATAAATGGCATTCTGATTCCAGTTTTTGTAATCCCCTTCAAAATCATTTATGCTACTCATTAAGAGCTTGCCCTGCTGATTCGGGTCATTGAAAACATTCATCTTAGTAAGTCTTATTAAGGGGCTTTCACTTTCAATCAATATCTCATTATCTTTTTGTGGATGCTGAATGTAATATGGCAGATCATTGAGTGAATAAAACATTAAGCTCCTCGTATGTGAGTTTTCAAGAAGATAAATGTCTTTTCCTTTTTTTAGGGTATCTAATTTAAAATCAGGATAGGTCAAAAGCTCAATATCGCTATTTTCAAAGCCCAGATAGTAACGCATTAATCGTATTTGAACTTTATTGCTAATCAAATAACTGTTCTTGACCGCAGGAATGACCTTTGTTACGATAAGGTCACGTTGCTGCCTATAATTCACATCGTGTGCATACTGAACAACATTTAAGGGTTTGATAAGTAGAGGGAGAGCAATCAAAATCGGACTAAACAATTTTATATGGTTTGAAGGTATGAAGCGAAAAGCAATCAGAACGATTAACAAAGGGAGATAGAGGTCGTAAAAGGCATCATTTTTATCATAAAATGAAAATGACCCTACTAATAGAATGAACCCAATTGAAAAGTAAAGTACTTTCTTTGAATGAAAAAGAATAGGAAGTAGCTGAGCAGCGGCAATGGCACAAACGGGAGTAATAAAGAGATAATGTCTGGCATCCAGACACATCGGAACATATGATGTTAAAGAGATACTCATAAAGTTAGAAGATAGCAAAAGAGCAATTGCGGAAATGACCCAAAAGAAGGTTTCTTGATTTGCCCTTACTTTTTTATCCACCCAAAACAATGGAAGGAATAATGCAGCCGTCATCATTCCTTCTCTTTGAAATAAAGCAAATAGATCTCTGAAGACACGTTTTAAAAGGATAGTCAGAGATTGTTGGTCATAGGAACACCTGTTGAGGTAGGCGTTTGAGTAGATGGCTTCAAATCTTTTGGCAAACTCTCCGGTGAGAGCTTGGATAGCAATGAAATAGAACAAAAGTAGGATAAAGGACCAGCCTCCCAATTGAAACCAAAAGCGGCGATGTGGCTTATGTTTGAAGTCAAACAAAAAGAATAAGATCAATACAGGTATAAGGAGCACAATAGTTCCTTTGCTGTTAAATGCAAGAAATAAGCTAATCGCCATTAATGCTGAAGCTTTGAAAGCAGGTACAGAAGAGAATTTAAAACGCCAATATTGATAGAGAGCCAGAGTACAAAAGCTCGCCAGATAAATGTCAGGCATCAGTTTACCGGAGTAAGATAGAAACCATTCGGTAAATAGACATAAACTGAGTCCGATGGATAATTGATAGGTTTCCTTCCTTTTAAGTACCTGAAAAATAATCCATAAAATAAGCGATGTCATAATTAGACTTGGTAGTGAGGAAGCGAAATCATTAATGCCGAAAAAGGCATAAGAAATAGCTGTAAAAAGAACAATGGTAATCCTGTAAGAAAAATGATCTTCAAAGTCGATTTGACCTTTGAGCAGATTGTTGGCCAATTCAGCATATTGCATGTCATCAAAGCCATAATGGCCAATATAGCCATACTGATGAAAGCAAAACAAAGCAATCAAATGAAGAAAAAAAATACTTCGTTTTTGCCACAGTGCAGTCCAAGCCATGCCCTAAAAATAAGCAATCACAACAATTGAAGCTATTCGTAACGTAAGGCCTCTATTGGGTCTAGATTTGAGGCCTTGTAAGCAGGGTATAAACCGGATATTAATCCAACCACAAAACAGAGAGAAACGCCTAGAATCATCCAATTCCATGGAATGATAAAACCACTTCCCATGATCATTCCAATAAAGTTGCCAATAATAATGCCTAGAATGATGCCAACTAAACCGCCCAATTGACAAATGATAATGGCTTCCACTAAAAATTGATTCCGTATCAGTTTCGCACTTGCACCTATGGCTTTTCTCACACCAATTTCACGAGTTCGTTCCGTTACAGAAACGAGCATGATATTCATTAAGCCAATGGCTGCACCTAACAATGTAATCAGACCAATAACCGTTGCAAATATGGTTACCATACTTAGGTTATCAATAAGCATAGAAGATAAGCTATCACTTCTCACTATTTCAAAGCTGCTTTCTTTTCCTAGCAAATCCCCTCTTATAACTCTAAAAGTTCCCTCTGCTTCTCCAACACCGGCATCAATTTGATCTGGACCATTAGTCCTTACAGAGATTAAAAAGGAAGGATTAGAGCTGGAAAAATATTGTCTTGCGTTAACTAGGGGGATAAAGGCATTCTTGTCCGCTGAGTTGCCCATAGAGCTTCCTTTTTCCTGAAGCACACCAATTACTTTGTATTTGCCTGCTCCAATGGAAATGAGTTCTTCAAGAGGGTTTTTATTGGGAAAAAGTTTTTCAGCAATTTCAACACCAATAATGACCGTATGAGTACCATAACGTATGTCATGTTCACTAAAGTTTCTTCCTTTTGAAAGTTCATAACCGGAATTGCCCAGATAATTTTCATCTATACCGAATACAAAAATATTGGGGTTTGTTTTTTCAGATTGATGCTTTAAGGTTGCTAAGGCGGAGGCTCTGCTCGATATGGATACGGAAGCAGGGAAATTGTAACTTTCTTTAAATGTTATAGCTTCATCGTATGTAATTCTTGGAAATCGTTTCGCTTTTTTCCCTTTCTTGCCCACATGAATAGTTAATCCTCGATTTCTTATGCTGAAACTATTTGCACCCATACTGCTAAAATTCTCACTAATGGAAGACTTCATGGCGTCTATCGAAGTTAGAATACCTACTAATGCCATAATTCCAACAGCGATAATAAGTACAGTCAAAATGGTTCGAAGTTTTTGACTCTTTACCGACTTAAAGGATTCTTTAACGTTCTCGCGAAGCAAATTTACCATTACACAATGATACTAAAGCCTGCTCAAACCTGTATTAGAAAAGTATAAGCGGCAATTAAAAATTTTAAAATCGTTAATTTTGCCATCCGCTTAAAATGATTATCATCAATATAAAATAAAGGAAATATGGCATTTGATATCGACATGATTAAAGCAGTTTATGAGCGTTTCCCGGAGCGCATTTCTGCTGCACGTAAACTAGTGAACAAACCCTTAACCTTATCTGAGAAGATTTTATACACCCACCTTTGGGATGGTTCTGCTTCTGAAGTATTTGAAAGGGGAACTTCTTATGTCGATTTCGCACCTGATAGAGTGGCCATGCAAGATGCTACTGCTCAAATGGCTTTACTACAGTTTATGCAAGCGGGAAAGTCTAAAGTGGCAGTTCCTTCTACAGCTCACGCCGACCATTTAATTTTGGCCAAACTTGGAGCAGATAAAGATCTTCAGGAGTCGATTAATAAAAACAATGAAGTATTTAACTTCTTAAGTTCAGTTTGTGATAAATATGGCATTGGTTTCTGGAAGCCCGGAGCAGGAATTATTCATCAGGTTGTTTTGGAAAATTATGCTTTTCCGGGAGGAATGATGATTGGAACTGATTCACATACAGTAAATGCCGGAGGTCTGGGAATGGTTGCAATAGGTGTTGGTGGAGCAGACGCTGTTGATGTGATGGCGGGAATGCCTTGGGAGTTGAAATTCCCCAAGTTGATTGGAGTTAAACTCACAGGTCAATTGAATGGATGGACATCAGCAAAAGATGTCATTTTAAAAGTAGCGGGAATTTTAACTGTGAAAGGCGGAACGGGTTGTATCGTTGAATACTTCGGAGAAGGTGCAAAATCCCTATCAGCTACTGGTAAGGGTACAATTTGTAACATGGGAGCTGAAATAGGCGCAACGACTTCAACATTCGGTTATGATGATGCCATGAGAAGATATCTAAAATCTACCGATAGGGCAGATGTGGCGGCTATGGCTGATCAAATTGCAGAACATTTGACCGGAGACGATGAGGTGTATGCTAACCCTGAACAGTACTTTGATCAAGTGATTGAAATTGATCTATCAACACTAAGCCCTCACTTGAATGGCCCCTTTACTCCTGACTTAGCCACCCCAGTTGCAGAGATGAAGGAAAAAGCAGCAGCGAATGATTGGCCAACAGAGATTGAATGGGCTTTAATTGGCTCATGCACCAACTCTTCTTACGAAGACTTGACAAGAGCGGCTTCAATTGTTGAAGATGCTGTGAGTAAAGGTGTAAAACCAAAAGCCATTCTTGGCATCAATCCTGGTTCAGAGCAGGTAAGATATACGGCAGAGAGAGACGGCTTGTTAGATTCATTTAATAAGTTTGAGAATTCAAGAATATTTACCAATGCTTGTGGCCCTTGTATTGGACAGTGGGACAGAGCGGGAGCTGAAAAACAAGAGAAAAATTCTATTGTCCACTCGTTTAATAGGAACTTTGCGAAGAGAGCGGATGGTAATCCTAATACACATGCTTTTGTTACTTCTCCTGAAATGGTAGCGGCAATTGCCATTAGTGGAAAATTGGACTTTAATCCGATTACCGATACCTTAACTGCAGAGAATGGAGAAGAAGTTAAACTATCTGAGCCAAGTGGTTATGAACTTCCGGAAAAGGGATTTGCTGTGGAAGATAATGGTTATCAGGCACCTGCTGAAGATGGTAGCGGAATCGAGGTTGTGGTTAATCCTGAGTCGAATCGTTTACAACTATTGACTCCATTTACCGCTTGGGATGGTGAAAACATTAACGGTGCAAAGCTGCTGATTAAAGCCTTTGGTAAATGTACCACTGATCACATTTCTATGGCAGGACCGTGGTTGAGATATAGAGGGCATTTGGATAACATTTCAGATAACTGCTTAATTGGTGCTGTAAATGCCTTTAACAAGGAAACCAATAAAGTGGTTAATCAATTGGATGGATCGGTTGGTGAAGTGCCGGCAACAGCAAGAGCTTATAAGGCGGCGGGAGTGCCTTCAATTGTAGTTGGTGATCATAACTATGGTGAGGGATCGTCAAGAGAACACGCAGCTATGGAGCCAAGACATTTAGGAGTGAGAGCTGTTATTGTCAAGTCGTTTGCCCGGATTCATGAGACCAATCTGAAAAAGCAAGGCATGTTGGGCTTAACGTTTGCCAATGAGTCTGATTACGATAAAATTAAAGAAGACGATACTTTTAACTTCATTGACTTAAAAGATTTTGCGCCGGGTAAGTCCTTGCACTTGGAAATAAATCATAATGATGGGTCAAAGGAAGTAATTGAGTTGAACCACACTTATAATCAACAACAGATCGAATGGTTTAAGGCCGGTTCTGCATTGAACTTAATAAGAGCTCAAAACAATTAATATCAAAATATGAAACCTTGGTGAAGAATGAGTTTTCATTCTAGCCAAGGTTTTTTATTTTTATTCGGTAAAATTGATTTCGGTATGAATTTGGCTATAAGGCCCAAAAAAATGAATATGAAAAAGACGACAACTTTTCTTTTATCTTTAATACTATTGACTTGTGTTCAAGCTCAGAATAATATTGTGCCTAATCCCAGCTTTGAGGAAACATCAGGCAGAATTAAAGATGGAGGATCAATTGAACTAGCTGAACCTTGGAAGTCGGCCACGATGATTCCTGTTGATTTATACTCGGCGGGCGCCAAATCTGATGAATTTTCCGTGCCTGAGAATGCCTATGGAGAAGAAGAGCCTAAAACAGGATCAAACTATGTGGGTATTTCTTTCTTCGGCTACGGAAGTAGAATACCAAGATCATATCTGAGTGTCGAATTGACTCAATCTTTGGAAGAAGGGAAGGAATATTGTATGAAGTTTCATGTGAGCATGTCAGACATGTCAAAGTTTGCCGTTAATAATTTGGGAATGCATGTTTCAAAAGAAGAAATTTCTGATCAAACAGATGGGATACTGAAATTAACACCGCATATCAAAAGCTTGAAAAACGATCCTTTCTCTAAGCAATTTCTATGGACAGCCATATGCGGTGTATATAAGGCAGAAGGAGGAGAAAAATTCATAACGATAGGCAACTTTGATACCGATGAGAATACCACCCAAGAAAAGGTGAGATTGTCAAGAGAGTTTTCAGGCAAGAGGCAACAGAATAACGGTTATTATTTTGTAGATGACGTTTCTGTAATTGAGTTAAATGAAAAGACGAGAGATGATTGCCTTTGCGATAAGATAGCAGGTGGTAAAATGGAAGTCGAGTTTAAATCTTTTGGAACAGACAAGTCGAAAAGAGATGAGGCTAAGAAGACTTATATTGTAAATTCAGACGGTACAAGAGCCACAGAAGAATCGGTTAAAAAAGAGACACCGGTTGCAGAAAAGGGTTTCGCTATTGAGACGGCTGTAGTGATGTTTGATGATAAATCTCCAAAATTAAGTCCGGAGGCTTTGACAGTCTTAAAAGAAGTGGTGAACTACATGAAAGAAAATGAAGCTCAAAAGCTAACAATTGTAGGACACATAGATGAAAGTGAAACCGGTGTGCAATTACTTGCTAAACAAAGGGCTTTTTACGTCCGAAAAAAGTTAAAAGAAATGGGCATTAATGACACCCGTTTAACACATACCAGTAAGGAGGCCACAATGCCAAGTGCTGAGAATACCCCTGCTTCTAACAGACGAGTGACCTTTAGTGTGAACTAATTGAAGCCATTTTTAAGTGTTATTTTTTGCGGAATAGTTGGCATAAGCAGTTCGCAGAATTTGGTTCCCAACGGTGGGTTTGAGGACTATCATGATTGTCCGACAGCCTTACGTCAGATTCATTATACAAAACATTGGTTTTCAGCGAGTAATGGTACTCCTGATTTTTTTGTTTATTGTGGCTTAAAACCTCCTGTGAGCCCCAAATCAGGAAAAGCACTGATAGGCATCATCCCTCATTCTTCATATGAAGTAGATCAGGAATATATTGGTGTAAAGCTCCGTTCTTCACTGGAAGAAGGCAAGAGTTACTGTTTGACTTTCTCAGTTTTTCCTGATCAGAAAAGCCCTGAATTGGTGAATGGAATAGGTGTCATATTTAGCCAAAATCAATTGCAGTTCAGACATTGGGATATGGATCAATATAGAGCAGATCATTATGCTGAAGAAATTTATCCAGCCGGAGTATGGTCTGAATTTGAGGCCGTTTATATAGCAGAAGGAGGAGAGTCTTATTTGAGCATTGGCAATTTTCTGACTCGGGCACAACGGGAAATTCAGAGTAATAGCAGGAATAGAGAGATGGGATGGCACAGCTATTATTATATTGATGAGGTGAAATTATGGGAAGCCGAAAATGGTTTATGTCTTTCGAGCATAAAAAGCCCCTTGAAAAATACACCAAAGTCCTATCGGGCAAGTCACGTTGTTTACTTTGACTCAGATAAGTATCTATTAAATGAACAAGAAAAACAAAGCTTGATTACATTTATACATCAATTGCAGCAAAGTGAGCTCAAACAATTAAAAATTGAAGGCCACACCGACAGTGATGCTTCAAAGGGGTATAATATGATTTTATCTAAGAGAAGAGTGGAAACAGTTTCGGCAATGATAGATTCATTATCTCAGTACCACCTTATTCAGTTATGGAAAGGTGAAGAAGATCCTTTTGCGAGTAATTTAAATTTTGCCGGAAAGGCGAAAAATAGACGTGTGGTCATTACAATAATACAGTAGCATGAAAACAATAGTAATACTTCTCATCGGTTTATCTATGCCTTGTTTGGTGGCACAGAGTCAATTGAATCTTGAAGAAATGGAAGGCATTTTATTGGAGCTTGTTGATGAGCAACGTACTTCAGAACAGTTGAGTCAATTGGAACGAAACGAACTTCTGAACGCCGTGGCCTTTGATCAGGCTGCTTATATATTAAAGAGCAACAAATTAGAACACTCTCAAGACGATAAGAAAAAGGCTAAGCTAGAAGACCGTCTATTATATTATGAGGGTTTCTATGGACAATCAGGAGAGAATATAGCTGAGATAGGTCTCGGAGCTAGAGTTCAGTTAGAAAAAGGTGGAACTAAAATCAGTGCGAAAAGCCCTGAAGAACTGATGAAAGGTGTTTTCTTCGATTGGATGTCTGAAGAAGAGACTGCGCGAAATATTATTGATCCTGCATTTAAAGGAGCTGGTGTGTCGGTTCTACAAAAAGACGATGGGAATTACATAGTTGTTCTTGTAATGGTGAATGAGCCTTATGAAGCACCTCAAGGGGCGAAATTAAGTGTCAAACAATTTGGTGTTTCACCGTACTCTAAAGAAGCTTGCGATGCCTTTATTGAATCTCACGGTTCTGTTGCTTCACTTTTTTCGGATGCATTTAAGGTTGAGAACCGAGAAATCATATTTGAGTTTCATAGTTTAGACTTCATCAATCATATTATTCAGGATGGAGGTGATGCCATCGCTATTGACCTTATTGATCGCCAACAGTATGCTTGTCAAAGTTCAAATCGACTGTTCCCCGGTGAATTACAAGATGGATTGCTTTTGAGCCCTGTAAAAAAAGCAAAGCTGACTGCTTTAAATACAGAGATTGAAAATGGAAAGGTGAGAGCCTCTTTGGCCAAAGTTCCTGCTTTTTATAATGAGACTAATTATGAAATAAATGCCAAGATTATCAAAGATGGTAATTACTGCCTGACCATTCCTTTTAATCGTTTGGAAACGCCCAATACCAAATGGTCTGATTTTCCATACTTAAAAGCACTTCCTGACACGAACCATATATTTTCTAAAATAGATAGTTCTGAATTTGAATTTGGATTAGACCAAAAAGAGTTGCTAAAGAAGGAGCTAAAAAGCTATTGTGATGCTTTATCCAAGGATTTGTATGACATGAGTATTACAGTTGATTTGGCTCCAGGTATTGATTTGGATCAGAATGTTTTTTTAGGGGAGTTTAAACAAACCGTTGGAGAGCATTTTACTGAACTGTCTGTAGCCACTTGTCAAGTTGAAACAAATTGGGAAGCTTATGAAAATTTTAAGAAGGGGACATATTATCAGTTGGAAACAAAAGACATGTCAAAGGAGGAAGAGCTTGATTATTTGAAAAAGACGATGACAAGTGATGAGGAACTCAAGCAAAAGTTAATGGAGTTAAGCAGAGTCAAGCTTAACCTTAGAATGGAAATAAAACCAAATCAAGACTTAAGTCCTACAGAATTGGAGGGATTAGTTCTTTATCTCAGCAAGGCAGATAAAATTGATCTTGCTCTTTTGCTGCAGCAACAAATGCATAAAGCAGAATTTAATGCTTCCAATCTTGGTATTTTGAAGGGGCAGGATCAGACCAAATCAACTTTGCCGTTGATCAACAATCAGATTTTAAAACAACTGGAGACGGATAAAACCTATTTTGACGGTAATCCTATCCATCTGGCTTTTCTTGAACTTTATCTCATTGATAAGAGCAATCCCGTTATCGCGTACAATTATCATATGGCACTCTTGCACCATTGGTCTTATTCTAATCAAAATGTAAAGCAAATTGAATCTTGGGAAAAAGGCTTTAGCTTGATTGATAAAAATAAGCTCAATTCATCTACTGTCGCTAGGGCATATTTAAACTATTGGATGATTGCAGGTGATTATTACTACGAGAAACAAGACTTTGACCGTAGAAAAAAAGCATTTAGAGAAATAATCAAATGGGCAAGAAAAGCAGAGTTGAGTCAAGATCAACTGCTTGAATTGTCACAATACCTTTGCCATCAGGATCAGTTTTCAAAAGCCATTGAATTGCTGCTTCCCGAATTGAAAGGAAACAATTTATCCGTGTCTTTATTGAGTTACTTTTTGCAGATTGCGATTTATCAACCTGAAATGGTAGATGAAGCTACATATCTTGATGCTTTGGAAATGCTAAAATCCAATGATGAAAGAGCCTTTTGTCAATTGTTCTCCAAGTCAAAAATGGGAATACAACAATTAAAGAACCCAAAGATTAAAGCCCTATATTGCGGCCAATGTTCAAATTAACGAGGTAAAAAGTATGCTTCAGAAAGGAAATAAAAGCATCATTAATGCATGGGCCTTTTACGATTGGGCCAATTCCGTTTATCCTTTGGTGATCACAACCGCCATTTTTCCCATGTTTTATGAAGCCGTAACAACCACGCAATTGCCCAATGGAGAACAGTCGGATATGGTTCGGTTTTTTGGATTTGAGTTTAGAAATACAGAGCTGTATTCTTATGTGGTATCACTCTCTTTTCTTATCGTTTCATTCATTTCTCCTTTGCTTTCTGGTATTGCAGATTATTCAGACTCCAAAAAAAGTTTCCTCAAATTCTTCTGTTATCTGGGTGCTGTCTCTTGTGCATCTTTGTTCTTTTTTGATGTCGAACATTTAGAATGGAGTATGCTCCCTGTGCTAATGGCAAGTGTGGGTTTTTGGGGCAGTATTGTTTTTTACAACGCCTATTTGCCTGAAATTGCTGACCCGGAGGACCATGACCGTATTTCTGCAAAAGGCTATTCATTAGGATATATAGGTAGCTCTTTACTGCTCATTCTAAATCTGGTTATGATTATGGTACTGGACATACCGGCCAAATATTCTTTCCTAACCGTAGCGATATGGTGGATTGGATTTTCCCAAATTACTTATCGACGGCTGCCTGATCAATCGTTTAAAAATGAGAATGTTGAAAAAGAAAATAAATTCACCAAGGGTTGGCGGGAACTTAAAAAGGTCTGGCAACAGCTAAAAAATCAACCCATTCTTAAGCGTTACCTTCTTTCCTTTTTTGTATACAGCATGGGTGTACAAACGGTGATGATCATGGCTACTCTTTTTGCCGCCAAAGAAGTAAACTGGGAGGGTGATGGTGCAAAAACAGGGCTTATCGTATCCGTTTTGATTATACAGTTTATTGCTATTGCAGGCGCTTATTTCTTCTCATGGTTATCTTCTAAATGGGGTAACATTAAAGCACTAGGGCTAAGTTTAGTGATATGGATTGGCATCTGTATTGCTGCTTATTATATTCATGAGCCAATTGAATTTTATATCATTGCGGCTATAGTCGGTTTGGTAATGGGAGGGATACAATCCCTTTCACGATCCACTTATTCCAAAATCCTTCCGGAAACAAAAGATCATGCCTCTTTTTTTAGTTTCTATGATGTGCTTGAAAAACTAGGTATCGTTATCGGCACTTTTGCTTATGGGTTTATTGAAGGTATCACAGGCAGTATGCGCAATTCCATTTTTGCTCTAATTACTTTCTTCATTTTAGGACTTATATTATTGAGTCTAATTCCCAAGCAAAAACACATTGAGGCACAAGCCTAATATTTTATTCTGGTTGATTAAATTGAGATTTGCTATAGAGAAAGAGTTTTTACCCATATCTTAAATGATAGATAGGTTGTAAATTTGCCCTTTCAAAAACAGAGTTTAGCGTGCAGAAAATATACGACATTGCGATAATTGGAGGAGGAATAGTAGGGGCAGCGACATTTTATCAGTTGCAAAAGAAATATCCTAATTTAACTTTATTGCTTATTGAAAAAGAAGATCGTTTGGCACCGCATCAGACGGGGAATAACTCAGGGGTCATTCATTCGGGTTTATACTATAAGCCCGGTTCTAAAAAAGCGATTAATTGTGTGAAAGGTCGACACGCATTGGTTCAATTTGCCAAAGAACATACTGTAAAGCATGAGGTTTGTGGTAAAGTTGTTGTGGCCACAGATACTTCAGAACTGCCATACATGGAGAAGATCTTTAAAACCGGACAAGAAAATGGCATAGAAGGCATAGAAAAAATCAGTGCAGATCAAGTAAGAGAAATAGAACCGGAATGTGCAGCTATTGCAGGAATACATGTGCCGGTAACCGGCATTATAGATTTTGTCGGTGCCACTAATCGCTTTACGGAAGTGGCTCAGGGTATTAACTCCTCAAGTGAAGTGAAACTGGGAGAGAAGTTTCTGTCTGTCGAACAAGGTGCAGAGCAAAACACTATTTTTACCAATAAAGGCAAGTACCTTGCGAAACATACCATCTTTTGCGGAGGATTGCAATCAGACCGCCTGGCAAAAAAAGACGGGGTCACTACCAGTATGCAAATAGTCGGGTTCAGAGGCGATTATTATGAATTGACAGAACAGGCCAAGCATAAGGTCAAGCATTTGATCTACCCGGTACCCAACCCTGCCTTTCCCTTTTTGGGTGTCCATTTTACCCGCATGACGGATGGGGAGATCGAATGCGGACCCAATGCAGTGTTTACTTTTAAGCGAGAAGGTTATGGTAAAACGGATTTTGATCTGAAAGATACAATAGACGCTTTAAGTTTTGAAGGTACTTGGAAGCTGTTTGCCAAACATTGGCGATTTGGACTCGATGAGTACAAACGCGCATTCAGCAAAAAGCTTTTTCTCAATCGCTTACAGCGCCTGATTCCTTCTTTGACGATGGAAGACATTCGACCTGGAAGAGCCGGAGTGCGCGCCATGGCTTTAGGTGCTGACGGAGAAATGATTGATGACTTTAAGATTGAATACAGTGGCAATAGTATACATGTACTCAATGCGCCCTCTCCAGCGGCAACGGCCTGCTTAGCAATAGGTATGGACATTACAGAAATGGCTACGGAGCGCTTTAATTTAAAATAGTTATTTCAGTAATCAGATCCAGAGTATTCTGCTTGAGGTTCGGAAGGATTAGCAAAAAATGATCTATCTTTAAGCGAATTAATAGGCATGAAAAATAGTTCATTTCTTTTGTTTAGTCTGTTCCTTACTCTTTCACTCTACAGCCAGACGAATGTTTATCATCCCTTTCCGGATAGCAATGCAGTCTGGAATTTTAATTATCAGTCATATTGCTTCTCTCAAGGACAGGCAAATGACAACTACTCCATAGTTATCTCGGGAGATACCATTATTAAAAACCAGACTTACCTTAAGCTTCATACGCCATTCGTGCAAGCTCTCTCTATCGGTGGATGCGGGAGTCGAACCATTGGATATAAAGGGGCATTTCGGGAAGATATTGCTAACAAGAAGGTTTATTTTGTTCCACCATTAGACTCTACGGAAAAGTTAATCTATGATTTTACATTGCAAGTTGGGGATTTGATAAATGGATATCTCCAACTCCATTCCCCTGATACAGTCTTATCAATTGATTCTGTATTGGTTGGAAACTCTTACAGGAAAAGATGGTTAATTAATCGTTGTTATAATATTTCATATATAGAGGGAATTGGTTCAACGTATGGCTTTTTCGGACAATCTCCCGGTTGTGCGACTGATTTTCCGGGATTTAGTCTATATTGTTTTCAACAAAACGGGCAATCTATATATCCTTCTACAGCAATTGGCTGTCAAATTATTACATCAATTAAGAACATTGAATCTGATTATAGAGCTATAGACATCTCACCCAACCCAAGTTTCGGTGTGGTACATATAGATGCGTTAAACCCCATTGAAAATGTATTGATATACAACATGAAGGGGCAGTTACTTAAAAGAATGAACAACCCAAAAGGACAATTTGAACTGCCAAAAGAACAGGGCTTGTATATAGTTCAAATTGAAGATATTGAAGGAACTCTTTATACAAGGAAAGTGGTTAAGCGGTAAAGATTAACAAATTAGTAATTACCAGATCAGGTAATTTGTAACTAAGACTTACTATTCAACGATTTGAAACTCTTCTTTGGTGTCTCCCCAATTGAATAGGAATAAACTCATGGCTTCATCTAAGCGCTTTAGCAAAAGAGGGTTAGGAGCATTCATGTTTCTAAAATACTCTTCTTGATATTGTCCCAAGTCGTATTTGAAAAATAAGGCCTTGGACATGGCATAAAGGTTATTATTTGAGGGATGATTAACTCTACCTAGATAAGATTGGTAATCTCTCAAAATGCCCTCGAGTTTATCAAAATCAACATCAAATACACCCGAGAGCTTTGTAATAATCAAGTTGATCATGCGATTGTCTTGATGCGCCGGCAGATGTTTTGGAATTTCTTTCAAGTTCGCAGCCAAAACAATAAGCATGAACTTGCTATCTTCGTTTTCATCAATTTTTGGCTCAGAGATGAATTCGGGAGAATCTTTAACTAGACCAATAATGTCATGAAATCCCTTCTCTACCGCATCTAATGTTGCGTTTACAAATATGTTGGCCAATTTATCTTCTTTGAGCTTTTTCTTTCCGAAGATCTTTGTAAACATAATGTTAAGGGTCTGTTCCTAAATTGTTTTGACCAAAAATAGACGAATAGCAAAAGCCTCTTGAAAACCTTGTGGAATGCTTATTAACAAAGTTATTAACCATTTTTTGAAAATGTTGATAACTCTCCTGTTGAAAATGATAGGGACTCTAAAGCCCTAATATTAATAGGTATAAGGAGAAAAACTACTTAACTTCTCACTTAATAAAATGAGAATTAACGTCTTATCCAACCTTTGTTCACTATAACCAGCGCTTGCGTTTAAAGTAGAGGAGCATGACAATAACAATGATGAGCATCAAGCCCCAAACAGCCGGATAACCCCACTTGTATTCCAATTCCGGAATATATTGAAAGTTCATGCCATATATGCCTGCAATAAAGGTAAGCGGAATAAATATGGAGGCCATAATAGTTAATACTTTCATGATCTCATTCATTTTGTTACTCACAGTGTTCATGTATAAATCCATAATTCCACTCATCAGGTCTCGATAAGTTTCTAAAGATTCGATGACATGTATGGTGTGATCAAAAACGTCATCAAGATATCTTTCTGTTTCTTTTCTAAGCAGAGGCGATTCGCTTTTTATTAAGCTATTTATACTTTCTCTTAAGGGATAAACTGAACGTCTTAAATAAATGAGTTCCTTTCTCAACGTTTGGAGTTTTTGTAGAGTCAGAGTGCTTGGATTGTCCATGACTTCATCTTCTAAGCTCTCAATCTTTTCAGCAAAACTGTCGAGTACAAAATAGTAATTGTCAACGATTATATCGATGAAGCGATAAAAGAGATAATCGACTTTTTTTTGTCTGATTTTGCCATAAGATGTTTTTAGGCGCTCTCTAATCAGGTCAAAAACGTCTTCCGGTTTTTCTTGAAAAGAAATGACCACATTTTTTCCCAGTACAAAGCTTAAATGTTCGTATTCAATCTGTGAGTTTGCTGATGCCCGAAACATTTTAATGGTAAAAAATAAAAAGCCATCATATTCTTCTGTCTTAGGGCGTTGGTCAACATTCAATACATCTTCGAGCAAAAGAGGGTGTAGCTGAAAATGAGTGCCTGTTTCCTGAATAATGTCAATATCATTAAGGCCGTCGATGTTAATCCAATTGACCTTGTCGGAATCCATTTTGGAAATGCACTCGGCTAATGAGGAGGAACGATGCTCTGTTAAATCATCTTCATCATAACTAAATAATGAAACCGTTATGGAATCATTTTGTCTTTTACCTGTATAAACAAGTGTGCCGGGTGCCTGACCAATGGTTTTTCTTACCTCATCAGCTACAGAAGAACGTCTTAGTCCTATTTTAGGTCTCGGAAGATTGATTTTTGTTTTCATTTTTATATACAATCGTACGGTAAGGGAAGGGGATTTCTATACCCTCTACATCAAACCTTTTCTTTATGCTCTTATACAAATCGGTCTTCATCACAAAACCTTCAATCGGATCTTTTGCCCATACGTAAGCTCTTAAATTGACAGATGAATCTCCAAAACTGATTAAGCGAACAATTACCTTCTCTTGATTATTCACTTTTTCTTCGGCATTTCTGTTGTCTATAAACAGTTCATGCTTAACTGCTTCTTCTTGCATGATTCGTGTAGCTAAATCGACATCGCTGTCATAAGAAATACCCATTTCTAAAAACACACAAGTTTTAGGATCATCTATAGACGAGTTCAGGATAGTTTCTGAAGACATGGTTGAATTGGGAATAATGTAACGTTGATTTTCAAAACTCCGAATAACGGTATGACGTATGGTAATGTCTTCAACAATACCCCAGTTTTGATTTCCCACTTTGATAACATCATTCACTCGAAAAGGCTTGAAAATAACAATGAAAATACCACCTACAATGTTTGAGAATGCCTGTTGTGATGCAAATCCAATAATGGCTGCAAATATTCCGGCTCCGGCAAAAAGAGTTAAACCTAAGCTTCTTAAGGAAGGAACAGTATAAAAGATGAGAATAAGCCCAAGTATAAAAAAGATGAAATTGATGCCGTTTTTTAAAAAAACATAATTGGTTTGATCTTTAGCGCCCAGGTAATTCTCCTTTTCAAAATGCCTTTTTAAAATTTTTCTCAATATTCTTGCGGTCAACCACAAACCAGAGATGATAAACAGACAGATCAAAATATATTTTGAATCTTTGATAATCTCACGATAAGGTTCTAACCATTCAGGCAATTGTATTTTTAGAATCAATGAACTCATAGTAATTCTTCTTTTTTAATAATGCCTTTATCCAATAGATCTCTCAATACCAATTCGGTCATATCGCTTTGAAATGCAAATTCATATCGGATATCAGAAACATAAGCTTTCAGACGCATTTTTAGATAAGATCTTTTTTCTTTCACCTCATTGATAAATAGAACACTAATGGGTTTGTTAAGATAAATATAACGGGACACTTGTGCAGCCTCTTTTGCAATTTGTCTTACCTTGTCTGTATCAACATCTATAGGTAAATAAATTTCAGCAACTACCTGACAATTGGCTTCACCTGCATTGGAGTTTGAAACGGCCGTGTTGACGACTTCTGCATTAGGTACTGAAACCAGAGAGTCGTCTTTGGTAACAATTCGGGTTGACCTAAGACCTATCTCTTTCACTTCGCCGTAATAATTGCCCACTTCTATCTTATCTCCAACCTGAAACGGACGGTCAAAGAGAATCATGATTCCTCCGAAAATATTTTTTAAAATGTCTTGTGCAGCAAAACCGACCGCTAAACCAATGGAGGCAAGTGCGGCAACGACTGTAGATAGAGGCGGACTAAATATTCCTTGCACGATAATGAAAATGACCAATATCCACCCGAGTATGCGCACAATGGGGGAAATGCTTTTTAAGGTAATGCGATGTCGGGTACTCTTCTCTGCAAAGCGTTCAATCACTAATACGATTAGTCGAATAAGGAAGTAAGCGATAATACAAATGATAATTGACCAAAATATTTTGCCACCAGAAATCAGTTCTCCGATCTTTGGAGGTCCGGATTGATCTTCTGCCTTATCTTCACTGTTTGCTTCGACCCTTGATTCTATAGTGTCGGGGATAAAAACAGTATCTTTTGAAAGTATGGTATCGACAACGTGATGTGTATCAATGACTGTCACTACCTGAGTATCATAGACATTTACCTTGAGCCGTGTCAGAGAATCCACATTGCTCTCCTGAGCGATGCCTGACAGACCCGTCATGATGAACAGAATGTAAATGATTTTTTTCATTAGTGGATGATGTTTTTACTTTTTAAAGTATTCACAACTTGTCTGTAAAGTAACCTATTCAGATAATATCTTTCCTTGTTTTGTGTCAATAAAGCATGATCGACCAAAACCATAAGCATCCGCTTACTGGCTTTTTCAGATTGATGAAAGACAGCTGAATGTTCAGCTACGCTTAGGCTGTCATGTAAGAGTAAACTATGCAGTGTAAAAATGCTGTCATTATTAAGTGTATTCAAGAATTCAAAATTAAAAGGCTGGTTGTGGGCAATAAAAATGATATTTTCTTTTACCTCATTTATTGATCTTAGCCAATACAGTAGAGCCAAACTGATGTTACTCTGTGCAAAGCGGTTCAGATGTTGAAAAAAACGCTGTTTTAATGCATTTTGCTTTTCTTCAGGGTTTAGGCCTTTTAGCTTTCTTTGCTCACTACTATTGAGGTGATCAGACATAAAATGGAGCTTATAACCACTTACCCGATGTCTTTTGACAATTAGGTTAATTATGTTTTCATGGCTAAGAGCTTTAAGTATGATATTATATCTGAAGTAACGCTCAATACTTATTGTCCGACTCAAATAGGAATATGTATAGCTTGTAATCTCAACTAGCCAGAATGTCTTTTCTGCAGTTGCAGAAATAAGTTCCATGAGTAAGTTAATGGCCTCAAATCCATTGATCTTTTTTAGGTAAAAGTGCTGCAGATCTTCTAGAATTATGATTTTACTTTTTCCACTATTGATCTCTTTCACAATAGAATCGAAAGAATCTATTGTCTCATTTTTTAAAATTTGCCTAAAAAATTGAATAAATTGATTCTCTGTATAGATACCTATATCTAGTTTGTGCCGATACATCTCAATACCTTGTACATTCTTTAAAAAGAGATTAACCAAACTACTGGCACCACTTCCTTTTTCTCCAGATAGTAAAGTAGCTGAATAGTTTCCTTTTTTCCAGTTATCAAAAGCTGCATTTAAAAGGTTTAATTCCTCACTTCGTCCTTCAAAGAAGAGATCGTCTTCTAGTGCTTTGATCTGGTAAAGCCTTTTATATACGTAGGGCAGGGCGGCAATGGCTTTATCTGTTTTACTTAAATATTCTGATAACTCTGCTGTCAATGCCAGTTCTTCTTCCTTTAGACCTACTTTTTGCAAACCTTTTTCAAACCACTTTACCCCAATATTGGCTTCTTTAGTGATAAAACGATAAGCAATTGGAATAAAGCTTTTGATGTTTTTCAATATCTTTCTTCTGTATTCTAAAGTTTGCTCTAAAGTCTTTGCTTTGGCAATTTTTAGACGAATCTGAGTGATGTTTTCATTAATGGTTAGACTAACAATGGCTTTATTAAACTCTTTGAGAATGAGATTGAGTTTTTGTTGAATGAGATGCTCAATTTTGAGGAGTTTAGCCTTACTTTCTTCTATTTTAGATAAAGAGCGATCCAAGCCTTCACAACACAGTTGTACAATTGCGTCAAACTCTTTTTTCTCTTCTAAAAAATTAAGGGCAGATTCAAGATTATAATTGGTGATGCCACTTAAATCCTTTAAATCTCGTTGAACAGTTTCTATTTCTTTGATAACCTGTGATTGAAGTTCCCCAATTTGCTTTGACAGCTTGGGGTAAATATCAATCTCTACCAGCTCTTTTGGATTGAAGTGTGTCAATTCATTTTTGCCAAGTGGGGAGTCGTAATGGCTATTGGAGTAAATAATCCTTTTGGACTTCATACTATTGATAGACTCCTTTATTTTAACCTCTAGTCTATTAAGAAGCTCCGGGAGGTTTTGGTTGTATATGGCATCGATTGTTTTTGGAATAGATTCTTTCTCTAACTTTTTTACTAAAAGAGTCTTCTGTTTGTCGATGTTTTCTTCAAGTGCTTGTTCACTCGAAGAAGATATCCGTTGCTTAACGGATTCAATTTGTTGTTCTAGACTTCCTAAAACATCTGAAATGGTTGAATGAATTCTTGAATTACAGCTGTTTTGCACCAGAAATTGCTGCTTCAAACTTGTGTTTTTAATTTGGTAAAGTTCAATGTCAACCTGAAAATCATCAATCTGAGCAAAGAAGGTATTTCTCCAGCCATGGAAAATTCGATTGTAAGAATTGGAGAGCAGTAGTTTTTGTTGCTCGATGGTTTGTTCAGAAAATTCAGTTCGACTAAGTTCTAATGTATCTACTTTAGCTACGGCATTTTTAAACTGCTCAATCAAATGATCCAAGCTTTCAATGCTACTTTGTTCCCACAAATCCAACTTATCTTTTAGTGTTTGCTTAAGGCGCTTGATGTTTTCTTTTTCAGACAAGCCTTTAATTCTCATAACAAATTGACTGAGGTTAGGCTGCTCTTCGGCTAAGAAAGTTTGAAATTCTTTATCGATGTCTCTATCGATTCGGATGAGTAGGTTGAGTGCTTCGCACTTAAGACTTTGTAACTCTTCAAACAACTCTAAACCTTCTTTTGCAAACTGTTGCCTAAAATAAAAATGGGCAATAGATTGAAAAGGAACCTTTTGTTTCCAATAAGAGATGTTTTGCTTTTCAGTTCTAAATACATTGAGGCATTTCCTCGGCCAAGTGCTGATGCGAAAAAAAAGATATTTAAAGACTTTTAGAAATCGAATCTTTAAGGAGTCTGAGTCTAGAGAAATAAAACGTTCTTTTGATTGCTCAATTAGAATTTCCTTTGTTAAGCTGCTGAGGTATTTTTCTGATGAAACAATGAATTCTGAAAATTCTTCAGAATAAGGAATTTCCCTTCTTTGAGGAAATTCATGTTCCAATATCTCATAGAGAGAAGATTTTAGCCAGTCAGATTCATTGACGCTTTTGGAGATTAAGTTCTTGCCATCAATACGCTCCAGTCTTTGATAGTAAGAAAGAAACACTTTCTCTGTTTTATCCAAAAGGGCTTGCTGACGCGAAATTTCTGCGCGTAAACTATTGATGAAAGGAATTTGAAATGCGCTTTTTAAGGCCGCTCTATCTAAGTTCGGAATTTCTTGCATGCAAGCCAATTAATGCAAGAAAGGTAATTAAAAATTCAGACTTTAGAATAAGTCTATTCCGGTGTAATTGAAGGGTGTAATTTGCTTTAGTTCTTCTTTAATTTTTTTGTCAACCTGAAGCTGGTCGATAAAATTACCAATTGATTCTGCTGTTATTTTTTCATTTTTACGCGTCAGTTCCTTTAAAGCTTCATAAGGTTGGTCAAAGTTCTCTCGGCGTAGTACAGTTTGAATCGCTTCAGCTACTACCGCCCAATTGTTGTTAAGGTCCGCTTCAATTTTCTCTTTATTAATAAGCAATTTACCAAAGCCTTTTAGCATTGACTTTACGGCCAAAATGCTATGAGCAACCGGAACACCAATATTTCGCATTACGGTAGAGTCGGTAAGATCTCGTTGTAATCTGCTTATCGGTAATTTGCCTGATAAGTGCTCAAATAGCGCATTGGCAATGCCTAGATTGCCTTCTGCATTTTCAAAATCAATCGGATTGACTTTATGTGGCATAGCAGATGACCCCACTTCACCCTCTTTTATTCTTTGCTTAAAATAATCCATAGAAATATAGGTCCATAGATCACGGTTAAGATCAATCAAAATCGTATTGATTCTTTTTAGAGTGTCAAAAAGTCGAGCCAGATTATCATAATGCTCAACCTGTGTTGTAATTTGCGAACGGTACAAACCTAAAGTGTCATTGACAAACTCATTGGCAAAGTCGACCCAATCGATATCGGGATAAGCCACATGATGAGCATTAAAGTTACCTGTAGCCCCACCGAATTTTGCAGAAAACGGAATGTCGATTAAAGCGTTATACTGTTCTTTTAATCGCTCGGCATAAACCAATATTTCTTTGCCGAGTCGGGTAGGAGATGCAGGTTGTCCATGCGTGCGAGCCAACATCGGAATGTCTTTCCACTCCATGGCAAAGGCATTTAATTCACTGATTATCTCATTGATCTCAGGCTGATAAATTTCTTCAATGGCATCTCTAAGCGACATGGGTATTGCCGTGTTATTGATATCTTGAGAAGTTAGTCCAAAATGGATAAATTCCAGTTGTTTTTCAAAAGCACTGCCTTTAAGTTTCTCCTTGATAAAATACTCAACAGCTTTTACATCATGGTTAGTTGTCTTTTCAATTTCCTTGACCCGGTTGGCATCTTCATCCGAAAAATCAACATAGATTCTTCTTAAGACAAAAAAATGATCATCATTAAGTTCTAAGCCAGGCAATGGTATTTTGCAGAGGGCGATAAAATATTCTATTTCTACCCTAACTCGATATCGAATTAAAGCAGCTTCCGAAAAGTAGGAGGATAGGGTTTCCACTTTTGAGTAATATCTTCCATCAATAGGAGAAATGGCATGTAAAGCACTCATGAATTTAATGTTTTTTGAATTTCAGCATAAACGAAGTTCATCAATTCTTTGATGTAAGTTTCAGTAAAGTTGAATGAAATTCCTGCAGTAGCATAAACTTCTCCAATGGTTCTTGTATAACCAAGTGATAAAGCCTTTTTGTACTGTTCTATTGTTGTCTTTGGATTTTCTTTATAATTTTTCCATAGGGCAATGGCACCAAGCTGAGCCATTCCGTATTCTATGTAGTAAAACGGCACTTCAAACAAGTGTAGCTGTTTTTGCCAAAGGTTTCTTTTGCTGACTAACTCATCTTTCCAGTCAATTACATCTGAGCCGAATTGATCCATAAGACTTAACCAATAAGTCTCCCTATCTTCAATACTATGATCAGGGTTCAAGTAAATCCAATGTTGAAATTTGTCGATACATGCTACCCATGGCAGAGTAGAAATAACATCCAAGAGTTGATCTCTTTTGGCACGCTTCAAATCGTCTTCATTGTCAAAGAATACATCCCAATGATCCATGCTAATGAGTTCCATACCCATAGAGGCAAGTTCGGCAATTTCTGAAGTTAAGCTCTTGAACTCAACGAGTTCAAGAGGATGGCTCAGTACAGAATGGATGGCATGGCCACCCTCGTGTACCATTGTGGTTACATCTCTAAAAGACCCCACGGCATTCATGTATATGAAAGGTAAGCCACTTTCATAAAGCGGATAGTTAAAACCGCCCGGTGCTTTGCCTTTTTTGGATTCCAAATCAAGGTGTTTTTTAGCCTTCATGTGGCTGAGACATTCCCCAAAGAAAGGATCAATTCGATTAAAACATTCAATTGTTTTAGACAATAACTCTTCTCCGGTTTCAAAGGGTTTAAGCGGGGCTTCATTGTGTATATCTACGGCAGTGTCCCAAGGTTTCAGTTCAGTCAAACCAAGTTGCTTTTTTCTGTAATTGCTCAGTTGGTTCATTATAGGAACGACTTCTTTAGCAACTGCATTATGGATTTGGTAGCAATCATCAACTGTATAGTCAAATCTGCCCATTGCTTTGAACATATAGTCCCTATAATTGTCAAAGTCAGCGTTCTTCGCAACCTGAGTTCTAAGTTGAATCAGGTGGTTGTACAAATCATTGAGTTCTTCAATAACAGCATTTCTTGCATCTTGAATAAGATGATAGACATTCTTACGAACTGACCTATCTGTATGCTTCAGAAATTTGCTAGCCTGCTGAAGAGTATATTCTTCACTTTTATACTCAATGTTTAGTCCGGCGGCTATTGTACCGAACTTCTGAGCATCTTCTTCCAATTGTGTTTGGAGAGGGATGTTCTTTTCTCTAAAGAGTTCAATCTGAGTTTTTATCGCTCTTAACATGACGGCGAAGTCTTCTCCTTTAAGTTGAGATGCAAATTCTGATCCAATCAGCTTCTTGTTCAGCCGATCTTCATAGGGTGCAATTTTTGGATTAATCTCTTGTACATAAAACTGAAAAGCTTTGGCATACTCCGCATCATTGGTATCAATGTTCATTTTGATGTATCGCCAAGCAAAATCTTCAGACAGCACAGCTTCTAATTCGCTGCGATCTTTTAACCATTGCAACAACTCTGCCTTAGTGCCAAGTGTCCTATTTTCTAATTCTTCAAGCTTATTTTTTATGGAAGCCCAATTGATTTCGAAGTCATTATCTACATAGCTTCTTTTTAAAGGCGGATGTATTTGGCTCATAATTTTATTTTCCTCTTCCTGCCGACTTGGTAATTTTTGCACCTCCTTTAGCAGCACTTGGTTTTTGTTGTGCTACTTTTTTTGTCTGTGTTGTTTTCTTTTTAGCGGCTACTTTTTTATTGCTTTTAGCTTCTTCTTTCTCACCCTCGCCTTCTTCTTTCTCTTTTTCCAGTAAGCCTTTTTCAAGCAGCAAATTATACCACTGCACTAGTTTCTTCAGGTCAGAGTGATATACACGATCTTCGTCAATATTGGGTAAAACAGTTTTTATATAATCCAAAAGCTCTTGGTGAGCACCTTTGTGAGAAATACAAGACTTGCCCTCTTCTTTTTTGTATATGGCTTCGAAAACTTCTGTAAGTGGAACATCTTCATCAAAAGTGTAAATGCTAATGTCTTCTAGAGAGCTGACTCTTTGCGTGCCTTGAACAGGAAAGCGTTTGCCATCTATAAGAGATTCTACAATAATGCCATTTTTGGATTGGGTGATAATCTTAGATAAGCCTGGTTTGCCTGAAATGGAAATAATGCCTGAAAGCTTCATGAAATGAATTTAAATTTTAGGGGTAAAGATATGAAATACTGCTTTTGCAAATAAAGCATTTGCAGCAACTATATGAAATTATTCAACGTCTAATTATATAAGATTATAATCTTATTTTAGTTGGCTGGTAAATATCATTCTATGAGCAGGATTTTGCACTTTTTCACCATATTGTTTATTGCATTCTTTTTTCTAATACCTAATCAAGTAAAGGCGACCCATATTATGGGAGGTGAGGTCACGTGGGAATGTAATGGCTCGGGACAATATGTATTTACATTTAAAATATACCGTGATTGCAGTGGTTCTTTTAATGGGTTTCCTAATAGCTCTTTTTCTTTATATAATGGTAGTACTGGTGTTAGGATCAGAACGCTTACAGAAAATGCTGCTTTAAGTCAAGACAATGATATTGTTCCTCCATGTAGAGGTGGTAGTCCGTTTAGCTGTGGAACTGGAAATGGAGATCCCGAAGTCGTTAAAGAATTTGTAAGGGTGATGAATCCTGTTACTTTGACTGGAACACCTCCCGTTGGCGGATGGGTGGTGACTTATAGTGATAATGCCAGAAATGCAAATGATAACTTGGTCAATAGCTCATCTCAAGGCATGACACTCAGAGCTAAAATTTATAATCATGCTGATTTTGTACCCGGAACATGTGTAGATAATTCTCCTAAGTTTAGAGAGAGAGCAACAAGCATGTTGTGTTTGAATAGTACTTTTACTTATAACCACAATGCTACGGATGATGAACTGGACTCTTTGGTCTATGAGTGGGATCAGCCTTTAGATAATTTTACAGGAAACTATAATGAAGGAACAAATCCGTCATTTTTGTCATTTGTCAACCCTCTCACTTTTAATAATCCCTTTCCGGGCCCTGAAGCACTGGACCTAACGTCTGGAGAAATTACAGTAACTCCTAATCAATTGGGTAAATATGTTTCTTGTGTTAAAGTAAGTGCCTACAAATGTGGTGCGAAAGTGGCGGAGATATACAGAGAGTTACAATCGGTTGTTTTTGATTGTGGATTGAACGTTCGACCTCCAACTAAACCGATAATTACTCCACCATTCAATAACAATACAAGTTTTAAGGATACGGTAAGGGCTGGGGATTTGGTAACGTTTAACATTACAGCAGATGACGTTGCTAGCTTAGATTTGGTTTCCATTCCACCCTATTTTGGTGACAGTTTATCTTTATTTGTTTCAGGACTGCAATGGGGAGCCAATTTAACAGATCCGAATACTGGGTGCATCAATCCACCCTGTGCGACCTTATCGCAAAGTCCGCCAATCAAATCAAACTTAACTTTAAATGAGACGTTTACATGGCAAACGGATTGTAATCATGTATCATTCACAGATCGTTGTGTAAGTGGTCAGAACACCTATAACTTTGTTCTGACTGTTCAAGATGATGAATGTAATTACCCACAATTAACCATTGCAACCATTTCAATTACTGTTGTAGGAGATAGTGTTATTCTATCACCGAAATTAAACTGCGTAGATGTCCAGACAAACGGAGATGTTTCTTTGGATTGGAATACTACGCCAAACATTAACAGTTCTTTTACAGCTTGGCTAATTTATTCCTCAACTGATCGTAATGGTCCTTTTACACTTATTGATAGTATTAAAAATTACAATACCACCACTTACACGCATGTTGGAGCCGGTGCAGATCAGCAACAGCGTTTTTATCATGTGCGTTCCCGCTCAGGCTGCAAAGGGGTGGTGGTTAATGTGGCTCGGGATACAGTAGGGACAATTTTTGTTGACCCTGTGACTAACCCAACCACTGTAGATGTGAACTGGACACCCTTATCAAGTCCAAACCCAACGGGTTCGGCTAGCCAATACAATGTGTTCAGAGAGTATCCACTTGGAAGTGGTTTAAATGCTTATACCAATACTTCAAATACTACAATTGCGGAAAACTTCCCCATTTGTGAAGATGATGTGAGATACAGGGTACAATTATCCAATCCTACAGAAGGGTGTGTTTCCAGATCAAATATTGCGGATTATCGTTTCAAATTTCCGGATCCTCAAACCAATTTTTCTTTTCCCGCCAATTCTTGTCCTCAGACAGTGGTCAATTTCACAAATCTGACGACAATAACAGGTGGAACCATTACTTATACTTGGGATTTTGGAGATGGTTCAGGCACCTCTAACGCTACCAGCCCTACACATACCTATTCTTCTCCCGGTACATACAATGTGGTCCTGACTGCTAATTCGGGAAAGGGCTGTGACTCTACATTGATACAAGCTATAACAATTACTTTCCCGGATGCAGATGCAGGGCCCAACCGATCCATTTGCCCCGGAGGGTCGGTTCAAATCGGTGGCTCTCCCACTTCAACTACGGCAGGTGTAACCTACTCTTGGTCACCGGCTGGAAGTTTGAATAATCCGAGTTTGGCAAATCCAACAGCCAGCCCGTCTTCTACAACAGTATACACCGTCACAGTAACAGACCCAAGTGGATGTACAAATACCGATCAGGTAACGGTGAATGTGAATGCCGTACCGACAGCGGATGCGGGTACTCCACAAACGATATGTGAAGGGACCTCAACATTAATAGGGGGCTCACCGACAGGACCTGCGGGAGCGACTTATGCATGGAGCAACGGAACAAGTTTGGATGATGCGACCTTGGCCAACCCGACAGCCAGCCCAACAGTAACAACTACTTATACAGTAACAGTGACTAGTGGTGTCAACTGCTCAGCTACGGATCAGGTGACCATAACCGTGATTAATCAACCGGATGCTAATGCCGGAGCAGATCAAAGCATTTGTCCAGGAGGAAGTGTTTTGATCGGAGGTTCTCCTACATCTTTAAGTGCAGGAGCTACATTTGCGTGGTCACCTTCAGCAAGTTTGAGTAATGCCAGCATAGCCAATCCAACAGCCAGTCCAACAACAACAACAACTTATACTGTTACAGTAACTGCGACCAATGGCTGTACCAATACGGATGATGTGACAGTGAATGTGAATTCGGCTCCAAATGCAGATGCAGGTTTAGCAAGTTATGATATTTGTATTGGAGGGGCAATTCAAATTGGAGGAGCGTCGACAGGAACAAATCCTTTGACTTATGCTTGGAATAATGGCGGAAGTTTGAGTGCAACGAATATTCAAAATCCAATAGCTAATCCTTCTGTAACAACGATTTATACTTTAACGGTAACTGATGGAAATGGCTGTACTTCAACCGATTTAACAACGGTGAATGTCAATTCATTACCTACTGCCAATGCGGGAGCAGACCAGACCATCTGTGAAGGAAGTTCTACCGGTATAGGTTCCACACCGATTGGTGGAAATACATATGCCTGGGATAATGCAACATCTTTGAATAATGCGAACATTGCGAATCCAACAGCGAGTCCGATAGTAACCACAATCTATACCGTCACTGTAACAAGTGGTGCAAATTGTACAGCTACTGATCAGGTGACCATAACCGTTAACCCCACTCCAACAGTAGATGCCGGAGCAGATCAGACGATTTGTAATGGTAACCCCGTTCAGATTGGTGGTTCACCAACTTCAGGTTCCGTTGGAGCAACCTTTGCTTGGAATAATGGAGCCTCATTGAGCAATGCTAGTGCGGCTAACCCAATGGCCAGTCCGACGGTAACGACGGTTTATACGGTGACCGTGACGGATGGAAACGGCTGTACAGCAACAGATGATGTAACTGTTTTTGTGAATAACAATCCAACAACCGATGCGGGAGCAGACCAAACGATTTGTGATGGAGCTAATGCGGTGATAGGCGGTAGCCCAACCGGTCCTGCGGGATCAACTTATGCATGGAGCAATGGAGCGAGTTTGAATGATGCGACTTTGGCGAATCCAACGGCGAGTCCAACGGTGACAACGACATACACTGTGACCGTGACCAGTGGATTAAATTGTACAGCTACGGACCAAGTGACCATAACAGTCAATCCGAATCCGGATGCCGATGCCGGAGCCGATCAAACAATCTGTAATGGGGGTTCAGTTCAAATCGGTGGCTCACCGACATCCACCATAGTGGGAGCAACCTTTGCTTGGGATAATGGAGCAAGTTTGAGTAATGCCGGCATAGCCAATCCAACAGCAAGTCCTGCCACGACAACAACCTATACGGTAACCGTAACTCATCCGAATGGCTGTACAAACACGGATGATGTAACGGTTACAGTGAATAGTTTACCCAATGTAGATGCCGGAGCCGATCAATCCATATGTATAGGCGGTTCGGTACAAATAGGCGGTAGTCCAACTGGTCCCGTTGGTTCGACTTATTCTTGGGATAATGGAGCCAGTCTTTCAAGTTCTACAATTGCTAACCCAACAGCAAATCCTTCAACCACCACAACCTATACGGTAACCGTAACAGATGTAAATGGCTGTACGGAGACAGATGACATTACGGTAACAGTAAATACCTTGCCGACAGCTGATGCAGGAGCAGATCAGACGATCTGTGATGGAGAATCAATACAAATAGGTGGCAGCCCAACCGGCCCTGCAGGGGCGACCTATCAGTGGAACAATGTGGCTTCATTGAGTAGTGGTACAGCAGCTAATCCTATGGCCACCCCAAATACTACAACGACTTACACAGTAACAGTAACGAATGGTAACAACTGTACGTCAACCGATCAGGTGATCGTAACCGTTAACCCCACTCCAACAGTAGATGCCGGAACAGATCAGACGATTTGTAATGGCAATCCTGTTCAGATAGGGGGAGCACCAACATCAACAACAACAGGAGCAACCTTTGCTTGGGACAATGGAGCGAGTTTGAGTAATGCAAGTATCGCGAATCCTACAGCAACTCCTTTAATCACTACTATTTACACGGTGACTGTGACACATCCTAACGGTTGTACAGCTACCGACGATGTAACTGTTTTTGTCAATAACAATCCAACAGCCGATGCGGGAGCAGATCAAACGATTTGTGATGGAGCTAATGCGGTGATAGGTGGCAGTCCAACCGGTCCTGCGGGATCAACTTATGCATGGAGCAATGGAGCGAGTTTGAATGATGCGACTTTGGCGAATCCAACGGCGAGTCCAACGGTGACAACGACATACACTGTGACCGTGACCAGTGGATTAAATTGTACAGCTACGGACCAAGTGACCATAACAGTCAATCCGAATCCGGATGCCGATGCCGGAGCCGATCAAACAATCTGTAATGGGGGTTCAGTTCAAATCGGTGGCTCACCGACATCCACCATAGTGGGAGCAACCTTTGCTTGGGATAATGGAGCAAGTTTGAGTAATGCCGGCATAGCCAATCCAACAGCAAGTCCTGCCACGACAACAACCTATACGGTAACCGTAACTCATCCGAATGGCTGTACAAACACGGATGATGTAACGGTTACAGTGAATAGTTTACCCAATGTAGATGCCGGAGCCGATCAATCCATATGTATAGGCGGTTCGGTACAAATAGGCGGTAGTCCAACTGGTCCCGTTGGTTCGACTTATTCTTGGGATAATGGAGCCAGTCTTTCAAGTTCTACAATTGCTAACCCAACAGCAAATCCTTCAACCACCACAACCTATACGGTAACCGTAACAGATGTAAATGGCTGTACGGAGACAGATGACATTACGGTAACAGTAAATACCTTGCCGACAGCTGATGCAGGAGCAGATCAGACGATCTGTGATGGAGAATCAATACAAATAGGTGGCAGCCCAACCGGCCCTGCAGGGGCGACCTATCAGTGGAACAATGTGGCTTCATTGAGTAGTGGTACAGCAGCTAATCCTATGGCCACCCCAAATACTACAACGACTTACACAGTAACAGTAACGAATGGTAACAACTGTACGTCAACCGATCAGGTGATCGTAACCGTTAACCCCACTCCAACAGTAGATGCCGGAACAGATCAGACGATTTGTAATGGCAATCCTGTTCAGATAGGGGGAGCACCGACATCAACAACAGCAGGAGCAACCTTTGCTTGGGACAATGGGGCGAGTTTGAGTAATCCAACTATTGCGAACCCTATTGCCAATCCATCTGTCGCAACGGTCTATACAGTTACGGTCACTCATCCTAACGGTTGTACAGCAACGGATGATGTATTGGTATCAGTTAATGGTTTACCTCCGGTAGATGCAGGAGCGGATCAAACAATCTGTATTGGAACCAATGCAGTTATTGGCGGTAGTCCTACAGGACCTGCTGGTTCATCTTATGCTTGGGATAATGGAGCAACCTTATCAAGTAATTCGGTGGCGAATCCAACAGCAAGCCCAACTAGTACAACAATATATACCGTAACTGTAACAGATATCAATGGCTGTACGGGAACAGATAATGTGACCATTACAGTAAGTCCTTTTCCCGATGTTGATGCAGGACCGAATAGAACCATTTGTGAGGGAGATAATATTCAAATCGGTGGCTCACCAACATCAACGACTGCAGGAGCAACATTTGCTTGGGATAATGCAGGTAGTCTGGATGATCCGACTTTAGCGAATCCAACCGCAAATCCTATTGTAACAACAACTTACACGGTTATTGTTACTCATCCCAATGGTTGTACTTTATCCGATAACATGACGGTGAATGTCAATCCTGCTCCTGCTACAGATGCAGGTCCTGATCAGGCGCTTTGTATAGGTTCATCTGTAATGATTGGTGGAAGCCCAACCGGTCCTGTTGGTTCGACTTATGCTTGGGATAATATGGCAAGTTTGAACGATCCAACTTTAGCTAACCCTACAGCAACCCCTTCGATAACTACAACCTATACCGTAACTGTGACAGATCTAAACTTCTGTACGAATACTGATGATGTGACCATCACGGTTAACCCTCTTCCTGTGGTAGATGCGGGAGCAGATCAAACGATTTGTGACGGAGATAACGCTGTGATCGGTGGTAGCCCTACAGGCCCTGCCGGATCAACCTTTGCATGGGACAATGGAGCAAGTTTGTCCAGTACAAGTACAGCCAATCCGACTGCTAATCCAACGGTAACAACAACCTATACAGTGACTGTGACCGATGTGAATGGTTGTGTAAATACGGATCAGGTAGTGATCACTGTGAATCCGGTTCCGGATGTGGATGCCGGAGCGGATCAGACCATTTGTGATGCTCAGTCAGTGCTAATTGGTGGTTCACCAACATCAACAGTAGCTGGAGCTATCTTTGCCTGGGATAATGGAACGAGTTTGGATAATGCAACAATCGCAAATCCGACAGCGAGTCCTGCAACAACAACTACTTATACAGTAACGGTGACCCATCCGAATGGCTGTACAGCGACAGATGCAGTCGTTGTAACAGTCAATGCTTTACCTAATGCAGATGCAGGAGTTGACCAAAACTTATGTATAGGTTCTTCAACATCAATTGGCGGCAGTCCAACCGGTCCTGCCAGTTCTACCTTTGTCTGGGACAATGGAACAAGTTTATCAAGCACAAGTGATCCGAATCCAACCGCAAATCCGGTAGTGACCACGACCTATACAGTAACGGTCACAGATGGTAACGGATGTACCAATACCGATCAGGTGGTCATCACGGTTATACCTGTACCAGATGCAGATGCCGGGGCAGATCAAACCATTTGCGACGGACAATCTATTGCGATTGGCGGCTCACCAACTTCAACAGTTGTAGGAGCGACATTCAGTTGGGACAATGGAACAAGCTTAAGTGCAACAAATGTATCTAACCCTACTGCGAATCCAAATACAACGACGACCTATACGGTTACAGTCACTCATCCAAATGGCTGTACAGCAACGGATGCGGTAGTCGTAACAGTGAATCCATTGCCTAATGCAGACGCGGGTCCTGATCAGGCGCTTTGTATAGGCGGATCAGTTCAGATAGGCGGCAGTCCAACTGGTCCTGCTGGAACAAGTTTCACTTGGGATAACGCAGCAACATTAAGCAGTGCGACAGACCCTAACCCTATTGCAACTCCAAACATTACAACAATTTATTCAGTGACCGTTACTGATGGAAATGGATGTACCAATACCGATCAGATGACTGTGACAGTTAATCCTCTTCCATTCGCAGATGCGGGGCCTGATATAACAATTTGTTTGGGTGAAACAACTGTAATTGGAGGAAGTCCTACAGGTCCTGCAGGCTCCACATATGAGTGGTTTGATGGTGTTACTATTAGCAACTTTAAAATCCCTAATTTACCTGTTTCTCCTATAGTCACTACAACATATACTGTGACCGTAACTGATGTGAATGGATGTACCAATACAGATCAGGTTACTGTGACGGTCTTACCTGTTCCTGACGTCGATGCAGGTCCTGATCAAACTATATGTGCAAATGGAAGTGTGTTAATTGGCGGTTCACCAACATCAATGATAATTGGAGCTACTTTTGCCTGGGATAATGGAGCAACATTGAGTAGTACAATAGACGCTAACCCAACCGCAAGCCCATCAGTTACGACGACCTATACGGTCACGGTAACCCATCCGAATGGCTGTACAGCGACAGATGCTGTAGTCGTAACAGTGAATCCATTGCCTAGTGCAAATGCGGGTGTAGATCAGGATTTATGTATTGGTTCTTCAACAAGCATTGGCGGCAGTCCAACTGGTCCTGCCGGTTCGACCTTTGCCTGGGACAATGGAACAAGTTTATCAAGCACAAGTGATCCGAATCCAACCGCAAATCCGGTAGTGACCACGACCTATACAGTAACGGTCACAGATGGTAACGGATGTACCAATACCGATCAGGTGGTCATCACGGTTATACCTGTACCAGATGCAGATGCCGGGGCAGATCAAACCATTTGCGACGGACAATCTATTGCGATTGGCGGCTCACCAACTTCAACAGTTGTAGGAGCGACATTCAGTTGGGACAATGGAACAAGCTTAAGTGCAACAAATGTATCTAACCCTACTGCGAATCCAAATACAACGACGACCTATACGGTTACAGTCACTCATCCAAATGGCTGTACAGCAACGGATGCGGTAGTCGTAACAGTGAATCCATTGCCTAATGCAGATGCCGGGGCAGATCAAGTCATTTGTATTGGGCAAACGGTAAGAATCGGAGGAAACCCAACGGGACCGATAGGAGCAACTTTTACATGGAGTGATCCTGCAACGCTTGATAATGCGAACTCTCCTAATCCAAATGCCACTCCGAATGTGACCACTACCTATACAGTTACTGTAATAGATGTCAATAGTTGTACTAAAACGGATCAGGTAACGGTGACTGTGAATCCTTTACCTGTTGTGGATGCCGGAGCAGATATTACAATTTGTGAGGGAACGAGTACAGTAATAGGTGGAAGTCCAACGGGTCCTGCAGGGTCTACTTATATCTGGGATAATGCTGCAAGCTTGGATGATGCGACTATAGCTAATCCAACAGCAACACCTGCAACAACGACAACCTATACTGTGACCGTGACTGATGTGAATGGTTGTGTCAATACAGATGACATTATTGTAACAATTAATCCGTTACCGGATGTAGATGCCGGAGCAGACATTACAATTTGTGATAGAGATACTGTAACAATAGGTGGTTCTCCTACCTCAAGTACCGTAAATACAACCTTTTTATGGGACAATTCGAGTACCTTGGATGATGCGACTTTGGCAAACCCAAGAGCTTTCCCTTTTACAACGACGACTTATACAGTTACGGTAACGGATGCCTTTGGCTGTACATCAACGGATCAAATGACAATGACTGTGAATCCTTTACCTCAAGTTGAATTCCAAGTCGATGCGACTTGTTTTGGAGATTTTACAGCCTTTACAGATCAATCCACGATTGTTTCGGGTTCTATCCAATCTTGGGATTGGGATTTTGGTGATGGAACGGGCAGCTCGATTTTACAGAACCCCGGTTATCAATATGCTGCATCCGGTACTTATTCAGTTCGATTGCTTGTCACTTCAGCATTGGGCTGTCAGGACTCAATTGTAAAACAAGTCGTGGTTAATCCTTTACCGGTAGTTGATGCAGGGGCTGATGCAGAAATATGTTTTGGTGATACGATTGAGATTGGAGGAAGCCCCACAGGACCTATCGGGTCTACCTTTAGTTGGAATCCGGGATTAGATTTGTCAGATGTCAGCTCACCCAATCCACTTGCTTATCCATTGTCTACTACAAAATACTATATTTCTGTAATCGATCAGAACAATTGTGTGAACACCGATTCCATTTTGATTACTGTTAATCCATTGCCGATAGTAGAAGCCACACCAGATGATACTTCAGTGTGTAAAGATGAATTGGTACCACTGAATGCTACCGGAGCAATTTCGTATGCTTGGTTGCCATCAGACAATTTGGATAACCCACTAATTGCGAATCCAATTGCCACTTCTAAGGTAAATGTGGATTATGTCGTTTATGGAACAGATGCAAATGGTTGTGTCAATACGGATACTGTAAAAATTGAAACCTTTAATGTGAACTTCAATGATGCAACGGTTGAGGTGTGTTTTGGTGATAGTATTGAACTCATGCCAATAACCCAAGGGAATCAATCGGGCATTACTTATCATTGGAGTCCTTCTTCCGGTTTGAGTGCTACAAACATCTCTAATCCAAAGGCTTCTCCGGCAGTAGATCAAAACTATCAGTTGAGAATAAGTAATGACGAAAACTGCACAGATATTGATAGTGTATTCGTAGAGGTCAATGAAACACCAGTTCTTAGATTGGATGTTCTCAATTCTCCAAGATGTTCAGGTTCTGTTTTAGAGATCACTAATCTTTCTACATTCGCCACTGATTTTGAGTGGTATCTGAATGGTGAGTTTAAAGGAAGGGCTTATCAGCCTAATTTTGCAATTGACAATTCGATTGAAAACGAACTTGTTTTAGTGGGGAGTAATGCCAATTGTACGGATTCGCTTCAACTGATTATTGAAGCAGCACCCTTGTTGGACTTGTTACAATTGAAATATGCGAATGTATTTACACCTAATGGGGATGGTATCAATGATTTATTCGATCTAGGGTTTACCGGAGAGTTTATTGGTTGTGCAAACTTCCAAGTGTATGATAGATGGGGAGATAAGGTATTTGATAGCAATATAGGAGCTTATGGTTGGAATGGTTATTCGTTGAAGGGCAAACAATGTCCTCAGGGCATGTATTTCTACGTTGTCAAATTAGGTACTGAAGAAATTCGAGGCTCTGTATTCCTTTCCAGATAAGCGATTCTAAATGGAGTAAAATTTTCTGAAAATTTCATGCAACCTTTTATTAAATGATTGTCTTTAGGGCAAACATTTAATAAGAGGAGATGCGTTTTATATTGATTTGTACCCTAATTACATTTGGTCTTTTTGTCAATGGGCAGGACCTAACTCAAACGATTAGAGGTAAAGTGATTGACAGAGAATCTGAGTTCAGCTTGCCCGGTGCCAGTGTTCAATTGATTTCGATGAATCCTGTCAGAGGTGTGAGTACCGATGTCGATGGAAATTTTGAGATTAAGAATGTACCAATAGGAAGACATAGCATCAAAATTTCTTTTTTGGGCTATGAAGATGTTTACTTGCCCAATGTGCTTGTCGGTTCGGCTAAAGAGGTAGTATTGAAGATTGCTTTAAAAGAATCCATCGTTGAGTTAGAAGCAGTAGAAATTAAAGCCAAGAAGAACAAAGAAGAGGCCAACAATGAGATGGCGACCATAAGCGCAAGGTCTTTTTCTGTTGAAGAGGCTAGCCGTTATGCCGCTAGTATTGATGATCCTGCAAGAATGGCTTTGTCTTTTGCCGGAGTAAGCAGTAATGATGACATCATGAACGAAATTATTGTGAGGGGAAATTCTCCCCGAGGTTTGTTGTGGCGATTAAATGGAATTGAAATCCCAAGCCCAAACCATTTTACCGATGTTGGTGCTTCAGGTGGAGGAATTAGTGTTTTGAGCAATAACATGTTAGATAATTCAGATTTCTTTACTGCCGCCTTTCCTGCTGAATATGGAAATGCGATGTCTGGGGTGTTTGACATTAAACTGCGTAAAGGAAATCAGCACAAAGCGGAGAGAGCATTTCAATTGGGTTTGTTAGGAACAGATGTATCCCTAGAAGGGCCGTTCCAAGGCGTGAATAAGGGCTCTTATTTGATTAATTATAGATATTCTACTTTAAGTATGTTAACCGGTTTAGGTATTCTGGATTTTGCCAACAACAATTTATTTCAAGATCTGTCGTTCAACTTTTTCCTTCCGACGGAGAAGTATGGCAACTTTAGTTTATTTGGAATTGGTGGTTTAAGTTTATCCGAAGATTTTCCAACAAAGGATACAGCAGAGTTTGAAGCGGATCAAGATTATTATGATGCCAAATTTAATTCTGACATGGGAGTAGTAGGTTTGGAACATAAGTATTTTATCAATTCCAACGCGTATATCAAAACGGTTGTTTCACATAGTAAGCAAAGGATTGCTTTTTGGGCAGATTCCATCTCCAAAGAGAACTTAAGTACAATCAGACTATACGATGAACAAATGATTAATTCGGCTACGCGTCTTTCAAGTATGCTCAATAAAAAGATAGATGCAAAAAACACATTTCGAACCGGCTTTATTGTTAGTCAACTTCATTTTGATCTGGAAGCTAATGGAAGAGATGATGAGGACAAGGTGTTTAAAACCTTTTTAGATAATAAAGATCATACTTATACTTATCAAACGTATGGACAGTGGAAACATGACTTTAATACGAAATGGACTTTAAATGCTGGCTTGCACAGTATGTTTTTTCAATTGAATGAAGAAGCGACCATCGAACCGAGATTAGGTTTAAAATGGCGGTTTAAGGAAGGACAATCACTAAGTTTTGGAGCCGGATTGCATAGCCGTTTAGAAGACATGAGTATTTACATGGCACAGCAACTTCAACCTGATGGTCAATACACCCGACCCAATCAGGATCTGAGTTTAAGCAAAGCGATTCATTATGTTGTAGGTTATGATCGAATGTTAAATGAGTTTTTGCATTTGAAAACGGAATTGTATTACCAGTCTCTGTATGACGTGCCTGTAGAAAATGACCCTAATAGCACAACTTCGGCAATCAATGCCAATGCCGGTTTCACTACAGATGATTTTGTTAATGATGGAACAGCTTATAACCTTGGTGCTGAAATAACTCTGGAAAGATTTTTTGCAGATAAATTTTATTATCTATTCACAGGTTCTGTTTTTGATTCAAAATACAAGGCCAAAGATGGGAATACGTATAATACTCGATTCAATGCCAATTACAGATTTTCTCTACTCGGAGGTAAGGAATTTTCAATGGGAAAAAATGACAAGAACCTGTTTGGTTTGAATTTGAAAGGCATTTGGTCAGGAGGAAATCGCTATACACCGATTGACTTGGCAGCTTCTATACAATCAGGAGAAGAGGAGTTGATAGAAGATCAAGCCTATACTCAACAAGCACCTGATTATTGGAGAGTAGATTTAACGGCAAGCTACAGAATAAACCGAGATAAAACTTCTCACATCATTTCTCTACAGGTTCAGAACGTCACCAATAGAGAAAATATATTTGGATATGCTTACAACCATTACACTCAAAAAGTAGAGGAAGAATATCAATTTGGGATATTACCGATTCTAAAATATAGACTTGAATTTTAATTAAATAAACATGAAAAAACTAGCTTTAATCGCATTGACCTTCGGACTGATCGGACAGTTCAAAGCTCAAGAAATCAGCAAAGAAATCACAGAAGATCGAACAGTGTTTCAAGGCATAAAAAGCTTTGGAGGTTTTATCGGTCTAACAGCAAAAACAGGAGACATCAATGGACAATCAGCTCTTTTGGTTGGAGGAGAACTCTCGGCTGTTTTTTCCTCGCAATTAAACATTGGTTTTGCAGGATATGGTTTAACAACGAATGTTGAATCTGACTCTTATGATGAAGATGGAAAGAAGTACAATATACATATGGGCTATGGAGGTTTGTTAATTGAGCCCGTAATTGCCAGTAAGAGAATGATTCACTTTACAGTGCCTATGGTTTTTGGAGTTGGGGGAGCCGGTACACATCGCTCATTTCAGCATCCTCATGAATTTGAGGATGTACAAGATGAGGATAGAATCGAATATCGTCAATTTGAAACGGATGTTATTTTAGTGGCTGAGCCGGGTTTGAACATGGAGATTAACTTATTAAAGAACGTGAGACTGGATATTGGAGCTTCATATCGTTATGTATATGATTCACAAATTGAACAAATTTCCGATCAGGAACTTTCCGGATTTACCGGTAATGTGAGTTTGAAATTAGGTTGGTTTTAGCAATTTTGTGCATCATCAGAAGCATTGGTTAAAGAGAGAGTAGACATACATCAGGATTTGGTCAATCGTTGCAGAAGCAATGATCGGCAGGCTCAGCAGGAAATTTATTATCTCTATGCTAAACCGATGTTTAATGTATCCTATCGGATACTTAATCAGCAAGAGGAAGCTGAAGATGTTCTACAAGAGGCATTTGTTAAGATGTTTCATCAAATCGGGAGCTATAGAGCTGAAGCCTCATTTGGTGCATGGTTTAAACGGATCGTGATCAACCAATCCTTAAACCGATTGAAGCAGAGAAATAGAGAAAGAGTACAAATTGAGAACTTAACAAAAGAAAAGTATGATCAAGGTGAAGAAAATGATGAGATATCTGTACCGAAAGCTACTATTGCTGAGATACAGAATGCTATGGAGCTATTGCCAGAGGGATATCGACTAGTCTTTGTTTTGTATCTTTTTGAGGAGTATAGTCATCAGGAAATAGCAGAGGAATTGGGAATTTCCGTATCGACCTCAAAATCTCAACTCAATAGAGCAAAAAAGAAATTGAAAGAACTGTTAAAAGAAGAAGCACATGAAAAAAACTGAACAAGATCAATGGAAGTCTTTGGTGGACGATCATAAAACCGAGTTTGATTCGAGAGCACCAAAAGACTTATGGAAAAACATAGAGGGTCAATTGGAACAGGCTGAAGCAAAGATATCGAAGCCGGTTTTCACCTTGTGGAATACATATAAATATGCTGCTTTATTTATCATTGCTTTAGGTGTGGGATATTTAGCCATGTATATGCATTTTTCTTCTTCAACTGTAAATACCTTGGCTCATTCCGGTACTGAAGAAAAGAAGGAAAAGAGCGAGGAAAGCATACCGGATTATATGGTAGAATTGGCAGAGGTGGAGACCTATTATTCTGTAGAGATTGACAGTCGCTTAGATGAATTGAAGAACCTGGGAGATGATGATGTTATTTCAGAAGAGTTGAACTTGTTAAGAGAAGAGTTTGATGCTTTAAAAGCAGAAATGGGGGATCAGATCAATGATGAACGCATTGTTCGAGCAATGATCAATAATTATCGGTTACGATTAGAGCTACTCAAAGAAATACTGATAGAGATTCGACCTACTCCTTCAACAAAAAAATCAAGAATATATGGAACAAATGCAATATAAAATAAAGACCATTGCCCTTCTCATTTTTTGCTTTCAGCTAGGGAAAACTATGGCCTTTGAAGAGAAGAAAAAGGTCACCTGCGGTTATGATATTGATAAAACCGCCTCAATAGAACTCACCAATCAATATGGAGACATTGAGATTGTTCAATGGGAAAAGGACAGTATAAGATTAGAAGCTACAATTGTGGTTAATTCAGACGATCAGGAAGATCTTTCCGAATTGATGGATATGGTGGAGGTGGATTGTGCGGGTAATCGCACGAATGTGGTTATAGAGACCAAATGGACAGATGCCTCAAGCATGTGGAAACGAGGATCAATCGATCTAAAAAAGCGGTATGGCTCAGACAATAAACTGGTGATCAATTATAAGGTCTACATGCCGGTAACGTGCAGATTGTCTATCAATAACCGCTTTGGTGATGTGTATTTGCCAAGCTATAAAGGACCGCTTAGAGTGGTCTTGGCACATGGAGATTTGAGAGCGAGGACAATAGAAGATGCGCGGCGCATAGAAGTGAAGTATGGGAAAATTCTAATCAAACATTTGGTTCAGGGTTTGGTGAAGCTAAGTTATGGTAACTTAATTGTAGATCAGGCAGAGCGAGTGACTTTGGAAAGTAAGTCTTCAGACATAGAAATGTTTAAAGTAGAAAAATTGTCTCTGGAAAGTAGAAACGATGACATCCGTTTAGAAGACATTGCCAACCTTCGAGGTGAACTGACCTACACTCAATTGCGTGTTAAAATGATTAGCAGGTTAGTTGATCTGAACACCAGTTATGGAGATGTTACTTTAAAGCAAATACAAAGCGGATTCTATAGCATAAGAATAGATGGAAGCAATACAGATTATGATCTGGAGTTTTTGGAAGGCAGTGCATTTCAATTTTCTGTTGAATCTTCAGGAGGTAAAAGTGTCTCCTTTATGAAAGATGCACAATTCACGACAGAAGAACAAGAGGGCAATACCAATTACATTAAGGGTTATCTAAAACAAAAAGATGCCAGTCCGATTGTAAATATCGTTTCTAAAAACGGGTATATCTCATTTTATTAAGAGGTTTAAATCAGTTTCTGCCTTGATTCTGTTAGAGTATCAGGACGATATTCAAGTTTGAACTCATTTGCCGATTGATTAATTTTGCATTCCTTTCAAAATTGGAATGTTATGCAAACTGTAGCACCTTATAAACCAAAACACAAAGTCCGAATCGTTACTGCCGCCTCATTATTTGATGGGCATGATGCAGCCATCAATGTGATGCGAAGAATCATACAATCTACCGGTGTGGAGGTGATTCACTTGGGGCACGATAGAAGTGTACAGGAAGTCGTCGAGACAGCCATTCAAGAAGATGCCAATGCCATTGCCATGACCTCTTATCAGGGTGGGCACATTGAGTATTTCAAGTACATGTATGATTTGCTGAAAGAAAAGGGTGCTAACCACATCAAAATATTTGGAGGCGGAGGCGGAGTGATTCTGCCTGATGAAATCAAAGAATTGCACGACTATGGCATCACGAAGATTTATTCGCCTGACGATGGCCGTGAAATGGGTCTACAGGGCATGATTAATGATTTGGTAGAGCAATCCGATTTTCCAACCGGACAAAACTTAAACGGAGAGATCAATCATCTAGAAGAAAAAGATTTCAGATCAATTGCAACTTTAATATCAGGTGCGGAGAACTTTCCAGAAGCTTCGTCTTCAATATTGGATGAAGTGCATAAGAAAGCCGATAAAGTTCAGACACCGGTTTTGGGAATAACAGGAACAGGTGGAGCAGGTAAATCATCTTTAGTGGATGAGCTAGTTCGTCGCTTTTTAATTGATTTTAAGGACAAAACAATTGGTATCATATCAGTAGACCCTTCAAAACGGAAGACCGGAGGTGCTTTATTGGGCGACAGAATTCGCATGAATTCCATTCGTAACGAGAGAGTTTTCATGAGGTCTTTAGCAACGCGACAAAGCAATTTGGCACTTTCTAAGCATGTGAAGGAAGCCATTTCTATTTTGAAAGCGGCGAAATATGATCTCATTATTCTGGAGACTTCAGGTATAGGTCAATCAGATACAGAAATAACTGAGCACTCTGATTTAAGTCTGTACGTCATGACACCTGAATTTGGTGCTGCCACTCAATTGGAGAAAATTGACATGCTAGACTTTGCTGACGTCATTGCCATCAACAAGTTTGACAAGCGAGGCGCATTGGATGCTATTCGGGATGTCAAAAAGCAGTATCAGAGAAATCATCAATTGTGGGAGACCAAGCCGGAGGATATTCCTGTTTATGGAACGATCGCTTCTCAATTCAATGACCCGGGAATGAATCAGTTGTATAAAAAGTTGATGGATGTTTTGGTAGAGAAGACAGGTGCTGACCTGAAATCGACTTTTGAGATTACAGATGAAATGTCTGAGAAGATATTCGTTATTCCTCCAAAGCGTACAAGGTATTTAGCAGAAATATCCGAAAACAACAGGAAGTACGATGAATGGGCAGAAGAGCAAACTCAAGTCGCTCAGAAATTGTATGGTATTCACAAATCCATAGAGTCGATAAGAGAACTGGATCCTGAAGATAAGGATCGCCTGATAAAAGGACTTCAGGAGAGCTTTGAACAATTGAAGCTTAACCTCGATCCAAAGAATTGGAAAATCATTGAAGAATGGGAGACAAAGAAGAAGCGCTACTCGGATGAAGTATTTACTTTTAAAGTAAGAGACAAAGAGATCAAGATGGAAACTCATACAGAGTCTCTGTCGCACTCCAAAATACCTAAAGTGGCTTTGCCTAAATACGCGGCTTGGGGCGATGTTTTGAAATGGAATCTACAAGAAAATGTACCTGGTGAATTCCCTTATACTTCAGGTTTATTCCCATTTAAGAGAAAGGGCGAAGATCCCACGCGAATGTTTGCAGGAGAGGGTGGACCGGAAAGAACCAACCGTAGATTCCATTATGTGTCTTTGGGTTTACCTGCGAAGCGTTTGTCTACTGCTTTTGATTCTGTAACCTTATATGGGAACGACCCTGATTATCGTCCTGACATTTACGGGAAGATTGGTAATTCGGGAGTGTCCATTTGTTGCTTGGATGATGCTAAGAAACTGTATTCCGGTTTTAACCTGGCCGACCCTATGACCTCTGTGTCTATGACGATAAACGGTCCCGCACCCATGCTTTTGGGCTTTTTCATGAATGCTGCTATAGATCAGCAATGTGAGCTTTACATTAAAGAACAGGGCCTGGAAAAGGAAGTCGAAGCCAAGATTAAGGCCATTTACAAAGCCAAAGACGTTGATCGTCCGGCTTATCAAGGCGATTTGCCAGAAGGAAATGACGGTTTAGGATTAATGTTACTAGGTGTTACCGGAGATCAGGTATTGGAGCATGCAGTTTATGAAAAAATAAAAAAGGAAACCATAGCTGTCGTTAGAGGAACAGTTCAGGCTGATATTTTAAAAGAAGATCAGGCACAAAACACCTGTATTTTCTCGACTGAGTTTGCTTTGCGTTTGATGGGAGATGTACAGGAATATTTTATTCAGAATGCCGTACGTAACTTCTATTCTGTGTCCATTTCAGGTTATCACATTGCCGAAGCGGGAGCCAATCCGATTACTCAGTTAGCATTTACGTTAGCTAATGGCTTCACCTATGTAGAATACTACCTGAGTCGTGGCATGGACATCAATGCTTTTGGTCCTAACTTGTCATTCTTTTTCTCCAATGGCATTGATCCTGAATATGCAGTAATAGGAAGAGTGGCTAGAAGAATATGGTCCAAAGCTTTGAAACATAAATACGGTGCCAACTCAAGAGCACAAATGCTAAAGTACCATATTCAAACTTCAGGGCGTTCGCTTCATGCGCAGGAAATAGATTTCAATGATATCCGAACCACCTTACAGGCTTTATATGCGATCTATGACAATTGTAATTCATTGCACACCAATGCATACGATGAAGCGATTACAACGCCAACAGAAGAGTCAGTAAGGAGGGCAATGGCCATACAGTTGATCATTAACCGCGAGTTAGGATTGGCTAAAAATGAGAACCCGATTCAAGGCTCATTTATCATAGAAGATCTAACCGATTTGGTAGAAGAAGCCGTATTATCCGAATTCGATCGCATTACAGAACGAGGAGGAGTACTTGGAGCTATGGAAACCATGTACCAGAGAAGTAAGATTCAGGAAGAAAGCCTATACTACGAAGGGCTAAAACATAGCGGCGAATTCCCGATCATAGGTGTCAATACTTTCTTAAGCTCAAAAGGTTCTCCAACAGTTACACCGGGAGAGGTGATTAGAGCAACGAAGGAGGAAAAGGAGTATCAGATCAAAATGCTCGAGGCTTTACATAAGGGTAATGAAGAAAAGGCAGATCTTGAATTGAGAAAAATTCAGGAAAAGGCCATTCAAAATGCAAACATCTTTGAAGCATTAATGGAGGCGACAAAATATTGCTCTTTGGGTCAAATCACTTCAGCATTATTTGAAGTTGGTGGGCAGTATAGAAGAAATATGTAATCATGAAGCGACTTATCTTACCATTTCTAGTTTTATCTTTTCTGGCTTGTAACAATCAGGAAAAAAAAGCAACAGAACAAAAACAGGAAGCTGGACTGATTGAAAAAATTGAAGCCAAACATCACAAGGATAGATACTATAATTATGAGATGGTTCAGTTTGATCTTCATCTTGTGTTTAAGGGGAAAGTCCGTTTTGATGGAACAGTTTACATGAGTCCGGATGGAGGTATGGTGCGAATGGAAGACAGTTCTAAAGTAATGATTTGGGATGGTCACAATGCCTATACTTCAGATAGCAGCGCGAAGTCAATGAAAAGAACCAGATTTGATCTGTTGACCTGGTCTTACTTTTTTGCTGCACCCTATAAATTATCCGATCCGGGAACCAGATTTGAGGATCAGGGAACAAGAAACTTGAACGGAACACCTTTCAATGCCGGATTACTCACCTTTGATAAAGGAACAGGGGATAGCCCAGACGACTGGTATGTTGTCTATGCTACTCAAGAAGAACATTTACTGGCAGGGATGGCATACATTGTGACCTATCGAACTGCTAAGAAAGATGCAGAAAAAGATCCACATGCCATTACTTATGAAGCCTATACAGATGTGCAAGGCATACCAATCTCTACGCAATGGAACTTCTGGTCATGGAATGAATCTGGGGACTTGAATAGATTGTTAGGTTCAGGTGTTATCAGTCAAGTGGAGTTTAAAAAAGTAGAGGAAGACTTGTTTAAGCCTTCCTCTAATCTAATTCTTGCTAAAAAGTAACTTTAATCTATTCCTAGCATTCCTTCTTTAAGGTCTTCATCAGCGGGCTCGTTGCAAAACCAAATGCCAAATAAAGCCTTTTTAAAAGCCAAACCTTGAATGCTAGTGATCAATTTTCCGTTCTTACTGACTGTTACCCCTTTTTCGGGCAGGTAAGCAATCACATAATGATCTCCCTTTACAATTTCTTCTTTAAAGGCGTCTTTAAACTGCTGAATTTCATTTTTTAAAGCTGCGGTTTTGCCTTTTGTGGATTTTTCAAAACCCTCATTCACAGCTGATATCATCTTTTCGCTTGTAATCAATCCCGAAACAATATCCAAAGTAATGGCCATAGGCTCATCCTTATCAATAACCTGATTGGCATCGGAAGTTTTGCTCTTTAAATATAAAGCACCTACATACAAGTCGAGGAACAACTTTTCTCTCAAACCGGCACCATTAAAATCTAGGGTTTGAGAGCCAACTGTAATTGATTTAGCAGGAGTTACTCCCGATATTTCTTCTTGTGCGGATACATTAGCAAAAAAGCTAAAACAGATCAGTCCAATAATTAATTTTTTCATTGTCATATATTTTTGTCCAATTTAAGAATTTGTTTTTGGCTTTCAAGAATCATTCCAATGCTAATACTTCTCATAAACATTGGAAAAAATGAGTTGTTTACGCAAAATACAGGATACCATGTGAATGTTTGATTGAGCATTTAATGTTTGCTGTATATCAGGAAAAGAAACGATTTTTCCATTTGTTGTCAGATTGATAAATAGAATGACTGCTCTGTCATATAATTGCCTCAGCCAATGTTTGGAGTATGTAAAATCAGAAACAAGGATGATTCCCTTTTTTCTTGTTTTTCTGATGATGAATTCGATTTCGCTCTCTAAATCAGATTTGTTGTAGAGGTCTAGATAAAAAAAAGCGATTATACAATCGTATTTTTTTTTGAGATAAGTTCTACTTGTTAAAAAGCAGATTTGGCTTTCTTTTTCCTCGGGTGTATTTTTCTTAGCGAGTCTTAACATTTCATGAGAGGTATCCAAATAATCAATTTCTATATTTGGGTTGATCTCCCACAATTTATTTAGGAATTGACCGGATCCTCCTCCAATAATTAGGCAGTTATTCTTGGTTTTTAGATGAAAGAGTTGTGATTCATGTGCCTTTGAAATTTCATTGAAGGAGATTATCTTAGCCAAGAGATCGTAGAAAGGAGCAATGCGATTGTAATTGTTTAGCATAAATTAAGGTCAAGGTGCAAGATACAAGAACTTGTTTAAACTGTGGAGTGGAGAATGAGGGACATTTTTGTTCGAATTGCGGGCAAAAGTTGGTCTTGTCGCGAATCTCATTTTATGATGTTATTTTAGAATTCTTAGGAACAGTGTTTAACCTCGACTCTCCTTTTCCAAAGACAATAAAGCAATTGATATTGAATCCCGGTGGAATGATTAATTCATTTATTAAAGGACAAAGGAAAACCTATTACTCACCCATCAGGTACCTTATACTCTGTCTCTTTATAAGTATTCTTTTTGGAGAACTAATTGGCTTTGATCCGATAGCCAATCAAGAGGCCATGGATACAAGAGGGCAAAATGAGTTGAATAATCAAGGTTATCAGGTTGGTCGGTTTTTATCAGACTACCTAAACTTTTTTAGTCTTCTTTTCCCAATTTGTATTGCTGTTGTGTCTAGACTCTTTTTTTGGCGACTTAATTATAATCTTGCAGAGCGAACTGTTTTCGGTTTCTTTATTGTTGGTCAATATGTTCTACTTTCTCTTATTCCCATTTCTTTAAGTTTAATTAGTCCTTATCTATTCTTACTGAACTATATATTAACGATTGTCTATTTGACTTATGGGTTTTATAGTTTTCATGATATAAACATTAAGTTTGTTCGCTTCATTAAATCGATTTTTTCTGCAGTAGTTTCGATAGTAGTTTTTTATGCTACTTCATACTTTTTTGCATATCTAATAATGCGTTCGATAGGTTTGATTTAATATGATAAAAGGAAAGAAAGTAGTTGTAGTGATGCCGGCGTACAATGCCTCTAAAACACTTGAGATGACTTATAATGAGTTGAATCAAGACCTTATAGATGAGGTGGTTGTGGTGGATGATTGTAGCCTAGATGATACATCTGAAAAAGCGAAAAATTTGGGTATTAAGCATGTCATTCGACATGAAAAAAATACAGGTTATGGTGGCAATCAGAAAACCTGTTACAACAAAGCACTTGATTTGGGTGCAGATATTGTCATTATGGTTCATCCGGATTACCAGTATACGCCTAAATTACTGCCATCCATGTGCTACATGATTGCCAATGAACTCTTTGATGTAGTACTTGGCTCTCGCATTTTAGGAAAAGGGGCGCTAAAGGGCGGTATGCCGCTTTATAAATATGTGTTTAACCGTTGTTTGACTTTATTTCAGAACATTATGATCGGCGCAAAACTCTCTGAGTATCATACAGGGTATAGAGCATTTTCAAGAAAAGCACTAGAATCAATCGATTACATGGCCAATTCAGACAATTTTGTTTTTGACAATCAAATGTTGTCACAGTTGATTTATAAGAATTTTGAAATAGGAGAAGTGACTTGTCCGACAAAGTATTTTGATGAAGGTTCTTCTATTAATTTTAAGAACAGTACGATCTATGGATTAGGTGTTTTGAGTACTTCAATTAAGCACAGGTTGCAAAAAATGGGCTTCTCTTTCAGAATCTATAAATAGTGAGTTTGGAAGAGGGTAATTGTATATACTGCAATTCTAAAGCTGCTGAGTTTCAATTTGAACTCAGAGATATTTTTGAGGATAATTATAAGCTCTTAAAATGCAATGCTTGCCAAACACGATTTCTGTCTCCACCTCCTTCTGATGAACAGCTAATTCAGGCTTATGGTCGCGATTACTACGGAGAAGGTGATCAAAAGTTCAATAAACTCACACAGTACATTTTAGACGCTCTCAAAAAAAGGTCGAGTCATTACTTTACAAAACATCTCAGAGAAAATGATAAAATTTTAGACATAGGCTGTGGTGACGGAAGTTTCTTAATGGCTTTGAAGCAAAGAAAGAATTTAGAACTTTTTGGTCTTGAGATTGAAGGGGAATCGGCGAATAGAGCAAGAACAAAAAAGGCAATCAATCTAAAGATTTCTGAGTTTAAAGAAGAGATTTATGATGCTGATCTGTTTGATGCAATTAGTATTATTCATGTTTTTGAGCATCTGCCTCAACCTAGAATGGCATTAAAAGAAATACATCGAATTTTAAAAAGGGATGGTATCTTCTTTATAGAAATTCCCAATATCGAGAGTTGGCAAGCAAAATTATTTGGTAAAAATTGGCTACACTTAGATCCTCCGCGACATCTGAATATGATGTCTCCAAATACTTTGATCAAGGAGCTGGAAAATATAGGTTTTCAAGTCATTGATAGCAAACATAGCTCGATTCAATTTGGACCTTATGGAGCACAACAAAGTACATTAAATGCTCTGGGTTTTAAACGAGACTTGCTTTATGAATACCTTAAAGACAATAAAAAGTATTGTGAAAATTCATCTGTTGCTAAATTGAAACTGATGCAAACCTTTCACTGGCTGACTTTTCCTTTCTTTGTTTTTACTGATTTTCTAGCCTCAAGATTCAAACGAGGAGCGATAATTCTGTTGACATTGAAGAAAATGCACTAACTTTAAAGAAAAAACATGCGACGTTTAGCACTTTTTTCGATACTTATAATTTCGGTCTGCTTTATAAAGGCTCAGAACTTTGTGCCTAATGGAGGATTTGAAAATTGGACCACATCTAGCTATGAAACTCTGGATAATTATGTAACAGAAGTAGGGTTTGCTTATTTCCTGCTTGGAAGCACGACTACTTTTAAGTCGACCGATGCTCAGAATGGTAATTTTTCTGTCAGAATGGAAACCAAAACAAATGGCAGTGATACAATTTTTGGTTTTTTGACTTCAGGAGATTTTGATAGAGATAATGGATATCCATACTCTCAAAGGCCTGACTCTTTAATCGGTTATTATAAGTGTGACATACAACCGGGAGATACCGGATATGTAGTCGTTCGCTTTTCTAGCTTGGGAACCATCTTTAGTTTCAATGTAAAGTCATTTGTGGGCACTCAAAATTCTTGGACAAGATTTGCAATGCCTTTAAATGTTCCATTGACTCCTGATTCCATGTTTTTTGCGGCTGTGGCGAGTAATGCAATCAATGAAATTGGAATTACACCCGGAAGTTGGTTGATGTTAGATAATGTTAGCTTTACAGGAACGGGAATTACTCAAGGTGTCTTAAATGGTGATTTTGAAAACTGGACACCCGTGAATATCGAAAATCCTGATGATTGGTCACCTATAAATTTATATGCTTCTACCCAAGGTCAATTATCTGCAACCAAGACTTCTGATAGCTATGCAGGAAACTTTGCTTTAAGATTGGAAACAATTGCATTTAGAGATGATACACTTGGTTTGATCACAAATGGACAATTTGCCAACGACTCGATTATCGGTGGTCATCCCTTTTCTATTGTATTTGATACATTAATCGGTTATTATAAGTATTCTCCTGTTGGATTAGACACTGCAGCTGTAGGACTGACCTTTACAAAAAATGGAAACGCAATTGGTAGATTCTACAAAGCATTAACTGCAAGATCAACTTATGGCCTTTTTGAAGTTCCATTTGTACTGCCGCAAATACCTGATACACTTAGGGTAGATATTGTTTCAAGCGCCGAAGAAGATAAGGTGGGTTCAACTTTGTTTATTGATGAATTGATTCTGAAATCAATTGTAACTTCATTGAATGTGAAAAATGATTTGGTTCAGAAAGTTGATATTTATCCGAACCCGATGTCAAATCAATTGAGCATTAATCTTGAATTGAATGATGAAGCTGACTTTTTCTTAATTGATGGAATGGGCAGAGAATATTGGAAAAAGATGAATGTGCTTCCCGGTGAAGTCAGAGAAATTATTGATGCAGAACAATTGCCTTCAGGCATGTATTTTTTAAGAATAATTGCAGGTGATGTCAAGGCACATTACAAGGTGATTAAAGATTGACCTCAAGTTTGGAATTGGAGTGTGCTTCAAGTAATTTTGCCCCTCATTAAAATTCTAAAAGCATGTCAAACGCAATATTTCATCCGCCTGTAGCGGTTAATGAACCCATACTAACCTACGCACCCGGAACTCCGGAAAGAGAGGAACTTCAAAAAACAGTAAAGAAGTTCAGAGCTGAAGAAGCAGATATTCCAATGTTTATTGGAGGTAAAGAGGTGAGAACAGGAAATAAAGTGTCCATGCATCCTCCTTATGATCATCAACACAATCTAGGACATTATCATAGAGGAGATAAAAGCCATGTTGAAGCTTCCATTAATGCAGCTCTTGCAGCAAAAGAAGGATGGGCAAATTTGCCATGGGAACAGCGAGCATCCGTTTTCTTGAAGGCTGCGGAATTGGCAGCAGGGCCTTATAGACAGAAACTGAACGGAGCAACCATGTTGGCGCAGTCTAAAAATGCTTTTCAAGCTGAAATTGACTCTGCCTGTGAATTGATTGACTTTTTGAGATTTAATGTAGAATACATGCGTCAAATCTATTCTGAGCAGCCTGAATCTTCTGAGGGCGTTTGGAATCGACTAGAGTATCGTCCATTGGAAGGCTTCATTTTTGCCATCACTCCTTTTAATTTTACGGCTATTGCAGGTAATTTGTCTGCCAGCCCTGCAATGATGGGTAATACGATCGTATGGAAACCTGCTGATTCTCAAATCTACTCGGCTTGGGTGATTATGGAATTGTTTAGAGAAGCAGGTCTGCCAGATGGAGTTATTAACTTGATTTATACTGATGGGCCAGATGCTGGTGAGGTGATTTTTAACCATCCTGAGTTTGCAGGACTTCATTTTACAGGTTCAACATCCGTATTTCAACACCTTTGGAAAACAATTGGAAACAATATAGAGAAATACAAGTCTTACCCAAGAATAGTTGGAGAAACAGGAGGTAAAGACTTTATTATGGTTCATAATTCTTCCAATTCCAAAGAAGTTGCAACAGCCATGACAAGAGGATCATTCGAATTTCAGGGGCAAAAATGTTCGGCGGCGAGTCGTGCTTACATACCTAGATCCTTATGGGGGGAAGTAAAGGAGTATATTTTGGATGATATTAAATCCTTTAAAATGGGCTCACCTGAAGATTTTAGCAACTTTATTAATGCAGTGATTGATGAGAAAGCTTTTGATAAAATTGCCTCTTATATTGATGATGCAAAAGCAGCTTCAAATGCCGAGATCATTGCAGGAGGAAGTTATGATAAGTCGAAAGGCTACTTCATAGAGCCAACGGTGATTTTAACTTCAGATCCAAAGTTCAGAACCATGTGCGAAGAAATCTTTGGTCCGGTATTGACTGTTTTCGTTTATGAAGACAAAGATTTTGATGAAACCTTAAAACTGGTTGATGATAACAGTTATGCATTAACAGGTGCAATTTTTGCAAAAGATAGAGCAGTGTTAGATCACATGTGTAAAGCACTTCAAAATGCTGCGGGTAACTTTTACATTAACGATAAACCTACAGGAGCAGTCGTCGGTCAACAACCATTTGGTGGTGGACGTAAGTCAGGAACAAACGATAAAGCAGGGGCCATGCAGAATTTAATGCGATGGATTTCAGCACGTACCATGAAGGAAACCTTTGTGCCCGCTACAGATTACAGATATCCATTTTTAGGTTAGATAGCTTATCATAAGGAAACTAACAAAAGGCTGTTGAATCATTCAACAGTCTTTTGTGCTTATAAGGACTTGTATAAATGACCTTTGAGTTGTGAATTGGAACTGGAAATACCTTAAATACTTCAAGAATAAGTATGCCATTACGCTATTGATTTTCATTGTTTGGGTAGCTTTTTTTGATGAGAATAAGTTGGTTACCCAATTCCAATATCGTATAGAGCTTGGTAAGCTAGAAGAAGAAAAAGCATTTTACCTAGAAGAGATCAAAAAGATCAACGAAGACTTGGAGGAACTTCGATCAGATCCTAAGACTTTAGAGAAGTTTGCACGTGAAAAATACCTCATGAAAAAGGACAATGAAGTTCTTTTTGTTATTGTTGAAGAAGACTAGCCTATTTTACCGGCAGTATTTTTGTGCTGACTTCACCAAAACCAACTCTTACATTCTCACGCTGACAATAGCCTAGCATGATCACAGTGTCATTATCTTGGATGAACTTGCGGGTATCTCCATTGCTAAGCGCTACCGGTTTTGTTCCTTTCCATGAAAGTTCCAACATAGAGCCAAAAGAATCAGGTGTAGGACCACTAATGGTACCTGAAGCATAAACATCTCCACAATTGATGTTACAGCCGTTTATAGTATGGTGTGCTAACTGTTGATTTTGATTCCAATACATGTATTTGTAATTGGATTTGCAAACTGTACTACCTTGTTCATTTTCAGGTTGAATCAATACCTCCAACTCAATATCAATATTTTTATCCCCCTTGTATTCTAGGTAGGGAAACACCTTAGGATCTTGTTCCGGTCCTTTTACTCTGAAATTTTCCAAAGCATCTAAAGTTACAACCCATGCAGACATAGAAGAACCGAAGTTCTTAGCTAAGAATGGTCCCAATGGTACATATTCCCACTTCTGAATGTCTCTTGCAGACCAGTCATTGAACAAGACCATTCCAAAGATATACTCATCTGCCTCTTCAGTAGAGATACTATCACCAAGTGCTTTACCTTGGTAGGTAATGAAAGCCATTTCCAGTTCAAAGTCAACCAGTTTAGATGGCCCGAAGACAGGTGGTTCTTGATCATTTGGTTTTTGCTGTCCTTTTGGGCGATGTAGCGGAGTACCTGATAAAACAATAGATGAAGAACGACCATGGTAACCAACAGGTATGTGTTTCCAATTTGGTAATAAAGCATTGTTCGGATCTCTAAACATGGTGCCTACATTCGTTGCATGCTCTATACTTGAATAAAAGTCGGTATAGTCTCCAATCTCAATTGGTAATAGGTTTTCGATTTGATCAATGGGGATCAATACCTTTTTCAAATCATCCGGTTGATCCTGAATCTCCTTACAATCTTTATCGAACAATGTCGCGATTCGATCTCTGAGTTTTCGTGTACCTGATTTGCCCAAGCGCATCATGGCATTTAAGCTATTACTGTCAAAGTCCGACTCTGTAAATACCAAACCATTAAGGTAACCCAAGCGAAGTAGTTCCAAAAGGTCAATGGCAAAATCACCTATTCTACTTGCAACACGTGGGTTTAGTGTGGAATTATGAATGATGCCAAAGGGTATGTTTTGAATGCTGAAGTCGGATTCAGGAGATACCTCTATAAAGGAAATTCTGCTTAAGTCGTTTGCTAAAATGTTCATGCTCAAAAGTTCGATGTTTCTGCAAAATAAATCATCTAAATTCAAAACTGATCCATTATGCAACCAATAAAATTCCTTTTTCGTCTAAATTCATGTTGCTTGATAGAGCTAGGCAAAAATTAACCTTGCGATATCGAAGCAGTATATTTAAATTAGCGCAACTTTTACATAACGTTTTCTAAATGAGAAAAATTCTACTAGTTCTTATAGCGATCATTGGCTTAGGTCAAATAAACTCTGTTAATGCACAGACTCCTCCGCCATCTCTTACAAAAACCCTGTTTATTGAAAAATTTGATTCTGCTCAGGTGGGTCAGCCACCATGGAGGGACATGAGGCGTTACACGATAAACAATCCCTTGGCCCCTACGGTATATGATGATACTTTGCCTACATGGGACTCAACTTCTGAGATTACAAGATTAAATTCACCTTTTGCCATGTGGGATACGGTGGGTTTTGGTAACATTTCTTATTTAGAGTCTCCGAAATTTGCTTTGATGGGTTCAATTAGTATTGGTGTGGCTTTTGATCAAATATGTTACATTGACATTTTCGACAATGCCCGTTTAGAAGTCAGATTCGATAATGGTCCGTGGAGAAGAACCGGCCCTGCGACTTACACGGGAAATTCATTCCTTGATTTTGACAGTAGTTTTTCAAAGACGAGTCGCCCCAATCCTAATTCGCCAACATTTTGGAGACTTGGAAATGATACCAATTTTATATTTTCAAAAAATACCAATGCTTGGGTAACTGAAAATTTTGATTTAACTATTTATAAAGATGAAGTTGCCGCGCAAAATGGTGGAATAGATCCTGATTCCATGCAGATTAGATTCTCGTTGGAGGATGATCCGGGAAGTAATTTGGGTAGAGTGGGGGAGCATATATGGTATTTAGATAATATAGAAGTAAGAGGAGCTCCATGTGAATTGGTGCCACCGTCTATTGATTTGTCTAAACCTTCTCTTTATCTGGATGAGTACATAGGAACGGTTTATTATACCGGCCCCTACGATTTTACTGCCAGAATTTTAGATCAGTCAACTATTGATTCAGCATTTGTTCGTTATATTATAAGGAGAGGAGGCGTAACAATAGTAGAGGATACTGCCGGAATGGCATTCATAGGAGCGGGTGACTTTTCAGGATTAATTCCCAATACGAATGTGCAGATAGGTGATTCCATTTATTGGCAAGTGGTTGCGATTGACGCGAGCCCATGTGCAAACACATCGAGATTACCTTCTACGGGAATGAATGCATTTCAGGTACGGGGTAATATCCCAAAAGGTTGCTCCTCAGCGCCTGTAGCTAATTTTCCTTATTATCAGACTTTCAATAGCGGCAACTTTACAGTTGGTCAAAGCGGTATACTGGGAGAAGATTGGTCAAATACTTCAGGAGACTTTCATGAATGGTGGATAAACAGTGGCCCTACGACGGCAGATTCTACAGGACCCTCTGATGATTATCCCGGTAATGGTAAATACATCTATCTTTCCGGTGATGGCTTTGTCAATAAGGTGGGGGTATTATTGACTCCTTGTTTCGACTTTTACGAATTGCAGAGTGGTTTGATTCGTTTTTATGTCAACATGAATACCCGAGGTGGAGATACTATTCATATGGATTTGTATGATCCAGATGATTTATCCATTTCTCCGGACGGAGGATACATCAACGATGTGATTACACCGATAAGTGGGAATAAAGGCGATGAGTGGTTGCCGATTGAATTAAATACATACGATTACAGGGATAAAGTAGTACAATTAAGATTCAGGGGGCAAACCAATTCAGGTGGATTTAGAGGGGATATGGCGATAGATTCATTTAAAGTAGAATATTCTCCAATCTGCGATTTGAGGGCAGATGTAGTCACTACTTCAATATATAATCCCATCGGTTTTTCAGATAGACCGATATTGACCTTACGAAATCTGGGAGCAACTCCGGCTACTTCTGCAACTTTAACATATTTGATTGAGGAGCAACAGCCGGATGGTTCTTACATGGTCATTGTTAATGCTATCTCTGAAAATTGGACAGGTAATTTACCTCCTAATGGAACTGTTGATTATACATTTACAACACCTTATTCTGTCCCAAAAGGAAGGTACAGGATACGCACCTATATTACTTCAACATGTAATGAAATCCTTCTTAATGATACTACAGTGGTACAATCGCAAGGCTTACGTCAATTTTCAGCAGATTTGTTTGTTGATCACTTTGATACAACAGAATATTGGACAAGAGATCCGAGTTCGATAAAGATTGATGGAGTAGTTTATCAGGGGAATATTTGGGAGAAAGGAACGCCTAATTACGCTTCAACCAATACGGCTTTTTCTGTTCCTAATTCATGGGATATCAACCTTAATGCCGGTTATGCAGGAAATGGAACGATTATTCAATTAATCAGCCCTTTCTTTGACTTTTCGGCTAAAGATAGTGTGGTCTTGAGTTTTTATAACAATAGATTCCTACCTGAATTTCAAGATGGCGTTTGGCTGGAGGCTTCTTTTGATAGGGGAGTGACATGGTTCTCGGTTGAAGATACTACTGACCCTAAACGAAAGAACTGGTATAATTCAACAGTTGAAGGAGCTACACGTGTCTTCTCCAAGGATTCGCGTGCCATTGGAAACATTCAGTCGGGATGGATTTATTCGGAGATGTTATTGCCCGATACTTTTGATTTTGAACAGGAAGTTCTTTTCAGATATAATTTCTATTCGGAGTCCAGAGATGGTGGAAGTACAGGGATGAGTATCGACAATTTTGAGTTGTATCAGCAACGCTTAACAGATGCTCATGTAATGAGAGTTGTTAAGCCAATTACAGATTGTGACTTAAGGGTAGATCATAAAATTGCGGCCATCTTTATGAATAAAGGAACTGATACTCTTGAGAACATACCTGTGGAGTATACTGTTAATGGACCTGTAGGACAACAAGTAAAACTTGATACCATCTTCAGAAAATTGGGGCCAAGAGATACCTTAAAACATCTATCAGTCCCCACTTTTGATTTTACAGCTATTGGGGATTACAGAGTCATAGTAAAAACAAATTACCCCGGAGAGGATAGACCTGATAATGATACGGCATCAAGATTTGTAGAGCATATAGATGGTTGCTACTTCACCTTAGAGCTTGCGGTAACAGATGCAATTGATGACTCCAACCGATGGGAATTGACATATACTAATGGAACAAGAGAATACAGGCAATATCAGACATTCTCTGAATTGACTCCAAGTTCAATTAATACCCAATTGATATGTGTCAAAACGGGAGGATCAGATGCAACCTTCATTCTAGGAGATAATCATTTGGGGCCTCAATTTATGGATCCGAATACAATTAACAATTTCTCAATGTTTGCCTATAATGGGAAAGAAGATACCATTTTTGTAAACTTCGAAAGAGGAACCATTGCTGCTCCTGTAATTAAATTCTTTTGGGATTGTCCTCCTCAACGCTCTGCTGAGTTGTTGAACATAAGATTAGATGAGGGACGCAAGGTTTTTCCTAGAGCAAAAGATTATCAGTTTGATGTCATTTTCCGTAACGATGGTTTAGACAGTATACACACCTTAGATTTAACCTTGCAAATAGATAATGAGACTCCTATCGTTAAAAATTTGGAATTTGATACCTTGACAGGTTGGCCCGATGGCTTAAAATACCAAAGAAGGAAACTAGAAAATTTTGGGCTTCATTATTTGGCTCCGGGTATTCATACTTTGACTGCATATACATCAGACCCAAATGATAGTCTTGATTTAAAGATGGAGAATGATACTTTAATAAAGCGATTTGTAGTTGAGAGTATCGTGGATCCGGATAATTTCGACACATTGTTCCCAGGGCAATTTTGTGAAAACTTTGAAAACCCAGATACATTGAGTTGGGTTTCCATGAACCCTTATACCTACAGGCAAGATGATTTATCTTTTGAATTAGGGACACCTTCTACAGATAGCTTACGAATGGCATATAGTGGAAATAATGCATGGGTTACAGATCTTGATTCGGCCTACAGAGCATTTGATTCAGCCTCTGTTGTTTCTCCTTTTATAAAACTGAGAAAAGATAGCTGTTATCGATTAGAATTTTGGCATAATTATGTGTTTGATGATATTTATCACGATGGTGGTCATGTTCAAATAAGTATTGACTCGGGTTTAACTTGGAAGACAATGTTGTCTAATGGAGATACCACAGAAACGGAGTTTCAAAAAAATTGGAATAATGCGGACTTCATTGTTGCGATTCCAAATGATAATGATCCATTAGCCAATGGTGGTTGGACCGGTATTTCTGATGGTTGGGTTCAATCTTGGAATGTGGTTCCTTCTTATAAGGAATCGAATACCATCTTTAGATGGAGGTCTGAGTCTGATGGTGTCGACTCTTCAGATGGATGGGCAATAGATGATGTGTGTATAAAAAGAGTGAATGCTGCAGGATGCTTCCCTACCGGTATAGAAGGATTTGATAATCGTGAGTCTAAATTTTTCCTAGGACAAAATATTCCTAATCCGGCCCATAATGAAACGGCAATACCATACTTCCTGCCGGAAGCTGATGAAGTTAATATTATGGTGATGAGTTTGACTGGGCAGATTATTTATACCGAGTCCGGATATAGAGTGAGGGGTAATCATCTAATTGAGTTGGAGACAGATCATTTGCCTAATGGAGTATATTTTTATTCCTTAGAATATCAAGGAAGGCGGACAACTAAAAAAATGATTATTAGCAAGTAAATAAAATCTTGAAGTTGGCTTTTGGCCAACTTCTTTAATTTAATAAGCTTATGAAAAAGAGCGTAATTTTGCTTCCATTTCTTTTCTATTCCATATTGGGATTTGCCCAATTAACAACAGTTTTGTTTGACGAAGACTTTGAAGGTGCTACAATTAACGTTACCACTTCAAGTGCGAATGGTGCTACTAGTTTATGGGCAGTCAATAACAATCTTAGTGCGAGTGGAGCAAAGTCTGATTCTGCCGTGGTCGTTCAGGGAGATTCTATTTTTTTAGAAACCACAACGATTAACGCAAGTTCTGCTGCGAATTTAACTTTGCAGTTTAATCATATTTGTAAGATTGATTTTTTCGATAGAGCAATTATCCAGGTTTCAAGTAATAATGGTTCATCATGGACTACTCTTACTGCCTCAGAATATAATGGTTCAGCCTTTTTAAATGCTAATGCTTTTACCTCAATTAGTTATTCTAATTGGGATGCGGCTAATGCAACGTCTATTCCTCAAAATTCATGGTGGAAATCAGAGAGCTTTGATCTATCATCTGTTGCAAATCAATCTCAGGTAAAAGTTAGGTTTGTTTTAATTGATGCAGATAATAACGGAGCAAGAAATAATTATGGATGGTTGGTAGATGATATAAACGTTATTGGGGCAGCTTGCGAATTAGTTCCTCCAACTGTAGCATTAAGTGGAACTATATATCAGGGACAGGTGTATACTACGGGCCCATATAATATTCAAGCAGACATTACGGATGCGAGTGGTATAGCATTAGCACGAGTTATATATTCAATAAATGGGGGTATGTTAGATACAGCTATAATGTCAAATACGTCAGGAAATATCTATTCCGGAATTATTCCGTCTGCCCAAGTTAATGACACAATTTGCTATTATATTGAGGCTATTGATGCGACAACTTGTAATAATCAAAACCGGTTACCGACTTCTGGAGGCTGTATTGAGTTTATTATTGGCAGCAATCCTCCACCTTCATGTGTTGGGACACCAGTATTTGTATATAATCACTCTGAGAGCTTTGCTGCATTTTCTCCGGGCAATGGAACAAGTACAGTAGGAACTTTAGCGAATAATTGGGAAAATGATCCGACTAATGATACACACGATTGGTGGGTGTATAATAGCAGTACGGGGTCAAATAATACCGGACCTAGTGCCGATCATAGTCCGGCTGATGCTAATTATATGTATGTTGAAGCATCGAATAGGTTTTCAAGGACAGCTTATCTTAATACACCTTGTTTTGACTTTACCAATTTAATTGCTCCGAAATTTAGTTTTTGGTATCACATGTATGGTGCTAGCATGGGAAGTTTGCATTTGGATATCTTCTTTGGAGGTCAATGGGTTCAAGATATAATGCCCGCGATTTCAGGAGATCAAGGAGATCAATGGTTGTTTAGAGAGGTTGACTTATCTGCTTATGCGGGAAACATAATAAAGTTGCGTTTTAGAGCAAATACAGGGACTGCTTACCAAAGTGATATAGCGATTGATGATATTGAGATTACGGAGCCTCTTGCTAATGACATATTAATGGATGGGTTTGTTGGTCCAAGTCCTGCTGGCTGCAGCGGATCTGCTAATGAATTTGTGACTATAACTTTCACCAATAATGGTTCTTCTACGCAAAATACAATACCATTTGCTTATCAGGTAAATAATGGTGCTATAGTACGTGATACAGCTAGGTTTACCCTTTCTCCGGGTAATTCTGCTAATCACACGTTTCAGCAAACTGTTAATATGCTAATGCTTGGAAATTATGTGTTTAACGCATGGTCTGAGTTACCTTTAGATGGAGATCACTCAAACGATAGTGTTTTTAATTACACAGTGAGTTCCACGTCAATTACAGTTCAATTTCCGGATACTACAGACTTTGAAGCATTTAACGTTGGAGTGCCCGGAACTTTTCTGGAGGGATGGTTAAATGACGCAACTGATCAACATGATTGGTATGTGCACACAGCAGGAACACCTTCTAATCAAACCGGTCCTATTGGTGACCATACTGCTCTCGGTTTAGGAAATTATGTGTATGTTGAAGCTACTACATTCTTTAATCAAGAGGCACGCTTGAATTCTAAGTGCTATGATTTATCGAACTTAAATGCCCCTGAGTTAAATTTTTATTACCACATGAGTGGTATTGACATGGGAGAACTTCATATTGATGTTCTTGTCAATGGCTTTTTGATTCAGGATATAATTCAGCCAATTACGGGCAATCAGGGGGTAAGCTGGAATTTACAAACCATAGATTTAACTCCATTTAAGGGAACCGTCAAAATTATATTTAGGGGAGTTGTAGGAAATGGATATAGAAGTGATATTGCAATAGACGGAGTATCAATAAGAGATGCCCAGCCTGTTGGAATTGCTAATCATGAGATTCATAATACCTTTGACATTTATCCGAACCCATTCGATCATGAGTTGAATATTTTTAGTCTCAAAAAGATGGATTTTAGAATAGTTGACATGATTGGAAAGCAAGTTAGTTTTGTGAATCACCCTGGTAATGGATCCCATCGATTTAATCTCGATGAACTTGAGGCAGGAGTGTACTTCTTAATCCCTCTTCAAGAGAACAGCAAGCCATTAAAGATGATTAAAAACTAGAATGGATTAAATCTTTTTCCTTTGATAAATTTTCACTCTTAAAATCCACATTACGAATACGCAGAAGTATACAAATAGGGTAAAAGTATATTTATGATGAAAATCTAGCATTTCAGGTTTGTATAGTACAACCAGTGTCAATGCAATTACCCGTACGAGATTTAAGAGATGTATGGCTGAAACCCCTAGTAAGCTTAAGCCGACTTTCGAATACCATTTTCCTTTAAATACTGCGATAAATGTAATATAAAGTATAAAAAGGCTAATTCCATTGCATGGTGAACCAATTATTACTCCTGGTGTGTTTAAGATGCCAAAATGGAAATCATATATAGTGTTGGCAGGCAATAAATCATAACCAAATATTTTTAACAGATATTCAGATTGATCTATTATAGAGTAAATCAACATCTCATCTAAAAAGGTTTTGGGCTCTATATAAAAATCATAAAATAGAGTCAAACCAAAATAAATCAGGAGAAATTTTGATATAAAAATTAGAGGCCCTTTATTCTGAGCCACTTGGTTTCTAAGTTGTCTTGGTTTAATCAAGCTTTAAATAAGGGGAATTGGTTCATCAATGAATTGACCTCACTCCTAATGGCATTGAGTTTAGAATCACCTTCACTGCATTGTAATGTGCTATCTATAAGTTCAACAATGTTCTCAATTTCCGGTTCTTTCAAACCTCGTGTGGTAATCGCAGGTGTACCAATTCTGATACCGGAAGTAACAAATGGGGACTTGTCATCAAATGGTACCATATTCTTGTTCACTGTGATATCTACTAAACCCAATAACTTTTCCGCTGCTTTTCCGGAGATATCTTTATTACGTAAATCAATTAGCATACTATGATTATCAGTACCTTGGGATATAATACCATATCCACGATTAACCAATAAATCAGCCATTAACTTGGCATTCTTTACAACTTGAACAGTATAATCCATAAAGGAGTCATCCAATGCTTCTCCAAAGGCTACAGCTTTAGCGGCAATTACATGTTCTAAAGGTCCACCTTGTGTTCCAGGGAAGACTCCGGAATCTAAAAGAGAAGACATCATTCTTGTTTCTCCTTTTGGTGTTTTGATACCAAAAGGATTCTCAAAATCTTTACCCATTAATATAACCCCTCCTCTAGGTCCTCTGAGTGTTTTATGGGTAGTTGAAGTGACGATGTGACAATGAGGTAAGGGGTCATTTAAAATGCCCTTTGCAATAAGCCCTGCAGGATGTGATACATCTGCCAATAATAGTGCAGAAACTGAATCAGCAATATCCCTAAGTTTTATGTAATCCCAATCTCTAGAGTAGGCAGAAGCTCCGCAAATAATCATCTTAGGTTGTACTTCTTTCGCTTTGCTAGCCACTTTATCGTAGTCAATAACACCTGATTCTTTCTCAACACCATAGAAATGAGGTGTATACAATTTTCCTGAGTAGTTAACGGGAGATCCATGAGTCAGATGACCACCATGTGAAAGATCAAACCCGAGAATATTATCTCCAGGTTTTAAGCACGCTAACATAACTGCTGCGTTAGCTTGTGCACCTGAATGAGGCTGAACATTTGCCCATTCAGCATTAAACAATTCTTTCAATCGATTAATTGCTAACTCTTCAACTTTATCAACAACTTCACAGCCACCGTAGTACCGTTTTTTAGGTAAACCTTCAGCATATTTATTTGTGAGAACCGATCCCATTGCAGTCATAACAGATTCACTAACATAGTTCTCTGATGCAATTAGTTCAACTCCTCTTCTTTGCCTGCTTTCCTCTTCTTTAATGAGACTGGCTATATCTTTATCAAGAATCATAATTTATTTTTTTCAAATTTAGTTAAACTTGACATTCTGCAATTGATCTTTTACAATTGGAATGGTAGAAAGCAAAAGATATATAAATGGACTGTGAAGGTATTCGATAAAGAACCTCATAGAAGGATAAATATGATCAAAATTAGAGGATAATGTCCAAAATCCGGCTAGACTCAATACAATGAGCATAATTAATGCGTACAACAAAAGTCCAATACTGAAAGCAGCCTTATCTCGAAAACTTATCTTTAAGAAGGCTAATGTTATCAAAATAAAAAGAGCAGTAGCAATAGCAGTCAAATAATATTTGAGTTGCGTTAATTGCTTGAGATCATACTCACTTAAAATATCATATAAGCGATTAAACTTGCTCGGGCTGGTATTGTTTAATACTTCATTAATGGATAAAAAAACAACTTCTCTATAATAACTTAAGATTAGTAAAAATATTAAACCGGAAATCCAATATAATATCCTCATAAAAAAAAGACCGATTAATCGGTCTTAGTTTCATCATCTTTTGACATGTCATATATCTTTTTCCCACCATAGGCAGCTCCTGCCGCCAATAAGATGCTGAGTCCACCGTCTATTGGTATTCCCATCGGTTCATCTTGACCTCCTCCTGGACCCGGTGGTTGAGCCTTCATTTCTAAAGCAAATAAAACTGAGAAACCTATTAATAATATACTTACTGCTTTTTTCATTTTGATATCTTAAATTAAAAAAGAAATTATTGGTTTTGATTAAAGTGAAATGGTTTTACTAATTACTTGATCATTTGATTTTATCTGAATCAAATATATACCGGATAATTCGTTCAAGCCATCAAGTTTATAATTGCCAGCACCATTCACACCTATTCTATTAGGTGATACAATCAATTGGCCATTCGTGTTGTAAATACTGATTTCCAACTGTTGATTATCATTATTTGTAAACTCATAATCGATATACCAATTACCGAAAGAACTTCTTAGACTTATGTGATCCTTAATGTTTTGCACGATGGACTGATTATCCATAAGCTTTTCACACTCTGTTAAGGAATTGCTGAATAATAAGTCAAATCTCGGATGTGTTCCCGCAGAGGTATAAAAAACATAATTAGGCTCAACACTTAAATCGATAGCTTTCTTTTCTGCATTATCATATAAATAAACACAGTTATAATTATCGTATACTGAGCTTATATTTTCTCCATTTATAGAGTATTGGCCATCTGTACCAGCGTATACTTCTATAGCTATTTTGTGACTCTCATCCCAAGCATTTAAGGAGTTAATCATAAGGTTTTTATCAGTTTGATTAAGCTTAGCATATATACCAGGAACCTCTTTTACAGGACTAGCCAAGTACCACGCATCATTCTCATCTAAACCATTAGATGCCATAGGGTCAAAGCGTACTTTCAATAGATTCGCATAATTGTTTTCAAGGCTTTGAAGCTCTAAGGTAAACTCTTCAACAGCTCTTCTTCTCAAGAATGAAGGACTGTTCGAGTTCAATTTATCAGCTTCATCAAATGTTAAATTAACTGATCCTGCTGTAGACTTGGTAACCCAAAATGCTTGTTCTGGTGCAATTGGATCAGCACTTGTAAGCGCTTCATATCGAGCATTTATTGTACTGAAAATATAATAAGTAGAACTAAGACCAGTTGAAGTCAGCGCACCGAAATCAATGAAACTGTGGTAAGGATTACCAACTAAATTCCAACCTGAATCTACCTGAACTGTAATTGAACCAGAAGTAGGCACACCAACAAAGTCTATTGCCGTATCGGTAATAGTAGGTTGACTAACGTCTAAATAGACATCATAACCAACACCTTGAGATAGGGCAGAAGCAGTAGTTGTCAAAGGTACATTGGCATCTGTAGGAGAATCCCATCTAGAAACAGATCTAAATACACTTCCACCACTTCCTAAAACATCCGCATCATTACCACCAACACCACTTAAATAAAGATCATCATCTAGATCAGCAACTGTGGCGCTAGTAGTAGGAGCAGATAGATTTGAATAACGTGAACTTCCTGCTCTGATAAATCTTCTTACCGTAAAATTACCTGTAAACGCATTAGACATTGATTGCAGTATTTGAGAAGTAGCAGATGCAGTAGAATAAAGAACTACACTATCTGTGCCAGTAACATCCATGCCACCAGAACTAACTTGCAGATTGTTTTGAACCGCCCAACCACCGGATTGAACGTTTAATCCTGAATTATTATTAACGGTTAAATTATAGAACTCGAATATACTTGATGAAGTGCTATTAAATGACTGTGAACCCGAGGCGTTTACCGCTTCTATTGTTCCTGTAGCTGAACTAAAAGTTCCTTGGACTGTCATGTTTCCATGAATACTCAATGTCTCATTTGAACTAAACGTAAGACTTCCACTTGAGCCAATAGTTAAATCTGAAATACTTTGATTGCCACTTATGGTAACTGCATGATTTATAATCGCATTTTCAGTAGAACCAGGAATACAATTACAGTTCCATGTTGATACAGAATTCCAATCTCCAGCCTGAGCAGAAGTCTCATCAACTGCTTCAGCTAATGTAAAGTAATCACCATCTGTTAATGATACTCCTGTAAACGAAATTGAGTTATTTGATGCATTATAACTTAAACCAGTTGTATGAATTGTTGCACCTGATGAGAAATCTCCATCACTATCAATGATTAATATATAATCTGATATTGCTGCAAATCCATTCGCACCAAGGAAAAACTCCATACTAATGGTACCCGGAGAACCTGTAACATCTGCTCTCCACACTCTATCCCAATGTTCAGTAATGTTACTTGCAGCAGACGCAGAAGTTGTAAACCCGGAACCATCATTCCCAACTAAAACATACTCACCATTGCTTAAAGCGGAAGCATTGCTGATTTCTAGGGAATCAATATGACTTCTCGCCTCTGTATGACTTCCATCCGATTCTTGACCAATACCAAATACGCCGTTACCATGAGTTGATTTATAATTGAATAAATTTTGTTCTGCCGTTAAATCATATTTTGATGCTAAATAGTTAGCCACAATCTTTCGTTGGGCGGAATTAAGCAATTCATTGTAAACGATAATTTCAGCCATTTCTCCATTGAAATAGTACTGGTATGACCCATTTAAAAATCGAGCCCCAACGGTATTGTTTGTATTTGAAATAAATCCTGTACGGTTTCCGGAAGAAGTTCCATTATTACTATACAAAGAGATAGCCGTAGAGGAAACAGCCTCAGAGCTAGTGTACATATAAGACAAAGCATAACTTTGAGGGCTACCTTTGGCAACAAATCCACCCGGATATTCTGCTCTCATTGTACCATTATTAAAACTGATATGATGGTTATCTGTGGCTACAACACTTTGAAGAGAAGAACTTGAAGGATTTACCACGGCAAAAATAGTTGCAGCTGTTGCAGTATTTTCAAAAGCATGCTCAAGATAATCATCTGTACCGTCAAAGCTGATTGCAGGTAAACCATTAACTTGATTGGTTAGATAGGTGGGTTGATTTGATGCGGTAGCTTGGTCAGCATCAATTTGATTACCAGAAACATCAGTCCAAGAACTCACAGGATCACTATTGGTCAAATTTAATTGTGAAGCATCTAACCAAATGTCCATATTACTAGTGCCTCCAACACCACCAGGTCCGTTAGCAATAGCAACAGGAGTAGGTCTAACTGCAGCAGCAGCTTTTTCAGCTAAAGTAAAGTAATCTCCATCTGCAAGGGTAATTCCTGTAAATGAAACCGTATTATTTCCGGCATTATATGATCTTCCTGTTTCTTGAATACTTGTTCCACCATTAGAAAAATCACCATCTACGTTTTCAATATAGACAACATAATCATTTCCATCTGTAGCAAAATCGTTGGCTCCTAAATAAAAAGTTAAATCAACTGTTCCGGGAGAACCTGTAACATCTGCTCGCCAAACTCTTGTCCACCTTTGAGCGGCATCAGTGCCAACACTAGAGCTAGCACTAAAGTTCCCCCCATCATTCCCAACTAAAACATACTCACCATTGCTTAAAGCGGAAGCATTGCTGATTTCTAGGGAATCAATATGACTTCTCGCCTCTGTATGACTTCCATCCGATTCTTGACCAATACCAAATACGCCGTTACCATGAGTTGATTTATAATTGAATAAATTTTGTTCTGCCGTTAAATCATATTTTGATGCTAAATAGTTAGCCACAATCTTTCGTTGGGCGGAATTAAGCAATTCATTGTAAACGATAATTTCAGCCATTTCTCCATTGAAATAGTACTGGTATGACCCATTTAAAAATCGAGCCCCAACGGTATTGTTTGTATTTGAAATAAATCCTGTACGGTTTCCGGAAGAAGTTCCATTATTACTATACAAAGAGATAGCCGTAGAGGAAACAGCCTCAGAGCTAGTGTACATATAAGACAAAGCATAACTTTGAGGGCTACCTTTGGCAACAAATCCACCCGGATATTCTGCTCTCATTGTACCATTATTAAAACTGATATGATGGTTATCTGTGGCTACAACACTTTGAAGAGAAGAACTTGAAGGATTTACCACGGCAAAAATAGTTGCAGCTGTTGCAGTATTTTCAAAAGCATGCTCAAGATAATCATCTGTACCGTCAAAGCTGATTGCAGGTAAACCATTAACTTGATTGGTTAGATAGGTGGGTTGATTTGATGCGGTAGCTTGGTCAGCATCAATTTGATTACCAGAAACATCAGTCCAAGAACTCACAGGATCACTATTGGTCAAATTTAATTGTGAAGCATCTAACCAAATGTCCATATTACTAGTGCCTCCAACACCACCAGGTCCGTTAGCAATAGCAACAGGAGTAGGTCTAACTGCAGCAGCAGCTTTTTCAGCTAAAGTAAAGTAATCTCCATCTGCAAGGGTAATTCCTGTAAATGAAACCGTATTATTTCCGGCATTATATGATCTTCCTGTTTCTTGAATACTTGTTCCACCATTAGAAAAATCACCATCTACGTTTTCAATATAGACAACATAATCATTTCCATCTGTAGCAAAATCGTTGGCTCCTAAATAAAAAGTTAAATCAACTGTTCCGGGAGAACCTGTAACATCTGCTCGCCAAATTTTTGTCCACCTTTGAGCAGCATCAGTGCCAACACTAGAGCTAGCACTAAAGTTTCCGCCATCATTTCCAACTAAGACATACTCACCATTACTTAAAGCGGAAGCATTGCTGATTTGTAATGAATCAAATCCTCTAGAACTTGTATGACTTCCATCCGATTCTTGGCCTATACCAATCACATCATTCCCATGAGTTGATTTGTAATTGAATAAATTTCGCTCCGCTGTTAAATCATATTTTGATGCTAAATAGTTGGCCACAATTTTTCGTTCGGCAGAATTAAGTAATTCATTGTAAACGATAACTTCTGCCATCTCTCCTTGAAAGAAGAAATTATATGCGCTGCTAACAAATCGAGCTCCAATTGAATTGTTAGTATTGGAGGTAAATCCTGTACGGTTTCCGGAAGAAGTTCCATTGTTACTATACAAAGAGATAGCCGTAGAGGAAACAGCCTCCGAGCTAGTGTACATATAAGACAAAGCATAACTCTGAGGACTGCCTTTGGCAACAAATCCACCCGGATATTCTGCTCTCATCGCACCATTATTGAAACTGATATGATGGTTGTCTGTGGCTACAACACTTTGAAGTGAAGAACTTGAAGGACTTGTCACAGCAAAAACAGTAACAGCTGTAGCATCTATGGCAGAGGTAAATTCCATGCGATCATCTGTTCCATCGAAACTTATTGCAGGTAAACCATTTACCTGTCCTGTAAGATATAAAGGTTGATTGGAACCAGTGGACTGCGCTGCATGATTGTTATTGCCGGAAACGTCTGTCCAGGAACTCACAGGGTCATTGTTGGTTAAACTTAACCTAGACGCATCTAACCATACGTTCACGTTACTGGAACTTCCAACTCCACCTGGACCATCCTGAGCAATAACTGGGTATATGGCTAATAAAAATTGGGCACTAAGTAATAAACTTACAATTCGTCGCATTTCTAATGTGTTTAAGATGGTAAAAATAGGATATTTTACTCTAATATTCTATAAGTTTTTCTATTAAGCTTTATGCATAATTAAGTCTTTAACGAAATTTTTTTCTAGAAGGTTTCAACTCATATTCTAGTGATTTAAAAATCAATTCCATATTTATTCAATTACGATACTTCTGAAAGTACTTGATTAAGCGTAATTTATTTCAGTTTTGGAGACTTATATTTTAGCAAAATGGCATCTTTGAAGCCATTTGAATCTTGTCTCAAGATACTTAACACATTATAATGAGGCATTGAAGAAATGCTAAAATTAGAGTAATTTATTGCGAAGATTATTTTGACTTAGAATTGTAAGCTTCAAAAATCGTTTATTTGTGACGATTTCTAAAAGTAGTAGATGAGTCAAAATACCCTACCTTCCTTTCAAATTGATCCTAAAGTTCTGCTGATTTACATTTTACGTTATTGGTATTTGTTGTTAATTGGTGTTTTAGGAGGAGTGTCTTACGCATATTACCAAGTTCGTTATACACCTCAGACATATTACGTTGATTCAAGAATGTTAGTTAAAGATGAGTATTCGTCATGGGGGCAAGAGTATTTTCTACCGGGAATGGAATTGGTAAGTGAGCGGAATCGCTTAATTAACGAAATAGGAATAATAAGATCATTTCCATTACTGGAGCGTGTTGCAAAACAATTAGATATCCCTTTTTCGTACTACAAAGTAGGTAATATAAAAACTACTGAAATGTATCCATATAGTGAGTTTAATTTGGAATTAGTAGAAGGCGTTTTAATGCCCTCTGAATATTATATTTCTTTCCCTAAGAAAGGGTATTATCAAATCAATTTAGAGAAAGACGGTTTTAGTGAAACGGAAATGATTCCAATTCATGAGTTGCTTATAATAGGAGATTCAAAATATCGCGTGAAAGTTAACTCTCCTGCTGTTTATGAAGATAAGAATTATTATTTTACAATTAACTCAATAGATGGCTTAACAAGACATTTGCAGAATACTTTTGAAATTGAGGTAGAGAATCAAGAATCTTCTATTCTGATTTTATCTCACCAGGGTCAAGCGCCTGAAAAGTCGATTGACTATTTAAACACTCTGATGAGAGAGTACATTCAATGGGGCTTAGACCAGAATAATGAAATTGCAAGTAATACCATTGCATTTGTCGATGTGCAATTGCGAAAAATTGCGGATTCGTTGGTGTTAACAGAGCACCGTTTAGAGCAGTTCAAAAAGAAAAACTTTGAGGAACGCATCTTTATACAAGAAGAGGGAAACAATATGGAAGTTGTTTTTGATTTGGAAGATGCTTTAACCCAACGTAGTATTCAAAAAGAATATTATGCAGCATTAATCAATACCTTGCAAAAAGAAGAGTTTACCGCGTTTCCATCGGCTGCCGTATTTGGATTTCAAGATCCAAATATTGATCGAATGATAGATTTATTAGTTGAGGCTCTTGAATTTAAAAAGGAAACATCCTTTTCTCAAAAAGACAGCAGTGCAATGTTAAGCAGGGCAGAAAAGACTGTGAATACTTATCGCAAAGACCTTCTTGAAGCAGCTTCTTATAATAAAAGACAAGTGATAATTTTAATTGATTCATTAAAGGATTTGATTAATAGGGAAGAAAATAAGGTATTAAAGATTCCAAAGGAACAAAGGGAATATTTTAAACTATTGCGTGAAAATAAATTATTGACAGACTTATATACTTTTTTACTCAATAAACGTTCAGAAGCAAGTATTGCTCAGGCTTCGAACGTTGCCCAAGCTCAAATACTCGATTTTGCAGACATGTATCGTGTGAGTTCAGTTGGCCCTAAAACCGCATCTATATACTCTCTGGGAATTGCTGGCGGTTTGGCAATTCCCATTATCATTATCTTAATGACTTATTTGATGAATACTCGAATTGTAGATTCATCTGATCTTGAGAAATTGACAAATATTCCACTTTTAGGATCTGTGATGCTCAAAAAAGACTTAGACAATAATATTATTGTTGCAAAATCTCTAAAATCTGTAATGGCAGAAGCATTTAGAAGTATTAGAACAAAACTTAACTTTATGACAGTTGGAAATGACTGTGTAAAGGTTTTAGTTACTTCTTCTATTAGTGGAGAAGGTAAAACGTTTACTTCCATTAATTTAGCAGCTATTTATGCTGCTTCAGGAAAAAAGACAGTTTTGCTAGGGGCAGATCTTCGTAAACCCAAAATTTTTCAAGACTTTGGTCTGAATAACGATATTGGTTTAAGTACATATCTAATCCGTAAGGCAGACTTAAAAGATGTTGTTCAACCTACCCAGTTTGATAATTTGGATTTGATTTCGTCAGGACCTATTCCTCCCAACCCGGCTGAATTGATTGAAAGTGCGGCGATGAAGGAGTTGTTTGAGCAGTTAGAAAAAAACTACGATACAATTATTATTGATTCTCCGCCTTTAGGTTTGGTGGCAGATGCTCTTTTATTGAAAGAATATGCTGACGCTGCACTTTATATTGTGCGCCATAATTACACTAAAAAGCAGTACTTAGAAAATGTTAATAAACTGTATCAAGATAAGATTATTGGCAATGTAGGTATTGTAGTAAATGCAGTGAAACAAAAAGGGAAATTCGGAGGTTACGGTTACGGTTACGGTTATGGTTACGGTTACGGTTATGGCTATGGTTATGGTTACGGCTATGGTTATTATTCAGATGATGAAAATAAAAAATCTTAGCTCTCAAGTATTGCTATTACTTTCAGATATAAATAATTAGAATGTTATGGAAATTCATCCCATATTAAGAAAGGTTTTAAAATCACAGGAAATCACTGATTTAAATGGTAAGGTTCATAAATTTCGCGGTGGAATTTCTGAAGAAGAGGCATTGGTTTTGGCTCGGGTTGTTCAGGATACTGATGCTAAGATTTCTATAGAAACCGGTCTTGCTTATGGTGCTTCTGCTATTACTATGTGTGCAGAGGCTAATAAGCGCCATAGCGACAATATTCATTATGCGGTAGATCCCAATCAACTTGATGAATATGGTGGGGCAGCCATTGCATTGATCAAAGAGGCGGGACTTCAAGATCATTTAGTACACTTAAATGGGGCATCGCATGAAAAGCTTCCTGAATTAATTGAGCAAAAGGTTCAAATTGATTGTGCATTTGTTGATGGATGGCACACTTTTGATTATACCATGATTGATTTCTTTTTGATTGATAAGATGTTAAAAGAAGGAGGACTAATTGCTTTTCATGACATGTATGGACGTTCAAAGCAAAAAGTGTTACGCTACATTTTAACGCATAGGGATTATGAGATTGCGAAAGAATATCGCATAACTGGAAAATCCTTTGTAAAAACGATGAAATTCTTTCTTTGGAGATTGTACAAGAGCCCTGCCTTGTTTTTTTCTTGGTTCCATTGGGTATATCAGACGAGAAGCAATTCTGGATTAATAGTACTTCGTAAAAAAAGCAATTACGAGCCTCCATTTACCTTTTATAAATCATTCTAGAATTCTAACCCAACTCGGTTTACTGCGTAAAAATGTATTATGAATTTGGTGAAGTCAAATACTGCAGTATTTTTAGTGTTGGGAACTTAAAGCTAATTGCTAGTTAATGGATCAACTTAGAAAGAAGTCCTTACAGGGAATGGTTTGGTCATTTACCCAACAATTTAGTGGGCAAATACTAAGCTTTCTAATTTCCATAGTATTGGCTAGAATTCTTTTGCCTGCTGAGTTTGGACTCATAGGTATGATTGCTGTAATCATTGCCATTGGAGGTGCTTTGAAAGATGCGGGCATGTCCCAATCACTTATAAGAACAGAAAATCCGGTCGATTTAGATTATTCCACCGTCTTTTTCATAAACCTATTAGCAAGTGCTATTATTTATGTAATCATTTTCTTATCTGCACCTTTTGTTAGTGAATTTTATGGTGAACCCATACTAATTGACTTGATACGTGTATTATCTCTTGGTATTGTGGTAGGTGCTTTTAGTTCCGTTCAGCGCACCAAATTGACCAAAGAACTAAATTTTAAAACCCAATTTTTCGTTGAAATGCCCTCATTGATTGCTAGTGGATCAACAGGTATAATTATGGCATACAATGATTTTGGGGTTTGGAGCATCGTGGCTATGCAATTGGTGAGAAATACCCTGTCTACGATTCAATTGTGGATTCATTCGAGATGGGTGCCTAAACGTGTTTTCAGTTTAGAGCGTTTTAAGCATCATCTAAATTTCGGATATAAGTTAACTCTGTCAAGCATGATCGACGTGTTGTACAATAATTTATTCAATGTCATCATTGGAAAGTACTTCACGTCTTCAGATTTAGGGTATTATACGCGAGCTGAATCAACTGAAAACTTAGTAGTTCAAAACATAACAGGTGCAGTTCATAAAGTGACTTTTCCTTTATTTTCAGAGATTCAGAACGATAATGCCAGACTGAAAAAAGTCTATAAAATGGTTATACAGCAAGTATTGTTTTGGATTGCTCCAATTCTAGTTGGAGCAGCAGTCATAGCTGAACCATTGTTTCGTTTTGTATTTACTGAGAAATGGTTGCCGGCGGTGCCAATGTTTCAAATTCTTTGTGCTGTTGGGATCATGTACCCGATTCATGGTTATAATCTTGCTATACTCAATGTAAAAGGCCGCAGTGATTTGTTTTTGAAACTGGAAATAATCAAGAAAGTAATTGCAGTATCTTGTGTATTTATCGTTCTTCCATATGGGATATTTGCACTGCTATACTTTCAAGTGGCATTTTCAGTATTCGTTTTCTTTTTAAATACCTATTATTCAAAGAAATTTATTAATTATTCGATGTTTGAACAAATCAAGCACATAAGTCCAATCCTTATTGTTGCATTGGTTATGGGAGCTGTTTGTTATATACTTGATCAACAACTTATTCATTTTGAGTTGAGTGATTTCTTGCGAATATTAATCGGTGCTATAGCTGGACTCATTTCCTATTTTTTATTAGCCATGATGCTCAAGCTGGATCCTTATATGGAGTTCTTAAAAATTATCCGTAAGAAAGGATAACTATATGTTTGCATGTTCTATTTTTGCAACTTTTTATTTGACGTTTAAGTATATATTCAAAGTCATTTTCAAACAATTTGTGATGCTGCGACTCAATAATTCTAACAAGTATTTTAATACATCTCTGATTAGTGCATGAATAACCCTGTTGTTTCAGTTGCAATGATAACCTATGGTCATGAATCTTATTTGGAACAGGCCATTAGTAGTGTATTAATGCAAAAGTGTGATGTAGACTTCGAATTAATTATTGCCGATGATTGTTCACCTGATAGAACGACTCAAATTGTACAAAGTATTATTGATACACATCCAAAGGGCAAGGCTGTAAGATACATTAGGCATAAGAATAATAAAGGCGTTGCTAATAATTTTGCATGGGTTTTAGAGCAGTGCAGAGGGGATTATATCGCGATCTGTGAAGGGGATGATTTTTGGGTTGAACCAGATAAATTGCAAAAGCAGTTTAATTTTTTAAAAGACAACCCTGACTTTGCTTTGTGTTCTCACTCATCAAATGAAGTGGATGAAAATAACTGTGTATTTGATGTTTCTACTAGGGCTGATGACGTTATTGATTTGAGTGTGGTGTTAAAGGAGGGTTGGTTTATACGAACAGCCACCATGTTTTTTCGAAGAGAAGTAATTGATGCTGGTATTCCTAGCTTTTTTTATACGGCATACTCAACAGATTACATCTTGCAAGTGATGGCACTAAAGCACGGTAAATGCAAATACTTTCCCGAAGCCATGTCAGCTTATAGAACTCATGCAGCCGGATTTTCAAACATATCTACTGAGCTTTTGGTCAGGCGGCAACAGATGATTATCCCACTTTTAGATGTTCTTAATAATTATACAGATAATAAATACACTGAAGAGATTCGTATTCATCAAACACGTATAAAACAAGATGTCAGTGCAAATTTGGTTCGCTATCCGTTTCTGATAACTTCTTTAGGGTTAATTTTTTACATTAAGAATTTTCACCTCATTCTATTTCTGAAAAGTTTATTGAGGCGATTTAATTCCAAATAAGGTCTTGTTCTATGCCTTGATTAATTCAAGTTTTAAATAGACTTTATTTCCTTTCTCATCAAAAAAATGAGCATTTGAATAAGCTCCATGAGTCAGTGCACGAAGTTTATTGATATGGTTTTTAAATGTATCGACCTCATCAAGATCTAATTCGCAAAGATCATTGAAATCTTTTTTCAGGTTTAGATTTCCTTCTTCTTCTTTTTTTGTCTCGTAATCTAGCTTTAAAATACTTTCAAGATGATTGTTTAGTAATTCAATCTCTGTGTCAAGAATCTTATTGTAAGCCGTAAAAGAGGTGTCCCAGCTTTCTATTTTTACTTCTTTTTGGCATATGGTTAAGCCATGATCAAGCTCTTCATCAATTTCATGAATAGTTGCCCCGGCAGGTAAGCCATTGATAATTGAAAAAACTTGAGGATACCAACCTCTATTGTTTGGGTTAAGGCCCGGATGAACATTAATGCATCGAGTATTATTAACCAATTCTGGCGGAAATATTTGCTTACAATGAAGAGAAATTATCATGTAATAATCATTAACAAGACCGTCTACATTGTGCTTCACCCAAAGTGGTTTGATCCATGAAGCATCTTTATATTTTTCAACTAGATCTTTGCTGTTTGGACTAAACGCATAATCAAAGCTAAAATCAGATTTGCCTTCAAATTCCATAGATTTTATAAGATCTATAAATCGATTAAGCAAAGGGTCGTTATCCGTTATTAATAATACCTTTTTGTTCATGGATAGTCTGTTTATATGCGATATTTATTATGTTTCAAGTTACAAAAATCACTCTTTTAACTTAAATTTTTACGTCAATCAAGAACTATTTTATCAGTGTTTTCCGAGACAAGAATTTCAATAAAATGCATCTGGTATTTAGGAAACACTTTGTTCTTCTATTTACAACTCTCTTTTACAATATCAATTATTCTTCTCATTTCATCCAAAGTAAGATTGTAGTATAGGGGAAGGCAAATTATTCGACTTGAGATATCTTCGGATGTAGGGGTTGGACTGTAATCGACAATATTGGTGAAAGTGTTTACAGAGGGATAAAAATATCTTCTAGGAAATATTCCTGAATGGGCTAAATTATCCATTGTTTTCAGTAGTAATATCTCTGATTCAAAAATGACCGGGAAGTAGGAATAATTCATGGAGTTTTTAAAGTTCTTTTGAAAAGACAATGCCTTGACATCCGATAATGCATTTAAATAATACTCATATTTTTCCTTCCTGTCTAACAATACCGAATCGAATAATGTAAGGTTTGCAAGCCCTAATGCTGCGTGCACCTCAGTCATTTTTCCGTTAAAGCCGTCTTCGACAATGTCTTTATTGCTATCATGTCCGAAAAATCTTATGCGATTCATTCTTTCCGCAAGTACATTGTCGGTGGTAATACATCCTCCACCTTCACCTGTGTTAAACAGTTTTGTTGCATGCAAACTTGTGGCTGTGATGTCGCCGTAATTAAAAACAGACTTACCATTGATTTTAGTTCCAATAGCATGAGCACCATCATAAATGACTTTTAAGTTATTCCTTTTTGCAATTTCATCTATAGCATCTACATCACAAGAATTTCCAAAAACATGCACTGGCATAATAGCAGCAGTATTTTTATTAATCAAAGACTCAATCTTATTTGGGTCAATGTTTAAAGTATCCGACTCTATATCACAAAAGACAGGTGTACAACCTTCCCATTTAATGGCACTAATAGTTGCTACCCATGTGAATGATGGAACAATTATTTCACCTTTGATGTCAAGAGCCTTAATGGCGATTTGTAGTGCTAAAGTTCCATTGGCAACCAATGAAAAGTTATTGCAATCTAACTTAGCTACTAGTTCTTTTTCCAATTGTTGTACCAAAGGGCCATTGTGAGTTAAAATCCCTCTATCCCAAACTCCTTCGAGGATGCTTTTAAAGTCGTCTAGAGGAGCTAAGGTAGGTTGTGTAACATAAATACTTTTAGCTTGCTTGCTCATATATGTTTTGTAATAATTTAGACTGATTGATGTTATCTATATTCTCTTGTTGTATTAAACCCGGATTAGAGACAACCTTATAAAAGTGCTGTAACATATTCATAAAATGATTACATGAAGGAACATTAATAACCATGGAATCTTCGCCCGCCACTTTAATTAGAATAGAGGGTTCAAACCCAGGAGGTGCTGTAAATATGCGCTCTGTTGATATGATACCTTTTGTTCCAAACAATTCAACATTGCATCGATAGTAATTGTCAAAACCAAATGAAATTTCAGAAAATAGACTAGAGTTTTTTTGCTTTAAGAATGCTCCACCATAAATGTCAACGCCCATCGTTCTGTCAATATGCATGGATGAGGCTTTTACATCGATATCATTGCCTAAAATAATTTGAGAAATCTTCACCGGATACGCACCGGCATCGTAGAGGGCACCACCACCTAAATTTGCATCATAGCGAATATTTGTCTTATCGGGAAATGGCGGAAACTCGAATGAACTTCTCATGTACTTTAGTTCACCAATTATATTGCTTTCCAATTGCTTTTTCAAAACTTGGAGTTGAGTATGAAACCTAAATTGGAAGTTCTCAACCAAGGCGACATTTTTTTTATTGGATAAGTGCGTTAATTCTGTAACTTCTTCCAAGCTCATGGCTAAGGATTTTTCAACCAAAACATGAATGCCTTTTTGCAGACTTTCCTTTACCCATTGAAAGTGTAAGGAATTTGGTAGCGGGATATAAACCGCATCGATTATATCCTTATATAGAATGCTATCATACCCTTCAAATACTTGGCAAGAAAACTTGGAAGTGAGCTCTTGTTCTTTGCTTATATTTCGAGTTGCAACGCCAACAAAATCATAGATTTCAGGTAATTCCAATATGGCAGGAATAACTGATCTAGTAGCGATATTCGCTGCACCCAATATACCTATTCTTAGTTTTTTCATTATGAGTTAAATGGAATAGCCGAAATTAAACTTCTTGCTTGAATATTAATGTAGTTGTTGAATTGAACAAAAGTTTGAAGTTGATTTAAGGTCATCCAGATATAATTGTCAGGGAGTTCATTACTTATTTCATCATCACACTTAACAATTAAATTTCTGTTTTGCTCTCTGTAAAACCTTCCACCTTCTTCTGATTGATAGGTGTCAAAGATAACTTTAGATGAATCTACATTAAGAATGTATTCAAGATAGGGCAATTCACTTATGGAATTTTTATTATTGTAATTACCAGTCAAGCACTGTACAGTTGGAGCCAATTCGATCATATCAAAATTTCCGCATTCTACTTTTGCCTGAACAATAAAATGTAGAGTCCCTTTTATTTCTTTGCAAATAAATGCACATATACCTTCTTGTGCAGGTTTAACCAATGGTTGATGCCATTTTGTAACCTCTCTGCTCGATATTTCAATTTCCGCTCCAATTACACTAAAATATTTATGCTCTGATTGATGAATTTCACGATCAGTAATGATCCAATCGTTCAGTTTGCTTAAGGGTATGGTATTAACATTCAATTCAACTTTGCATTTCAGATCTGTAATAAAAGATAAGATGTCAGTAAATGAATTTTTGAAATAGTTGTCAACTGTATAACTGCTTAGAAGACTTCTGCTTATTGCATTTAAGCTGAATTGATCGGCAATTTCTTCCAATTGACTTTCGGATAAGTTTGCATATGGTATTCCTGAAACTACAGTTCTAGAATCCATGTTCACAACGTTGTCGTGACACATTAAGTGTTTGATTTGTCCGAGTGTTACCCAAATAAAATTTTGCTTAAGTTCAATCTCATCTTCTACCTGAATAATGATGTTTCTATTTCTTTTTTTCAGAAAGCGACCACCCTGTTCAGACTGCAGTTGATCTAACAATATGTTTCTTTGTGGTGCATTTTGAAAATAACTCAGATAGTCAGGTGATTTACCTTTGTGGATTCGAGTATAATTACTTTTGGTGGCTTGAAGAGTAGGGGATAATTGAACATTGTTCACATTTCCAGGTTCAATTTTGGCCTGCATTAAAAAATGAATGACACCTTCAAATTCTTTTACTATAAAACCTAAATATCCGATTTCTGGTTGGTTGATAATCGGTTGGGTCCAGTGACCTACCATACCTGAGTTTGTTTTGACATCGATGCCCATGATGCTAAAAAAGTTTCCGCTTTCATGTCTCAACGAATTCGCATCAAGATGCCATTTGCTGAGCTCAGAAAAGGTTGTTCTGTTCACCTTGACTTCAACCAAGTCATTTTGGGTTTTAATCCATTCTAAGATTTCTGATAAGCTGTTAAGACAATTTTTAACCGATAAGGCGCTTTTTAAAAATCTATCGTTGTTAAAATTCATTGTGGGTTTCTTCTTTGAAAACAATTCAGTATTTGAATTGGGCTTATTCTCCTGCTTTAAAATACGTTGGTGAATCGATTATTGTTCTTGATATCTGAGTTTTAAAAAACATGTTGACAAAACTGGTGGATAAAGGTATGAAATTGAAAACTACATGTAGGAACTAAAAGAAGGAGAATGTTGTGAAAATTTAAATTTTCAATTGCTATGGAGTATCTAAACAATAATCAGATGTGTATTACCAACCATGAACAAGCTTTAAATTCATTTTAGCTTGCGAATAATATTTACTTTTATCGCCTCATTAATTCTAACAAATCCTTATCCGAAAAGAGGATAAGAACTCAATTAATAATGAATACAATACTCATTAAAATCCTGAATAAATTAAAGCTTTTAGGTTACTTAAATATCAATGGAAGTATAAGGCTAAATGATCAGAGTTTTAAGGTGCCAATTCTTCAAAAGGTTGGTTTGTCAAACTTATTCATGACAGAGCCTTGGATGATCAAATTGTTGAATATCGTGCTAGCTGTCGATGGAAAAGGGTTTATTGATGTTGGCGTTAATATAGGGCAGACACTTTTGAAATTAAGAAGTGTTTCTTCAGATATTGAATATATTGGCTTTGAACCTAATCCACAATGCGTGTCTTATGTTAATAAATTGATTAAAGAAAATAACATTCAACACACTCGGATAATACCTGTTGGGATTTCAAATCAAAATGAAATTGGTGAATTGCGTCTTTTTAGTCAAGGAGAAACTGATTCCCAAGCTTCCATCGTTAAAGATTTTAGAATCAATCACCCGGTCTCAAAAGTGGAATATATTCCATTATTTGAACTGTCTAAAATTAAGGAGACAATAGATATGGATGGAGCTTCTGTATTGAAAATAGACGTTGAAGGTGCAGAATTAGAGGTTATTAAGGGGTTTTATGAAGGTATAAAAAAGACTAACCCAATTATATTGATGGAAATCCTTCCTGTAAATGCTTATCATAACGATCATGATATCGGCATTGAACGACAAAATGAAATTCAAAATCTGTTATCTGATGCCGGATATTCCATGTATCGTGTCATTAAGGAGAAAGAGGTGCTTAAGGATTTAGAAGAGATACAAGAAATTGGGATTCATACGGACTTGAACAGGTGCGAGTACGTTATGGTTCCGGACAACAAGAAGACAGAATTTGAAAATGCGTGTAAGCAACAATTAGCCAAGTAAATTAACACCAATATTGATTAAAGCGAAGTCGAGCTTTTAATTGTATTTGTGTTTCGAACTTAAAAGTATATCTGTAATTAATTCACTTGAATTTCCATCACCATAAGGGTTTGAAGAAAAAGCGACATGATTAGCCTTAACAAATTCAAACTTATTTTTGAGCTTACTAGGATTTGTTCCTACAAGAAAGGCTACTCCTGCAGAAACTCCCTCAGGACGCTCAGTAGTTTCCCTTAGTACTAAAACAGGGGTTTTAAATGATGGAGCTTCTTCTTGGATTCCTCCTGAATCAGATATAGCACAAAGTGAAACTTTTAACATTTTCAATAGATCACTATATACTAAAGGCTCTACCAATTTAACATTGGGATATTGACTTAAATCTGAATCTAAAACTACTTGTCTAACATTAGGGTTGGGGTGTAGAGACCAAACAAATCCAATATTTGGGTGCTTTGAAGCTAATTCAGCAATTGCCTGAATTATAGTTTTTAAATTATCACCTTGGTTTTCTCTTCTATGACAAGTAATTAATACACATTTCTCAAATTGTTCAATATGCTTTAATTCGGGGTTTGTCCAGTCTGAATTAGCAAACTCTGCACTTTCAGAAATTCGTTGTAAAGCATCAACAACTGTATTTCCTACAACATGGATATTAGACTTATCAACTCCTTCATTGATTAAATTTTGTTGAGAAACTGAAGTAGGGCAAAAATGAAATTTAGCAGAGATTGAAGCAATCTTTCGATTGAACTCCTCAGGGAAAGGGTTTTCGAAGTCAAAACTTCTCAATCCGGCTTCTAAATGTGCAAATCTGATTTTGTTATAAAAACTGACTATTGAGGCAGACATTACTGTTGTTGTATCTCCTTGAGCTAAAATGATATCAGGTTTAGTTGTTTCTTGGTCTAAATAGGATTGAATTTGAGTAATGGCTCTGGAGGTCAATGAAGTTAAAGATTGAGATGGCTTCATGACATCCAAAACTTTGGTGGGTTTAATGTTAAACGTTTCCCAGTAGGGATCTAATAATTCTTTATGCTGAGCCGTATTAATCACATCGAAATCAATACCTCTTTTTTCAATAGCCCAAATTACCGGTGCTACTTTTATGAGTTCAGGGCGGGTTCCAATTATAAAAGAAATTTTCATCTATTCAATTAGCTTTTTGTTCAATTTTAACAAGTAATTATTCAAGGAAAAGTGGTTGTAAAAGTAATCCTGAACTGCTTGTTTATCTGCTTTAGTTTCAGACATGAGTTCAATTGATTGTCTAATTTCCTCAGGTTTTGATAAGTCCGCTAGCTTTCCCAGTATAGAGTCATGAAAAATGGAATTTAGGCCGGGTAAATTATCTCCTAAAACGGGAATCCCATAAGACCAATATTCATATAATTTATTAGGTGCACAAAATCGATGATTGATAGAAACATCTTTATAAAGAATCACTCCAATGTCGGTTTCTAAGTAATACTTCTTCAATTCACTGTGTTTAACTTGACCAATAATTTTTATAAAACTACAATTGTATTCATTAATAAGATCTTGAACATCTTGTGTGAGAAGCCCAATAAATCTTACCTCATACTTATCCTCTTTGAGTTTTGAAACAGCAGATAGAAAGCTCTTTATATGATGTTTCAGACCAACGGCACCAATATGTGTTATAACAATAGGATGATTGAAGCCAGTTTCGGGTTTTTTGACTTGACTCAAGTCTATCTGATTGTTGTTTGTATTTGGTAAAGTAAAAAAAGAGTCTTTATCGGATTTTTTAAATAGGCTCATCAAGAACTTAGTCCTATTTTCTTCCGGGGTTATAATCAAATTAATTTGATCACTATAGCGTTGTAATAATTTGAAAAGTAATCTGTCTAATTTATTTAATCGTTTTGGTTCAATGACTTCATATTGTATGTAAACTACCTTATGTTTCTTACTTTTTGCTAGAAGGCTTATGACTAAAGAAAAAATATCAATCGCAAAAAACGTAGTGAAGTGATTTCGCCATCTAAGTTTTTGCCTAAAAGCAAAAAAACTTAGTCTTAAGTATTTAGTGAGCTTCTGAATAAACGATTGATTAAAAAAAGTTTTCGATGAAGAGAATCGAAGAACAAAATTTTGATCTATATTTTGGTCATTAAAGAAGTTGTCATAACCTTCTACAACACACTGAATACAATGAATTTTATGGCTTTCCTTTAAATGAAGCAACAATTGTTTCACCGGTGGTAATGTGCCAAATGAATTTAATGTTATGAAACAGACCTTATTCATTCTTCAACATCAGATATAAAAGCATAATACACTTGCTTCATTTAAAAGAAGCTGTATTAGACGAGTTATTAATTTTAAAAATTTAATGTCGCTGTGCAAGATTAATCTTTTGAATTGATTAGTGACAAAAAATACAAGGTTTAAAAAAAGATTTAGCCAATCTATATGGCCTTGGATGTTAAAGCAAAATTGATTTGGGATATATTCTGGACGTTTATCGATAAATCGTCATGTTGTACATTTTTTCTTCGGATTTAACCAGTTTTAGTGAAATTTTCAATTGAACAAATCGCTGTTATTTGATTAACAAAATCAAATAAAACTGGGACAACATTATTCATATATTCGCGCACACACATTTGTGTTAAGGGATATGTAAACCCCTTCAAGATTTCATGAAAAAGAAGAGAACATTTAAAGTAGTTGTCACTCACCCAATACAGTATCATGCTGTGTTATGGCGTAGTTTGAGTAAACTGGAGAATTTTAATTTCGAAGTATATTTCTGCTCGAACCATGGTCAGAAAGTTAGTTTAGATGTTGATTTTGGGGTTTCGTTTAAATGGGATGTGCCGCTGACTGACGGTTATAAAAACAGAACCTTCAGAAATTATGGGTTTGGTAAGGGCTACTTTAAATATCTGAATCCCGGCCTTTTAATTAAGCTTCTTTTTTCTAGTAACGATTTTGTTTATTTCCATGGTGTAAACAACTTTACCGCATATGCTGCTTTTTGGCTAGCTAAAATTAAAGGGTCTAAGACAATTATTAGGAATATCGCTCATTTACTAGACGAAGAACAAAGAAGCCCCTTTAAGGTTAAATTGCGAGACATAGTGTATGGGAGTGCCTATAGACATGCAGCAGTTTGCATGTATATTGGGCAACACAATAAAACATTTTACAAGTCATTCAGAGTAAAAGAAAGACGCTTAATACATGCTCCTCATATAGTTGATAATTCGTTTTTTCAAAAAAATAGGCTTGCTGAACAAGAAATAATTGATTACAAAAGAAGTTTGGGTATAAAAGATAACAGCATAGTGCTTCTTTTCTGTGGGAAGCTTATTCCCAAGAAGCAACCTTTGTTGTTATTGGAGGCATTGTTAAATAGCAATTTAAGCGAACATATTACTTTATTATTCGTAGGTGAAGGAGTGTTAAAGAAGGAACTTCAAGATCAAGCAGATTCAATAAGTAACAAGAATAAAAACAAAGAGATTAAATTTTTAGGTTTTCAAAATCAAACTAAGTTACCACAAATCTATAGTATTACTGATATATTGGTTCTGCCTTCATATCATCAAGAGACTTGGGGTTTAGTTGTCAATGAAGCCCTAAATTTTTCGTCTGCGATAATTGTGAGTGATAATGTTGGTTGTGGTCCTGAATTAGTGCAAGATAAAACAGGGTTAATTTTTGACAGAAACAGTGCTCTTGAGCTTCAAAATGCATTAGAGAAAATGATTAATAATCAAGAGTTGTTAAATCAGTATAAATTAAATTGCTCTGATGTGATTGATAATTGGAGTATAACTGAATATACCGATTCAGTAAAAAGAATTGTGAATGAAGAATATTAAAAATAGTACTGAGGAGTTAGGAAATAACTTATCTCATTTTGTTGGATTCCATGATATATGTCCTTGGAATAACAATGGTTTGCTGGCTATTCATCAAGCTGAAGTTGATGATATAAAGAATAGAACTAAGGATGATTATATAAGTATTGCCTTGTGGAATCCGGATAATAACGAGATAAGGGTAATTGATCGCACCAATTGTTGGAATTGGCAGCAAGGGAGCAGACTACAATGGATTCCCCATTCTAATCAAGTTATTTACAATAAAAGAATTGACAATAAATTGATCGCCCAAGTATACAGTGAAGAGGAGTCTTCATTTGGTTCAGTGATTGATTGGCCCATCTATGAGCTGCATCCTGAAGGTAAAAAAGCGATTTCATATAGTTTTGCAAGACTTGGTGAACTTTGGAAAGGTTATGGTTACGCAGGATTAGAGAAAGAATCTGACCAAGATGAAATAGCTCCTGAAACCAACGGTGTTTTTGAAGTTGATTTAGAGAATAATACGAGGAAATTAATCATTTCTTTAAGGCAAACTTTTGAAACAGAACGTAATTCTAAGTTTGATAGATTCAAACGGTTTATTACACATTGTTCCTATAATCCATCTGCAAGTAAACTTTGCTTCTTTGAACGCTTTCATACAGAAGAAGGGGCACTTTATTCAAGGTTTTTTGTTGCCAATAGCGATGGTTCGGGTTTAAAGCTGATTTCGGAAGGGAAGCAAAGTCATTTTGATTGGTATGATGATAAGCATATTTTAATATGGAGTCGACCCTCTAAGAGTTTTATAAATGCAGCACATAAGTTAGGAATCTTAAGCAAACCTCCTTTCAAACAAATGATTCGCTTTATAAGAAGTTTGAATCCTTCTTTAAAGAGTAAGATGACAAACGAGTATTTTAGAATTATTGATGTAACAGGAACAGATGCAGATGTTAGTGTTGCGCGTGAAACGATAAAAGAGGATGGACATCCGATGTTTAATGGAGATCGAACCCAATTCGTTAACGATACTTACCCTAATTCAGAGGGTCAACAAGAATTGATGCTTATGAAAATGGATGGGCACTTGAAAACATCTTTGGGTTGGTTTGATGTTCCTAGCAAATTTCAGGATTCCGATTTAAAATGCGACTTGCATCCCCGTTGGAATCGTCAGTTTAATCAGATATGTGTTGATTCTAGTCATTCTGGCAAAAGGCAAGTCTATATCCTAAAGGTAGATTAATGGGAAAGTTACTTTATGTTTATCAGAATTATAGGAAATCTTATTCTAGTGCTTCATTAAGCATTTTGAGAGGTCTCAAGAAGATAAGTGAAATAACAACAGATGAATTTGAAGTTAAACCCATCTCAAATCTTAAGAATGTAAATAGAGTTCTAAATCGTTTAACTTACATTAGATCATTTCATTTTAGAAGACAGAATCGTCTATTAGAAAAAACGATTAAAAATGGGAATTATGAGTATTTGTTTGTTATGAAAGGCACAGATTTAAAGTTTCAAACTTTAAATCGAATAAAACGAAATTACCCTTCCGTTAAATTGATTTGTTTTAATCCGGATGATCCATTTAATGAAGCATCGTCGAATTCAGATATCATCTCTTCAATTCCTTTATACGATGTGTATTGTATATGGACTAGACACCTAAATGAGAAGCTAAAATCAGCTGGTGCAAAGCGGATTGGTTATTTTCCTTTCGGAATAGATGAAGAGATAATATTTCCTGTTGAAGCCAGCCATAAATATGATATTTCTTTTATTGGAAATGGTGACGAAGAAAGGCATCAATTGATAAGTGATTTAGCAAAAGAATTAGAAGAAAGGAATCTAAATATTCAACTTCATGTCTTTGGCAATAATTGGCCAAGTTTTGGAGAAAATGTTGTTGTTCATGGACAACGAAATGGACAAGCGCTCTTGGAAACAATCGCTGCGACCAAAATAAACTTAAACTTATTGAGAAAGCAAAATAAGAACTCTATAAACATGCGCACTTTTGAAATTCCTGCTGCTAAAGGGTTTATGATACACGAGGAAAGTCAGGAAGCTAAGTCATTTTTTTCCCCGGAGGATGAAGTGATCTATTTTGAGTCGATTAAAGACTTGGTGGATAAATGCGAACATTATCTCTCGAATGAAAATGACCGGAAAAGAAAGATTCAGAATTGTTCCCAAAAGATAGAAGACGGATCATTTTCATATCAGAAAATTTTGGAGTCAAACTTAAGTTTAATAAATAATTAGGATCATTCCATTAGGCCTGAGATAATACTGAACGAGATTTTATTGATAAAAGGAGTTTTTATTTATAATGAAGTGAATGGATATTCATCATCTAAAAACTAGAAATTTAAGCCTTAAATTTGCCTTGAGGAAAGGGAATTTTAACAGGATATTAGATATAATTATAGCCGGATTTGTTTATGGGTTTAAAACATTTCAGTATTTATTTCTTTGTCCCATGTAACTTGATATCCCTAGCGAACTAATGGGAAATGTAAACCTTAAGGTTATATTTTTAAGCATTATTTCATCAGTAGTGCTGCACATGATGAGTTATGCTCCATATGGAGATTTCGCTCATAATTTAGCCATTTACTCTTCTGTATTTGTTTTTATGAGTCTATACAAGGTCTTGATTTCTAAACAGATCGAGTATCTTTTTTTGTCGCCATATATTGTACTTACCTGGTTGTATTTTCAATCTCCTTTCTTACTTGAAGAAAAGACTTATTATAACAATGTCAGGGTAATGAAGGAAGAGTATATGGATGAAATCGCCACATATACCTTCTTTTCAGTTGTTTTGATCTATGTGGGGTACACCTTTTTTTTTAGGCGTAGTCCGAAGCCTCTGGTGAGCAGATCCTTTACATTTGATGTTGATTCTTTAAAATCATTGAGCATTTACTTTTTGTTACTTTCTATATTTTATCGGGTCGGAAATTGGGCATTCCCTAGCTTAGTTGCAAGTCTTTCAGGTTTAATTCAGATATTCTTTTACTCACCTGCGATAACATTTGCACTGTACGTTCTTTATCTGATCCGTTCTAAATCTAGACCACAGTTTAGTTTTTATCATATCGCAATCATATTATTTATTATTACTGAGATTCTGTTGAGATTGTCTACAACATTGATGGCTCAGGTTGGAGTCTTTTTCTTAGGTGTATTTATCGTTTATTTTAGAGAGAAAGGACGTATACCTATTATGCTTGCTATTGTTATATTATTAATATTTGTTCCCTTGTATCAAAGTAGGAAATATTTTAGATTTAAATCGAGTAACGACGATATCGAGTTATCTCAATTTGAACGTGGGTTCTCCATGGTTGATAAGGTATTTATTGGCGATGATCAGATAAGAGGTAATAAAGCAAATGACTTAAGCGAATACATTTTAAAAAGTCAAGAATCCTCACATAATCGATTTGAAAATTTGAGCTTTATTAGTCACGTTGTTTGGAAACATAAATCGGGAAGCAAGCAATTTTTAAATGGAGAAACTTTTTATTGGTTACCGCTATCACCAATTCCGAGGATCATTTTTCCATCAAAGCCTGAAAATGAGATGGGAAGTAAAGTGTCCACATCTTATGGCTTAAGGGGAGACAATTCTACTGCCTCAATTAATTTCCCCATGCTTGTAGAAGCTTATATTAACTTTGGTTTTCAAGGCATGCTAATTATGGCTTTGTTTTTTGGAATGACTTATAAATGGTTTGTAATGAAATTTGGCGCTGGAATCGGAGATATTAATTTATTAATAGCCATTAATGCAAGTAAGCAATTTACGCATGCAGAGGGTAATATCACTTTAGTCTTTGGGGCACTTATACAAGTATTCTTGTTTTGGTGGGTTTTAACCAAATTTTTTAAAGTTGCTAAACAGGAAGATGAATAAAGTTAAACTTACTTTAAGAAAAAGCCATCCCTCTTTTTATAGCATCGAGAATGTTTTTCATACATTAAATGATTATATAAATGTTGAGGTATTTGAATTGCCATTTGAAAGTAAAGGGTTTTTTAACCGGGTAAGAAATATTTTTGCCTTGATAAAATTTAATAAATTAATCATCCACGTTACTGGTCATGACCATTATTTATTTTGGTATCCTTTTAAGAATTCAATTTTAACGATTCATGATATTGAATCTTTAAAAAGAAAAGAGGGGTGGCGGTATTGGGTTTTTAAAAAGCTTTGGTTTGATATCCCGATTGCGAATTCAAGAATGGTTACTACAATTTCTGAGTTTTCAAAAAAGGAGATAAAAAGCTTAAATAATTATAAGACTCCAATAATAGTAATACCCAATCCGCTAACAATTAAAGTTGAATTTCAGCCTAAAGTGGAATGGTCTGATAAAATCAACATCCTTCATATTGGAACTAAGGAGAATAAAAATTTAACCAGATTAATTGCGGCTCTTAAAGATATTAATTGTACGTTGACAATAATTGGTCGTTTAACGATTAAACAAGAAGCCGCATTATCACAATCCGGTTTTAAGTATTACAATAAAGTTAATTTATCAGATTCAGAATTAATTGAAGAATATGTAAAATGCGATGTATTAGCTTTTATTTCTCTTTATGAAGGGTTTGGTTTGCCAATAATAGAAGCTCAAGCCATAGGACGAGTTGTAATAACCTCCAATCGATCATCGATGCCTGAAGTTGCCGGAGTGGGGGGGGCATATTTGATAAATCCCTATTCAATCGATGAAATCCAGAAGGCCATCTTATACCTTAAAGAAAACAAGGAGGTTAGGCATAAGCTAATTGAAAAAGGGAGGAGAAATGTAGAAAGGTTCAAACCTGAAGCAGTAGCAAGAATGTATAATAATTTATATAATCAAATTGAAGAGTAAAATTAATATTCTCATTTTCATAGATTGGTTTTACCCGGCATTTAAGGCAGGTGGCCCAATTAAATCAATATTTAATTTAACTCAGGCTCTAGGAGATGAACTGAATATATTTATTTTAACATCTGATAAAGATGTTGATGGAACCAAGTTGAATGTTTCTGTTAATGAAATAATAAAAAACAATGGTTATGATATTATTTACCTTGATTCAGAACATCAAAATTCTAAACAATACAAAGAATTAGCTGATTCTTTCAAGCCAGATTTTATCTATTACAACAGCTTATTCTCCGTAAAATATACTTTATTGCCATACTTTGTATTTAGAAACAGAGAATCTGTTACAAACATTTTGGCGCCTAGAGGAATGTTAGGAAAAGGCGCGCTGTCAATAAAACCTTTCAAAAAGAAGTTGTTTATATGGGTAACTCGAAGCTTTTTGTTTAAAAAGCGGCTTATTTGGCATGCCTCTACTGAAAGTGAAGAACAAGAGATTATAAATAACTATGGGCAGAACTCTACTATCAGAATTGCTCAAAATATATCAGGGGCAATAAACAAAAGAAATCAGGATAGTATTACTAAAAGAAAAGAGCAGCTAAATGTGGTTTTTCTCTCAAGAATTTCTTCAAAAAAAAATCTGATGTTTTTATTGAAGCTAGTTTCTGAAATGAAAGATTTAGAAGGAATCAAGCTAAGTATTTATGGACCGGTTGAAAAAGACTTGAATTGGCCTTCACATATGGAAGTAATAAGCAATGATGAAAGGATCGAATACTTAGGTCTAGTATCGCCGGAAGAAATCTCACTCAGATTGCAGAATAATCACCTTTATGTGCTGCCAAGTCTGAATGAAAATTATGGCCATTCTATTGTAGAAGCATTGCTTTCTGGAGTTCCTGTTTTGATTAGTGATCAAACTCCTTGGCGAAACATAAATCAATATAATATTGGCCATGACTTAGCTCTTAATGATATTAACGGGTGGAAAAACGCAATAAGAGCTTATTATGGTATGGAAGAGCAAGCCTATAAAAATTGTGTTGAATCTTGTTATTCCTATGCGCGGGAAAATATTTTGAATCCGGAGATTTTGGAAGAAAACAGCAAGTTATTTCAGTTGATTTAACTCTGTTCTAATAAAATCAAATTGATAATTTAGCAACCAAAATTTTAAGCATGTATATATTGGGTATTAATGCCTTTCATGGAGATTCTTCGGCTTGCATTGTAAAAGATGGAGAATTAATTGTAGCAACTGAAGAAGAGCGGTTTAGAAGAATTAAGCATTGGGCAGGGTTTCCCACTGAGGCGATAAAATTTTGCATTGAGGATGCAGGCATTTCCATTGAAGAATTAGATTACATAACAATATCTAGGAATCCATCTGCAAACTTGCATAAGAAAATTATGCACTCGTTTAAAAATTTAGTTTCCGTTTCGGCCATTAAAGATCGTTTATCAAACACTAAGAAAGTATCTGATGTTAAATCTCAGTTAGCAAGTCTCTTTAATGTTAAAGCTTCGGAAATAAGAGCCGAATTACATCATATAGAGCATCATAGAAGTCACTTGGCAAGTGCCTTTTTTGCTTCACCGTTTGAAGAGTCGGCCTTATTGTCAATTGACGGATTTGGTGATTTCACTTCTACTATGATCGGTAGGGGAAAAGGGAATCAAATAGAAGTAATTGATAGTGTTATTTATCCTCATTCAGCGGGTATTTTTTATACTTCTTTGACTCAATATCTTGGCTTTCCACATTATGGTGACGAATATAAAGTGATGGGGCTGGCTCCTTATGGTGAACCAAAATACGTAGATGATTTAAGGGAGATTCTGATCTTTAAGGAAGATGGTTTGTTTGAGTTGAATACTAAGTTTTTTAAACATGCTAAAGAAGGGGTAAGTATGAGCTGGGAAAATGGAGACCCATTCATTGATTCCATTTACTCAGAAAAGCTTGAAGAACTGTTGGGGCCTGCAAGAAAAAAAGGCGAGGAGCTAACTCAGAAACACAAGGATATAGCTACTTCTGTTCAAAGAATTACTGAAGAATTAATCTTTCATATTCTAAATCATTTGCATAAAAAGACTGGCCTAGACAATATCTGTATTGCAGGTGGGGTTGCACAAAACTCTGTTGCAAATGGTAAAATACTGGAGAATACAAAGTTTAAATCGGTATATATACCATCAGCAGGACATGATGCAGGAACTGCTATGGGCTCAGCCATGTGGCTATACAATCATGTACTTAAAAATGATAGAAAGCCAGCTATATATAATGCCTATACAGGTTATAAATCAAGCAACGAAGAAGTTGAAAAGTATCTGTCTTCAAATAATATTGAATATAGTCGCTATTCTGATAAAGAATTAATTGAAGAGGTAAGTGAGGAATTAGTTAAAGGTAAGGTGATCGGCTGGTATCATGGAAGAGCAGAGTTTGGCCCTAGGGCACTGGGACATCGATCCATAATAGTTGACCCTAGAAGAGATGATGCTAAAGAATTACTTAATTCTAAGATTAAAAGAAGAGAGAGCTTCAGACCCTTTGCTCCGTCAATATTAGAGGAGCATGTTGAAGAGTACTTTGAAAAAGTAGACAAGGTGCCGTTTATGGAAAAAGTTTTTCCGATTAAGAAAGAAAAACATGATGAAATTCCTGCTGTTACACATGTTGACGGAACCGGAAGATTACAAACTGTTGAAAAAGGTGATCGGTATTACGATTTGATCAATTCATTTTATAAAAAGACCGGTACACCCATATTACTAAATACGTCATTTAATGAGAATGAACCCATTGTAAATACGCCTGAAGAGGCATATGCTTGTTTTGCAAGAACAGAGATGGATGTTTTAGTATTAGAAAATTGTGTAATTAGGAGAAATGCCTGAAACTCCAAAAGTTTCTATAATTACAGTTTGCTTTAATAGTGAACAAACTATTGAAGATACAATTCAATCCGTAATCCATCAAGATTATTCAAAGATTGAATATATTATCCTAGACGGTAAGTCAACTGACAAAACTATTGATAAGGTTAAGTCCTATGGTGACAAAATCGATGTGTTCAAATCAGAATCTGATAAAGGTATGTATGATGCTTTGAATAAGGCGATAGATTTATGCACGGGGGAAATTATTGCTATTCTTAATTCTGATGATGTTTATGCCGATGAGAAAGTCATCTCAGATGTTGTAAATGTTATGGTTCGAGACAAGACAGATGCTGTCTATGCTGACTTAGTTTATGTTGACAAGAACAATCTTGATAAAGTAACAAGGATTTGGAAATCCGGTAAATATTCCAGAAATAGTTTCCTGTATGGCTGGATGCCACCTCATCCAACTTTTTTTGTAAAAAAAGAAGTCTATGAGAAACATGGAAAATTTAATATTGAACTAGTTTCTGCGGCTGATTATGAATTAATGTTGAGATTATTGCATAAATATGATGTAAACACATCATACTTGCCAAGAGTTATTGTGAAAATGAGAGAAGGGGGACTAAGTAATCAAAGTTTATACAATAGAATAAGGGCAAATAAGGAGGATAGGCTTGCTTGGGAAATCAATCAATTAAAACCCTTGCCCTTTACCATGTTAATTAAGCCGATTAGAAAAGTAGGTCAGTTTTTTGTAAAAACTAAAAGGAGAACCTTTTAGTTCTCCTTTTAATTTTATATTCTATTTTCGATTAAACCCTAACTCATTAGAACTTGGTTCGTCGTTTTCTTCTGTTAACTACACTTCTATACCTTGATCTTGAAAATGAATTTCCATTGCTGATAACATAAGATAAAGTGAATTGAGCAAATAGATATCCATCGTTTCCATCAGGATTACCTCTAATTGATCCCGGAGTAAAAAATTCTGGATCTGGTAAATCTGCATCTCCTCTTGTGTAAGCTTCTGCGCTTCTATTAGCAAAAATAGAAGATTCTAAAAATGGCAACTCTGTATCGTAAGCATAATCAGTACTTACATCATCCAGATAATCCGTATTAGAAAAACGATAAGCTGCTTCAAATCCTAATCTCACTTTTCTATTAAATGTAAAATGCGCTCCTAAGCCACCAATAATAACAATTGCAGATTCGTCATAAGCATTTTCTATGCCTTCTGTAGCTAATGGTCTTAAAGCATACCACTTACCATCAAATTGAGCATGAGGATAATATAATAAATAACCTGCTCCAATCGTCGCATAAGTTCCGAAGTCTACTCTATTTTTACTCCTTCTGCTCATGTCATTGAAAGAGAAAAAATTATATTCACCTTGTAAGCCTATCTCTACTAAATCAGTTCTAAAGCTAAGATTTCTAGCTATTCTATTGGGATTGCCGGAAAGACTATCTGCTCCACTAATTCGAGCATAATTAAATGATAACTTTGCAGCTATTTCTCGTGTAAAGTGATACCTGTAAAAGCCACCCATCGCAAGATTGGTTTGCTTAAACTTCATGTCCAAAAGAAATGGTTTTGCTTCTCCTTCTCCACCTCCAATTTCACCAAGGTAATTTGAGGCACCCAAAGAAAATCCAAAGTCCATAGAGTATTGAGCCTTAGAGACTAAGCCTAGAAAAAAAATGGCGATGAAAGAAAGTAGAATTTTTCTCATAATGCAAATATATTGATTTAGCCTGATTTAAACTTTGAAATCAATTACAATTGATAAAATTAATGAAGATTTTATGTTTAAATCATATTATTGCTGAATTAAATCTAAATATGGTTGAATACGAGGAGTTTGAATTAGAGAATGGTCTTCAGGTAATTGTCAATCAGGATAGTAGAACTAAATTAGTCTCTGTTAACTTACTTTACAATGTTGGGGCAAGGGATGAGCACCCAGAAAAAACTGGTTTTGCGCACCTATTTGAGCATTTAATGTTTGGAGGAACAAAGAAAGTACCCTCCTTTGATGAACCGCTACAAATGGTTGGTGGAGAGAACAATGCATTTACAAGTAATGATGTTACCAATTACTATATTACTCTGCCTAGTGAGTCTTTAGAAATGGCTTTATATTTAGAAGCAGATAGAATGGTTAACCTAGCTTTGAACGACAAAAGTATCCTTGTCCAGAAAAAGGTAGTTGTGGAGGAGTTTAAGCAACGCTATTTAAATCAACCCTATGGTGATGCTATGCTTCACCTGAGGCCATTGGCATATAAGAAACATCCTTATCAATGGGCCACCATTGGTAAAAATGTAGAGCAAATAGAAAATGCTTCAAAGGTTGATATTGTTGACTTTTTTTCGAGGTTTTACCATCCTTCAAATGCAATTCTTTCGATTTCCGGTGATGTAAGAGGCTTTGATTTGGAAAAACTGACGGATAAGTGGTTTGGAAAGATAGTATCTGGTGATAGGAACCCTAATTATTATCCATTTGAGGAAAAGCAGGAGGAGATGAGAAGGAAAGACATTGATGCAAATGTTCCTGCCGATGCAATTTACATGGCATTTCACATTCCTAAAAGATCTGATCGGAATTATATAGTATGTGATTTATTGTCAGACATTTTGTCAAGTGGTAATTCTTCCAGGCTTTACCAAAAGCTAGTTAGAGAAAAAGCCATGTTTTCTAATATAAGTGCCTACGTGACAGGTGATTTTGATAATGGTCTGTTGATTGTTTCAGGGAGACTAAATCCTTCACATGAACTTGATCAGGGAGAAGAAGCAATATGGAAAGTATTGGAAGAGTTAAAGCAAGTTGAAATTGATGATATTGAATACAATAGAATACGAAACAAGGTGAAAACACTTCACTATTTTAGTTTAAGTTCGATTTCCAATAAATCGATGGGTCTTGCTTTTTCTAAACTGCTCGGTGATACCAACTTAATTAATACGGAGATAAATGACTACATGAGGGTAAGTAAATTGGAGCTAAAAGGAGAAGCGATACGTCTATTCAGAAGAGATCGCGCTAATGTATTAAGATATAAAAGAAGCTAAAAAAGACTGCTAATGCTTGATACATCTTTATATAAACTAACATCAAAGCTATCGATTAAACCTCCAATGATTTTGGCTTTGAATAAGGGCATTCTTCTTTATCACATAACTGATGAAACAACAGAAATGCTAAAGCTGGAGGTTGTGTTTGATTATGGGGTAGTTTCTTCAGAAAACAAGATTTTACCTAAATTGATGCTTAAAGCACTATTTGAAGGGACAACTGTGCGTTCAGGAAAGGAATTGGCAGAAACCTTAGAGCAATATGGTGTGTTTTACGATGTGTCATGCGGCATGGAAAACTCTAGCTTTTCATTTTATCTTTTAGCAGATTATATTTTACCTGTTCTTGATATCCTGAAAGAAGTTTTATTTCAGCCTTTATTTGGTCAAGATGAGTTTGAAAAACTAAAATATCAAGAGGTAGAAAAGTATAAAATAAATCAAGAGAAAGTCGGTTTTTTGGCTAAGGATAAATTGAATCTTACCTTATTTGGGAATTCATCTTATTATGATTCGTATTATTCCGAATCAGATATTCTTGAGATTCATCCCGAACATCTAAAGCAAGAATATGAGGATCAATTCTTAAAATCAAAATGTTCCATATACACCGCTGGGAAAATAACAAATCAAGTATTGGATGCTTTAGGTGAATTTTCAAAGATATTTAATGTTGAAAAGGAGGGTGATTTTTCAATCAATAAGACGATCTATTCTGAGCTTAAGTATGATCAAAATATACACGTCAACAAAGAAAATGCAGTACAAGATGCCATTAGAGTAGGGCAAGCTGTAATATCAAAAAAAGATAAAGACTTCCCCGATTTATTATTTGTCAATACTCTATTAGGTGGTTTTTTTGGTTCTAGGCTCATGAAGAATATTAGGGAGGATAAGGGCTACACTTATGGTATCGGAAGCGGTATTGTGAATTATAAACATGGCGGTTTTATTTTTATTGCATCAGAGATGGCTTCAGAATACTCAGATTTGGCTCTAAAGGAAATCAAAAAGGAAATTATTAAATTACAATCTGAACCGATAGAAGATAAGGAGCTTGTACTTGTTAAGAATTACCTAAAGGGAAGTCTTATGCGTAATTTTGATGGAGTGTTTGAAACATTAGAACGCTTTAAACATCTGATTGAATTGGGAATTGATTTAGATTACTATAATCGCTTACAGAGTCATATTGATGAAATTGAAAAAGAACGAGTAATGGAAATTGCAAACGAATATATAAATTGGGAACAGATGATAAAAGTAATTGTTGGAAGAAGAGGCAACCTTTAAAAAATAAAACGTCATAGAATTGAAAAATTTATAATCATGAGAAAAATTATAGGATTAATTGGGGTTTTAACCTTAATGCTATTTAGTGCAATACCGCTTAAAGCCACCCATATGTTGGGTGGAGAAATCACTTGGAGATGTATACCCGGAACTGGTCAATTCAGGTTTTACATGGAACTCTATCGAAACTGTGCCACACCGTCAGGTGGAACCGCAGCGGGGTGGACTTTTCAAACAGAAAACCTAAGAGTAATAGGTGGGCCACGTAGAACAAATAACTCTATTATTACCACGATACCCATGAAACCCGATAGTACAACTTGGAACAACCAGAATCTAGGTCAGGTTGCACCGGAATGTAATGCTCAAGGAACCAGAATTTCATGTGGAAATCCTGATTTTGGATCTGTTCAGCGTTATTTTTACGTATCAGATCCGATTACTTTAAAAGGTGTACCACCGACAAGTGGATGGCATTTTTACTTTCAAACACCTTGTTGTCGACCGACTTTGGATAACATGACAACTGCTTCCCAAAGTTCAGGTATCGTTTTGCGTGCAGTCATGTATGCAGATAAAAACAATACGAATACACAAAACTGTCGAGACAATTCTCCTGCATTTAGAGAAATTGCGGCAAATTTGATTTGTAGAGGATATACTTTTACCTTTAACCATAATGCCTATGACAATGACTTGGACTCTTTATCATATAAGTGGGCTACACCAATAAATTCGCCTCCACCAAGTGGTACTCCAACAGCTTATAATCCAGGTTTTGCTTTTAATAGTCCTACACCAAATTCAAATGTAAATAATCAGAATAAAGCATTATCCTTAGATCCTATAACAGGCCAAATGGAAGTCGCATTATATAGTGGTTTTGGGTCTGTTGGTAAATACGCTACTTGTGTTCAAGTAGATCAATGGAGAGATGGAAAAAAAATAGGATCTGTTTTTAGAGAGATTCCCTTTTATTTTTTCGATTGTGCTACAGTAACTACCGGGTATAATAACCCTCCAATAATATCCATAAATAATAATCCTAACCCGATTGGAGAGGTAGTTGAACTTACTGCGGGACAGAAAGTAGAAATTCCCTTTAATGCGGCAGATTTTGATATTTCTAATACAGGGTCTCCACAAATAGTCACTCTTGTACCCAATGGATTCATGTTCTCGACTGATTTTACGTCAGAAAACAATTGTAACGGAGCAAATTTAAATGGGCAGTCTGTGAATTTGGCTCCTTGTGCTTATTTAAGAAATAATAGTGTGACATTTAACGGTAGTACCCAGCCTCCCCGCTATGAGATTAAAGGGTTTTCCGGAGTGAGTACTGTATTTAATTGGCAGACAGAATGTCATCATCTTCGTACAGCAGGATCCGGTATTCCGGGAGCATCTTCGGGTATCTATAATTTTGTCATGAAGGTTCAGGACGATAATTGTCAGATTCCGAGTGTCAACTACCCTGTCATTACCGTTAAGTTGACCGATCCTTTGCCCATTGAACCTCCAATTATGAAAGGCATCTCTGTTGGTTTAGATGGGAAAATAACATATCAATGGGCACCACCTACTGATACGTCTAATACTTGGGATAATTATCAGGTTCAACAGTCGAGTGTTAATGATGGTAGCGGGCCTGCATTTATCGGAATGTTTAACCAGAATCTAAGAAAGTATTCGCAAGAGCAGAAAGTACAGAACTATCCGATATACGTTAATACCAGTGATATTCGGTTTAAGATACCAGGTAAAGATTGGTATTTTAGAATGAAATCAGAATCAGGGTGTACAGGTGATGTAGAGTCTGCCTGGGGAGAAGCTGCTCGTGTGATTGAAGTAGAAGCAACTCCTAATGGTAATGTTGCAAATGGTAGGCCACTTAGATCCAATGTCAGATTGGATTGGAATCGAGCAAAACCATTGAATGCTTCATCAGACCCTTTGTATAAATACGAATCTCAAACCCACTATTATATCTGGAAAAATGATAATGTAGCGACAGCTGCTGATGCAAGAAACTTAGCGAATTGGGTGTTAATAGGCGATACTAATGCGACTACTTATGATGTGCCTACTAGTACATGTAATGGTTATGTGGGTTTTAGAATAGAAGCGAGAGATACAGTAGTCATGCTTGAACAGGGAGAACGTGTTCGTAAACAACGTTTTGATAGCTTGTTTTTTAGCTCTTTTAGTGTGGTAGATACTGTTTGGATGAGAAATAGTGGAAATGTACCGCAGCCACATTTTGATACTATACAAGTGTTAGCTAATGGAGACGTTTACTTTAGTATAGACGTGACAAGTGCTGGTACAGCTGGGACTTTTGAAATTTATCAAGGCACTCCTGGAGCATCGAATCCTGCCCCAACTTTATTGACCTCACTTACGGCTCCGAACGGTCAATATACTCATGTAGGTGCAGCTGCCAACCTTGCTCAAAGGTCATATTTTGTGGTAGCAATTGATAAATGTGACAATAATAATGTGGCTTCCAGCCCCGAATATAAAACTTTATTTCCCGGTGTAAGTGTACAGAATCCTGCCTGTAATGGAATTTATGACATTACATGGCAGTCGGCTACAGGTTTGCTACCTCCGGTACGTAATTATAAGCTTTACTTTTCTAATGATGGTTCTGCGCCTGATTCTTTACTACGATCCTTTACCAATGGAAATACATCATTTAGTCAAGGGATTAATTACAATAATGATTACCGCTATCAAGTTGTTGCTACAGACCGAGCAGGTTCCGTAAGTATTTCATCTATTGCTTTTATTGCAGCAAATCCTAATGTTAGAACATTTGAAATTGTACCAGCTCCTGAATTGCGTTGTATTTATGTGCACAATGACAATACAGTGGCTTTGAGTTGGTTGAAACCTCGTGATTCAACGGATAACTTTGTTAGTTATGATTTCGAATACCGTATTGACGGTGGGCAATGGCAAGATATCCAACCTCAAGCTGCATTTACAAACATTAATTTGGATACCTTTAATTTTACGATTAATGGTTTCCAAGCGCTTAATTCAGATTTAGATTTTAGAGCCTATAGTATTTCAGGTTGTAATGGAACGGATCCTTCTCCTGCTTCCGATATCATTAGTATGATTAACATGAAAGTGTCTTCCAATGTTAAAAAGCATGGATTGTTGAACTGGAATGAAACCGGTGTAGCAAATGATCTGAATAACTTCCCATACCGTTTATATCGAGATCCTAATAATGGTGATATGAGCAGTAGAATATTAACCGGTTTTGTAAAATCAGACAACTTTATCGATTCTATTACGAGTGTTAACCTTTGTAATGCTCCCGGTTTTTATCGAGTTCAGATTTATGATCCCATCGGTCAATGTTGGACAAGATCCAACTACGATTCGGCCATGTTTGTAGATCAGGCCCCTGAAAAACAATGGCTTGATTATATTACAGTGACGCAGGATAATGAGATTTCTATTCAATGGTCTAGAGATGTAGAACCGGATGTGGATTCGCAATGGGTAATAATGGAATTGCCTGGGATAGCGTATAATCAGGTTGATAGTTTGGCAATCAATAGTTCTCGTCGTTATTTCTCAGATCCTAATCAGTTTAATGTAATGGATACTGTAGTTCGTTTAGCTTTACAGCCAAAAGATGTGTGTGACAATAGACCCGGTGCTGGTGAATTTGATTTCCATACGACCATGGATATAGATGCCGTATGGAATCCTTGTGACTCTTTATTTGAACTGTCTTGGAACCCATACAAAACATTTAATGTGGGCGATAGTGTATCTTATGTGGTTTACTGGGATACTACAGGCGGAACAGGAAATGCTGAGCCATTAGCAGCTACTCTAGACACGACGACCAGACACATATTAGATGCTTCTTATGGCATTGGAGATGTGCCAGTGGAATTTGAATATTATGTGAAAGCTCGTCCTACAAATACCAATAGAGTGGATATAGAGTCACGCTCAAATCGGGAAACTGCCTTTGCTGTTTATGGTACTCTTCCGGATTATAATTACACGCATTATGCGAATGTCCTTCGGGAGAATCAAGTAGAAATACAGGTGTATCCTGATTTGAATCCTATTCTTTTTGATAATCTAGGACACTTTGTAGTCAGAAGGGGAATCAATTCAGATGAGATGACACCAATAGGAAGTGTGGATAAATTCAGTATTGTAGATTCTACATTCCGCTATTATGATTATACGGCAGCAACGAATGATTACAGTTACTTCTACCAAGTAGTGGTTGAAAATGTATGTGGTAATCCAATCGATACCTCAAATTATGGACGAACTATTCATTTGACAGTTGATGCAGATAATGAAGCACTCACCAATACCTTACGTTGGAATGAATATGAAGGATGGGATAGTGCTGCGGCCTTTTACAAAATCTACAGGAGTTTTAATGAAGGAGGATTTTCTCAATATGATGTTGTACCTGCATTAGGAGAAGGTAATATTAATCTCTTTGTTGATGATGTGTACAATGAATTATTTGCCATAGGTGATTTCTGCTACTTTGTTGAAGCAGTTCAAGGTCCTGTAACAACTGATTTTGGAATCGGCCAAGATTTAGATCCTGCAGTTTCAAGATCAAATCATGTATGTGTTATTCAAAAGCCTTTATTTTATATACCTAATGCATTTGCACCGGACGGAGTGAACAAAGTTTTTGGACCTCAAGGGCATTTTGTAGATTGGGCCTATTATGAGATGATCATATACAATCGATGGGGAGAACAAGTGTATAGTACAAATGACCCTCGAAAAGGATGGGATGGAAAAATGAATGGGCAGGATCCTCAAGCAGGTTCTTATGTATATACCATTCGTTTCCAGGATGCCGAAGGTAAAGAGCATCGTCGTAAAGGAACGGTTACTGTGATTAAATAGCTAATCATTAAATAAATTGAAAGGGGCTTCTTTAAGAAGCCCCTTTTTAGTATATCTTAACAGCAAGGATCGTTTGATATTGTTTAATTTTGCCGTCTTAAAAAAGTAGAATGAGCTCATCAAATTCGAATCAGCGTTTTTTACCGGAAGGACTAACATATGATGATGTTTTACTAGTACCCGCTTACTCAGAGGTGATGCCAAGGGAGGTGAGTATTAAAACAAAATTTACTCGTAAGATAGAACTGAATACACCTATCGTTTCAGCTGCAATGGATACAGTAACCGAGTCGGCTTTAGCGATTTCAATTGCCGGAGAAGGTGGAATAGGTGTTTTACATAAGAACATGAGCATTGAACGTCAAGCCATGGAAGTCAGAAAAGTGAAACGTTCTGAAAGTGGCATGATTCAAGACCCCATAACGCTTCACCAAAATGCAAAAGTAGCGGATGCTTTGGATCTCATGAAAGAAAATAAGATCGGAGGTATCCCAATTGTGGATTCTGACAGACAATTAATCGGCATTGTTACCAATCGTGACTTGCGGTTTCAGAAGAATTTAGATGAAGATGTGTCTAAGGTGATGACTTCTGATAATTTGATCACTACAACAGAAGGAACAGATCTGGTCAAGGCTGAAGAAATTCTTCAAGCTCATAAGATTGAAAAACTTCCTGTTGTAGATTCAAAGAACAAGCTTATAGGCTTAATTACTTTCAGAGATATCATTAAGCTGAAGGAGAGACCAAATGCTTGTAAAGATCAATATGGTCGATTAAGAGTTGCTGCTGCGGTTGGTGTTACTGCTGATACAATGGAAAGAATACAAGCACTGGTAAAAGTGGGCGTGGATGCGATAGTGATTGATACAGCACACGGTCATTCAAAAGGTGTAATCGATACCTTAAAGAAAGTTAAAGAAGCGTTTCCACAGCTTCAGGTTGTTGTTGGAAATATTGCGACTAAAGAAGCGGCGCGAGCTTTAGCTGATGCCGGAGCGGATGCGATTAAAGTGGGAATCGGACCCGGTTCAATATGCACAACGAGAGTCATTGCAGGAGTCGGTGTACCACAGTTTTCAGCCGTAATGATGGTTGCAGAAGAGTTAAAAGGAACGGGAGTTCCTGTCATTGCTGATGGTGGTTTACGATTTACAGGAGATGTTGTTAAGGCATTAGCAGCAGGAGCGGATACTGCTATGGCAGGCTCTTTGTTTGCAGGTGTAGAAGAATCACCCGGAGAAACCATTATCTATGAAGGAAGAAAGTTTAAAGCCTACAGGGGAATGGGGTCTTTAGAGGCCATGCAAAAGGGGTCAAAAGACAGGTATTTCCAAGATATGGAGGATGACATTAAAAAGCTAGTTCCGGAAGGCATAAGCGGGCGTGTTCCGTTTAAGGGTTCACTATCTGAAGTGATTTACCAGATGATAGGTGGAATAAGAGCAGGAATGGGATATTGTGGTTGTAAATCTATTCAGGAATTACAAAGCAAGTCGACCTTCATTAAGGTAACACATGCAGGAATCAGGGAAAGTCATCCACATGATGTTACCATAACAAGAGAAGCACCAAATTATAGTAGATAGATAAATACAGATGAACATGAGAAAATTAATTTTTGTTTTATTATTCGGTTGGATTGCAGCATTTCAAATGAGTGCTCAGGATGTTTTGACAATAGAGGACGAAAAAATCTCAAAAGAAGAGTTTAAAAGGGTCTATTTAAAAAACAATACTGGACAGATTGTAAGCAAAAGCACGGTTGAAGAGTATCTTGATCTTTATATCAATTTTAAGCTTAAGGTAAGAGAAGCAATGGAAAGAGATATGCATAAAGATCCTGCTTTTCAAAAAGAACTTAATGGTTATCGTTCTCAGCTGGCTCAGCCCTATCTGAGTGAAGGTAGCATGATGGAGCAGCTTAAAAAAGAAGCCTATGAGCGATTGAAACATGAGGTAAAAGCAAGTCATATACTAATTAAATGCGATGCAAAAGCTAGCCCTGAAGATACCTTGAAAGCATACAAAGAAGCTTTGAATATTAAAAAGCGCGCATTGAAAGAGGGCTTTGGTAAAGTCGCCCAAGAAGTTTCTGAAGACCCTTCTGCTAAGCAGAATGCAGGAAATTTAGGGTATTTCACAGCTTTTTATATGGTATATCCATTTGAATCAGCAGCATACAATACAAAAGTTGGAGAAATTTCTAATCCGGTTCGTACTCGTTTTGGTTACCATTTAATCAAAGTAGAAGATAAGCGTCCGGCGAATGGAAGCATGACTGCTGCTCATATTTTGATTTCTACAGATCCTGATATTGCAAGCACAGAGAATGCAAGAGAAAGAGCCAATGAGATTCATACAAAATTAAGAGAGGGTGAGGATTTTGAAGAATTGGCTGCTCAATTTTCCGATGATTCAAGAACAGCGACTAGGGGAGGGGTTTTACCGCCATTTAGTGTTGGAAGAATGGTTAATGAGTTTGAAGAAGCAGCATTTAAACTTGAAAAGGATGGTGCGTATTCAGTGCCCATAAAAACACAGTATGGCTGGCACATTATAAAGCGAATAAATAAGAGAGAAATTGGTTCTTATGGCAGTATGGAGAAAGAAATAGAGCAAAAGGTAAAGAAGGATTCCCGATCGAACTTGAATGAAGGTGCGGCCATTAGGAGAATCATGAAAGCTTATGGTTTTGATGAAAACATAAAAGAAAGAGGTGACTTCTATTCACTTATAGATACAAGTTATTTTGGAAATGCTTGGGATACAACACGTTTTGATAAGCTGAATAAGGAAATGTTTAAAATTGGCAATAAATCAGTTAATCAGAAAGCATTTGCATCTTACCTGAACAAGAGACAAAGAGTAAGGCCAAGTATCAATAACGTCATTTTTATTAATGATGAGTATAAGGCCTTTAAAAAAGAAGAGATATTGGCATATAAAGATGCTCAGTTGGAGGATGAATATCCTGAATTTAAGCATTTGATTCAGGAGTATCATGATGGTATTTTGCTGTTTAATTTGACTGAAAAAATGGTTTGGAAAAAAGCCATTGAAGACACTCTTGGCTTAGCATCTTTTTATGAGAAGAATAAAGAAAACTATAAATGGGGAGTTAGAGCAGATGCAGTTATCTTTTCCGCTAAAGACGAGTCGATAGCGAAATCGGCAAAAGAAATGATTAGTGCAGGAAAAGAGCTTGATGAGTTAAGGGAAGAGATTAACAGGCCTTCTCAATTGAACTTAAAGACTGAGCAGAAAAAATATGAAAAAGATGAAAACAAGATACTGGATCAGGTAAAGTGGGAAAAAGGCCTCTCTCAGAATTTGATGGATAATGGACGTGTTAATTTTGTATGGATCAAAGAGATCATTCCGGCTGGTTATAAGACACTTGAAGATTCAAAAGGCATAATTACCTCCGACTATCAAGAACATCTTGAAAAGGAATGGATCAGTGAGCTTAGAAAGAAATATAAGTTTGAGGTAAACCAAACTGTACTAGAACAACTTAAATCCGAGCTTGAATAATTGAAGTCGTTCTTATTTTTAATTGCTGTTCTTTTTTTATTCTCTTGTCAATTTTTTGCTGAAACAAAAGATGATGAAGTGGCTCGCGTTGGTGAAAAATATCTCTCTTTATCCACAATTGTCGATATCACAAAGGACTTGAATAAGGAAGATAGCCTACGGGTAGCTCAAAATTATATTGATAATTGGATAAAGGAAGAACTCCTCATTCAAAAGGCAATTCAGAATTTAGGTGAAGAGCAATTGGAGTTCGAGCAGCAGTTAGAAGCATATAAAAACTCCTTAATTATTTATGCATATGAAAATGAGCTGATCAGGCAGAAATTGGATACAATGGTTACTCAGCATCAGATTGAAGAGTATTATGAAAACAATAAGGAAAATTTTATTCTAAGGGAGGATATTATTAGTTGTCAGCTCATTAAATGTAAATTATCTGCTCCTCAACAAGACTCTATCAAATTCTGGATCAATGACGACGAAACAGAGTCGAATGAAAAGTTGCAAAACTATTGTGTGCAATTTACAATGAGGTGTCATTTAGATATTGAACAATGGATGACACTGAAGGCTCTCAAAGACCTGATGCCAAAAGGAGTTGAAGAGACCAACTTGAGTTTAATAAATGATGGATATTCTAATTATCAGGACACTCTGGAGTCCTTGCACCTTAACTTAATAAACCTTAAAAGATCAGGAGACTTGGCACCAATTTCTTATGTTCGTTATCAGATTATAGATATCATAAGAAATAAGAGGAAATTAGAACTCTTAAGTAATGCTAGAAATGAAATTTTTGAGGAAGGCACTTTAAAAAAGAAGTATGAAATATACAATTAGTTTGATACTCTTCTTAGTAAGCATTTGTAGTTCTTGGTCGCAAAATACTGTGCTCGACGAAGTCATTGCAGTAATTGGAGATGAAATTGCAACAAAGGCAGAATTGGAGGCAAAATATTCAAGCCTTTTAAGCCAGTCGGGAGCTGTTACAGATCAAACAAAATGTCAGGTGCTAGAAGATATTTTGTATTCGAAATTGCTGCTCAACCAAGCGAAAATAGATAGTGTTGATGTGTCAGACAATCAGGTAGAAGCTGAAATGGATCGTCGGCTTCGCTACTTTATCTCTCAGATTGGATCAGAGGCTGCAATGGAAGCTTATTACAAAAAGCCCTTATCGAAAATAAAGGATGAAATGCGCGAATCATTAAGAGAACAATTATTGATTCAAGCTAAACAAAGCGAAATTACTTCGGGAACTCAGGTCACCCCTAAAGAAGTAGAGGAATATTACAATAAGATTCCTGAAGACAGTTTACCGTTAATTAATGCAGAGGTTGAAGTCGCACAGATTGTGATCTATGCTCCAACCAGTCAAGCTTCCATAAAGGAGGTAAAAGACAAGCTGAGAACATACAAGAAGAGGGTTTTGGAAGGTGAAAAATTTGCCACTCTTGCCGTATTGTATTCGGAAGATCAGGGCTCAGCTGTAAAAGGTGGAGAAATAGGCTTTGTTGGTAAAGCTGAAGTAGAACCGGAGTTTTCAGCAGCTGCATTTGCGTTGAAAGAAGGTCAGGTCTCTCCGATTGTAAAGACGAGATTTGGCTATCACATCATTCAACTCATTGAACGTCGGGGTAATAAGGTCAATGTAAGGCATATTCTGCTTAAACCTAAGTTAGATCCAATCAGTATGGAAAAGGCTAAGTCAAGATTGGATTCAGTTGCTCGACTAGTTGAAAAAGACTCAATGACTTTTACTTTGGCTGCAAAGCTTTATTCACAGCACGAAGAGACGAATAAGAGCGGCGGTATAATTGTTAATCCATATACCGCCTCTTCAATGTATCCGATGGACGATTTAGATCCCAGCTTATTCTTTGTAATTGACAAGATGGAAGAAGGAGAGATTTCGGCACCGGTTCAAATTCAAGATCCAAGGAGTAAGCCGGGTTACAGAATTGTAAAGTTGGTGAAACGCACTAAACCTCATCAGGCCAATTTGAAAGATGATTATCAAAAAATAAAATCAGCAGCATTATCAGAGAAGGAACAAAAAATTCTTGAAAAATGGATGGTAAGAGCAGTAGATCGCACTTACATTAAAATCGATGAAGAGTACTTGGGAGGATGTAAATTACAACAAAACTGGTTAAAGACCCCTTAAAGATGAATCAATATAAATCGGATGTAGAGGCAGTAGATGCTTTGGTAAAAAAGTACAATGAGTTGAATCAAGAGATTGAGAAAGTCATTGTAGGTCAAAAAGAGGTCATTAAAGATTTGTTGATTTCTATATTTAGCAACGGCCACTGTTTATTGGTTGGAGTACCCGGATTGGCGAAAACTTTACTGGTGAACACCATCTCTGAAACTTTAGGTTTGAGTTTTAATAGAATTCAGTTTACACCCGATTTAATGCCTTCGGACATTATTGGATCTGAAATACTTGATGAAAGTCGCAACTTTAGATTTATAAAAGGCCCCTTGTTTTCAAACCTCATTCTCGCTGATGAGATCAACAGAACACCGCCTAAAACGCAATCAGCTTTATTAGAAGCCATGCAAGAAAAGTCCATAACGACGGGAGGAAAGAGATATGAGCTTCCTCAACCATTTTTTGTCTTGGCCACTCAAAACCCCATTGAGCAAGAAGGAACCTATCCTTTGCCTGAAGCTCAATTGGATCGTTTCATGTTTAACATCTGGTTAGACTATCCATCTTTTGAAGAAGAGGTGAATATTGTGAAGAATACGACCGGTAACCTTGAACAAAAAGTTAATCAAGTGATGGATGGAGAAGAAATTAGCTTCTTTCAGAGCTTGATTAGAAAAATTCCTATCGCAGATAATGTTTTAGAATATGCTGTAAAGCTAGCAGCCTCAACACGACCGGATGAAGAGTGGTCTCCAGACTTGGTTAAATCGTTCTTGAGCTGGGGAGCCGGACCAAGAGCATCTCAATATTTAGTAGTTGGTGCAAAATGTCATGCGGCAATTAATGGGAAATACTCACCTGATATTGAAGATGTGAAAGCAGTTGCTTTACCGATTTTGAGACATCGAATTGTTAGAAATTACAAAGCAGAAGCAGAAGGCTATTCGGTGGACAGAATTATTAAAGAATTGCTCTAATTCGGACTGTATATCGGTTGATCTTTTTTGATGATCTTCTTATCGTATTTAAAGTCGCTTTTCTTTTTTTGGCTGCCTTTGTCAGCATCAATATCGGCAAGATACCTCCAAAAGTCGCCGTTCCAGTCATAAGCGTCAAAACTCAAATCTGCTCCATAATATTCATAAACTCCTTCAAGTTGAGAAGAGGGAGGGGAGAGGTGATCAAATTTGATTCGGTTTAGTGTCTCATCGTATTTCAAAATCATTTTATTTTCATTGCCATACTCAAACAATACTCTTGTCTTGGTGGCCAAATTAGATTTAAATATAGCTGCACCAAATCGAGGTATTCCTTCTTTGTTAATTGAGATCACATCTATTCTTTTTCGATTGGTCAACACCGTATTTCCATCCCACATTAAAAGCGTATAAAAAGTTTGGAAACGGTTTTTTGTTGTGATGATGTCATAAATAAGACCCGGAAACCATGTATAGGCTTCAGTTATAGACTCTTCATTTAAAGAGTCTTTAGACAAGGGGCTAAAAAATTTAAACTGCTCAGGCAAGCCGGTTTTTAGATCCAAAATGCCACACTCATAATCAAAAGTTCCATTTCTATAAGGGATATTCCAGTTGAACAATTTAAAGCTGGAATCTGATGGGACTAAAACAGATAAGCTTTTGATGGCACTAAAATCATGCGTTTTTGCTTCTTTCTTATTTAATTCTTTGAGAAGTAGATGCCTAAGTTGTTGATTGAGTTGTTTTTTGGTAGAGTCTTTCTGAGCATTCAATAAACGAAAGGCCAACTCTTCTATCGCCTCATCATCAATATGCTTGTCTTCATTTACCTCCACCGTTTTAAGCCCAACATATTGTTGTGCTTGACTTTCTCCAATCAGACATAGAAATAAAAGAAAAAAGGCAGTTCTCAATGCGTTCATCATTCAAAACTACCAAACAAAAAATACACCATTTTAGTGTAAACTAATGCATAATTTCTTTTTTCGCCGTTAATTGCTCTTCCGATTCCCTGATGTCGGGATCATCAACGCAGCAATCTACAGGACAAACCGCTGCGCATTGCGGTTCATCATGAAACCCAACACATTCAGTACACTTATCAGGAACAATGTAATAATAATCCAAACTTACCGGTTCATTTTCCTGATCAGCGTTTTTACTTTCTCCATTGATGAGGTTAAAATCTCCCGATAGATTTGTTCCATCAGAATATCTCCACTCTTCTCCTCCTTCATATATAGCATTGTTAGGACACTCCGGTTCACAGGCTCCACAATTAATGCATTCATCTGTTATTATTATTGCCATTTAGCTCTATTTAGTTAGTACCTTTGCCACTTCAAACAAAAGATGACTGGCAAATGTTTAGTCATGTCAAAATTAGTGTTTCTTCTACTATTTTTTTATGACATCTCAAGAGAATATTACCCTACTTCAAGAACTTCGAAAACAGTTTGAACGACTTCTTGTGTCTATTGAACAGATAGATGAAGAACATGGTAAAGAAGATGAATTACGAGCAATACTTCAGTTGGCTCAGCAAAAGAATCCTTGGTTTACCTTGGGTGCAGTAAAATCAGCTACTGAATCTTGGGTTCAGGCTTTGAATGACAAAGACATTGAAAAATGGACAAGAACAATCCGGGTGTCACCAAAAATTAGTGATGTTGGAGTCATCATGGCAGGCAATATCCCATTTGTTGGTTTGCATGATGCACTTTCCGTTTTATTGACCGGCCATCAATTAAGAGCTAAATTGTCTTCTAAGGATGAGGTGTTAATGTCTTGGATCTTAAAGGAGATCGGAGAAAAAATATCAACATTTCAGAATAGAGTAACAATCAATGAACCTTTGAAGGGCATTGACTATTTGATTGCTACTGGTACAGATAATAGCGCTCGATATTTTGAATCTTATTTTAAAGAAGTGCCAAAGATTATTCGAAAAAATAGAACCTCTTTGGCCGTATTAGATGGAAACGAATCTGACCAAGATTTAAGATGTTTGGCGGATGATGTCTTTTTGTATTTTGGTTTGGGCTGTCGAAATGTGACAAAAGTCTATTTGCCCGAAAACTACGATTTGGATCAATTGTTTAATGCTTTCTTCTCTTATCAGGATGTCATTAATCATCATAAGTATGCCAATAATTATGACTACAATAAGGCCGTTTATTTGTTGAACAAAGTAGAATTGATAGAAAACGGTTTTTTGTTGATGAAAGAAGATCAAGGCTTACACTCTCCTCTTGCCGTGCTATTTTATGAGTTTTACAATGACTCTGCTCTTTTGAATAAATCATTGAAGGATCAATCGGAATCTATTCAATGTGTGGTCTCTAATTTTTGGGATGGTGCGGTAAAATTTGGAGAGGCTCAACAACCAAAATTATGGGATTATGCAGATGGCATCAATACCATTGAATTCCTATCGTCTAGGGCTTAAATTCATAGGCTCCGAGATCAGGGCCATTGTCAACAGTCCTGTCTTCACCTTTTATGTCGTTCCTTACTTGGTTGGCAATAATACTATTGCCGGCATCAATGGCTGCTGAGGTTTCATTCAAACTAAAATCTTGAAGACCAATGTCTAAAAACAAATTTCCGGGATTGACAATCATGTCTTTGAATTGACTGGTGTCATTGAGGTTTTTTGTGCTTTTAATGGCAACGCTTCTGAAATCTAAATTAATGCTACCGTTATTGATTACTTCAGTTTCAAACTCATCGGCCTTATCTCCGTCAATAATGGAATTATACACCTGAACATTGGGGGGGGAAACAATTTGAAGACCAAGAGCATTAACAACCGAGTTTTGTACAAAGAAAGAAGGTGTTTCTCTGCTTGCTTTATTAAAATAATTGGCAAAAGTGCAATGCACAAACTGATAGTTACCATATGATTGAATGGCCACATTGTATTCACCACAATTACTAATGACCGTATTTTGCATGGCAACGTTAAAGATGTTAGTCAATAAACCGAATCCGGAGCAATTGTCTATGATGGTATTCCTAACAAGTAAATTTCCAATGTTATTCGTGTCAGGCACTTCAAATGGTATTGCTTCGGCTTGAATACCAATAAATCCATTTTTAATAATGGCATAATTGATCTCATTTTGACCGCCATTATTGATCCATATGCGATCCCATTGCCCGGGACGATCTTCAAAGCCGGGTTCTAATCGGTCACCTTGAAAAACAACCGGTTTATCTTTCGTGCCGTTGACCTTTAAATTTCCACCATGATACACCCATAAACCTCCACCGGGATGAAAGTGTACTTGTGTGCCGGCATTAATGTTTAACACATCAAGACTGTCAATAAAGACATATCCATAAATGACAATAGGTAAGCTATCAGTCCATGTCACATTTACTGGAGGTCTGGAGAGATCATCGCAAGGACCTTTTAGTCCATTTGGCCCAGTTAAACAACTAATATCCGGTAGGTTTCTAAAGAATCGAGTAGGTGTATAATAAATAGCATTTTGCCCCCAGGCGACCAAGCGCACATTTTGAACATTCCCATTAGTAGAAAAGCTAATGGCATCTTCAATAACGAAAGGGTTAAGTTGATTACTTGGATCAACAGTTACTTCTATAAAAATAAACATGCTGTCCTCGGCGGCAATCTCTACATCTCTGTGAATTACACCGGGTTGCCCGTCTACATTTATTCTAAAATTCGATTGATTGCCTTTTAGTAATTGTATGCTTGAAATGCGGATGGCCTCCTTATGAGGATTATAAACCCTAATGTTTTTCGTGACTGAACCTATGGTAGTGAATACGGTATCAAAAGCAATGCTGTCTGCCGAGAAGGCCAGTTTAGCTGAAGAGTCTGTAATGAAGTCATCATCTCTTCGGCAGGAAGAAAGAATAAACAAGAGTGCTACAAAGAAGAAAAATAAGTGTCGACCCATTTGGCAAAGATATACAGTCGAAACCTTTATTTTATGAATTTATTGCCTCCCATTCTTTAAGTAGTTCAGAAAATTCACTCTGAACACTTTTGGTTTTGTCTTTGGCATACCACAATTGCAATTCTTTTTGCAAATCCTGATAACTGCCTTCTCCCGTTTGTTTAAATTCCATGACCATGTTTTGAGCAAATTGTGGTCGGGGCCCCCATGTTCCCATTACTTTTCCTGTTTCTCTATCAGCCGCAATTAACTTGGGAATGGAACGTCCTCCATTAGTTAGAAACTGATCCATAATTTCGGGATGGTCATCGCGTAAAATAAAGCAGAGTTCGATTTTTGAAGTAACTTCAGCCATTTTTGCAATCAAAGGAATACTTTGTGCTGCGTCTCCACACCACCCCTCTGTGAGAACAAGCCATCTTTGAGTACGTCTCATTTGACTTAACTGTTGTTCTAATTTTGAGTTTAATACAGTTGTTTTATTGAGACGCTTCATGCGCTGCAAATTTATCTTGGCATAGTTCAACATCTTTGCGCTGTGATCATTTCCTGTGGTCTTTCCTTGTTCAAAAAGATCAAGTAAGCGTTTTGAATAAATGTCGTAACTCATGACATCATTGATGTCTTCTATTTCTATATTCTGCATAATGTTGATCGACTGATGGTGTATAAACCTTTAGCTCATTATTTTTGGCAAAATTAGTTCAGATAATCTGTTTGAAGTGTAACAATTATGACAGTAAAGCCGACCTTGATTAAAACAAAAGATGGTTCGCATTCTTTGTATTTGCCTGAAATGGATGAACATTATCATAGTATTCATGGTGCGATTACCGAATCACAACATGTGTTTATCACCGCAGGTCTAAAAGCAAAAACGCAGGATCAAGATCAAGTTAGAGTTTTAGAAGTGGGGTTTGGTACCGGGTTAAATGCCTGCCTAACGGCAATTGAATTGATACACAGTGACTGTGTAGTCGAGTATCTTGGTATTGAGGCTTTCCCTTTGGAAAAAGAGATTTATTTCAAATTGAATTATGGAGAGCAATTAGGAACATTATTCAAACAGTTTTTTAGGACTATTCATGAGGGGGAGTGGGAGCAGTTGCTTTCTGTTCATCCAAAATTCATGCTCAAAAAAACAGCCAATACGATTCAGGAAATTCAATTAGATGCATATTATGATGTGATCTACTTTGATGCATTTGCTCCGGAAAAACAGGAAGAAATGTGGGGTGAAGCTGTTTTTCAAAAACTTTTTGATTGCTTGTATGAAGGTGGTATCTTGGTAACCTACTGTGTAAAAGGAGTGATCAGGAGGAGATTACAATCAATCGGATTCAAAATTGAAAAACTACCGGGTCCTGTAGGAGGAAAACGAGAAATGTTGAGAGCGAGGAAAATTTGAAAGCCTAAAGATGAGGATAAAACCAAAATCTATTACCTTAACTTTGATTTTAGGCACCTTATATTTTGAACTCATCATAAGTTGAAGAATAAAAAATACATAAAACCCAAATCGAAGGAGTGGAATCTGGAACTACTTCTGGAAGGTATAAAAAAGGCGGATTTTGTTGCCTTAAGTAAAGCCATTACACTTTGTGAAAGTACCAAGCCTTCAGACAGGCATTTAGCCAATCAATTGGTTTCTGAATGTTTGAAAATAAAAAGCAATACTGTGCGTATTGGTATTACCGGTGTGCCGGGTGTTGGGAAAAGCACTTTTATAGAGGCATTTGGTTTGCACCTGATCAAAAAGGAAGGAAAAAAAGTTGCCGTTTTGGCTGTTGATCCAAGTAGTGAACGAACCAAGGGCAGTATTCTAGGAGACAAGACACGCATGAATGAATTGAGTTCACATTCTAGCGCCTATGTTAGACCAAGCCCTTCAGCAGGTGCTTTGGGTGGGGTAGCACATGCCAGTCGGGAAAGTATTATTTTATGTGAGGCTGCCGGATATGACGTTATTCTTGTTGAAACAGTCGGTGTGGGGCAATCAGAGACAGAAGTTCGACAAATGACAGATTTTTTTCTATTGCTGATGCTAGCAGGGGCAGGTGATGAGCTACAAGGCATTAAACGGGGCATTATGGAAATGGCGGACGCCATACTCATTAACAAAGCTGATGGGGAGAACGTGAAAGCCGCAAAAAATGCCAAGAGGGATTATCAAAATGCATTACATCTGTTTCCTCAAGGAGATCAGCAATGGCAATGTAAAGTAGAAACATGTTCCGCATTAGAGAAAAGCAATCTTGATGTGGTATGGAAGATGGTTCAGGATTATCTCAAAAAGACAGGCGATAATGGATATTTTAACAAGCACCGTTCAATGCAATTGGGAAGATGGTTTGAGAAAAGTGTTCATGGATTATTGCGCATGCATTTGTTTAGCAAAGAAGAAAACAAAATTCAATTTCAACAATTAAAAAGTCAGGTAGAGCATAAAGAAATCTCTCCCATTGAGGCTGCTCAGTTACTGATCAAAGAAGTCATTTAGTTTCCAGCTTTATATTCGTTATACAAATGATGAACAATGCCATCCACTAAGCCTACTTTAGGCACGATGACTTCTTTGCACCCACTCTGATTCATTGCCATAATAAACAGCTCTGTTGCGGGTACAATAACATCTGCTCGATCAGGACGTAGATTCAGTTCCGATATTTTTTCATCAAAAGAAAGCCCTTTCAAAGTCTCTAACCATTGCTCTATACGTCTTTTGGAAAGAGGTTCCATCGGCTTGAGTCCACTTAACTTAAAGAGAGTATTGATGTTTCCTCCCGAGCCAATAATTTTTGCCGGTTGATATTGAGATTTTAATTCGGCTAGCCAGGCTTTTACATCCAACCAAGTTTTCTTTTCCACCAGATCATCTTTAAGTCGGATAGTCCCAACATTAAAAGAACATGAAGTTATTCTTTCTCCTCCGTCAAACAAAGTAAATTCTGTACTTCCACCACCAACATCCATATAAATATAAGCCTGACTCGGATCAAGTTGTTCTGCAATATGGTTCTCAAAAATCAATGAAGCTTCTGTTTCTCCATCAATCAATTCGATACGAATTCCGGTTTTTTTAAACACTTCATCACTAACTGCTTGACCATTTGGTGCATCACGCATGGCAGAAGTAGCACAAGCCTTATAAGAGATGACGTGATAAGCCTGACATAAATGTTTGAAGGCATTCATGGCTTCTACCAAATCATCAATCTTATGACGATCGAGGCTCTTATGATGAAAAGAATCAGTTCCCAAACGGATGGGGAGTCGGACTAAAGATGCCTTTTTGAATACAGGACCTTTTGCAGTCTCAAAAACATAACAAAAAAACAACCTTACAGCGTTTGACCCAATGTCGACAGAGGCAAAACGCAGACTCGTATCCATCATAAGGCTAAAATAAGGAAGCCCAAAAGAAATCTAAAGTAATGTTGATAAATGAATTATAAGTTCGCTAACTGTTTCTCCAACAATTCGATCTTGATCTGTGCGTCCTGCTGCTTTTTTTTCTCATTGGCAACTACTTGTTCGGGAGCATTCGAGACAAAACGTTCATTACTTAACTTTTTCTCTACTGATTTTAGAAAACCATGTAGGTAGTTAAGTTCTGTCTCAATCTTTTTCTTTTCTTCTTCAAGGTCTATTGCACCACCTATGGGAATAAAATACTCGCTATCTCCAAGAACAAATGAGATGGCGCCTTCTACTTTATCAGATATGTATTCTATGTTTGTTAGGTTAGCCAGTTTTTTTACAATGACATCCGTTTCTTGTCCCTTTTTAGAACTGATCACTTTTAAATCCAGTTCTTCTTTGTTTGGAATGTTTTTCTGATTTCGGATGTTTCTGATTTGAGAAATCAATTCTTTGACCTCTTCAAACTTTTTTGATAATTGCTCTCCTGCTTCCGCTTTTGGCCAAGTACCAACAATTAAACACTCCTGATCTTTTCTTTCTTGAATAAGGTGGTAAATTTCTTCCGTCACAAATGGCATAAAAGGATGGAGGATAGTCAATACTTTTTCCAAATGGAAAATGGCCTGATGATAAGTTTCAGCAGCAATTGATTCACCATACGCAGGTTTAATCATTTCCAGATACCAGGAACAGAATTCATCCCATATCAATTTGTATGTCGTCATTAATACTTCAGAGATTCTGAACTGCTCATAACCCGTGTTGATTTTTCCTAAGGTAGTATCAAATTCAGATGTAAACCATTGATTAGCCAATTCCGCCGATGCTTCAGCAGATTTTTTTTCATCGATCTCCCACGATTTGATCAATCGGAAGGCATTCCAGATTTTGTTTGAAAAATTTCTACCCTGCTCACATAGTGCTTCATCAAACAAAAGGTCATTACCTGCGGGTGAACTTAATAACATGCCAACTCTTACACCATCTGCTCCATACTTCTCAATTAATTCAATCGGATCAGGAGAATTGCCTAGAGACTTACTCATCTTTCGGCGTTGTTTATCACGAACAATTCCGGTGTAATACACATTCTTAAATGGTTGGTCTCCTTTGTACTCGTATCCGGCCATAATCATTCTTGCCACCCAAAAGAACATGATCTCAGGTGCTGTAACTAGATCATTAGTAGGATAGTAGTAATTGATATCAGGATTATCGGGATGCTTAAAGCCATCAAAAACAGAAATGGGCCATAACCAGGATGAGAACCAGGTATCTAAAACATCTTCATCTTGCTTTAGGTCTTTGATGCTTAATGTCTCATTCCCGCTTTTCTTTTGTGCCTCTGGAAGTGCAAGTTCTGCAGTTTTAGCCACAACAAAATCATTGGCTCCACTTCCATAATAGAAAACAGGAATTTGATGTCCCCACCACAGCTGTCGAGAAATACACCAGTCTTTGATGTTGTTCATCCAATGCTTATATGTGTTTTTGGTATTGCTTGGATGAAATTGTATATCACCGTTTAAGACGTGGTCAAGAGCAGGTTCGGCCATTGCTTTCATGTTACACCACCATTGTAGCGAGAGCTTGGGTTCAATGACTACATCAGTTCGTTCTGAGAATCCAACCTTGTTTTTGAGTTGCTCTATCTTTTCAAGTTGTCCTTTTGCTTCCAATTCTTTAGCAATTGCCTTTCTAACAGCAAAGCGGTCTTTACCAACATAGAGTTGAGCTTTTTCACTTAAGGTTCCATCGTCATTTAGAATCTCTATGCTTTCCAGGTTGTGCTTGATGCCAAGATTGTAATCGTTTAAATCATGAGCAGGGGTGACTTTTAAACAGCCCGTTCCGAACTCTACATCTACATACTCATCTTCAATGATTGGAATTTCTCTTTCAATTAGTGGAACTATTGCCTTTTTCCCTTTTAAATGGGCATAACGTTCATCATTGGGGTTGATGCAAATGGCCGTGTCTCCTAAAATGGTTTCCGGTCGGGTGGTGGCAATTGTCAGATGTTCATCACCTCCTGCAACTTGATACTTAATGTAATACAATTTAGAATCCACTTCTTTGTATACCACTTCTTCATCTGAGAGTGCAGTTTGTGCCGCGGGATCCCAGTTGATCATTCGAGCCCCTCTATAGATCAAACCTTTATTGAATAAATCGATAAAGACTTCAATCACTGCATCAGAAAGATCCTCTTCTAAAGTAAAGCGGGTTCTTTCCCAATCGCAAGAGGCGCCAAGTCTTTTTAATTGTTCTAAAATGGTTCCTCCGTACTTTTCAGTCCACTCCCAGGCATGTTTCATGAAATCATCACGACTCAGATCTGCTTTATTGATGCCTTCTTGTGCCAATTTTTGAACCACCTTCGCTTCTGTAGCAATTGAAGCATGATCCGTTCCCGGTACCCAGCAAGCATTCTTACCTAAAAGGCGGGCACGTCTCACCAATAAATCTTGAATGGTATTGTTGAGCATGTGTCCCATGTGTAAAACACCGGTTACATTGGGTGGTGGTATGACAATGGTATAAGGCTCTCTTTCATCCGGTTCAGAGTGAAAAAAGCCCTGATCCATCCAGTGTTGATACCATTTCTGTTCGGTACTCTTAGAGTCGTATTGTTTAGGAATTTCCATTGTCAAAATTTTGGGTCAGCAAAATTAATATATAATTGATGATGGACGAAGGAACTTATATGCTGAGAAGTACAATATCTTAACTTAATTTCGCTTCATGCTAGTTTCTATGGATACCATCTGTGCTTTATCGACTCCTTCAGGGTCTGGAGCTATTGCTGTGATTAGGCTTTCCGGTTCTCAAGCGATTAACATTGTTAACAGCATTTTTGAAGGAAAGGATCTGAGTCAACAAGAAGGACAAAGTTTGCATTTTGGAAAACTAGTGAAAGATGAAAAAGTGTTGGATGAGGTCTTGATTTCATTGTTCAAAGCACCCGCTTCTTATACCGGAGAGGATGTGATAGAGATTTCTTGTCATGGTTCACCTTATATTATTCAGGAATGTCTGGAACTATTATTGGATAAAGGCGCTCGATTAGCCAAGCCTGGAGAGTTTACCATGCGTGCTTTTGCGAATGGAAAGATGGACTTGACTCAAGCTGAAGCAGTAACGGATTTGATTGCTTCAGAAACCAAAGCAGCTCATCAGTTGGCCATGAATCATATGCGAGGAGGATTCTCTGAAAAGATCAATGATCTGCGCGATCAACTGATTCATTTTACAGCCTTGATCGAATTGGAGCTGGACTTTAGTGAGGAGGATGTTGAGTTTGCTGATCGTAAGGACTTAAAAGATCTAGTCGAGAATATTCAAATGGTGATTACTGAATTAATCGCATCATTTCAACTTGGTAATGTGATGAAAAATGGTATTCCTGTAGCGATTATTGGTAAGCCGAATGTGGGTAAATCCAGTTTACTGAATGCTTTACTGAAAGAGGATCGGGCTATTGTTTCCAATATCGCAGGAACAACGCGAGACAGCATAGAGGATGAAGTAGTGATTGGGGGCTTGAGCTTTAGATTTATTGATACGGCAGGCATTCGTGAAACTAATGATGTGGTGGAAACCATAGGTATTGAGCGAACATTCAAAATGGTAGAGAAAGCTCAGATTGTGCTTTTGTTGTTGGATGCGGCAGAGGACCATGCAGAAAACATCAAAGAAGAAATAGCACTGATCAGATCAAAACTCAAGCCTAGTCAAAATTTGTGTATTGTGCTCAATAAAATGGATTTGGCCGGATCAGGAGAGTTTAATCTCTCCGAAGCGTTTATTAAAGCCAGTATCATCAATGCTGTGGGTTTGGATCTTATAGAAGACTATTTTGAAGATTATGCCAAACAGCAATTGGTTGATGCCAATCAGGTGACCGTCTCTAACATCAGGCACTTGGAGGCCTTAAAATCCTCTCAAGAAGCTTTGAACAGAGTAATGGAAGGTCTAAATACTAATGTAACAGGCGATTTTCTAGCCTTAGACATTCGACAAAGCTTGTTTCACCTTGGAGAAATTACCGGAACCATAGACATTGATCGGGATATTTTGGGTGCTATTTTTTCAAGGTTTTGTATTGGAAAGTAAAGTCGTAAAACAAAAAAAGATCCGTTTCATTTGAAACGGATCTTTTTTGACTCAGGAGTTTCGCATTAATTCGTCAACACGATCTTCTTCGTTGTATCACGATAGCGAATGAAATAAACACCCTCACTTAGGTCAGTAAGATCAATTTGCTGACTTGAGAAGTTCAATGGTAATTCTCTGACCAATTCACCTGACATACTAAATATGCGCATCAATTGACTTTGATCAATTTGTCCACTGAGTTCTATAGTAATCAATCCGGTACTTGGATTCGGATAGATGCTTAAGCCGCTTGATATTTTCTGAGCCGCATCATCAATTCCAATAATGGTCACCGGTTGACAAGCTGTGGTATCAATACATGCGCCATTCGTTAAGACAACAGCATAACTACCGCTTACACTTGGTTTAAATGAAGCTGATGTTGCACCTGCAATTACCGCATAACCATTGTTACAATCTAACCATTGGAAGCTTGCATTTGGATCATTTGCATAGAGAGAATCTCCAAAGTTACCTACCGTAGTATCTAAGGTGTTGATGGTCAAATCAAGTGTACGGATCGTATCACATGCTCCTGTACTCACAAGTGTGTCTGTGTAGAATCCGGACATGGTGTAAGTCATGCTGTTTTGCATCCACGTATAGCTATCACATGCAGCAATCGTTAAAGTGTCTGAAATTTGACCGGGTTCTGTAATTGTCACATTTGCAGAGTCAGCACAACCATTTGAGTCGATCACAACGATGATGTAATTGCCCGCGGCAATTGAATCAATGCTTGCAGTCGTGTCACCATTACTCCAGAAGTAGGAGTATGGCATAGTACCCCCAACTGCACTAGCTGTAGCTCCACCATTGTTTAAACCGAAACAAGTGGCATTGCTATCCACAATAGCGGAAGCAACAAGAAGACTAGGTTCTGTAATTTGCACACTGTCTATCTCCATACAACCATTCGCATCTGTAACTGTTAAATAATAATTACCTGCATTCAAGCCTGTCACACTTGCAGTAGTTGCCGAATTACTCCAATTGTAAGTGTAAGGTAATGTTCCGCCTGATGTTGTGGCTGTTGCTCCACCATTGGCAAATCCAAAACAGCTGACATTACTGTCTAATGTTATATTCAAGCTAATGGCTGTAGGTTGATTTAAGCTAACACTATCAGTAATGAAACAGCCATTGGCATCTGTTACTGTTATCAAGTAAGTTCCTGCTGCCAAGCCAGTAATACTAGATGTTGTAGCTGCATTTGACCAATCATAGGTATATGGTGAAGTTCCTCCTGTAGCCGTAACACTTGCGCCGCCATCGTTAAATCCGTTACAGCTGATATTACTGTCAATTGCAACGATAGCAAATAGTGAGGCCGGTTCCGTAATTACGACACTGGAAGTGTCTGCACAACCATTGGCATCTGTAGCAGTGACTGTATAAGTTCCTGCCATAACTCCTGTTATAGAAGCAGTAGTTGCACTATTACTCCATAAATAAGTATAAGGCATTGTACCTCCTGTAGCAGAAGCTGTTGCACCGCCATCGCTAAATCCGTTACAGCTTACCATACTGTCGGCAACTGTTGATGCTAGAAGTGCGGCGGCAGGTTCATTTACAGTAAAGACATCAACAGCTGTACATCCATTGGCATGTGTTACCGTAACCGTATAAGTTCCTGCACTCAAATTAATAGCAGTTGCACTCGTATCTCCATTACTCCAATCATAGGTGAATGTTCCACCGGATGAAACAAGAGTAATTCCGGAATTTAGAACACCTTTGCTTTGAGATACACATGTCCAGTCATTGGCATCATTATTATCGACTGCTGAAGTGCGGTTATATGAGTTAGAACATGTGGAATTAATACCAATTCCTGACCAGGCATTTGATGCTCCGGGTGCGATGGTTACACCATTCACAACTGTGGACATGTTCGCAATAGAAATAGAATCCCATCCCCATGCCATAAAGTCAGCCAAATTGCCATTATTATCTACAATGGCTACCCAACCAGGACTGCCTGAGTTGTAGAACAAATTATTCCCCCAATAATTAGAGCCCGTGACATCCTCACGATAATCAACCGCACCGGGACCCCATTTACCGTTTAAGTTCCACGTTAAAGAGTTGGCAGTATTAATAACAGTATAGCTGTTGCTTGTTGCTACGAACCATCCAGTATAATCAACAGAGTCTACAGATACATTAGAAATTTCAATATAATCAGGAGATCCCGGATCGACTTCAGTGATTAAAAGGGAAGAAGGACCGTTTGCTGCATTTCCTCCTGATGCGCTGGCAGTAATTGACCCTGAACTGTCACCGAAGCAAAGTGCATCTGACACTATTCCGCTTATCATTATAGAATCGGGTTCTGTGACCATGGCACTAGAAGAGTTGGTACAGCCATTAGCATCAGTAACAGTAACCGAATAAGTTCCGGCAACTAGACCTGTTATAGAAGCGGTGGTTGCACTATTGCTCCATAAATAAGTGTATGGCATTGTGCCTCCAGTAGCAGAAGCTGTTGCACCACCATCGCTAAATCCGTTACAGCTTACATTACTGTCTACAACTGTAAGGGCAGCTAAACCAGCCGGCTCTGTGATAGTAGCACTAGAAGAGTTGGTACAGCCATTAGCATCAATAACGGTAACGGTATAAGTTCCTGCCATAACTCCTGTTATGGAAGCAGTAGTTGCACTATTGCTCCACAAGTAAGTATATGGCATTGTACCTCCTGTAGCAGAAGCTGTTGCACCGCCATCGCTAGATCCATTGCAAGTCACATTGCTATCAACAACTGAAGCTGCAAGTAAAGTTGCGGGTTCTATAATGATAGTACTTGATGTATCAGAACATCCGTTGGCATCAGTAACGGTAACAGTATAAGTTCCTGCCATAACTCCTGTTATAGAAGCAGTAGTTGCACTATTGCTCCATGAGTAGGTGTAAGGCATGGTTCCACCGGAACCGCTAGCAGTAGCACCACCATCAGAGAATCCATTGCAAGTCACATTGCTATCAACAACTGAGGCTGCCACTAAAATGGCTGGCTCAGTAACAACGACAGAGTCTAAATTCATACATCCGTTAGCATCTGTAACAGTAACTGTATATGTACCGGCACTTACTCCGCTTATTCCTGAATTAGAAGTACCATTTGACCATGCATAAGAATAAGGCATTGTTCCACCAAGGGTTAAAGTACTTGCAACACCGTCGCTAAATCCATTGCAGCTTACTGCAGTATCTAAAGAGGTTGTGACCGATAATGTTGCCGGTTCTGAAATTAAAGAACTCGTGGTGTCAGTACATCCATTTGCATCAGTTACCGTAACTGTATATGTTCCTGCTGATACATTACTTATACTAGAAGTAGTATCATTATTTGACCAGAGATAAGTGTAAGGTGAAGTTCCTCCAACTGCACTGGCAGTAGCTGCACCGTCACTGAATCCGTTACAGCTTACATCAGAGTTTACTATGCTGCTAGCAACTAAAGTTGCAGGCTCTGAAATGGTAGAACTTGAAGTTGCTGTACATGAATTGGCATCTGTCACGGTGACTGTATAAGTTCCGGCAGCCTTATTGGCAATTGATGCAGTTGTGTCTGAACTTGACCACAGATAAGTGTATGGCATTGTGCCTCCTGTAGCGGAAGCTGTTGCACCGCCATCACTAAATCCATTACAACTTGCATCACTGTTTACTATAGAGGATGCAACTAATGTTGTAGGTTCAGAAACTGTAAATCCGCTGGTAAAGGAAGCTCCATTTACATCGGACACAGTGACTGTGTAGGTTCCTGCTAAGACATTGCTCAGATCTTCCGTAGTATCTGAATTGCTCCAGTTGTATGTATAGGGTGTAACTCCTCCACTAACTGTGATGTCAATTGAACCGTCACTAAATCCATTACAAGTTGCATCAGTTGGTGTTCCAACGACATTTAAAGCTCCTGGCTCAGTTACGGTTGCCGAGGTATTTGCCGTACAACCATTAGCATCTGTCACGGAAACCGTATAAGTTCCTGAGAACAGACTTGTGATGTCTTCAGTAGTTGCAGCGTTTGACCATAAATAAGTATATGGCATAGTTCCACCATTTACTGTTAGATCAACGGCACCGTCATTTGTTCCGAATACGGTGACTGCTGTAGTAGAGGTGTTCAGAGTTAAAGTTGCGGGTTCCGTTACAGTAACAGAGTTTGAATTGGAACAACCATTAGCATCAGTAATGGTAACGGTATATGTTCCGGCAGTAAGTCCGTTAGAGTTAGCCGATACATCTCCATTGCTCCAGGCATAGGTATATGGCATGGTGCCACCAGTCGCTGAAGCCGTTATATCTCCATCATTGAAACCATTACAGCTTGCATTGGTATTAAGTGTTATAGAAGCAATTAAGTTATTTGGCTCTGTAATTGTTGAAGAAGATGTACTCGTACAACCATTAGCATCCGTTACCGTAACAGAATAAGTTCCGGCTAAAACACCTGTTATACTTGCTGTTGTTGCGGAGTTTGTCCATACATAAGTGTATGGCATTGTACCCCCCGAAGCGGAAGCTGTCGCACCTCCATCACTAAATCCACTACAGCTTACATTATTATCAACGGTACTGCTTAATGATAAAGCGGTAGGCTCAGTGATAACATCACTTGCAGTTGCTGTACAGCCATTCGCATCTATAATCGTGACTGTATAGGTTCCTGCTGCTACATTCAATAGCGAAGCATTAGTAGAGGAATTAGACCATAGATAAGTGTATGGCATTGTTCCTCCTGATCCGCTTGCCGAGATACTACCATCTGTAAATCCGTTACAGCTTACATTGGAATTTACGCTTGCCGAAGCGTTCAATACGGTTGGTTCTGTAATTGAAGAACTTGTTGTATCGGTACAACCATTTGCGTCGGTTACTGTCACCGTATAAGTTCCTGCCGTTACTCCTGATATTGCAGCTGTTGTTATACCATTATTCCATGCATAAGTATAAGGCATTGTTCCTCCGCTTGCTGAAGCGGTAGCACTACCATCACTCAGCCCATTACAGCTTATATTGCTATTGACTGTAGAAGCAGCAATTAAAGTAGCAGGTTCTGTAATTGTTGAACTTGTTGTATCGGTGCAACCATTTGCATCGGTAACAGTTACCGTATAAGTTCCTGCCGCTACTCCTGATATTGCAGCTGTTGTTATACCATTACTCCATGAATAGGTGTAAGGTGAGGTTCCTCCACTTGCAGAAGCTGTTGCCCCTCCATCACTTAAGCTATTGCAAGATACATTATTGTCAACCGTACTTGATACATCCAAAGCTGTCGGTTCCGTAATTGTAACAGTAGTTGTTGCTGTACAAGCTGCATCATCTGTTAGGGTTACTGTGTAGGTTCCTGCTGCTAATGAAGTAGTCGTATCAGTCATTGATCCGTTAGACCATGCATATAGATAGGGTGATGTTCCTCCTGATCCAAGTGCAGTTGCTGAACCTGTGTTATTGCCATTACAATCTACATTTGTGCTCGTTAAAATGCTCACTGAAATAGCAGGGTTAACTCTAACAGCAAAACTATCTTCCTGCGTACAACCTTTATGATCAGTGACTGTTACTGTATATGTGCCTGATGACATTACTGTTATCGAATTTGTAGCATCACCGGTTGACCAATTGTAGCTATTGAAACCACTTGTTGCCATTATGGTGGATGAATCTCCCGAACAAATCGAGTCTGTTCCACTTAGAGCTAAGACCAATGGATGACCTAAATTGGCTCGTAAAAGAAGGGTGCTCGGGAAACCCGCATTTTCAAATGGTGTCCAAATACCGCCACCTGTAGTATAAAATGCAGTGCTGTCATTAAATCGATTGAGGTCGTAACCTAAAGTTAGATTGTTAATAGAATTTTGTTCTACGGCAAAGAAATAATCACCTGCACTTAAAACTGTATTGCAGAAATCAACTGTATACCAACCAGCACTCGTAAGTACAGCATATGTAGAAGAATCGATTATGGTTCCTGGAATTCCATTATTGTCATTATAAATAAATACTCTTGCGGAATCTCCGAAAGTAGGATTGGTGACAAAGAAAGAGGATGAGGTGACAGTATCACCCACCTGGAATTCAAAAAGCTGACCCATAATGATGGGTACACCATTAGCACCAATACCATTACTAAAACTACTATCATCTCGAGCATATATGGTATCTGAAACGATGATGGTATGTGATGATGTATTGTTCCCTGGATTTGCATCCGTTTCAGATATACTTACTGTTAAATCAATATTGTACTGACCAACAGCGGATGGCAAAAAGGAATTAGAGAAAACATATAAGCTATCATCTCCACAGTCAACCATAGAACCCAGATTAGCTGTCTCAATAGAGCTTCCATTACTTGTGAGGTCTATTGTAACATTGGTATTTGTTGTTAAGCCATTGTTACTCACCAATCCCTCAAAACTAAATGCTGGAACATGTGGAAGAGGAGTTTGCGCATAATCGGTAGGATCAACCTCCAGAGTAACGCTTGCATCAGAAAAATTTGGAGCATCATAGACTTCAAAATCATCAATGGCCATGTCGGAAGTAAATATTCCACCATGACGGCTTCTGAATTGGAAGCGTACATTGCCGGTATAATTGCAGAGGTTTACTTCTCGAGCCAACCAAGGGTCACTTTGTACAGCTTGTTGTTGACCAAGAATAGAATCTACGGCTTCCCAGGTATTCCCACCATCTGTGCTGACATCAAGGAAAAGATCTCCCATTGTAGATCCGTGCATGTGATACCAAAAACGGACAAAAGGATTCGCTAAGCCGCTTATGTCAATACAAGGACTCACTAACTCCATTTCCTGACCGGCCGTTCCGGATGAAGTTTCTGTAAACATATAAATTCCACCTGCATTGGGATAAAGTGTATGGTCTGTCAATGGTCCTGTTCCGGTAGAGTTTTCATTAGCACCGTTTGCATCTTCTGCTTCCCAACGTGGGTCGGTAGTCTGATTTCCAAACCAGCCGTTACTTAGAACGCCATTGGCTTCATTACTTAGCGATTCAAAATCTTCAAAGTAAGGAGCAAAGATGCCGGTTGTGAGTTGTTCGTAAGTAGTATCATTGGAAAGATCCGTATCTCCTGCAATTGTTGCAAATGCATCAATATTATAGGTGTTGGTTGTACTCAAATCAGCCAAGACAGCAAAGTGGAGAGTATCTGACCCATTAAATGGAATGTTCAAACCGCCAAAGGTTTCAGTGACTGGTGTGTTGCCATTTATGATATAGCCTGCATCAATGCTAGTCACTGTAACCGTACCTAAGTTTTTAACTACAAGTGAAATTTGCTCACTTGCTGTTAATCCACACATTAAGCCACTGGGTTCTACCGGTGAAGTAATTTCCAGTGCTGCCAGATTGTTAGTGGCTACAAAGAACTCAATTGCTCCCGGGTCAGGAGTGGTGTCCCTTGCAGCATTGAAGAAATCTGTTGAGATACCTAAGTTGTCACCTACATCATCAATAATCGCCTGATTTGGTGTAAGGTCATCATTAACTAAGTCGATGTATAAGGGATCGGCATCAAAACTGTTTTGATCATAGGCATTTGTATTTGCTGTTTGCCAATTGGCTAAATCGGCATAATTTGTTGTACCATATCTTCCAACATATTGTAATCCGGAACCTGCACTATTGACATAAATATCATTGTAATCTGAATTGATAGTGGTTCCTGTCGCATTCAAATAGATACCGTGCTTTTGACCAGTTCCGCCTCTGGTAATAGAAATGATATTATTGACAAATTCTAAATTAGAAGCGGTGGTTGTTTGGTACAGACCTCTGGTTGTTCCGGCAGTGGACGCTGTGTTGTCTAAAGAAATGGTATTGTGATAGTAATGTTGACCATTACTGCTGAAATTGTATATGGCATACACAGTCCCATTGTTATTGATGTCATAAATTAGGTTGTTTTGATAAATGTTCTCATCTCCGGGATCTGCATCATTAGAGGTAGAGTAGAGGACATAGGTCGTGCTTGTATTGGTTGGAGCTCCACCATGTGAGTTGTGAAATTCATTACGTTCTACTAGCGTGTTCTCTGTTTTACCCTGAGTGGTAATAAACTGTGTTGTTGTAGCAATTGTGCGATTAGGTCTCGAGAAATCATTGTCTGTAATGATTGTTCCATTTGCTTCATCCATGTATACACCGTATGCGTAAAAATCACTACAAGTGTTACCAGTTATTATATTACCAACACATCCCGAGCCGGTACCTGTTCCGTTTAAGTAAAAAGCTTGATAGGGTGCTCCTGAGGCTCCTCCTAGAATGTTATTGTCTAAGAAAGAGCTGTAATTGGTATTTGTGCCGTCTGTGGTATTTGAAGTAACAGATCCACTGGCGATAATTCCCGCTGAGTTAGAAGAAGTCGTGCTGGTAATGTTTGATAGATCTATAGTACAATTTGAAACGGTATTGCTATCTGAAGAATTCATAAAGTGAACACCATAGCCATAAGTAGGACTTCCACTTTTAATGACGAAGTTATCCAATGTAATGTGTTTTGCACCATCGAAACCGATTATACGCTTATCCGTTGAACTAGCCGTATGATTAATCTCTTCGCCATTACCGTTAAAAGTGATGGTATTAACATTGCTTGCTCCGGCTATAGCATTAAAAATGACCTGACCATTAAAGGGACCTGCTCCTGACATAACATTTACAGTAACCGGTCCTGAAACCCCACAAGTCGAAAGTGCATTTACAACATCAACAATATTGGAGAAATCGCCAGTGGGGCCAACAGAATATGTCCCTGATAAGGGTGTGCATAGATTAACCTCTAATGTGTCATTGGAGGTTTCTTCATCGCTTGCTCCGTTAGGAATACTTGTATAGAAAACAAGATTGCTTAATCCGGTAGGAAAATTAAATGACCCTAATGAATTGTTACTGCTTACTGCATCTGTAGCTAAACTTCCCGTCCAGTTAATTGGGGATTGAGCCGCACCATTTACACTCCAGTTTATTGTAGCAGAAGTCAAGGTGTTTAAACCGTAGTTTTTAATAGATACTTCTACATTTTGATTTCCTGCTGTAATAACAGGTCCGACTGGCAAGTCCATAGCGGTAATACCTGCATCGTTTAAGGGAACGTCAAAGATTCTGATATCATCCAAAGACATGTCACTTTGATAACCGGTACCTTTTACTCCTCTAAAACGTATTTTTACACTTTGTCCTGAGTAGGCACCAAGATTAATTGTGCTTTTTAGCCATGGATCACTTCCTGCAGTTTGCTGTTGACCTACAATAGATTGTAAAGTCACCCAGTTGCCGCCTGAATTGATTTCCACATGTAGCGAGCCCATTGCACTTCCATACATGTGATACCAAAACTCTAAGGCAGGGTTAGTCAAAGGGCTTAAATCAATACAAGGACTTTCATAATTATCTTCTTCACCTACTGAACCACTCGAAGCTTCCATAAAAATGTATTTTCCTCCTGCAACTCCTTCTGAAGTGTGGTCGTAGAATGGACCTGTAGAGGTTGAGTTTTCATTAATTCCTTCTGAATCTTCAATTTCCCATCCAAAATTCCCCGTGGTGGAAGTCGTCCTCCAGCCATTGGCTAAGTTCCCTGAACTTGCATTGGCTAATGTTTCATGATCTTCTATTCTTGGAAAACTTGTGATGACATTAGATTCGTGAGTGATAGTAGCAAACAATGTGTCATTACTGTTGTCTTGATCTCCTGCTAATACTGTCCATACTTCAATGTTATTAACTCCAATTTGACTGAGATCAATCAAACTATCTAACGTTAGATGTATGGTATCTAAAGCATAAACGGTATCTGTGGTAAAACTTTGTGTAATGACCGCTCCTCCGTTCACTCTAAATCCCACGTTATAAACATTTTGATTGGCTACTCCAAAGTTTTCAACGGCAACGGTCAAAGTTTCCATGCCTAATCCACAAGCATCTCCTGGAGCAATGATATCAACTATCCCTAGATTGTTTAATGGCTTGTCACGAATTTCTATTTTATCAAATGCAAATCCATCTCCTTGTCCGGAGCCGTCAGATCCGAAAGTAATGCGCAAACGAACATCTGGTTGACCTCCTAGTCCGGTTAAGTCATGAGTTGCAGTTACCCAACCATTACTTCCGTTACCGAAATAGCCTGACCATCCATCTTGAGGACTCACAAAGCCTGCAAAACCATTGATTGAATTATCTGAATACCAATTTGTGCCACCGCTTGTCGTTGTTCCTACATTGGTCCATGTAACTCCTCCATCTGTGGACGACTGTAAGTTAGCTCCATCCCAAGAAGTTTCAGATTCCCACCAAACGAGAAGGCTAATTTCCGGGTTGGTAATACCGCTAAAATCAAAGCACGGACCTTGAACAAAAGATTGTTCGCTAACGTTGTAATCACCGGTCAGGTTAGTTTCCCATGACATGGTTCCATCTCCGGCACTATTAATTGTTCCGTTTGCAGGTGTGCCTAATTCCCAAGATGAATTAGTACCGGCTGAAGTCCATCCACCATTTCCTGATTCAAAACTTTCACTGTAAGGATAAGTGTTGATTAATGGAGCTACAGTGATTGAGCCGGTAGCAGTATCGTTGGTATTATCTGGATCGCTCGGATAATTTGTGGCAACACTTATGCTATTGCTTCCGACTGCACCAAAAGTGACTTGAAACTTATAACTTGCTGTACTTCCTGAAGTGATGGAGCCGGAAAAGTTACCAGCACTAACAAAAGCTCCACCATTCAGACTATAAACAATCGGAATGTTTGAGATTGTATTTCCACCTATGTTTGCTAAAGTAATTTCAACAGAATCTACCGCTCCGGCATCACAAACACTAAATGGATCATCTATTGAAGCGACAGACGCATTATTAATTGGCTTTTCTTGAATGATGATATTGTCAAATGCGAAACCTTCTCCTTGACCTGAGCCGTCGGAGCCAAAGGGGATTCTTAACATGACACTGGATTGCCCGCCAAGACCTGTTAAATCATGAGAAGCGGTCATCCATCCATTGCTTCCTGCACCTAAATATCCTGTCCATCCATCTTGAGGGCTAACAAAGCCACTAAAACCATTGATTGAGTTATCATTGTACCAATTCACTCCACCACTGGTTGTTGAGCCTACATTCACCCAAGTCGCGCCACCATCAATTGATGATTGTAGATTGGCTCCATCCCAAGAATTTTCAGCTTCCCACCATACATCAATCATGATCTCAGGATTTGTCATGCCGCTTAAATCAAAACAAGGACCTTGAACGTAAGATTGTTCATTAGCGTTATAGTTTCCTGTTAAATTGGTTACCCATGACATGCTGCCATCGCTTGCCGAGTTAATTACAGAGGCTGAAGGGGCACCCAGTTGCCAAGTAGAACCAGTTCCGCCGGAGATCCAACCTCCGTTACCACTCTCGAAGCTTTCGTTGTATGGGAAGGAAGAAACTAATGGAATATTAGTAATGGAAGTCACAGAGGTATCATTATTGGTAACGGTGTCCCCTGCATGTGCGGTCCATACTTCCAAATTATGAGTTTGAACAGCGGATAGATTGGCAGTGAACGTATGTGTTGCCGTTGCTCCCGCCGCTAAAGGTCCGGCAAGTGTTCCACCGCTTATTGGTGCACCTCCATTTAAGCTATACATGACCGGAATGTTAGATTGAGGACTTGTTCCAATATTTTCTATGGTCACCTGGACGGTTTCACTTGCGGTTAAGCCACAATCGTCTGATGGTGAATCGATCGATGCTACTCCAACATTGTTAGGGACTTGAAGGAACGGTGAGAATTGATAATAGTTGATATTTGGCCAAGGGCTAGTTACATTAGCAACAGTAGCAGTAATATTTGGTGAAGATGGATCTTGAACTGCAGTTGTATTGTTTAATTGTACTCCAATAGTTCTACTGCCTGATGAATTAGTACCATTTCTTGCATCAACAATGTAAATGTTGTTGGTTGTTTCTTCTAATACAACAAAATTATAAGTGAATGATGAACCATTTATTCTATATGAAAAGTTCTTTACCCATAATTGTCGATTCGGAGCTGTTCCAAATGTTTTCACCCATACGTCATCATTCGAGCCTAAGGATGTGCTAAAACCATCCCATTGATAGGCAATGGTATTATCCGGTAAGTCTAGAGATGGTAAAGCAGAATTGTCATTAATGCTGGTTGGTAATGCAGTTGTTGCAACCGACTTATCGAAAGTTAGTAAGTAGTTTTTACTAACACAAAAAGAGTCTACTACTGTTCCATAAAATTCAAAATTAAAGCCTATGTCAATAAGTGAAGACCATGAATTGACAGAACTCCCTCCGTGATCGGCATAGTCATGAACCATAACCCATCCTGTTGATGATGAAGTTGATTCTGTATTCAATAAGGGACCTTGAGCATTTACTGGGCCACTGAAATTATAACTTATTTGAGAAAAAGTTGAGAAAATAAAAAGTAAGTTCAAAAGAATTGTGGTAGATATCTTTTTCATAATTGAGAATATTTATTTGTTAAAATCGGTTAACGTTGCGAAATATATATCAAAAAGTTATTAACCTCCAAATGTTAAAATTTAAAATGCGTAATGCATTAAAAATAAGGTATTTATTGATTTTAATTGACTTAATTTTAGTCTTGTTTGGGGTTGAGTTTATATAGAAAATAGTGTGTTTTTTGTCAATTTTTTAACATTTGGAGGTCGGTTTAGCCTGATTTTTAACAAAAATTAATACGTCAACATAGCTGTCTATTTCTATGTAGAAAATGTTACTCATTCCTTTAGGGATAGAATGAATTGTAGTGTAATTACTCTACGGGAATTTTTGTATTAAAAACTAAATTCTTTGTATATAAATATAGCGGCATTTGACTTTATAATTTGCTAGAGTTTTGATAGATCAATTTACCACTGTACTGATGAGCCCCATTTTTTATGACAACATAGTATATACCCTGATTTAGTGATTCAGGTAATGTAAATTCTTGGATAGAAGAACTCATGTTACCCAAGATCGTTAATTCTTTGCCTGAGACATCAAGGAGCCTAACATCTAAATCAATGTCATTGCTTTTATCCCTCAGTTCAATGGTAAACTTCTTGTTTGTAGGGTTTGGATATATAGATGCTACGGTATTTAATGACTCATTTTGTTTAATGAGTTCATTTATACTTGTGAGCCCTGAACCTTCGGTAAGTGTGTGATATGCATTGACTTGTAGACCAGTATAATATTCTTGTAAGCCGTTGGGCCATCTAATTTTTAAGGAATCGATGGAACTGATCGTATCGAGTCCAAAATGAACGGCAAGCATGTTTTGTCCGCAATAAGAGCTTTGTGAGCTGATTTCTCGTGTTTGTATGATTCTCTTTCCTCCTTCATAATAGATAAGTGTCAATCTTGCACCAATCGCGGATAGATTGGACTGAATACCTGTGCATTTAAAAACAATCCAGTTTTTAGGGCTGCTTTGTTGAGAACTTTGGTTCGTGAATAAGCGATTGGACTCATTTGCAGAAAAACAGTTGGCATTCAATAAATCCAGATCACCATCTCTGTCATAATCTCCTAGAGCGTTTCCAAAAGTCCAACCTAATACTTGTGTTAAGGTATCTGTTGTGTTTTTTGTAAATGTTCCATTCCCATTGTTCAGATAGAAGAAACTTCTTAAGGCTGCACTTGGAGAAAAGGCATTGCCGACAATTAAATCCAAATCCCCATCATTATCGACATCTCCCCAATTGGCTGAAAAAGAATAGCCGCCTTCTTCAAGAACGCTGTCTCTGATCCATGTGAATTGAAGATTGCCGTCATTTCTATACAAACGATTGTCTTGATTGAAATTGCTAATGAATACATCCAAATCGCCGTCATTATCATAATCACCCCAGCAACTGCTCATGGATGTGCCGGAAAATTGAGCAATGCTCGCAGTGGTATTTTTAACAAAAGAGGACGTGTCATTGATATACAGCTCATTGAATTCATTGTTCTCATTGGTGATATAAACATCCTGATCTCCATCATTATCGACATCTACCCAGTTGACACCTCTAGAAGTGGTGAATGCTTGATATATTGGGCTGTTTGTTATTCTTTGGAAAGTGCCATCACCATTGTTTCTGAAATAATCGTTTCTTTTATTTACTGCACTATTAGTGACAATCAGATCAACAAACCCATCTCGGTCAACATCTCCCCATGCTCCGGTTTCTGAATAGCTGAAATTATTTGTCGGATCTGCATTGATAATATTGATTCTTCCTGTTCCATTAGTGTCTCTATAATAGAGGTTCTTTTGATTATGCCAATTGGCAATAAAGCCTTCCAGTCCGACCTGACCGTCTGTATCAGCCCAGCTGGCTCCGTCAGATGATGCATTGTCATTGACTAGTGGGTCGTTTGTAAGAAGGGTAAAACTTCCATTCCCATCATTGAGATAGACTTCATTGTTCTGACCTCCGCTTGGCCCGTTTGTAATAAATATATCCAAATCACCATCATTATCAAGGTCTACCCAATTGGCGCTTCTACTATCACCATTTAGACTGACCAGACTACTGTCTAAAATGAAAACTTGTCCTCTTGTACTGAGACATAAAACAGCAATAAAAAGGAATGATAGGATGGGTTTCTCTAAAATGTTCATGATGTCTTTTCTTAAATATGTGTTTCAAACATATCTTATTGGCATTTCCAGATCACACTTTTAAAGTTAAAAGACGCCTTTTTCCAATACATTGCATTTATACAGATAGAAATGGCATTCGATGTAAGATGATGCATTTCGTTGCAGAAAATGACCATCTGTGTATCAAATCCTGTGAAATGGAGATTTAAGCTTCTATATTTGAATGGTGCAAAGGAAAACCAATACATATATCGTATACTGGATTGTCTTTTTCCTTTTACTGATCAGTTCTTCTGCAAGTTACGATGGTGATGTAGTAGCGGCATTTGCTTTTAACTTACCCCGCATACCAATTCTGATTGCACTTAGTTATGTGTTCTCAAAATACTTGGTGTACAACCAGAGCGTATCACTTTGGAAAAAGTCTACACTTATTCTTTTTTTAACATTTGCAGGAGCACTTTTAAGCAGATTGCTTTTTCAATTGTTCGTATTTCCCTATTTCTATCCCGACTATACCTTTTACTTTTTCAATTGGGAAAAGGTAGTAGGCCAGTTGATTGTCTTTATTGCCGGTATTGGAGGTGCCTCATTAATTGAGTTTCAATTTGTGAAACAAGAATGGGAAAGAAGGAATAAGGAATTAAGTCAAGAAAAGAAAAATTTGGAGCTAAGTTACTTGAGAGCTCAAATGCATCCTCATTTTTTATTCAATACCTTAAACAGCATTTACAGTGAGTTGCTTAAAAAGTCCGGCAAGGCGACTGATATGGTGTTAAATTTTAGCGAATTGTTACGGTTTTTTATTTATGAAGTAGATTCTGATTTTATTCAGCTGGAGGAAGAAATAAAATTAATTCAACGATACATTGACATTGAAACTAAGCGTTATGGGAATAGATTGAAAGTAAATTCAAAATTTGAAATCGATGGATTGGAAGCGATAAAGGTTCCTCCTCTCATATTTTTTACTTTGGTGGAAAATAGCTTTAAACATGGTGCGAGTCAGCAGTTGGATGCGAGTCAAATCAATATTGAGTTTTCAAAAAAAGGAGAGATTATAGAAATGCACATTAGTAATTCAGTTGTTGATTCTTCAGATCTACAAGAGGAGCAAGGTGGTCTGGGACTTAAAAACATAAAACGTCAACTGGACTTGATTTATGGTGTAAATTACGTGTTGGATTATTACAAAAAGGAAAAAGTGTTTCAAACCTTAATTCGACTTCCTATCTAATGATGAGTATCAGGTGTATACAAATAGAAGATGAAGAGCCTGCTCAAGAAATTTTGAAATTATATCTGGTAAATTATCCGAGTATAAAGTTGATGGGCACATTTAATAATGTGTTTTATGCTCAAGATTATTTAAAAGAGAATCAAGTTGATCTGATCTTTCTTGACATACAATTGCCCGGCATAACAGGCCTAGAGTTTTTAAAAAAAATAAAAAATCCTCCTCTTGTGGTCTTTACCACGGCTTATGAGCAACATGCGGTTGAGGCTTTTGAATTGGAAGTATTTGATTATTTGCTAAAGCCCTATTCTTTAGATCGTTTTAATCAAACCTACCTAAGATTAATCGATCGGTTTAGTAATGGGCTAATGAACCGGGCTAAAAATAGTTCCTCCAAAAAGATAATCTTAAAAAGTGGGAAAAAAGCTGTAAAAATCAGTGCTGAAGCTATTGTTTATGTAGAGAGCATCGGAGAGTCGATGATGTTTTATACCGATAATGGCGATAAGATTAAAACCAGAATGTCCATGAAACAGGTACTGGACTTGATAGGACATTATGGTTTCATAAGGCACCATCGATCTTTTATTACCAATCATAATTATATTCTTTCATATACGTCTAAGGAAGTAATAACCGAACTGAAAGTTTTGCCAATTGGAAGAACCTATAAAACATCGTTCGTGCAGATGTACAATTCAAAATAACAGTTTGCCTATTGTAAAAATTTATAGCATTTTGATGACAATATTCGCGACTGCCGGGCAGATTCTACTGTTTTTAGCGGTGAGGTCTAAAATCTGATGCATTCTTTTTCTATTGGTATGAGGGTATTCTCTACAGGCTTTAGGTCTGGATAGATAGGCGGAACATTTATTGTCCTCGAGTAAAAACGGGCAAGGTGAGGATTTTAAAACCTGATCTCCTTCATCATCTATTTTTAGGTATTTCTCGAAGAAATCTATTGGTTTGATTTTCAAATGGGCAGCCATGCGTTCCACATCTTTATCATAAAAAATCGGCGAAGTGGTTTTACAACAATTCGCACAATCTAAACAGTCGATTGCTTCAAAACTCTCTTCATGAAGCTCAAGAAATTGCTGATCAAGGTCTTTTGGTGGTCTTTGTTTTAGTTTTTTTAGATGACGATTAATTTCTTTTCGTCTGCTTTTGGCCTGTTCTAGCTTTTTCTTGAGTTGTTCTTGCATTCTTATTTAACTCTAATGAGCATTAGACCATCCCTTATTGGCAAAAGTAGATTTTCAACACGAGGGTCTTCATTAATCAAGTCGTTGAATGCTTTTAATTGTTGAGTTTCGATATCGCCTTTTTTTGTTGGTTCCAAAACTTTTCCACTCCACAGAACATTATCAGCGATGATAATTGCTCCTGAATTTAATTGATCTATCAATAATTGATAATATCTAATATAATTTTCTTTGTCTGCATCTATAAATATCAAATCGAAATTTAGATTAAGTTTCGGAATGATTTCCAAAGCATCGCCAATAAGCAGTTGGATACGATCTGAATATCCCGACTCTTCAAAGAAAGAACGCGCCATGTCTTCTAATTCTTCATTCTTATCAATAGTAATGAGTTCACCATCTTCTTGAAGGCCTTCAGTCAAAGCAATAGCAGAATAGCCCGTATAGGTACCAATTTCCAAGATGCGTTTTGGTTGTTTCAAGCAACTAATCCAACTCAGTAAACGACCTTGAAGATGACCGGATAGCATCCGAGGCTGTAGAACCTTTGACCATGTCTGTCTATTTAACTTCTGCAGCAAATCACTTTCTTGGCTTGTATGTTTTAATGCATACTCTTCGATTCCCTCTTTTAGAAAGTCCATGAGCTTGTATTTGAGATGATGGTTGTATAAAATTGAGTCAAATCCATACCTGCTGCTCTTACTTGTTGTGGAACAAGGCTTTCATTTGACATTCCCGGTACGGTATTCAATTCAATAATGTAGGCTTGGTCATTCACCAACATATAATCTACACGAATGATTCCCCGCATATCCAGCTTAGCGTAAATTCCTCTACTCATTTGTTGGATATTATCTGTATTTTCTTGACTTATTCTAGCAGGAGTTATCTCTTGCGAATCGCCTTTGTATTTAGCACTATAGTCAAAAAACTCTCCATTTGGAATAATCTGAGTAATCGGCAGAGCAATAATCTCTTTATCCCCTCTAAAAACGCCGCACGTCAACTCTATGCCGGCCAGGTTTTCTTCAATTAAGATTTCATGATCAAACTCAAAGGCTTTGCTTATCGCAATGAGTACATCTTCAGTAGACTTGACTTTGCTTACCCCATAGCTACTGCCGCATGAACAGGGTTTAACAAAACAGGGTAGTCCCACAGACTTAATTATTGTGTCAACCTGGATTTCATCTCCCTTTCTAAGATAGACTGATTTAGCAACGGGATATCCGAGTTGACTCAAGAGCGTATTACAATACCATTTGTTAAAGGTTAAAGTTGCTCCTGTATGATTGGGAGAAGAATAGGGGAGATTCAATAAATCAAAGTAGGCTTGTAATTTTCCATCTTCTCCAGGTGTGCCATGCACAGCTACAAAAACATAGTCAAAAACAACTCGTTTTCCATCAAAGACAAAACTGAAGTCATTTTTATCAATGCTATGCTTTTCTGAACCAATAATGGCATGCCAATCTCCTTTAATCATCGAAACAATTATCGGTTCAAAATAAGTTCTATCCAGATGATCAAAAATGGTTTGAGCAGTAAGGAATGAAATTTCAGCTTCTGCAGAATCTCCTCCTGCCGCTATTGCCACCAGCTTTTTCATATATTCACTTTGTTTAGTCAAAGGAAAATATTATCCCTTACAAATTAGAGTTTGTCTTGATTATTAATTAACAAGTCCCTACTAATATTATTATCTTTGGCAATTGATTAATTCGTCCATGAATTTTTTACGTTTTTTAGTCTCAAAAGCTCTCCTTTTTAACCTTGTGATTGCGTTGATTCTTGTTCTGGGTGGTTTGTATTTTACCATACACTACTTAGATGATTATACACTGCATGGCTACAGTATGGAAGTGCCAAATTGCGAGGGAAAAGCATTTCAATCGGTTGATTCGATTTTAAAGGATAGTGATTTTGTGCCTATTATTTCAGATTCCATTTATGTAAAGGGTGAGCAATCTGGTATGGTATTAGAGCAAAGTCCTCTGCCGGGCAAGAAAGTGAAACAAGGAAGAAAGATTTATTTGACGCTTACCGCTGAAAACCCACCACAGGTTTCTATGCCTAATTTGGTAGATATGTCATTCAGACAAGCATCGGCATTAATGGAAACTTATGGCTTTGAATTGGGTGAATTAACTTATGAACCTGACCCATGCATGAATTGTATATTGAGTCAGGAGTATAAAGGAGAAGAGATAGAACCTGGTTCAAAAGTAGAAAGAGGGGCTACAATAGATTTAATCATTGGTCAAGGCTTGAGTAATGAATTGACTCCGATTCCCTATCTAATCGGTCTTTCATATGAGATGGCTAAAAGTGTTTTAAAAGCAAGTTATCTTAACGCCGGAGCTCCGAATTATGATGAATCTGTGCTTACTGCGGAAGATAGTATAAATGCACAAGTTTACAGGCAGATTCCATTTCAATCGGATGAACCAAGTATACAAATGGGGAGCTCTGTAGATTTATTTCTGACATTAGACACTAATCGAATTATTTATAGCGTTAATCCTAACGATAGCATTTAGCATACATGAAGAAGATAACGCTATTTTTATTAAGTGTAGTCTGGGTTGCACATTTATTTTCTCAGGATTATCTGAGTGTCCCTGGTTCAAATCCACATTTGTTTGAGCCGGATCAATCAAAAATTAGTCTTCAAGTAGACAGTTTGATCTACAATTTTGATACTTTAAGCCTTCCTTTTGTAGATGATTTCTCCGAAAACCATTTGCCGAAGTCATTGAGACAGGTTGATCTTAGCTTGGCAAAAGATACCGTTCTGTATAAATACTATCAAGCTGGAAGTCCCAACTTAGATACTTCCGGATTTAGAATAGATACTACATTTTATTATCTCATAGGTGCTGGAGGCGATACCTTAAATACCCTAACCAATACCCTTATTATCCTTGAAGAGTATGACATTAATCAATTTCCGAGTACCAAGAAATTAAAGGAAGTTTATCCGCCTTATACCATTTTTGATACCATTAGTGGAGGGTCAGATACTTTGAGACTAGCCAGCCAGATTACTCAGGATTCAGCACGATATTATATTCTCCCTAAGGATACAAATGCATGGTATACTGATCGGAAAGTATACATCAATGAAGACTTCGCTTTAAATCCTCCTACTATTGGAATGGCCACTTTTGATGGCTTAAATGAATTTGGCTTGCCTTATATTCTTGATTTTAACCAAACTCAAAAGGCAGATTTCTTAACAAGCGTTCCGATTGACCTAAGTTCCGTTTCTGCTTCTGATGAGGTGTTTTTTAGTTTTTACTATCATCCTAAGGGTTTATCTTTTGACGGGCCTGATTTTGAAGATTCCTTGGTTCTGGAATTTTACAATCCGGACAATAATGCATGGAGTGTAGTTTGGGGTACACCTGGAATTGAAAATGAAAACCCTTTAGGGCTAGATACCTTTTTATATGAACAGATTATGGTAGAACCGGTTTTTCATAAACAAGGGTTCAGGTTTAGATTCAGGGCCTATGCTCAAGGCTCAGGGGCATACGATCACTGGCATCTGGATTATATTTATTTGGATGACAATCGAGATACTGTAAAAAGGCCTTTGCGAGATGTAGCCTATATTTCTCCACCTCCATCATTATTGAAGGATTATCATGCTATGCCTTGGTGGCACTTTAAATCTGATCCTTCTACTTATCAGGCGGATTCTTCGTTTACGCGTATTCGAAATTTAAGTGGCCAGAATACAAACGTGTTTTTTAGATTGGCCTTTCCGGATACCACAACAGGTTCAAATTATTATTTTACTCCTCCACCAAATAGTTTTTTAGTACTCGATAGTTTAGACACATTAAGGTTAAAATACGATATCAATTTTGATTATCATCCTGATGAGGTAAACGGATCAGGAACGTTTGAAACAATATATACTCTTGACTTAAGGCCACAACCCAATGATCCTAAACAGCTTATTTTATCAAATGACAGGATTAACGCAGGTATTCAGTTAGAGAATTTTTATGCATACGATGATGGTACTGCAGAGGTAGGTTATGGAGTGGAGCCTCAGCTGGGTTCTGAAGGATATGTGAGTTATATGGCCATGAGATTTGAAATTCCATTTTCGGATACCATTGGTGGAGCATACATATACTTTCTACCAAAGAATCCGGATATACGAGGTCAAAGCATTCAAATTACTGTATGGAATAATTTGAACCAAGGTTCAATTTTATATCAACAACCTGAGTTGGTGCGTCCGATGTATACTGAGAACAATGGTTTCGTACCCTATTTCTTTGATAGTAGTGTTGTTGTTAATCAGGTCTTTTATATTGGAGTGAAAGCAATAGGCCAACGTAGCCTAAACATTGGTTATGACCTTAATACAAACAACAGGGATAAGATGGCCTGGAGTTTCAATGGCAATAATTGGTTTCCTCCAAGTTCAGGAATATTAGACGGGACACTAATGATTAGACCCATTTTTAGGAAGAAAAGATATGGTATAGGGCTAAATGAGGCAAAATTAGAAGAAATACCAGATTTCTATATTTTCCCGAATCCTGCTAGAAATAGAGTAACAGTTCAAACATCAGGAGGAGAAAAAGTAGAAACAATTCGCTTGTATAATCTATCCGGGCAGTTGATTGTGCAAAATAGCCAATCGAATCATTTGGAGTTTGATCATCTTTTGCCGGGAGTGTATCTTCTAAAAGTAGAATTAGAGGGTAAGCTTTTTCAAACAAGAAAACTACTCATTGCCAAATGATAGATGAAATTGATCAGGATGATTGGTTTGAGCATTATCGTTTTATAGCTGATAAAGGACAAGCAGTACTCAGAATAGATAAATTCCTTTCAGATAGAATTCCCAATTCCTCTAGGAATAAAATACAGCAAGCAGCCTCTAATGGAAACATATTAGTAAATGGTCTTAAGGTAAAAGCCAATTATAAAATTAAGCCGGACGATGAGATAAGTATCGTCATGGAATTTCCTCCTCGTGAACAAGAACTTATTCCTGAGAATATTCCACTAGATATCATATTTGAAGACGATTCTGTGGTGGTCATTAACAAACCTTCAGAAATGGTTGTTCATCCTGGATTTGGCAATTATACGGGAACATTGGTAAACGCCTTGATTTATCATTTTCAGAATCTTCCCGAAGCTTCCGGCAATGAGGACCGTCCGGGTCTGGTTCATCGTTTAGACAAGAATACCACTGGTATCATGGTGGTGGCTAAAACCGAACAGGCCATGTCTCACTTGGCCAAACAATTCTTCGATCGAAGTATAGATCGTAGATATCAGGCATTGGTTTGGGGAGATGTTAAGGAAGATGAAGGAAGAATAGAAGGCCATGTTGGAAGATCTTTGAAAAATAGAAAGGTGATGACCGTTTTTGAAGATGGAGAATACGGAAAACCTGCAGTTACAAATTATCGAGTGATAAAACGTTTTGGTTATGTGACACTTGTAGAGTATAAACTGGAAACCGGAAGGACACATCAAATTAGAATACACTCGAAATGGATTGGTCACCCCTTGTTTAACGATCCTGACTATGGCGGAGACAAGGTACTTAAAGGAACAACTTTTAACAAGTACAAACAGTTTATTGAAAATTGTTTTTCGATCTTACCTAGGCAGGCACTTCATGCTAAGACACTTTCTTTTGAGCATCCTAAAACAGGAGAGCAACTTCATTTTGAATCAGCGTTGCCTGAGGATATGACAATGGTTCTTGAAAAATGGGAACGCTATTTGGGACAAAGAAATCTCTAATTTTTAGAGCTGAACTTAGCAAAAGGAGCTCTTTTTCCAACTGTTAAGAGAAGCTCATCTTCATTCACAACAATAAAATTTCTTGTTTGACTTAATGCAGTGTTAAGTTCATCATCGTAGTGTAAATGCATACAAGCCATTTCTGTCATGGCGATATTCGAAATGATCATTTGGTTTTTCCCTCCAAGTGAGTATCTACCAAAGATGCTGTTACAACCTCCATTGGCATGAAAGCTAAAATCATTCATAAACTCAATGTAGATTTCTTTAGTATTTTCTTCAGCCCTTACCTTTTGCCCATTGAGTTCAATGAGTTTCCAATGTCGATTAACCAGTGGATTGCTGGTTTTATACAAATCATATTGTTGTGTCAGATCAGTAAAGTTTTCTTCTTTATCATTACCCAGTCTTCTCAACCTATCTTTTTCTACTAAATAATGCACACTAGCCTGAAACTCATTCCCATTTAAAGTAATGATTCGCTTTTGTGCATCCCAATTAAATGTTCCTGCTAAGATTTTGCTTTCGGCTTCTTGTCCCAGATAGTTTGAACAATAGAAATATTTGTTTCCTTCTTGAAGGTATAAAGAAACCTGTGCGCCATTACACTCTGAGCATGGCATAGTGCCCGCATAGAAACCTTCCCAGTTTGTTCTGACTTCAGGTTTTGATACAATCTCTGTATCCGAATCGACTTTTTCCTTTTGAGTTTCCTTATGAGTGTTAAGTTCTTTTTTTGCTTTACAACTTATGGTTAGAGTGAAACAAGCAATCGCACATGCTAAAATTGAAATTTTCATATGATTTATATAGTTTTTTTGGCTTAGTACATGAATTATACCATTCCAATTTTTATCTTCGTTTTTTAAGTTCAAAAATTATGAAAAAAAGTCTAGTTGCATTTGCTTTGGTCTCCATGGCCTTTATCGCATGCCAAAATAAACAATCAGAATCTGAAGAAAAGAAGAGTGATAATAAGTCATTGCAAACTGTAGAAGACAAGACAACAGATATTTTATTAAACAAATATGTTGAAGTAGAGTTGACTACGGATATGAGCAAGTTATCTGAATCTCAGAAGAAAATGATCCCCATACTTATTAATGCCTCCAAAGTGATGGATGAATTGTTTTGGATGCAGGCTTATGGTAATAAAGATGAACTGCTAAATTCAATTGAGGATGCTAGTTTGCGAGAATTTGCCCAAATAAACTATGGGCCATGGGATCGATTAAATGGAAACCAATCATTCATTGATGGAGTTGGGGAAAAGCCATTGGGTGCTAATTTTTATCCAAAGAACATGACAAAGCAGGAGTTTGATTCTTCAGACATTGATCAAAAAGCATCGTTATATACTTTGATAAGGAGAAATGATTCGGGAGAATTGATCTCAATTCCATATCATCAGGCATATAAAGATAAATTGACCAAAGTTGCAGACTTGTTAAATGAGGCTTCCGAATTAGCTGAAAATAAGCAGCTCAAAAAATATCTAAAAGAAAGAGCAATCGCCTTGCTGACTGATGATTTTTATGAGAGTGATATGACCTGGATGGACTTGGTAGATAATCAACTTGATATCATTATTGGTCCGATAGAAAATTATGAAGATCAGCTGTTTGGTCATAAGGCAGCTTATGAAGCCTATGTTTTAGTTAAAGACATGGAATGGAGTAAGCGTTTATCAAAATATGCTGCAATGCTTCCTGAATTGCAAACCAATTTACCTGTTGATAAAGCCTATAAAAAGGAAAAACCCGGAACGGATTCTCAGTTGGCTGCCTTCGACGTGATTTATTATGCCGGCGATTGTAACGCAGGGTCAAAAACGATCGCAGTTAATCTTCCAAATGATGAATCCATCCAGTTAAAGAAGGGAACGCGCAGATCACAGCTAAAAAATGCAATGAGAGCCAAGTTTGATAAAATCTTAATCCCCATTGCAGAAGAATTGATAGATGAGTCCCAAAGAGCATACATCAATTTTGATGCGTTTTTTGCCAACACCATGTTTCATGAAGTTGCTCATGGTTTAGGCATTAAAAACACAATTGACGGAAAGGGTACGGTGAGAGCAGCTCTTCAAGAACACGCTTCGGCAATTGAAGAAGGTAAAGCAGATATATTAGGATTGTATATGGTTTCTGAATTGCATAAGAAAGGAGAGATTGAAGGAGACATTAAAGGGTATTACACCACCTTCATGGCAAGTATTTTTAGATCAATCCGATTTGGAACTTCTTCTGCACATGGAAAAGCAAACATGATACGATTCAATTACTTCAAAAAATTAGGGGTATTTAATCGCTCGGAAGATGGTACCTATAAAATTGATTATGATAAAATGATTGAGGCCATGAATAGCTTGTCATCTCATATTTTGAAATTACAAGGTAATGGTGACTACCTTGAGGTTTCTACTTTTGTGGAAGAAGAAACTAAAATCGGAGAAGACTTACAGTCAGATTTAGAGCGTTTATCGAATCTGGGAATTCCCGTTGATGTCGTATTTAAACAGGGAGTAGAAGTCTTAGGCTTATGATTTAGATCACAGCTTTCCTGACTTTTACCAATTTGATGAGTAAATCTTCCAGTCGATCCAAGTGAAGCATATTTGCACCATCTGACTTGGCATTTGCGGGGTCAAAATGAGTTTCGATAAATATGCCGTCAGCTCCTGATGCAATAGCTGCTTTACCTATCGTTTCTATCATTTCCGGTTCTCCGCCAGTAACTCCGGAACTTTGATTAGGTTGTTGAAGAGAGTGTGTGATATCCATGATTACAGGCACGTTAAACTTTTTCATTTTAGGAATCCCTCTAAAGTCTACTATCATGTCTTGGTAGCCAAACATACTTCCTCGGTCAGTTACCCAAATAGTTGAATTACCTGATTCTTTTACTTTATTGACTGCAAATTGCATAGATTCAGGAGCCAGAAATTGGCCTTTCTTAATGTTCACTATTTTTCCTGTTTGTGCTGCCGCAACAAGTAAATCTGTTTGGCGGCATAGGAAAGCCGGAATTTGCAAAACATCAACATAGTCCGCTGCCATTTGTGCTTCTTCCGCTGCATGTATATCGGTAAGTACAGGAACCTCAAATTTTTCTTTCACCCTAGCTAGCACTTTCAATGCCTTTTCATCTCCTATACCAGTAAATGAGTCAAGACGTGAACGGTTTGCTTTACGGTAAGAGCCTTTAAAAATCCAAGGGATTTCCAGTTTGTCGGTAATGTCTTTTATCCTTTTTGCAATTTCGATTGCCATGTCCTCGCCCTCTATAGCACATGGACCCGCTAATAGAAAAAAATTGCTTGAATTTTTGAATTTTGTTGCTTCCGGAAGAGTCATTTTATTTTTTTACAAAGCTAATTAAATCGATAAACCCAAAACAAAAAAGCCGCTTCTTGAGAAGCGGCCTTTCCATAAAATAAGTAAGATCTTACATCTTAAGCGAAATTTTTAACTCGATGTCATCCGATAAGACCACATCCTTCATTGGATGTGTAAAAGCAACATCATACTCCTGCCGATCAAAAGTAAGCTCCCCGGAAGCAGTACCTGAATTGTGATCAAGCATTACATTTTCAACAGTTTCTTCATTAGTAATACCCCTAACGGTTAAGTCTCCAACAATTGAATTGGAAGCAGCATCATATGTCTTAATGACAAAACTAGCTGTTGGAAAAGAATCAACTAAAAAGAAATCTCCGGAAGATAAATGTCCAACAAGCATTTCAGGAGTTTTTTCTTCAGTATATCCACTATCAGTTGGTGTAATGCTTGTCATGTCAATTGTAAAGTGACCACCTGTTATTTCATTACCTTTCATTTCAATTTCACCCTCAGTGAAATTTATATTACCGTGATGTGAATGCATGCCAAGCACACTTCCTTTCCACATGACATTGCTCTCTTCTAAGTTTAGAGCCATGCTGTGAGCCATCTCTTCTTTAGCTTCTTCGGAATTTGAGTTTTCGTTCATTGTTTGATCTTTCTTTTCTCCTCCACAGGCAATTAGAATCAAACTACCGAAAGCGATTAATGTTAATAAATTCAATTTTTTCATCATAGCATTATTTTTTTTGCAAATATAGCCTTTATTTTTAATATATGTATATACATGTATTTTTCGAAAAACGTCATAATTACATATGCTAATGCATGAATAACAGGTGGTAACATTATTGAGTATAGATGACCTTTTTGCCACAATTTCTTAAAGATGAGAAATTGCACTCTGCGACAATAGCTTCTCTGTTTTACAATTTAAAGTTTTGATTATACTCCTTAATCAAATGATTCAAGCCTTTAAAGTCAATTTTGCCTTGCTCTCTCTTTAAATGCTCAAGTATAGCTAAAGCGCGTCTGATCTTAATGTCAGAGCTTTTAACTGAGGCCACTAGATGAATTAAGTTGCGCTGTTTGCCGGGGGTTAAATTCTCAAAATGCTCATAAGCCTTTTGATCTTCAATAAGACATTGCTCAAATTCAATTGGCATATCCATGCCATACTTTGATAAATCTTCTTCTAATCTAACTTTAACAATATCATTACCAATCTTCTTTAATTGTTTATAGATTGATTTATTAATGAGTATAAAAGGCCCTTCTTGGTTATACATTATGGCACAGTGCATTTTTATTTCTTCCTGTAGCCAACAGATTAATCTTTTTATTTTATTCTCTTTATAGAAATTGGCAATCTCTTGCGGGACTTTAATATGATTTCCCCATAAGTTAGAGTCTAACATTTCAATCTTAGATATAAATTCTTTGACCATTTCATTTTACCTGATGAGTCGATAAAAGTAATTATGGAAAAGTTAGATTTTGAAAAGCTTTGGAATGAATTCTATCTAACCAATGGAGAGCATTGTGTTTCTTCCTAAAAACTTGAACTGGCTTTAAGGGTTTCATTGTGCGTATAAAAAACCGCGCAACCATCAAATTGGGCAACGAATTAATAAGCACAGCCTCTCCAATTTTTAAGCGATTAATTTCTTTGCTTTTGGCCGCATGTAACATTGTTTCACGAGACAATTGAAGAAAATGATTTCTGTAATCAGATAAAACAAGATGTTCTTTGTTTTCGACAAAGTCAACGACAAATTCATGAAAATCGAATAAGTCTTCTTGTTTGTAGTTTAAATCTTCTGTAGGGATTATATGTAATAGTTTTCCGTCAAATTCAAGATGAATGCTTTCCCATTTAGATTTTTTCATTCAGCATAAGTTTAGATAAAAAGAGTATTGCGAATAAAAGGAAAGGGTTTTGAAGTTCAAAAAAAATCACCACTACAAAAGATATACATGCAATTATAATAAGGCCAACGCCTCTTTCATAAGATGAGAACCGTATCTTGTAGATCGTTCAATTGAGAATTAAAACAGCATTACAGCTTCGCCTTTATTGGATAATTATGATTTACTTTAACAGTTGAATTTGAAATTTATGATTATGGAAAAAACTTTGTCTTTTTTAAAGGACTTAAAAAAGAATAATAATCGCGAATGGTTTCAAGAGAACAAGTCGCTTTACGAAGTCTCAAATAAGGAAATGATCTCTTTTGCAGATGAGTTGCTTAGATTGATGAATTCTAAAGATGTCATTGAAACACCTAGTGGCAAAAAGAGCTTGTTTAGGATATACAGAGATGTTCGATTTTCAAAAAATAAGGAGCCTTATAAAACAAATCGCTCAGGATCATTTAGAAGAGCAGGTGAAGATAGAAGAGGAGGTTACTACTTTAACATAGAACCTGGTAACTCAATGATAGGTGGTGGTTTCTATGCTCCGAACAAAGAAGACCTTTTACACATACGTAATCAAATAGAATCGGATGCAGAACCATTGAGAACAGTTTTGAATGATAAAAAATTTCAATCCTATTTTGGAGAACTTCAAGGTGAGCAATTAAGGTCAGCTCCTCGAGGTTTTGATAAGGAAAGCCCCAATATTGACCTTTTGAAATACAAGAACTTTTATGTTATGCATCGCTTTTCTGATGAAGAAGTCTTATCAGAAGATTTTGTAAAAAAAGCTGCAGAAGGTTTATTAAAACTTCTGCCTTATTTTGATGTAATGACTGATTATCTAACTACAGACCTAAATGGAGAATCACTCATTTGAGACTTGTACGCCTGATAATTATCATTTTTTCTAAACTCATAAGCTTTGTAAATTTGTTAAGCTAATTAAAATTCATGGCGCAAGCATTTTATCCCATTAAAGTAAAATCAATTCGAAAAACAACAGACGAGTGTTCTGTTGTTGCTTTTGAAATACCGGAGAATCTGAAGGAAACTTTCCAGTATATTCAAGGACAGTATCTCACGCTTAAGGCTAATGTTAATGGAGAAGAACTTAGACGATCTTATTCATTGTGCTCATCTCCTTTAGACAAGGAATGGAAAGTGGCTGTAAAGAAAATAGAAGATGGGCGCTTTTCAACATTTGCAAACGAAGTGCTTAAAGAAGGAGATACATTAGAAATTATGCCACCCAATGGAAAATTCTATTGTAAAGTTGATCCTGATACCGAGAAAAACTATGTTGCATTTGCTGCAGGTAGTGGAATTACGCCAATGCATTCCATTATCAAAACTCACTTGAATCGAGAATCAAAATCTCAGTTTAAGTTATTCTATTTTAACAGAACAATTCAATCAATCATTCTTAAAGATGAGGTTGAAGGTTTGAAGAATCAATTTTTAGATCGATTTGAGCTTTACCACTTTTTGACTCAGGAAGAAAGAGATGCTCCTCTTTTCAATGGCAGATTATCGGAAGAAAAACTGGAATCCATAGGTCAGCTTTTAGTTGACTATAAAAGTGTGGATGAGTTCTTTATCTGCGGACCTACCGAAATGATTTTTATGGTTAGAGATTATCTGACTAATCTAGGTATTGACCCTAAGAAGATACATTTTGAATTGTTTAATACGCCAACTTCAGACAAAAAGAAGAAGAAAATTATCAGAAATGAGGGTCACAGTGATGTTTCCATTATAATTAATGGAGTTAAAACCAATTTTGAGATGAGCAGCTCAGAAAATATCTTGGATGCTGCACTTAGAAATAATGCTGATTTACCATTTGCATGTAAAGGTGGTGTTTGTTGTACTTGTAAAGCGAAGGTTTTGGAAGGAGATGTTGAAATGGAGGTGAATTATGCTTTAGAACAAGAAGAGGTGGATGATGGTTATATATTAACTTGCCAATCCATTCCAAAATCAGAAAAAATTATTGTAGACTTTGATAGTTAAATGTTATGGAAAATAAAACCAGAGACCTAGAGGCCGAATTTCAGGCGAGAATAGATCGAGGAGAAAACATTGAGGCGAAGGATTGGATGCCTGAAAAGTATAGAAAAACGCACATTCGTCAGATTTCTCAACATGCCCACTCTGAGGTCGTAGGTATGCTACCTGAGGGCAATTGGATAACAAGAGCCCCTTCACTAAGAAGAAAAGTAGCGCTTTTGGCAAAAGTTCAAGATGAGGGAGGTCATGGACTTTATCTCTATTCTGCTGCTGAAACCTTAGGCATATCTAGAAATGAACTGATTGATCAACTCAATTCAGGTCAAGCGAAGTACAGTAGTATTTTTAATTATCCGGCGATTACATGGGCAGACATAGGAGCAATTGGTTGGTTAGTTGATGGTGCCGCAATCATGAATCAGGTCATGTTAACGAAAACCTCATACGGGCCTTATGCAAGAGCGATGGTCAGAATATGTAAAGAAGAAAGCTTTCATCAAAGACAAGGGTATGAAATTCTTCTTACGCTTTGTAATGGTACTGAAGCTCAGAAAGCAATGGCACAAGATGCTTTAAACAGATGGTGGTGGCCTTCTTTAATGATGTTTGGCCCTAAAGATGAAGATTCTCCGCATACCGAACAATCCATGAAATGGAAGATAAAGCGAAAAACCAACGATGAATTGCGTCAGCAATTTGTTGACCAAACTGTGCCACAGGCAGAAATACTCGGATTGACAGTGCCCGATAAGGATTTAAAGTGGAATGAAGAGAAAGGGAAATATGATTTCGGAGAAGTAGATTGGGATGAATTCTGGAATGTTGTGAAAGGTGAGGGGTTATGCAATAAAAAAAGATTGAAAACGAGAAATGAAGCTTGGGATGAGGGCACTTGGGTGCGAGATGCCGCAGTGGCCTATGCCAATAAACAAGTAGAACGGAGAATAAGTAAAGCAGGATAAACGAACAGCTATGAACAAAGATTGGCCCATTTGGGAAATATTTATTAGAAGTAAAAATGGCTTAGAGCACAGACATGCAGGCAGTTTGCATGCAGCAGATGCCGAGATGGCCATTCAAAATGCCAGAGATGTATATACCCGAAGACAAGAGGGAGTAAGCATTTGGGTTGTGGAATCAAAAAACATCACAGCATCAAATCCTGAAAAGAACGGAGAGATGTTTGAGCCTGCGGCAAGTAAAGTATACAGGCATCCTACCTTTTATGAATTACCCGATGAATTAAAGCACATGTAATCCATGAGTCAGAATAAGTTGTACGATTATTTATTGTGTTTGGGTGATAACCCAATGATTTTAGGGCAACGTCTTGGTGAGTATTGTGGGCACGGTCCTGAATTAGAGACAGACATCGCTTTGACTAATATTTCATTGGATTTGTTTGGCCAGGTTAGAAATTACTTTCAATATGCAGCTCAATTATTAGACGATAAAACGGAAGATGATGTCGCCATGTTGCGCTATGAGCATGAATACAAAAATGCATTATTGGTGGAGCAACCCAATGAAGATTTTGCATTTATTATTGCAAGGCAATTTTTCTTTGATGCCTACCATCAATTATTGTTGACCGAGTTGACGAAAAGCAATGATGAGCAAATTAAAGCCATAGCAGAGAAGTCAATAAAGGAAGTGGAGTATCATTATGACCTTTCTTCAGCATGGGTAAAGCGATTGGGAGACGGAACTGAAGTCAGTCATGATAAAATGCAGCATGCCGTGAATGAATTATGGCGCTATGCTATGGAATTATTCAAAGAAAACGAAGCTGAAGAATGGGCCAGAAAAAATGGAGTCGGGCCTCATCTGAATGATCTTAAAGAAGAGTATTTGAAGCGCGTAAAGGCAGTAATTGAAGAGTCCACTCTCCAGTTACCAGATAACACTGTTTTTCAATACGGAGGTAAGAATGGTGTGCATTCAGAGTACATGGGGTATATACTTTCTGATTTCCAATACATGCAACGGGCATACCCTAATATGAAATGGTAGTTCAATTAAAAGTCGAACCGCAAATACATTCAATTTTAACATCAGTTTCTGATCCGGAAATACCAGTTCTGACAATTGTGGATATGGGGGTTGTTAGAGGTGTGGAGAAGTTATCCGATTCAAATTATAAAGTTACCATTACACCGACCTATTCAGGATGTCCGGCTATGGATACTATTGCTGATGACATTAAATCCGCCTTCAAAGAAAAAGGATTAACCGCTGAGGTTAATTTAGTATTGTCGCCGGCATGGACTACTGACTGGATCACCGAAAAGGGTAGAAAAGCCTTGGAAGATTATGGTATAGCACCTCCGGTAGAGGCAAATTTGGATAAAGAGGCTTTACTTGGTAAGGCAAACATGATTAAATGCACCAATTGTGGTTCGACCAATACAAAAATGGTCAGCCGATTTGGTTCAACAGCTTGTAAAGCACTCTTCCAATGTCAAGATTGTCATGAACCTTTTGATTATTTTAAATGTCTAAAATAATGTCAGATACAATACAGATTAAAATAGATAAGCACATTGCTTACATTACGCTTAATCGTCCAAAAGCATTCAATAGTTTCAATCGTGAGATGGCTTTGACTTTTCAAGCAGCTTTAGATGAATGCCAATTGAATGATGAGATTAGAGCAGTCGTAGTGACTGGAGAGGGTAAAGCTTTTTGTGCCGGTCAAGATTTAGTTGAAGTGACCAGTCCTGATTTAAATCCTGGATTTGAAAAAATATTGGATGAACACTATGGACCTATTATCCGAAAAATACGCTCAACACCTAAACCGATTGTAGCAGCTGTTAATGGAGTTGCCGCAGGTGCAGGAGCTAATATTGCTTTGGCCTGTGATATTGTAGTTGCCCACGAACATGCTAAATTCATTCAAGCTTTTAGTGCTATAGGTTTAATTCCTGATAGTGGAGGGACTTATTTCTTGCCCCGATTGATTGGTTTTCAAAAAGCTTCTGCAATTGCCATGCTTGGGGACAAGATATCTGCTCAAGAAGCTGAAAGCATGGGTATGATTTACAAAGTATTTCAAGCAGAAGAATTTGAGAGTGAAGTTAATACTTTGGCAATACGTCTCTCGAACATGCCAACAAAAGGCTTGGCTTTGACAAAAGCGGCATTTAACGCTGCTTTATATAATGATCTAGACAAGCAACTTCAAGAAGAGTCAAGATTGCAAATCGAGGCAAGCGAAACACACGACTATAAAGAAGGTGTTTCAGCTTTTCTCGAAAAACGTCAACCTAAATTTCTGGGAAAGTGATTAGGGGCAATTAACCACCAAGGTTACCCTTTTCACTTTTAGGAACAAACTTTACTGGCAGTTGAACTTTAGAGTCAACCGCTTTTCCATCTTTCATGGCCGGCTCCCACTTTGGCATGCCTCTTAATATTTCAACAGCTAAAATGTCTAAGTCTTCATTGACGCCTTTATGCACCTTAAAGTCTGTACATTTTCCATTCTTTTTTACGATAAAATCAACCACAACAGTACCAAAACGCTTAAGGTCTTCCGGGTAATCCATATTTTCTTTAAGCCATTCGGCTAAGGCTTCTTTACCTCCCGGAAATGAAGCTCTCTTATCTTCACCTACTTTAAAGTGCTTTTCAGGCATGGGATGATTTGTCCTTTCCGGGAGATCAAACCCAAAACCAATCAAGATAATTAGTGCAATTGCGAAACTCTTTATTTTCATTGTTTGTAGCTTTTATTTTCAGCTAATTTACAATTATCTCTTTTCTTTGGACAATGCAAATTTCACAGGTAAAACCATTAGCGAGCTGACCTTCTTACCATCTTTAGTAGCAGGTATCCACTCCGGCATTTGTTTCATGCCGTCCAAAGCTGCTTGGTCAAGAACTGTATTTATGCCCTTTTTAACCTTAAAGTCAGAGCATTTCCCGGTTTCATCAATTTTAAATTCAATGAAAACGGTTCCTTCAGTTCCATTTTTTTCTTCTTGTTTTGGGTATTTGATGTGTTCGATCATATATTTTATAAGTGCATCCATGCCTCCGGGAAATTGCGCTTCTTTAAGATCTCCAATTGCAATGGACTCACTCTTGCCATTTAAAGCTAAGTCAGATAGGTTATTTCGTAAAAGACTTTGACCAATAATAATGGAGCTACTCAGTAATAATAAAAAAGTAACTAGTGAGGACTTTTTAATTTGCTTTCCGTTTTTGTTTTTTTTGATTCTCATGATTCTGTTTTTTAAATGTTTAGAATTGAAAGGATTAATTATAGAAAAGTGAAAGTTTTTAAATTCTTGCTGGAGCAGTAAATCGATGTAGTTTGTTTGCTCCGTTGTGCTCTGCTGATCTGCTTCAAATTCATGAAGTTCTTCAAGATTCGATTGAATCAAATAAAAAATAGGATTATACCAGAACATGCCTCTTAAAAGTTGCATTAGGATCCGATCTAATGAATGCCATTGTTCAATATGGACTTTTTCGTGTTGAAGAATGATTGCTCTTTTCTCATTAGGTATTTGATCACCGATATAAATTTGTTTGAAAAAACTAAATGCAGAATAACTATTCTTAAGTAGATAGTAAGATCCCTTCTTTTCTGCATTACGACTTAATACTTTCAGTCTTGCAACATCTGTGCACGAAGAAAGCAAGCTAATTAATGCACCCAAACCAATTATCCAGATAAAGATATCCTGAGAATGGGTGCTTATAAGTTGTTTCCCCTGAATAAGAATCGGTTCAAGCCAGTATATCTCATTGTTTAGAGATTGACCGATACCATTAAAAAAAGACCAGTCGATTAGAGGAATGGAAAGAGAGAAAACACATCCGATAGTTAGAAATGGTCTTCCGAACTTAAAATTCTGTGAAGTTTTGAATAAAAACTCATAGCTTAACCCAACCAAACATAAATAAAGGTTGATTTCCAAGAAATAAAGCGTCCAATTATTCATCTTCTCTTGTTTTTAACTCCTTAATGATTTCATCGAGCTGAGAAAGACTGATTTCCTCCTTCTTGGCAAAAAAAGAAACTAGGTTTTCAATCGAACCTCCAAAATAATTGGACACAAGGTTCTTGGAAAGTTGAGTTTTATACGCTTCTTTGCTAATGTTTGGAAAGTATTGATGTGTCTTTCCAAATGCTTGATAGCTGACGAATCCTTTTTTTTCAAGTATTCTAATGATGGTAGAAACTGTATTGTATGCGGGCTTTGGTTCACCAAGTTCATGAAGTATCTCTTTGACAAAGGCCTTCTCCAGTTGCCAAAGTACCTGCATAATTTCTTCTTCTGCTTTTGTAAGTTCTTTCATGGGAACAAATATAACTAAAAATTTAGTTATAAAACTAAATAGTTAGTTTTTGTGTAAAATTTAATTATTTTCATGATACTAATCTTTTAGTATTCCTGCATTTCATACTATTTTAGTAGGCAAAATAAAATCTATGAATGTTGGAATAATTGGAAGTGGAACGATGGGAAGTGGAATAGCTCAGGTAGCTTCAACTGCTCATTGCAAGGTGGTGTTGTTTGACCTGAACCGAGATGTTTTGGATAAAGCTGAGGCTTCTTTAGAGAAGATAATGAAGCGATTGGTAGAAAAAGGTCGAATCACACCTTCTGATGCTGATGCGATAAAAAAGAGAATAACATACAGCACAGGTTTGACAGATCTTAAGGAGTCGGACTTAGTGATAGAGGCCATTGTAGAGAATCTTGACATCAAAAGAAAAGTGTTTAAAGATTTGGAAGCTATTGTCAATGAGAACTGTATAATCGCTTCAAACACGTCTTCTTTATCTATAGCTTCGTTGGCAGCTTCATTGGAAAAAGCCGAACGCTTTATTGGAGTGCATTTTTTCAATCCTGCTCCTTTAATGAAATTGGTAGAGATCATTCCTGCCATCCAAACCTCTGATGCAGTGCTTAAAACAACTAAAGCAGAAATCGATCGCTGGAAGAAAATAACGGTGACAGTAAAAGATACTCCGGGATTTATCGTTAATAAGGTGGCAAGACCATTTTACGGAGAGGCTTTACGCATCTATGAGGAAGGCATAACCGATTGTGTCACTATTGATTGGGCCATGAAAGAACTAGGTGGTTTTAGAATGGGACCTTTTGAGTTAATGGATTTTATTGGAAACGATGTCAATTATACGGTGACAGAAACTGTCTTTAAAGCCTTTTATTATGACCCGAGATACAAGCCTGCATTTACACAAAAAAGGCTATCCGAGGCAGGTTATTTAGGTCGCAAAAGTGGACGAGGATATTATAATTATGCAGAAAATACGGAGCTTCCTGAGCCTAATCAGGATAAAGAGCTGGGTCAACAAATTCTAAACAGAGTTTTAGTCATGTTGATTAATGAAGCAGCTGACACCTTGCACATGAATATTGCTAGTGCAGAAGATATTGATTTGGCCATGACCAATGGCGTTAATTATCCAAAAGGTCTTTTAAAGTGGGCCAATGAAATTGGCATTCAATATTGTGTAGATGCTTTAGATTCGCTCTACGATACATACCATGAGGATAGATATCGATGCAGTCCGATTTTACGGAAGCTGGCTAAGTTAGATCAGCAATTCTTTAATTAAAGCAATGAAAAATAAAGCTCAAAAAGTATACGAATCCATGATGGAAACCGACTATTGTTCACAATGGTTAGGCATTAAACCTTTATTGATCGAAGAAGGAGAATGTCATTTGGAGATGGAAGTTAGAAAGGAGATGTTGAATGGTTTTGGAACCATTCATGGAGGAATGGCTTATACACTTGCAGATTCTGCATTGGCCTTTGCCATTAACAGTTATGGTCAAATATCTCCTCTAATCCAAGGAAGTATGAACTATGCCAAACCGGCAAAAGAGGGCGATGTTTTGTTGGCTAAGGCTAAAGTAATTGCCTTGGGAAATAAGAAAGCAGATGTTGATGTCAATATCTATCGGGGAGATGAGGTTCTTTTCTTTTTTAGAGGAACGGTATACCGGACGTCTAAAGAGCACCAGATCGATTAGATATGTTGAGTTTTTCAGATCCAAAAGTAGAAGCCGTATTCAATAATTATCCGGTTGAGGTTCGTGAACGCTTGTTGGAATTACGAAACCTTGTATTTGAGGTTGCCAATTCCATTGAAGAAGTAGGCAAAGTTGAAGAATGCTTAAAATGGGGAGAACCGAGTTACATTACAAAAATTGGAAGCACGGTGCGAATGGATTGGAAAGCCAGGGATCCCGAACAGTATGCACTGTATTTTAGTTGTTCTACCTCTTTGGTTCAAACCTTTAAAACAGTATTTAAAGATCATCTGCATTTTGAAGGAAACAGAGCCATTGTCTTTCATCTGAATGAACCTTTGCCAAAGGCTCAAATACAACGGTGCATTCAAAAAGGATTGACTTATAAGAAGGTAAAGCATTTACCACTCCTAGGATTTTAGATCACTCATTAAATAACTACCTTTAAGCTTCTAAAATTTGAAGATGAAAGAAGCATATATTATAGATGGGATAAGAACGCCAATTGGCAGATTTACAGGTACTTTATCTTCTGTAAGGACTGATGACCTAGCAGCAATTGTCATTGAAGAAATTGTAAAGCGGAATCCAAATATTCCAAAGGAAGCATTTGATGATGTGATTATGGGCTGTGCCAATCAGGCTGGAGAAGACAACCGAAATGTGGCGCGTATGGCACTACTATTAGCTGGATTGCCATTTACAGTTCCCGGAGAAACAATCAACCGTTTATGTTCTTCAGGTATGTCTGCGATTATTCATGCTTATAGAGCGATCAAGGCAAATGAAGGTGATGTTTTTATTTCGGGAGGAGTAGAACACATGACCAGAGGACCATGGGTCATTTCCAAAACATCAACACCGTTTGGCAGGGATGCACAAATGCATGATTCGAGTTTTGGATGGAGATTTGTCAATAAAAAAATGAAAGATCTTTTCGGTACGGATGCAATGGGCGAAACAGCAGAAAATCTGGTAGATAAGTTTGGCATCAGTCGTGAAGATCAGGATAAATTTTCTGCTTGGTCACAGCAAAAGGCTTCAGCAGCACAAGAGTCGGGAAGGTTGGCAGAAGAAATCGTGCCGGTTGAAATTCCTCAAAGAAAAAAAGACCCGATTGTCTTTGATAAAGATGAATTCATTAGACCCGGTACAACGCTTGAAAAGCTATCCACTTTAAGACCTGCTTTTCGAAAAGAAGGTTCGGTGACTGCCGGTAATGCTTCTGGTTTAAATGATGGAGCTGCAGCAACTATTGTTGCATCCGGTGAGGCAGTCAAAAAATATGGATTGAAGCCATTGGCAAGAATTGTGAGTTCAGCGGTTGTTGGAGTAGAACCTAGAATTATGGGCATTGGTCCGGTTGGGGCGACGAAAAAGGCTTTAGAACGAGCAGGTTTAAGTTTGGATGATATGGACATCATGGAGTTCAACGAGGCTTTTGCAGCCCAAGCTTTAGCCTGTACCAGAGAATTGGGATTGGCAGATAATGATCCGAGGATAAATCCTAATGGTGGTGCAATTGCCATTGGACACCCCCTAGGAGTAACCGGAACACGAATTGTACACACTGCTGCTTTAGAGCTTCAGAAACAAAACAAAAAGTATGCTTTAGCTACCATGTGTGTGGGTGTAGGGCAAGGCTATGCAACGATAATAGAGCGAGTATAAGTTGCGAATTATTGATTTGGTAATTAAATAAAAGATGCAGTACATTTCGATACAATTTTCAAAGGACGCTGAGTGTTCTGAAAGAACGTATCGAAGTGTCCTTTGAAAATCACTCAATGTACAATAAGAATGATGAAACTAGAAAACTATATACAAGGCAAATGGGTGACCGGAGACGGTGATGGCATTCCATTATACAATGCAGTTAATGGTGAAGTAGTTGCTACAGCTACTACCAAAGGACTAGACTTTGCTGATATTTTAGAATATGGTCGTAAAGTAGGAAACCCGGCATTGAGAAAAATGACTTTTCAGGAGCGGGGCATGATGCTTAAGAAATTGGCCATGCATTTAAACAAACAGAAAGCGAAATTTTATGAAATTTCTTATAAAACCGGAGCGACAAAACTAGACTCGTGGATAGATATAGAAGGTGGTTTCGGGAACTTGTTTGCCAATGCATCCCTGAGAAAGGAATTTCCCAATAAGCCCTTTCATGTAGATGGGGAAGGTATTGATTTATCAAGAGGTGGACAGTTCATGGGGCATCACATTATGGTACCCAAAAGAGGAGTAGCGATTCATATTAATGCTTTTAATTTTCCGGTTTGGGGCATGCTGGAAAAATGTGCGGTCAACTGGATGGCAGGAGTGCCTGCTGTAGTAAAACCTGCCACCAATACCTCGTTCCTGACTGAAGCTGTCGTAAGAGAGATCATCAGTTCGGGCATTCTTCCTGAGGGAGCTTTACAATTGATTTGCGGATCGGCAAGAAGTATCTTAGATACTGTAGAATCTCAGGATGTAGTCACCTTTACGGGTTCAGCTGATACAGGACGTTTGCTAAAATCCAATCCGCGTTTAGTTGAAGAGGCAGTACCTTTTAACATGGAAGCAGATTCTTTAAACTGTTCCGTCTTGGCGCTTGATGCTGCTCCTGGTACTCCAGAATTTAAGCTCTTCATTAAAGAAGTGAAAAAGGAAATGACGGTCAAATGCGGTCAGAAATGTACAGCCATTCGCCGCATTATGGTGCCTGAAAAGTATGTGGAAGATGTGCAAATTGCTTTGGGTAAAGAGTTAAGTCGCACGGTAATCGGAGATCCGGCCTTGAAAGAGACGCGTATGGGTGCCTTAGTCAGCAAAGATCAGGTTCAAGAAGTCAAAGAACGCGTGGCTGAGTTGCGAAAAACAGCGGAGTTGGTTTATGGAGATTTGGAAAAAGTAGAAGTACAAGGTGCAGATTCTGAAAGAGGGGCGTTCCTAAGTCCCATTCTCTTATTGGAAAAAGATCCTTATAAAAATACGGCCGTTCACAATGTGGAAGCCTTTGGTCCTGTGAGTACCATTATGCCTTACAAAACGACTGAAGAAGCGATAGAGTTATCGCACATGGGCAAAGGGTCTTTGTGTTGTTCCATATCTACATTCGATGATGCAATTGCCGCAGAATTTACTGTTGGCGCAGCTTCACATCATGGTAGAATATTGGTGCTCAACAGAGAGTCAGCCACCGCAAGTACCGGACATGGCTCACCTTTACCGACATTGGTACATGGTGGACCTGGGAGAGCCGGTGGCGGAGAAGAAATGGGTGGCATGAGAGGTGTAAAACATTATCTCCAACGTTGTGCGATTCAAGGCTCTCCAACCACGATTTCAGAAATCACCGGCATTTTTCAAGCGGGTGCAAAATATAAGGAGGCAGAACAACATCCGTTTAAGTACCATTTTGAAGATATACAACCAGGTATGTCATTGAAAACACATAGAAGAACCATTACAGATTCGGAGATTGCCAATTTTGCCAATTTATCATGGGATCATTTCTATGCCCATTCGGACATTACCTCATTGAGCCATACCATTTTTGAAAAAAGAGCAGCTCATGGGTATTTCATACTCTCTGCGGCAGCAGGCTTATTTGTTTATCCCAATAAGGGACCAGTGGCAGCGAATTATGGCTTGGATACCTGTCGTTTCATGCGACCTATATATCATAATGATACCATTTACGTGCGTCTAACCTGTCAAGAAAAAAGGGATAAAGACGTTCGAGGTAAACAGTTTCCTTCAGGAGTAGTGAAATGGTTTGTTGAGGTCTTTGATCAGGACGATGAAAAAGTGGCGATTGCCACAGTTTTGACCATGGTGGCAAAGAAGAGTCCATTTGTAGAAATAACTAGAGAGAGTATTGTTGAGCACTTGGCTAAATTAACGCCTGATGCTAAACCCAAATGGGGAATGTTGACTCCACAACACATGGTAGAACACATCGAGTTTACCTTAAAGATTGCCACGGGCGAAATAGAATCTTATGTGAAAACACCGGAAGAACATATTGAAAAATACCAAGATACCTTGTTCAATTATAAACCTCTACCTAGAGATTTTAAGCATCCCATGATGAAAGAAAGTGAGTTGGAAGAGCTTAAACATAGTAGTTTAGATGAAGCAAAAGAGGCCCTATTTAAGGCTTGGGATGAGTACCAGTTGTTTTTCAAAGAAAATCCGAAAGCAGAAACACCTCACGTTTCCTTTGGCATGCTGAATAAAGACTTATGGGATTTACTTCAACGCAAACACTTGAATCATCATTTTGAACAATTTAACTTAATTCATAGATAAGAGCATTGAGTACATTCAAAAAAGGGGTTGAGTGATTTCTGTACTCAGAAATTGTATCGAAACCCTTTTTGAATTCGGATTAGATGCATTTAAAATCAATACATATGACAGAAGCCTACGTTACCATTGATAAGCAAGAAAACGGCTTAGCCACCATAGAGTTTTTTCATCCTAAGCACAATTCCTTACCATCGGACATACTGGCCAAATTGGCTCAAACGATAACAGATGCTGGAAAGGATGACAAAGTGAGATTGATTGTGCTAAAAAGCGGAGGAGATAGAACCTTTTGTTCGGGTGCCAGTTTCACTGAACTCATCAGTATTAATGATATAGAAACGGGAAAAAAGTTCTTTTCCGGTTTTGCCAATGTGATTAATGCCTGCCGAAAATGTCCAAAACTCATCATTGGTCGAGTACAAGGAAAAGCAGTTGGTGGTGGAGTAGGAGTGGCTTCGGCGGTAGACTACTGTCTAGCTACTAAGTTTGCAGCTGTAAAACTATCTGAATTGAACGTAGGCATTGGGCCGTTTGTTGTTGGGCCAGCTGTAGAGCGTAAAGTTGGCGTCTCTGCCATGAGCCAGATGACCATCAATGCAGATCACTTTTATTCAGCGGATTGGGCGAAAGAAAAAGGCTTGTACACTGATGTTTTTGAGGATGTTCAAGCCTTAGATCAAGGAGTTCAGGATTTGGTTGATTATCTATTGTCTAAGAACCCAGAGGCACAAAGTTTATTGAAAGGCGTGTTTTGGGAAGGCACAGAACATTGGGACGATCTATTGGCGAAGAGAGCTGAGATGAGCGGAAGATTGGTTTTGAGTGAATACACGAAAAACGTGCTTGCGAAATACGCTTAGCACTTAATTACGAATCTGGGAATTACGAATTATAGAAAGTAGAAGCTTTTTAAAACTTAATCAATCAAATCTATAAATATGAAAAGCAAAAACCCTTTACGAGAAAAAAGTTATGGCTTCTCTGTATTGGCGGTTAAGTTATGCTTTAGAATCCAAGATGAAAAGAAAGAATTTCTAATAAGTAAGCAATTTATGCGCTCAGCAACATCTATAGGTGCTAACGTAGAAGAAGCCATTGGAGGGCAAAGTGAAAAGGATTTTTTACATAAAATTTCAATATCTTATAAAGAAGCAAGAGAAACACATTATTGGCTCCGATTAATGGGAGATGTTGACTTGATTGATAAAGAAACAAAAGAGAAACTTTTAGAAAAAGTAGAAGAACTTTTGAGAATTATTGGTTCGATACAAAGAACTATAAAGTCAAAGGGTAGTAGATAAGTAAGTTATAAAATGCCAATAATAGATTCGTAATTTCCAGATTTGTAATTTGTAATTAAAATGGTTTATAGTTTCAAAGGTTTCATCCCCGTAATCCATCCCTCTGCTTATGTGCATCCTCAGGCTGCAGTTACAGGTAATGTGATTATAGGTAAAGATGTTTACGTGGGTCCTGGAGCAGCCATACGCGGCGATTGGGGAGGCATAGTGATTGAAGACGGTTGCAATGTGCAAGAAAATTGCACCATCCATATGTTTCCGGGCATTACCATTAGGTTACAAGAAGGAGCACACATTGGTCACGGTGCCATCGTGCATGGAGCACACATTGGTAAAAATACCTTGATTGGCATGAATGCCGTGATCATGGATGAAGCTGTGATTGGCGATGAAAGCATAGTCGGCGCCTTAAGTTTTGTAAAAGCAGGTGAACAATTTGAGCCACGTAGTTTGATTGCTGGCAATCCGGCAAAAAGAATCAAGACTGTGAGTGATGAAATGTTGGATTGGAAAACAAAAGGCACCGAGTTGTATCAATTGTTGCCAGAAGAAATGAGGCAGTATTCTAAACAAGTAGAACCATTAAGAGAAATACCTAAGGACCGACCGACTCAAGAAAAACTATTTGAAGTTTGGGAGCAGGTGAAAAAGAAAGTTAAATGAGATCAATTATTGTCTTCGGTTTAATCATTTTTTCGTCTGTAAAACTCTTTGCTACACATATAAGCGGTGGCAATATATCTTGGCGATGCCAAGCAAATGGTAAATTTGTTTTCTATGCCGAATTATACAATCGCTGTAATTTTGTGATTAGTGGTTGGGGAGTTGAAACCATTCAAATCAAAACCAATCAATTTGCTCAATTGCCCAGAGATTCAGCTAACCGAGTGATTAGGGAGATTGATATGCATATAGATTCTGTGCGCCTTTCGCTAAATGTTAATTGTGATACAGGCTCAAATTCACTCTGTGTAAGACGGATTACGGGAACTCAAAAGTCATACTATTTCAAATCAGATCCCATTGAGTTAAATGGAGTTCCTCCGGATGGAGGGTGGATTTTTTACTGGAATCCTTTTTGTTGTATAGGTGAATTTAAGAACATCCTTCAAAATAATGGTAACTACCTAGTGCTTAGAGCTATAATGTATCCTAATGCAGTGGGGCAGAATGTTAACCCCTGTTTTGATTCATCACCAGAATTTGCTGCAGGCCCTCAACCCATATTCTGTAGTTCCTTTGAAGGAAACCTGATGAATACTGCATTGGATCCTGATGCAGATTCTATAACTTATCAATGGGATACGGTAAGGACATATGCCTTTTCTCATGTGCCTGTTATTTATGCTTCCGGTTACAGTTTTGATCAGCCTACTCCTGATCGAAATAGTCATATTAAGAATAAGGGATCACATCTTAATGCCAAAACCGGTGATGTAAGTTTTAGGATAAATTTAGACTCCAATGCATTCCCAGAGCGGTTTCTTTTGGCAATAAAATCAATTTCATGGAGAAATGGGAAGAAAATTGCTTCAGTGACCAAACAAACTCCAATTACCATTTTAAATTGTGACAGTTCAATTACACCTCATCCAGTCGCTGAACCTAAAATATTCCTGACCGATGATTCATTGGGCCACGATACCATAAAAGTAGTGGCCGGACAAGATATCAGATACACGGTAAAGGCCTTTAGTGCAAATACAAACAATCATATTTTCATGGAAGCCGATGGAAATCAGTTTTCAACGGATTTTGTAGATTCAAACGATTGTTTACTTCCTCTTTGTGCAGTTTTGCGAAATAATTCACCCGTATTGGATTCAGGCACAAGAAGATACCTTATCCGGTCAACCGATTCTTTACAAACTCAATTTTTTTGGAAAACAGATTTAAGCCATTTACAAGGCGACTCGTGTTCGGTTTTTACTTTTAATTTTAGAGTTACCGAAGAAAATTGTCCCATTTCCTTTAGTGCTTCATCCAGCTTGACGGTGGTACTTGGTTTGGATACTTCAATTTGCAGTACAGTTTCTCTTGATCAACTTAGTGCTTCTTCTCCTGAACTTGATATTTTTCCCAACCCTGTCAAGAACGAATTGAAGATTCGATCAAGTGAGGGTATTCAACTAATTCAGCTGAGAAGTTTAACCGGACAATTGCTGAATCAGGTAGATGTGAAGGATGCAAAAGAGTACAGTTTGAATCTAAACTTAAAGTCCGGAATTTATTTCTTAGAACTTCATCTAACCGATGGAACGCGCATCTTAAGAAAGGTAGTGAAGCAATAAGGAAAATAAAGTTGCTCTTCTTTTTTATTTTGATTTTCAATAATTTAAGTATGTTTTTGCTCTAATTTTTTTTTGACAAGAGGCAACTTAATTTTTAAAGCGCGTCAATTAAGAAACCTCAATCATGAAAAAATCGACACTTTTCTTTCTTCTTGTTCTCTTTAGTTTACTCAACTTAAATGCTACGCACATGACAGGTGGACAAATCACCTGGCGTTGCATTCCGGGAACGGGACAGTTTCGTTTTTACATGGAGTTGTACCGAAACTGTGCAACACCATCTGGAGGTGCCGCAGCTGGCTGGTCATTTCAATCTGAAACGATGCGGATAGCAAGTAATAACTTACCAAGAAGAATAGATAATTCAATTATTAGCTCAATTCAAATGAAACCGGATAGTACAGTGTGGATGCAACAAAATCAAGGTCAGGTAGCTCCATATTGTTCAGATCAAAGTGCAAGTTTGTCATGTGCTAATAACGATATAGGATCTGTACAACGTTTCTTTTATGCATCGGACCCCATCACCTTAAAAGGAATTCCACCATCTGATGGTTGGCATTTCTTTTTTCAGACACCATGTTGTGGTTATTCAGGTGCAAATATTGCTAATCGTAATTCGGGAGTAATACTTAGATCTATAATGTACGCAGATAAAGCCGGAAACAACACTCAACAATGTTATGATAACTCACCCTCACTTTTAGAACGACCTGCAAGCATGTTATGTAGAGGTTACGATTTTACCTTTAATCACTCTGCATTTGATCGTGATATGGACTCATTGGCTTTCCATTTTGCACCTTTAATAAGTTCAACCCCTCCTAATCCTGTTTCTGCTAGCTATGCCAGTGGCTACGACTTTAATCATCCGACCCCCGGAACAAGTCTTCATTCAATGAATAAATCCATGATTATAGACCCATTAACAGGACAGATACGAGGAGCAGTGTATAGCGGTGTAGGAGCATTAGCCAATTATACAGTTTGTGTTCAGATAGATCAGTGGCGAGATCAAAAGAAAATAGGCTCTGTCTTTTCAGAAATCCCTTTTTCTTTTTTTGACTGTGCTCCGATCAGTTCAGGATACAATCATCCACCACAAGTTACCATAGATAATGCAAGCGGTATCGTGGGTAAAATTGTTGAATTTCAGGCAGGAGAAGAAATCTTTTTACCCATCAATGCAACAGATTTTGATCTTAATCAAGGTGGTTTGCCGCAGACAGTTCGTATAGTTCCTAAAGGTTATTTGTTTTCCACTGACTTTACATCAGAGAACAATTGCAATGGAGCGAATGTTAATGGACAGTCTGTTAGTTTGGCTCCTTGTGCTTATTTATCGAACAGTAGTGTGAGCTTTAACTCACAAGTTCAGCCCCCCCGATATGAGATTATAGGAAGTTCCGGGGTAAGTACGGTTTTTCGCTGGAGAACTGCGTGTACACATTTGAAAAATAGTGCGCTTGCAGATGACTCAGCTTCCATTCACAATTTTGTATTAGAACTTAATGATGATGCTTGTCCCATTCCTTCAAGTGTAAGTCCGGTCATATCTGTACGATTAAAAGAACCTACGCCTCTTAAAGCGCCTATTATGAAAGGTATTTCCGTGGGCTTAGATGGCAAGATAACTTATCAATGGGCTCCTCCAACTGATATTGCATCTGCATTTGACAATTATCGGGTACAGCAATCGGGCGTAAATGATGGTAATGGTCCTGCTTTTATAGGCATATTTAATCAGGATCTGAGAAAGTATGTACAAGAGCAAAAAGTTCAAAACTATCCGATCTACATTAATTCTAATGATATTCGAAGTAAGATTCCCGGTAAGGACTGGTACTTTAGAATGAAAACAGAATCGGGTTGTAGTGGAGATGTTGAGTCGGCATGGGGAGAACCTGCCCGTGTTATCGAGGTAGAGGCAACACCAATCGGAACTTCTGATCCTCGATCTAGGGTAAAATTAAATTGGAACAGAGCAAAGCTGCGTAATGCAGTCACAGATCCATCGTATATTTATGAATCACCTACCCACTTTTACATCTGGAAAAATGAGAAGATGTTAACAGCCGCAGATGCTAGTGATGCCATGAATTGGAGCTTGGTTGGCAAAACAGATATAACATCTTATGACTTTGATGCTGTTGATTGTCAAGGATATATCGGATTTAGAATAGAGGCCAGAGATACGGTGATCATGTTCAAACAAGGCAAGCGAAAGGCAAGTAAATTATACGATACCTTATACTACAGGACGTTTAGCGTCATAGATACTGTTAGGATGAGCAATCCTAAGGTGAGTATAAAAAACAATTTAAATGAATTTCTTTCGGCTTCGGTTCCTTCACCATCCTATGAATGGAAGTTGTGTGATTCGAGCCAAACAAGTCTTTCTTTAGATTCAACATGGATACCAAATGAACCGGGAAGATATGCACTGATCAGTGACTTTGGTAATTGTATTGATTCTAGTAATTGCTTTGAAGTTTTACCACATAACATCCAAACTACTATTCCAAATAATCAAACCATTCGGGTCAGTAGTAATGGAGCTTATTATCAATGGATAGATTGCAGAGCAGATACCATTATTCCCGGAGCAACCGATACCATTTTTCATCCGCAAGATACTGGTTATTATGCCGTTATAGTACGCTCGTTTAATTATAAAGATACTTCAGATTGCTTAACCATGTTGGCTATTGGTTTGAGAAAGGAAAACAACAAAGAAACTCATGCGTATATTTTCCCTAACCCAAGCCAAGATGAAATAACCATTCAAACAGAAGAAGTCATGCATTTCATTAAACTGAGAAGTCTGACCGGGCAATTATTGAAACTAATTAACCTGAATGCTCGAAAAGAGTATACACTCAACCTCGATGTGGAGTCTGGAATCTATTTCTTAGAAGTGGAGTTGACTAATGGTCATCGTTTTCTACGAAAGATAGTTAAACAATAAAATATACAGTCTTCTTCTCCTTTCTTATAGGTAAGAGGCAACTTTATTTTTAAAGCACGTCAATTAATAAACCTCAATCATGAAAAAATTAATATTCTTTTTTACAATCACTATTCTTGGTTTCTCAGATCTTAATGCTACTCATATGATCGGGGGACAAATTACATGGCGGTGTATCCCTTCTACCGGTCAGTTTAGATTTTACATGGAGCTGTACCGAAACTGTGCTTCACCATCGGGGAGTCCTGCCGCCGGATGGTCGTTCCAAACGGAGTTAATGCGTGTGGCAGGAAGTAATTTGCCTAGAACAGCAAATAATGCTGTGATCACTACAATAGTAATGAAACCGGATAGTACAGTTTGGACGCTAACCAATTCAGGTGAGCTTTCTCCTTATTGTTTCAATCAAAGTGCCGAACTGTCATGTTCAAATCCTGATTTCGGGGTCATTCAACGCTTTTATTATGTTTCTGATCCAATCACTTTAGTAGGAGTCCCTCCTTCATCAGGATGGCATTTCTATTATCAAACACCTTGTTGTCGCTCAGATCTTGATAATACAGCAAGTATTTCACAGGCTTCGGGAATGGTCTTAAGGTCAGTTATGTATGGTGATGCAAGTAATGCTAACACTCAATTTTGTTATGATAGTTCTCCTCAATTTATAGATTTAGCTCCACCATTAATTTGTAGAGGATCTTCTTTCAATTATAATAGCGCTGCTTCAGATAGGAACATGGATTCACTATCTTATCAATTAGCACCGCTTGTAAATGGTACACCACCCAATACTGCTCCCGTTATCTACAATGCAGGGTACAGCTTTAGCAGTCCTACACCCGGAAACGGCTCACATGTTCAAAACTCTTCAATGGACATAAACTCGATGACAGGAATAATGCATGGTGCCTTATACAATGGTTTCGGAGCATTAGGGAAATATGCAACGTGTGTACAAGTGGATCAATGGAGGGATGGAAAAAAGATTGGCTCGATTTTTAGAGAATTGCCCTTTTACTTCTTTGATTGTGCTCCTGATAGTTTGGGAAGTCCAAACTTGGCTCCTGAAATAATTGAGCCCTTTTCATCGGGAGGGGTAGCCAGTTTTTCCGATACCTTTCAGGCTGGTAGTACAATCTCGTTCCCGATTACAATAATCGATAGTAATTCAGTGAATCAACAAATTAGTGTTGAGTTTTTAGGAGATTATTTTTCTACGGACTTTGCTTCAACTCATAATTGTTCTGGTCTAATCTCTTCCTGTGCCGTTTTTATTCCATCTCTGCCTTTTAATGTTCAACAAGGTAAATTCTTGCTGACGGGCATTGATTCTGCAATGACGACTTTCTATTGGCCAACCTCTTGTAGCATGCTTGGTCCAAATTTTTCACCTAAAACCTATTATTTCTACGTTAGAGCTCAAGATGACCATTGTCCTATTCCATCAGTGGACAATCAGGTGATCTCAATTACCTTAGAAGATGGGGCAGGAACTCCTTGTCAAATAACAACCGGGCTTGAACATATTACAAATGCATTTAAGGATGATGTGAAGGTGTTTCCCAATCCGGTAAAAGATCAATTTAATGTACAATTTGGCCTTCCTCAATCAGGGGTTTTGCGTCTACACAACCTTCAAGGTCAGTTACTTCAAGAAGAAACATTTATTAATCGGAAGAGTTTAAATTATCAACTTGAAGGATCAGGTGGTGTCTATTTTATGGAGATCATTAATCAAGAGGGTGAAAGAGTCGTTCAGAAAATCATTAAGCAATAAAACAAAAAACCCCGACCAAGTCGGGGTTTTGGTTAGTACAAATTTAAAATGGATCAGACCATTTACTATCAGTATACAGGTTCTGCCCACTTAAGGTTTCGAGAAAAGCCACTAAAGCATCTTTCTCTGTTTGAGTTAGATTAAGATTTTGTCCAGTTCCTACAGGAGGTCCCCCGGGACCACCGCCTCTCAATCGATTGTCCACATTTGTATTCTGAGGATCTATCGTGATCTGGTTATAATGATCAACAACATCAGCAAGGGTAGTTAAACTGCCATCATGCATGAATTGACCATTAGGAGTGCCATTACCATTAACGACATCCCTTAAGCTTGGTGCCCTTGTATTGGTAAGATCAAATGTAGAACTGCCAATTGTTGCAATAACATTATTGTTACCGCTATTGGGATCAATATCAAATTCAGGAGCTCTATGGCAACCTTGACAACCAACTCCACCTTGTTGAGGGGGAGATAAAAACAATTGTTTACCTTGATTTTCCTCAGTAGTATAATTCGTGAAATTGACATTCACATTTGCAGCTTGTGCTAAACCTTCATCAAACTTTGAATCGAAAGATTGTATGCTTCTGACAAATTGTGCTAAAGCTTCCTGAATTCTTGCCTCAGTTACTAAAGAATCACCATATACAAAAGTGAAAAACTCCTTGTAATAATCAATGGCCTGAAGTCTAGTCAATAAATCATTCAAGTCCGGATTCCCATTCTGACCGCTAAAACCCATCTCTGCGTGATCTTGAATGGGCATAGTCGTTTGTTCTTCAAGCGTATTTGCACGTTCATCCCAAAAGAACTTAGTCTCATCGGCGTAGCGGGCGTTGACCAGTCGCATAGAATGTCTTCCCGTTAATCCACCATTTACACCATCACTTTGTAGCTTATCATCTCCAAAGGCATGGCTTTGTTTATGGCAACTTCCGCAGGAGATGCTTCTGTCGATAGAGAGTTCCTTGTCATAAAAGAGTACCCGACCTAGAGTTGCTCCTTTATCCGTAATAACATTATTACTTGTATTGTCTTTAGTAATGTAATTGGGAACAGTTTGAGCTGCATAATTATCCAATTGATTCAAGTTGATAACACCGGTAAATTTGGCTTCTATTGCAGGATAGGAACTTGTCTGATTATTATTGTTATTGCCTGAATTGATAGTTTCCGAATCATCATCACTACAGGATAATATGATGATCAGTAGAAATGGAATGAATTTTTTCATTTGTATTGCTATTGTTTAATTCTTTGACGTAAAAAAATCGAGATTCTTGCGCAGGGTCAAAATTATTATGGTCTTCTTGGTGGCCCTGGTCTAAATAATCGACCAAGATCATGGCTCAATTCTTCAAATGCTTGTTTTTGATCCTCATGACAAATCCCTCTTAAGCTCTCAAAATGATTAATGTGTTCCCTTATAATGTCAATATGAAGCTCACTTAAAGCTTGGATTATGGAATCTTTATTGACCTTGGTATCAGTTAGACTTGTAAAGAGCCGTTCTCTTAAGATTAATCCCGATTGTTCTATTTCCTGAATTGTTGACCGATGCTCTTCAATAAGCTGTCGATAGTCGCTGATTTGTTGTGCATCAAAATTAAGACGTTCAATAATAATTTGATCTGGTTTTCCACCATGAACAGGCCCGAAACCTCTATGTGTCATGCCTCCTTGCTGGAAAAAGAGATAAGCTAAAGTACCCAGATTAATAAGGATTAGAACAATGACCAGTAGGCTTAATAACTTGGTTTTTTCCATGCCTAGTAGAGGTAATTATTTTGAAACAGATTGAATGATCGTACAGACTGATCAGATAAATGCTGCTTTTTCGTTTGCTTTAGAAAATGAACGTTTAAATAAACCAAGCAAGCTAAACAGGCAGCTACTGCCAAAACATATCTTAAAGGAATTATATTGGAATTAGATTTAAGGACTGTTTTGGATAACACTTTTTCTCTTATGCTTTCAGGAGCCTTAAGCCTCTTTTGTTGATCCAAACTCGATAAGATGTCATCGATCAGGTATTCTTTGTTCATAAGATTAGACGGTTAATATTCATTAGACGATAAATAATAAAATTACTTGCATTTATAACTTCAGTTTATTGGCTATAATTTCTTTGAGATTTTTCTTTGCTCTAAAAATCAATGATTCCACACTTGATATTGATGTCTCCATAATCTCGGCAATTTCGGGGTTACTCATGCCTTCCTCTTTAGAAAGGAGGAAGGCAGTTTTCTGTTTATCATTGAGTTGTTCAATACACTCTATAAGGAGCTTCATTTTCTCAGAACTTTCCAACAGTTGAGAGGGGTCTTTAACTAAAGCAGCTTTGAACCTCAAACTTTCTTCCGACTGATTGAAAAGATCATTTTTATGCCTTTTGGATTTTAGATAATCTAAACAGGTATTTACTGTTATTCTATAAATCCATGTTTTTAATTGTGCTTCTTTTTTAAAATCATGATGTTTTTGAAACACTTTTATAAAAACATCTTGTGTCAAATCTTCGGCAATTTCTGTCCTTTTTACATATCGCATACAAAGCGTATATACCAAATCGACATGAGAATCGTATATAACTTTGAAGCTACTTGACATGAATAATGAAACTAAGCAAGTGCAATTGAATTGGTGTGTTTTACAACTGAGAGCGAAAGGTATGTTTCCACTTTCCCAATGTTTGCCATTTCAAACAACTTGGTTAGAATGAATTCTTTATAGCTCTCCATATTTTCGACCAGAATTTTAATAATAAAATCTGTATCTCCTGAGGTGTAGTGACACTCCATAACTTGAGGGATAGCTAAAACCTGATCGGTAAATTTATTCACAGTTTCTTTAGAGTGTTCCTTTAAACTGATATGTGCAAAGGCGTAGAGTTTCTTTCCCAACTTTTCAGCATCTACATTAGCAGAATATCCCGTTATGATTCCTGATTTTTCTAACTTTTTTATTCTTTCAAACGTGGGAGAAGCTGAAATGCCAATTTCTTGACTCAATTCTTTTATGGTTTTTCGTCCATTTTTTTGAAGAGCAACGAGGAGCTGAATATCAATTTTATCTATTTTCATAGAAAAAAATTCTTTTATATGCTAAAATAAAGAATAATATTCTAAATATTAATATTTTATTAGTTTAAATATTAAGTAGCACATACTTTTAACTCTTTGAATAGAAAATAAGTCTCATGATTGAAATCAAATTACCCAAGTTAGGAGAGAGCATAAGTGAAGCTACAGTTTTGAGATGGCTTAAAAATAAGGGAGAGAGCGTTGAGAAAGATGAACCTATTCTTGAAGTAGCAACAGATAAGGTCGATTCAGAAATTGCTGCCCCGGATAGTGGTGTTCTTACTGAAGTTTTCGCTGAGGAAGGACAAGTGGTAGCTGTTGGAGAAATCATTGCGAAACTAAGTGCTTCATCAGGAGATTCACAACCGGATCAAAAGCTTGAAAGTGAAATAGAAAAAGAGGTATCAAGACCTCAGACTGAGGAATCTATAGAGCGAATATTTTCGAAAGCTTCGAAGCGGTTTGATTCCAATGGTCGCTTTTATTCGCCTTTAGTTAGAAGTATAGCACAATCAGAGAATTTGAGTTTAGAGGACCTTGAACAGGTAAAAGGTTCAGGAAAAGATGGCAGGGTGCTAAAGTCAGATGTACTGAATTATGTAAATAGCAGAGGTGTCACATCTTCTCCACAGATTGTGCAAGGTGCATCATCTTCGATTTATAATGGGAGACATGAAGTGATTGAAATGGATCGCATGCGGAGCATGATCGCTGATCATATGGTGCACTCAAAGCATACGGCACCACATGTGACCTCTTATGTGGAAGCTGATGTCACCCCTATTGTAGAGTGGCGAGAAGCGAACAAGGAGGCGTTCCAAAAAAAGCACGGTCAAAAAATCACGTTTACTCCCATTTTTGTAGAAGCAGTGGTAGAGGCATTGAGAGAGTTCCCATTGATTAATGTATCGGTTGATGGCAATAAGATCATTGTGAAGAAAGACATGCACATTGGATTGGCGACAGCTTTGCCCAATGGCAATCTGATTGTGCCTGTGATTAAAAATGCTGATCAGAAAAATCTGCTTGGATTAACCTCAGATGTCAACGACTTAGTCAATAAGGCAAGAACAAATCAACTCAAAGCAGATGAGATTCAAGGTTCTACCTTCACAATAAGTAATGTGGGCACATTTAGAAACATTATGGGAACACCAATCATTAATCAACCGGAGGTGGCCATTTTAGCTACGGGAGCCATTCGAAAACGGCCGGTAGTGGTGGAAACGGAGTACGGTGACATGATCGCCATCAGGCACATGATGTACCTTTCATTGTCCTATGACCACAGGGTAGTGGATGGCAATTTGGGAGGTTCTTTCTTAGCTCGGATTGGAGATCACTTAGAGGCTTTTGATAAAAGCAGAGGCATTGGTTAATGCTTAATGGTTTAGATTAAGAAACAGGTTATGAAAAAAATAGGGAAAGAAACATTAAAGAAAGCATTTGGCTTTATGGCGACTGCAAAAGCCATGACAGAACATTATGAAGCGAATTTCAAAGTAGTTTCTAAATATGTACATGCGACTTCCAGAGGGCACGAAGCTATACAGTTAGCGGTAGCCATGCAATTAAAACATTTTGACTATGCTTACCCCTATTATAGAGATGATTCTTTTTTGTTGGGTATAGGCATGCAGCCTTACGACTTAATGTTGCAGTTAATGGCCAAAAAAGACGACCCTTTTTCCGGAGGCAGAACGTATTACTCTCATCCGAGCCTAAAAGATGACGATAAAGTTAAGATTCCGCATCAGTCTTCCGCAACAGGAATGCAGGCCATCCCTGCTACAGGCGCTGCCATGGGTATGCAATATAAAGAACAATTAAAATTAGATCAAGGAAATGATCCATTGGTCGTTTGCTCTTTAGGAGATGCTTCGGTAACAGAAGGAGAGGTTGCAGAAGCTTTTCAAATGGCAGCGTTAAGACAGTTACCAATCTTGTACTTGATTCAGGATAATGAATGGGATATTTCTGCCAACTCTAAAGAAACGAGAGCTCAAAATGCATATGAATACATTAAAGGCTTTCATGGAATAGAAGCTTTTTCTATTGATGGTAGTGACTTTGAAGAATCTTTTGAAACTGCTTTAAGAGCAATTGATATCATTAGAAAAGAAAGGAGACCTGTTTTATTACATGCAAAAGTCCCTTTGTTAAATCATCATACCTCCGGCGTGAGAATGGAATGGTATCGAGATGATTTGGATGAGCAAAAGTTAAGGGATCCTTATCCCAAAATGAAAGCACTCTTGAAGAAAGAGGGCATTTCTGATAAAGAGATTAATAAGATAGAAGCGTCAGCTGTAAGTGTGGTTAAAGAGCATTATGATAAAGCCCTTGCAGCAGAAGATCCACAACCTGAGGATTTATTTACGCATGATTATGCACCTACACCCATTGTAGAAGAAAAAGGAGAGCGTGTACCTGAAAATGCCGAAGAAGTGGTGATGGTAGATTGTGCATTGCATGCCGTAGAAGAGTTGATGAAGAACAACAAAGAATGTTTATTGTATGGTCAAGATGTAGGAGCCAGGCTAGGAGGTGTTTTTAGAGAAGCTGCAACCTTGGCTCAGAAATTTGGTGATGAGCGTGTATTCAATACACCAATACAAGAGGCATTCATAGTCGGTTCTACAGTAGGTATGGCTGCAGTTGGTTTAAAGCCAATTGTAGAAGTACAGTTTGCGGATTATATTTTTCCGGGCATTAATCAGTTGTATACAGAGTTGAGCAGAGCTCACTACTTGACCAATGGAAAGTACACGTCTGATATGATTCTTAGGGTGCCTATTGGTGCATACGGTAGTGGAGGACCCTACCATTCTTCCAGTGTAGAAACTATAATTGCGAATATTAAAGGCATAAAAGTCGCTTATCCTTCAAACGGTGCAGATTTAAAAGGATTGATGAAGGCCGCTTATCATGATCCCAATCCGATTGTGATTTTTGAACATAAAGGATTGTATTGGAGTAAGGTACCCGGAACTCTGGCAGCTAAAACCAAAGAGCCGGCAGAGGATTATATCCTACCTTTTGGAAAAGCCAACATTGTTTTAGAAGCCAAACAGGAATGTATAGATGCAGAACAATCGGTTTCTATTATTACTTATGGCATGGGTGTACATTGGGCCTTGAATGCAGCCAAATCTTTTGAAGGTAAGGTAGAGATCGTTGATTTAAGAACCTTAAATCCATTGGATAAGAAGACCATCTTTGATTCAGTTCAAAGACATAATAAATGTATGGTGTTGACAGAAGATTGCCTGGAAAACTCTTTTGCTCGAAACTTAGCAGGTTTGATTCAAGAACATTGTTTCACAGATCTTGATGCTCCGGTTAAAGTGATAGGTTCTGAGAGTATGCCTGCTATACCATTGAATTCAACTTTGGAGCAAACAATGATTCCAAACACTGAAATTGTAAAACAAAAGATAAAAGAGCTGCTGGAGTTTTAATTGAGCATTTTTAGGAATACTTCCCAAAATCGTTCATTAGCTTCTTTAGTTCCAATGGTCAGTCTAATACATCCGGGAGCACCGAAATTATCACCGGGTCTAACCATCACACCTTCGTCTAACATTTTTGAGGTGAGTTCTAAAGAAGGAATTGGCGATTGAAATAGAATAAAATTACCCTGACTCGGCCAATAAGTAATTCCATGTTTATCAAACTGTTCATACAACCACCGTTTACCTTCCCAGACCATTTTTTGTGATTGCTCCACATGTTCAGTGTCTTTCAAAGCTTCATAAGCTGCAATAGTCGGTAAAGTACCAATCCTAAACGGTCGAAAAATCTTATTCAGGTATTCTCCAATCTGAGGTGTTGTGATGCCATAACCAACCCTCAAACCGGCTAGGCCATATATCTTTGAGAAAGTATGCAAAACGATCATGTTTTTACCCTTTTTGATGTAGTCAATCCCAAAAGGAAAATCATCTGCATCTACAAAATGGAAATACACTTCATCGTAAACAACAATAACGTGATCAGGTATAGTGTCCAAAAGTCGATCAAGCTCAGTTTTGTTAATGTATGTTCCCGTTGGATTATTGGGATTCGTTAAAAATATCAATGCTGTATTCTCATTGATGGCTTCAATGATTCCATCAACATTTAAGGAGTAATTAGGTAATTCAAGTGGAATATCAATGACTTTCCCACCCTCCAGTTCAACTATATTTTTATAGGGAGAGAAAGTGGGAGAACTGATAATACATTCACTTCCTACACTCACCAAACCTCTGCAAATGATCTCTAAAACCTCAACACCACTATTGGCCGTTATAAATTGTCCGCTTTTAAGCTCATGATTGTAATGCTCTTCTAATACATCTTGAAATTGAAAATCATCATAGAAGTCATATTCATAAACTCCTTCAATTGCTTTTTGTAAAGCTTCTTTAGCCTTTGGAGATGCACCCAATAGATTCTCATTAGAAGAAAGCTTGAAGAACTTCTCCCAATTGGTTTTATTAGGTGTGGGCTTTCTTAATTGAAATCGGGTTGCTTTTTGTATATGAGCCTTAAATAAAGGGTGTTCTGAATGCTGATTCATTAAAAAGAAGTTTGAAGCCTTAAAATTAAGGAAAACGCTCTCTTTTCTTTGTTTTGTGGCTAAAGAGTAAATAATTTAAATCGGGAAAACAATTCGGATTTTTCTAATGAGAGTGAAATGTCAACAAGAAGTTATTTTGAAATTTTTGACTGGCTATAATTGCCTCTAGTTAAAGTCCATCCATTTCTTAAACTCACTGGCTTTTTCTCTGCTAACAACAATTTTTTGTTCCGTTTCAGGGCGAAGCTTAACCAATACTTTTGATTTATCATACATTAAAGCACTTTCAATGGCTTCAATATTGGCAATGCATTGACGGTTAAGCCTAAAAAACAGTTCAGGGTCAATCTGATTTTCAATTTCATCTAATGGTTTGTCATAGATAAAACGACGACCATCCAATGCGATTAACTTCACAGTACCATGATCTAAAATCCAATATGCAATTTCTTGACTTTTTAAACTTAATAGTTGATCTCTGTGTCTGATTAAGAATCGTGATTTAAATTGTTTCTTTTCGGGTTCTATTTCCCTTATCACTGATAGAATATCGACCGGCAAACTTGATCGGTTTTTTAAATTCCTCCATTTGTTAAGGGCCTTTTTCAAATGTGTCTCATCTACCGGTTTTAATAAATAATCTATGCTATTTACTTCAAAGGCTTTTAAAGCGTATTCATCATAAGCCGTTGTAAAGATAATAGGCGTAGTGATCTCAACATGATCAAAAATTTCAAAACTCAGTCCATCTGCCAATTGAATGTCCATAAAGATAAGATCCGGATCTTTCTCTTTCTCGAAAAAGTCTATGGCGCTTTTCACTGTATCAAAAACGTCTATAATTATAGCGTCCGGCATATTGGATTCAATCAATCGCTGTAGCCTTCGATAAGCCGGAGCCTCATCTTCAATGATTAGAATATTCATGCCTTGTCTTCAAATTGAATTAGGGGAACCGCCACCTTAAATAGATTCTGATTATGAAATATCTCGATTGATTTCTCTGAAAGAAATTCATAACGCTTTCTAATGTTTTCTAAACCGGTTTTGGTGGAATTCTTGGCGATGGATTTTAGCTGTAGTGCATTCTCAACGATTATTCGATGATCATTATCAACAAAGATCTTAATTTTTAAAGGGTCTGACTTTGAAATCACATTGTGCTTGATCGCATTTTCAACCAAAATTTGCAGCGTTAATGGAGCCACATGTTCAGTCAATTGCTTATCCGGAATACGAATGTCTATTTCTAAGTTTTCAGGATATCGAATTTTAAGCATAAAGAGATATGACGTGATAAAGTCTAATTCTATTTTTAAGGGAACCAGCTCTTTATCCTTATACTGTAAGATATACCGATACACATCGCTTAGTTTCTCTGTGAATTTTTCAGCTTGCTTTGGATTTTCAGGAATAATAGCAGCCAAAGTATTGAGGCTGTTAAACAAAAAATGAGGGCTGATTTGATTTTTCAGCGATTCCAATTGACTGACTATTTGCTGGGTTTTATATTTCTCGGTTTCCAGATTCGCCTCATTCCAACGTGTATAAAAGTAAACTGCCTCATATATCATGGCGACAATAAAAGAAATGAAGACATTTTTTACCATGTGCATCAACCAAGAGTCTAATTCCCATGAAAGTTCTGGGTAGAAATAATAGAAGAAGTTTCTCAGTAGTAAATCAGCAGTGCCCAGATACAAGAGAGAAAATAGTACCGTAAGTAATAACCTTTTATTTGTCTGTTTTATTTTAGGGTAGCGCTTTCTAAAAAGAGTAATTATCGTGTAAAGTCCTTGCCAGAAAACGAAAACGAACAATGTACTTTTTATCACTTCACCCAATTGTGGAGTTGGATCCGGACAAAATATAAACGACAACAAAATACCGAGTAAGGGAATTCCAATAATCCTAAAATAGACCTCTTTGATCTTAAACATGTTTCAAATTTAGTTCAATTCCCCAAGGCAATTGTAATGTTCAAGTCTAAAACGGAAGATTCGATCATTGAAACGGGAAGAGTAAATGTCAAAAAGGTGTGCGCATCACATTTCATAATTCTTCCGTTTGAGCTTCAAATATTTCCGATTCGCTGAATTTGAAATCCTGCCTTGAAGTCAGGCTTCTCTTCTTTGCGTCGAAATACCAATTGAATAAGTCATGAAAATTAAGTTTATCATCATTTTGTTACTCCTAAATAGTAGTTTCATTTCTGAATCTTTTGCTCAAAATCAAGTAGTAAGAGGTGTGGTTATAGATCAACAAGCAAAATATCCATTGATTGGAGCTACTGTATTCATAAGAGATTCAGACCCATTAATAGGAGCATCCACAGATTTAGACGGGAAGTTCAGATTAGAAGGGGTGAAGGTCGGAAGACAAACCATTGTGGTTTCTTATTTGGGATATAAAACATTAACCCTGCCAAACGTTTTGGTGACTAGCGGTAAAGAAGTGGTTTTGGAGATTGAGCTTGAGGAATCGGTAGAAATTTTAAAAGAGGTTGTTGTTTCAGGTAAGTCCAGTAAGGATTTGCCAAATAACGAGATGGCAAAAGTGAGCGCAAGAACTTTCAGTTTAGAAGAGGTTACAAGGTATTCGGGAGGAAGGAATGATGTGGCGAGACTTGCCGCAAGTTTTGCAGGAGTTAGTGCGCCAAATGATTCAAGAAATGACATTGTTGTCAGAGGAAATTCTCCTACAGGTTTATTATGGAGAGTAGAAGGCATACCCATGCCAAATACCAATCACTTTTCAACCTTTGGGACTACCGGAGGACCTGTGAGTGCTTTGAACACCAATTTACTTAAGACTTCTGATTTTTTGACCAGTGCCTTTCCGGCAGAGTATGGAAATGCAAATGCTGCTGTTTTTGATATAGAAATGAGAGATGGCAATAAAGAAACAGCAGAATATACTGCCCAGATGTCAGCGTTCAGTGGTTTGGAATTTATGGCAGAGGGACCTATTAACAAGGAAAAAGGCTCTTCATACCTGGCGTCTTATCGTTATGGAATAGCTAGTTTAGCCGCTACAGGAACTTCTGCAACACCCTATTATCAGGACTTTTCTTTTAAAGCCGGGTTAGGTCAGTCAAAATTGGGTACGGTTTCAGTATTTGGATTGTGGGGAGCTAGCAGTATAGACTTTCTGGGAGATGAAATTGATGAATCAGACTTGTTTGCCAATCCTAATCAAGATGCTTTTGTTGAAAGTGGCTTGGGACTTTTTGGTTTGAAATTGGTCTCAAAACTGAACCGCAAAACCTATATGAAAACAACCATTGGAACATCTTACAGTAAAACATCCTATCTGCAGGATAATTACAATAGAAATCCAAACGATGAGTTAGTCAATACTTACAGAGCAACAGAAGTAGAAGATAGAGAAACAAGATATACCTTCAATTCAATTCTAAACAAGAAGGTGAATGCAAGAATTAACTATAGACTGGGAACAACCATTGAAGCATATAACTTGGATGCATTTACACAAGACCGCGATCGACGGGCTTCAATTCCGGATGTAAACGGAGACTTGATACCCGATTATTTTATAGTCTCAAGAGATCTAAATGAAACCATATTATTGTCCCAAGTTTTTGGACAAGGTGAATATAAGTTTTCAGATGAATTGAGTTTAACCGGTGGCATGCATGCTCAGTATTTAGATTATACGGAAGATCTTGTAGCCGAGCCCCGATTGGCATTCACATATCAGTTTAAACCAAACCAAAAGTTGAGTCTGGCTTATGGACTTCATGCACAAATGGTGTCTCTTCCGGTGTTGTTTTATGAAACTGAAAATGATCAAGGAGAGTCAATAAGAAGCAATGATGATCTGGAGTTCATCAAAAGCAATCACCTGGTATTGGGATACGATAGAAGTTTTGGTGAAAACTGGAGGTTAAAGACAGAACTATACTATCAGTCCTTGTATGATATTCCTGTCGATTCCTATTCCTCAAGTTACTCGGTAATCAATGAAGGTGCAGATTTTACTTTCACAGAAAGAGATCATCTGGTCAATAAAGGCACAGCAAGAAATTATGGTCTGGAAATTACCTTGGAAAAATTCTACAGCAATGGCTACTATGTTTTAGCCACCGGGTCAATCTACGATTCACAATACAAAGGCAGTGACGGTGTGGAACGAAATACGGCTTTTAATAATCAATTGGTTGGTAATGTATTAGCAGGTAGAGAATGGAAGATTGGAAAGAAAAAAAGAAATGCCTTCACCATAGATACCAAAGTGACCACTTCACAAGGTAATCCTTTTACACCAATCAACTTAGAGGCGACTCGGGCAAATGCGGGAAGACAGGTTTGGTTTGAAGATCAGGCCTATTCTCAGCGTTACGAAGATTATTTCAGATGGGACATTAAGTTTGGATTTCAACTCAATAGCAAAAGCAAGAAAATCTCTCACAAGTTTTTTGTTGACTTTCAGAATGTTTTGGATAGGCGGAATGAATTCGTGAGAAGATATAATGAAGTAACTGATCAGATCAATTCAGTTTCTCAGATCGGCTTTTTCCCTGATGTATTGTATCGCATTCAGTTTTAGCAATTCCCATAATTATCCTTAGAAAAATAATCTTGAAGACTGAATTTTCGGTCTTCAAATTTTTCCGATAGAACTTTGAAATGCTGAATCCGGTCAATTCTGAAAGCGCGGTATTCATTTCTTAGATGACACCATGCAATGAGTATCCATTTATTGTCTAATGAATAAAAAGCACAAGGTTCTATTTTCCGAAACGTGATTGTTGGGTCATTTGCTTTGCGATAGTTAATTTCTATATAATTGAAGTTAGTAATGGCCAATTGAATTTCGGCAAGAGCATTGCTATTTATCTTTTCAAACGAAGTATCCCAAACATAAATTTGGCTATCCAGCAATTCACTTTTTTCCAGAATAGAGCTTCTAAAAACAGATTTGATCTTTGTGATGGCCTCCTCAAAATCGCTTATGAAAGAACTGTCCTTGGTTTGTTTTACAAGATGATGTGCAGTAATTAAAGAATTGGCTTGGCGTTCAGTAAATTGAACAGGAGCAACAGAATAGCCATCCATCAGAGTATAACCGACTCCCTCAAGCGTAATGACAGGAACCCCTGCATTTTCCAATTTTCTGATATCACGGTAAATCGTTCTTATGCTAATGTCAAACTTTTTAGAGAGTTCTCTTGCAGTTAACACCCGCTTCGACTTCAATAAAGTCAGTACGGAAATGAGTCTTGATAATTGATCCATGAGAAACAAAGATAGCGAAGGCCAATGGCGATCGCTATCTAAATCTGGCTATTTAGGTGAATGTAAGGCCACCCGATTACCTTCTGAATCTATGAGCTGCGCCATAAATCCATTTTCACCAATATTGGTTTTGGGAACCAGTATTTTGCCACCGTTTTCTTCTACTTTGGCCAAAGGTATACTCAAATCTTCGCCACCGTTTAAGTAGATAAGAACTCCGGTTGCAGATGGGTTTTCATTTGGATTGACGATCAATCCGCCACCTACACCATTGCTTTCAGGATCATAAGGAAGTACTCCATATTGATGGTCACTCATATTCATTTCGGTGACCTCTTGATCAAAGATAGCTTCGTAGAATTTCTTTGCTCTTGCGAAATCTGTTACCGGGATTTCAAACCAGTTAATTGCATTTTTCATGATTATATTTTTATATGTTCTACTGCAAAAATTATCCTCCGGGGTGTCAGTTTATGACAGGGGTACTTGACGACCTGATTAAATTCATTTCTTTCTCTTGTTTCATCAAAGTATTGAGTACTAATCCGGCCTTTTCTATATAGTCAAATTTTTGTTCTACGATCCACCAGTTGATGATTTCGGCATTAATGCTACAGTGAAATGTATTAGATCTCAGAAAAGTGTCTATACTCAAAAATGTATCCTTCCCAAACAATGAGATTTGATCAAAGCATACTTGTTTCAGCGATTCGATAACGCTTGTGTCAATTTTGTTTTGCATGGTTATTTCAAATGGGTTTTGATAGCTGTGTCAAAGAAATGCTTGTATTATGTCATAATATGTCAGGGGTCTTCCAATTTCCTCTTATCAATTAAAACGCCCATTCATCTTTATTCTCGTTGATGACTTTTGTTCTACATCTATTTTTACAAAAAGAGGACTATGAAGAACCTATTACCTTTTGTAATTATTTTGTTAACGCTTAACGGGTTTTCTCAGGAAATACAAGGTATACTCCTAGACGAGGAAAACAATCCCATGCCGTTTGCGACCATTCAGTTGCTAAAAAATGATTCCACTTTGTATAAGGTGGAGATGAGTAAAAAAGATGGATCCTTCAGGTTTCAAAATCTTAAGGCAGAGGTCTACCATGTATCAGTCAGTTTTTTAGGATACAGCACGTATCATCAATCGGTAGACTTGAGTGTTACCAATGGAAATTTGAAGTCCATCCAAATGCAAAGACAAAGCATGAATCTGGAAGCTGTTGAAGTGACGGCAGAAAAACCATTGATTGAGGTTGAACCGGATAAAACCGTGTTTAATGTCTCCAAGAATTTAAGTTCTACAGGAGAAGACGGGGTTGAATTATTGAGAAAAGCACCCGGATTGCAAGTCGATAACAACGACAATATCATTCTGGAAGGCAAGGCGGGAGTGAATGTTTACATTAACGGGAAGCAAACCTTTTTACAAGGAGAAGACCTGACCAATTATTTAAAAAGCATACGTGCGGAAGAAATAGAAAAAGTAGAGATCATTACCCAGCCTTCATCAAAATACGATGCGGCAGGGAATGCCGGAATTTTGAACATCGTGCTGAAGCGGGAAAAAGGCTTAGGCACCAAAGGCAGCATTACCAATACCTTTACTTATGGTGATTTTGCCAGAAACAATACAACTTTAAATGTGAATCATCGAAACAAGAAGTTTTCGGCCTTTGCTACCTTATCGAATTTTCAAGGCAAATTCACTAATTTCTTTAATATCTATCGGGAGCAGGAAATGAATACCTTCGATGGGGAAACAGATACAGAACGTGAATTATCCAATCAACGATTAAATATAGGAGGCGATTATTACCTCACCAAGTGGAGTACTTTGGGCTTTTCAGCCAGTGGAAATGTTAACTCGAGAAAAAATAGTACCGATTCCAGAACGGCGATAAGTCAGGTCACAAAAACAACCATAGATAGTGTGCTGTTGGCTCCAAATCGCGATGAAGCTGATGTTCAGAATTATACTGCTAATGTCAATTACCGGTATAAAGACACCAATAACCGTTCAGTAGAAATAGACTTTGATTATGTAAAGTATACGAATGACCAGGAAAGTGAGCAACCTAATATTTATGTCAACCCTGCGGAAAATGTCATTTTGAGCCAAAATAATAATTTTCAGTCCACACCGATAGACATAGATGTTTATTCTGCCAAGATAGACTATGAGCAACCATATAAAAAGGGCACTTTGGCAACAGGTGCTAAGCTTTCTCAGGTCAATACCTTTAACACCTTCAATTTTTATGATGTAGAAAATGGAGTACGCATCTTGAGCACCAGCAGAAGCAACACTTTTGAATACAAGGAAACCATAGCGGCAGGCTATCTTAATTATAAGTTCTCCTACAAGAAATTCAAGTTTCAGGCTGGTTTGAGAGCAGAGCAAACCTTTTCTGTGGGTGATTTAAGGGCATTGATTCCCAATGCCGACAGTACGGTAGAAAGAGAGTATCTCAATTGGTTCCCTTCGGGAGGAATTACCTATCAAACCAATAAAAACAACTCTACTGCTTTGATCTACAGCAGAAGGATACAACGTCCCAATTATCAAAACCTCAATCCTTTTGAATCTCAGATTAACGAGCTGAGTTTTAGAAGAGGAAACCCTTTTCTTCAGCCTCAGTTTACACATAACATCAAGTTATCCAATACCTATAAATACACCTTAAACACCAGTTTTACCTTCTCTTACATTTCAGATTATTTTGCTGAAGTATCAGAAGCGGAAGGTGACAGAAGGAGTTTTATCAATACCCGAAATGTGGCCGATCAACAAGTTTATAATTTGAGTGTGAGTTATCCGAAGAAGATCAAAGAGTGGTGGAACGTGTATGGAAGTGTATATGGTTATTACACCAAATTCACGGCCAATCACCCGGATTTTATTCCCATTGATCGTATAGTATATGGCGGTTATGCACAGTCTACTTTTACCTTGCCTAAGAAATACAAACTCGAAGTGAGCGGATGGTACAACAGTCCTTCCATTTGGCGAGGGACTTTCAGAACCAAAAGCATTGGGGCCTTAAATTTAGCCGTTCAAAAGTCGTGGAAGCAATGGACAGGGAAACTCACCTTTAACGATATTCTCTATACCGTGCCTTGGCGTGCCGAAAACCGATTTGGCAATCTCTACATCAAAGGAACAGGTGGAAACGACAGCAGAAATGTGCGGATTTATTTGAGTTATTCTTTTGGCCATAGTGATGTAAAAGCAGCCAAATCTAGAAAGTCAGGCGCTGAAGACGAGCAGAATCGATTGAATTAGTAGGTAGCTTTAGCCTTCTTTATTATTGATATTTTAAATGAGAATGTATTCTTAATACATTTACTCTATTCTTGGATTCAATTGAATGAAACTTTTTGGAATAGTAATAGTTATGTTTTTTTCTATTGGTTGCTCTACTGAAACAATTGTTGAGGAATGGAATAATGGGAAGGTCAAAATTTTACGTTATCAAATAAATAGGTCAGAAGAAAAAGAGATACATTTCTATGCAACAGGACAAAAGAAAGAGGCAGGCTTGATTATAGATAATCATAGAAATGGACAGTGGGTTGCTTGGTATGGTGATGGTTCATTAAAATCTAAAACTAGTTATAAACAAGGTAATCTTTTTAGTAATTACTCAACTTTTTATAAGGATGGTAGTATAGAGCAATATGGTTCCTATGATGAAAATGAAAAATTAGAAGGAAGTTGGCTATCTTATTATGTCAATGGAAAAATTAAGTTAGAAGGCGAGTACACAAGTGGTCAAAAGACTGGGGTTTGGAAATCTTATGATTCTTTAGGTTCCTTAGAATTAAAAGAAGAATTTTTTTACAATGGGTGTGGTAAGAATCAAATCAATTATAGAAATGGTGTTAAGCATGGGAATTATTTATCATGGTATCTGTGTGATAAACAAGAAAGTTCAGGATATTACAATGATGGCTTGAAAGATAGCGTTTGGGTAAGCTATTGGGAGTTTGGTGATACTATGTCAACAGGAATTTATGAAGATGGTAATAAAATAGGAAAATGGATTGAGTATTATGAAAATGGGCAAGTTCAGTCCGTCAAGATTCATAAAGATACGATTACTCAACTTGTTGATTATTGGGATAATAATGGTAAAAAATTGGTCGAAAATGGAAACGGAAAAATAAAGACTGATATTGGTAGCGAAAAAATCAGGGTTGAAATTTATAAAAAGGGAATATTGATAGAATCATTTGAGATGAAAGTAAAATAATTAAGTCTCTCAAGAACTAAGAACTTTTTAATATAAATTACTATCTTAAATAACGAAGCATAGCGAATATTCAATTGAAATTTGAGACCGTGATTATCGATCGGGCAAAAAAGGATGAAAAATTTATTTTGGTACTTATTATTTCTGACTGTCAACGTTTTTAGTCAAGTTGATTATGAATTTTCGAGGGCTGAGTTTTTTATTAATCAAAATGGAGATTCATTGTTTTTTCCTGAACCGGATTCCATAAGCAAAAGCTCTAAGTTTTATTTCTATAAAGATAATTCTGAAGTTCAAGAATTACGACTATTAAATAATGATACTTTGTTGACAATCTTTTCTGCTGATGGTAAAAAATTTCATCATTACTATAAACTACGAAGGGCTAAGCAAAACGAATCTTATAACCTTTATCCTCTTGTAATTTTGAGAGATGGGACTCTTTTAGGTACAAGAGAAAATGAATACTTATTATTTGTTAAAGGATATAGCTTTTTTAAAAATGGAAATCTAAGAGATGAGAAAATAATAAATAGCAACACATATAGAACTTATAGTTTTAGTGGCGTTCTCTTTTCTGTAGCTGACTCTTGTAATACATACTTACTTCCTGTTGGCACTTATATACAATTTGATACATTATCAAATGATATAGCATTAAGAGGTAAATATATACCATGCCCAATGAACCAAATTACATGCTGTGAAGAAGGTTGGTGGGAATTTTATAATCATGGTAAACTTGTATCTAGGAAGTTATATGAAAGTGGAAAGCTGATTGAAGAAAGAAACTTTCATTAAAAACTGCATAGAAATCGGTGAGTAGGGAATTAAACTAAGCTCCACACTATTTGATCGTCACAAAATCCGCTAGTACTCCTCTCATCGTAGAATAAAACATTAAGCTAAGCGTAGTTTACAACTACGCTTTTTTATTTTCATGTAATTTGGAATTGCCACAGATATCGACTACTTACAATCTAGGCCTAGCAGGGGGTTCAAATTAATCACTAAAACCTTATCTTCGTCCAAACACTAAAATAAAACAACAAAGCATGGCAAATATTCAATTGGAATTTGAGAGCCTGATTATCGATCGGCCAAAAAAAAGATGGAAACTCTATTTTGTTCTGGTCACTGAACATCCTGAAGAAAATGATAAAATGGTAGTGGGTTATGTGCCCCAAACCGGTTTAGAGCCTTTTATACGACTCAAACCAAGAATGGACAACCGTTTGGATTTTGAGACAGGAGATGTTGGCGCTGACGGATTACAGATTATGGAACGCACCATGCCACAGGATAGAAGTTTGATGTGCCGGGTCTTTTTGAGACACAGTAGAAAATCAACGAGAAATGCCGGAGAGTTTATCTCCACTTTGCAAGACGAATTGGGCGACCATGTATTGGGAACGGCTGCCGAGTTGTTAGGCATGACGGCGAGTTGGTTAATTATTACCAAAGCCGCTTTGCCTTTGGTTGGTGGGGCAATAAAGAAAATCAAAGACCGTGATTTCGGCATGCTTTCCTTAGATGAAGATTTCGGATCAGAGTTCGACAATCAGGAGGAACTTGACCGACATGGTAAATTCTCGACAGGAGATGCACAACTGGTCTGGAGCTGGTCGGTAAAGTAGTACCCTTTAATAAGGGATAAATGGTCAATTCCATAAAGAGAATTTGACCTTTGAGAAATAAATTGAAAATCAAGCAAGAAGGGAGGATAGAAGATAAAAAGCTGTTTGAGCGAAGCGAGTTCTTTTTATCTGTGGGAGTGATTTGCGTAGTATTTTCTTATTGATTTCTCAACAGTCTTGACTTTTTTGGTTCGTTTTTGGGGCAAGCCAAAAATGAACGAATAGCAAATTAATTCACATTATCTAAAATAATCTTTCATTCGTTCAAAGAAACCTTTGTCAGAAGAGGAGGGGTTGGGAACAAAATTCTCAGAACCTCTTAATTTTTCGATCATTCCTTTTTCTTCCTTACTTAGATGCTGAGGTGTCCAAACATTAATGTTCACCAATTGATCACCGGTTCGATAACCATTCACATCAGGAATACCTTTATTGCGTAATCGCAATACTTTTCCGCCTTGAGTGCCTGGATCAATTTTGATTTTTGCCTTTCCGTTAACCGTTGGCACAGTGACTTCTGTTCCTAATATCGCGTCAGGAAAGGGGATGTACAGGTCATACAAGAGGTTGTTTCCGTCTCTTTTCAATTCAGGGTGTTCCTCTTCCTCAATGAGTACGATCAGATCACCTGCTACGCCGTTTCGAGCTCCCATGTTTCCTTTGCCTTGTACTGAGAGCTGCATGCCATCTTCAACACCTGCAGGAATCTTCAATTCGATGGTTTCATCGTCTTTTACAATGCCATCGCCGTGACAAGTGTTACATTTATTGGTGATCGTTTTTCCATCGCCACCACATTTGGGGCAAGTAGAAGCCGTTTGCATTTGTCCCAAAAAGGTATTGGTCACTCTGGTCACCTGACCCGAGCCGCCACACTGGTCACAAGTGCTGAATCCGCTTCCGCCTTCTGCACCAGAACCCGAACAGGTTTTACAGCTTACATATTTCTTGACTTTGATTTTTTTCTCAACACCGTTAACAATGTCTTTCAAAGTCAGTTTTACCTTTACCCTGATATTGGTTCCTCGGTTGACTCTTCTGCCTCTGGAACCGCCGCCGCCAAAACCGCCAAAACCACCGAAAGCGCCGCCACCAAAAATGTCACCAAACTGAGAGAAGATGTCCTCCATGTTCATGCCACCGCCGCCGAATCCTCCGGCACCGCCCATCCCTGCATGGCCGAAGCGATCATATTTAGCCTTCTTCTCCGCATTACTTAATACTTCATAGGCTTCAGCAGCTTCCTTAAATTTCTCTTCTGCCGCTTTGTCATCGGGATTCTTGTCGGGGTGATATTTCAATGCTAATTTTCTGTAAGCTTTTTTAATTTCTTGCTCACTAGCACTTTTGGATACCCCTAAAACTTCGTAATAATCTCTCTTTGCCATTTTACTTTCCTACTACAACTTTAGCATATCGAATCACTTTTTCGTTCAAGACGTATCCTTTTTCAACAACGTCTATCACTTTCCCCTTCATCTTTTTGTTTGGAGCAGGGATTTGAGTAACGGCCTCATGAATTTCTGAGTCAAACTCCTTACCTGTCGCATCCATAGGAGCGACTCCATTGGACTTAAAAATTCCCAGGAATTTATTATAGATCAGATCAACACCCGTTTTTAAGCTGTCAAAGTCTTTAGAATCTTCCATTGACTTTTGTGCCCTCTCAAAGTCATCCATTACCGGCAGCAAACTTTTGAAGATGTCTTCTCCGGCAGTCTTGTATAAATCAAGTTTCTCCTTTTGCGTTCGTCTTCTGAAGTTGTCAAACTCTGAATAGAGTCTCAGATACTTGTCGTTGAGTTCTTTTAACTCTATTTCTTTCTTCTCCAAATCGCTTAACTCTTCCTGTTCCTCAGATTGTTGATCAGAGGAGGTGTTTTCCTCTTCTGCTTGCGTATCATTCACTTCCTGATTAGAGTCTTCAACTTTATCTTTCAATTCTTCCTCTTGTTGTGTTTTTTCTTCCATGATTAAAATTTTGCCATCAATTAGCCTTCGGCTAAAGTCAAATTTATTGCCAAACCGGTTTTTTGACAAAATGACAGAAAAAAAGACAGCAAAGAAATTGCTGTCTTCAAAAAATGACTATTCGGGGGATTTATTTTTTTAACAAACTATTTAGTGTGGCAGAAAGTCCGCCTCCTCTCAAAGCATTGCCTTTGCTGACAATTATACCGTCTCCGTTAATCAAATAGGCTTGAGGAATGGATCTGACCTGATAGATTCTGGCTCCTTCAGCACTCCAGTACTTTAAGTCACTCACATGATTGGGCCATGCCAAGCCGTCTTGCATAATGGCATTTTGCCAAGCACTTTTACTTTTATCCAATGAAACGGAGTAAACAGTAAATCCTTTTGCATCTTCAAATTTTGCATCCTTAAATTTCTTATAAGTTCTCACCACATTTGGATTTTCTCTCCTGCATGGACCACACCAAGAGGCCCAAAAATCAATCAATACCATTTTCCCTTTTAAATCAGACAAGGCAATTTCTTTACCATTGGGATCTTTAAACTTTAGCTCCGGTGCTTTATTTCCGACCTGTAAGCCGACTTTAACATCTTGATCTTTAAAGGAACTTAATGATAGTCCTAAGACAAGGAAAAAACTGATTGCTACAATTCGTTTCATAAATATTATTTTCTAAAAGTGATTACAAAGATAAGGCCAAATCAGATACGTCTTATGTCAGCACCAAGAGCATTCAGGCGTTTATCAATGTTTTGATAACCACGATCAATTTGCTCTATATTGTGAATGACACTTTTGCCTTTAGCAGATAAGGCGGCAATTAAAAGTGAGACCCCAGCTCTGATATCGGGTGAAGTCATTTGAATGCCTTTTAGTTTCGTGCGTTTATCTAAACCGATAACAGTTGCTCTGTGTGGATCACAAAGTATAATCTGGGCACCCATATCAATGAGTTTATCCACAAAAAACAATCTGCTCTCAAACATCTTTTGATGAATGAGTACCGAACCTCTTGCCTGAGTTGCGACCACTAATATGATACTCAATAAGTCCGGTGTAAATCCGGGCCATGGTGCATCAGAAATGGTCATGATTGAACCATCGATGAAAGATTCTATGGAATAATTTTTTTGGGAAGGGATGTATAGATCATCATCTTTTAACATCATCTGGATGCCCAACTTTTTAAAGGTATCGGGGATGATTCCAAGATTTTCATAAGACACATTCTTGATGGTAATTTCAGACTCGGTCATGGCGGCCAAACCGATGAAACTACCAATCTCAATCATGTCCGGTAAAATTCGATGTTCACAGCCACCAAGGTATTCAACACCCTCAATCTTTAAGAGGTTCGAACCGACACCGGTGATTTTTGCACCCATGCTGTTCAACATCTTACACAGTTGCTGAAGGTAGGGCTCACAAGCGGCATTATAAAGGGTGGTCACACCTTCTGCAAAAACAGCGGCCATTACAATATTGGCAGTCCCGGTCACAGAGGCCTCATCTAATAGCATGTAAGTTCCTTTAAGGTCATTCGCTTCAACCTTGTAGAATTTGCTGTCTTCGTTGTAAATGAATTTGGCACCTAGCTTTTGAAATCCGATAAAATGAGTGTCTAACCTTCTTCTTCCGATTTTGTCGCCACCCGGTCTTGGAATATAGCCTTTCCCAAATCTTGAAAGCAGAGGCCCGAGAATCATGACAGACCCTCTTAGACTCGCCCCTTTCTTTTTAAACTCTTGGGTGTTTAAATACTCAATATTGATGTCATCAGCTTGAAAGCTATATTCTTCTTCGCCAAGCTTCTTGACTTTTACTCCTAAATCTTTCAGGAGGTCTATCAGCTTATTGACATCAATGATGTTGGGAACATTTTTAATAATTACTTCTTCAGGAGTAAGCAATACGGCACATAAAATTTGTAAAGCTTCATTTTTTGCGCCTTGTGGAGTTAACTCACCTTTTAGTTGATTCCCTCCGTGGATTTCAAATGTTCCCATTCGGTTCTTAGTGTTTTCTTCTGGATTTAGATTTGCGTTTTCTTTTTCTATTGGTGTTTTGAGTATTCGTGTTCCGCATGGCAATATCCTTAGTAGCGATTAATTCCAATTCTTCCGGAACGTTTAAATTACCTCTTGATATTTTTTTCAAATCGGATAAAATCTGATCATCATTGACGGAACTTCTTCCCCATGTTAAATAATGCTTCTTCATTAGATTGGCAATGGAAAGAATCAAAGCATCCTTCTTTTCACCGTCTTCCATATCTAAAGCGGACTGAACCAGATTTTCGACTCCTTTACCATAATGTTTAAAGCGAGTATTGTTTTCAGGATAGGCCATTTTGTTTGGCTTCTGGGTAAAACTTTCGGGTTTGGGCTTGGGATAAGGAGAATCAACATCTAATCGAAACTCAGACATGATGTAAAGGTGATCCCACAATTTGTGTTTGAAATCTTCAACATCTCTGAGGTGAGGGTTGAGTTGGCCCATCACATCAATAATGGCATAAGCCATTTCATTTCTTTTTTCTTTGCTTTCTAATTTTACGGCGTGGTCGATTAATTTTTGGATGTGTCGGCCATATTCGGGAATAATCATTTTTGGCCTACTCGTGTTATAGTTCATATAAAAATAAAAGGGTAATTAATTCTTTAAAATTCTGAGTTTGGCAAATTTTAAAAGGAGTTGTTTTTCTCCTACATGATCAAATTCAATGGTGGCTTTTCTGTTTGGTTCTTCACCTTCCATATTGATGACCTTGCCTTTGCCAAAACGAAGGTGTTCGACTCGCATGCCTTTTTCGATCTTGCTTGCAGAAGCCGCAAAGCTAGGATCTACAGGCCTTTTGGCATCATCAATGCTGACCATTTTTTTATGAGGCGGAATAACTTTTTCTTCCGGTTTTTTCAATTTGTTTTGGGCAACTTTTGGCATACCGTCTTTTTTAGATTTGTTCAAATTTGACCAACTGTTATTAAAATAACCACTTCGTTCAGCCTCAAATGTACGAATTGAATTTTCTTTAGGCTCGTTATACTCTAAAAACTGCTCATCAATCTCCTCTATAAAGCGACTTGGTTCACAATAAATTAGATTTCCCCATCGATACCTGCTGCTTGCATAAGACAAGGTCACTTCTTTTTCAGCTCTCGTTAAGGCGACGTAAAATAAGCGTCTTTCTTCCTCTAAATCAGGGCGTGAAGATAAAGACATTTGTGAGGGAAATAAGTTTTCCTCTAAGCCAACAATATATACGTAAGGGAATTCCAGACCTTTAGCAGAGTGGATGGTCATCAAAGACACTTTATTGCCATCTTCATCTTTTTCATTATCAGCATCAGTAAGCAATGCAATGTCTTGCAAAAAGGCAGGGAGACTTTTGTCTTCGCTATCTGTAGTTTCAACAAAATCTTTCACACCATTCAACAACTCCTGAATGTTATCATATCTGGCTATCCCCTCAGGAGTTTTATCTGCAAATAGATCACTTAATAGAGTAGAAGATTTTGCAATCTCTTCAACCATTTCATAGGCATTCTTTTTTTGGCTTTGCAACCGAAAATTTTTAATCATGTCAACGAATGCTCTGATCTTGCCTTTCGCTCCTGAATTGATTTGAAGATGCTCCAAGGCTTCAGTAGAGATAATGTGCCATAGACTGACTTCTTGTTCGTTTGATTTTAATGAAATGCGATCAAGGGAAGTTTTTCCTATGCCTCTTGCAGGGTAATTGATAATTCTTTTTAGGGCTTCTTCATCATTTGGATTGATGGCCATTCGACAATAAGCCAGAAGGTCTTTGATTTCCTTTCTCTGGTAAAAGGAAGTTCCACCATAAATTCTATAAGGAATGTCTTTCTTTCTTAAGGCTTCTTCCATTGCTCTTGATTGAGCATTGGTTCTGTAAAGAATGGCAAAATCATGATTTAGAGCCTGTCTGTTCATTTTAGTCTCAATGATACTGTTGGCGACCTGATTGCCTTCTTCATTATCTGTTAAGGCTCGATTGACTTTGATTTTTTTCCCGCCATCGTTTTCTGTCCAAACCGTTTTTTTGAGTTGATCCTTGTTATGTTCTATAACGTGATTAGCAGCATTGACAATGGTTTTTGTCGACCTGTAATTTTGTTCCAGTTTAAAGACCTTAGTATCTGGATAGTCTTTTTGGAAATTAAGGATGTTCTGAATGTTTGCTCCCCTGAATGCATAAATACTCTGCGCATCGTCTCCTACAACACAAATGTTTTCATTTAAGGCACCAAGTTTCTTTACGATCAGATATTGCGCAAAATTGGTGTCCTGATACTCATCAACCAATAAATATTTAAAACGGTGCTGGTACTTGTATAATATATCCGGAAAATCTCTCAGTAAAATATTGGTCTTAAAAAGCAAGTCGTCAAAATCCATGGCAGCAGATTTGAAACACCTCCTTTCATAAGTGGTGTAGATTTCTCCGATCTTAGGCTTAGCCATTTGACGGTCTTCCGATACAATGGTCGTATTGTTATTGTAAGCAGCTGCAGAAAGCAAATTGTTTTTAGCAGATGAAATTCGATTGAGTACTAGGCCTGTTTTATATACCTTATCATCTAAGCCCATTTCCTTAATGATCGTTTTCAGTAAACTTTTACTGTCTTGAGTATCATAAATGGTGAAATTGGATGGATAATGTAGTTTTTCAGACTCACTTCTTAAAATTCTTGCAAAGACAGAATGGAAAGTCCCCATCCATAGGTTTTTAGCTTCACCCTCTCCAACAATTTTACCGATACGCTCTTTCATTTCTCTTGCAGCTTTATTGGTAAAAGTCAGCGCTAAAATGTTAAAGGGGTCCACACCTTTTTCCATAAGGTGAGCTATTCTATAGGTCAGCACTCTTGTTTTTCCTGAGCCGGCCCCTGCAATTACCATTACAGGCCCTTCGGTTTGCAAAACAGCTTCTTTTTGAGAGGAGTTTAAAGTATCCAGATAAGACATCCGACAAAATTAGCGATTCACTTCAAGCATATGGGTTAAAAACAGCTCAGATTAATCAACATTTTTACTAGGCTTTTAAACTTTAGTTCATTTTGATCTGAAAAAAGAGAAATTTGATGGCAAATTAAATCTCATTTTTTAAAATTGTGATCTCTTTAAAGGCTAATCCTATGGCGACTTTCAGGGCAAAAGCAAAAAACTGATAAAAAAAATAATTTAGCCTGCAGATTAAACTAATTTTTCTTGTACATTTGCGTCCCCAAAATTTTGGGCTAATTATATATTGACTTATTTAAAAGCTTATGCCAACGATACAACAACTTGTAAGAAAAGGTAGAATAAAGTTAGAGAAGAAAAGCAAATCTGCAGCATTGGATTCTTGTCCGCAAAGGAGAGGTGTATGTGTAAGAGTATATACTACAACACCAAAAAAGCCAAACTCAGCGATGAGGAAAGTGGCTAGGGTAAGATTGACCAATGGGAAAGAGGTGAATGCTTATATCCCGGGAGAAGGTCATAACCTTCAAGAACACTCTATAGTCTTAGTAAGAGGAGGTAGAGTTAAAGATTTACCTGGTGTAAGATACCATATAGTTAGAGGTGCACTTGATACAGCTGGTGTAGCGGGTAGAACTCAAAGAAGATCAAAATACGGCGCTAAAAAGCCTAAGAAATAATCATTGTTAAGAAGAAAACATGAGAAAAGCTAGAGCGAAAAAAAGACCATTGCTTCCGGATCCAAAATTCCAAAGTACGGAAGTAACCAGATTTGTAAATAACCTAATGCTTCACGGTAAGAAGAGTTTAGCTTATACTATTTTCTATGATGCCATGGAGATAGTTGATGCAAAAGTAGAAGATGCTACAGGTTTGGAGACTTGGAAAAAAGCATTGGAAAACATTACTCCGCAAGTAGAGGTGAGAAGTAGAAGAGTGGGTGGAGCGACATTTCAAATTCCTCAACCCATTAGAGATGATAGAAAGACTTCTATGGGGATGAAATGGTTGATTCTATATGCAAAAAAGCGTAATGAAAAAACCATGGCGCAAAAATTAGCTGCTGAGATTATTGCTGGATCAAAAGAAGAAGGTGCAGCGCACAAGAAGAAAGAAGATACGCATAGAATGGCTGAAGCAAACAAAGCCTTCTCACATTTTAGATTTTAAAAAGATTTAGATAGATCATAGGTAAAATGGCAAAAAGAGATTTAAAATACACAAGAAACATTGGTATTGCCGCTCACATTGATGCTGGTAAAACAACTACTACAGAGCGTATATTGTATTACGGTGGTGTGAGTCACAAAATTGGAGAGGTGCATGATGGTGCTGCTACAATGGACTGGATGGAGCAAGAGCAGGAAAGAGGGATTACAATTACTTCCGCTGCTACTACTCTAAACTGGACATACAGAGGAGATAAATATCATGTCAATATTATTGATACTCCGGGACACGTTGATTTTACTGTTGAAGTAAATCGATCATTGAGGGTCTTAGATGGTTTAGTTTTCTTGTTTTCTGCGGTTGATGGTGTTGAGCCTCAGTCTGAAACGAACTGGAGGTTAGCTAACAATTACAATGTTCCAAGAATTGGTTTTGTAAACAAAATGGATCGCCAGGGAGCAGATTTCTTAGCAGTTTGCCGCCAGGTGAAAGAAATGTTAGGGAGTTTAGCTTTGCCATTACAATTGAATATTGGTGCTGAAGATGGTTTTAAAGGAGTTGTTGACTTAATCAACTTCAAAGGAATTGTGTGGAATGAAGAAGACATGGGAATGACATTTGAAGAGGTGCCTATTCCTGATGATATTGTTGATGAGGCTAGAGAATTAAGGGGTCAATTGTTAGAGGCCGTTGCTGAATTTGATGATCAGCTTCTTGAGAAATATTTTGAGGATGAGAACTCATTGACAGAAAGAGAAATTTTAGATGCCTTAAGAGAAGCTACTATCGCTGGAAAAGTTGTTCCAATGATGTGCGGTTCTGCATTCAAAAACAAAGGGGTTCAAGCTATGCTTGATATGGTTATGGAGATTTTACCATCTCCTCTTGATGTTGAAGCTATTGAAGGTACGAACCCTGATACAGAAGAATCTGCAACAAGAAAGCCTTCTCCGGATGAGCCGTTTGCTGCTTTAGCATTTAAAATCGCGACTGACCCATTTGTTGGTAGGTTGTGTTTTACTAGATCATACTCGGGAATGTTAGAAGCTGGTTCTTATGTTTTAAACACTAGAACCGGAAAGAAGGAAAGAATATCGAGAATTTTTCAAATGCATGCCAACAAGCAAAATCAAATTCCTGAATTGCATTGTGGAGATATTGCTGCCCTAGTAGGATTTAAAGACATAAAGACCGGAGATACATTGTGTGATGAGAAGTCACCAATCGTTTTGGAGTCGATGAACTTCCCGGATCCGGTAATTGGTATCGCTATTGAGCCAAAAACTCAATCTGATGTAGATAAGTTGGGTGTTGCCTTGGCTAAATTGTCTGAAGAAGATCCAACCTTGACCATCCATACTGATGAAGATTCAGGTCAAACTGTATTGAGTGGTATGGGTGAGTTGCACTTAGACATTATCTTAGATCGTTTAAGAAGAGAATTTAAAGTTGAATGTAACCAAGGCGCTCCTCAAGTAGCTTATAAGGAAGCCATTTCGGGAGTTGTTGATCATAGAGAAGTCTACAAGAAGCAATCTGGTGGACGTGGTAAGTTTGCTGATATTGTTGTAACGATAGAGCCTGTAGAAGATGAAGAAAAAGAAGGTTTAGAGTTTATCAATGAGATCAAAGGTGGTAACGTGCCTAAAGAATTTATCCCTTCAGTTGAGAAAGGCTTTAAAGAGGCGATGAAAAATGGTGTTCTTGCGGGTTATCCGATTGATAATTTAAAAGTCACCTTAAAGGATGGTTCTTTCCATGCGGTGGATTCAGATCAATTGTCGTTTGAATTGGCTGCGAAGCTAGCGTTTAAAGCAGCTATTCCAAAAGCAAACCCGATATTATTGGAACCAATGATGAAATTGGAAGTGGTGACTCCTGAAGAGAGTATGGGAGATATCGTAGGTGACTTGAATAGAAGAAGAGGTCAGGTTGACGGTATGGACGATAGAGCCGGGTCAAAAGTGGTTAAGGCTAAAGTGCCTTTGTCGGAGATGTTCGGTTATGTGACTGACTTAAGAACCATGTCTTCAGGTCGTGCAACATCAAGTATGGAATTTTCGCACTTTAGTGAAGCTCCAAAAGGTATTGCAGACGAAGTAATCAAAAAAGCAAAAGGAGAAGTAGTAGCTTAATTTAAATACGATGAATCAAAAAATCAGAATAAAGCTTAAGTCTTACGATTTTAATTTAGTTGATAAATCAGCTGAGAAAATTGTAAAGACGGTAAAATCTACAGGAGCAGTTGTAAGTGGTCCAATTCCACTTCCTACTCATAAAAGAATTTACACAGTATTAAAATCACCTCACGTGAATAAAAAGGCAAGAGAGCAGTTTCAACTGTCATCTTACAAAAGATTATTAGACATCTACAGTTCTACTTCAAAAACTGTAGACGCTTTAATGAAATTGGAATTGCCGAGCGGGGTAGATGTTGAGATTAAAGTTTAAAACGATTAATTAATTATAAAATGCCGGGTTTACTAGGAAAAAAAATAGGAATGACCAGCTTTTTCAGTGCCGAGGGAAAAAATATTCCATGCACAGTATTGGAAGCAGGTCCTTGTGTCGTTACACAAGTCAAAACTCAGGAGACTGATGGCTACAGTTCAGTTCAAATTGCTTTTGGCGACAAGAAGGAAAAAAAGACTTCTGCTGCCATGAGAGGTCACTTCAAAAAAGCTGGAACTACACCAAAATCAAGATTGGTTGAAGTTTCTGGTTTAGATGACAAGCAATTGGGGGATGAGGTTAAAGTAGACATTTTCTCTGAAGGAGAATGGGTTGATGTAACTGGCGTATCAAAAGGAAAAGGATTTCAAGGTGTTGTTAAAAGACATGGATTTGCAGGTGTTGGCGACCAGACTCATGGGCAGCACAATAGATTAAGAGCGCCGGGTTCTATCGGTGCAGGTTCTGATCCTTCAAGAGTATTTAAAGGAATGCGCATGGCGGGTCAAACCGGTAATGTTAAATCTACTGTTTTGAACCTAAAAGTGATGAAGGTTTATCCAGAAGAGAACCTTTTAGTTGTAAAAGGTAGTGTTCCCGGTGCTAAGGGTTCTATAGTACTAATTCAAAATTAATAGGGAGGATTAGAAATGGAATTAAACGTAATCAATAAGAACGGTAAAGACAGCAAGAAGAAAGTAAAGCTTGCTGATTCTATCTATGCTATAGAGCCAAATGATCATGCGATTTATTTGGACGTTAAGCAGTACCTGGCCAATCAGAGGCAGGGAACAAGTAAGTCTAAAGAACGTGCTGAAATTACCGGAAGTACAAAGAAGATAAAGAAGCAAAAGGGAACAGGTACGGCAAGAGCCGGTAGTATTAAGTCTCCTTTATTTAAAGGCGGCGGTACTGTTTTCGGTCCTAAGCCAAGAGATTATAGCTTTAAGTTGAACAAAAAAGTAAAGCGATTAGCAAGATGTTCAGCACTTTCATATAAAGCTAAAGATGGAGCTTTGAGAGTAATAGAAGATATCCAATTGGACGCTCCTAAAACAAAAGCTTTCAACGAGATATTAGAAAATCTTAAAGCAAGCGATAAAAAGACCTTGATGGTTGTTTCTGAATTAAATAATACGTTATATTTGTCGTCCCGAAATTTGAAGGGGGCTAAAGTTGTAACTGCTTCAAATATAAATACATACGATTTGATGAATTCATCGAATGTATTAATTACTGAAGGGTCTTTAGCTAAAATTGAGGAGATATTAAGTTAAATTATTAGTCATGAGTGTATTAAAAAAACCGGTTATCACAGAAAAGATGACTTCTCTTACAGAGGGGCTTAATCGATTTGGTTTTGTAGTCGATCGCAATGCTAATAAGATTCAGATTAAGGATGCAGTTGAAAGCATGTATGGTGTAACTGTCGAGAGTGTGAATACAATGAATTATAAGGGAAAGCACAAGACCAGATATACTAAAACAGGCTGGGTAGAAGGAAGAACAAATCAATTTAAGAAGGCAATTGTTACGCTGGTTGAAGGTGACACAATTGATTTTTATAGCAATATATAAAGGAAAAGGAAATGCCAGTTAAGAAGTTAAAACCGACAACTCCTGGACAGCGTCATAAAATCGCTGCTACATATGAGGAATTGACAGCGAGTACTCCTGAGAAGTCTTTGATTAAAGGAAAGACAAAATCGGGGGGAAGAAACAATACTGGAAAGATGACCATGAGATACATTGGTGGTGGTCATAAAAGAAAGTACAGAGCAATAGACTTTAAAAGGGACAAATTTGGTGTGCCGGGTAAAGTAGCAAGTATAGAGTACGATCCTAACCGATCTGCTCGAATTGCTTTGGTGAATTATGCTGATGGTGAGAAGAGATATATCATTGCTCCAAAAGGTTTAACTGTAGGACAAACAGTTGTTTCTGGTAAAGGTGCAGAGCCTGAAACCGGAAATGCACTTTATCTTTCAGAAATTCCAATGGGATCTTTGATTCACAATATAGAGTTAAGACCTAATCAAGGCGCTAAACTTTCACGTAGTGCAGGTTCTTATGCTCAATTGGTTTCCAGAGAAGGAAAATATGTGGGTGTAAAAATGCCTTCAGGAGAAGTAAGATTAATATTAGGGACTTGCTTAGCAACTATTGGAGTGGTTTCAAATTCTGATCATATGCTTGAAAGAGGTGGAAAAGCCGGTAAATCAAGATGGTTGGGGAGAAGACCAAGAGTTAGAGGTGTGGTAATGAATCCAGTTGATCACCCAATGGGAGGTGGTGAAGGTAGAGCTACCGGAGGGCATCCAAGGTCTAGAAATGGTATACCTGCAAAAGGATACAAAACTAGAGCGCCTAAGAAAGCATCAAGTAAGTACATCATAGAAAGAAGAAAGAAATAATTAGGATATGAGTCGGTCATTAAAAAAACCTCCATTTGTGCACTATAAGTTAGCTCAAAGAGTTGATGAAGCACAAGCCTCTTCAAAGAAGAGTGTAATTAAAACATGGTCAAGAGCATCTATGATTACTCCTGACTTTGTAGGGTTAACCATTGCGGTGCATAATGGAAACAAATTTATTCCTGTATATGTCACTGAAAATATGGTTGGACACAAATTGGGAGAATTTGCACCTACAAGAACGTATAGAGGGCACGGAGGAAAAAAGGATAAAGGCAAAAGATAATTTAAAAGAGAATGGGAGCACGTAAAAGAACAACAGCAGAAGCGAGAAAAGAGGCTAAGAAAACACTTAGCTATGCTACGCTTAAGAACTGCCCGACATCTCCAAGAAAAATGAGATTAGTTGCTGATATGATTCGAGGAGAAGAAGTGTCTAAAGCATTGTCATTATTGCAATACAGTTCTAAAGAAGCATCTGGGCGACTAGAAAAATTATTGCGATCTGCTATTGCAAACTGGGAAGCTAAGAATGAAGGAGAAAGACCTGAAGACAATCATTTGATTGTGAGTGAGGTAAAAGTAGACAGCGCAAGAATGTTGAAGCGACTGAGGCCAGCTCCACAAGGAAGAGGACATCGAATTAGAAAAAGATCTAACCACGTGACAATTACGGTTGATACGTTAAAAGAAGACAACTTAAAATAATAAGAGATACTAATGGGACAAAAAGCAAATCCAATAGCTAACAGATTAGGCATCGTCAAAGGATGGGATTCTAATTGGTATGGTGGAAGAAACTACGGAGATAAGATTGCAGAAGATGATAAAATCAGAAAGTATCTTATGGCTAGACTTTCAAAGGCAAGTATCTCTAAAATTGTCATCGAAAGAACACTAAAACTGATCACAGTTACAATTAATACTTCTCGCCCCGGAATCATTATAGGAAAAGGTGGTAAAGAAGTAGATAAGTTAAGAGAAGAGTTGAAAAAAGTCACTAAAAAAGATGTTCAAATCAACATCTTCGAGATTAAGCGACCGGAATTAGATGCTCAGTTAGTTGCAGATAGCGTTGCTCGTCAGATTGAAGGAAGAATTTCTTTTAGAAGAGCCATCAAAATGTCAGTTGCGTCAACCATGAGAATGGGAGCTGAAGGTGTTAAGATTATGGTAAGCGGAAGATTAGGTGGAGCTGAGATGGCGAGATCTGAATTTTACAAAGAAGGTCGAATTCCTTTGCACACGTTCAGAGCAGATATTGATTATGCTTTAGCTGAAGCCCATACAACTTATGGTAGAATAGGAATTAAGGTTTGGATTTGTAAGGGAGAGATATACGGAAAGAGAGACTTGTCTCCAAACATTGTTTCAAATAAGCCCGGAGGTAAGCAGCCTGCAGGAAGAGGTGGATTTAGAAACAAGAAAAGAAGTTAATAGAATTTAGGAACAGGATATTCATAGAGAGAAATGTTACAGCCTAAGAGAACAAAGTTTAGAAAAATGCAAAAAGGACGCATGAAAGGCAATGCCCAAAGAGGTAACCAGATTGCGTTTGGAAGTTTTGCGATTAAATCCTTAGAAGAATCTTGGATTACAGCACGCCAAATTGAAGCGGCAAGGATCGCAGTAACAAGATACATGAAAAGAGAAGGGCAGATTTGGATTAGAATATTCCCTGACAAACCTGTAACAAAAAAACCTGCAGAGGTACGTATGGGTAAAGGAAAAGGAGCTCCTGAATTATGGGTAGCTACTGTGAGACCGGGACGAATTTTATTTGAAGCAGATGGTGTGCCTTTGGATATTGCACAGGAAGCCATGCGATTAGCAGCGCAGAAATTGCCTGTAAAAACAAAATTCATGGTAAGAAGAGATTATAAAGCATAATAAGCGAATAAAGAGCAAGATGAAACGAGCCAATAAAATGGCGAGTTACATGTGACAATTGGAATAAGAATAAAAACACATGAAACAGGAAGATATTAAAAACTTGAGCAATGATGACTTGGCTGAAAATTTAGCTGAACAATCTGCAATGATTAGTAAGTTAAAGATGAATCATGCTGTTTCTCCATTGGAGAATCCGAAACAAATTTCACTAGTCAGAAAAACAATTGCTCGTTTAAGAACTGAAATGAGAAAAAGAGAGCTTGAAGCAGCGAAATAATATTGTTTGAGATGGAAAACAAAAGAAACTTAAGAAAAGAGCGTATTGGTGTTGTAGTTAGCAATAAGATGGATAAGTCCATTACGATTGCTGTTGAAACTAAAGTAAAGCATCCAATGTATGGAAAGTTCGTAAAAACGACTTCTAAGTTCATGGCTCACGATGAAAAGAACGATTGTAATATCGGTGATACAGTGAAGATCATGGAAACTCGTCCTTTGAGCAAGAATAAGAATTGGAGATTAGTTGAAGTTATTGAAAGAGTTAAGTAATCATGGTACAACAAGAGTCAAGATTAACAGTAGCCGATAATAGTGGTGCAAAGGAAGTGCTTTGTATCAGAGTATTGGGTGGAACAAAGAGAAGATACGCTTCAATTGGTGATACAATTGTAGTTTCAGTTAAATCGGCAATGCCTTCAGGCAACATTAAGAAGGGAGCAGTTTCAAAAGCCGTGATTGTGCGAACAAAAAAGGAAGTAAGACGACAAGATGGTTCTTACATCAGATTCGATAACAATGCGGTTGTATTGCTAAATCAAGCCGGAGAAATGAGAGGTACTCGAATATTCGGTCCTGTTGCAAGAGAGTTAAGAGAAAAACAATTCATGAAAATAGTATCCTTAGCACCTGAGGTACTTTAATTGAAAGAATGATGAGAAAGTTCAATATTAAAAAGGGAGATACGGTTAAAGTGATTGCCGGGGTTTCGAAAGGAGAAATCGGAAAAGTGATCAAGCTTTTACCTGCTCAAGAAAGAGTGATTATTGAAGGTGATGGTATTCGTAAGAATAGTAGACACACTAAACCGAATGCAAGTAATCAGGAAGGCGGTATTTTGAAACAAGATGCTCCAATACACATTAGCAATGTCATGTTGGTTGATTCTGATGAAAACGCAACACGAGTTGGTAGAAGAAAAGAAGATAATGTTTCTGTAAGATATTCTAAAAAATCAGGGGAGGTGATTAAGTAATGTATACACCTAGATTAAAAAAGAAGTACCAAGAGGAAATCAAGTCGAACTTGATGTCGAGCTTTAATTATAAAAGCTCCATGCAAATTCCTCAACTGAAGAAGATTTGTTTAAATCAGGGCGTTGGTGCTGCTGTCGCAGATAAGAAATTGATTGATTCGGCTATAGATGAGATGTCATCAATAGCAGGGCAAAAAGCAGTTGCTACTTATTCTAAGAAGGACATCTCAAACTTCAAATTGAGAAAGGGAATGCCTATTGGAGTTAGAGTAACCTTAAGAGGTGAGAAGATGTATGAATTCTTAGACAGATTAATTGCTGTTTCATTGCCTAGAACAAGAGACTTTAGAGGAATTAGTAACAAAGGTTTTGATGGTAGAGGTAATTATACTTTAGGAATTAAAGAACAAATTATTTTCCCTGAAATCGATATTGACAAAGTGAATAGAATTGGTGGAATGGACATCACCTTTGTAACATCAGCAGAAACAAATGAGGAGGCAAGAGCTTTATTAAAAGAGTTTGGGATGCCATTTCAAAAAAATAAAAACGAGCAGTAAGCATGGCTAAAGAATCAATGAAAGCGCGCGAAAGAAAGCGCGAAAGAATGGTTGCAAAATATGCAGAAAAGAGAGCAGCTTTAAAAGCAGCCGGAGATTATGAAGCTTTACAAAAGCTTCCTAAGAATTCATCTTCTGTTAGATTGCACAACAGATGTAAGTTAACCGGAAGACCAAAAGGGTACATGAGACAATTTGGAATTTCCAGGGTAACCTTCAGAGAGATGGCAAGTGCCGGATTGATTCCAGGTGTTAAAAAAGCAAGTTGGTAAAAATAAAGGAATAATGACAGATCCAATTTCAGATTTTCTGACAAGAATTAGAAATGCTTCAAATGCGAAGCATAGAGTGGTAGAGATTCCAGCCTCTAACCTCAAAAAAGAGATTACAAAAATTCTTTTTGAGAAAGGCTATATTCTTAACTATAAATTTATTGAAGGGGATAACCCTCAAGGTATCATTAAGATTGCTTTGAAATATCATCCTGTTTCAAAAGTTGCTGCGATTAGAAACTTAACTAGAGTGAGTAAGCCTGGTTTAAGAAAGTATGCGAAGTCAGATAGTTTACCACGTGTTATTAATGGATTAGGTGTAGCAATTATCTCTACGTCTAAAGGAGTAATGACAGATAAAGAAGCTCGTCAAGAGCAAGTTGGTGGGGAAGTATTGTGTTACGTTTATTAATAAGTAAAGAATTTAGAACTTATGTCACGAATAGGATTAGCTCCAATTACATTACCATCAGGCGTTGAAGTCAACGTAGCTGATAACAATGTAGTAACCGTTAAAGGTGCAAAAGGAGAATTGACAGAAACAGTAGATCCGAACATTACCGTAAAGGTAGAAGAGGGAGTACTGACAGTTGAAAGACATACAGAGCAAAAAGACCATAAAGCAAAGCACGGTCTTTATAGAGCTTTGATTAATAACATGGTTGAGGGAGTAAGTAATGGTTATGAAAAGAAGTTAGAATTGGTTGGGGTTGGTTACAGAGCATCTCATCAAGGACAAATTTTGACTTTAGCCTTAGGATATTCTCACCCAATTGTTTTTGAATTACCACAAGAGGTAAAAGTGACTACTGAAACAGAAAGAGGAAAAAACCCTATCGTTACACTTCAATCGCATGATAAGCAATTGATCGGACAGGTAGCTGCAAAGATTAAATCATTGAGAAAGCCCGAACCATATAAAGGTAAAGGTGTACGATTTGTTGGTGAATACATTAGAAGAAAAGCTGGTAAATCAGCTGCAAAATAATTAGGTCATGGCATTAAGTAAATTAGAAAGAAGAACACGAATCAAAAGAAGAATACGAAAAGTAGTACAAGGTACTGCTGAAAGACCTAGAATGTCTGTATTTAGAAGCAATAAAGAAATTTATGCTCAGTTGATTGATGATAATGAAGGCAAAACCATACTTACTGCTTCTTCAAGTGAGAAGCCTATAGCTTCAATGAAAGGCACTAAGATTGAGAAGGCAAATGCAGTTGGAAAGTTGTTGGCTGAAAAGGCATCAGCAGCAGGTATTGGGTCGGTTGCATTTGACAGAAATGGTTACCTCTATCATGGAAGAGTAAAGTCAATTGCTGATGGCGCTCGAGAAGGAGGACTAAAATTTTAATAAGGACTTAAGTAATAAGAGAAAAAATGGCTAACGCAAATACAAAAAGAGTTAAGTCTAGCGAAATCGAATTAAAGGATAAGTTAGTTGGTATCCAAAGGGTAACTAAAGTAACTAAGGGTGGTAGACACTTTAGCTTTTCTGCGATTGTTGTTGTTGGAAATGAGAATGGCATTGTTGGACATGGCTTGGGTAAAGCAAACGAGGTAACCGAAGCAATTGCGAAAGGAATTGATGATGCAAAGAAGAACTTGATTAAAGTTCCTGTTGTGAATGGAACTGTACCTCATGAACAAGAAGCAAAATATGGTGGAGCACAAGTTTTTGTTAAGCCGGCTTCTCATGGTACAGGTGTTATTGCAGGAGGTGCCATGCGTGCTGTGTTAGAGAGTGTTGGTGTTCATGATGTATTGGCAAAATCCAAAGGTTCATCCAATCCTCATAACGTGGTAAAGGCAACCATAGAAGCCTTAAAAAACATGCGTGATGCTTATACAGTTGCAAAGCATAGAGGAGTAGATTTAGATGTAGTTTTTAACGGTTAATCAATTTTAGAGATGGCAAAAATTAAGGTGACACAGATTAGAAGTAGAATCAATCGTCCGAAAAATCAAAAATTGACTTTGGATGCGTTGGGGTTAACCAGAAACCAGAAGACTGTAGAGCATGAAGATACTCCGCAGATTATGGGAATGATTAATAAAGTAAAGCACTTGGTAAAAGTTGAGCAAGCTTAAAAAAGTAAAGAGATGGATTTAAGTAATTTGAAACCAGCAGAAGGTTCTGTAAAAAGACAAGGTAAACGTTTAGGTAGAGGTGAAGGATCAGGAAAAGGCGGAACTGCTGCAAGAGGACATAAAGGAGCGAAATCAAGATCAGGTTATTCAAAGAAGATTGGTTTTGAAGGAGGTCAGATGCCTTTACAAAGAAGAGTTCCGAAGTTTGGGTTTAAAAACATCAACAGAAAGGAATTTAAAGGAATTAATTTAGATGTTCTTCAGAATGTTGCGACCTCTAAAAAATTAGATACCGTTGATTTACAGGTGTTGATCGACAATGGTTTAGCCAATAAAAGTACACTTGTTAAGATTTTAGGTAGAGGGACTTTGGAGACCAAGTTAACGGTTAAAGCGCACGCATTTTCTAAAACAGCTAAAGAAGCAATAGAAGCTAAGGGTGGTGCTGCTGAAATCATTGAGTAATTATGAAGCGTTTTATAGAGACATTAAAGAATATTTGGACAATTGAAGATCTTCGTGTAAGAATCATTAATACGCTTGGCTTGTTATTGATTTACCGTTTAGGATCTTACGTCGTTTTACCTGGGATAGACTCACAGGCACTTGAAGTAGCTAATGCAGGAAATACAGGTGGAATAGCAGGTTTATTAGACTTGTTTGCAGGTGGAGCTTTTTCTAGAGCCTCTATTTTTGCTTTGGGAATAATGCCCTACATCTCTGCGTCTATTGTTGTGCAGTTATTGGGTATAGCCATTCCTTACTTTCAGAAACTTCAAAAAGAAGGTGAAAGCGGAAGAAGACGGATTAACCAAATTACTAGAATGTTGACTATAGCCATTGTGGCTTTCCAAGCACCAGGTTATATTTTGTCTCAGGTTCCCGCTTATACAAGTTCAGGTATGATTGTAAGACCCGAAGGGCCTTTTTGGATGATCTCTTCAGTGGTTATTTTAATTACAGGAACAATGTTTGTCATGTGGTTAGGTGAAAGAATTACTGAGAAAGGTTTAGGAAATGGAATATCATTAATCATTATGATAGGTATTATTGCTAACCTTCCATTTGCCTTTGTTGCAGAGTTTGCTTCGAGATTAAAAGGTGGTGGTTTAGTTATCTTATTGGTTGAGCTTGTGCTTTTATTGTTGGTTATCATTGCAACAATTTTATTAGTGCAGGGGACCAGGCGAGTGCCGGTTCAATTTGCAAAAAGAGTAGTTGGTAATAAACAATATGGAGGAGTTAGACAATATATTCCTCTTAAAGTGAATGCAGCAGGAGTTATGCCAATCATTTTTGCTCAAGCCATTATGTTTATTCCAATCACATTAGCAGGTTTCGCTAACTCGGATTCTTTGACTGGAATTACAGCAGCTTTAAGCGATTACACGGGCTTTTGGTATAATTTCATTTTTGCTATCATGATTATAGCATTTACGTACTTCTACACTGCAGTTACTGTAAATCCAAATCAGATGGCTGAAGACATGAAGAAAAATGGAGGTTTTGTTCCAGGTGTTAAACCCGGTAAGAAGACTGCTGAATTTTTAGACACGATATTGTCAAGGATTACTTTGCCAGGATCTATTTTCTTAGCAATTGTTGCAATATTGCCTGCCTTTGCATCTTTGTTTGGTGTAAATGGTCAGTTTGCTCAATTCTATGGAGGTACGTCTTTATTGATTATGGTTGGAGTAATCTTAGATACACTTCAACAAGTGGAAAGTCATTTGTTGATGAGGCATTATGATGGATTGATGAAATCCGGAAGAATTAAGGGGAGATCAAGTATAAACATGGCTGGATAGCAATGGTTTATTTGAAGACGGAAGAGGAGATTGATTTAATTCGAGAGAGTTCTTTACTTGTTGGAAAAACTTTAGCTGAAGTAGCTAAACGAATTGAACCGGGCGTTAGCCCACTTCAATTGGATAGGGTTGCTGAAGAGTATATTCGAGATCATGGAGGAGTACCTGGGTTTAAAGGGTATAACGACTTTCCGAATACACTTTGTACTTCTGTAAATCAACAAGTAGTACATGGTATACCCAATTCAAATCCATTGCAAGATGGTGATATTATATCGGTAGATTGTGGTGTTTTGATGAATGGTTTTTATGGAGATGTGGCCTACACCTTTGAAGTTGGAGAAGTGAGTAATGAAATCAAAGCTTTGCTTCAAACGACTAAGGAGTGTTTAGAAAAAGGTATTGAAGCTGCAACTGCAGGTAACCGAATTGGAGATATTGGTTTTGCTGTTCAACAACATGCTGAAAATGCGGGTTATGGTGTTGTCAGAGAACTGGTGGGTCATGGTTTAGGTAAAAATTTGCATGAGGCTCCCGAAGTTCCTAATTATGGGAAAAGAGGAAGCGGTTTGAAATTGAAAGAGGGAATGGTTTTGGCGATAGAGCCAATGATTAATTTGGGAAAGAGAAATGTAAAACAAGATGCTGATGGTTGGACAATAGTTACTGCTGATGGACTAGTGTCGGCTCATTATGAGCACAATGTTGTTGTGAGAAAGAATAAAGCTGAAGTTTTATCAACGCATAAATATGTTGAGGAAGTTTTAAATAATAAAGTGAATATATAAAGTATGGCAAAACAGGCATCCATAGAACAAGATGGAACGGTAACAGAAGCATTATCTAATGCAATGTTTCGTGTAGAGTTAGAAAATGGACATGTAATTACGGCTCACATTTCAGGAAAAATGAGAATGTATTACATTAAGCTATTGCCTGGAGATAAAGTGAAAGTAGAGATGTCTCCATACGATTTGACAAAAGGAAGAATTACTTACAGATATAAATAAGTAAAAAGCAGGAATAATGAAACGAGCCGAGAGGCGAGTTCCATGTGACCATATTAAAATATAATACACATGAAAATTAGAGCATCGATTAAGAAAAGAAGTGCAGATTGCAAAATAGTAAGACGCAAGGGGCGCTTGTATGTAATCAATAAAAAGAATCCCAAGTTTAAACAAAGACAAGGTTAATATAACACATTATGGCTAGAATAGCAGGTATTGACTTACCAAAAAATAAACGAGGAGAGATCGGATTGACCTATATATTTGGAATAGGAAAACGTTCAGCTCAGAATATTTTGAATAAAGCTGGAGTCAGCGTCGATAAAAAAGTTCAAGATTGGAATGATGATGAATTGGGAAAAATTCGTCAAATTCTAAATGAAGAATATCGCGTTGAAGGTGCTCTTAGATCAGAAATACAATTGAACATCAAAAGATTGATGGACATTGGTTGTTACAGAGGAGTCAGACACAGAAGTGGTTTACCATTGAGAGGTCAAAAGACTAAGAATAACGCACGTACTCGAAAAGGTAAGAGAAAAACAGTTGCAAACAAGAAAAAAGCTACTAAGTAAGATTAGTAATTAAAGAGTTCTAAGATGGCAAAATCAACACAAAAAAAGAAAAAGAACGTTAAAGTTGAAGCAGCAGGTGAAGCGCATATTCATGCTTCATTTAATAACATTATCATTTCTTTAACAAATAGCACAGGACAAGTAATATCTTGGGCTTCTGCAGGTAAAATGGGCTTTAAGGGTTCTAAAAAGAACACGCCTTATGCGGCTCAGATGGCTGCTGAAGAGTGCACCAAAGAAGCATATGACCTTGGTTTAAGAAGAGTAAAGGTTTATGTTAAAGGACCGGGAGCAGGAAGAGAGTCTGCAATCAGAACAATTCATAACAATGGCGTTGAGGTTTCGGAAATAGTAGACATTACACCATTACCTCATAATGGATGTAGACCGCCTAAAAGAAGAAGAGTATAATAGACCTTATAAAGCATTAAGAAATGGCAAGATATAGAGGACCAAAATCAAAAATTGCAAGAAAGTTCAGAGAACCAATCTTTGGGCCTGATCGAGCATTAGAAAAAAAGAATTACCCTCCGGGTCAACATGGACCAAATAAAAGAAGAGGTAAGCAGTCTGAATATGCAATTCAGTTGATGGAGAAGCAAAAGGCAAAATACACTTATGGTATTTTGGAAAGACAATTCTCAAACTTATTTAAAGAAGCGTCTCGAACGAAGGGCATTACCGGAGAGAACTTACTGAAGCTTTGTGAGTCTAGATTAGACAATGTAATCTTTAGATTTGGGCTAGCTGCCAGTAGAAGAGCTGCTAGACAGATGGTTGGGCACAAGCATTTTAAAGTTAATGGAACGGTAGTAAATATCCCTTCATATCAACTAAAAGAAGGAGATATTGTTGAAGTAAGAGAGCGTTCAAAGTCTCTCGAAGCAATCAGCTCATCATTAGCAAATAGAAAAGACAATTTTGATTGGTTGGAGTGGGACACTCAGGCAATGAAGGGAAAATTTATTAATGCTCCGGAAAGAGAACAAATTCCTGAGAATATTAAAGAGCAACTCATTGTAGAGCTTTACTCTAAGTAATCGTTTAATTATACAAGAAAAAGAACTATGGCAATATTAGATTTTCAAAGACCGGATAAGGTGATTATGATCGAATCAACTGACTTTAAAGGACAGTTTGAATTCAGACCACTAGAACCAGGCTATGGAATTACTATTGGAAATGCAATCAGAAGAATTCTATTGTCTTCGCTTGAAGGCTTTGCAATTACAGGTATCAAAATAGAAGGTGTTGATCATGAATTCTCTTCAATAGAAGGAGTAGTTGAAGATGTGACTACAATGATTCTAAATTTGAAGCAGGTTCGTTTTAAGCAACAAATTGAAGGAACAGATTCAGAGAAGGTAAACATTTCTATTGCGGGACAGGATCAATTAACAGCAGGAGATATAGGTAAATTTACTTCTGCGTTTCAAGTTTTAAATCCTGATTTGGTGATTTGTAATATGGAATCTTCAGTAAAGATTCAAATGGAATTAACCATCAATAAAGGAAGAGGCTATGTGCCTTCTGAAGAAAATAAGGTTGAAGATGCCCCAATAGGATATATTCCGATTGATGCGATTTATACACCGGTTAAAAATGTCAATTATCAAATTGAGAATTACAGGGTTGAGCAAAAGACAGATTATGAAAAATTGGTCATGAATATTGAATCAGACGGTTCAATTCATCCTAAAGAGGCTTTAAAAGAGGCGGCTACAATCTTGATTCAGCATTTTATGTTATTTTCTGATGAGAAAATAACTCTTGAAACTGAAATCAAATCGCCGGTTGAAGAATTTGATGAAGACTCATTGCATATGCGTCAATTGCTCAAGACCAAACTGGTAGATATGGATCTTTCAGTTAGAGCATTGAATTGTTTAAAAGCTGCTGATGTAGAAACACTTGGAGAGTTAGTTCAATTCAACAAAAACGACTTATTGAAGTTTAGAAACTTTGGTAAGAAGTCTTTGACTGAATTAGATGAGCTTGTTGAAAGAAAGAATTTGAGTTTCGGGATGAATGTAGCGAAGTACAAATTGGATAAGGATTAAGGAAAATGAGACACGGTAAGAAATTTAATCACTTAAGCAGGACAAAGTCGCACCGAAAAGCGATGTTGTCTAACATGGCTTGTTCATTGATTGAGCACAAGAGAATAAACACAACGGTTGCAAAAGCAAAAGCACTTCGGGGTTTTGTTGAGCCTTTGATTACTAAATCAAAGGACGACTCAACGCATTCAAGAAGGGTTGTGTTTAGTTATTTAAACAACAAAACAGTTGTTGCCGAATTGTTCCGTGAAGTTGCACCAAAGGTGGCAGATAGACCTGGTGGATATACTCGTATTATAAAAACGGGAAATCGACTAGGAGATAATGCTGAGATGTGTATGATGGAATTGGTAGACTTTAATGAGCTTTATGTTTCAGAAGGTAAGCCAGAGAAAAAGAAGACAAGAAGAAGACGAGGAGGAAATGGTAAAGCAACTGCTAAGTCAACTGAGGCAAAAGCTACTGAGGAAGTAAAAAGCGAAGCAGAAGAGGTAAAGCCCGAAGCTAAAGTTGAGAAGGCAGAAGAGACTCCAAAGGCGGAAAAGAAAGAAGCTTCTGAAGAGGTAAAAGAAGTAGAAGCGAAGAAGGAAGAAAAGCCTGCTGAGGAGACTAAAGAAGAAGACAAAAAAGACGAAGAAAAGAAAGATTAATTCGTTGATAATATTTGAATAAGTTTTCATTAAAAAAAAGATAAAACAATTGTTTTATCTTTTTTTTTGCCCAAAATATTCAGGATATGAAATATCAATCTAAAGGAAAAGGAATTGTTGTTTTAGAAGATGGTACTGTCTTTCATGGTTTATCAGCAGGAATTGTAGGTACGAGCACCGGTGAGATATGTTTTAATACTGGAATGACAGGTTATCAGGAGATTTATACCGATCCATCCTACTATGGTCAAATTATGGTCTGCGCGACAGCTCACATCGGCAATTATGGAGTTGATAATGATGAAACTGAATCAGAGTCTGTTAAAATTTCAGGACTCATTTGTAAGAAGTTTTCGGATGTCTATTCACGACCTATGGCAGATGCATCATTACAAGATTACTTTGAGGAGAATAAGATCGTAGCGATTACTGATGTGGATTCAAGAGCACTTGTAAGACATATTCGCGATAAGGGAGCGATGAATGTTATTATCTCTTCAGAGGAGTTTGATATTGACGTTCTAAAGAAGAAAGTATCAGAAGTGCCTTCAATGCAAGGCCTAGAATTATCATCAAAGGTTTCTACGAAATCCGCCTATTTTTCAGGAGATGAAAATGCACAACTAAAGGTGGCAGTTATAGATTATGGAACCAAAACGAACATTTTGAGATGCTTAACAGAGCGAGGTGCTTATCTCAAAGTTTTTCCAATGAATGCTTCGTCAGAAGAAATTCTTAACTGGAATCCGGATGGCATCATGCTAAGTAACGGCCCCGGTGATCCTTCAGTAATGCATGAACAGATCGAAGTTGTGAAGCATCTGGTCAAAAGTGGCAAACCCATGTTCGGTATTTGTTTAGGACATCAGATTCTCTCTTTATCTTATGGTCTAAAAACGATAAAAATGCACAATGGACACAGAGGGATTAATCACCCTGTAAAAAATCTAGAGACGGGAAAAGGTGAAGTTACCTCTCAAAATCATGGCTTTGTTGTAGAAAGAGAGTCTGCGGTAGAATGCAGTGACATCACGATTACACATGAGCATTTAAATGATGGAACAGTAGCAGGCATAAAGCACAATAATCAACCGATTTTTTCAGTTCAATATCATCCTGAGGCTTCTCCCGGACCTCATGATTCAAGGTATCTGTTTGACAACTTTATTGAAATAATTGCACAACATAAAAAATAAGACATGAGCTATATTGCTAATATTCATGCAAGACAAATTTTAGATTCCAGAGGTAATCCGACGATAGAGGTTGATGTCACTACCCAAAATGGAACTTTAGGCAGAGCTGCGGTTCCTTCAGGCGCATCCACCGGTATTCATGAAGCAGTGGAACTAAGAGATAATGATAAGGGGATTTACCTTGGGAAAGGTGTCCTTAAAGCGGTGCAGAATGTCACCAAAAGCATCAATGAAGAGTTGAATGGTATCAATGTTTTTGATCAAACCGCAATTGATCAGTTTTTGATCCAATTAGATGGTACGGAAAATAAATCGAACTTGGGTGCCAACGCAATGTTGGGCGTTTCTTTAGCAATAGCAAAAGCAGCAGCTAATGAGTTGGGCATGCCTTTATACCGTTATGTTGGAGGAATGAATGCCAATACTTTACCCATTCCAATGATGAATATTTTGAATGGAGGCTCCCATGCGGATAACAGTATTGATTTCCAAGAATTCATGGTGATGCCTGTTGGTGCGGAATCTTTTAATCATGGATTGAGAATGGGGACAGAGATATTTCATCACCTGAAAAGTGTGCTAAAAGCTGGTAATTATTCAACGAATGTTGGAGATGAAGGTGGCTTTGCTCCAAATCTGGGTTCAAACGAAGAGGCTATAGAAATGGTTTTAAAGGCCATTGAAAAAGCAGGCTATAAGCCCGGAGAAGAAGTTTATATTGCCATGGATGCAGCTTCATCCGAATTTTACTTGGAAGAGGAAAAGAAATATCATTTTCACAAGTCGTCGGGAGATAAATTAACTTCTTCAGAAATGGTCTCTTATTGGAAAGAATGGACTGAGAAATATCCAATTATCTCAATAGAAGACGGCTTACAAGAAGATGATTGGGCAGGTTGGAAAGAACTGACTACAGCCATAGGAAATAAAGTACAGTTGGTTGGTGATGACCTTTTTGTAACGAATTCTAAACGCTTAAAGCAGGGAATAGATCAGGGGGTGGCCAATTCAATTCTAGTAAAGGTCAATCAAATAGGAACACTAACGGAGACCATTCAAGCGGTTGAGATGGCTAATCGAAATCAATATACTTCTGTAATGAGTCATCGTTCCGGTGAGACAGAAGACAGTACGATTGCTGATTTGGCAGTAGCACTTTCATGTGGTCAAATCAAAACAGGTTCGGCTTCCAGATCGGATAGAATGGCTAAATACAATCAGCTGTTGAGAATAGAAGAGCAACTGGGGTCTACAGCATCCTATGGGCTTGGTAATCTGATCCGTTAACACAGCAAAGAAAATAGTACCTTCGTGTCAAATCAATTAAGACATGAAGAAAGTTGACTTGTTTTTTCTTTTCATCCTATTTTCTCTTATAGCTTATTCACAACAATGGATTCAAAAGAATAATTTTTCAGGTCAGCCTAGAATTAGCGCAACAGGGTTTTCCAATGGGAGTTATGGTTACATCTGTATGGGTGGGCCGAGTTCTACAATTCTTTTCAATGACCTGTGGCGTTACGATCCTTCTCTAGATACATGGATGTTGGTAGATACCTTTCCGGCTTTACCAAGAAATAATCTGGTGTCCTTTACAATCGATACCATTAGTTTTATAGGTTTGGGTTACAATGGTGTTATGGATGTTAGTTTTAAGGATATGTACTCATATAATCCAAATACCGCCACATGGACTTCGTTGTCCAATTTCCCAGGTACTTATAGTAGGGGTTCTAAGGCCGTAGTGTTGAACGGCAAGGGATATGTTATGGGAGGAGCTGGTAATTTAGGTATTGCAGCTGTTTCGGATGAACTCTGGGAATATTACCCAGCCTCAGATTCTTGGGTCCAACGACCCGATTTTCCTTTTGCCGCAAGAACCGGTGGAGCTGCTTTTGCAATAGATAGTTTGGTGTATTATGGTCTGGGGCACAATCATTCTGTTAATTTTAAAGACATATGGGCCTTTAATCCGTCAACAAACGTTTGGGTGCAAAAAGATACATTTCCCGGAATGGGGCGACACAACCCTTCTGTTTTTGTAATCAATGGAAAAGCAATTATTGGTGGTGGTCATGATGTAGGTGGGGGAGTAATGTCAGATTATTACATCTACGATCCTGTAATCAACTCTTGGTCGCCTTTACCTTCATTTATAAATGGTAAAAGAACCGTTTCATCTACATTTTCTATTAATTCTATAGGGTACATAGCTACAGGTAGAGATTCCTCTTATACTTCTTTGAACGATGTATGGGAATACAATGATACATCTCTTACAGTAAGGCTTGGGGAGTACAATAAATCTGAAAGAAAGATAGAGCTTTACCCAAACCCGTCCAATGGTCAAATTACCATATCAGATGCTAGGGGAGTTTTTAGTGTGTTTGATATAAACGGTAAAGAAGTGTTTGTAGAAACATTATCAGAGTCTAATTCTAAAGAACAGAAATTAAATCTAACCTATTTAGGCAGTGGTCTTTATTTCTATAGAGTCATTGATGAGGTGAATTCTACCTCTAGCTCTGGGAAATTAATTATAAAATAACAGAGTTAATTTCTTGATTTTCATCAGTTTTAAAATAGGGAGTAACAGCAGCTGTTCCTCTCAATCTTATGGGCTTGGTAATTAGGTTCGTTAACACGCCAAAAAGAAAATAGTACCTTCGTGTCAAATCAATTAAGACATGAAGAAAGTTAACTTGTTTTTTCTTTTCATCTTATTTTCTCTTATAGCTTATTCTCAACAATGGACTCAAAAGAATAATTTTCCGGGCCAGTTGAGACATTCGGGAGAAGGGTTTTCTTTTGGAGCTTATGGTTACTTATGCGGTGGAAGTTCAAATTCTGGCAGTACTTCCTATTCAGATTTATGGCAGTATGATCCTTCAAATGATGTATGGACGCAGAAAACAAGTTTTCCAGGTACCGGAAGAGAGCATATAGAATCTTTCATAATAGATAGTATTTGTTATTTAGGGTTAGGTTATAACTATAGCCTAAATAACAATTATAAGGACATGTACAAATACAATCCGGTAACCGATACTTGGACGTCTCTTGCTAATTATCCGGGTACGGGTTCTAGAGGAAGTTCTGCCACTTCATTAAATGGAAAAGGCTATATAATGGGCGGAGGAACAGTTAGAGGTAGCGCTTATGTCTCTAAACAACTGTGGGAGTATTACCCTTTAACAGATTCATGGGTTCAACGGCCCAATCTTCCCGGATCTGCTCGGACTGGTGGACTTGCTTTTAGTGCTAATAATTTGGTTTATTATGGTTTTGGACACAATCATTCAGTAGACTTCAATGACTTATGGGCATTTAATCCTTTGTCTAATGCTTGGACACAAATGAGTTCTTTTCCGGGCTTAGGAAGACTAAATCCCTCAATGCTACAGATTAATGGTAAGATAATCATTGGAGGGGGACAAGAACTAGGAGGAAATAAGCTTAATGATTACTATGCGTATGACCCTGTGAATGATATTTGGATCAGTGTGGATTCATTACCTAACGGTGGAACATCTAATGCAACCTATTTTTCCATCGGATCAAAAGGGTATATAATTACGGGTAGAGATACATCTAATACAACTGTAAACGATGTATGGGAATACAATGATACATCTCTTACAGTAAGGCTTGGGGAGCATAATAGATCTGAAAGAAAAATAGAGCTTTATCCAAACCCCTCTAATGGTCAATTTACCATATCAGATGCTAGAGGAATTTTTAGTGTGTTTGACATAAATGGAAAAGAGGTGTTTGTAAAAACATTATCAGAGTCCAGTTCTAAAGAACAGAAGTTAAATCTAACAACTTTAGGTAGAGGTCTTTATTTCTATAGAGTAATTAATGAAGAGAATTCTACCTCCGGGAAATTGATTATTGATTGATAAGCCCTTAACTTAACTATTTATTCACATTGGCCTCTTGTAAAGTGTTTGTCGCTTGCTTACTTTTGCAATTCGATAAAAATCGAATTAATTTACTTTTACTTCTCACTAAAATAAATGTAAAGCATGTCGGATAAAGCACAATTAAGAGTAGGAGATCAGGTCTATGATTTGCCGATTATTGAAGGAACAGAAAATGAAAGAGCTATTGACATCAGTTCTTTAAGAGGAGCTTCCGGTTTAATAACCATAGATCCGGGGTATAAGAACACAGGTTCAACCAAAAGTGCGATTACTTTTTTAGATGGAGAGAAGGGCATCTTAAGATATAGAGGTTACTCAATTGAGGAATTGGCTGATAAGGCTTCATTTCTTGAGGTAGCCTATTTATTGATTTATGGCAATTTGCCTAAGGAAGAAGAACTATCGGTCTTTCAAAAAGACATTACTCATCACACCTTGATTCATGAAGACATCAAAAACATCTTAGAAGGTTTTCCTTCTAACTCTCACCCAATGGGTGTTTTATCTTCTTTGGTGTCTTCATTGACTGCATTCTATCCTGAATCATTAGATCCAAATCGCTCTGCCGATGAGGTGGATTTGAGCATTCGCAGATTGTTGGCAAAACTGCCTACTATGGCGGCTTGGGCCTATAAAAATGAAATCGGACATCCTGCCAATTATCCTGATAACAGATTGGATTATTGTTCGAACTTCTTAAAAATGATGTTCGCAGTGCCTTCGGCACAGTATGAAGTCAACCCGGTTGTTGCGGATGCCTTGGATAAGCTATTGATTCTTCATGCTGATCATGAGCAAAACTGTTCAACGTCTACCGTAAGAATTGTTGGGTCTTCACATGCCAGTTTATATGCATCTATCTCAGCCGGAATTTCTGCCTTGTGGGGACCACTTCACGGAGGTGCCAATCAAGCGGTAATTGAAATGTTGGAAGGCATAAGAAAAGATGGGGGAGATGTCAATAAATACATGTCAAAAGCCAAAGATAAAAATGATCCGTTCAGACTAATGGGTTTTGGACATAGAGTATATAAGAACTTTGATCCTAGAGCGCGAATCATAAAGAAAGCGGCAGATGATGTTTTGGAAGCATTAGGAATTAATGATCCGGTCTTGGAAATTGCAAAAGGCTTGGAGGAAGTAGCTTTAAGAGATGAATATTTTGTTGAGCGTAAACTATATCCTAATGTTGATTTTTATTCAGGAATCATCTATCGAGCAATTGGTATTCCTACATCAATGTTTACTGTAATGTTTACTTTGGGTCGATTGCCGGGTTGGATTGCTCAATGGAAAGAAATGAGAGAGAATAAAGAGCCGATTGGTCGTCCACGTCAAGTGTATACCGGAATGAATGAAAGAAATTTCATTGATTTGAAAAATCGCTAAGTTTTTATAAACTAAATATGAGCCCTTCTTTTGAAGGGCTTTTTTTATCTCTCATTATCTCAGTGAACAAGCTGATCGAATAAAGGTTATTTTAGTAGGTCAAATTAACAGCTATGGGATATAAGAGCATGGGGGCATGCATTGCCGATTTGGAAAAGAATGGACATCTCGTTAGAATAAAAGAGGAAGTAGATCCCCACCTTCAAATGGCTTCGATTCACCTTAGAGTGCATGAGGCAGGAGGACCTGCAATTTTTTATGAAAATGTAAAAGGAAGTCAGTTCCCTGCTGTTTCCAACCTTTTTGGAACTATAGATCGAAGTCGGTTTATTTTTCGTGATACTTTAGAGAGGGTTAAAAAGATGGTTCAATTGAAAGGAGATCTTTCATTGGCTTTTAAAGCTCCGCTTGATTATGCCAGTATTCCCTTTGCTGCTTTCAAAGCACTTCCTCAGAGGGTTATGTTAAAGCCTGCCATTATGAAGCAGACAACTTCAATTCAAGACTTGCCTTTAATTAAGCACTGGCCGATGGATGGTGGAGCTTATGTGACCCTTCCGGTGGTTTATACGGAAGACATTGAAAAACCCGGAGCAATGAACTCCAATTTGGGAATGTATCGTATTCAATTGACCGGAAATGAGTTTGTTACTAATCAAGAAGTTGGACTGCATTATCAGATACATAGGGGCATAGGGGTACATCAAACCAAGGCTAATGCTTTGGGAAAGCCACTACGTGTTTCCATCTTTATTGGAGGGCCACCATCTCATTCCTTTGCTGCAGTTATGCCATTGCCTGAAGGCTTATCCGAGCTGACATTTGCGGGAGCATTAGGTGGAAGAAGGTTTAGACATTACAGAATAGGAGGCCATGTTATTTCAGCAGATGCTGATTTTGTCATAACCGGCAAGGTTTATCCGATGCAGAATAAACCGGAAGGGCCGTTTGGAGATCATTTGGGATATTACAGTTTGAAGCATGATTTTCCATTGATGAAAGTAGATCAGGTTTATCATAAGAAGAATGCAATATGGCCTTTCACTGTTGTTGGACGACCTCCACAGGAAGATACAAGCTTTGGAAAATTAATTCATGAAATAACCGGAAGCATCATCCCAAAAGAAATACCCGGCTTGCACGAAGTTAATGCAGTTGATGAAGCAGGAGTGCATCCGCTTTTATTTGCGATTGGAAGTGAACGCTATACACCTTATTTAGAGAGCCAACAACCAGCTGAACTCTTGACCATTGCCAATCATATTCTAGGTTTTGGGCAGATGTCCTTGGCTAAATATTTATTCATTGTCGCCAGAGAAGATAATCCTAATTTATCTGTCAATCAGCTTGAATTCTTTATACAGCATGTTTTAGAACGGGTAGATTGGACAAGAGATCTTCACTTTTATACAAACACAACAATTGACACATTAGACTATAGTAGTTCAGAATTGAATTCCGGTTCCAAACTAGTGATAGCAGCCGTTGGACAGAAAAAAAGGACATTGGTTTCTGAAATAAACTCAAACATTAATTGGCCCGGAGCAGTGTCAAATGTGAAAGTTGTGATGCCTGGTATTTTGGCGATTTCATTATCGGACTTTACTTCTTACCCTAATGAAATTGATCAAATTGACGAGCTTTCTAAACAATTGGAAAGTCAACTCGACGCTCTTCAGGGCATTCAGATGATTGTCATTTGCGATGATGCAAATTTTCTGGATCATAACTTTAAAAACTTCATTTGGGTAACTTTTACTAGAAGTAATCCTTCTCATGACATATACGGGATAAAGAGTTTTGTCAAATTTAAGCACTGGGGTTGTGAAGGCTCTCTGATAATCGATGCGCGGATGAAATCACACTCCGCACCTGTATTAAAGCTAGATCCTGAGATTGAACGGTCTGTGGATGCACTGGGAGCCAAGGGAAAATCTTTACATGGGATTATTTAGACTACTTGTATTAAAAATGCACAAATAAAAAAAGCCCGAGTGTGAACTCAGGCTTTTTTATTATTTCAGTTAAATCTTTACTGAACTTGAACAGGTATTTCTCCTGCAGCAGCATTATCTGTATTTTCTCCCGGATTAACATCTGCAGTGATTCTTAACACAGTGGTTGCAGGTTCTGTATTAGCGGTAATGGTCACTGTTTTTGTTTGCTTATTCTTCTGAGTACCCGGACTATAAACTACCTTGATTTCTCCTGTCTCTCCCGGAGCAATCGGTTGTCTTGGATAATCAGGAACCGTACAACCGCAACTTCCTTTAGCATCAGAAATAATAAGCGGTTCATCACCGGTGTTGGTAAATGTAAACGTCTTTGGATTCGTAGTATTTTGTTCAATCGAGCCAAAATTATGCTCCATTTCATCAAATTGAATTGTGGTTGTTGGTCCAACAGGCTCATTAATCGTCTGTACTGGTTCAGTAACAGGATTATTAGCTGCAGGATTAGCAACTGCATTATTAACAGTAGAATTAGTTATAGGTGTTCTTTCATAAGACACTTCTCCATTATCTTCTCCTAATAAAATGGCTGTGTTTATTAATGTAGATACAGCAATAATAACCAATAAAGCATTCTTTAAATTATCATTCATGACTTATAGATTTTAAATTCAAGGCTGCAAATATAATTAATCGTAAACAAGATTCGCTTTTTCAAACTCATCACTTTGAATGAGATTTATCGCTTCCAGAAATGAGTCGTTCAATTGATTGATAATCTCAAAATAAGCAGATGTGTCGTAGAGGTTTCTTGCCATTAAAGCTGTAAGTTGCGTATCAATTAACTTCTTAGATTTCTGATAGTCTGCTTCGTTTTTTTCGACATTCTTTTTTGTAGCGTATTTAAAGAAATCATCCATGAATTCTTCCGTTAAGACAAAATCCTTCTTAAAATGGTGAAATGAAGGGTATGTTTTCAATAATTTCTTTCGGTTTTTATCCAAATAAGAAAGAGTGAACTCATTGTAAACACCTCTTCTAATCAAATTTCGATTAAACTCGGAATTCATACTCGTATCAATCGGGATAAAGATATCTGGCATAATTCCTCCTCCACCATATACTATACGCTTATTTGGCGTGTAAAACTTTAACGAGTCAGGGAAATCTATGCTATCTGCTGAAACCAGTTCTCCGCTTTTGAATCTTCTGTTCAATTCATTGTAATACTTCTCTTTTCCGCCATCATATGGACGTTGAATAGATCTGCCTGTTGGAGTATAGTAGCGTGCAGTAGTTAATCTTACAGCTGAACCGTCAGGTAATGGAAATGGCTTTTGAACCAGGCCTTTTCCAAAAGAGCGTCGACCTATAACCATACCCCTGTCCCAGTCTTGTACAGCTCCAGACACAATTTCGCTAGCAGAAGCAGAACCCTCATCAATCAGTACTGCCAGTTTCCCTTTCTCGAAACTGCCCCTTGAAGTGGCCTTGTATTCTTCGCGCTTTTGCTTATCTCCTTGCGTATACACAATCATTTTACCTTGATCCAAAAACTCATCTGCCAATAAAAATGCCGTTTGAAGATAACCGCCTCCATTTCCTCTAAGGTCAAGAATCAAATTGTTTGCACCATTTTGCCTGAGAGTATCCAATGCAGTTTTAAACTCTTCCATCGTAGTTCTAGCAAAACGATTGACTTTTATGTATCCGATTTCGGGAGTAGCCATATAGGATGCATCAATACTAAAGATGGGAATCTTATCTCTGGTTATTGAGTAGGGAATCAACTTCTTTTCAAATGCTCTTTTAATTTCTACATTGACGATGGTCCCTTTTTTCCCTCTTAATAAACGTTGTACATCACTATTTTTAACTCCAGTTCCGGCAACCACTTCACCTTCGACTTTAATGATCTTATCTCCCGCCTGAATACCAAGTTTTTCAGAAGGTCCTCCTGAAATTGGCGAAACAACAGTAATCGTATCTCTTAGGATGTTAAATTGAATTCCAATGCCCTCAAAATTGCCCTCAAGAGGTTCATTCATCTTTTTAAGTTCCTTCTCAGGAATATACACGGAATGCGGATCAAGCTCTTTTAGCATTCCAACAATCGCATCTTCAACTAGCTGCTCATTATCAACCTGATCTACATAAGCATAATTAATTATGGTCAATAAGTTATCTAACTTGACCACACCATCATTCTTAGATTTTATTCCTTCCTGGGCATTTGTAACAAGAAACAAGGCAATCAGTATGGTCGATAAAAACAATCTTTTCATATTAAAACAATTAGTTGATCAAATTTAATGAATGCTTCTTTGAAGCCCCGTTAATAAACGTTAACCGGAGAGATAAAGTTTCCAGTGGTAATTTATGAGGATAAATTATTTGCCAATCAATGGGTCAGATGAGATTGGATTAACCCCTACTGATTTCAGGCTAACACGATTTCCGTTTTTGTAAGCGACCACAAATGCTCCTTTATATCCTTCAAGACTCATTTTTACTTTATGTGCTGCTGCATCATTAAAATTGTCAAAGGCACCTGACATATATCGGAAGTACCCTCCTGACTCAACAACTATTAAATTTGGAATGCTCTTATAGGCTTCTGCATCAGGCTTATTTTTAAATGCTCCCAATTGAACCCTGAATACAACCTCATCGCCAATTTCTTCAGAGTCATTTGTACTTTCAGTCGTCTCACTAGATGTCAAAGCTTCAGATGCATCTTGATTAGTAGGTTGATCTATGGTTGAACTCGGCCTTCCTATTTCTTTGAAAGAGCCATCATTATTTCTTTTTATGATTACTAAGTTATTAAAGCCCTGACTTTTAAGTTCATTTAACCTTTTATTAGCACTTTGAAGTGATCTAAAATTTCCTGCAGCGTAAATGGTTTTATTGCCCTCATCGATTTTAGTCAGATCATTTAAACTAAGGTAATTACCCATCTCCGGTGGTGTTTCACCTTGTGGGTACTCGCCTAATTTTACTTTATAATTTGCCCTTTTCTTACTTGATCTTCCTCTAAAGTCTCTTTCAATAACCTCCGCAATAGCTGAAGTCGAGTCGATAAATTTCAGATATGATTCATACATCATGTCATCTGTTACTTCAACTCCTTTATCATTAGCAAATTCAGGATATTCAGTATCTAATTCTTCATCTTTATAGTCGGGAACTCCATCACCATCACTATCTACGGGGCACCCAAGCGAATCTACTTCTGCTTCACGTGGCGTATCAGGGCATAAGTCGATGAGATCAATTACACCATCTCCATCATAATCTTCAGTATTTCCGTATGCTAAATAGTCTACTTCACCTTTATCAAGTCTTTCAAACTTTTCTGCAGGTTGAACCTTTTGGAAATTATAACTCAATGAAATGCCATTAAACCATAAGTAATCGTCTCGTGAATTGCCTTTACGACTACCGACATAATCAGATGATGTGGTTGGAGTAATTCCATCTATATAATCGGTAAATGTATAATGAAAAGTACTTTCAAATCGAAAATCGAACTGATCATTTAAGTGCATGGTAATTCCTGCAGTCAAAGGAACCGAAAAAGATCTTTCAGAATAGGTGGTGGATTCATTAAAGCCCGCTTCTCTAATATCGGTTTCATAATCAAAGTCACGCTGAACCAAAACGGCGTATTGAGCCTGAGGATCATCTTCCGGTAAATTTCGAATTGTACCATCACTCCAATATTGATAGGGTTCTCCGCCATATCCCAATAAGTCTGCTTTTGGATTAAATTCAACAGATTCTACTCCAACCGAAATAAAAGGGGTGATTTTCCTTTCTTCAGGAAGTAGATCTGCAAAATTGTATTCCAGATGAATGGAGCCAACATTAATCTGCGAGAGGAAATTGACACTTCTTCCTATTTTTCTTTCTTCGGCCTTTATTTCTGATCGTAAAAAACTAAATCGTAAACTGAAGCTATTGCTCAAAGGTTGAATCAAGTAAACATTAAACCCAACATTTCCAGATAAGGGGGAACCGTAATCTGTATCATTTAAATCGCCATAGAAACCAACAATACCCGTGCCTAAACCAATGGTCGGGGTAAAAGCTTTTGAAACCTCCTCTTCTTGAGCATTGGCTCGAATTAGAAATAAACAAAAGAGAAGTAAACAAATGCGATGCCTCATAGCGTAAAATTCGCTCTAAAGATAGGTAAATTCTATTTTTGTTACTTATACCACTTTTGTTTTGAAATCATCAAAGCTTCTTGTACTGATATCCTTTCTCCCGAATTGTAGGCAGTAACGAAAGCGTCATTGATTTTGTTATCTGCAGCCCAAATATCATTTCTTTTATCTCTTGCAGCTTTATATACATCAAATTTTCCTAGAGTATACTTATACCAGTTCTCATGATACTCTATGTTCACTTGTTCACTAATGCTGTGAGTTTTGACAAAGTAGTCTTGATTAACTTCTTTTTTTCCGGCAGCAATTTGAACTTTATAGCTGATGTTGGTTTCCGGAGAAGGGATATCTGTTATTGATTTAACCAGTTCTTCTTCTTTTACATCAGATTCAATTTCTTCTGCAACTACTTCACCTTCATCCTGCTCAATTGATTCGACTGGTTCGGTATCAACAACTTCTTGAAGCATGTCTTCCGTTTCATCGGAGGGTGATTCATCATTTATTATTGAACTGTCCTCATTAGGAGTTGAATCTTCAGTTACCAGTTCTTCTTTTGGCTCAAAATAATTGGTAAATAAGCTTGGTGCCAATTCCAGTTGAACAGATTCTGCATCATCCAGATAAGAGAAAACGCCATGAATCTTTGGTTTTTCGAGTAAATCGGATTGACTGGTCATGTTGTAATACACTTCAATTATATTCTCTTTAGGAATGGTCATCCACAAGACTTTCATTACCTGATTCTTAAAACTAAAAATACCATCGTGGCTGATATCTTCTTCCACGCTAAACCCTTCAGGAATATACTCTTCAATTTTCCCAAAACTGTTGAGGTCTCCCTTTTCTATTGTTAGCTTGACTTGATAGGTGGGACCTTCAAAATGAGTAATTAGTCTGTGAATTTTAATTCCGTTTTCGTCAGTAACCAAATCTTCTTTTGGTTCTTCATTTTCAAATTCTTCAATTGGACTAGTCAATGCATTTGCTGAGTCGGCAATGGTTTCATCATTTATTTCTTCTGCAGTTTCAGTGGCTTCTTTAACCGGTTTTGGAGATTCAATATTTGTATCTTCATGAATCCCTTCTTCAACAAGCATTTCAGAAGAGCTTACTCCACCTATCTTAATTGTTTTCGCTTCTGCTTCAACATCTTTTCGCTCATTTTCTTCCAAATAAGAAAACTTACCGCTTAAAGAGTAGCTGCCTTTTAAGCTCACATCTGTTTTAACTTCATAACTTATCGTTATGTTTTCTTCAGCCGGAAGAGCCATCCATATCATTTTCACTTCTTGATTTTTGAAAGAAAAAGTGGCTCCCCGAGACTCTTTAACTGTGGCAATAAATCCTTCGGGTAATTTTTGTTGCCATTTTGCAAATCCCTCATGATCTCCTTTTGATATGGTCACCTCTACTAAAAATACTTCTCCTGATTTAATTTGCTCAGGAAGATGCTGTTCAACACTGATGTCTCCGCCTAAAATAAATTTAATGGCAAGAAGGACAATGATGTTTAGTGCTACCAATAAGGATTTAAACATGATACTCTATATTATAAGGTGTAAAACAGATGAGAAAAACACATGCTGTTTTTTGAATTAAATGTTTGAATAACTTAGATGTGCTCATAATTTGAGGTTATCAACAGGTGTTGAAAACTGCTTAATTCAAAGCTATTTATTATGAGTAATGATGTATGAGAGATCGGGTCTAAGTTATTAACCCTAAAGTGTTAAAATAGGATTTACTTTTGATGGTATTCTTCAAAGGTGTGTTGAACACTAAAGTAAAGGGTAATGGTATCTTTTTGGTGATCAGTGATGGTTAGCACATCTAGTATATTTCCCGATGAATCTATGCCCGAACCGAGATTTAAAATGTCCATATTATAGTACTGGTCAATAAATTTTTCCGAATCCTTACTTCCTAATGAAAAAATAGGGTGTTCAAAGCTTCCGTCTCCACTCATTTTCATCGCAGCTAGAATTTTATTGAATAAAGCCTCATAGTATTTCGCTTCTTTTTCATGTTGAAGCTGTCGGTGCGCCTGTGACAAATGATAAAGTACGATGGGATTATAGGGTTGGATTTTTAATAAACTGTCGCCATATGAAATAATGTCCTCATATTGAAAAACAGATGCCATGCTGTTGAGTTTAGACTCATTTTCAAGCCATTCAAAAGGACGGTAATTTTCTGAATGTGTAAAGTGTATTAGGAGAGCCAGAGTCTCATAGGCACTTATGCTGCTGTCTTCAGATTTGAATTTTAGATCAAGGTCTTTGGCAAAAAGAGCATGTTTGGGGTTATTGGTTTGCTTCAGAAGCGTTTGAAAATCTTTTTGGTAATCAAAGGTTTGGGCGATTAAGCTACTCTGAATAAAAAGGATAAGTACGATTACAACATGTTTCATTTTAGATGACCTTTTTTCCTAATAATTCAATAAGTCCGTAGAGTGCGATGATGCCCAAGGGAAAACAAATCCATGCTGATAAGCCATAACCTGTCGGAATAATTCCGATTAATACTGCGATCAAACCTACGGTCAAAGCATAGGGTAACTGAGTCCTGACATGTTCAATATGATTACAGGAACTGGCCAAGGAACTTAGTATGGTGGTATCTGAAATGGGAGAGCAATGGTCGCCTAATACAGCACCTGCTAACACACAAGCCACCACATTGTAAAAAATGCTCATGGCCGTTTCAAAATCCAAACCGGCTTCCATAGAAATTTGCCAGGAAGCGGGAAGCATCAAAGGGTAGAGGATAGCCATGGTTCCCCATGAAGAGCCTGTAGAAAAAGCAACTATTGCAGCCAATAGAAAAGTAAAGGCCGGGATAAACGGAGCAGAAAGACTATCTGATAATAGACTAGTCAATAAATCGGCGGTGTGTAAGTCTTCAATTACTGCTGCTAAAGCCCATGCTAATATTAGAATTACTATCGCAGGAAGCATGGTTTTAAAACCGGTAAGACTGGCACTAATGGCTTCCTGAAGTTTTAGCTTTTTGTCAAATACGCTTAGCTTAATGGCCGTTATCAACCCTGCTGCCGATGACCATAATAAAGCAAGATAAGAGTCTGCATTTCCAATAGTGGCTGAAAGTTTTCTTGAAAAACTTAAACTCTGATCTGTCCAAATGTTTTGATCATACCCCGTATACAAAAGCCCGACAATTGTTCCTAAAATAACAACCAGAACAGGAAGTATAGCGTGAAAAGCTTGGTGAGGAATTCCTTCTTTTGCCACAAATTCATCTTCTGAAATAACGATGTTTTTTACAGGATCATTATCCTCTTTAGTTCTTGCTTTTCTTTCTGCAATTAGCATAGGGCCGAAATCTTTACCTCTCCAAATCAGTATTAACATAAATATCAAGGCAAAAATGGGGTAGAAAGAGTAAGCCAGAGAATTAATGAAAATGCTGTAAACGCCTTCTTTTATCGCAGGAATAGATTCAATTCCACTACTGATGTAACCAAGTTCCGCCCCAATCCAAGTGGTGATGAAAGCAATAGATGCCATAGGCGCAGCAGTAGAATCAACGAGATAAGCTAATTTTTCTCTTGATATTTTAAGGCGATCCGAGACAGGTCGCATGGTATTTCCAACAATCAGGGTATTCGCATAATCATCAAAGAAAATGGCGATACCTAAAAACCATGTAGCAAATTGCCCGCTTTTGGCATCTGAAGCATATTTGGAAATTCTATTCACAACGCCTTGCATTCCGCCATTTTTGGAAATGATACTCACCATCCCTCCAATGAGCGTAGAAAAAACAATTATGGATAAATGTCCCCCGTCATTTAATGCTTCTAAAATATAGGTGTCCATCATGGCTAGGAAACCTAAGAGTAAGCCCCAAAAACCTTCCTGATAGACCATAATGATACATGCACCAACAAAAATGCCCAAAATCAGAGAGGTGATTACCTCACGTATAATAAGGGCAAGAAAAATGGCCAGCAAAGGTGGAATGAGTGATAACCACAAGGGAATGGGGTGAATGTCTTTTTTTTCAAAACCTTGATCCAGATAACTCACCTTTATGGTTGGACTGGCATCGAATTGATAAGTGAAATAGTGTTGCCCATCTTCCTCAATGATCTGGTATTGTTTATCGTTTAATTTGATACTTTGCTGCGGAGTGTCACTCGTCTTTATCTCTATGGGAATTTTATACTCCACATCCTGAATAACAATCTCCGGCCAAATGACTTCAATTGGCTGAGCATCCAAAGTATAAAGAGGCGATAGAATTAAAAAAGGGAGAAGAAGTTGAGCAAGAATAGATCTCATTATATCAGACTCTTGTCGTAAAGATATTAAAAGCCTTTAATTTGTGAAGATGAATGGAAAAACAATTCATGAACAAGTTATTGTTATTGGAGGAGGTGCAGCAGGTTTTTTTGCAGCGATCAACATAGCGAATCAGTATCCGGGAATTAAAACCTTAATTCTAGAAAAAAGTACGGAAGTTCTTTCCAAAGTAAAGGTAAGCGGAGGAGGGAGATGCAATGTGACTCATGCCTGTTTTGATCCCAATGAGCTGACCTTCAATTACCCGAGAGGTGAAAAAGAACTGTTAGGGCCTTTCCATTTTTTTGCTGCAGGAGATACCATCTCCTGGTTTTCAGATCGCAATGTTGAGCTTCATATTGAAGAAGATGGACGAATGTTTCCTACCACTAATCGATCGCAAACAATCATCGATTGCTTTTTAGAGGAAGTAAAACGTCATCAAATAACTATTAGCCTAAAAGCGGAGGTGCAAACAGTAAGAAAGAACACCTTTTTTGAACTACAATTAAAAGATGGCAGACAATTGACTTGTGAATACCTGATAATTGCAACGGGTGGTCATCACAAAATAAAAGCTTATGAACTCATTCGTCAATTGGGGCACCATATTCAAACGCCCATACCCTCATTATTTACATTCAATTTACCGAAACACGAGAGCAATCACTTAATGGGAATTAGCCATGAAGCTACCGTAAAGCTCATAGGTACTAAATATGAGGAGTATGGCCCTCTCTTATTTACACATTGGGGCATGAGCGGCCCGGCTATATTAAAGCTCTCTTCTATGGGAGCAGTATATCTTAACAACTGTAATTATCGTTTTGAGTACTCAGTAGAATGGAAGCCGGATGCGGAAAGCTTTATTGAGAAAAACAGAAGAATGCAGGGCAATAAGAAAGTTTACATTTCAAAACCGGAAGAAATGGTGAAACGTCTTTGGCATTATCTGCTACAAAGAGCAAAAATTGATGAAGAATACAACTGGGCAGATTTAAGTAAAGCGGATATAGATCGCTTGCAACAAGTATTGAGTACTGATATTTACCAGGCCAATGGTAAGACAACGTTTAAGGAAGAGTTTGTTACCTGCGGAGGTGTTGATCTTAAAGAGGTGAATATGAAAAGCATGGAAAGTAAACTCATTTCTGAACTATACTTCTGCGGTGAGGTACTCAATATTGATGCCTTAACAGGAGGCTTTAATTTTCAAGCTGCATGGACCACGGGATGGTTAGCTGCTCAGTCCATTGTATCTAAACTTAAAGGGTCTTGATTCATCAATCGGACTAAAGCTTTGTAAAGTTCAGGTTCATGACTTTTGAAAGCTCTCGGCTCTTCAAAGAAACTTTCTAATGCCACTGCAAAAAACTCCATCTCATTGGTCTTGGCATAAGCTCTCAAAAAATGACTTTTTCCTGCCTTCATCTTTTTTAACTTTTGATTGGCTAACTCCTTGTACTTGATCCAATGATTATATTGAAAGAAATAAAAGAAGATGCTCACCCGATTTTCCAGCATCAAACAATGCGCGAATTCATGAATGCAGAGATTTAAAGAATCATCCGGAATTTGAAAGCCCCTTTCAACCGCCGGCCACGCCAGACTAATCCGTCCGTTACTTAGGTTTACATCTCCATTAAACATCAAATCAGATTGAATATAACGATAGGGTCTTGGCAATACGAATATGGTATCAAAATCTTTTAATCGATGCTTGCGCAGACCAAAAGTGATTTGGGTAAATGCACTGCTAATGATAATTTTTGCTTGCCTGCTTGGTTTAAAGTCCTTGTGAGCGGTCCATTCAATACTAGTATAGAAACGAATACATCTTAAAACAAATCGACGTTGTGCCTGAGGTTTTAGCTTTTGGTAATACGTACTCCATTTGAGCAAAACATGATGAACGATGCTTTTCTCTCTATTGGAATAGATGAGTTGATACCAGAAGTGCATGAGTGATAATTAAGCTCTGAAAAATAAGCGTTTAATGCCAAAGAAGAGAACAATGGAACCAAATAGGAAAAGTAAATAGAAGACATAATTTGTCTTATTGCTTAATTCAAACAAGGGATAATCAACTGTAGTCATGAATTTCAGATCCCCTAAAAAGTGGTAATTCGTGTGTTTACTACTGACATTAAAAAGGAGAGCATTGTGAATGCGTTCTATTTCTCCCGAATCAAAGTAGAGATAGAAATTGTTTTTGTGTCCGTTACTATGGTTAGGAATTTCTTCATGTTTGATGTATTGCAGTGCATTGCCATTTTGATCATACAGCTTGAAAAATTGCTTGACATACTCATCAAAAGCTTGCTGAAATTCCTTTTTTGAAGTGGCATGTTCAAGAGAAGGTTTAAAGGAGATTAAGCCCTCTCTTGCTGTCCATGGTAGTTCAGCTTCTACTTGCCAAAACTGCTCATTCTTTCTGAAGGTAAAAAAAGCCTCATTCGCTTCGTGGGCGTTGAGGCTTGTCACAAACAAAAAGATGAGAATTAAGCCGAGAGATTTCAAGCTCATTAGCCGATTTTAAAATCCTGCGAGGGTGTTCCTCGGAAGTATCTCGGAATGCTTGGAAAATCATCGGTAATCACATAATAATAAGTGCCACCCGGATATTCAGGAGTAACGCCTGTTCTGCCATTGGCTTCATCAAGGGTGCCAAGTCCTGTTACGTACTCATAGTCATTAGAATAAATGCCGTTGTATACATCACAAGGAGCGGTGGTTCCGTCACCTAATCTGTTGCCTGACTTTAATCGATAGCTCGAACTCATTGATACAATGCCCGAATTACTATCATTTGCCGTGCTGTATGCATATTTGTAATAGATAGGAAAGCCATCAGCTGCATAACCTACAAGAGTCATTGTATTCGACTGAATATTGAGGTTTTGCAAATACAAAGAAGGAGGTCCATGGTAATGGTATTTTCCGGTTGGCTGAACATGCGCACTATTGCAATCCAAGCCTAAATTGTTGTTTAGTGCTTCCAAATTCCACTCCCAATTCACATTAGGACTCATGATGCCCTGATGCGGAAAAGGTTCTGCAGCAACAGGATCCAGTTCAACACCATTTTTTAAAATGCCAAAGGAATATTGTGGTCCAGGAGGACTTCCCATAGAACCTGTAGTGGCCAATAGAGAAGTAAAGCTAGTTGCTGCACTTGGGTTAGCCGTAATATTATAAGTCTCTGATTGCTGAGAAATCGCATTGGGGTTGAGTGCACCGGGAGCATTTCCAAACAAACCCACTTTATGCTGGGGGATGCTATTTGCAGTAATGACTCGCATATTCCCATTAATGTTTTCGGAATACTGCGAGGTGAAACTCAGAGTCTGATCACAGGCTCCTCTGGTTTGATCAAATACCTGATCAGTAGTACAAGAAGTGGTATTGTTATTATTGGATGAAGGGCTTGCGTTATCATCGTCATCGTCAGAACAGGCGATCAAGGTGAAAATGATTAGGCTAAGGCTAAGTAGTCGTTTTTTTATAGTGCTCATAAGTTTATTTTTCAATTAGACGATAGAAGAGATATATTCTCTCGCTCTCTTCAACAATAATAAAAAGAAATAAACATGTAGCTTCATTTGAGCCTTACATTTATATTTTGTTTACACTCAATTACTGCGTTTTTGACATTGTTTATAATACCATGAACAGGGTATTGTTTCCTACCATTTTGAGGGGCATATTTGCTATTTAGAATAATTCTAAATAATATGGGTTTATCTGTTTTGCATGCTAATGCTAATGTCTTGATGGCAAATGGTTTAAATTCGATTTTAAACAAAGGTGGGGGCATCGATAACATGACGATTGCGCGTAATGAAACAGAATTATTTGACACTTTAGCCACCAAACACTTTGACATGGTAGTGATCGACCCCTGTGCTCAAGACCATTTTTCAATTGAAACTCCCCATCGCTTAAAAGCGAAATATCCTGATTTGAAAACATTAATTATTTCAGATATACAAACACCAAAAACGGTGCTCAGTATTTTAGAAAAAGGAGTACAAGGTTACTTGACCCGTCAGTGTGATGAAGCTGAGATTACACATGCCATTTTCGCCATTGCCAAAGGTGAAAAGTTTTACTGCAACAAGGTCATTGACATTATTCTGAACAAGTCTTTACCCACTGAGGAAGACAATTGTGAACCCACTGCACTGACGGAAAGAGAAAGTGAAATTACTGGTTTGATCGCCAAGGGTTATACCAATAAAGAAATCGGAAAGCAATTGCACCTTAGTCATCATACCGTGCATACACATCGGCGTAATATTCTCAAAAAATTGGGCATCAAGTCCGTTTCAGAGTTGACGGTCTATGCGATGAATGTGGGTTTATTGAATGACTAGTATTTCTAGGGCGTTCAAAAGGTTAATGCTGTTGTAATATGTCTTGCATTATTGGCTTTAAACCACTAAAGAAGAATTCTACCGCGATAACCATAACGATCAATCCCATTAATCTCATCATCACATTATTTCCAGTTTCTCCAAGAACCTTTATTATACGAGAAGAACCTTGAAGGATAACATAGGTTAAGATCATGACAAAAAACATGCTCAAAAGGAGTACTCCTTTTTTCTCAATAGAATCAGCATCTTCCATCATGATTATGGCATTGGTTAAGGCTCCGGGACCACAGATCATGGGAATAGCCAAGGGAGTGATCGATATATCATTCACATAAGATTTAACTTCAGAGTCTTTCACTTTTACTTTCCCCAACCTAGCTTGTAACATATCCATTCCCATTAAAAAGAATATCACTCCTCCTACAATTCGGAAGCTGTTTACAGATATTCCAAAGAAATTAAATAAGAACTGCCCGGAAAAGGCAAATATGACCATGGTAATGAATGAAACAATTGAGGCTTTCTTTGCTGTTCGAGTTCTATGACCTTGATCTATATCTTTTGTCATCGTCATAAAAATGGGCATGGTACCCAAAGGGTTAATTAAGGTAAAAAAAGAAGTGAAAGAGAGTAGACCAAATGTGAACAAGTCGTTCATTTTAATTTAATTTTTTAGTGTTTGCATCAGAAATCTAAAGGAAACCGAATGTCATAAATACTCTGTCGGGTGCAATGCATAATAGTTGATTTTCAGTATGTTTTATCTTATTTTCAAATGCATGCAAATTTAAAAAATCAAAAAGACTTAATCGAGTATAAACATCCGATGATTCGGTTTTGAACCGGTTTAAAGTTTAATGTAGCCAACTGTTCATGAATACCCGATTTGTGGTAGTGCATTTACCTTGTATCAGCGATAAATTTTACCTTGCTTAAGCGATTGACGGAACTCTTAGCTGCCAATAGTTTTGCCGGAAATTAATACACATTGATCATGAAAATTTCAAAGCGATTATCACTTGCTTTAATTGTGAGCACCTTAGGTTCTGTCTCATTAAATGCTCAGGAAGAGAAAAAAGCATTAGACATCAAAGCCATTAAAGCCATGGAAGGCTGCTACAATGTTGAATTCAAATACACTGAAACTTTTGCACCTGAAGTGGATTATGAAAAAGCCTACGATTATACTTCAGCTGCTTTTGAATGGGCCCAGATTGTAGAGGAAACAGAAGATAAGGTGGTGTTACAACATTTGTTAATTATTAATGATACTAGTGGAAATTCGCATATTATTAAGCATTGGAGACAAGACTGGACCTATGAAAAAACGGAGACCTATCGTTACGATAAGAACAACCGATGGGTCTATGAACCATTGAATAAAAAAGAGGTTAAAGGGAAATGGACACAAGAAGTGTATCAAGTAGACGATAGCCCAAGATATACTGGAACAGCGACCTGGACTCATGTTGATGGCGTTTCTGCCTGGTACAATAAAGCCGATTCTCCCTTGCCAAGGAGAGAATACAGCAAAAGAAGTGATTACAATGTGATGAAGCGCGGCAATCGGGTGCAGGTATTTGAAAACGGATGGTTGCATGAACAAGATAACGATAAGGTGATCCGAGAGGATGGAAAAGAAGATGTTTTATTGGTACAGGAAAAAGGCTTTAATACTTATGACAAAAGGCCGGAGTCGGATTGTAAAGCAGCACAAGAATGGTGGGAGCAAAACAAAGACAAATGGGCTGTGGTCAGAACAGTTTGGGATGAGGTTTATACTGAAAAACAAGCCTTGGAGTTAAAGGTAAAAGTGGAAGACAAGCGTTTGTATGAAAACTTATTTACCCCTCAGTATAGCCAAAAAGAAGAGATTGAAAAATTGATTGCACGCTATGTGGTTACTCAGTAAACACCTTTTTTTATCTTGCTTGATTTTCATCTTTTCTTTTACCGGAATAGCCCAAAATAATGCGCTTTCTCCTCAACTGAAAGCAAAAGTCGATAAGGTCTTATTTTCAGTCTACCAAGAGGAAGGACTAGAGATCAATGCTTTGACTTCAACTATTGAAGGATTAGAGGGCAACTTCTTCACCATTATTAATGGCGATCTACTGAAAGGTTATATCTATGTCGCTCAAGCACCAAGCATGAAAAATGTGTTCGATTACATGGTTGTTTTTAGCCCTCAACTGGAGATCGAAAAAGCAAAGGTGCTCATTTACAGAGAGCAACATGGGCGTCAGATTGGTACCGTAAGATGGTTAAGTCAGTTTAAAGGTTTAAGCACCGAAGATCGTCCAGAACTGGGAAAAGAAATAGACGGCATAAGCGGAGCGACCATCTCTTCCAAAAGCATGACCAAAGCAGTTCATGACCTCCTGCTTGCTTTGTCAAATGCAAAAGAAAAAGGACTGATATAAATTGATTAAAGCGGGATATCTTAATAGCTTTTCAAAAGAATTGCGGTGGCTTACCGCTTTATTTTTATTGACCCTTTCCATTGGCTTTTTTATGGGTTTGAGTTTTGTGAACCATACTACCGACACAGAAGCAAAGGGCATCATTGAGAATTACAATGGTAACGAATCCAATCTTGAGGCCGAAGAAATGAAGTTCAAAAAATCAGAGCATGAAATGCTCAACATTTTACACACTCACTTTCTCTCGCTTTCTCTCATCTTTTTCATTTTGGGGCTGCTGACCTATGGTGTTAATTTAAATGCAGGGTTCAGAAAGTTTCTTATGCTCGAACCGCTTGTCTCTGTACTCTTGACTTTCGGGGGCATATATTGCCTCTGGCAGGGTTGGGAGTGGATGGTCTACGTTGTGATGTTGTCCGGCGGATTAATGACCCTCAGTTATGCATTGGCCGTTATTTTGATTCTAAAAGCGCTTTTTTCAAAAGCAGACTAGTTGACTCTACCATACACATGGTAGCTATTATCCCCTCAATCGGTCATGCAATTTACCTTTCTAATGCGATTGATGGCCCTTTGCATCTCAGATACTTTTGCAGGGCATTTATTATTTAGAATCGTTATAAATAAAATCATAAAAATGAAAAGACAATTACTCCTTATAGGCTTTCTAATGACTTCATTTACTCTGCTAAAAGCACAAACTGTTAGTGATACCGTATCGGTAGGATCAGGCTATTCTAATCAAGTCTGGTACAATTTAAATACAGGTACCGAAACGGTGGTGAGTGGCACCTCTTGGGATCTTGGTTTTCAGATCTCGGGATTTTCTTCAGCCATCATTGCCAATACGGCTTATGGTGCAGAGCTGTACAAGTATCCGAACGGGGATACCGGTAACTGGGCCACATTAGACACCATGGGCATCTCCAACTGGGAAGCATGGCACGATCCTTCAGATACCTGGGAATGGGGAGCGTTTAATCAAGGTTTGGATACTTCTAATGCTTTCGATCTGGGATGGGGAAAATATAACTTCATCACGCATCGTGTCACCGGAGACAGCTTGTACGTCTGGAAGACGGCCAATGGTGCCATTTACAAAATATGGATACAGGTCTTGTCCTCCGGAACGTATTACTTTTTAGTGTCTGATTACAGCGGAAACAATGTAGACACCGTGGCTTTGGCTAAAAGTAATTTTGCGGGCAAGAATTTTGGCTATTATAACATTGCTCAGGATAGCATTCTTGATCTGGAACCCCTAACAAGCGATTGGGATTTAGTGTTTTCAAAATACATAGAAGATATCGGTACACCCTATTCGGTAAGTGGAATACGAACAAATATTGGTGTTGAGGCTGCTCAGGTTTATCCGGTGAACTCAAATACATACACCAATGCCCTTGCACATACTTATTCTTCGGAAACCAATATCATTGGTCACGACTGGAAAAGTTTTGATTTTGGCTGTTTTTGCTATTTGATTGAAGACAGTACCGTGTATTTCTTAAAAACCGATACCAATACCTACTGGAAATTGGTCATGAAAGGTTTTACAGGAAGCACTACGGGCGAGTATCATTTTGAAAAAACATTGTTAAATACAACAACGGGCATCACAAAGTCTTTCATTCCTAAAAATGGCAATGTTGTACTCTATCCGAACCCAAGCACATCGAGAACAGTTTCTCTGGTACTTGATTTACCAGATGGCATTACAACAACTCAATTGAACATTTTAAATGTGAACGGACAAATTATTAGATCGGAGCAATTGCAGGTCAATTCAAATCTTGAAGTGCATGCCTTGAATTTAGAGAATTTAAATTCCGGCATCTACTTTTTACAGTTGAATCATCAAAGTGGATCAGTGACAAAACGATTGATTTTAAAATAAAAGAACATCAACTTAAAAGTAGCGAACTGTACATTGGAGAATGTACAGTTCGCTATTGCTGTTTGTTATGAAACAGATCATAAAAAAATATCGGCAAGGGATTGAAAGACTTAATAGGTTTGAACAACAGGCCTTAAAAAACTTGATCCAAAGCACTTCATCAAATGGAATGAGCCGATTTTATATGGTCTTTGAAAAGCAACAGGATTCAGTTACAAAATCACAGATTCCTTTATGCAAGAATCGAAGATCTTCATAAGATGAACAGATACTTTATCTTCTTTTTTATCTTTTGTGTTGTAAATACGCTCCTCGCTCAGGAGCTGACTGTGTTTAATGAAGAAGATCAAAGTCCTTTGGCAGGTGCTACTATCACCATTGAAAATTCTGATGGCTCGCCTGTTTATTTATCCACCGATCTGAATGGAAAAGCACAGCTTAAAGCCCATCATTTTGGTTCTCGGCATTACCTCATTGTTCAACTCACGTATATCGGTTTTCAATCGCTTCGAGATACTGTTTTTAAAGGCATCGATAAACACATTTTCTTAAGTCCGACTGCTTATGAAATGGACGATGTGGTCATTACTGCTCAATACTCTCCAACCTCTATAGAGAATTCGGTGCATCAAATAAAGGTCATCAATCGGGAAAAGATAGAGAACATGGCCGCAGTTAATCTGCAAGATGTATTGAGCAATGAGCTTAACGTTCGCTTATCTCAGGATAATATTTTGGGTGCAGGAATGAGTTTGCAAGGCATTAGCGGCCAAAACGTCAAGATCTTGATTGACGGCGTACCCATGATCGGACGCTTGGACGGGCAGATCGATCTCAACCAGATCAATTTGAACGATGTGGAACGCATTGAGATTGTACAAGGGCCTTTAAGTGTAAATTATGGCAGCAATGCTTTGGCCGGTACCATTAACATCATCACCAAAAAAGAAAGCAAAGAGCAGCTCAGCCTTAGACTGACCTCCTATTCGGAAAATAGTGGTCAATTCAATCAGGAGATCAATATTGGGACGCGGTTTAAAAAGCAACACAGTGTTCGTCTCTCTTTGGGCAGAAACTTTTTTGACGGCTGGAACAAAGGCGATGACTTTTGGCCCTCCTTTAAGGCAGAAAGAGCAGACAGTGGCCGGGTAAAACAATGGAAGCCCAAAGAGCAGTATTTCGGCAGGTTACAATACCACTTCAATTACAAGCAAATGCTGATCGGATACAAGGGAGAACTCTTTGAAGAGAAAATCACGAATCTGGGTTATCCGAGGAGAGGCATTACCACTTACACTGCCTTCGACGATTACTACCATACCCAACGCATGGACAATGCGGTATTGGTCAGAGGAAAATTAAACCGCAATTGGAATTTGAACTGGACGGCAGCTTACAATGATTTTGAGCGCATCAAAGAGGCGAGAAGAACCGATCTGGTGACTTTAGAGAGCAGCTTGATTCCCGAAGTCTCAGGAAACGACCAGCAAGATACCAGCACTTTTAATTTGTGGATGTCCAGAGGAAGCATTGCCCGTACCAAAGATTCAACATGGTTAAATTATGAATTGGGCTATGACATCACTATAGAAAATGCTTCAGGCAAACGCATAGAAGGAGGGGAGCGTCAAATTGGCGATTATGCGGGTTTTATCACTTCAGAGTTGTTATTGACAAAACACCTCATACTCAAACCGGCTTTACGTTACAGTTATAATACCCGTTACGATGCACCGGTAACACCTGCTATCAATCTGAAATATGCTCCAGGAAAAACCGCCATACGTTTGTCTTATGCCAAAGGATTTCGCGCACCAACTCTGAAAGAATTGTATTTTAACTTCAATGATGTCAACCACAGTTTGTTTGGTAATCCCGATTTAAAGGCCGAGCAGTCTGATAACTATTCGGCAAGCATTAGCCAAAAGTGGCTCTTGAAAGAGCAATTGATCAAAACCGAATTGTCTGCTTTTTACAATGAGATCTACAATCAGATCAGTTTTGCCCAATCGGGTTTTAGCGGGGATACCCTCTTGTATTTTAACATTGGAGAAAACCGTACGAAAGGACTCAATTTAAATGTCTCTGCCCTTTGCAATAATTTTAAACTGAATTTGGGTGCTTCCTATATTGGTCGGTACAATCGCTTGTCTCAGGAAAATCCCATTGAGACCTACAGTTATTCTTCCGAGTTTGTCGCCAATGCTTCTTATCAGTTCAAGCGACCTCAATTGACTTTTGCCCTATTTCTAAAACATCAGGGGGAATTGCCGGGCTTTGGTTACGATGCCAATGGAGAATTGCTCAAACAGACCATAGAGTCTTATCAATTGTTGGATTTGACCCTCTCCAAGCATTTTTGGAACAAAAGGCTGCAATTCACCATGGGTCTAAAAAATGCCCTGAATGTGCAGAATGTGCAAGCCAATCTTTCCGGTGGTGCACATAGTGGAGGCGGCGGCTCCATTTCTGTTGGAACCGGTAGAACGGCACTTGTAAAACTCAGTTTACACTTTAAAAAGAAATGATGAAACAAATAATTGCCTTTAGTTTGGCTTTGCTTTTTCTGGCGGCTTGTGAACAAGACGAATTGCCTTTGTTGCCGCCGGCAGTGAATCAAACGACTCCCATAGATACTTCAGGAGGAGATCATGTCATAGCCAGAGGTGTGACCTTGACCAATTCAGTCAACATGGAATCGGATTACAAGCAACAGGTATGGTTTGACCTGGGCAGCAATTCAGTGGTGAAGACCAATCTGAGAACCGACTGGGATCTGGCTTTCGATTGTGATGGGAATGCCAACATAGTGTATTTGAACGCGGCCTTAAATGCCTCAGTGGCCTTTACCAAAGAAACGGATTTCAATGCCGTGACTTCAGATGCAGGTTTGACCTATACCTACGAACACCAAAGCGGCAGTTCAGACAATTACGCCATCGGCGATGTGACTAATCAAAGAAACGTGTTCATCATTGACAGAGGTTTTGACCCTGCCGGCAATCTTTTGGGCAAATGGAAAGCACAGATCACCCTGGTGCAAAACGGCGATTATTACCTGACTTGTTCACAATTGAATGGGAATCATCTGACCACAGCGATCATTTCCAAAGACCCGCTTTACAATCGGGTGGCTTTTTCATTTAACACTGGTAATCCAATTCAGATTGAACCGCCAAAAACGGATTATGACATTGTCTTTACCCAATACACCCATGTCTTTGAAAATCCGCCTTTGCCGTATTCCGTGAATGGGGTTTTGATCAATTCATACTGGACGGAAGCGGCAGAAGAATTTGACATGGACTTTCAAAACATTAGCCGGGCACATGCAGATTCCCTGTTCTTTTCAGAGCATTGGGATGTGATCGGTTACGACTGGAAAAGTTTTGATTTGCAAAGCGGCACCTTTACGGTCTACCCCGATCGCAATTACCTGATCAAAGATGCTTTTGGTTACGTGTACAAATTACACTTCTTGGATTTTTACGATGATTTTGGGGTAAAAGGCACAGCAAGTTTTGAGTTGGAGAGGTTGTAGTCATGGTAACAGTAAACTGTATGAGTAGTAGTACATATTTGGCAAACCTCTACGCAGTTTAAGCGATCTAAATTATTAATAATAAACACTTTACCTTTTATTGTCTATACAAAATGTTAGCGGCAGTTTTATAATCTGAACAGAAATAAAGATTTTGTTTCCAATTAATTTTTTCTTCGATAAGCCATAGCCCCCACTGATTATTGAGAAATTCAATATTTTCATTCTTAGTATTGGTAGTTAACATGTCTTGTAAAAAATCTTTTTTTTCAATATTTCTATACTTTAAACTATTTGACAGGTTATCATCAAATACAAACCAATCATACTTTTGTAGAATGAAGTCTTTATATTTTGGATTATTTACGTTATAATTTGTCTCAAATTCAGATAATGCTTTCTTCAAAATTCCATTAGCAATAATTAATAGGTCTTCATATTTTTCATGAGGATATATACTAAACGATTGTATAAGTCGTGCTAGTCTATTCTTGTTTATAATGCTGTCTCCTTTTTCATTAATTTCAACGACAGTAGCTATTTCTTTAAATGAAATTATTTGTTGAGAATATGCTATTCTTCCAATTAAAGATTTTCTCAATGAACCAAGGTGCAATTCTTCCTCAGGGTAAAATGAAATAATCTTATCAATGTTTTTTATTGCAGTATGATAGTCTATCGAATTTAGGTTTTCTGATATTTTATCGTAAAACTGATACTTATAAGCTTTTGTAATGTTTGAATAATGGTAGTATCTAGCTATGGTAAAACTCTTTAGATTATTGAAATTAATGAGAATAAGAAGAGCTAGTGTTCCTAAAAGCCAATGTCTTAAGCTACTGTGTGCTTTTATTTTTGACCATAGTTTTTTATAATATAAAATTAATAGCCCAATGAATAAAATTACTATCAATTCTACTATTCCATTTTTTAGTACCATTAATATAAAGTCTAGACTACTATTATTAAATTCATTTGGTGCAAAAGCTTGAATAATCAGCAATAAACCACCAATAAATGAGAATATATAACCAATTCTTTTTGCAAATTTTTCAATATCCATAATTATAAACTTAGATTTAGAATAAGGTTTTCTTCATTATTCATGATACTTGTTTTTCTATTCGGTTGCGGATTATTAAGGTATTTGATGTAATGATCAATGTCGCTTTGAAGGTTTGATGATATAAGTGACTTTTTAATCTTATATAACTGGGCAATACTTCTCTCTTTATTTTTATAGTTATTATAATCGCAATTCCAAAAAATGCATCTAGCCAAAAGATGCAAGTTTAGTTGCCTAAGGAAATCATTTGACTCGTTTAGTTTATCAACCTTTTTAAATATGTCAAATGCAGTTGTTGCATTTTTTTTTCTGCTCAGTTCCTCCACACCTTTTAGATAGAAAGAAAAGGCTTTAAAGTCCGAGTTTTCATCAAGGGAAACAGTATCAAGAACTTCATAGTTTATTAGCTTATAGTCATGCTTTAATATTGAATATATTTGATTTGAACTGTGCAAATCTCTAATGTTTTCTTCTGGATTATCTAGAAAAACTCTTAGTAGTAATAATCTGTTTTGATAATCGATATATGTATATGGTGTTTGGTCTAAAGGTTTTGTATCAACAAGATTTAGCCTATTAATGGCTTCATTAATCAACCATTTTGCTCTAAAAAAATCCTTTTTGTCAATTAATTCCTTTGCTGGAAGGAGATAGTACCGGTTTAGGTAATATATAATGCTTTTGTGGTCGTATTTAAAATTAAAATCTGTGTAATCGGTTAATAAATAAGTAAACAAGTCTTTTTCATACTTATATTGCCCTTTAGATAGCAAATATCCCATTAATGAATAAAGATTATAGAATCTCTTGTTCTCAATATATTGTTTCAAATGAGGAAACTTTTTGCGGACTTCAAGAACGGCATCAGATTCCATTCTGTCTCTTGATTCAACAAAATAATCATTCCATTCCAAAAAATAATAAACTGGTTCGAACACAAAGTCCGTATCAATGTATCTCAATTTGGATAATCCGTATAAGTCATATTCTCTGTGCTTTACATTCTCGTGACGAAGGTATTTCATAAAATTTGAGAACAATATAGTTATGACAATAATCGAAATAACACAGATAGAAATACTTAAAATATTTTTATTTAATATTTTTCTTCTCATTTTCTTCTATTTTAGTCTGTTACGTACTTTTGTGGTAATTACCGCTAACGTCTGTTTATGACGTGTATCCCTTAGGGGATAAATTATAGCTTTTGTTAGCCATTTTTTTAATTTATTTCTGCAATCAATTTTTCACATCCACGTATTAAATCTTCTACTTCGTCCATAGTAGGCTCCCTATCCTTCGAATGAACAGACAGGTTTCTAATGTCACCTAGTCTCTGGATAAGTCTCCATGTGGGAACATCAATAATCTCATTCTTTTTTAATTCTTCATTAAAGTCAGAAATTGTGGGATTAGCTTTTCGAAACTTAATATTGTGAACCTTGCAAACGTTTTTCAAATGTCCTTCAAGCGTTATTCCTGCTAAAGCTCCTGCAACTCGAACATGTTTTTTCTTTAAAATATCCTTTGCCGTTTCAAGTTCATTATCGAATAAATCTGACTGAAGTATTCCCTCTATATTCATAAGTTTCGTGTCGATTACTTGAATGCATGATCCTAGAATTTCAATCTGTTGCTCGAACTTTGAAATACATGCAGATGCTCCGTCTACGGCAACTCTATCCCAACCTTTAGTTATTGAAAGGCCTAATAAATAGTCCGAAATATAATATGTCAACCATGAAATGTCCTTAGTACTCCGTTTTTCAACTTGATATAGATTCTTAAACTCTTCATATCTATCTGGGATGAGTTGCTTTACAACTTGTAATGCTCTAGAATACCATTTGTGGTAACTTGACTTGACGCTTCCGATTTTTTTTACGAAGTCTTGATATTCCTTATAGCTCTTTAATTTCTTCTCTTCTTTTTCGTTAAATTTTTCTTCAGTGGAAGCTATGTAATAAAGCAAAAATCGGCCATCAGATAGAAGTTCTTCGAGTTCTTTTTTAAGGATATGCTTGGAGTCTGTCATTTCAAATTGTGGCTAACGTCCATATAAATGGAATTCCGTTTATTTCACGTGTAGTGAGAATGTATTTATTATAGAAGTTCTTGCTGAGTTTCATGTTTGATTGTTTTGTTTGGCATTATTAAAAGTTTAGTTAAAGCTAAGATAATCAAAATTTTCAGGCATAAAAATGGAGATAAGTGGATGCGCACAGTCATTCATCATCATATTAAACTTGAAATAAATTACTTTAGCCTTTATGAAACTCTATACCTGTAAATGATTGGTGTTTTAGTCGTTTTTGTCCTTTCATGGGCTTTGCTTTGGCTGTTTGCCAAAGTGCACATTACAGCTCTTGGCATTCAACCCAATGCCAATCGGCTAAACACCTTTTTTGTGGCTTTAGTGTTCATGGCTGTATGTTGCGCCATTAATCTGCTTGGTCAAGCGTATTTTCAAGAGCTGAGCTATGTCCGAAATCAGGATTATGGTTTTATGGAGAGCCTGAATGGGGCCTGGTGGACGTTTAAAGCCGCTTTGTTTGAAGAGCTGATTTTTAGAGGAGCCATCTTGTATGTATTAATCAAGCGACTAGGCATCAATTGGGCCTGTCTCATCAGTGCAACGGCATTTGGCATTTACCATTGGTTCAGCTACAACATGTTTGGTCGTGGCATTATTCCCATGGCGTATGTGTTTTTATTGACCGGAGCAGCAGGCTGGATGTTTGCCTATGCTTTTGCAAAAACCAAATCCATTTATGCCCCTTTGGGTTTGCACTTTGGGTGGATCGTAATCAGTATCGTGGTATTGTCAGCCGGGCCGCTTGGCAAGTCCATGTATGTGCTTGAAGGTGAAGCCGGAGAATTAGGAGGCTGGGAGCAACTGCTGTTTTTTTTATGGCAAGCCTTAATTGTTCCCGGTCTGGTGACCTGGTATTTTATAAAAAGGACAAATCGACCTTAATTAAACACCACCGGTAAATCCGATTGAGGGATCATCACGATATAATAAGGTTGTGTCATGACTCCGGTGACATTTCCCGAGGGAGCCGTAGGATGCACCTGCACAAAAATAGCTTCGGAATTAGAGCTGATGTTGAGGTCTAAATGATGACCACCACTGCCTTTCACCTCATCAAAGACGGCAATAATGCTGTGGGTAGAAAAATCAATAGTGTTAACTGCAAACTGATCGGAGACGGCATTCACTGCATCCATTTGTGCCACCAGGTTTTGCCATGTATTTTGATCGGTAATGACCAGATTTTGTTTGGTAATGCCTTCTCCGCCATTGCCATAGAGATCACCTTTAGAAACCAAGGTCGATTCCACGGCCAAGATGACTTGCTCCTCTTTATCTTTTTGACAGCTAAAGAGCAAGCCAAGGATGAGAAGAAATAAACTACTTTTTTTAAGCATCAACGATTAGTATTGCTCTGAATTTCGAGTTTAAATTTAATCAAAGTCATCCTTACCATCAGCTCATTTTGTAAGTTTTTGTATCAGCTTTTCCACACGTTTCCTTTTCGAGTCCTTTTCAATGTCACCCAATCGTGAAGTTAATGTCTGGATAAAAAGACTTTTGTTTTGTGTATTGACAATGGGAAATGCCCTTTCCGCATACATGGGGACTTGGTTAGTCGGACTTTTTAAGATTTGTTCGATCAGCAGCTTAAAAGCCGAGTCGATATACTTTTCAATGGTACACAGAGTGATCAAGATGTTAACGGCCTGGTCTCTGGTAATCACCGATCCTTTGTCTGCAGCGTCAAGAATACCGGGTAAAGCAGCATAAATTTCTTTTGGCTTTTCTTTGGTAATGGCAGCAAGTGCGGTCATTGCTCCCCATTGAAGCCGATTGTTTTTACTGCTTAAGAGCTTAACAAACACACCAAGATAATCCGAAATGAGTTCGGGTTTTTGTTCTCCTATCTCATACAATACTTTGATGCAGTCATTTTGAATGGCGGTGGTGTTAGAGAGATGATTGACCAATTCGTTTACCGCCTTTTTATCTTGTGTATGCACAATCTCTTTTGCTAAAGCCAGATTAGGCTCTTCGTCTCTCCGGCCTAAGGAAGAAGACAATTGATCAAGCACACTCATTTCTTTTTCCATCTTTCAAGTTTGGGGATTTGCTTCACAAATGCATTTGCAAAAAGAGACATGAAAAAGCCCATCTCTTTCATTTTTACTTTGACAAACTCCTGCATTTCACCGACGGTTATGTCAGGAGCTTTAAATTGGCCATGTTCATAACAATAGGCACAATATTTTGAACTGATAGAACCATCAGCATTTGTTCCTCCTCCATTTGGCGATTTGCTTAAGGGCATCCCACAGCTTTGACATTTCTTTGTTTTTCTCATGTGTTTTTTGTTTTTCGCACAAAAAAAGTAGAGCCGACTGACAACCCTATGTCAGTCCATTTTTAAATTGTTTCATTTAAGGATTTAATGTAGTCATTCACATCCAGATGATCCGTTTTTCGAAATGGTTCACCTAACGGTTTGAGAGAAACAATGCATTTTACCTTAAAATCGCGATAAGCCAGCCTTTTCCAGCACCATGCAATAAGATGCCATTGGTTAGAATAGAAAGTCAATCCTATGGGTTCAACTTCTCGACTGCTTTGCTCTTCTTTATTATTAATATAGTGAATTTTAATAAGCCTTTTGTCGGTGATAGAGCCTTGAATCTGAGTTAAGTAATCTGAATTTGTTGATTCGTTTTTGGGAATGTATATTTTGATTTGAGAATGCAGGTATTCGGCTTTTTGTTGCTCATTGTTCTTTAGTACCGCTTTTATTTTCTCAACAGCATTTTTAATATGGCCTCTGGTTGTGTCATCAGAAAACTTTTCAGATAAAGTAGAGATTAAAATTAAAGCATTGGCTTCTTCAGAGCTCAATGAAACGGGAGGGAGAAAAAACCCTTGTAAAATGGAATAGCCTTTTTGCTCGTCAAAGCGGATCGGGACACCAATTTCACCTAAAGCCTTTAAATCTCTATACACTGTTCGTTCACTGATCTCGTATTTTTCCGCGATGTGAGCAACTGTCACATTTCGTTTTGATTGTAATGTGGTAAGAATTCCTAAGAGCCGATCAATTCTATTCATAAAGTCACTGCAATTGCAGATAATGATCAGTTAAGATAGCAATCTTTTTCATTTCAGAAGTGATTAGAGTCAGTGTATATGTTTCAATAGATCAATCAGTTGCTGCTTTTTTGTTTCAGGGATACCGGTTTTTGGTGCCGGAAATCGAAGACCTTTAAAGTAGGCAATGGTAGAACTTAAACCTTTTTCCAGTGAAGTGGTCTCCATCTTCAATTCTTTCAATAGTTTCTGATTGGAATAAGTATACATGTCCGTGTTCAACCACAGTGGAATATCGATCCATTGTTGAATTTGATGCTGAAGGAGAAAGTCAGCTGAAGCATTGTGTTTTTTAGGTCTTTTCTTGACATGCTGTTCAGTTGCGCTGACGAGTTGCTCAATGCTCATTTGCGGATTAGAAATGCAATTCAACACCTCGTTTCGGATGTTTAAGTCAATGCTTTGCGCTACTGCTTGTACCAGGTCATTGACATAAGTCAAAGAAAAGCGTCTTGCGCCACCTTCAGGCAGTAAAAGCATTTCGGTTTTTTGCACCTGATACAGCCAATAATACAAGCGATCGGTAGGGTCATAAGGGCCGTAAATCAATGCCGGTCGAAAGATGCAATAGTTCCATCCGGACTGCATCAAAATGCCTTCGCATTGGGCTTTGCGCTGACCGTAAGTCTGTGGACTTTCATCCCGTTCTTCATCAACTGAGCAGGATAGGGTAGGAGCAGTCTCATCCCGTTCAATGTCTTGACAAATTACATTGTCATATACAGAGCAAGTACTAATAAACATGTACTGTTTCGGTCTGTTGATATTCTCTAAAACCGCTCTGAGTTGATGGGGGAAATAGCAGGAGACATCAATCACCACATCCCATTCATGGACGGCTAAAGGCCTTATGTCTTCAGCCACGTTGCGATCACCCTTAATGTGGGAAGTTCCGGCGAACAGATCGGGATTTGTTTGCCCTCTGTTGAATAAGGTGACTTTAACATTCTTTTGAGCGATAAAATGCTCGGCAAGGTGTCGACCGACAAAACTACTGCCACCCAGAATCAGAATTTGCTTTTTTTCAGACATGTCTTTGTTATGGACACCCAAGGTAGTTAAATTGTGGCTTATCTATCTTAATCGATATGTCAAAGAAGCAAGCGCTGGGTTTCATTTTATCCATCCGCTTTAATACCTTTGAATCAAATCAAAAAGAAGAATATGTCTCAGGAAATTACTCAGCTAGAGCCCCAAGCACTATGGAAAAATTTTGTGGCCTTAAACGAAGTGCCACGTCCCTCAAAAGAAGAAGAGCGCGTCATACAATTTGCAAAAGCCTTTGGTGAGCAATTGGGTTTAGATACTCAGGTAGATGCCTCAGGTAATGTATTGATTAAAAAGCCGGCAAGTCCCGGAATGGAAGACCGTAAGAAAGTGATCATACAAAGTCACTTGGACATGGTACATCAAAAGAATAACGATACAGTCTTTGATTTTAAAACGGAAGGCATCAAGATGTTTATCGATGGCGATTGGGTCAAAGCGGATGGAACGACACTGGGAGCTGACAATGGCATTGGTGTGGCTAGTATTATGGCGCTGTTGGAGTCCAAGGATATCCCTCATCCGGCCATGGAAGCACTGTTTACCATCGATGAAGAAACCGGCATGACAGGCGCTTTCGGATTACAGCCGGGTTTTTTAAGCGGTGACATTTTATTGAATCTGGATACAGAAGATGATGACGAGTTGACCATTGGTTGTGCCGGGGGGATCGATGTGACGGCAAAAAAGAGCTATACAGAAATCAATGCACCTTCAGATGCAGTAGCCTATGAGTTAAAAGTTTCCGGCTTATCCGGCGGACATTCGGGCATGGACATTCACAAAGGCTTGGGCAATGCCAATAAATTGATGAATCGTTTGTTGTATCAATTGGAGAAAAATGTGGATTTGGGCATTGCAAGCGTCAAAGGCGGAGGCTTGAGAAATGCCATTCCAAGGGAGTCGGTAGCTGTGGTAATTTGTGCTTCCTCCCAAGTAGCTGCTTTTGAAGAATTGTGTGGGATGTTTAAAGGAAAGGTACAAACCGAATATCAGGAGACCGATCCTGACTTTAGCTTTAGCATGAAGAAGGTAGATCTTCCTTCAAAAATAGCTGATCCGGCATTTGCTAAAAAGGCTTTGGCATCTATTTATGCTGTGCCTAACGGCATTTACCGCATGAGTCCAAGTATAGAAGGTTTGGTACAGACTTCTAATAATTTGGCTCAGATCATCTGGGCCGGAGGTGAATTTGAGGCCATGTGCTTGTGCAGAAGTGCAGTAGATACGGAGAAAGAAGATGAGGTAAGAGCCATACGTTCTGCTTTTGCGGCTATAGGTGCTCAGGTGGAGGCAGATGGAGATTACCCCGGTTGGACACCTCGTCCGCAATCGGATATTGTAGACATCATGAGTGGATTATACAGGGAAATGTTTAAGGGTGAACCACATGTGATGGCTTGCCATGCCGGTTTGGAATGCGGCATTATCGGAGCACATTACCCAAAAATGGACATGGTGTCATTTGGCCCTAACATTCGCGGTGCGCATTCACCTGATGAAAAAGTACAGATCAGTTCCGTACAGAAGTACTGGGACTTTCTGCTGGAAACTTTAAAGCGAATTCCAAAGAAATAAAGATGCGAATTCTACTTTGTGCGGCCACCGCATTGGAATTGGAACCCATTCGGAAGGCTTTAAAAGTACTCCCGGATAGGCTTGAAATCGATTATTTAGAGACGGGGGTGGGCATGGTAGCTACGGCGTTTACATTGGGCAAATGTTTTGCTCAGCAGCAATTTGATTTGGCAATTAATGTAGGCATTGCAGGGGCTTTTGATCGTACGCTACAGCTTGGTGAAACCGTAGAGGTCGAATCAGATCAGTTTTCTGAATTGGGAGCAGAAGAGGGGAGTCGCCTCTTAAACCTTAAACAAATGGGATTGGATTATCCTGAATTTTATAGCCAAAATGGAGAATTGAAAGCCAGACATCAGTTCACTCATGATCTAAAAAAAGTCAAAGGCATTACGGTCAATACTGTTCATGGTCGCTCAACGAGTATAGAAAAGATTATTCAAGAATTGAATCCACAAGTAGAAAGCATGGAAGGGGCAGCCTTTTTTCATGCTTGTTTATCCCAGGGTTTAAATTGTATTCAGTTGAGAGGCCTGTCTAATTATGTGGAAAAAAGAGACCGCAGCCAATGGAACATTCCTCTGGCCTTGGATAATTTAGCCCTGAATTTAAAAAAGCATTTAGCCAATTATGAAGCTTAGTATAGCCTATTCTCCTTGCCCTAATGATACTTTTATTTTTGATGCTTTGGTGCATCAAAAGATCGATACAGAGGGCTTGAGTTTTGAACCCTATCTGGCAGATGTAGAAGAATTGAATCAAAAAGCATTTCAGGCCCAATTTGACATCACAAAGCTCAGCTATCATGCCATGGCTTTTTGTTTAGACAATTATCAGCTCTTGCAGAGTGGTTCGGCTTTGGGAAGTGGAGTAGGCCCTTTGTTAATTGCCAAAAAAGAATTGTCAGAAGAAGAGATTGATCAGGCAAGAGTCGCCATACCCGGAAAATATACCACAGCGAACTTCTTACTCAGTTTGGCTTATCCCAGATTGAAAGATAAAACGGAGCTTTTATTTTCAGACATAGAGCAGGCGGTTCTTGATGAACAATTTGATGCCGGCCTGATCATTCATGAAAATCGCTTTACCTATAAGGAGAAGGGTTTAATTGCTCTGATTGATTTGGGGCATTACTGGGAACAATTGTCTTCAAGCCTGATTCCATTGGGTGGAATAGTATGCCGGAGAAACTTTGATCCCGAATTGAAAAGAACCATAGATCGGGTGATCAAACGTTCCATCCAATTTGCTTTTACTCAGCCCGAGTCTTCTGCACATTACATCAAACAGCATGCTCAGGAAATGGATGATAAGGTCACACAACAACACATTGATTTGTATGTTAATGAATATTCTATAGCTTTGGGAGAGCAGGGGAGAGCGGCAGTGAAGACCTTATTTCATGCGGCCGAAGAGCGAGGCATCATAGAGCGGATAAATAAAGATATTTTTGTAGAATGATAGTAATTACAGGTGCAGCCGGATTCATAGGCAGCTATTTGGTGGGCTACTTTAACCGTGAGGGAGAAGATCAATTGATCTTGGTCGACGACTTTTCTCATGCCGAGAAAAACAAAAACCTTAAAGGAAAATCTTTTCAAAAGCAGATTGAACGCAGCGAGTTTATCGATTGGTTTGAGCAACACCATCAAGAAGTGGATTTTGTGTTTCACATTGGAGCAAGAACAGATACCACCGAATTTGACAAAGCCATCTTTGATGAGCTAAATGTCAATTACACCAAAGCCATTTGGAACATTTGTGCAGAACACATGATCGGTTTGGTCTATGCTTCTTCTGCTGCAACTTACGGCTTAGGAGAACAAGGTTATGTCGATGATCATGCTTTGGTTGAAAAACTGCAACCTTTAAACCCCTATGGCGATTCAAAGAATGAATTTGACAAGTGGGCTTTGGCACAGACTAATCAGCCACCCTTTTGGTGTGGTTTGAAGTTTTTTAATGTCTATGGCCCTAACGAGTACCATAAAGGCAGAATGGCTTCAGTTATTTTTCATGCCTTCAATCAGATCAATGAGAGTGGGGGCATGAAATTATTCCAGTCGCATAATCCGGATTATAAAGATGGCGAGCAACAAAGAGATTTTGTCTATGTACATGATCTGGCCATGGTTTGTGATTGGATGGCTGAAAATCAACCGGAGAGTGGCTTATACAATTTAGGTTCAGGCAAAGCAAGAACCTTTTTGGATTTAGTGCATGCCACATTTAAGGCCATGGGGAAAGAAGCTAACATTTCATTTATTCCTACTCCCGAAGACATTCGAGATAAATACCAGTACTTTACAGAAGCAGACATGTCAAAGCTTTACAAAGCCGGCTATCCTCATGCTTTTAGTACGCTTGAAGAGGGAGTAAGCGATTACGTTAGTAATTATTTGTCATCTCATCAGTACTTCTAAATGAAGGCGAACCGCTTTTTGAATGCATCGCTTCACTTGCCATGGTTGATTCTATTGACCATGGCTGTATTCATGTATAAAGAGCGCTTGTTTGCAGACGCTTCGTATTACTTATTTCACACAGTCAATTCAGGCTGGTTCCATGTAGAGCATGGTCGTGTCGTTTTAGGACTTTCTCAGGTTCTGCCTTTGGTAGGGTATTATTTGCATTTGCCTTTAAAATACCTGATGCTCTTATCATCAGTTGGGCACGAGTTGTTTTATTACAGCATTTTTCTGCTTCTCCTTTATGGCCTGAAAGACCGTACATCCGCTTTAGCTGTCTTGCTCATTCACTTGATCGGTCAATTGTGGCTGTATTATAGTCCCATGCTAGAAATCTGTTACGGAGCAGCTTTGGCAGTTTTGCTGTATGCCATTTTAAAATCCGGAAAGTACAAAGACGATAAGTGGCTGATTCTTTTGATTCTTGCTCAGTGGTTTGTCATGACCAGCCACCTTGAAAATTTCCTATTGCTTGCCGTTGTCTTGCTTTATGATTTCATAAAAAGAGGATTTCAGAAACGCATTCACCTGATTACAGGTGGTTTGGCTTTGTTGGGTTTCATTATAGAAATACTCACATTCAGTGAATATGAGCTGGGACATGTTCAATTAAAAGCAGGGGCAGAACAGGCAAGTGCAGCCAATTTGTTGCAGAAGGAATATGTTGCTCAGCTCTTGGAGCTATTTATGGATTATTATCCCGACCTATTGCTTCTGTTTCTGTTTGGTGTGGTATTCTTTTACATTAAAAGCGGCTACAGGGTTTTGGCCTTGATGGTCTTCTCAACACTCATGCTTTTGATTGTAGTCAACCAAGTGCAAATGGCCAATACTTTTGAACGCTATTATGAGTCCATGTATAGCCCCTTGGTGTTTATCGTGGTATTTCTTGTCTTGCAAGAATTTAAGCAGGTATATCCCAAATGGATGCTCTTAATGACCGGATTTGTACTAGTAATTTCCCTTTTTAGAATAGGGTGGATATGGAAAGAGGGCGAAACACACCGTTTACGTTCTGCACAGTTGGAACGCATAGTTGACCATGCACAAACTTTGGGGCATAGCAAGTATTTGATCAATGGAAATAATATACATCATCATTATACAAGTATCACCTGGGCGAATCCTATAGAAACACTTTTATATTCTGCAATAGATGGGAAGGAACAAGCATTGAGCATTGCAGAAAACAACGAATATTATTTTGAAAGGAACCATTTGAAGCTAAATGATTCAACATATATTTTCAGGCGATTTGAAGTCGTTTCACACGATTTTTTGAATCCACGTTACTTTACTTTGAAAAAGGAAGCCTATCACTATTTGAACAGTGCTAATTATGCTCAAGACCCGAATGAGCTAAAACAGAATGTAAGAATAGAACCTATCGCTCAAATATTAACTTTTAAAGCAGGTGACACAACCAGTATTTTAGTCCGCATCAACAATGAAAATCAGAGCGCATTACCATCTGAATTAAATGGAGGTGTGCAGTTGTCATACCATTGGTATAAAGAAGGTGAAGTGCTAGAATGGGATGGACTGAGAACGGCTATAGAAGTGGATGTTACAGACACTTATGCGCAGCATCAGAAAATAGCAATGCCTGAAGAAGCAGGTGAATATGAATTGGTTTTTGATTTAGTGATAGAGGGCCGAATGTGGTTTGAATTGAAAGAAACTTATCCGGTCAGAGTGACTAAAATCGATACTTGAAAATGCAATAGAGGGCTCTTAAACCATCTTTCCAATTGATTTTCTTGCCTTCATGATAAGACCTGACCTCATACTTGATACTTACTTCACCGTATTTTATGCTTTTGTTTTTAGACAGTTTTACGGTGACTTCAGGTTCAAAGCCAAAACGCTGCTCCTTTAGGTCAAGAGCTTTGATGTACTCACTTCTGATTAATTTATAACAGGTTTCCATATCAGTGAGTGGCCAGCCTGTTAATTGTCTGGAAATAGAGGTCAGCAACAGATTGGCAAATAACCCAAGCCCTTTTTTGCCTTGATGCCCATTCAAGAAACGCGAACCATACACCACGTCAAGGTTTTGTTCATTGGCCTTCTTCAGTAAAAGGTTGATGTCATTTGGATCCAATTCCAAATCCGCATCTTGAGGAATCAAAAAGTCACCCGAAGCCATCTTTATTCCATAATGCAAGGCAGATCCTTTACCCATGTTTTTGGCACGATGCTCAACCTGAAAATCAAGATCGGGGTGTTGTTCAAGAAAACGATCGATCATTTGTGAAGAATTATCAGAAGAAAAATCATTGACAATAATGACCTCCTTTTGAGTATTATTAATCAATTGTAAGTCTCTGATTTTTTCCAAGACTTGGAGAATCGTCTTCTCCTCGTTAAATACGGGAATAATGATGGAAAGCTTCTGAATCAATGGATTAAAGTTCTTCTTTCAACTCTAATAAAAAGGATTTTACCTTTTTAAGTGACCTGATCATTTCTGCCTGAAGAATGATGTCATCTTTGTTCTCCTTTAGTTTTTTCTTGGCTCCCTCTAGCGTATATCCTCGTTCTTTGACCAGATCGAAAATCAAATGAAAGTTGTCGATGTCTTGTTTGGTAAACAAGCGATTCCCTTTCTTATTTTTTTTGGGTTTGATAATGTCAAACTCCTTTTCCCAAAAACGAATGAGCGAAGCATTGACATTGAACATTCTGCTTACTTCTCCAATGGAATAATATAATTTAGAAGACTCGGACAAATGAAAAAATTTCGTCCTAAATTAAATATATTAATCGAATGATTGGTTCGATTGACTAGAGATTTCAATCATTTGATCGTACTCCTCCGGGCTAAGATCATTGAAGTAAAAATTGATCGGATTGATCTTTTCTCCATTTCGAATGACTTCATAATGCAGGTGAGGAGCAACTGAGGTTCCCGTATTTCCGACATAACCAATGATCTCGCCACGACTTACTTTTTGTCCCCTTCTTACATTAAAGCTTTGCATGTGTCCGTAAAGCGTTTGGTAACCGTAGCCATGATCAATGATAATGTGATAGCCATAACCGCGTCTGCTTTTCTCAGCATGTATTACTTTACCGTCCCCCGTCGCATAAATTTCAGTGCCACGCTCAGCCGAAAAGTCCATACCCGTATGCTTTTTCCAAATTTTATGGATAGGGTGCATTCGCATGCCATAACCCGAAGCCATACGTTTTAGATTCTTATTCGGAATAGGCTGAATGGCCGGAATAGAAGCAATCATCTTTTCTTTTGACTTGGCCATTTTAAACACCTCATCATAAGATTTGGATTGAATGTACAGTTGTTTTGAAATCTGGTCAATCTTTTTGGCACTCTCTACAACCAATTCGGAGTTCTTATAACCTTCTAATTTCTTGTAGCGATTTACCCCACCAAATCCTGCTTCTCTCACTTCTTCGGAAATCGGTTCTGCTTCAAAAATGACACGATAGATTTCATCATCTCTGCGTTGAATATCAGCCAAAACACTAGTCGCCTGATTCATTCTTTCGCTGAGTAAATCATATTGTGCCTTTAAATAACTGTTTTCTCTCTTAAGCAGTTTTTCTTTAGGCGAATCTACATAGTTAGAGATCACAAAAAAGAAGATCAAACCAAAAGTAGAGGAAGCGGCAACAAATGCAGCGACACGTGTCAGTGACTGTCTCCACCCACGCTCAATTTTTTCGTAACTGAGTGTTTTTGTATTAAATCTATACTTTGTTCTAGACAATTTACTGATTGATTTATGTTAAATTTGCCGCCTTTAAAGCGAGCAAAATTACTGCTAATTCAGCTATTTTCAATGGCAAAGATGTTGTCAATTTGTTAAATAACGTTAGCAGACTTTAAAAGTTATAAACATCAATGGACTCAAAATCAATTAGACAAACCTTCTTAGACTTTTTCAAGGGAAAAGGACACGATATCGTTCCTTCTGCTCCTATTGTTATTAAAGATGATCCGACATTGCTTTTTACCAATGCGGGAATGAACCAGTTTAAGGATGCCTTTTTGGGGAACGTTGAAGTAAAAAAACCTCGGCTTGCCGATTCCCAAAAATGCCTTCGGGTCTCAGGAAAGCACAACGATTTGGAGGAAGTGGGTGTAGATACCTATCATCATACCATGTTTGAGATGTTGGGCAACTGGTCTTTTGGTGATTACTTTAAAGAGGAAATGATTCCTTGGGCGTGGGAATTATTAACAGAGGAATATGGTATGGATAAGGATCGCCTGTACGTTACCATTTTTGAAGGTGATGAAGGAGATGGTTTAAAAGAAGACTTCGAAGCCAGTGAAGCCTGGGCAAAGATATTACCCGAGAATCGCATTTTAAAAGCCAATAAGAAAGACAATTTCTGGGAAATGGGGGAGACCGGTCCTTGTGGTCCTTGTTCTGAAATTCATATGGATTTAAGATCAGATGAAGATCGAAAAAAGATTGATGGAGCAAGCTTGGTCAATCAGGATCATCCTCAGGTCATTGAAATTTGGAATTTAGTATTTATGCAATTCAACCGTTTGAAGGACGGGTCACTGAAAGATTTGCCTTCCACGCATGTTGATACGGGAATGGGCTTAGAGCGCTTGACCATGGCTTTGCAAAACAAGCAGTCAAGTTACGATACCGATTTGTTCATGCCAAGTATTCGAATACTGGAAGAATTATCCGGTAGTAAATACAATGCATCCGATTCTAAACAAGACATTGCCTTTAGAGTTGTTGTGGATCATATCCGTGCCATTGCTTTTTCTATTGCAGATGGGCAATTGCCATCTAATACCGGTGCAGGTTATGTGATCCGACGTATTTTACGACGAGCGGTTCGATATGGTTTTAGTTTCTTGGATATAAAGTCCCCTTTCTTGTTCCGCTTGATTGAAGCAGTAGTTCAAACACTGGGAGAGCAATTTGATGAACTCAAACAACAGCAACAATTGATTGAAAAAGTGATTCAAGAAGAGGAACAATCCTTCTTACGCACCTTAGAAAAAGGCATTCAGGTCTTTGAACAATATAAAACGTCAGATGCTGTTGTTGATGGTGCTTTTGCCTTTGAACTGTATGATACCTTTGGTTTTCCGATCGATCTGACACAACTTATGGCGGTTGAAAAGGGCTGGAGTGTCAACATGATAGAATTTCAAGAAAAGTTAGAAGAGCAAAAAACGCGCTCGCGTTCTGCATCTAAAATGGAAACGGACGATTGGGTAGAAGTATTTAAGGATGAGAAAGAAGAGTTTATTGGCTATGATTATACAGAGGCAAATGTAAAAATCAGCCGATACCGTAAAGTCAAGCAAAAGGGAAAAGATTTGTACCAATTGGTGTTTAATCTTAGCCCATTTTATCCTGAAGGTGGTGGACAGGTTGGTGATACCGGTTATATCGATAATGGAGAAGAAAAGATTAGCATTCTGGATACCAAAAAAGAAGCGAATCTCATTGTGCACTTTGTGAAATCTCTACCCGAAAATTTGGAAGCCGAGTTCCGTGCCCATATCAATGCATCTAAGCGGCAAAATACAGCAGCAAACCACACAGCTACTCACCTTATGCATGAAGCCTTGCGTTCTGTGTTGGGAGAGCATGTTGAGCAAAAGGGTTCTTTGGTGAATGGAGATTACCTCCGATTTGACTTTTCTCATTTCCAAAAAGTGACAGATGAGGAAGTTAGAGAGATAGAGAATCTGGTAAATAAAAAAATAAGGGAAAACATTTCCTTGAATGAAGAGCGGCAAATTCCTATAGATGAAGCCAAGGCAAAAGGAGCTATGGCTCTTTTTGGTGAAAAATATGGCGATGTAGTCAGAATGATTCAGTTCGGATCTTCTGTGGAGCTGTGTGGAGGAACACATGTAAAATCCACGGGTGAAATCGCTCTCTTTAAAATCACTTCTGAGGCTGCTGTTGCAGCAGGCATCAGAAGAGTTGAGGCAATGACCGGTGAAAGGGCTCTTGACCTGTTTTTTAGGCAGAATGATGAGTTGGAGCAAATGAAGGAAATGCTTAAGCAGCCTAAAGACTTAGTAACTGCCATTGAGAAGCTACAGAAAGAGAACAATCAACTGCAGAAGGAAATAGAAGGATTTAAGTTGAAAGTTGCCGGCAGTTTGAAACAGGACTTGATCAAAAAAATAGTTGTTAAGGATGGCATAAATACCTTAATCGAAGAAGTAGATATGGATGCCGGAGGAATAAAGAATCTCGCTTTTCAATTGAAAGCCGAGGTTGATAATTTGTTTATGGTCCTGGCATCTAAAAAAGGAGCAAAACCATCTTTAACTGTATTGATAAGTGAAAACCTCGTTGAAAAGAAAGACTGGAATGCCGGACAAATTGTTCGTGATCTGGCAAAGCACATCCAAGGCGGTGGTGGAGGTCAGGCTTTCTTCGCAACAGCTGGGGGAAAAAATCCTGAGGGAATAGAAAAAGCACTCAAAGAGGCTGATCAACTATTCTAGTTTAGGGAAGAACGTATTGCTTTACTTCTTTTACCGAGATTTCCTCTCCACTTAAAATAATTAGTCGCTCAATCACATTTCTAAGTTCTCTGATATTGCCTGTCCAATCATACTTAGACAGTGCATCAACAGCATCTTTAGCAATTGCTTTTTTGCTTTGCCCTTGTTCTGCACAAATTTTATCCAAAAAGAAATCTACAAGTAAGGGAATATCATCACGACGCTCGTTTAAAGCAGGAACTTCAATTAATATCACACTTAAGCGATGATATAGGTCTTCTCTAAAGTGACCTTCCGAAATTTCCTTCTTCAGGTTTTTGTTAGTGGCAGCAATCACTCTTACATTGACTTTAATGTCTTTTTCACCACCAACACGTGTAATCTTGTTTTCCTGAAGTGCTCTCAACACTTTAGCTTGAGCAGAAGCACTCATGTCGCCTATTTCATCTAAGAATAGCGTTCCTCCTTCGGCTTGTTCAAACTTTCCTTTCTTCTGTTTAATAGCCGATGTAAAGGCCCCTTTTTCGTGACCAAATAATTCACTTTCTATTAATTCACTTGGAATAGCGGCACAATTAACTTCAATGAAGGTCCCTTTTTTTCGATTGGAATTTTGGTGTAGATTTCTTGCAACCAGCTCCTTCCCGGTACCATTTGGTCCTGTAATTAAAACTCTGGCATCGGTCTGTGCTACCTTTGAAATAAGATCTTTGACTTCCATAATGGATTTGCTCTCACCAATTATATCATTTAGCTTAGCATTAAACACCTTTTTCTTTAAGACCTTGGTTTCTTCTACCAAGTCTTTTTGATCTAAGGCATTCCGAACCGTAATCAATAAACGGTTAAGATCAGGTGGTTTAGAGATGAAATCAAAAGCTCCCATTTTAATTGCTTCTACTGCTGTTTCAATGGTGCCATGTCCTGAAATCATAACAACAGGGCTTTCTATTCCTTCTTCTTTTAATTTTTGCAATACATCAATGCCATCCATTTTAGGCATTTTAATGTCGCAAAGAATAAGGTCATAAGCTTTCTTTTTGGCAGCATCTAAACCGGAACTGCCATCTTCAGCCTCATCTATTGAGTATTTTTCAAATTCTAATATTTCCCTTAGTGTTCTTCTGATTGAACGCTCGTCATCTATAATTAAGATCTTAGCCATTATGAATTTTTATAAAACAACCATTTACCAATTTCTTTGAAATTTACTTTTTTGCCATACATCAATATGCCAATTCGATATATCTTACCCGCCATGGCAGTTGTACCGATAAAAGTAGCAATCAGTAAAACCATAGATAAAACAATCTCAAAGTAATCAACTCCAAAAGGCACTCTAACCATCATTACGATTGGAGAGGTAAATGGAATAATTGAGCCCCAAAAGGCCAAGCTGCCATCCGGATTTTCAATCACTACCTGAGCAATGACAATACCGAGGATCAACGGAATAGTGACCGGCAACATGAATTGCTGTGTATCGGTTTCATTGTCTACCGCAGCTCCAATTCCTGCAAACAGAGAACCGTACAATAAATACCCTCCGATAAAGAAAAAGACAAAACAACCAATAACTACAGGAAAGTCAATTAATGATAACTGATGAGTTAAACTGGATATAAAGTCGCTTCTTTTTGTTGGATTAGAAGCATTCAACGCGGGATTAAATTCTTCTTGTTCTTTTACTTGCTCAATTTTTACTTCTTTGGCATCATCGGCAATAAAACTCTGGCCCACAGAAACTAAAACTGAAGACAACACGACCCATAAAGCAACTTGAGTTAAGGCAACCAAAGCAATGCCTATGATCTTTCCCATCATGAGTTGAAATGGCTTTACAGATGAGATAATGACCTCTACAATCCTGTTCGTTTTTTCTTCGATCACACCACGCATGACCTGAACTCCATACAAGAAGATAAAGAAATAGATAAACATCGCCAAAACAAAACCTACCCCCGTTGCTAGCTTATCGGCACTTTCTTCTGCCTCACCTGATTCGCTTAACTTATTGGGAACAATTTTTACTCGAGGTCGAAGTCCCGATATTTGGTCGATACTTAAGTTGTATAGATCTTGTAGCTTTTTGTTTTCTATTGTCTTGGCAATTTGAGCTTCCATGTAATCTATGCTACTGCCTTTTGGTTTTTCTTTGTAAAAGATCTGCGCCGTTTCAGGCATAGTGACAATCACTTTAGGTAAATGCAAGATAGTGGAGTATTTACCCTTGTTATTCATCTCATCCTGAGCCTCTTTTAATGAACGGAATGTGTACTCAAACTGTATGGTCTTTTTGTTTTTGAATTCATTGGTAAAAAGACCGGATTCATCAATCACTTCAACAAGTTGTTTGTCATCTTCTCTCATGGACAACCATGTAGGAATAATCATTAATGCGGCGATGAGTAAAGGGCCAACAATACTCATGATTAGAAAAGATTTCTTCTTTACCCTTACAAGGTATTCTCTTTGTATAATTAATCCGGTTTTACTCATCATTTTTAGTTTTAGATGTTTCTTGTACTTGCTTAATAAAGATATCGTTCATACTAGGAATGATTTCTTTCAATCCATAAACTTCAACTTCAGAAACAATGGCTTTTAAAATTTCATTTGGTGATTTATCATTGAGGAGTTTTACTCTGGCTATTTTATAATCATCTTGCTCTTGTGTTGACAATAACTCACACCCAGCCCATAATGCATTGGTAAAGCCCACCATATTCCCTTTAAAACTCACCTCGTAAACTCCTTCTTTAAAGTCGTGTTGAATTTGCTTGACTTCGCCACTAAGAATCTTTTTTGAATTGTTAATCAAGGCAATATGCTCGCAAATTTCTTCAACTGAACCCATGTTGTGTGTAGATAGGATTATACTCGCACCTTCCTCCTTTAATCTTAAAATTTCCGATTTAATAAGATTGGTATTGATAGGATCGAAACCACTAAACGGTTCATCTAAAATAAGAAGCTTGGGTTCATGAAGTACAGTAACTATAAATTGCACTTTCTGAGCCATACCTTTAGAAAGTTCTTCTACTTTTTTACTCCACCAAGGGGTAATGTCGAATTTTTTAAACCACTCTTTGAGTTTACTTTTTGCCTCAGCTTTACTCATCCCCTTAAGTTGCGCTAAATACAAGGCTTGTTCACCAACCTCCATTTTCTTGTAAAGTCCTCTTTCTTCAGGTAAATAACCGATTTGCTCTATGTGTTTTGGAGAAAGGGGTTCACCATCAAATAGAATCTCTCCCTGATCTGGTGCTGTTATCTGGTTAATAATTCTAATTAATGAGGTTTTTCCTGCACCATTAGGACCTAATAAACCGTAGATGCTCCCTTTTGGAACTTCAATGGTTACGTCATTAAGAGCGACATGATTAGAGTAGTTTTTGACAATGTTTTTAGCACTTAGTATCGCACTCATAGTTTTAGCTTTTGGCAAATATAAACTTCACGCTTATTTTATTGATAATAAAGTTTAAATAGTAATAAAAGTGACATAAGCAGCGAATAGACTGCTATAATGGTCTATAATTCTTAAATTTGATGTTTAACATTTCAATTTCTAATTATTTTTAAGACTACTATGAAAAAAATATTATTATCTTCTTTGGCCGTCTTTTTTTCTGCTTTATTGCTTGCGCAAAGTCCCGATGCAGCGGTTATTTCAATACCCATGGATGATGTATATGCGGCAGGTTCTCCGGTTGATGTTAAGATTGAATTTAAAAATGTAGGGACAGCTAGTTTTAATGGACTCACTTTAAATTGGAGTGCTGATGGTGGAGCGACTGTTCATTCATATCCTCTTAATGGATTCTCATTCGGAGTAGGTAGTCAATTTACAATTATCCATTCTACTAAGATAACATTTGCTAATCCGGGTGCTTATACAGAGCTAAAGGCCTGGACCAGTAATCCCGGTGGTAGTGTTGATGTGAACACCTCAAATGATACTTTGGTCAAAAACATTTTTGTTAATAATGGATTAACAACAACCAGAAGAGTGTTGGTTGAAGAATTTACTACAGCTCCATGTGGCTTTTGTCCTGACGGTGCAATTGTTTTGGAGAACATCTTATTTTCCAACCCTAATGTTATTGCAGTTGGAATTCATGCAGGATTTGGAACAGATGCCATGACTATTCCTGCTCACTCTGCTTTGGCCAATGCGTTTACAAGTGGAGCTCCAACGGCAACAGTAGATCGAATAAAGTTTGCGGGGCAAAGTAATGTAGCTATAAGTAGAAGTATCTGGGCGAGTCAGGTCAATTACAGACAAGGAATTAATACGCCGGTGGACATCAATATAAATGGAACATACAATGCTTTAAACCGAACGGCTACCGTAACAGTTAGTGCGGATTTTGTAGATTTCGCTTTACCAGGAGATATTCGACTTGGTCTTTATGTTGTAGAGGATAGTGTGAGTCAAGTTGGTTCAGGTTATAATCAGACCAATTATTACCATTCCGGTTCTTATGGAACAAATCACCCCTATTATGGAGCAGGAAATCCTATAATTGGTTATACTCATCGACATGTTGGTCGGGCAACATATCCGGCAAATGATCCTTGGGGAGATACTACTGTAATTCCCTCCGCACCACAAATGGGAGCCTCTTATTCAAAAACGTATACCATTCCGATTAGTTCCAATTGGGATGAAGATCAAATTCATTTTGTTGCTTTTGCAACTTATCACTCTTCAAATACGGGAGAGCGTGAAATTATAAACGCCGGTGAGGTTAAGATGAACCAAATGACTACCGGACTCGAAAATGTGCAACAACAATTGAGCTTTGATTATTTCCCTAACCCTGCAATGAATCAATTAAATGTTGAAATTAAGAATGAATGGGTTGGACAGACAAGACTACTTTTAAAAGACATCTCGGGCAAACTACTATTGGACGAAAAGTTAGGCAACGTACTGAATGTGTTGGACATTAGTCAGTTTGAATCGGGTTTATACTTTCTAGAACTCATCTATGGAAATGAGCGTTCAACTAAGAAAGTGATTATAAAGTAAACTAAAACCGCTTATCAAAAATTGTCGAAGCTTTAGGTTGAATATGCCTACTTTTAACAAAATCAAAATTTTTTTTAAATAAATTTGAATTCAATTATTAATTAATCTACACATTATGAAAAAAATTACTCTTTTAATGAGTATTGTGATTGGCTTTGCACTTAATAGCCATGCGCAATACTATTTTAATACATATAATCCTGCGGGGATTAATCCAGGAGGATTAAACACAGATCCTGAACAGCCTTTTGGAGCAACAGGAGTTACTGCGGCGAATGGTTATACGTCAATTATTCCTAATGGGACGACAACGTTGACATGGTCTCCGGTTCAAACTATTCCGTTTCCATTTAGTTTTAATGGTACTCCGGTTACTCAATACAAAGTATCTAATTCAGGAGTATTGACTTTTACAACATCAGCAACAACAGTTCCTCCATTTGCTAATGCAACTATTCCTTCAGCTTCAATTCCTGATAATTCGGTTATGGTCTGGGGACTTCAACAAATGGCAGGTAATGATGGTGTAATCAATAAAACACATGGTACTGCACCGAATAGACAGCATTGGATCAATTTTGCTTCTTTTTCTGCTCCCGGTGCTTCAGGTTCACAATGGACCTATTGGGGAATTGTACTTGAAGAAACAACAAATAACATTTACATCGTTGATTTGAGAACTTATCTTACTCCTTTAACTTTGACGATGGGGATTCAATTGAATTCAACTACCGCTTATCAAATTTCAGGAGCGCCAAATACGCCTTCTTATGTCACAAATGGAGGTAGTGTTTCAGACCCTTCTGATAATGTTTATTACGAATTTATTCAGGGAACCAGACCTAATGATGACATTAAGTTAGAAACTACAAATGTACCTACGTATGCTGGTGCTGGAACCGGGTTTACCATTACAGGATCTATTCAGAATGCCGGAGCAGCAACTCAGAGTTCTGTAATAATTAATTATTCGGTTAACGGTGGTGCAACTCAGTCTCATACTGTAACAGGATTATCTCTTGCTTCATTGGCAAGTACAAATTTTTCTCATTCCATTCCTTGGGTACCTTCAGGTCCCGGAAATTATTCATCAGTTAAAGTATGGACTTCTCTTCCTGCTCCAAAAGTAGATGGAAACAGTACTAATGATACTTTGATTTATGATGTTTATATCGGAACGGGTAATTCTGTTCAAAGACATGCCGTTTTAGAGGAATTTACTACGGCACCTTGTCAATTCTGTCCTGACGGAGCTTATGTTGTTGACCAGATCCTTGCTTCAAATCCTAACGTGATAGGAATTGGTGTGCATGCTTGTTTTGGAACAGATGCCATGACAGTGCCTGAAGCATCAACGATTTGTTCAACTTTAGGAAATAACTCTGCCCCAATGGGGATGGTTGATCGTGTATTATTTCCCGGCGAGTCTTCACCTGCATTTAGTAGAGCGAATAACATGTGGGCAACTCGCGCAAATGCTCGTGCGGCTCAAGGGGCTCCAGTTGATATTACAGTTACAGGATCTTATACTGTCGGGCAAAACTTTGCTACTGTAACAGTAAGTTCAAGTTTTGTTGATTATCCTTTACCTGGTAACATTAATGTTAGTATAGCAGTTGTAGAAGATAGTGTAACGGGATCAGGTTCCGGTTATAATCAAGTCAATTACTACAATACCATTTCAGGACATCCGTATTTTGGCGCCGGGAATCCAATTGTAGGTTTTGTGCACAGACATGTATTGAGAGACATTCAACCAAGTACTTGGGGAGATAATACTGTTATTCCCGGAAATAATATTGCCTTGAATACAGCATATTCAAAAACTTTCAATGTACCATTGAGTACCGCTTGGGATTTGTCGAAAATATCTTTAGTCGCTATGGTAAATTATTCAGGAGCAACATCCGGAGATTATGAAATTCTTCAGGCTGAAGAAGTGAAATTGTTGAATTTGATCACTTCTATAGATAAGCAAACTGTGTCTAATACATTGGATATCTTTCCTAATCCAACAAGTCAAGAAACATACATTAACTTCAGTTTAACTTCTAATGAGCAAGTTCGATTGGAAGTTGTTGATGTAACAGGCAAATTAATGATTAGTGAAAATTTTGGTGTAATGGCAAAAGGAAAACAGCAATTAATTGTAAATGCTGCTCAACTTGAAAATGGTTTTTACTTTGTAAACTTGAGAGTGGGCGATGATCTTATTACAAGAAAGATTTCTGTTCTTCACTAGATAATTGAATGCATAAATAAAAAGTCTCGCCCTTTGGCGGGACTTTTTTGTTTGCCGCTTTTTTTAAAAGCAGTAATTTTCTGCAACATGAATTCCTCATTTCTTGATACATCCATAGAGTACTTAAAAGGTGTTGGTCCTAAGAGGGCTAAAATGCTAAATGAGGAATTGGGTATTTATAAATTCAAAGACCTTCTTTTTCATTTTCCATTCCGCTATGTAGATAAAACAAGATTTTATAGCATTAATGAGCTTAATGGAGACATGAGTCATGTACAATTAAAAGGAGAGATTACCTATGTTAATGAGAGTGGCTCAAAATACAAAAGGAAGCTTATTGCCCATCTAAAAGATGAAAGTGGACAGTTAGAATTAGTTTGGTTTAAAGGAATAAAATACATTAAACCGAAACTCCAAGTTGGAAAATATTATGTTGTTTTTGGCAAACCCAATTGGTTCCAATCGAGATTAAACATTATTCATCCTGACTTTGAGACAATAGAAGAATATAAGCAAAGTATACAATCGGCACTTGAGCCTGTTTATCACTCTTCTGAAAAGGCCAACAGGGCAGGACTGGCAAGCAAGCACCTTGCTAAACTGATGCGTAAACTTTTGCCGCAATGCCGAAATAGAATCATAGAGAATTTACCCTTATCAATTAGAGATGAAAACGCTTTGATAGATAGGGACCAGGCGCTCTTGAGCATTCATTTTCCTGAAGATTATAATAGACTAAAGGAAGCTCGACACCGACTAAAGTTTGAAGAGTTATTTTTAATTCAATTGGATTTACTGAAGTTGAAACAAATTAATCTCGAGAAGCGAAAAGGCTTTGAATTTAGTTCAGTCGGAGATTATGTGAATCGCTTTTACAAAGACGTTTTACCTTTTGAATTTACAAATGCTCAAAAGAAAGTACTCAAGGAAATTCGAAAAGACCTTGGTTCGGGCAAGCAAATGAATCGTCTCCTTCAAGGTGATGTTGGTAGTGGCAAAACGATCGTGGCCTTATTTTCCATGTTAATTGCTTTAGACAATGGTTATCAAGCATGTATTATGGCACCAACAGAAATATTGGCGCAACAGCATTTTGAGTCCATTCAAGAGCTATGTTCTCAACTTAACATTACGGTTAGGTGCTTAACAGGATCTAGTAAAGCCTCGGAACGAAAAGAAATTCACGAACAACTTGAAAATGGAGATTTAGCCATTATCGTAGGTACCCATGCTTTGCTTGAAGATAAGGTAAAGTTTCACAACTTGGGCATAGCAATTATTGACGAACAACATCGTTTTGGTGTGGCTCAGAGGGCTAAACTTTGGAAAAAGAACTCCACTCCCCCGCATATACTCATCATGACAGCTACACCGATACCAAGAACATTAGCCATGACCTTGTATGGAGATTTGGATGTTTCAGTTATTGATGAGTTACCTCCGGGGAGAAAGGAGATTAAGACGGTGCATTGGTTTGAAAACAAGCGTCTAAGATTGTTTGGTTTTTTGGAGCAAGAGATCAAAAAGGGACGACAAATTTATTTTGTTTATCCATTAATTGAAGAATCTGAGAAAATGGATTATGCCAATTTAGAAGAAGGATTTCAGCACATATTCCATCGTTTTTCTCCTCCTGAATACAAGGTCAGTATGGTGCATGGAAAAATGGATGCTGCAACAAAGGCTTTTGAGATGGAACGTTTCGTGAAAGGTGAAACACATATCATGGTATCTACTACGGTCATTGAAGTCGGAGTTAATGTACCCAATGCCTCAGTTATGGTTATTGAAAGTGCTGAACGTTTCGGCCTATCACAATTGCACCAGTTGAGAGGTAGAGTAGGAAGAGGGGCAGAGCAATCCTATTGCATTTTAATGACGGGCAATAAATTATCATCAGATGGCAGAACGCGTATGAAAACGATGATATCTACCAATGATGGCTTTCAAATAGCAGAAGTTGATTTGAAGTTGAGAGGTCCGGGCGACCTGCAAGGTACACAGCAAAGTGGAACAGCCATCAATTTGAAATTAACCAACCTGTCAACAGATGGGCATTTGATTCAACTTGCTAGACAAGCAGCACAATCTTTGATTCAAAATGACCCTAATTTAGACTTGCCTGAGAACCAAAATCTATTGACTTATGTTAGAGAGCAAAGACGGTCAAAAATAAACTGGTCAAGAATCGCATGAGTTATAGATTAGTACATGATTTTAAAGGCCACAAAGGGGCGGTTTATACTTTGGAGAAAGCCGATTCAATTGCGCGTTTTTTTTCTGCCGGTGCCGACCGAAACATCGTGCTATGGAATTTGGATGAGTTAAAAGCAGAGGGAGTTGTAGCCAAATCACCAACAACAGTGATTAGTCTTAACTATTTGCCGGATAAGAATTATTTGTTGATTGGACAGGTAGAGGGTGGTGTACATGTCATTGATTTGAATCTTGGAAAAGAAATCCGTTATCTGAAGTTGCACAAAGGCTACATTTTCAAAATTTGTTATTTGCAGGATAAACAAGAGCTGGTTTTCCTTTCAGGAGATGGTAGTTTTTCAGTGTGGTCTTCAGAGAATTTTGAGCTTCTATTTCACGATAAAAGATGCGAGGGTAAAATTCGTTCTGCAGTAGATATGCCAGATAAAAACAGCTTTTTGATCGGACTGGGTAATGGCAGTATTGAACTGTTCAATCGAATGGAATGGGCCTTTACTCAAGAGATCGATCGACTTCCATCTTCCATTCATGCATTGGCCTATCTTAAAGACCGAGAAGCTTTGTTGGTGGGAGAAAAAGATGCTTATTTGTCTGAATACTCCTCGCTCAACTGGACAAGAAAAGAACGTATTCCGGCACATAATTGGGGCATATATGCTATTTCAGGCAGTCATGATGGTCAACGTTTTGCAACGGCAAGCAGAGATAAAACGGTAAAAATATGGGATAGCGGAAATTTAAATGTGTTAAAGCGCTTTGAGGGGTTTAAAGATCAAGCACATACACACTCTGTGAATACTCTGCTTTGGTTAGAACAAAGAGATCAGGTGCTCAGTTCGGGTGATGATGGAAAAATAAAACTTTGGCAAGTCTAAATCCCTTTTTAGCTTGTTTGGAACTCTTACCTTTGTGCCTTTAATTTGCTATAGATGAAGATTTCATACAATTGGTTAAAGGACTTTTTAAAACTTGATCTTGCTCCTGAAAGACTGGCTCAAATTTTAACCGACATTGGTTTAGAAGTTGAGGGAATTGAAGAATTCGAGACAGTCAAAGGCGGACTAAAAGGAGTTGTAGTCGGAGAAGTTAAGGAAATGACTCAGCATCCCAATGCTGACCGTTTAAAGTTAACCAAGGTAGACGTTGGCCATGCTGAATTTTTACCAATTGTATGTGGTGCACCCAATGTTGCGGTAGGACAAAAAGTCATTGTTGCTCTTGTTGGAACCAGTCTTTATCCGGATGAGAAAGAGTTTAAGATAAAAAAATCTAAAATCAGAGGTGAAGTTTCTGAGGGCATGCTTTGTGCAGAAGATGAGTTAGGTCTTGGTAGCTCGCACGATGGTATTCTTGTTTTACCTCCTGAAACTAAGGTAGGTCAACCTGCAAGTGAGTATTTTAATTTAGAGTCCGATATTGTATTTGAAATTGGCTTAACACCAAATCGTGCAGATGCCATGTCTCATTATGGGGTTGCAAGGGATTTGGCGTGTTACTTCAATTTGTACGATTCTATTTCGCTTCGAGAACTTAAGCATCAATATCATGAATTGAAGGAGGATAAAGAGGCCATAATGGTGAATCATGTTGACCAAGAACGATGCCCAAGATATGCCGGAATAACACTTAGGAACATTAAAGTTGAAGAATCTCCCGCTTGGTTAAAAATGCGTTTGAAGGCAATTGGATTACACCCAATCAATAATGTTGTAGACATCACCAACTATGTTTTGCATGAATTGGGGCAGCCATTGCATGCCTTCGATGCTGATAAAATTGAGGGAGGAGAGATTAAGGTACAGACTCTTCCGTCTAACACAGTTTTTACCACTTTGGATGAGGAAGACCGAAAGTTAGATGCCGATGATTTAATGATTTGCGATCAGACTAAGGGACTTTGTATTGCTGGAGTATTTGGTGGTTTGGGGTCAGGGGTGACAGAAAAGACCACCAAGATATTTCTGGAAAGTGCATATTTTAATCCTGTTTCCATAAGAAAAACAGCAAAGCGACATGCTTTAAATACGGATGCTTCATTTCGATTTGAAAGAGGCATTGACCAGGAAATTACTGTAAATGCCCTGTGGCGTGCGGTGAATTTATTGCAGGAGATATGCGGAGCTGAAATTGTCGGTGAAGTCATTGATATTTATCCTCAAAAAATTGAGCCTTTTCTCGTTGAATTCAATTACAAGGACTGCAACCGTTTGATTGGTCAGCAGATTCCTAAAGAAAAAATCAAGCAAATTTTTGAGGGACTTGAAATCAGAATATTGAACGAATCAAAAGAAGGGCTACGTTTGGAAGTGCCTGCTTACCGGGTCGATGTGACTCGTCCGGTAGATTTGTGCGAAGAGGTACTCAGAATGGTAGGTTACAATACCATCAAGTTGCCTGAATTCTTAAAAACAAGTCTATCCACAAAAATACATCCTGATCCTTTTGAAATAGAAAGCTTAGTCTCCGGCTATTTGTCAAACAATGGCTTTAATGAGATTTTCAATAATTCGTTGACTAATCCCAAGCATTATCAGCAAGCGGATGATTTGGTGAGAATGCTAAACCCTTTGAGTTCCGAATTGGAAGTGATGAGAAAAACCATGCTTTATGGTGGTTTAGAGGCTTTGGCTTACAATATCAATCACAAAAGGAAGAACCTTCACTTTTATGAATTTGGAAGTACTTATCAAAGAGGAGATGAATCTTATCTTGAAACCAAGAGACTGGCCTTATGGATGACTGGACAAAAGAATGAAGGAACCTGGAAGTTGGGTGCATCTGAGCTTAGTTTTTTTGACTTGAAAGAACATGTGAATAATGTCCTTCAACGGATCGGGCATCAAAAATGGAAAGAAGAAACCATTGAATCAGACGCTTTCCAACAGGCCATTTGCTTTAAGAAAGGAAAATTTGAATTGGTCAGATTGGGGAAATTGAATGCGGAAGTAGTAAGGAAACAAGATGTGGAACAGCCCGTATTTTATGCAGAGTTCAATTGGACAAATGTGTTAAAAACATTAGGAGCAAAAAACATCAGTTTTAAACCGGTCAATAAGTTTCCTATCGTGAAAAGAGATTTGGCCTTGCTTATTGATGAGACCATCATCTTTGATGAAATTGCCAGAAAAGGAAAAGATGTTTTGAAAGGGGCGTTGAAAAATGTGGAACTCTTCGATGTGTATGAAGGAAAGAACTTGCCTGCGGGAAAGAAATCATATGGCATGAGTTTTTACATGCAGGATGAACACAAAACACTAAGTGAAAAGCAAATTGAGGGCATGATGAGTCGCTTGGTCGGTGCTTTAAAAGAAGAATTTGGAGCAGAGTTACGCTAACCACCTAACTCAAGAACAGAAGCACTATCTGTGGTAAGCTTTAAATATATAGTACTGTAATTATAGCTTATCTTTTCTGTATTAAACAGGTCTTTTTGAAAGTGTGTACTCGCATAATGTCATTCCCGCCATTTGAACAGGTTGACCTGTTTTCTTCAAGACTCTACCGTATTGTGTGATCTGTTCGGGAAATTCATCTAACCACAGGTCTTTTACCAGATAGATGGAATTTTTAAAAAAGACATAAGCAATCATGTTCCGTCTTTTCACTTCAAAACCTTCAGCTGGAGAAGCTGTAATTTGTTCAGGGTTAGAGAAGGAGACTCCATAAGCGTACCAGTAAGAGCCTAGAATCCCGATTTCTCCAAGAGGTTCCAGTTCTTTCAATTGAGAGTAGCGCGATTCGAAATGCCAATCGTTTAGCTGAAGATTAAAATTAATGCTGTTCCATGCACCGGCTAAATAAGCTACAACAAGAAGTTTTGAAGCGATTTTACTATGCTTTTCCATGAGATAGATGATCAAGCCGCAGGATAAAAAGTGAATGCCGGAGAAATACCTTGGCGCTTCATGGTTTAAATGCACCCATTTGGAACTGAAAACAGAAACAAATAGAACAATGATCGTAGCAAGCAGAAAGAAATATTCTCTTTTTTTGAACTTGAAAATCAAATGGATTGAAAAGAGACTTGTTGCCAAGAAGCTATAAAAATAAATTGTAGGTAAATGCCAGCCTAAAAAGTCAATGACAGTGCTATCTGTCAAAGCATTCTCTATACCGTGGTAAATGGCTTTCATACTGGATTGAGCATCCTGCCAAGAGTTAAACGAGAAGACATCATAGGCGTATCCCGTACTTATGCCGGCACTGTCTTTAAGCATTGAAATAGAAAGAATGATTAGAGCAGAAGCGATGCTGTATATACTTATCAGAAAATAGGATTTATTCGGGATAAAATGATAGATCAGGTAATAAAGTCCAATAAAAAACAGGGGAATGATGGCTTGATCCATGGTCCATATTGCAAGGAAGCAAAGTACAACAGATAAGAGTGTAAAACTTACTTTTTGTATTGAGCTTTTGGAATAGGCAGAAACTGGTAAAACCCAAAGTAAAAGCCCGATTAAACTGTACATGAGGCCCCATGAATATCTTGTAAACCCAACAAAGTACAAGATGGGAAGGAAATACAATAGAGCTAGGCAAAGAATACTCAGGGGCCGTTTAAAGAAGCGTCTGAAAGAGAGATAACCCAGAATCAGAATAAGGTATCTTGCCAGACTTTCGGACAAACTAGGACTAAAGTTCAAGACCTTGAAAAAGAATTGAGCAATCAGCGGAACAATGGTGCCCCCTCTGTTTTGTCCCCAACAGTAAAAGCTTTCACTTAAGTCATAATCATAAGTCATGAGCACGGAAAGGGCATCATCTGAACTCACGGCAGGACTAAAACGGCTGGAGAAAAAGAAAAAAGAAGTGAGAATAATAATGACCTCAACAACCGGGAGAAATCGACTGATTTTAAGCGTACCCATTCTTTTTTGAAGCCTTTGATTTAAACTATTAAGAGGGTCTTACAGATTATCCAACAGTTCTTCATCTACCAGATTAGGCACCGTAACTTTGAGTTGTGGTTCCATTTTCATGGCTCTCTTTATAGCGAAAACAGCACCTTCATTTCTTGCCCAGTTGCGCCTGGCAATGCCATTGTTCACGTCCCAGTGCAACATGGAGGTCAAACGCCGTTCAGCCTCGGAAGTACCGTCCAGTAACATGCCGAAGCCGCCATTAATGACTTCTCCCCAGCCTACACCACCACCATTGTGAATGGAAACCCAGGTGGCCCCTCTAAATGCGTCGCCGATCACATTCTGTATGGCCATGTCTGCCGTAAATTGAGAACCGTCATAAATGTTAGAGGTTTCACGATAAGGAGAATCTGTACCCGACACGTCATGATGGTCTCTACCCAAAATAACGGGAGCAGAGAGTTCTCCGCTTTGAATGGCATCATTAAAGGCTTTCGCAATACGCATACGCCCTTCCGCATCTGCATAGAGTATTCTAGCCTGAGAGCCAACCACCAATTGATTTTCTTCTGCTGCTTTAATCCATCTTAAATTGTCTTCAATTTGTTGTTTGATCTCGCTTGGTGCTTCAGCGGCCATCTCTTCCAATACACGAGTAGCAATTTGATCAGTTTTATTCAGATCCGCAGGGTCATTACTGGCACAAACCCAACGGAAAGGACCAAAACCATAGTCAAAACACATGGGCCCCATAATGTCCTGAACATAAGAGGGGTATTTGAATTTATCTCCATTCATGATGTCGGCTCCTGCACGACTGGCTTCCAATAAAAAGGCATTCCCGTAATCGAAGAAATACATGCCTTGTTCCACCAATTGATTAATGGCTTGGACATGTCTGCGTAATGTTTTTTGGACTTCTTCCTTAAAACGCTGTGGTTCGTTGGCCATCATGTCATTGGATTCCTCAAAACTAAAACCAACGGGATAGTAACCACCCGCCCAAGGATTGTGCAATGAGGTTTGATCAGAACCCAAATCGACTTTGATGTGTTCTTCGGCGAGTTTTTCCCACAAATCGACGACATTGCCTTGATAGGCCAAAGACACTGCCTCTTTATTTTCCTGGGCTTTTTTGGTTCTTGTCATCAATTCATCCAGATCGGTGTAGACTTCATCTACCCAATCTTGAGAATGTCTGGTGTGGGTCGCTTTTGGATTCACTTCTGCAGTAATGCTTACTGCTCCGGCAATTTTTGCCGCTTTAGGTTGTGCACCCGACATGCCACCCAATCCTGCAGTCACAAAGAGCTTTCCACCTAAACCTTCATTAGAGATTTTCCAGCCTGCATTCAACACGGTGATGGTCGTGCCATGCACAATGCCCTGTGGACCAATGTACATGTATGAGCCGGCAGTCATTTGCCCGTATTGGGTCACACCCAAAGCATTAAACTTTTCCCAGTCATCAGGTTGAGAATAATTCGGAATCATCATGCCGTTGGTGACCACTACGCGCGGTGCATCCTTATGAGAAGGGAAGAGTCCCATGGGATGGCCTGAATACATGACCAAAGTTTGTTCGTCATTCATGGTGGCCAGATACTGCATGGTGAGCAGGTACTGCGCCCAGTTTTGGAAGACGGCCCCATTTCCTCCGTAGGTGATTAGCTCATGTGGATGCTGTGCCACTGCATAATCCAGATTATTGGAGAGCATGAGCATAATGCCTGCCGCCTGTTTCGATTGATGCGGAAAATCTTGGAGGTGTCTGGCTTTTATTTCATAATCCGGTCTGAAACGGTACATGTATATGCGCCCATAGTCTCTTAACTCTTGGGCAAATTCTTTTGCCAATACGGCATGGTGCTTGGCCGGAAAATAACGCAGGGCATTTTCGATGGCCAATCGTTTTTCAGAAGCCTTGAGAATGTCTTTGCGTTTAGGAGCATGGTTAATGGCCGGATCATGTGTTTTGGCTGGTGGGAGTTCATCCGGAATTCCTGATAATATGGCATTTCTAAAGGCATCTAAATTCATCTCTGCATTCTTTTAATCACTTCGCAAAGTAAACAAGAAATTCGAGAGAGGGCTTAGGAAGGATTGTGCTTTTACATAAAAAACATTGATTTCAACCTGAAACGATTTTAATCCTACTAAAAACTAATCCCCTCTTTCCTGTATCTTGTTTGCTCTTCACTTGCTGGGCGCTTATAGGGTAATTTTTAACATCACCATGACTTGTTGAATTTAATTGTAGTCTATTAGAGACCAATTAATTATAAATATATATGTCAGAGGTATTTATATATAATCGCCTCATAATAATTAATTTAGAAATATGAATTGGATAACTAAATCAGACCTAAAAAAATGGGCAGGAACAAGAGATTGTCAAGAGAATCTTCCAAAGATTCTAAGAATGCTGTTACGTGCAATCACAACTAAAGTAGAAGTACTAAGCTTTCCTAGTGGGGATAATGTTCATCATAGTGGCTTAGATGGTTACTTAGAACTTAATGAATCTGTTGAGAACATTCCTGAAGGTAAGTCAATATGGGAAATTGGTACTACTCAGACTAAAATTAAGTCAAAGGCTGAATACGAGTATAATAATAGATTAGCCTCACCTGTAGACTATGATCCAAAAGAAACAACATTTGTTTTTGTTACACCAAATGTTTGGAAAGATCGAACCAAATGGATCGCTGAAAAGAAGAAAGAAAAAAAATGGAAAGATGTAAAAGTCATTAATTCTGAAGTGTTGGAGCAATTATTAGAACTAGCCCCAACCGTTGGACAATATTTGGCTTATAAATTCTTAGACAATCCGGTACATGGTACAGAAGCAGTGGAATCATATTGGGAAAAATGGTCTACATCATCAAGCGGAGAATTAAAGTTGAATCATAAAATTGTTCTTAATGGAAGGGAAAGTGAACTAGATATATTGATTAACAGGGTCAAAAACCCTTCAGTAACGATAATCAATTCAAGATCAAAAACAGAATCAATAGCATTTATAATTGCTACTTTTTTTGATAATGAAGAGTTAAAAGATTCCTTTAATTCAAGGAGTATTATAGTAGATGATGTGCAAACCTTTCGAGATTTTTCTAATACTAAAGATTCCTTAATTCTAATTCCTAGATTCTCAGAAGTTGATGGTGAATTTAATCAAGCAGTTAACCAAGGGCATGTTGTTATAATCCCTCACGGAACAGGTATTTATAAAAAGAGCTCTGAAGAAGAAATACATTTAGGTGAATTAGATAGAGATGAGTTTGTGAATAACTTAATTGTATCTGGTCTAACAAAAGAAAAGTCAGAATCCTATGCAAAAGAGACCGCAAGGAATCTGACCATATTAAGAAGACAACTAAAGCTAAATAGAGATATTCCTAAATGGGCTAACGAAGAAAATGTAATTGAAATTATTCCTGCCTTAATTGTTGGTAGATGGGATGAGGAGATTGAGTATGATGTAAAAATTATCGAACAATTATCTGGAGAAAACTATCATTCATATTCGAGGAAATTAACGAAATGGTTGAATACAAATAACTCTCCGTTTATTAAAATTGGCAGTATATGGAGAATAGAATCTCCTCTTGATTCTTGGGAAAAAGCATCTAGCTATTTAACAAGACAGGATTTTGAGATTATTAAGAAATCCTTTTTAACCATTTGGCGAGAAATTGACCCTGCATTTGAATTGGATTCGGAGCATCGTTATTTGGCGAACTTAATGGATAAAAAGAAAAACTATTCTAATCAAATTAGAACAGGTATATCACAGTCTCTTATATTAATCTCACTTTACGGAGATAAATTAGAGTATAACCTAGGAATAAATGGTGAGCAATGGGTGGATAATATAGTCAGAGAACTACTTGATTCTGATGACCCCTTGTTTTGGAAGTCTATTTCTTCTGAGCTTACTTTAATTTCAGAAGCTTCGCCAAACTCTTTTCTTTCTGCTATAGAAAAGAAGATGTTAGAGTCAAAGTCTGCTATTGTAAGCTTATTTGACGAAGACCCTAGTTTGTTTCTTGGTAACATATCGTATCATTCAAGTCTACTATGGGCATTAGAAAATTTAGCTTGGAATAAAGATTTATTGGCTCGGGTTTCTCTATTGTTATGTTCTTTAGTTGAGAATGATCCGGGAGGTAATCTAGCCAATAGACCATTCAACTCTCTTCGAGAAATATTTATGCCTTGGCATCACCAAACATTAGCAAATATTGAGACACGAAAGGCAATTTTAGACTTGATAGCTAACCGATATAAGGATATTGCTTGGGATCTTTTTGTGAGTTTGTTACCTGGTTCAAGTAGTCAAGTAGCTCATCCCACTCATAAGCCTAGGTGGAGGTTGTTTGAAAGCAGCCTTAATCCAATCTATACCCATGAAGAAAGTAGAGAGATGTATACTTTTCTATGTGCTAAACTAATTGAGCTATTTGATAATTCTGAAGGGAAGTTTGAACAACTTATTGAAATGTCAACTCAAGTATTTCCATGGGATAGGAAAACTATTTTAAACTTTATTCAGGAAACCTCAAATGAAGTAGACCATAAGGAGAGTCTCGGATGGCATAAAATACGAAAAATACTATCTCATCAAAGATCCTTCCCGGACTCGAATAGAGCAATGCCTGAGAGTGAATTAGCAATATTTGAGGAGTTATATAAGAAATTGGAGCCTGTCAATATCTTGGATAAAACTAAATGGATGTTTGAGGAAGGGTGGCCCTCTTTTAAAGATGGATTTAAAAAGGAACTTTCAAGTGACGAAAAGGAAATTATCATTGAAGAAAGAAGACAAAAGATTCTCACCGAGATTTATCAAAAAGAAGGTATAAATACTGTAAAAGAGCTTGTTTCCCTTGTAAAACAACAGTGGATATTTGGCAAATCTTTGGCATTAGTTATTGATAATTATGAAGAAATAATAGAATTACTTGTAGAAAATGATGAGCCTGACTTTGCATTCGTAAATGGCTTTTTCATTGGTTTCTTTAAGCGTAATGACTTTGATCATTCGAAACTATACAAACTGTATAATGATTTGGAAGGAATAGGTGTTTCTAATGAGCTATTAATTCGAGTATTCATTTCAGTAAGACAGAATTTAGATGTTTGGAGTTTCATCGAATCAAAAGGAGAGGATATCAATTCACTTTACTGGCAATCAATACAGTCATGGTTTATAATAGATGACCCTGAACTTGCTTCAAAAACTGTAAGCAACTATTTACATTATGAATCATATGAAAATGCTCTTGATGCGGCTTATAGGGCGAGGAAAATGATTTCTAGTAGCATTATTATAAATGTGTTGATTAAATATGGGCAGAATTCAAGCGGTATGACTAAAACTCGTTCTGAATATGAGATTATGGAGTTAATAGAAGAGCTTGATAAAAGAGATGATTATGAACAAAAGCAGATAGTTAATATAGAGTTCTATTTCTTGAACATATTGGCGGGTTCATATAATAGCAGAGGACCAAAGCTTCTTCATTTAGAATTAGAAAAGAATCCAAACTTCTTTGCTCAAATGTTGTCGTATGCCTATTTGCCATCAGATGAAAGGTTGCTAGAGAAAGTTAAGGAAGAATACAAATCAGATAGCAGGAGAAATGCAGCAAGTAATTCTGCTACCTTATTAGACTCTTGGAAATCTATACCTGGGATTAAGTCAGCAGAAGAAATTGACGAAAAGTATTTATCTGAGTGGATTAATACTGCAAGAGAATTAGCAAAAAAAGAAAGTAGAGAAAAAGGATTTGATATTGTTGTTGGGAAGCTATTTAGTAATTATCCAAAAGTTGATGATCATGTCCCTCCTGATATTATCTGTCAAATTATAGAAACAATAAACACATCAACGATAAAAGGCTGCTTTAGTTCAGCAATGCACAATCTTAATAGCATGTCTTCAAGAAGTCCATATGCAGGTGGAGATATAGAAAGAGCTAAAGCAAATTATTACTATAAAATTTCAGAGGCCCTTAACTATAAATTTCCTATCGTGTCAGAAATCTTTCGATCTATTGGGAAATGGTTTGAAGAAGATTCTAGTAGGGAAGATAATAAAGGAAGGATGATACGATTAGACTATTAAATAAGTTAAACTTAGGTTGCAAGTAAGGATATTTTAATAATTATCAGGATCAGCTCTAACGAGCCCGCTTACACATCCAGACCAGACTTTTATTCTTCCGATCCCTAAACCCGATCAAAAATTCCTTTCCACCTTCTTGTATCTTGTATTTGCTCTTCACTTGTTGGGCACTTAAAGGATAGTTTTTGACGATGACATTGGCCTGTTTGATCTTCTCTTTTTTCAATTGCACAGGACGCAAGACTTTAAAGATTCGTCCGGGAAAATTTTCAATGAGGACATTACTTGTATACAGGTGGGTATTGGAAGCTATCTTTTTTAAATTGAATGCGGTAGCGATGCTTTTAAAAGCTCCGGCTTTTAAAATGGCCACATTAGGATCATAGAGATAAACATCTGTTTCACCATAGTTTGCTTCGGCATTTTGCTCACCGCTGAATTGAAACTCAAAACGCTCTTCCGTTTTTCCGTTCAGGTTCACACATTGTATTTGAGGTTCTTCTCGATGATCCTTTTCCAAAAGAAAAAGCAATTCCTTGCAGTCATTTTTCACGGCCAGTACAATTACGCTTTTACAAAAGGGCAATTGCTTCAAGGCCGCTTTAATGTCGAGCAGGGGAGAGAGCTTAATAAGTACTGTTGAGGTTCTTGTCCACAAGTCATCGAACAGCAGATTAAGGTTGGGACTACAATCTTCTATTTGGAACTGTCTGCCTTTAGCATTCCGCCGATCAGGATCAATGTAAATGACATCATAAGTTTTGGAATGTGCGGATAAAAAGTCTTCAGCGCTAGAATGGTGGCAATGGATGTTATGCCGATCCATTTGTTTACAGTTCTGTGCAAAGGTCTCTACTAACGCAGCATTCGCCTCCACATAATCGACTTGTTCAAATTTTCGGGCAAAATAAAGGCTGTCCATGCCCATGCCTCCGCTTAAATCAAGCAAACGATGACCGGAAACAAGTTGAGCTTTGAATTGCGCTGTGGTTTCTGAACTGGCTTGTTCTATTGCTCTGGGAGAAGGAAAAGTGAAGACATTCACAGCTAAGGAAGGAAACTTGGCTTTGGCTTTTTGTCTGCCATTGATCTGATTGAGGATGTATTCCTTCGGCCAATCCGGATACTTGCTCAGCAATAGCGAAACTTGGCTTAAATCATTATTGACCTGTTCTTGGATAAAGGCTTGAATTTCAGGATTCATTCTCCCTGAAAAACAAAAGACAGAATGTTGGCTCCCATTTGCAAAGCCCTGAGCCGCGTTTGAGGAGAATCATTGTGTATGCTTTCGTCTTCCCAACCATCACCTAAATCGGCTTCAAAAGTGTAAAACAAAAGCAATCGCCCGTCTTTAACGATGCCAAAACCCAGCGGTGCTTTTCCATCGTGTTCATGAATTTTAGGCAAGCCCTTGTCAAAATCGTAAGCTTGATGAAAGATGGGATGATCAAAAGGCAATTCGATCAGTTCCTCATTGGGAAATACTTTCTTCAATTCGCGACGAATGAATTGGTCCATGCCGTAATTGTCATCGATGTGTAAAAAGCCTCCGGCTAAAAGATAATTGCGCAGATTTTCAGCTTCCTGAAGTGAAAAGACCACATTACCATGTCCGGTCATGTGTATGAACGGATAATCAAACAATTCGGGGCTACCTACTTCAACAATGGCTTGTTCCATCTGAATGTTGGTGTTCAGGCTGGTATTGGTGAACTTAATCAGATTGGGCAAAGACGTTTCCAGATTGGCATACCAATCTCCACCTCCATTGTATTTCAATATGGCAATTTGAAAGGCGCCGTTTTGGGCGCTGCCAAATAAAGGTAAAAAGCAAAGAATAAAAATGAGTTTACGCATTTAGCAAATGTATGGAATGACAGGCAACCAGCGCTGCCGTTTCGGTTCTCAATCTGCTTTTTCCCAAAGTGACGGGTTGAAAGCCTTTTTGCTTTAAGCGTTCAATTTCAGATGAACTGAAATCACCTTCCGGCCCGATCAATAGGATGGCTTTTTCATGGGCATGAAAGACCCCTTTTAAGTCTTTTTTTTGCTGATCCTCCGCACAGTGAGCGATAAATTTTTGACCTTCTGCTTCGCTGTTTAAAAATTCACTTAAGGATTGAAGTTCATCCAACTGAGGCATTAATGCTTTTTTCGATTGTTTGATGGCAGATAAGAGAATACGGACTTGTCGCTCTCTTTTGAGTACCTTCCGTTCCGAATGTTCGCAGATAATGGGTGTAATGCGGTCTACTCCCAGCTCAGTGACTTTTTCTAAAAACCATTCCCAACGGCTGAGGTTTTTAGTCGGTGCCACCACCAAATGAATACCATGGTTTTCCTTTTCCTGAAAACTTTCGAGAATCTTAAGTTCAGTATGCTTTGGATGAGCGGTACTGATTTCACAGATGTATCGCCCTCCATGTCCATCTATGCATTCTACTTGTTTTCCTTCTTTCAAACGCAAGACCTTCGCCAGATGCTTGGATTCTTCTGCATCCAGATGGATCATTCCGTCCTGTTGAGGCTGTCCGTAGAATAATCTCATTTTTCTTGGCGGTACTGATCAATCACTTGCTGGGCTTCTGCTCTTTTTTGTGTACCGATTAATCGGGTTTTTCCTTCATCGGTCACAATTTTGATGCCTTCATTGCCTCTGGTGTTAAAGGCTTTGCCTTTGCCTCTAAAGCTGAAACGGATGCCCCAACCACCATAATCTCCGATGGGACTGTAAGTGGTGGTTTCTATACTGTAGATTTGCTCCCAGGAATACGTGACCCAATTCAGATGAAAAGGGGAGAAGCGAATGTGTATGCCTTTTTCATCAATGCGCGTTTTGAGTTTGATGAAAAAAATAAAGGCAGAGGCAAGGACAAAAACGATTAAGCTAATGCTACTTTTTCGTGGTGTGGCGTCCATTTCCTGATAAGTGACAAAAAAGACAACCACAAAGGCCAAAGCCAACATGATGATCACAAAGGGTTGATTGAAACGTTGTTCTTCCGTAAAGACCGGTTTGCTCATGATTTTATTGTTTTAATGCAGGTGTTTTAGCTAATTTAGCGGAGCATGTAAACATGTACATACATCCTGTCCTAAAATTACAAGTTTAAGATAAAAAGATGAAGAAAATATTAGTCGCCAACAGAGGAGAGATCGCTTTAAGAATCATGAGAACGGCAAAGGAAATGGGCATACGAACCGTAGCCATTTATTCAGATGCCGATCGTGAGGCACTGTTTGTCAGGTATGCTGATGAGGCAGTACGTATAGGACCACCTCCATCTTCAGAATCTTATTTAAAAGGCGATGAAATCATACGCATTTGTAAAGAATTGAATGTAGATGGCATTCACCCCGGTTATGGCTTTTTATCTGAAAACGCGGATTTTGCCAGAGCGGTAAAAAAGGCAGGCTTAACCTTGATCGGCCCTTCACCTGAAGCCATGGAAGTGATGGGGAGCAAGTTGGCTGCAAAAGCTGCTGTTAAAGCCTATGATATTCCTTTAGTTCCCGGAACGGATGAAGCGGTGACCGATGTAGAGGAAGCCCAAAAAATTGCGGTGGAAGTGGGTTTTCCCATTTTAGTCAAAGCCAGTGCCGGAGGTGGTGGTAAGGGGATGCGGATCGTTGAGCGTGTAGAAGATTTTAAAGAGCAAATGGACAGAGCCGTTTCTGAGGCAATATCATCATTTGGTGATGGGGCAGTGTTCATCGAACGCTTTGTCGGTTCACCACGACACATTGAGATACAGATCATGGCCGATACATATGGAAATATCGTGTATTTGTTTGAACGGGAATGTTCCATACAACGCCGTCACCAAAAGGTGATCGAAGAAGCGCCTTCGGCAGTATTGACTCCTGAGTTGAGAAAAGAAATGGGCGAAGCAGCGGTAAAAGTGGCCAAGTCCTGTAATTATGTGGGAGCAGGTACCGTAGAGTTTTTGTTGGACGAAAATTTGAATTTCTATTTCTTGGAAATGAACACCCGTTTACAAGTCGAACATCCGGTCACGGAACAAATAACAGGCATCGATTTGGTGAGAGAGCAGATCAATGTGGCAAGGGGAGAAAAGTTGAGTTTTACTCAAGAGGATCTGCACATTCAAGGGCATTCTTTTGAGGTTCGTGTTTATGCGGAAGACCCGAAAAACAATTTCTTGCCCGATATCGGGAATTTAAAAACCTATGTGCGTCCTCAGGGACTGGGCGTGCGCGTAGACGATGGTTTTGAGGAAGGCATGGACATTCCTATCTATTACGATCCCATGATTGCCAAACTGGTCACTTTTGGTAAAGACAGAGAAGCAGCCAGACAGCGCATGTTAAGGGCCATTGACGAATACCAGATCAATGGCGTATCAACCACCTTGGACTTTTGCAAGTTTGCTTTGCAACATGAAGCCTTTGTCAGCGGGCAATTTGATACCAATTTTGTGAAGCATCATTTCAAACCGGAATATTTGGACAGCCATGATGAACAAGCCGATAAAATTGCAGCAATTGTTGCTGCAGGTTTGATTAGAGAACAGAGCAAATCTGCTCAGCAAACAGAGCCAACTGCAAGTGCAAGATCAAATTGGAAGGTGAATCGGACTTAGTAGACTTGTTTATTATACTTAATTGGAATTGTTAGACAAATTAGCATAAAAGCGTGTCTTTATTGAGACGTTTTTATGCGCAGTCTTCTATTGAGATCATTTAATGGTTAAATAATGTTGGTTAACACTTTTACGATTATCTAAACCCTATTTTTGCCCTCCAATTAATGAATATGAAAAATTTACTGGCTAAGCTCATTTTATGTACAATCTTATTGAGCTTTCAATTTAAGCTAATTGCACAAAGTCATCCCGTATTTAGTGTTAGTCCTTCGCAGATCAATTCGATCATTCGTCACTGTGGAGATTCTACTCAAGTTTCTGTGACAGTGTATAATAATGGAAATGGAAATTTAACTTGGAAAGGCTTTAGTCAACAAGAGGTTTTTGATGATTTTGATTCAGGCTTTAATCCCATGTGGACAATCCTTGGTGGAACAATTAGCTCCAGTTGCGGAACAAACTCAGGTTTTGGTGCCATGTATTTTAATTCTTCTTCTTCGCGATACATTCAAAGTCAACCACAACAGGTTAATGGTGGCAGTATTGACTTTTATTTAAAAATTGGCACGGGGAGTTCTCCTTGCGAAAATGCTGATGGAGGAGAAGAGGTTGTGTTGGAGTATTCGGTAAATGGCGTAACATGGACCACCATGAATACCTATAATACCTCTCTGTACTCTTCATTTACTCAAATCACAGAGGCGATCCCTGCTGCTGCAAATTCTTCAACCACTTCTTTCAGATGGCGTCAATTGAGTCATTCTGGAAGCGGCTATGATAATTGGGCCATTGATGATGTGAGCATAACCAATACAGGTTCTCAATTCATTGGTAACCTGAGTCCGGATTCCAGTTTTGTTTTGCCATCGGATTCTGTGACTGTGCAAATTATGCTCAATTCCGATAATTTAAATTCAGGTCAATATAGAGATGTTCTTTATTTTCAAACCAATGACCCTCTTAATCCTATTGATTCCGTAATCATCAATTTGACTTTGGTGGGCACTGCACAATATCAATTGTCTGCCGGTTGTCTGAACTTTCCAACAATTCAGGAAAACGATACCAGATTAGACAGTATAGAAATTGTAAATACTGGCTGCGATACCCTACAAATTAATTCTGTAACTTCTAACCTAACTGCTTTTGTGCCTTTAACAACAACTCTGGATGTATTGCCTGAGGATACAGGACATGTACTGGTGCAATTTGCACCGGTTTCTATAGGGAATTTTAATGGAACCTTGAGTATTACGAGCAATACTACTGCTCAAACAAAATGTCTAAATGCTTCGGCAGTTGGCGCGCCAAGCATGTCTTTCCATCCTTCATCTATTTCGGATACATTATACGGTTGCGATGATTCTCTAATCATCCCTATTCAATTTTACAATACAGGTAATGGTCCTTTGCATCTTGGTTTAAGGAACTACCTCAATTACAGTTCGGTAACATCTCCGGGTACTTATATCTTTGACGGCTTTGAGAGTGGAAATACCAATACTTGGAATCAGATCAACACCGGTGCTACCGTAAATGTTGTGAGTCAAAATCCGGCTACGGGGAGCAGATGTCTTTCTCTGCTTGGATCGGGAGATCTTTTACAAAGAACCTTCACACCTGATACGGTAAAATACATTAGTGTAAAAATGCGAACCGATGATCTTGGTTATTCTAACTATTTTATTATTGGCGATGCATTTTCTACTTATGCATTGGCATATATAAGAAAGAGTGGTACAAGCCAATATCAGGTAGTAGGGAATTACTCATACGTCCACAATTTTTCAAATGCAAGTAACTGGACACATTTTGAGTTTAAGAACATTGACTACATAAACAAGACATTTGACCTATACATTGACGGGATATTTGTAAGTTCTACTTTGGACTTTTATAGTTTTGGAACACAAAATGTAGGACGAATCACTTTAGCTCATTTTGATAATGTTCTACCGGCTTATTATGATGACATTCAGATTGGAAATAAAACCATTCCCAACTGGGCTTTTTTATCGCCGGATACGGTAAACATTAATCAGAATGATTCTGCTATCGTATTCTTAAAACTTAAATCTACCGACCTTGTCAATGGAACCTACAGGAGTCGAATTGATTTGATCAACAATGACCCGCTCCGAAATCCAGACTCTATACCGGTTAGTTTTGTTGTAAGTGGCTATCCTGAAATTGCATTTGATACAAGCTGTCTGGCTTTTCCTACAATTCAAGAGAATACTGCTATAAGAGACTCTATTTTGCTCTATAATACCGGTTGTGAAGATTTAAACATTAGCAGCATTACAAGTTCACACGGTGCATTTGTTTTAGATACTTCCAATTATATTATACCTGCTTATGATAGTGCATATATAGGAGTGAGTTTCGCACCTTCTACTTTTGGGACTTTTAATGCTCAGATTAGCATCTTAAATAATAATAGAGATACTCTTCTATGTATCTCTGGCACTGCTATTGGTGCTCCTGTGATAAATCATAGTCCATTAAGTATAGTTCAAACCATTTCAAGTTGTGATGATTCAATTGTTGTTCCGGTAACTATCTATAATACAGGTAATGGAACGCTTCACAGCTCTGTTCAAAGTTATTTAGTGAGTACCGGCTCAAGTTCTTATTTCTTTGATGGTTTTGAGCAGGGCAATTGGAACAACTGGACCACCATAAATACAAGTGCTTTCCCTGTTATTACTACACAGAATCCAGCATCAGGAAACAGAGCGCTTTCTTTATTGGGTAGCGGGGATTTATTGCAGTATAATTTTACACCCGATACTTTAGATTATATTAGTGTGAAAATGCGAACGGATGATAATGGTTATTCTAACTATTTCATTGTTGGGTCAGCTACTTCTATGTATGGCATGGCTTATATTAGAAAAAGCGGCAATAGTCAATATCAGGTGAGAGGGAATCTCAATTATTATCATACGGTGAGAAATAATAACAACAACAACTGGACACATTTTGAATTTAGAAATATTGATTACGTAAATAAGACTTTTGACCTCTATATTGATGGAGTTATGGCTTCTTCTACGCTCGGGTTTTATAACACTTCAACAACAAGTGTTGGAATTATTACGCTTTCTCATTTTGATAATGTATTACCTGCCTATTACGATGACATTCAATTGGGGCAAAGAAGAATACCTGATTTTGTTAATCCTTCTGTTGATACCTTAAATGTTCTTTCTTCAGATTCAGCGATCATTAATGTTACATTATATTCCAGAGGTTTGGAAAATGGACTTTACGGTAGTGAAGTGTTTTTTCTGTCTAATGATCCTACAAATCCAAGAGATAGTATTCCGGTATGGTTAACCGTTTCCGGTACCCCCGAAATTTCTTTATCTCAGGCATGTTTAAATTATCCTTCTACTGTACAGCACCGAACCTCAACCGATAGTTTATGGGTGATTAATGAAGGCTGTGACTCTCTGAGAATATCTAACATGATTAGTTCTAGTTCTCATTTTGCAACATCCTTTGTTCAACATGTCATTGCGCCTTTTGATTCTGTTTTGCTTTATGTGGATTTTACTCCTTCAACGGTTGGAAGCTTTACAGATTCAATTCGTATTGTAAATAATGATAGGGCCATTTACCTCTGCCTTCAAGGTCAAAGTACGCAAGCACCTATTATTAGTTATACTCCACGGGTATATTCTGATACTATAGCTTCTTGTTTTGATTCTTTAATCTTCCCAATTAAAGTCAAAAATACCGGAGGAGGTGTATTGAATGCACAGTTTGTGAACCAAGGACAACAAAATTTAGATACTATATTGAATAAAATTTTGCGCAATCATACCGCAATCACGGCTCATGTTCCCACATTGTACAGCTTTACTGATGGTTTCACGGGAACGAATATTGTTGATGGTGGGGGAGATATGTATGATGGAGGCAATTATTTGAATACAAATTTTGTCAATGCAATACCCTATACAAACAATACAGTTCAAACAAATGTTGCTTTTGGCCCTAGTGGAGAGTACTTTACTTGTAAGGTTAATGGCCTATTTGTTATGGTGGCTGACTTGGATAATGTGAGCGACTTCAGCATTACAGGTAATCTAGGGGCAGATGGATCAGGGCAAGTTGCTGCTTCAACAATTAGTACCTCCGTGAATGGAGTCAATTACATTGGTTTTGTGAAGTCTGTTTACGCGGCAGGAGATCCTTCAATTAACCACCTCATTATAGTAGAACAGAGTGTAGGAGCTACTAGAACCCATTTAACAACAACAGGTAATGAAAACCATGTTGTTTCCAATATTAATACTGCGAATAGAATTTATTATCTGCTATATTCTGATGGCTATAATAGTTCAACCTTAACAAACTCTGTCCATCTGAATGTGATGAATTCGTTTCTGAGTAACATTAATGGGAGTTCTGATTTTGAACTCAAGTTTAACCCCAATACGGTTAATGTTAACTCCGGAGATTCTACCGTAGTGAATGCTACCGTGGTGGTCAGGAATTTAACAAGCGGATCATATACCGCTAAGGGTATCGTTCTATCGAATGACCCACTTAACTCGATAGACTCTCTGCTTGTCAATATTCATGTAAATGCTTCACCTGAAATAGGTTTTGGTGCAAACTGCATCAATTTTGGAAATCAGCACATTAACTCCAGTACAACCGATTCTTTATTGACCTACAATAGTGGGTGTGATACACTAAGGATTTCGACTGTGGTTTCCTTTTCACCAAATTATCAATTTGGACAAACCAGTTATATTCTTGCTCCCGGAGATTCAGCATATATAAAGGTGACTTATAATCCAACTACTTTAGGAAACCATAACTCATTTATGCGAGTGTTTAATAATGCAGTAGATTCAACGATTTGTTTAACAGCTGCAAGTGTGCCTGCACCTGTCGCGGTTTTGAACCCGACATCAATTACTGCCTCTGTGAATTTGTGTGATTCGGCTGATGTAACAGTCAACCTTTCTAATCTTGGTGGAAGTATGCTGAGGTATAATTTTGCAGGTGGACGGCAGAGTTCTTCCGGCACCTTAGAGGTACTTTCTATTACCTATGGTGCAGACATGTCCAGAGAATATCCCAATATGATTACCGGCATCAATCAATACTTTACGAATTATAATTTAACTGCTTTCAATACATTAGATATTAATGGTAATCTTGATTCTAATCTTTTTAAGACGCAATTGCAGGGTAAAGATGTGGTATTGATACCTGAAATAGAGTCCGGTAATAATATTGCCTTCTTTAATATTTATCCGGCATTAAGAAACTTTGTCAATACAGGAGGAACAGTATTGTTTTTTGGAACGAGTTCACGAGCTGATGTAATATTTAATTCAGGCTTGTTTAGCGGAAGTTATAATAATTACAATAATTCTGCTATCCTGACGAAAAACTTTCCTTCTCATCCCATCTTAACAGGAACGACAACACCAATTGTTGGTATATCTGCAACGCTTTATTACAATATCCTCAATACTGATACAGTAACAATTTTGACATATAATAATTATCCGGTAATTACTGCTCGTAACCAAGGACTCGGAAAGGTGGCACTTATCGGCTTTGATTACTATAATCGCAATACAAACATTGATAAAATTGCCGCTAATGCTTTGCAATGGGCAGGTGCTTCCGGAAGAATTCCAAGTTGGATCAGTATAGACAGAATGGAAGATTCTATTCCCGCATCAGGAGGACATACCATCACATTTACCTTTGATGCAAGTCAATTGTCTGCCGGACAGCATATTGTGGATGTGGTATTAAATACGAATGACCCTTTGAATCCTACAATTACAATTCCATGTACTTTAAATGTTATTAATACGCCATGCGCCAAGTTTGATTATACCAAAACGGGAAATTGTAGTAGAACGGTTCAGTTTAACGATTCAAGTACAAACAACCCAACGAACTGGTATTGGGATTTTGGTGATGGAAGTTCATCCACTTTAAGATCTCCTTCTCACATATATTCAAGTGCGGGTGTATATTCAGTAATGCTTATTGCAAGTAATGGGCTGTATAGTGATACGACTTACCGCAACATTAATATTACCAGTATGGTGGGATCTTTTGTTACAACAAGTCCTTTGGTAGCCGGTCAATTGATTAATTTTGTATCAACTGCGGTAGGAGCCACCTCCTATTATTGGAATTTTGGCAATGGACAGTTCTCAAGTCAAGCTAATCCATCGACAATCTATGCAACAGCCGGACAGTATATCGTTTCTTTGATTACGGTCAATAATGTAGGGTGTTCTCATGTTTTCACGGACACTTTGAATATTATATTAACCGGACTTGAGGGTAGTGACTTGTCAAAAAGTTTATACGTTTCTCCAAATCCAAGTGATGGGCTTTTCTCTATAACCAATACAAGTATGCAATTCATTAAATCTGTGAGGGTAAGAGATGCAGGAGGAAGATTAGTTGAAGATGTTAGATACAATGAGACTGAAGCGATTATAGATCTTTTACATGTTACACCGGGGATTTACCATCTGATAATAGAATTTGAAGATGCTAATCCGGTCTTTAAAAAGTTAATTGTCAAATAAAATGAAGCCTCGAAAGAGGCTTTTTTTATACCTCAGTAGGCAAAAAGTAAAATAAAGGGGTCTTATAAAAAGTAGGATCTGCCGCATAGTGATTGTTTAACCTTTAAAACTTAATGCTATGAAACGTTTAGCTGTATTTCTACTAGCCATTTTTATACTACTTTCTACTACTGCTCAAATTAAAACAGGTTCCATCAAAGGAAAGGTACTGGACGAATCCACATCAGAACCGATTCCATTTGCGAATGTCAGTCTCTTGGATAGCTTGGGACAAGCCATTCTAGGCACAACCACAGATTTTGATGGAAAGTATACTCTTAAGCCTGTTTCTAAAGGCATGTATGACCTTCAGGTATCTTTTGTTGGTTATCAATCCGTTAAAATATCCGGGCTCATTGTTAAATCCTCTAGAATTACTTTTCAGGATATTAAATTAAGGGCTGGTGTTAGCTTAGATGCCGTGGAGATTATAGGTTACAGGCAGCCATTATTCGAAAGAGACCAGACAAGAGTAGCCCAAACTGTGACCAGAGAAGAACTTCGGAATATGGCGGTGAGATCCCCTTCAAACATTGCTAGAACAGCCGGAAACGGTACTTTTTCCAGAGACAATGGCTCGCGAGGAATTCATTCAAGAGGAAGTCGGTCTGGTCGTAATGTTACTTATGTTGATGGAGTTAAAGTGATCGGAAGCACCAATTTGCCTCCAAGTGCAATTGAAGAAGTTTCGGTGCGTTCACATGGGCTTTCGGCACAATTTGAAAATTATGAACAGTCTGAAGTTTTAGATGCAAAGCCCAGAAAAAAAGAACGCATCATAAAACGTCAAAAAACGGTGGTGTTTAACTATGAATCCTATGAAGAGTTAGCGGATAACGAATTTGAATCGCCAATCAATGCCCCTCTATCTACTTTTAGCATCGATGTTGATCGGGCATCTTATGCCAATACCAGAAGGTACATCAATGATGGGTATTTGCCTCCACGAAATGCAGTGAGAATTGAAGAGCTAATCAATTACTTTGATTACAGTTACCCTCAACCGGAAGGAGAGCATCCTTTTTCGATTACTACAGAACTTGCAGAATGTCCTTGGAATTCTTCCAGGCAACTGGCTTTAATTGGTATCCAGGGTCTAAGGGTAGAAAGAGAGGAAGCACCTAAGAGTAATCTCGTTTTTTTGATCGATGTATCGGGTTCTATGGATTCACCTGATAAACTCGACTTATTAATTTCAGGTCTTAATTTATTGGTTGATGAATTAAGACCTGAAGATCGACTGGCCATTGTTGTGTATGCCGGAGCGGCGGGACTGGTTCTTCCAAGCACTCGCGGAGATAAAAAGGAGAAAATAAAAAATACATTGAACGGATTAAGAGCGGGTGGATCAACAGCAGGTGGTGCAGGTATACAGTTGGCTTATAAGGTAGCACAAGACAATTTTATCCCTAAAGGCAATAACCGTGTAATCTTGGCTACTGATGGTGACTTTAATGTGGGTATAAGTGATAATGCCAGTTTGATTAAAATGATTGAGGAAAAGAGAAAAACCGGAGTATTTCTTTCCGTATTAGGAATGGGTACAGGAAATCTTCAAGATGGTAAAATGGAGCAAATTGCAAATAAAGGGAATGGGAATTACAACTACATTGATAATCTTTTAGAAGCTAAAAAAGTACTGGTTAAAGAAATGGGAGGTACCTTATTGACTATTGCAAAAGACGTTAAGGTTCAGGCAGAATTTAACCCAAGCAGAGTTAAAGCATACCGCTTGATAGGATATGTTAACAGACATCTTGAGGATCATCATTTTAATGATGATCGAATTGACGCTGGTGAATTGGGTTCAGGACACAGTGTTACGGTATTGTATGAAATTATTCCGGTAAACTCAGAAGAAAAGGGAATTTCTATTGATCAGCTTAAATACCAGAAAAAGCAGGAGTTGGACTCTTCTCAACTTAAAGATGAAGTGCTTACCGTAAAGTTCAGATATAAACAGCCTCAGGGAAAGGAGTCGGTTTTATTGACTGAAATTTTGAAGGGAGGAGCCAGAGAAATTGACCAGGCAAGTGATAATTTAAAATTTTCTGCATCAGTAGCCTCTTTCGGGATGCGACTTAGGCAATCGGAAAGTGTTAAAGAATTGGACTTTAAGGATATTATTCGTTTGGCAAAACAATCAAAAGGAGAAGATGAAAATGGTTATCGTGCGGAATTTATACAATTGGTTGAGTTAGCTGAATTGATTGAATAGTCAAATTTTTTAAATAACGATTAAGGGTGTCAACCAGAAAAGTTGATGGCCCTTTTTCTTCTATATCGCATTACATTTTAAGAGCTAAGATCACTTCTTCATTGATTAAGCGATTACTTGCTAGCATTTCTTTTCCAAACAACCAGTTAGCTTCTCCTTTAAAATCTGAAATCTGACCACCTGCTTGTTGCACAATAAAGGCCCCTGCAGCGACATCCCAAGCATTAAGGCTGTATTCAAAAAAGGCATCAAAACGTCCACAAGCTACATAAACCAGATCTACGGCCGCTGAACCTAAGCGCCGAACTCCCCGTGTGTGTTGTGCAAAATGTTGAAGCACTTTAAAATAGGCATCAATGCGCTTAAAATCATAGTAGGGGAATCCTGTCGCTAATAAAGCATCAGCTAGTTTTGACGTTTTAGATACTTGTATTTTTTGTCCGTTTAAGTAGGCCTCACCACCTTTCCATGCATAAAAACATTCGTCTTGATTCACTTCATAAACCACACCCAAAACAATTTCATTGTCTTGCATTAAGGCAATGCTAACTGAAAAGACTGGGATAGCGTGTAGGAAATTTGTGGTACCGTCTAAAGGATCGATAATCCAGTTGTAATGCTCTCCTTTTTTGTCTGAAGTGCCTTCTTCAGCAATAAATCCTGCTTCGGGTAAAAGCACCTCTAATCGATGAACGATGGTTTCTTCAGCCTTTTTATCGACATAGCTGACGAGAGAATTGAGCGACTTGGTTTCTATCTCTTCATTTTTGACTTGGTTGACCTCGTTTTTGATGAATTGTCCAACCTCTCGACTCAGTTGAACAACCTGCCTACACAATTGCTCAAGATCAAGCATCTGTAGGTAAATATTTGGCTTTGTTCTTATTGAAATAAACAAAGCCTGCAATTCCGCATATGGCCATGAGTACAGCAATCAGCTCTGCCTGAGTAGCATCAATGCCAAAGAAATGATAATCCGGATTAATGCGTATTTTTTCGATAAAGAAGCGCTCTATGCCATTCAGCAAAAGATAGAGTGAAAAGATATATCCGGGAGTCATGAGACGTTTTCTCAATGACCAAAGAATGGCAAAAATAACGGTGGCCATCAGGGTTTCATAAAAAGGTGTTGGCCAGGCATTACCTTCATAAATCAAACGCATACTGCCTTCCATTATTTCAACGGGACGACCCGGTGCACCTAAGTCTCTACCCAATACATTACCAGCATAATCGAATTTCCACATCCAATCTGGTAAGGCTGCCATCCAGTCTGGCTTATCTAAAGTATTTGGCATGCCCCAGTCTCCATCTCCTGACATTTGACAACCGACTCTTCCCATACCATAAGCAGCCATTAGGCCGGGTGCACAGGCATCTGCAACATGTATCCATGTCATTCCGTTTTTGATGGCATAATACAGTACCGATGCTCCACCTACAATAAGCCCTCCGTAGATACTTAATCCGCTAAAAGAAATCAGTGCTTCAATTGGATCTGCTACAAATTGGTCGATGTTCTCCAGATTATGAAATAATTTTGCTCCTAGAATTCCTGCAATAGCTGCTATCATGGTCATGTTACCCACCATTTCATAGGGGTGCAAAGCTTGTTGAACAAGTTTAGGTTCCGAAAGCTTCTGTTTTTCCTTCTCACGGTACTTTGAATATCCAAAACCTATACCGAGCACCAGACCGCCTAAGAAATGTCCCTCAAGGGAAAAGATGTAGCCTTGGAGCTCTTCAGCAGAAGCTTCAAAATCAAAAAACAGCCCCAGTATTTTATAACCGAAAAGAAAACCAATTAATCCGTTTCCAAGTAAATCCAATGCACTAGCTTTCTCTCCGATTTTTACCTGAATCGATTTACTTTTTAGCCAGCCTAAACTTTCCTTTCGTTTAAGTTCAAGTGTAAATAACCATGCGGCAATTAGGAATGAAAGCGCAACAAAAAAGCCAAAAGTGGGCAAAGGAATGAATAAATCCGTCCCAAATAAATCGTTTATTAAATCACCTAATGTTGGGTACATAATTGTTTAGAATCAGATGCAAATGTATGTTTTTGAAAGTCCTCATTTTAACCAAATCTGGATTAATCAAAAATATCTTGTTTAGTTCTTGGTCTTAAGTGAATTAGCCATTTAAAACCCTTATATCTTAAGTCCTTCACGGGATCTAATTCTCCCATGGGATACATGGTAGCTTTAGGTTGATTAATGAAAGAAATTGTATTGATTTTATGTTCTTTTAAGGTAATGTCAATGTCTGAGCTTTCGGCGACGTTTACACCAATGAATTTCTCTTGTTCATCCTGTCCATAATAGGTGGTTTCTCCATTGCCTCGTACTGCAATTTTGTGCAACTCAGAATTTTTGAAATAACCCGTCATCTCTTTTCCTTTTATCTGATTGTACCTTAAGCTATCTATTTCTGAAACGATAAAGGCATCTTGTTCCAGAAAAATAGAGTGGATTTTTTTATCCTTCATACGAATATCAATTCGCACAGCAGTAAGCTGATTAGAATCACTCCATAAGACAGGTTCATCATAAAGTTTTACGATGGAATCGGAGAGAGAGTAGGCAATAGAGTCACATTTTCCTTGCAAATCGGACTTGAAAATTTTGACTTTATGATAAGCCAGCATAAATTGTTTTTCTGCTTTATTTTTATGAAACTTAAATGTGTCGGCATGCATAAAGAGAGAATCTTCTTCTATGATTTGCACCATGAGTGGTTGCTGGGAAATCACGGCGCTATCTTGGTTTTCAAAAATTTCTCCATGCTGTCCGCTGATTAATACATTATTGGCTGTATCTGTAATAAGTATATCTCCATCGGCTTGACCATAACCAATCACACGGTCGTAAAACAATGTGTCTCCTTCCAATTTTCTACCGTCTGTAATGATATAAGCATTATTAAAATAACGCGATTGGTCTTTTCTGGTATCATACCACCCTGTCTCACAGTAAATCAGATTACTATCACCGGTAATGGTAGTCGGTCCTAGAAAATTGACTAGCTCTGTATTACTAAAGTATTTAAGAGTGTCAGAATGCATAACGAAATTGGGGTTGGTCAGTACAACACTATCTTTGAACGTGAAAAGTTGTAGATCTGCAAAATAGTGACCGATGCGACTGATCAATACATTGCTATCATTCTTACTTTCGATGATTGCGCCGGAGTAATAATCGGCCACGTTATTTTGACGATTATAAATCAATTCCGTACTTGTTAAAGTAAAGTCCGGATTAATGAGCTGTACTTCATCACCATTTACTTTTGCAATTTGTGTATCGCCATCATAATCCAGATGATCGCCATACAAGTTAAGCGTGTCTCCTTGATTAATCCGGATGTTTCCAAAAGCTTCCAACTGGTTCTTGAATCGATACAGATAGGCACTGTCGCAATACATCAGTGCATTTTGATGCCTGAATTGCACGTTTCCGATTAAGCGCTGTGCCTCAACATCACTTTTTTTGGTGTAGACCAGTTCTTCGGCATGTAGAATCTCAATTTTCTGCTTCTCCTGTCCCCATATCGAGAAGGAAACAGAGAATATGAATAAGAGAAAACATGCCTTAAGCCAATACACTTTTTCGCATTAATGTTTGAGTACGATCAGGACCGACCGATACGATGGTAATAGGAGTCTCCAGATGTTGTTCTAAAAACTCAATATAGGCATTTAAAGAGTCAGGTATTTCATCAATACTATTCATGCCAGTTAAATCTTCCGACCATCCCGGCAAATCTTCATAAACAGGATTAAGATCATCTCCCAAAACATCAAATGGCAAATAGTCAATTTCTTCGCCTTTGTGTCTGTATTTTGTACAAGCTCTAATGGTCTCAAACTCACTGAGCACATCTGCTTTGGTCATAATCAATTGAGTCACTCCATTGATCATGATGGCATATTTTAAGGCCGGAAGATCAATCCAACCACATCTTCTCGGCCGTCCGGTTGTTGCACCAAACTCATGCCCGGCTTTGCGCATGCGTTCTCCAACTTCATCATTCAATTCACTTGGAAATGGGCCGCTCCCTACACGGGTACAATAGGCTTTGAAAATGCCATATACTTCTCCGATTTGATTGGGGGCGATACCTAAACCTGTGCAAGCTCCTGCTGTGATAGTATTGGAAGAGGTAACAAAAGGGTAGGAACCAAAGTCAATGTCTAATAAGGTCCCTTGAGCGCCTTCTGCCAATATACGCTGACCATTTTTGCGTTTTTCATTCACCAAATGCTCACTGTCTATCAAACTAAAAGATTTTAATTGATCAATGGCTTTTAACCACTCACTCTCCATTTCTTCAAGATCGTAATCAAAATTATACTGGGAGAGTAGAGCAACGTGTTTGGCTTTTAGAGTCTCATATCTTTCCTTGAAGTTTGGTGTTTCTATATCTCCAACTCTCAGACCATTACGACCTGTTTTATCCATATAAGTAGGACCAATTCCCTTAAGGGTTGATCCTATCTTTTGTTTCCCTTTGGCCTGTTCAGAAGCAGCATCTAACAAACGATGAGTAGGTAAAATCAGATGTGCTTTTCTTGAAATCACCAAACGATCATTGATGTGGTCGACCATGGAAATTAATCCTGATATTTCTTTCATAAAAATGATAGGATCAATGACTACACCGTTGCCTACCACATTGAGTTTATTCTTGTGAAATATGCCAGAAGGAATGGTATGTAAAACGTGTTTAATACCATCAAACTCTAAAGTGTGCCCTGCATTTGGTCCTCCCTGGAATCGAGCTATTACATCATATTCAGGAGTTAAGACATCAACTACTTTTCCTTTACCTTCATCTCCCCATTGAAGACCAAGTAATACATCTACCTTCATTTAATTATTTAGTTTAGATAATGCGCTTTGTATATCAGCTTCTATTTTAAAAACATTCGTCAGCTTGCTGGTTTCAATCAGCTTAAGCACTTTTTCAGATACTGCGCAAATGTATAATTCTCCATAGCTTTCACGAATTTTTGACAATAAAGTAATCAACACATTTAAACCTGCACTGTTAATATAATCAACCCTTGAAAAGTCGATAATGAATTTTTGTAACCCTCTTTCTAAAAGTCGATCAATATCTCTATACAAATCATCTGCTTCCGAGACATCAAATAATCTCCCTGAAAAAATAATAAGCTTTACTTGCCCTCTTTCGATTATGTAATATTCAAAATTCATGACATCGAATTTATTTGCTTCTGTTTTCACATGAGCTGCACACTCCATATAAATTTAAAGAGTGATGCAAAATTTTAAAATCCAGCAATTCTCCAACTGTAGATTTAATGTTCTGAATCCTCGGATCACAAAATTCAATTACTTTATTGCATTGTGTGCATACCAAATGATCATGCTGTTTGAATTCGTATGATCGCTCAAATTGAGACATGTTGTTCCCAAATTGATGTTTTCTTACCAAGTTGCATGCCATCAATAAGTCGATCGTATTATACAGTGTAGCACGACTCACCCGGTATTTTTTGTTTTTCATGGAGACGTATAAGCCCTCAATATCAAAATGCCCTGCTTGATCATAGACTTCATGTAATATTGCAAAACGTTCTGGTGTTTTACGATGGCTGTTTTTCTCCAAATAGGCAGAAAAAATCTGGTTTACTTTTTCTAAGGTTTCAGAACTTTTAGACATGTGCAAATCAAAGGCTCAAAGATAGTCAAAATCAAAACTCGGACAAATGGGTGTTAGCCATCTATTCTCGATACGTTGATGACTCCATTTATATTTTTTAGCTTTCCAATTAGTTTTGTTAAATGTTTGGTATTGTGTACGTAAACCATTATCCTTCCCTCAAATACACCATCGTCAGAATCAAAACTAATACTCCTCATATTCACATTGAGTTCACCTGAAATAAGCCGAGTAATATTATTGACTAATCCCACATCATCAATTCCCGTGACTTTAATTCCGGCTAAAAAGGCAATTTTTTGTTGACTTGTCCACCTTGCCTTTACAATTCGATAGGCATAATTTGACATCAGTTGAACGGCATTTGGACAATTGGTCTTGTGAATTTTAATGCCGTCATTAATAGTAATGAAACCAAATACCTCATCACCGGGAATGGGATTACAGCAAGGGGATATTTTGTAATCGAAATGATCCATTCCCTCGCCGATGACCAACATCTCTTCGCTTTTTCCACTGCGTTTCAGAGCCTGTTCCAGCTTACTTTCTGTTTTCTTTTCAGCACTTCGCCCAATAATTCTTTTGCCTTCTATTTTCAAGTTTTCAATACGGCTCAGGTCTATTCGATCCAATTCAAATTTGAGATAAAGTTCTATGGGTGATGCTTCTCTGTATAATGCTTGAATGTGTTTGAGGTTTTCCTCATTATTCGTAAGGCCTACTTTTTTTAGCCACTTCTCAAATTTTACTTTTCCGGCTGCTGCCAGTTTCTTTTTATCTTCTCTTAGGGCAGATTTGATCTTTGACTTCGCCTTTCCGGTAATTACAAAATCTAACCAGCTCTCATTGGGTTTTTGCTTTTTTGAGGTAATGATTTCGACCTGGTCGCCACTCTTTAACTGAGTACTTAGGGGCACAAGCTTATGGTTGACTTTAGCTCCCATACAATGCGCTCCGACCTCTGAGTGAATCTCAAAGGCAAAGTCTAGTGCCGAGGCTCCTTTGGGCAGATTTTTAACTTCACCTCTCGGTGTAAAAATGAAAATTTCTTCAGAAAAAAGGTTCAGTTTAAAATCATCAATAAATTCAATGGCATTGGCCTCAGGGTTTTCCAAGAGCTCTCTGATTTTATTGATCCAATTGTCAAAATTGGACTCTTCGGTTCCTTCCTTGTATTTCCAATGCGCAGCATAGCCCTTTTCAGCAATTTCGTCCATTCTTTTTGAACGAATTTGAACTTCAACCCATTTGCCGCCAGGACTCATTACGGTTGTGTGCAAAGATTCATACCCATTGGCTTTTGGATTGGAAATCCAATCTCTTAGTCGATCAGGATTGGGTTGATAAAAGTCAGTGACTATAGAGTAAGTGTTCCAGCATTCTTTTTTTTCATCTTCGGGTTTGGTGTCTAAAATAATGCGGATGGCGAAAACATCATAGACTTCTTCAAAGCTGACATTTTTCTTCTTGATTTTATTGTAAATGGAATAAATGGATTTGGTGCGTCCCTTGATGTCAAATTTTACCTTTTGCTTTTCTAATTCTTGTTTGATTGGCAATGAAAATCTGTTGACAAACCTGGTTCTTACTGCCTTTGTCTTTTGAAGTTTGGTCTCTATGTCATGATAAATGTCCGGTTCAGTATATTTAAGAGAGAGGTCTTCCAGTTCTGTTTTTAAAGCATATAATCCCAGACGATGAGCTAGAGGAGCAAATAGGAAAAGAGTTTCTGAAGCAATTTTAAGCTGCTTGTCCCTACGCATAGCGTCTAGGGTACGCATATTATGTAGTCGATCTGCCAGTTTGATGATGATGACACGAACATCATCAGAGAGTGTCAGTAAGATTTTTCTAAAATTCTCTGCTTGCATGGAGACGGTGTAGTCTACCACCTCGGCAATTTTTGTTAATCCATCAATTATGCTCCGTTCTTTGGAGCCAAACATTCTTTCAATGTCGTCTAAAGTAATATTGGTATCTTCTACTGTATCGTGCAAAAGAGCACATACAATGGAAGTAGTACCTAAACCAATCTCTTCTGCAACAATTCGGGCAACCTCTATGGGATGATAGATATAAGGTTCGCCACTCTTTCTTCTCATATCACTATGTGCATCAACCGCCACGTCGAAAGCTTTCCTTACCCTCGCCTTATCTGCTCTTGTAGTTACTTTTTTACTCACCTTAAGCAGGTTTCGGTATTTGCGTTTTAGCTCTTTACGCTCAAACTCCTCGTCTATGATGTACTTTTCTGTCAACTCTAAAACCGCTTTTATTCTAATTAATGAATGTACTAACTTCGCAGCACAAATTTTACCTATGACAAAACAAGATGGCTTATTTAATGAATTTCCAATTCCGGGCCATCAGGAATGGAAAGATAAACTAAAAACTGATTTAAAGGGAAAATCATTTGAGGATTTAATCCATGAAGACGAGAATGGGTTTAGACATGCTCCGTTTTATCAGGCCAAAGATATAGATGCTTCCTGCTTAGCAGCTATTCAAGCTGCACAGCGTCTTGATTTGGATTGGGAAATTATTGAAAGTCAACCTTTAGTAAATGATGCTTATGTTGATCATTTAAGGGGTAAGGAGCTTCGTTTAAGCTCATATGATGAGTGTCAAAAAATTCAGATAGATGGGCGATATTATAAATCACTTGGAGCCAATATCAACAATGAATTGCTTGGCATTCTACAGCATGTGCTTGGTTATTTGGATCATTACTCGGAATCAGGCCATGCGATTGACCAGATTGCAAATAAGTTGGAAATTCATCTTGCCTTTGGTTTAAGCTATTTTAATGAGATAGCAAAAACAAGAGCACTTCGTTATTTACTTTCGGAAATCCTTAAGGCTTACAAAGTAGAAGCCCATTTACGAATAGTTGGGCATGGAAGTATGTATTACCTCAGTCATTTGGATGCTCATACTAATCTGCTTCGAACGAGTAGTCAAGCCATGTCAGCTGTTATAGGAGGTTGTGATGCCATCTATGTTCCGGCATTTGATGCAATTGAAAATTCAAGTGAAAGAGGTGAGCGCTGGGCAAGAAATATACAGTTGATTTTGAAAGAAGAAGCCCATTTTAATAAAATTATTGATCCGGGTTCCGGAGCATATTATATAGAGCATTTGACACTTCAAATTGTAGAATCTGTCTGGAAGTTGTTTCTAGAAGTAGAATCACAAGGTGGTTTTTTAACACTGCATAAAAATGGAGATTGGTTATTGAGATTTGAAGAAAATAAAAAAGACAGATTAGATCAATATCAGAAGGATGAGAAAACACTCATAGGGGTGAATCAATTTCAAAATGAAAAAGGTGTCAAGTTAAAAACAGAGGAGAATACCTTATCAAAAGAGATCGAAATATGAGACCGGACTTTAAGGATTTAGATTTTGAGTACAAGCATGAGCAAAAGATAAAGGCTCAGGAAACATGGGAAACGGCAGAGCAATTTAAATTGCAGTCTGCCTATTTTCAGATCGATGTAAAAGATTTAAAGCATGTCAATTACCCTGCAGGTATAGCGCCTTATTTGAGAGGACCTTACTCAAGTATGTATGTGACAAGACCTTGGACCATTCGGCAATATGCCGGATTTTCTACGGCTGAAGAGTCCAATGCATTTTACAGGCGAAACTTAGCAGCAGGTCAAAAAGGTTTATCGGTAGCATTTGATTTGGCAACTCATAGAGGTTATGATTCTGACCATCCAAGAGTAGTTGGCGATGTTGGTAAGGCAGGTGTGGCAATTGATTCTGTTGAGGACATGAAAATCTTGTTTGACCAGATTCCTTTGGATAAGATGTCTGTCTCTATGACCATGAACGGAGCAGTTATTCCTATCATGGCTTTTTATATTGTTGCTGCAGAGGAGCAAGGTGTACAACCGGCTCAATTAAGTGGAACAATTCAGAATGATATTCTAAAGGAATTCATGGTCAGAAACACCTATATATATCCACCTCAGGCTTCTATGCGTTTGATTGCAGATATTTTTAAATATACTTCTGCAAACATGCCCAAGTTTAACTCCATAAGTATTTCGGGTTATCACATGCATGAGGCAGGAGCAAGTGCCGATATTGAATTGGCTTACACTTTAGCAGACGGATTAGAATACATTAAAACCGGGGTAGCTTCAGGATTGGATATTGATGATTTTGCACCTCGACTTTCCTTCTTTTGGGGAATTGGCATGAATCATTTTATGGAGATTGCTAAAATGAGAGCGGCGAGGATGTTATGGGCCAAAATTGTAAAGCGATTTAATCCAAAAAATCCGAAGTCCATGGCTTTACGAACTCATTGTCAAACATCCGGTTATAGCTTAACAGAGCAAGACCCTTTTAACAATGTAGCGAGAACAACAATAGAGGCGATGGCTGCCGCTTTTGGTGGTACTCAATCTTTACATACCAATGCTTTGGATGAGGCAATTGCACTACCAACCGACTTCTCTGCGAGAATCGCCAGAAATACACAAATCTACTTGCAAAAGGAAGCAGAGATTACCAGAACAGTTGATCCTTGGGCTGGCTCTTACTATGTGGAATATTTGACCCATCGCATTGCAGAAAAAGCCTGGACTTTAATAGAGGAGGTAGAAGAATTAGGAGGAATGGCTAAAGCCATAGAGCAGGGGCTCCCAAAATTGAAAATAGAAGAAAGTGCCGCAAGGAAACAAGCAAGAATTGACTCAGGTAAGGAGATCATTGTTGGTGTTAATAAATACCAGGTGGAAGAAAAGGCTGACATAGAGGTTTTGGATATTGACAATGTAAAAGTGCGTAAAAGCCAGATTGATCGAATAAATGAGGTCAAAAAGAATAGAGATAATGCAGCCGTTAAAGTTGCTCTTGATCGTATTACAAAGGCAGCTGCAGAACAAAAAGAGAACTTGTTAGAATTGGCGGTTGATGCAGCTAGAAAGCGTGCAACTCTTGGCGAAATTTCAGATGCGATGGAAGCAGAGTTTGGACGTTATCAGGCAAAAATTAAATCAATTTCCGGAATATATTCTCAAGAAGCAATGGAGGATCAGGACTTTAAAACATCATTGGCAATGGCTGACAAATTTGCCGAGAAAGAGGGGAGAAGACCTCGAATAATGGTGGCAAAAATGGGACAAGACGGACACGATCGTGGGGCTAAGGTTATTGCGACATCTTTTGCTGACATCGGATTTGATGTAGATATCGGTCCTTTGTTTCAGACACCTGAAGAGGTCGCTAAACAAGCCGCGGAAAATGATGTGCATGTAATCGGAGTATCTTCTCTGGCCGCCGGTCATAAGACTTTAGTTCCTCAAGTGATCAAGGCACTTGAATATCTTGGCCGAGAAGACATTATGGTTATAGTTGGCGGTGTAATCCCTGAGCAGGATTATTCTTTTCTATGGGATGCAGGAGTAGCCGGTATATTTGGCCCGGGGACTAAAATATCTAAGGCAGCTCAGGATGTATTAGAGATACTGTTGAGAGACTAAGCATCGTCTAAAAAGGTAACGCTTCACCTTCTGACTGGGTTAAACTTCTATAGTGCTTTTGGATTAATTCCAGTATGGAAGAGTCCCGTTTATTTTCAATTTGACGTTGGTCTATGGATTTGACCGGAGTCAATTCCCCCATAGTTCCTGTGGTGAATACTTCATCGGCATTGTACAGCTCGCTCAGACTGATATTGCGCTCAACAAAAGGAATATTATGATCTCTTGCAATATTCAGAACAATTGATCGCGTAACACCGGGAAGACAGGCTTCTGCCTTAGGGGTATGCAGTTGGCCATTTTTTAGCATAAAAATGTTGGTGGCATTGGTTTCTGCAACAAAACCATGATGATCAAGCATAATGGCATCGTCGGCACCTGCTAAATTGCCCTCAATTTTTGCAAGGATATTGTTGAGCAAATTGTTGTGATGAATCTTAGAGTCTAAGAATAGAGGTGAGTTTCTTCTCGTAGAAGCAGTGGCTAAAGTAATGCCACTCTGGTCATAAATCGGTTTCTTCCATTCTGCCAAAACAATAAGCGTACAACCAAATTGGTTTAATCTGGGATCCATGCCAGAAGTGTACTTTAAACCTCTACTTAGTGTCAAGCGAATATGAGTTTCGTCTTTTTGTCCATTGGCTTTGAGCGTTTCAAAAATGGCTGATTGGATTGCTTCTTTGCCTGGAACATTCTCAAAGTGTAAAGATTTCGCAGATTCCTGTAATCTGTTCAAATGCTGTTCCAAACAAAAGATTTTGCCATCATAGACTCTTAAACCTTCCCAGACACCGTCACCACCTTGTACTATAGAATCGAAAACGGAAATTTTTGCTTCTGATCTTGGATACAATTGCTTGCCTATATAAACCTTAATGTCATCGTTTCTTGAGTCGTATTGTTGCATGATAATTTAGATTGCGTGTTGATTAAGTTCATTGTAAAAATAAAGGCATTCTTGATACAGCGATTCAAACCTTTGATCTAACTCGGGCTCTTGATGCACATGAGCTGTAAAGCCATTAGATTGATGAACATTCTTATACCAGTATTTTGCCCATACACCGTCTTCTTTTCTTGCTCCACTTTTCCAAGTTAACATCTGAGGTTCAAATTCGATATCAATGGCTTCGCATAAGTTTTTGATATACTTTGAAGGATCTTCTAGGAGCTTAGCACTATTAATGACCGTACAATTTTTACCATTATCATCGAGGTATTTATAAATGTGGTAACTGTCTTTTAAACCTAAATCATTGATATTAGGATTATCGATGACTTTAGCAAAGCTAGTGATCATGTTTTTTGGTGGTCGGATCAATATGATATTAATATCAGGTAGAATAAAGTTTAAGTCCTTCTCTCTGAGGTGATGACTCATTTGTTTAAAGAAAACGTAAGAAGAGTCGTACTCTTTCAGAATGACTTGTCTCAGAACTTTAGTATAGTCTGTTTCTTGTGCATCTAATATCTCTTCAAGTCCCGGATGTATAATTCCTGATGCTTTGAGATAGGCAGCATAAAAAGGTTCGTCAACAATTGTAGTATCCTGACGTTGAGCAAAGCTATACATTAAAGCAGTGCTGATATTTCGTGGGCTAGCCCAGAGATGAATCCTTTTCACAAAACAAATAAAATCATAATCCGACGAATATAAATCAGCTAAAAAAAGCGCTACTCAAAAGAGTAACGCTTCATCTTTCCTTATAAAGGAGTTTTTCTTATTGAACAGGATAATAGATGTGTGTTTCTACATCTGCACTATCCACAGTGGATGGGTCGTTGGCATAATACTCCCAACAAGGCCCAATAAACTCCAGATTGCTCGCCTTTGCATAATCATCAATGGCATAGTGCATGGCTTCCGATGCGCTATAATCGCCACGATGAATTCCTTTTATGTTTTTCCCTGCAGGAATTTCGCTTACCATTACTCTTCCACTCGCTTCTACCTCTCCTTCATATTTCAATGCAGCTTCTAAAATTACTTTTTCAGGTGAATAGTGGTGATACAATGCTAATGGCATATCTATTTGATTAGCGCCTTCATTTGCAGCTAAATAAATAGAGAGTTCACCATATAGTTCGCCGAGCTTAGCAGAAATACCATCTGCGGTACATGAATCTTTAATAGAAACAATAGCCATAGGTTCAACTTCAATAATTTCCAGATTCATTGGATTAGCCACTTCATCAGACATCGCTTCAACGATACCTTTTAAGTCACTTAAACTTTGATCATAACTTTGTTCGATCATTGGTTTGAAAATGGCACTTTGTAATCTTCCGAAAAAGCCGGTCTTTGCACCTTCCATGTACCATGTGATCAATGTATTGCCATTCTCATCTTCTTCTAGAGTGAACCATGCATAATTGGTATCGGGCTCTTGATTGAATAGCATAGCAGATTTGAAATATTTATCTTGCTCAAGTTCAATAATTTCTTGAGAACCGCTTCCAACCATAGGATTTTTACTATCCCAAATGCTTTTAGCACCAACCTTATTCATTTCTCCTTCATAGCTCATGTCCATTGTGGTGTCCATTTTATGCCAAGCAGACCATTCTCCCCATGTTGTAAAATCTGAGATGACCTTAAAAACTTTGGCATTGCTTGAGTTGATAGTTTTAGAACGTTCAACTTTTAGTTGGTCAGGTAGAGTTGCTGTGAATATAAGAAGGATAACGATCAATACTCCTAGTATTATCCCTATCCATTTTAAAACTTTCATGTTATTGTATTTTAGATTAGTAGTAATTAATTAAAGACTAAAATAAAACAATTTTCCGTTTCGCTATATTTGTTTTTAACAAAAAAGACAAATGAATTCACACGAAATAGACTATAGAATATTTGGAGATGATATGCAATGTGTTGAAATTGAGTTGGATCCCAATGAAACTGTCATTGCAGAAGCAGGGGGTATGATGATGATGGAAGATCACATTGAAATGAATACCATTTTTGGTGATGGTTCAAAGAACGATAAGGGCATAATGAATAAATTATTTTCTGCGGGAAAGCGTGTATTGACGGGAGAAAGTTTGTTCATGACTACTTACACACATCGAGGCATTGGCAAAGGTAAAGTCACCTTTGCTGCACCTTATCCGGGGAAAATCATACCCATGGACTTGCGAGAAAAGGGGGGACGATTAATTTGCCAGAAAGATGCATTTTTATGTGCGGCTAAAGGTGTTTCTGTGGGCATTGCATTTCAGAAGCGATTGGGAGTTGGGTTTTTCGGTGGAGAAGGCTTTATTATGCAAAAACTTGAAGGAGATGGTCTCGCCTTTTTACATGCAGGAGGAACGGTTGTTAAGAAAACATTGAGCCCCGGAGAAATACTAAATGTGGATACAGGATGTATTGTAGGAATGACATCTGATGTAGATTATGACATTAGATTCCAGAAAGGAATACGCAATACCTTGTTTGGTGGAGAAGGTTTGTTCTTAGCGACCTTAAGAGGTCCCGGAGATGTGTGGATTCAGTCGATGCCTCTTAGCCGATTGGCAGATCGCATATATTCGCATGCGCCAAAAGCAGGAGGAAAGCGTAAGGGAGAAGGAAGCTTATTGGGTGGCATTGGAGATTTACTTGATGGAGATAACTTCTAACTTTCTGCTTTGATAAAGTTGAGATACATACTGTGTTTGTTTTTGTCATGTTATTTGAACCTCTCATATGCTTTAGATCTTGTTGGGGGCAAGAAAGATACTGTTAGGGCATTAGTGGTCTCTCAAACTGAAAATACTCGGGATTTAGAGTTATCTGATAAAACAGGGAAGGAGATCATTTCTTTGATTGATTCTCTATTAGACCTTGAAAAAGTACCTACGCATTTAATCAAGGAAATCAATGACTATGCCGAGGAAAAAATATTGCAGCATGATTTCTACATTTCATTGACCGGATTTTATGACAGTTCTGTTTATCCTTCTAATAGTTTTTATAAAAATTGGGACACATATAATTTGTATCCTTACAAAGAAGAATTGAGAAAAAATGATGGAGAAGTGAAGCTTGTCCTTCAAGATCAGGTTAATTTTTGTGAATTTAAAATGCCGATAAAAGGTTTAATCACATCTAATTTTGGATATAGAGATGGCAGAAATCACAATGGAATGGACATTGATCTACAAGTTTGGGATCCGGTTGCTGCTTCATTTGATGGCATGGTAAGGATTGCCAGATATCATCCCGGATATGGAAGAGTCGTTGTCATTAGACACTATAATGGGTTGGAAACTCTATATGCACATTTACATCGCTTAAAAGTAAAACCGGGCGATGTAGTAGAAGCAGGAGAAATAATAGGTCTTGGAGGAAGTTCGGGGCGATCAACAGGTAGTCATCTGCACTTTGAAGTCAGGTTTAAAGGAAAACCGATTAACCCAAGAATACTTATTGATTTTAACCACAATAAGCTAGTCAGCGATTCCATTAAACTCGTAAAAAACAAATGGTCTTATCAAGCCGTTCCATTAGGAATAGAGTACCACACCGTAAAAAGAGGAGAACACTTGTATGGAATAGCAAAAAAATACGGTACAACAATTACTCAACTTTGCATGTTAAACGGCATAAGGAGAAATCGTCCTTTACGTGTTGGACAGAAATTAAGAGTTGGTGTCTGATGTTTGTCAATATTAATGATCACCCTACGAACAGGAATAAAATGGTCTTTTATTTTAAAGATCGAAATAGAGCCAACTATTTTAAAAACATGCTTGTAGAAGAAAAGATCAAATTTGAAACTCAGATTGACACGGAAGGAGATCAAACCATTTATTTTGGTGTAATGAAATCAGATTTTGAACGGGTAAAGCAGCTTAATTATTTAACTGAGGCTGCATTTAGGAAAAAGTTCATTCCCGATCCTGTTTTTAGATATGTTATAATCAGCATCTCTCTTATTGTCTTGGGTTTGGCTATAGCTGGAGCTATTTTAAGTCATTAAAATCTTTAGCAGTATTGTATCTTTGTGGCCGATTATGAAATACCTTTTTTGTTTAGTCTTTATCATTATTGCGGGTATTCCATTGATGGCTCAAGAAGATGTGCCAACTTTAGGCATCCAGTTTAAGCCGATTCTTAGTTCAGATATTATTGGTACTGGACCACAAGAAGTTCAATCGGGAGAGATTAATTTTCGTGTCAATCCACGGAATGGCTATTCTTTCGGAATGTTGATCCGTCAGCAGATTACCGATCAGATTGCTTTAGAGTCGGGAATTAGCTACACTAAAAGAAATTTTGACTTAAGTATTCGAAATGATACTACAGGGTTTACTGGTGAGTCAGATTTTAGATACATTATCTATGAAATTCCAATTACAGCATTGGTTTATGTTCAGGTTGGTCAGAATGCGTATTTGAGTAATGCATTGGGTTTGTCAATCAATTTTTTACCATCTGACTGGGAGTCATTTGATACTTATTTTACCCATTTTTCTAATCGTCAGTCATGGATAGTGCCTAGTTTACTGGCTAATGTAGGTGCTGAGTTCAGAACCAGAGAAAGCGGAATTATTTATGCAGGATTATCCTTTCATTTACCATTTACCAATTTTACAAGAGCAGGAATAGGTTATCGGGAAGGGGATTTGGAGCTGGAATCAACTTCTTTTGATATGAGCGGAAATTATTTAACAATAGATTTAAGATACTATTTCCATGAGGATCCGGCGTGGAAACAAAAACGAGAACGACAATGATAAAATTTTTGAGAGCATGGCTGCTAGAGCGATTTCAAAATATAGGTCTAAACGACTTCTATGCTGAGTTCATTACGATAATCCTTCTTGTCATTTTTGTTGTTATTCTGGGTTGGATTATTGATAAAATAACGAGACAGATTCTCTTACGCACCTTTGTTAGTCTCGCGAAAAAAACAAAAACCGACTGGGATGATCTTTTGGTTGAAAACAAGGTGTTTGCGGCCATAGCTCATTTGGCCCCTGTTATTTTTATTTTCTATTTCATTCCGGGCATTTTTGATCATCATGAAACCATAGTTGATTACTCTCGACGTTTGAGTGAGGTCGTTGTTATTATTGCCTCAATGGTGATCTTATTTCGTTTTCTCAATACCGTTAGAATGGTATTAGAACGGGTTGAAAACTTTAAGGATAAGCCTTTAAGAAGTTATTTTCAATTGACCAAAATCATTATCGGTATCATATTAGGGATATTGATATTAGCCATTTTAGCAGATCGATCTATCATGTACTTTCTAAGTGCATTTGGAGCAATGACAGCGGTGGTTCTTTTGATATTCAGAGATACTCTATTGGGATTTATAGCGAGTATTCAATTAGCCGCCAACGATATGATCAGGGTAGGTGACTGGGTGCAAATGGATAAGTATGGTGCGGATGGTGATGTAATTGAGATCAACCTAACAACCGTTAAAGTTCGGAATTGGGACAAAACCATTTCTACTGTACCCACCTATTCTTTTATTTCAGATTCATTTAGAAACTGGCGAGGAATGGAAGAGACTGGTGCTCGTAGAATTGCTAGATCTGTATTCATTAATCAGAATTCGGTTAAATTTTGTACTGAAGAGATGATAGAGCGCTTTAAAAAGATTCATATCATAAAAAATTATATAGAGCAAAAGCAAGCTGATATAAAAGAATACAATGATCAAAACAACATTAATACTGATGAGGTATCGAATGGAAGAAGGATGACCAATCTGGGCACATTTCGGGCTTATTTGTTAGAATACATCAATAGACATCCTAAAGTCAATAAAGACCTAACCATACTAGTGAGGCAATTGGCACCCACTGAAAAGGGGATTCCTATCCAGATCTATGCATTTTGCAATGATATTGCTTGGGTCAATTACGAGGCTGTTCAATCAGATATCTTTGATCATACTCTAGCCGTAATTCCACAATTTGATTTGGAAATATTCCAAAGCCCAAGTGGGGGTGATTTTAAACAATTAATAAAGTAGTTAGAGTTTAAAACTCAGGTAACGTCTTGCACTTATTCTGAGACTTGAGTAGTTAAAGTCTTGAAAACCCTGCTGAAGTCTTAGAGTATAATCCATTTTCTTTGACCTTGAAGAGGATAACTCAAAACGATAAACAGCCGACTGATCACCATTCCCAATATAGCCTTTATATCCCCCAAAAGATTGTTTCAGTCGCCATTGTCGACCTTGAAGTTCAACTCCTCCGCCATAGACCAGTGCATCATTTTGAAAATAAGCATCATCAAAAGTCTGCCATGCAAAGAAACCAATCTGCACAAAGGGACGCCAAGTCTTTAATAACTTGAAGTTATTTACTTTAAGTGATTTGCCGGCAGAGATATCAAAAAAGTAGGCAGGAGCATCGGTATACCTGGCACTTGATAGTTTTGAGCCGGAAGCTGTTTTAAAATTAAGAGTTAGCAGGAGGTCAGGAAACTTCTTGTCTTGTTCAATTAATTGAATGTAAGTGCTAAAATATAGGTCACCTCCGGCAATACCACTTCCATCCCTGTTTCTTGCCCTTCTTAAGTCTCTGATTATCGTATCCATTTGATAGTATTCTAATGGAACCATGCTCAACCTAAGTCCGACCCTGGGTGTATAAAGCGGAATGTAAAACTCCGTGTAAATATTTTGGGTTTGATCTCCTGTAATTTGATGATGTTCTATAGCAAAATCAACATAGCTGGAATCGGGATTTTTTCCTGTTTTTACTTCAGGAACCGGAAGCGCATTAGGCCCCATAAACCCGGGAGAGAGGATGATGTATTTGTGCCAATGGGTGACCCCATCCCAGTTGACATTGTTATTCCACCATGAATAATCAATCTGGGCATTTGAGCTAAACGCACAATAACTCATGCACAGAAATAAGCACCATTGTTTATTTCGTCTCTTTTGATTTTTAAACTTTAAAAAAGTCAATATTTTGATGATTAGTGTTGAAGAGATTTTGCTTTATTATAATACAAATTAGCTTGTTGCGTATTTCCCATATTTTGATAAGTCATGCCAATCAACTGATAATAATTTGGCTCATTTGGCCTGAGTACTGACGCTTTTTTAAAATAGGTTATTGCGGAATTAAAGTCACCAAGTGTGCCAAGAGTAGATGCATAATTGGCTAATGCATCCACATATTTAGGATTAGCTCTTATGGCTTTTTCAAAAGTCTGTTTAGCTTCTTGATACCGCTTTGTCTCGAAATACAATGACCCCAGATTATTCAGTGATGTAGTATTGGTAGGGTTAAATTTAACCGATTGCAAATAATCATAAAGTGCGGCATCCATTTGTTTCAAACGAAAATAGGCTAATCCTCTTTGCCCCCAAGCATCAGAATAGGTCGGGAGAATTTCCAGTGATTTAGTAAAGGCCTCTATTGCCTGATTCAATAATTGTGTTTTTTCAGCTCCATCCTCCAATAGAATGGCTTTCTCTTTCATGAGGCCAAGGCCGTAATAATATTGGCATCGGGCACTATTGTTGCAATTTTTTACATCGGTCTCATAAAGCGAAAAATTACTCTCCCAAGCCTTGTTTCGATCAATCGTTTTAAATCCGTAAAGAATGGCAATAAGGCCTGTGAAGATGACCAATTTTGAGTTAAATCTAAAACTGACCTCTTTTTCCTTCAACAGTTTTATAAGGAGGTAACATAAGGCGATACAAAAACTTAAAGATGGAATAAAAAGCAGTCGTTCTCCAAAAGAAGTTCCAATCTTCATCAAGATATTGGAATACAAAGCAATATTGAGCAGATAAAAACCAATGACAAATAGCCAGACCTTTTGCCGTTTTTTCCACGTGTAGTAAAGTAAATAAACTAAGCCACCATAAGTAATCAGACTTAACCAGAACTTCCAATCTGAAAAGTTTGAAAAAGGAATCTGATGAAGCGAATAATCATTCATAAGGGGGTGTGGAATGATCAGTTTCCAGATATATAAACCAAGGATTTTGATGGCAGTTGCCAGCTCGCTTACCTTATCAGGCGCAGCAAGAAGCATATTGTCGATTTTCGCGATGACTTTACTTCCTCCAAAGCTACCCAAGACTTTGATTCGCATAATGCTATAAATTGCAAAAGGAATGATATATAGAGAAGATAATCTTAATGCCTTATTGGGTTGCAAATCTTTAATGCCAATCAAGATAAAAGGAATGACAAGCAAAAAGGTAACGCTACTTTCCTTACATAAAAAGGCAAGAAAATAAGATATGAGGCTAAAAATGAGAACCTTTTTTTTCTTAAAGTTTAAATAGTCAAGCAGAAGCAGTAAAGCAGCTATTATGAATCCGAAGGCCATAATGTCGTCTATGCTTTTTATGTTAGCAACAACCTCTGTATGAATAGGGTGAGCGGCAAACAATAAAGTGCTTCCAAAAGCCAAAATTTCGGAATTAAACAAACGATAGATAAGTGCATAGATTAAAAGCACTAAAACAGCATAAAAGGCAATGTTGAAAAAATGAGCAAACCGAGGTGTATCAGGAGCAATTTCCCACTGCAATGCAAATAAACTCAGGGCGAGAGGTCGGTATAGATTGCCATTCACATAGCCATAACCTTCCCGATAGTGGGTTGAAAATATCTCTTTCAGTCCATCAAATCCTTTTTTAACAATGTAATTGTCTTTAATGACCGAGTAATCATCCAATACATAACCATGATTTATGGTGTTGAGGTAAAGTAAAAGACTTACGATGCCTAATACGAGCAACTGGACTTTATGTGAACGAATGAAGTTCATAAAACAAGTATAAGCAAAATGAAGAACAGCAATTTGTTAATCGATTTTTATTAATGTTTTTTATAAACGAGATTGCTTATTATCTTTACAATTGATTATATTCTATTTAGCATGAATCATATTTCACCATTAAGGTTTAAGAACCCAAATCAAAACGATTTTGTAAGAACACTCAGAAAGAGAGTAGATGCTTATTTTAAAGAAAACAGTTTACCTAAGACAGGTGGTTGGTCTTTAAAGCTTAAAGCATTATTTATGTTCTTACTTTATGTGGTACCTTACTTTCTAATTCTTTTTTCTGTTAGCGACCTCCTTCTCGTGAATTGGGGGTTTGCCTTTTTAATGGGTCTTGGAATGGCTGGTATAGGTTTTGGAGTCATGCATGATGCTAATCATGGCAGTTTTTCAAGAAAAAAATGGGTCAATAATTTCATGGGATTTTCCATTAATTTTTTAGGTGGTAATGTAAACAATTGGAAAGCTCAACATAATATTATGCATCATACTTATACCAATATTGAGGGTTATGATGAAGATATTCAACCGGCATTTTTGTTGCGATTTTCTCCTCATGCAAAAAAAATCAAGTTACATAAATTTCAATTCTTATATGCATGGATATTGTATGGATTAATGACAGTGTCATGGACTTTTGCAAAAGATTTTATTGATGTATCAAGATACAATAAGAATGGGTTGTTTAAGCAATTAAAAACAAACTTTAATAAGGAGCTTATTCAAATCATATGGACGAGAGTATTTTACTTCATATACATGTTAGTAGTTCCTATGATGGTTCTTGATTTTGTTTGGTGGCAGATACTAATCGGGTTTTTTACTGTTCATTTTACGGCAGGTCTTACTTTGGCGCTAATTTTTCAATTAGCTCATGTCATGGAAGATACAGACTTTCCTCTTCCGGATGATGGAAAGGTTGTTGAAAACCAATGGGCAGTTCATCAATTGTTCACCACTTCTAATTTTGCTCATAAAAACAGAATTTTATCCTGGTTTGTAGGAGGACTTAATTATCAGGTTGAGCACCATTTATTTCCAAACATTAGTCATGTTCATTATCGGAAAATTGCTCCAATTGTCAAGAAAACAGCTGAGGAGTTTAATTTGCCTTATCATAGCATTGACTCTTTCCGAAGTGCTCTATTTTCACACATGCGGATGTTATATCAACTAGGCAGATAATTGTAAGAGTTATTTCGTCGGCAGACCGTTGACATGGTCTAATCCTTCAATTAATAATTGAGCAATAAAAGGCTTATTGTTATATAACTTCTCAGGTATTTTTACATAGTCTTTCATTACTGCTCCGTAAGATTTGAATAATTCAAAACCATGATTCAATTTCAATTCTTCTTGTCTTTCACGAGGCAACCTTATACCGATTTCCCCACTCTTGTTTAACTGAGAATACATGTAACCGTTTGATGAAGTATAAGGCATGGTTTTTCCTAATCGCTTTGCTTTTTTCGATAATAGAATTACTTCATCATAAAGTTCGATGTTTTTCATTGTGTTATACTTGGTAAATTTCAATCATTAATTTACTAAAGTTAATCATCTTAGCATTTTATCACGATAGATGAGAGAAAGATTGTTTTTTATTCTGATATGTTCCTTGTTATCTTCTTGTTTGTTTGCACAGGAACTGACACAAACAATTAGAGGAACTGTTGTGGATCAAGAATCTGAAATGGTCTTGATAGGAGCAACCGTTCGCATTTTGGAGATAAGTCCTGTAATGGGGACGAGTACTGATATTAATGGACGGTTTGTAATTGAAAATGTTCCTATTGGAAGGCACTCTATTCGGGTAAGTTATTTAGGCTATGAAGATGTATTGCTTTCGAATGTTTTGCTTGGTTCGGCCAAGGAAGTTGTGTTAAAAATAAGCATGAGAGAGTCCTATGTAGAGATGGAGGAAGTTATTGTTTCTGCTAAAAACCCAAAAGAGAGGGCAAATAATGAGATGGCAACAGTAAGTTCAAGATCATTTTCAACTGATGAGACCTCCCGTTTTGCTGCGAGTGTCGATGATCCTGCCCGTATGGCACAGAGTTTTGCGGGGGTTGGAACGACTGATGACTTATCGAATGAAATTGTGGTAAGGGGAAATTCTCCATTGGGACTTTTATGGAGAATGAATGGAGTTGAGATCCCCAGTCCAAATCATTTTACAGAGTCCGGTGCGAGTGGGGGAGGAATAAGTGCTTTGAGCATTAACATGTTAGATAATTCTGACTTTTTTACAGGTGCTTTCCCTGCCGAGTATGGGAATGCTACTTCCGGTGTTTTTGATGTTAAATTGAGGAATGGGAATAATCGACAGCGTGAATATGCCTTCCAACTGGGTGTTTTGGGCACTGATATTGCGCTTGAAGGACCGATAAAGAAAGACTATTCAGGGTCTTATCTAGTCAACTATCGTTATTCTACCTTGTCTGTTCTGACAGGGCTTGGTATTATCAATACCGGTGGAGATGATAATATTTTTCAGGATCTTTCTTTTCAGTTTAATTTACCGGACTCAAAGAGAGGAGTATTCCAATTTTTTGGATTATTTGGACTAAGTTCTTCAATAGGAACACCTGATAGAGATACGGTTAAGGCTAAACCTTTTGACGAGTTTTACGATAGTGAATTCAAGTCTAATGTTGGCATTCTGGGCTTATCTTACAAACGCTTTTTAAATGATGAGACTTATTTGCTTACTACTGTTGTTGCAAGTCGCCAAGAAATTGGTTACACCGAAGAACTCATCAATAACTTTTCATTAGTCAAGACTTTAAACTATCAGGATGAGTTCATTAATGATGCTTATCGCTTATCTTCTTACCTCAATAAAAAATATAACCGAAAACATACATTACGCAGCGGTTTTATTCTAAGTCAGTTGGAATATGACTTGTATGGCAGAGGAGAAGATGATGACGGTCAGTTTAGAACCTTCCTTTCGGATAAAGATAGAACTCAGACTTTTCAATCATATGCCCAATGGAAATATCGGTTTGCAAAAGATTGGACACTTAACTCAGGATTACATTATTTTCATTTCATGCTTAATGATCGCTATTCTATTGAACCACGAATAGGATTAAGTTATCAATTGAACTCAGTTCAAAAATTGAGTTTGGGCTTTGGTCTACATAGCAAATTGGCACCATTCAGTTTGTTTACTTCAACTACTATCGATGATTTTGGGATTGAAGGGCAGGCCAACAAGAACTTACAACTTACCAAGGCCATGCATTATATTTTAGGATATGACAGACAGCTTGCAGAGGAAGTGCACCTCAAACTTGAGCTATACTATCAGAACCTTTTCAATGTATATGCATTAGATGATCCACAAACAAGTTATTCCGCAGTAAATGCTTCTTCAGGTTATAACACAAGAGTCTTGTCAGATAAAGGATCAGCGTATAATACTGGTCTCGAAATGACTTTAGAAAAATTCTTAAGTCGCAATTATTATTATTTATTTACTGCTTCACTCTTCGACTCAAAATATAAGATGCCTGATGGGCGTGAATTTGATACCAGGTTTAATACCAGATACATTTTTTCCTTGCTTGGTGGTAAGGAGTATTCGGTTCGTAAAGGAGATAAGAACATTTTAGGTGTTAATCTGAAAGTGCTTTGGTCAGGAGGAAACAGATATCGACCTATTGATCTTCAAGCCTCTCGTTATGCTCGTGAAACAATAACAATTGATACTACCGGTTTTTCTGAAAGTGCTCCGGACTATTATCGTTTAGATGCTACATTAAGTTATCGAGTCAACAATGAGAAGGTTGCGCATATTGTTTCACTTCAAATGCAGAATGTGACAAATAGGTTAAATGTTATGTCCTACTATTATGATAAAAACAAGGATCGTATTTTACCATCCGACCAGTTTGGAATTATTCCTGTGCTCAAGTACCGTGTTGAATTTTAAGACTCCTGCTCTTTCCTTATCTTAGTAACATGGATTTTGCACTACAAGTTGTCTTTTACTTGTTTTTAGTATACGTTCTAATTAGTGTGTTGCTTTATTATCTGCAAGATTATTTACTGTTTAAGCCTGAAAAGTTGCCGGAAGATTTTCAATACTATTATGAAAATCAAGATGTTGAGGAGTATAATGTTTTAACTCCTGATGGCGCAAATATCAATGGTCTTCATTTTAAAACACCTAAACCAAAAGGTGTTGTGCTTTACCTGAAAGGAAATTCAAAGAGTATAAAAGGTTGGGGGAAATTTGCAGTTGACTTTACAAGACATCAATTTGATGTTGTAATGTTGGATTATCGTGGGTTTGGTAAAAGCACGGGAAAATTTAAACAAGAAGTGATTAAGAGAGACCTGCAATTCGTTTATGATAAAATAAAAGAGAGAGTAGATGAAAAGTACATTATTCTCTATGGTCGCTCTTTGGGTTCCGGTTTTGCTACTAAACTGGCTTCAACCAATTCTCCTAAATTGTTGATTTTAGATGCACCTTATTACAGTTTAAAAAATGTGACCAAACGTTATGCTCCTTTTATGCCATTAAGCTTAATCTTAAAATACCCAATCCCAACATACAAATGGCTAAAATATGTGAAGTGCCCGATTCACATTATTCATGGAACTGAAGATCAACTTATTCCGTTTAAAAGCAGCATCAAGCTCAGTAAAGTTAATCCCAGATTGACTCGGTTATGGTCTGTTATCGGAGGGGGACATAAGAATCTGAATACCTTTGAATCATATCACAAGATGCTTTCAGAGATTATCAATGCGAAAGAGAATCCGATAGATTTGTCAACAACTAGTTATAAGGTCGATCATTATAAGAGCTAAAGATGAAGAGGTTTTTTCGTGTTGTATTGCTCTTAATGGTTTGTTATTTACTCACGCTCTTATTGCTCTATTTGTTTCAAGAAAAATTCATCTTTAGATCAAGTCAATTGGACATTGATTATCAATTTGAATTGAGTAGACCTTATGAAGAAATATGGTTGAAAAACGACAAAGCAGTACTCAATGCATTAATGATAAAGTCAGACTCCTCAAAGGGAGTTATCTTATATTTTCATGGAAACATGGATGACCTCTCGCGATGGGGTGCAATTGTAGAACCGCTTACTCGGTTTAACTATGATGTATTCATATTAGATTATCGCCAATATGGAAAAAGTACGGGCAAAAGGAGTGCGTCTCTGATGTACGAGGATGCAATTCTTGCTTATGATTATTTGTCCGGATTTTATGAAGCGGAACAGATTGTTATTTATGGTCGGTCTTTGGGTAGCACTTTTGCCACCTATGTTGCAGCTCATCGAACTGCCGATCGCGTCATTCTGGAAACGCCATTCTACAGTCTGGAATCTCTTGTTGATAATTTCTATCCTTTTCTTCCAAGTCAGTATATACTTAGATATAAGTTCCCATCCTACCAATTCATTGCACAAGTGGATGAACCCATAACTTTTTTTCAGGGTAATGCCGACCTTGTCGTGCCATATGAAAATGCCAAGGCATTGTTTGAATCATCTGGTAATGCAAATTGGATACACGTAGAAGGCGCAGGGCACAACGATATTTCAAATTACAACATCTATTGGGAAAAGCTTGAAGAGATACTTTAAGCTTTCTTTCTGAAGCCATAGGTATTCTGACCGATGAAATCATCTGGAAAATCTTCTATTCCTTCAAAGCCTAATTTTTCATTAGGGTTAACCTTAGGGATGTAATTGGTCCTAAAAATATAATCCCATAAACTTAAACTGATGCCAAAGTTGACACCATATTGACGTGGTAGTGAATAGGCATGGTGATACAAATGCATAACAGAGTTATTTAAAATGTATTTAAGTGGTCCCCAGGTAATTCTAATATTTGCATGATTTAAGTGTCCGATAATAATGGCTAAAAAATGAATAAAATAAGCTTGCTCGGGCTCAAAACCTCCCAAAATCATTACGGCAAGTGTTTTAAGTGGCTTGTATAATATGTTTTCCATCCAATGGTAGCGAAGGTGAGCCGCAAAGCCCATTTGTTTAACAGAGTGATGTACTTTGTGAAATTGCCATAAAAATTCAAAGCGATGTAATGCTACATGAGTGAGCCACTGCACAAAATCTAACAAGAGAAAAAAGACGACAAGTTGCCAAACAGGAGTTAAACTGGATAAATCAATGATGACAAATTGAGTAGAAGAGAGACCGATGTCATTAAAGAGCTTATTGATGACAGCATAAAATCCGGAAATGACAATGCTGAAAACGAAAAAATTGAAAAACATGTAAAAACCATCAAGCCAGAAATCTTGTCGAATAATGGACTGTTTTTTTCGCCATGGGAAGAGGATTTCTAAACCCCAGACTATAAGTGAAATGAGAATTAGTCCCCAAAAATAGTTCAGATACCATGGGGTTTGAAAGCTAAACATTTGCCAAAACCAATCAAGGTTGTTCCAAAACGATTCTTTAAATGCTGAGAAGTATGTCATAACTCTGACAAATTTACTTCACAATCAGGTATTGAAAGTAATATGAGTTACAATTCAAATTACTTATGGTTTAATAAAGCAAAGATTGTAAGTAGAATGAAGAGAAAATAACAAAGGGGACCTTAATCAAGAGTTTGCAATCAATCCTTCCTTCTGATAAATTTTGACAGCTTTTGCGATCATCGCTTTAATTTCACCTTTAAGGTTATCATCCAGCTTTTTAATGTGGAAGCAACTCTTTCCTTTTAATTGTTTTGCAAGTTCGGGAGATAAGAATTTTTTAAATTCACCTTCATGAGTATAAATCGGGAAAAAGTAAAGACGGACATCTTTTGGCTTTAGAACAACACTGCTAAAATAGTATCCATCCACTTTCTGTTTGCCTTGCATGGCCTCAATTGTACCGGCATATTCAGATAAAGAATCAGTTTCTTTTCTAATTTTTATGAATGGAGTGTGTGCGCTTAAAACTTCATTCAGAAACGTCTGTATCTCTTTTATATCCATGCTTATCTGTTTTGAATAACAAGAGACTCTTCGTGCAATACATTAGCACTGGAAATAATTTGAACACGATAATTTCCTGATTTTAAATTGCTGATATCGATTGAAGATTGTAAAACTTCTTCAATAACCACTTTACCATTCATGTCGAATACTTTGACACTTACCTTTCCTTTTATTCGTTCCCTTAAGTTAATAAACAATTGATCAGAGACCGGGTTGGGGTAAATTTCGTAGACATCTTTTTTGGTTTCTTCTAAACCGGTAGAAGATGAATACTCTATCACATAAAACAGTTGATTACTTGTGGCAACATCATTCCATTGACCGGTAGAACCAAATGGCCAAGAAGATATTGCTATGGCTAAACCATCTTGATTATTATTAAAATCATCAGGTTCGTTTCCCCAATTATTATAGAGTCCATTTATGCTGTTTCCATTTCTGGCTCCCTGGTAAAAATGAATACCATTCCCTGAATTATTGCCATCCCAAATCCATCTGCCCTCCATGCTCATGTCATGACCACCCAACCATAAATATCCTGCATTACCTCCATCCGGGGCTAAAGTTTGATTTGCTGTAACACCAGATTGATTGATTTGAAAAAAGATGCTGTCCTGTTCTTGTGATGAATTGATCTCGGCGAGATATCCCCCTCTGCTCGTTGCACAAGCAGCTGCTGAGACCCAATCTCTTTTCTCTTTTACCACTTCATATTGGTTGCCATTGTATCTAAAGGAGTAGATATTGCTGCTATTCGCACATTGACTAACTGCGTCTAGCCCTAATGAGCAGAACAACAGACCGTAAATTATTTTTTTCATGATGAAAGAGCTTTTATACAATATTAATCATTTGCTGCTTGTTAGTTTGTAAATTTAAATTAGGCGCTCGTGCAATAAATAAAGTACTTTAGCGTACTCTTCATTTAGGAAGCTAATGAGACGTTTTATTTTTCTATTTGTACTATTTTATAATTCTTCCTTAGTTGCTCAGGTTGGCGGTGATAATGTGTACGGGTTTTTAAATATCAACTCTTCAGCACGCGTAGCCTCTTTGGGTGGTAATCAGATAGCTGTAAAGGATAATGATCCTTTTTTGGGAGGAGTCAATCCTGCATTGCTGAATAGCGAAATGTCTGATAAGTTGTCCCTGAGTTATATTGATTATCTGGCAGATGTGAGTTTTGGTTTTGCCTCATTTACCAAGCATTTTGATAGTGTTGGTACTTTTAACTTAGGTATTCAATATGTGGATTATGGTGATTTTATAGAAACGGATTTTGGTGGGAATGAAATTGGCACGTTTACAGCAGGAGAATATGCATTCATATTAGGATATGGACGACAATTAGATAGCAATTTTTCAGCCGGAGTTAATTTAAAGCCAATATTTTCAAATTTTTACGATTACAACTCAGTTGGAATAGCTGCTGATCTTGGATTGACTTATTATTCTGAAAGAAGGTTACTTACAATGTCTTTACTTGCCAAAAACTTTGGTAGACAATTGACCACCTATCGGGATGATAATCAAGAAGACTTACCGTTTGAAATCCAAATGGGGATATCAAAACGTTTGTCTAAAGTTCCCTTGCGCCTGTCCTTAATTGCTCAAAACCTACAGCAAGGTAAATTGACCTATGAAAACCCTGCTCAAGAGGTAGAAACAGAAAGCATTTTAGATGATGATTCTGAGAATGACCGAGAAAAAAACGAGGATGGCTTTCTTGAAAATGTTGCTCGTCATTTAATCTTTAATGCGGAGTTCCTCGTTACGGATAACTTCAATGTGCGTTTTGGCTACAATTATTTGAGGAGAACCGAGCTTAGAATAGATGAGAAGTTAGGTACCGTCGGTATCAGCTGGGGTTTTGGAATGCGCATTTCTAAATTTCACCTGTCATATGCCAGAGCAGCCTATCATCAGGCAGGTTCTACAAATACTTTTTCTATTTCTACACGCCTAACAGATTTTATCAATTAAATTAGCGGCATGAGGCCGATAATTATTGCCATTGATGGCTATTCTTCATGTGGTAAAAGTACCTTAGCAAAGGCATTGGCTGAGAAATTAGGATACGCCTATATGGATACAGGTGCAATGTATAGGGCAGTCACTTTGTATTTTTTGAATGAAAAAATTGAGCCTTCACAATTATCTGAAACAGATTTAGATCAAATCATTGATCAAATCAACATTTCCTTTAAAGGGAACTTTCAAAATGGGCAGTCAACTTACCTTAATGGAGAGAATGTTGAACAAATCATTAGAGGTAAAGCTGTTTCTGAAGCCGTAAGTCAAGTGAGTCAGGTTGCAACGGTAAGAAAACACATGGTGAGTCTGCAGCGGAAATCGGGAGCTCAAAAGAAGATAGTTGTTGATGGGCGAGATATTGGTACAGTCGTTTTTCCCGATGCTGAATTAAAAATATTCATGACTGCAGATCCGGAGATTCGGGCTAAAAGACGATATGAAGAATTAAAAAGCAAGGGGCAAGAACTTAGTTTGGAGGAAGTAAGAAAGAATCTGGAAAAGCGGGATTATAATGATACTCACAGGAAAGAAAATCCCCTAAGACAAGCGAATGATGCCATCGTTTTAGATAACTCAGACTTGAATCAAGAAGAACAGTTAGAAAAGGTAATAAAGTGGGTTGAAGAGCGAGTATCTTAATTATTGACTTTCGGCAAATTTTTTAAAGTTCTCAAGATACTTGTAAGATTGTTTTTTAAATGCGCCTTTCATTAAGGGGAAAATTAATTTTGAGAAGCCTTTAAACTGAAATTCTGCCTCTGAAATCCATTTAGTGGTATCATCATCTACTTTCTTGAAGTAATTTTTTTGAATGTTAAAGACATTTCCAGCATCATAGGTGCCATGAAATTCTTCAGGTAAATTTCGATGAGTAATGGTTTCAATCATCTTTACTTCTCTTTTACCCATTAAAAAATGCATTTCACTTTTTGAGCCAACTTCCCCTTTATTTCCTGAAATGTGATTAACGTTTTGTAACCCCTCCTGCCATTTGTAGAGATTTTCTTCACTGTCGAAAAGTGCAATTACTTTTTCTCTGGGTTGGTTAATTGTAATTTCTAAGGTATACTTCATACTTTATTGTTATTGGAATAAAGTTAATATTTCTTCTATACTCTTCGCATTTGGAAAATAGGATAAGATTTTCTGGAGAACTTCATCAACAATTGCGTCCGGGCAGGATGCACCGGAAGTAAGTATAATTTTAGTGGGATTCTTCTTTTCTAAGAAACCCGACTTGACATTGAGACTTTTATTTCTGAAATCAAAATGACGAATTTCTGTTTCATTTAAGATTTCATTTGCTCCTGAAATGAAATAGGTCGGTAGCTTCTCTTCACAAAGTTCTACTAAGTGGGAGGTGTTAGAACTATTGTATCCACCAACAACAATAGCTAAATCGGCATCACTTTCTAATAAACCATAAGTCGCTTGTTGATTATCATTTGTGGCATAGCAAAGCGTGTCTCTGGTATCCGCAAAATGTGACCTAAGTTCATCTTCTCCATATTTATCTAGCATCAGTTGCTTAAAATAATCAGCAATGGCTTGTGTTTCTGAGGCAAGCATTGTGGTCTGGTTAACAACACCTACCCTTTTTAGATGTTCTTGAGGATCAAAACCTTCAGAACAGTATGCGCCAAACTCTGCCTCAAATTCCTCAATATCTTTATCTCCTTTTATATAAGCACCCAATGCGATGGCTTCTTTCATGTCTTTAACTACGACAGAAGCCGCATAGGCCTTACTATGAGAGAAGGTAGCTCTGGTTTCTTCATGTTTATGTTTTCCATGTATAATGACAGTATAATCTTGTTTTCCTAGTTTTTCTGATTGTTTCCAAACTTTGGTAACAAAAGGACAAGTGGTGTCATACTTCTGAATCTCAATGTTTTTATTCTTGAGTTTGTTTTCTATTTCCAAGGTTGTTCCAAAAGCCGGAATCAAGACAATATCATCTGCACTTAATTCTTCCCAGTCAATAAATTGTTGTCCCTCCGTATCCATGATAAATTCAATCCCTTTAGCTTCCAGGTCAGCATTTACTGTTGGATTATGAATCATTTGACTTAGCAAAAAGATTCTTTTACCCGGGTTTTCTTCAACGGCATTATAGGCTCTTTCAATTGCATTTTCAACACCATAACAAAATCCAAAATGACGAGCAATAATGAACTGGACAGGCCCAAAATCAATTATACTAGGTGTATAATCTTTCTTTCTGGGATCTTCAACTTTACGCGCATTTTTTATAGTGGATATAAAAGAGCTTCGATAGAAAGTGGGAATGTCAAATGATTTCATAAGCTTAAGATAAACCAAAATTAAGCAATGAAGTTTACCGGATGGAAAAGATTTTTATGGACTTATTGCTTAAATAGTTGATACTTATTTTTTGTATATTTGCGCCCTCAAAAAAAGTAGCCTGATCATCGGTATATCGGGAAATTTTAAATCACTTTCGTTTTCATACCGATTCAAAAACGAAATACAAAAGAGGTCAATTAATGGCTGAATCTAAAGAAAAAGCAGCAAACGCTGCAGAAAAAGAGGAGAAAAAAACAGCTCCTGAGAAAAAAGCTGCTAAACCGACAGCAGAAAAAAGGAAATCGACTCCAAAAGCAACGAAAAAAGAAGAGCCTAAGAATAAGGCACCAAAAAAAGTTGAGAAAAAAGTCAGCACTAAACAATTGGATGAAGAAACTTCTGAAGCAGAAGCTGTAAAAGAAGTTGCAAAACCAAAAAAGGAGCGCATTGCAATTGTTAAGAATGAAGATGCAAAAGAAAAGATTGTATCTTCTGAAGAGGAAACGGAAAGCCCAAAAACAAAAGAAGAGAGATTAGCTGAGCTTGAGAGTTTCCGAACTAACTTCGATTGGAATGCTATTGGGAAATACGATGACAAATACGCTGAAGATCAACAGAAAGAAATGGAAGCGATGTATAATGATACATTGACTTCTATTAATGAGCAGGATGTTATTGACGGCGAAGTTGTTAGTATTACTTCAAGAGAAGTTGTTGTAAATATTGGCTATAAATCAGACGGTGTAATTTCAAAGTCTGAACTGAGATATAAAACAGATCTTAAAGTAGGAGATAAGGTTGAAGTTTTTATTGAGAGTCAAGAAGATAAGAACGGCCAGTTGATTCTCTCTCATAGAAAAGCAAGAGCATTAAGAGCTTGGGAAAGAGTTAACGAGGCATTAAATACGCAAGAAGTTATTAAGGGACACGTTAAGTGCAGAACTAAAGGTGGTTTGATTGTAGACGTATTCGGTATCGAAGCATTCTTGCCCGGTTCGCAAATTGATGTTAAGCCTATTAGAGACTACGATATCTATGTTGATAAGACAATGGAATTTAAGGTTGTTAAGATCAACAAAGAGTTTAAAAATGTCGTTGTTTCTCACAAAGCGTTGATTGAAGCAGAACTTGAAGAACAAAAGAAAGAAATCATATCTCAACTGGAGAAAGGTCAAGTATTGGAAGGAACTGTCAAAAACATTACTTCTTATGGTATTTTCATCGATCTTGGTGGAGTAGATGGTTTAGTTCACATTACAGACTTGTCTTGGGGTAGAGTTAATCACCCGGAAGAGGTTGTAGAGTTGGATCAAAAAGTAAAAGTTGTAATTCTTGATTTTGACGATGAGAAGAAGAGAATTGCTTTAGGTATGAAGCAATTAGAAGGTCATCCATGGGAGAAATTAGACGAAAAATTACAAGTTGGTGATAAAGTAAAAGGAAAAGTGGTTGTGGTAGCTGACTACGGTGCTTTTGTTGAAATTCAACCTGGAGTTGAAGGCTTGATTCACGTTTCTGAAATTTCTTGGTCTAATCATTTACAACCTGCACAGGCTTTCTTTAAAGTTGGTGATGAGGTAGAGGCTGAAATTCTAACCCTTGATAGAGAAGAAAGAAAAATGTCTCTCGGTGTTAAGCAATTAACCAAAGATCCATGGGAAGGTGTTCAAGAACGTTATCCTGTTGATTCTAAGCATAAAGGTAAAGTGACAAATATTTCTGATTTTGGCGTCTTTGTTGAGTTGGAAGATGGAATAGATGGCTTGGTTCACATTTCAGATTTATCATGGTCTAAAAAGATTAACCATCCAAAAGAAGTAACCTCTGTAGGTGAAGAGATGGAAATTGTCATTTTAGAAATTGATAAAGATAACAGAAGGTTAAGCTTAGGTTATAAGCAATTGGAAGAGAATCCATGGGAGACTTTTGAAACCGTATTTGAAATTGGTAGTATTCATAAAGGTACTGTCTCAGAATCAAATGCTAAAGGAGCTATGGTTATTATGCCTTATGGTGTAGAAGCTTTTGCAACTAAGCGAAATTTGGCTAAAGAAGACGGTTCTTTATTGGCAAAAGATGAGGAAGCAGACTTCAAGATCATGGAGTTCAATAAGAATGCGAAGAAGATTACAGTTTCTCACACTCAGATTCATAAAGAAATAGAAGAAGAGGAAAGAGATAACAAACGTAAACAAGCAAAAGCTCATCAAAAAGCGACAGCTAAAGCAATTAAGTCTATGAATGATAAACAAGAGAAAACGACTCTTGGAGATTTAGATGCATTGGCTAATCTGAAAGATGAGATGGAAAAAGGAGGAAAGAAATAATAATTCTTTTCAAACTAAGAATAAAAGGGGGAGCACAAGCTCCCCCTTTTTTTATTGATCTCTTAGATAAAGATACATTACTGCCATTGCTGTATGTTCTTCAATACTATCTGTACAATTATATGTACTAGATAAGATATATTGATGATCCTTAAATACCGGAATACCTTCTTTATTAGAGTAGAAATTAATCTTTTTAAAGCCTAATAAGGAGTCTTTTGGTTCAACATGTGCGGAGTAAAGCAGTTTGTTTTCAGTTTTATCCCATAGCTCCAGTTTTTCCCCAAAAGGGTGGAGGTGAACACTTATCATATGAATTCTGGTGTCTTCCTGAAGGTCTAACATTTGGGTCACATCGGTAGTTAAAGTTTCCTCTCCATAAGGTATTTTCCAGTGTCCGGTATACTTTCTACCGTACTTGTCTTGATATGGATCGTAATTTGATTCTGAATAATCAACTTCACAGGTATGATTGGGTTGCTGACCATCTAACCGAGATGAGTCTAAATGATAAGGGATACAGAGCAATGAAGTACCATAATCTCCTTTGGAACCACTTATTTGCTTAGTGACAAAAACAGATTGTTGATATAGAGGAATTAAAGGAACTCTTGAAATTTCAAGTTGGGCAACATGTTGAATTGAAACGTCTATTGTATCGTAATTATGATTGAGGACCTGACTAACCATTTCAAATTTTTGCTTTCCAAGAACAGGAATACCAAACCCTTCTGGAAAGGACAAATCCGTTTGACCTTCACTTAAAGTAAAGATCCGATCATTTGCCCCGCTTGTTTTAATTTTCCAAGGAATTAAATCTTCTTGATAATAGTTTAGGTTGTTGTGGCACATGAATTCAGGAGAGATGACACTTTTACTATTTGCATCAATCAGTTTGACAGAGTATCCACTTATCCAAACAACAGGTTGCTTCTCATCTAGGCTTATGTGTTTAATCTCGTATGGGCCTTGCATCGAACGATATATGGTATCAATGGGAAGCGCTACCGATTCATACTGCTTAGCATAAAATGAACTGTCAGAAGCATTTATTTTATGATTTTTTATCCATACTGAGTATTCAGGTTTTGCCTTTTTGCATCCGGCAATAACAAGAAGAGTGATGAATAAATTAGAGTAATATTTCTTCCACATTTTCTTTTATCTTAACGGCAAGTTCGTCTGTTGGTAAATCGCTGGTGTCGGTACCAAAAGGGTCTTCAATTTCTTCCGCAAGTAATTCTAAACTGCCAAATATGTATAAAATAAAGGTCGCAATAGGAATGGTCCAATAGTGGTAATCTTCTGCAATTCCAAAAGGAAGGGTGATGGTATAAATAAAGATGAATTTTTTAATAAAGAGATTATACGAGAATGGAATGGGCGTGTTTTTGATTCGCTCACAAGCTCCCAAGATATCAGTTAAGCTCATCAATTCCTGAGTTAGTACAATCAATTGTTCACCTGTAATCTTACCTGATTTAAAACGATCTAATAGAAATTGATTTAGCTTCAAAGCAATGGCATTCGGAATGTGCTTTTTACTCAGGATCTCTGAACGTTCTTTTTCATCTTTAAAGTTCAATTCAGATATCTCCACACCTTCTCTTAAATGTTCCTTCAGAGCAAATGGATAATTACTCAGATGCATTGAAAAAAAAGAGAAATCATCTTTCGGATCAAGGTGCGTTTTTATTTTAATGGCCATATTCCTGCATGAATTCACAAGTGCCCCCCATTGTTTACGGCCTTCCCACCATCTATCATATGCAGAGTTTGTTCTAAAAACGAGAAGAAGACCAATTACAAAACCCAATAAAGAATGAATCTGGATGGCCTTAGAAAATATTTGGAGTTCTTTAATATGCAATTCGGCAAAAACTAAAACACCTGTATATATTGCATAACAGATAAGAACCCAAAGCATTTTACGAAATGTATCACTTTTGTGAAACCTAAAAATGAGGCCAAACCATTCACGGGGATTGTATTGGATCATGCGATTAAGTCAAATTACAAAAAAAAAGGCCTTTAGGTTATCCCTAAAAGCCTTTTTTTGTTAAAATCAAATTTATTTTACTTCAAACTCAACTCTTCTGTTTTGTTTTCTGCCTTCCGGAGTTTCATTTGATGTTGCAGGTTCTTTGATGCCTTTACCAATAGCATTAACCTGATTTTCTTTAGCTCCTTTCTTTAACAAGTACGCTCTCACTCGATCGGCTCTTGTTTTGGCCAATCGCTCATTGAAGTCTTCAGGACCAGAACTATCTGCATGACCTTCCACAACAATTCTTACCGATTCATTCTTCTTAAGAATCATGGCTAGCGCATCAAGTTGTTTATAGTACTTGATATTTACCGCTGAACTTGAAGAGTTAAACATGATATTACTAAGCAGATTATCTGGAATTTGAACCATATCAGGTTTTTTATCCATAGGAGGAGCTTTTGTAAATACAAAGCTTCCATCTTCTCTTTTTCTTGTTGAATGTGTTCTGTTGCCATCTTCATCAATCAAGTAGATATCCACTTTATCATCATCTCCTTCTAGCCCTAGAGGTCTAATGGTATAATTTTTATCAGGATCTAACTGAGTATAGGTGAAAACACCATTTTCATCAGTATATACAGTGTCAACTGGTACTCCATTTTCGTCATAGATAACTAAGGCACCATTTTCAAGAGGTAATTTATTATACACATATTTACCCATTTTTTCTACTGAAACCGGTTCAGGACAACCTTCTCTTTCTGGCGTTCCGGCTTCTTCTGGACATTTATCTAAATTATCTGCTATGCCATCTTCGTCTGTGTCAGGACATCCGTTCATCTCTTTCGTGCCTGCTTTATTTGGACAAGTATCTTCAGAGTCGACAATACCATCATTATCAGAATCAGGACAACCCGCTAACTCTACTTTTCCAGCTACATCAGGACACTTATCCTCTTCATTCATTACTCCGTCTTCATCTCTGTCAACCGGACATCCTTCTTTATTAACTTTTACGCCGGGTGCAGTTCCGGGACATTTGTCATTCTTATCAGAAACACCATCCTTATCAGCATCCTGAGTTCCTAAAATTGTGGCATAAACACCAATTGTTGTTTGTAGGTATGAATCATTTCCTCCACTTTCTTGATTATCAATACCATCAAAGTCTGACATGATGTAAGTGTTCTGATAACGCAATTTTACATGCTCTGCCAGTTTAAAATTAATTCCACCACCTAAAGTTGGCAATCCTAAATTTGTTTCGTCCGTATTTCTTCCATCAAATCTTAAAATGCCCAAACCGGCAAAAAGAAAAGGTCGAAGCAATACATCATCATTCTTGAAGAAATTATATTTCAAATGAAGATTTGCTTGCTGCATGTCATAATCAAAGGTCTTTCCGTCTTCAGATTCTGCTTCTGTAAACTTAACATCTCCAAGTGTAATGTCAAGACTCAAGTCAAAACTGGGGCTTAAAAAGCGTCCAACAGAAAAACCTGCAAGACCATTGTAGTGATCAAAGTAATTGAAAAACTGATTTCCAAGTTCTCCATTATACTGTTGAACACCTGCATGGATTCCGATGCTCCATGGGTTAGTCTTGTTTTGGGTAAAACCATTGGTTGAAATTAAACAAGACACTAAAACAAATAACAGTGCTTTTTTCATAAGGTAAAAATGTTACAAACTAACTAATTGCAAAGAAAGCATAAATATAGTAATATCAACAAATTTGTTGAACTTGTTTTACTCAAAATTCAATCAGCTCCTTTCGATCTATTGTATGTGATACTGAATTAGGAATATCCAACTTATTCTTAAATCGTTTTAAGTCTCCATAAATTCCGATGAATATGGGACCTTCTTGAATCTCAGATTGATAAAAATTAATGATATCATCAAAAGTTATTTTATCTATTTCTTCATAAAGTTTGATATTGGGATCTTGATTCAGCTTTTGTAATTTATATTTTTCAACCGTAGAACTGAGTGATCTAAAATTGGGGTATTCTGCGCCATTTTTAAGTTTAACACTTTGTTTGATGAACTCCATGCGATCATCCTTCAATGGAAGCTTCTGAATAAGTTCATATGTCTTACTTATGGCTTCAGCTGTTTTGTCAGCTTGAGTACCGACATAAGTAAAAAAGAAATTTTTAGAGTCTGGATGCAAACTATGTCTGAAACCACCACTTGTAGAATATGCCAAAGAACGGTATTCACGTATTTCTTGTTTCAGCACTCCACTAAAGCCTCCACCATAATACTGATTAAATAATTCTTTTTGAGTAAAGGCATTAAATCCTCGACCATTTGAATGCTTAATGAAGAAGACATGACTTTGTAATAATTTTTTGTTATTGATCATCATGATCTTGTTTTTGGAAATTTCAGGCATGGGAATATTGTGAGGAATTGAGGACTGTACTCTTTGTTCAAGTTGGAAATTTTCCAGGATAAGTGTTTTAATCTCTTTTTGATCTGTTTTGCCGATGAAATGAAAATTGACTTTGTGCTTGTCAAGTTGCTCGAATACTAAGAGCAGATCGTCCCAACTAAGTGCGCTCACATCTTTGGTAGATAAACGCTTTTTAAGCAAAGAGTAATCACCATACAGGCCATACTGAGCAAGAGCTCTTGCCGTTTCGATTGGTGTTTCTTTTTCTACTTCTCTAAAAGTTCTAAACTGCGTTTTAAATGCTTTCAAATGCTTCTCATCAAGTTCAGGGTGTTCTATTAATTGAGCCATCAATTGAACGCTTGCATTTAAATTGCTTTCAATGCCTTCAAGTTTTATGGTGAAGAAATTTCCGCTTGATTCCACAGAATAATTTGTTCCAAGTGTTGATAACTTTGTTTTGAACTCTTTTAGACTTAAGTCTTTAGGATGTAAAAATTCGAAACAGTTGGCCAGTACTTCTACCTTAGGGTCGTTAAACTCCCCGTAGTGTATTTTTATATCTAAACTATAAATGTCATTGATCGGGTTTTTAGTATAATAAAAGGAGTTTTTATTATCAAGTAGTTCATAATGAATGTCTTTTTCAAAATCAATAAATTTTGCTTCAAGTGCAGAACTTGGTGTTTTATCAAATGCTTTTGCAAATACTGACTGCTTACTCTGATCTACTTCTACCGGTTTGTAATTGGGTTTATCTAGTTTCGTTTTTTTAGGGAAACCCATCTTGGACTTCATGAAAACATAATTTCCATTAAAGTATTTTTGGCTAACCTCCATGATGTCATTTTTATCTATTGAGGCCAATTTTTGAGGATATGTTTTACAATCTTCATATGAAAGACCATTTGTAAACATTTTAGCAAAATAGTAACCTCTTTGTAAAGGATCTTCGATATCCAGTTGATGTGACTTGTACAATTCGGCTTTTATAGCTTCTAATTGTTCATCGGGAAATGCTCCGGTTTTCAATTTCTCGAGCTGCTCTAAGACGAGTTTTTCTGCGTTATTCAATGACTGAACCAATATCTTAGGAATAAAAATGATGAAGTTATTTCCAGCTTCATCCATGCTTTCTCCCCATGCCCATGCATTCATCAACTTACTCTCTTTCTCCAATTCATCAATTAACCCTGTTCCGGATTCATTTTTTAATAAAGCATTAATGACATCTAAGGTGACTTCGTCTTCGTGGTATCGAGGTACGGTTCTGAAACCGATCATTCCGACCTTAACTGGAGTTAAGCGTGTTTTAAAAACCTGACGACCTTGAATTGCAAAAGGTTCTTTTATATGGTTTTCAGGAATTGCACCCGATTTTAGTTTAGAGAAATATTTTTGAATCATCGGTTTTACTTCTTCAATATCGAAATTACCGCATAGAATCAAAGCCATATTATTGGCTTTGTAGTAATCATCAAAATATTGATACATCTTATTGAGCGATGGATTTTTAAGATGCTCTATTGTCCCCAAATTATCTTTCTCTCCATAAGGATGACCTTTATAAAACTCTTTTGTAAAGCTTTCAAAAAGTCGTCTTTGCATGTTATCCATAGCACGGTTTTTTTCTTCATAGACCACTTCTAGTTCAGATTGAAAGGATCTGAAAACCGGATTCTGAAAACGATGGGCGTATAGATTTAACCATTTTTCGATTTGATGAGAAGGAAATTGATTGAAATAAATGGTGAGATCATTGCTCGTTGTGGCATTAACACCAGAACCACCTATGCTTTTAAGCAGTTTGTCAAATTCATTTGGCATGGAATATTGTGAAGCAGCGACAGAAAATTCATTAATCTTTCTTTGGATCGCTTCTCTTTCGTCTTCATTTTTAGTTTTACCAAGCTGATCATAGTAATGTCGTACCGAATCCAATAGCGGTTTTTCTTTTTCGTAATTCCAGGTACCCAACTGATCTGTTCCTTTAAATAATAGGTGCTCCAGATAATGGGACATGCCTGTTGCATCCATTGGATCATTCTTACTACCTGTGTTTACAGCAACTGCACCAAAAACCTGATTTGTCGTTTTATCTGGATTTAATATTACCTTAAATCCATTCTCGAGTTGATATTCTTCAACCGTGAGTTGAGCAACTGTACTCAAAGAAAAAAGGAAAGCAATGACTAAAGAAAGGAGGTTAGTTTTCATTTAATAGTTGATTAATCTGTTTGGCTAATTTAAGGTCTTTCTCTGTAATTGTATTTCCTTTATCATGGGTGCTTAGGTAGAGTTTAACAACATTATACCTGATATTGATATCGGGATGATGTGCGGCATCTTCAGCTAGTTTTGCTAATCGATTGATAAAATGGATGGCGGATGTTAAATCATCAAAGACCACTTGACGATTAAGGACATTGTTTTCTACTTTCCAATTTTTCATGATAAATATTTATTTAAACGGACATTTTGTCATTATATCATTATGGCATATCCCTTGATTTTCTTCAAATCAAATCAAAACGAAATTAAAATTTAGATAAATCATGGCAAAAGGACAGATTAATGTTCAAACGGAAAACATCTTTCCGATCATAAAACAATTTTTATACTCAGATCAAGAAATATTTTTAAGAGAATTGGTTTCAAATGCCGTAGATGCTACTCAGAAGCTAAGGACTTTAAGCAATATTGGCGAAGTAAAAGGTGATCTCGGAGAAACCCAAATGGAAATCAAAGTAGATGAGAAGGCAAAAACTTTAACTTTTTCAGATCGGGGAATAGGAATGACTGAGGAAGAAGTTGACAAATACATCAATCAAATTGCATTTTCGGGAGCTGAGGAATTTGTTGAAAAATATAAAGACAAAGCAAGCGTAATAGGACATTTCGGATTGGGTTTCTATTCCTCATTCATGGTGGCCGATAAGGTTGAGATTTTTACAAAATCTTATAAAAAAGGAGCTAAAGCAGTCAAATGGGAATGTGACGGTTCTCCAAATTTTATACTAGAAGAAGACGATTCTAGAAAGGAGAGGGGTACCGATATTGTTTTGCACATCTCAGATGATTCTAAAGAGTATTTGAGCGAATATAAGATAAGAGAACTACTCAATAAATACTGCAAGTTTATGGCAGTACCGATTAAGTTTGGTACTAAGGAGATTGATGACCCTGAGTTTACTCCTAAAAAAACTAAGGATAAGGATGGCAATGAAACTACTGAACCTCACAAGAAAATAACAGTAGATGACATCATTAATAACCCTGATCCGGCTTGGACGAAAAAGCCAGCCGACTTAAAAGATGAGGACTATAAATCATTTTACAGGGAGCTTTACCCTATGAACTTTCAGGATCCTTTATTCAATATTCACCTGAATGTGGATTATCCTTTCAACTTGACCGGAATTTTATATTTTCCTAAGTTGAAGCAAAATCTTGAAGTTCAGAAAGATAAAATTCAGTTGTATTCTAATCAGGTTTTTGTGACAGACTCTGTTGAAGGAATTGTACCTGATTTTCTAACTCTTTTACATGGAGTTATTGATTCCCCAGACATTCCTTTAAATGTTTCGAGATCATATTTACAAAGTGACGGCAATGTGAAAAAAATCTCTAACTACATCAGTAAGAAAGTTGCCGATAAGTTGGAAGAATTGTTCAAGAAAGACCGTAAAGCTTTTGAAGAGAAATGGGATGACATTAAGATATTTATAGAGTACGGTATACTCTCAGATGAGAAATTTGCTGAGAAGGCTAAAAAGTTTGCTTTGTATAAGAATACTGATGGCAAATACTTCACATTTGATGAATACAAAACAAAAATAGAAGTCAATCAGACAGATAAGGACAGTAAGGTGGTGTTCTTGTATACGTCAAACCCAGATGAGCAATACAGTTACATTAGTGCTGCTAAGGACAAAGATTATGATGTACTTGTTATGGATACCCCTCTAACAGCTCATTTAGTGGGTAAACTAGAACAAGCTGAAAATAACATTACCTTCACCAGAGTAGATGGTGATACTATTGATCAATTGGTAAAGAAAGATGAAGAGATTCCATCGAAATTAACTGAAGATGACGAGAAAAAGCTTAAGCCAATTATAGAAGGAAACTTGTCAAAAGAGCAGTTTACAGTCAATTTTGTAAGTATGAGCGAAAAAGATCAGCCTATCACCATTACTCAAGCAGAATTTATGAGAAGAATGAAAGACATGAATGCTGTCGGTGGTGGAGGCATGATGGGCATGGGCAATCTGCCTGAAATGTATAATATGGCTGTGAATTCGAATCATCCCTTGATCAGTAAAATTTTGAAAGAAAAGGATGAGAAGAAGCAAAAAGAGATGGCCAAACAGGCAACTGATCTTGCTTTATTGTCTCAAAACTTGCTGAAAGGAGAAGACTTAAGTCAATTCATCAAAAGAAGTGTAGAATTAATTTAAAATAACATGAATAAGACAAATCTTATAATAATTGCCGTAATAGGTGTTTTGCTGGTTTTTTTCGTAAGCAGTTATAACTCTATTGTTGGTTTAAAGATAGATTCTAAAACTCAATGGTCTAATGTGGAGACGGTTTATCAAAGAAGAGCTGACTTAATACCAAATCTTGTGAGTACGGTGAAAGGTTATGCAGATTTTGAGAAGTCTGTTTTTGTTGAAGTGACAGAGGCTCGTTCAAAAGCAACCTCAATGACAATTAGTGCGGAAGAATTAACACCGGAAAATATGGCTCGATTTCAGGCAGCGCAATCACAGTTAAGCTCTTCTTTATCAAGGTTACTTGCGACCTTTGAACGTTATCCGGACCTTAAGGCCAATCAAAATTTCTTGGATCTTCAGGCTCAATTAGAAGGAACTGAAAATAGGATTTCCGTTGAACGTAAAAGGTATAATGAGGTTACAGGGAATTATAACAAGAAGATTGAAAAGTTTCCGGGTGCTATTTTAGCTTCGATGTTCGGATTTAAAGAAATCGGAACTTTCAAAGCAGATCAAGGTGCTGAAAATGCTCCAAAAGTAGAGTTTTAAGATGGCAAAAGATGCATTTACTCAAGCTGAACAGGATTTAGTTCGATCAGCGATTCAGGAAGCGGAGAAGAACACCTCGGGAGAAATTAAGGTACACATTGAAAATCATTGTAAAGAGGATGCCTTAGATAGAGCTGCTTATGTGTTCGAACAATTAGAGATGCAGCAAACACAACTAAGGAATGGTGTTTTATTTTACTTGGCCTTAAAAGATAAGCAGTTTGCCATTTTAGGTGATGTGGGAATCAATCAAAAAGTGCCTCAGGGCTTTTGGAATGAGATATCAGATCACATGATAACTTACTTTAAGCAAGGACAATTTGCATTGGGTTTGGCAGAAGGAGTAAAGATGGCAGGCCATGCACTTGGTAAGCATTTTCCTTATGAAAGCAATGATAAAAATGAATTATCAGATGACATTTCTTTTGGTGAGAAGTAAACTTCTTTTATTCATACTCTTTCTAGGGTTTACTCATCTTTTAGTTGCAAAAAATGAGTGTATTCCTGAACCAAGAAGAGGTAAACTGGTTAATGACTATGCGGATGTTTTAGATCAAAGAGAGGAAAGTTCTCTTGAACAACAACTGAGAGACTTTAACGATACGACCTCTACACAGATAGCTGTAGTCACATTAAGTGATTTGTGTGGATATGATATTGCTCAATTGGCAATAGAAATTGGGGAAGAATGGGGAGTTGGTAATGCAAAGTTTGACAATGGAGTTGTAATTCTTGTGAAACCGAAGATTGGAAATTCTAAAGGTCAGGCATTTATTGCTTCCGGATATGGTCTTGAAGGTGTTTTACCTGATCTGACGCTAAATCATATTGTTGATCTGGAGATGATCCCATTTTTTAAAAAGGAGGATTACTACGGAGGGTTTAAAGCAGCAACCAATCGGATTATAGAAATTGCAGGAGGAGAATATTCTGCTGAAGATTACAACAAAAAAGCAAAAGGTAAAACCAAAGCCTTTCCTGTATTTTTTATTATCGCCATTCTCTTCTTCATTTTTGCCTCAACGGTAGGTAGAGCCAGGCGTTATGCGCATCAAAATAATATTGGATTGTGGACTGCTTTGTGGTTAATGGGTTCATCTAGTCGACGACACGGTGGTTACTACAATAACTTTTCTTCGGGTAGTGGTAGTTTTGGCGGTTTTGGAGGCGGCAGTGGATTTGGTGGCTTCGGTGGCGGTAGTTTCGGAGGTGGTGGAGCAGGAGGGAGCTGGTAGTCTTGATACTTACCTCAAAACTGCTTTATACTCTTTCTTTCTTGATGCACTTTCGCGGTTTTTTATAACTAAATGGTAATCATCCAATTTTTTACTTCTGTAGCCAAGTAAATGCAAAAAATCATTGACGAATAAGCGTGCAATTCTACGATTAAGGATTAGAGTGTCCTTTTGGTTTTTAGAGCGCTGAATACCGGGTAAAAGAGGCAGTATTTTATCAAAATGTATGTTTCTTAGAAGTTTAGAAAGTGCTAAAAACACTTTTGGAATTTTTCTTGCCAAGAAAAAACCATCGTCTCCTTTTGACTGATAAAGCGGCATGAAAATATTGGACTCCCATTCTGTAATTATGGATTTGCCATTGCTTTTTGCCAATACCTGATCTTTACTGACCTTTTGAAAGTTGGTAAATCCGGGCTCCATAAGAAAGTCTTCACTCTCATTAATCTTATACCTGTAAAAAATCTCGTAGAAGTTTTTGGTTAAGCTTCCAAGCTGATTAAAGTGATGTGAGAAATCAATAGTCGATTGTTCTATACTTCCTGAAAAGACAAGCGAAAGATAAATAAATGCTCTATGATTGTCTACTGAGGCTTTGTCATCGTGCTGACCTGCTTCAAAACCAAAAGAAATATATCCCAATTGATTAATATAGCTCAATAGTGGTCCTTCTATGTATTCTTCTATTCCAAGAATAATTGGTGCGGGATATTGTTTTGTGAATTTTCTGTTTAGCAAGCTATCATTTACAGTTAAAAATGGAATGGTTTGACTGGATGTGGTATGTAAATCAAAGAAAAAGAAGGGGCCTTTTCGTTTTGATCTGAGATCTTCAATCAATTGAAAAATTTCTAATTGTTGTTTCTCGTCTTCATTTTTTGGTTTAAAAGTGCTCTCCTGAATGGCTCGTATTTGTTCATCAGTCCATAAACGATTCAGGTCTACTTCCTGAAAACGTTCAGATCGTTCAAGAGCCCATAAGTTCCCTGCTATTGCAATGAGTGACCCATTTAATTGGATGCCTTTTTCATTCAACTCGCTGATTACCTGATGAAGTGCAAATACTCCGGTTGGTTCGTTACCATGGATGCCTCCAAAAAAGATTAGGCAAGGGCCTTCATGTCCTTGATCAATTTCTCCTATTATTCTCTTGATGTTTAACTCTTTGTGGAGCGCTTTACAATATATCTTAGTCATGATCGAATGCCAAAACGTCTTTGATGGTAATGATACCTACAAGTTGCCCTTTTTTTGTTACCGGAAGACAACCGAATTCATATTGCTTCATAAGGGCAATGGCATCTTGTATACTTGTTGATGGAGAAACTGTTGTCACTGATTTTTCCATGACCTCTGACACAATCAATTGATGATTGTTATCTGCTTTTTGTTGGTTGAATTTACTGATGTGTGTCCAAGTTAGAAGCCCCACAAGGGTGTCATTTAAGTTGACTACAGGCAAGTGGCGAATGTTGTTCCATTGCATCAGTTTAAGGGTTAATTCTGCTGAATATTTATCCGAGGCGGTTAAAAGGCGTGTCGTCATAATGTGACGAACTTCAGTAGCTCTTTCATGAATATTGCCTTTGTATTGAGTTTCCCATTCATGAATTGGTGTATTGTCTTTTTGCTTTTCATGAATCATTTTGGTTAGCACCAATAAGGCATCGTCCCGCCTCATTTCCTTTTTCAAAGAGCGATAGCTCTTAATGATCCATTGGGCACTGGTATGAGTTTGGATTCTCTTTTCGATAATGTTTAAGTATCTATCAATATCTTTCTGAAGGATACCTGCTTTACCCAGTCCTTTTCTTGCTATGGGTAATAGATGCTCTTGTGTTAATTCAGAAAGTGAAAATGATTTGCCCATCCAATTAAACATGGCTTCAGAGCCGTATCGGGCAGCTTTCACAAAATTGGATTTAGCATCATTAAAATCCATTAATTCAGGAAGATTATCATACGATTTAGGTCTTCCAAGCATTAGACCTACCCAAAAAGCAAAGTTGGCCATTTCGTCAATTTCAGTTGGTCCTGAAGGAATATACCTGTTTTCAATTCGAAGATGAGCTTTGCCATTACCAACTCCGTAACAAGCTCTGTTCCATCTGTAAATAGTGCCGTTGTGAAGATTCAAGGCTTTTAGTTTGGGGGCAATTCCCTTTTTTAATTCCTCTAAGGCATTTTCCTGAATCTCTTTAGTGAGAATGATCTTATAATTAGAAATGTCATTTTTAAAAATATCAGTTACATTCCCTGTTAACCAAGAATCTCCAAACGTGACTCTGGCATTTTGGTCTTTTAAGGCATAGGATACACTTCGCGTATCAATACTTTGTTGAAACAAAGCAATTCTTGTTTCTTGCCACAATTCCTTGCCAAGTAAAAGAGGAGAATTAACACATAAACCCAAGACAGGACCGGATATCACCTGCGCCCAATTATAACTACTGATAAAATCAGAGGGATCTATCTGTAAGTGCATTTGAAAGCTGGTGTTGCAAGCTTCAAACATCACGGAATCGTGGCGAATTGATAGTTCATCAACCCCCGATAAATGCAAACGAAAGTCACTCCCTCTTAAACTTTTAAGCCTGTCATTTAGTGCGTAGTAGCGATCATACTCCGTCATGTAGTTCAGTTCTATTTCCTTAGCAGAAATAGAAGGGAGTATACCAGTTAGTACAATCTTACTTTGGTAATGATGAGCTGCTTGTCTTGCTTTTTTTAATAGGGCATGAAGTTGAGATTCCATTTTACTGAATGCATCAGCCTTAAGTTCAATGGGGTCTAAGTTAATTTCGAGATTATATTTGGCAAGTTCTGTTGTAAAATGGTCATCATTTACTTCATTTAAAATTTCAATCGAATTATTGGCCGGACGCCAATTTTCATCAACCAGACAAAACTCTTGTTCAGCACCTATTCTGGTAATGCCACTCTCAATTAATCCATCGCTAAGCATTTGTTCCAAAGCCTCAATATCATCCAAGAGGTGTTTGATGAATTCTAAGCGTTTTTCATCATTTAGTGTAGTATCGACATGATGTTCACCCATTGTCGTCGTTTTTTGTTTTACCTGCTCATCTTATGAAGACGATTGCTATCAGCCTAAGATAAGCTATTTTATGATTTAATGCATGACTTGATTGATCAATTTTACTTGCTGATACAAACAGATGAAAGAATCCTTCAGAAATGTCAAAAAAATGTAAAAGATGTGTCAAGACCCTAAAAATTCGCGAATTAATGAGTTCTTTACACTTCATATGAAAAGAGTTTTTCTATTTCTGAGTGTCTCAAGCTTTATTGCATTCCTTTTTATTTTCTTAAGTCAAGATCAAAATAGTGACAAACCTTTGCAAAAGGAACATGTAAAGGTGGTGATTCGAGAAGTAGGACATCAATTGCTAATGGCTGCCAATGATGACACTTCTCTAGTTCTGCCCATTACTGAATTAAGTGATTCTGTTTATGAGTTATCCTTTCAAAATGCCTTGGGTATCAATCCTGATACTTTGTTGACACTGATTAAACAACAATTTAAAAATGCTTCGTTACCTGAACGCTATATTGCCGAGGTGCTTAAGTGTAAGGGTAAAGAGGTGGCATATAGCTTTGAAGTGAATAGCATGCAAAAGAACAACATTGTACCCTGTTCCGGTCGTCAATTGCCAAAAGCATGTTATCAAATCAAAGTGCTATTCCTTAAAGAGATTGCTGTCAAAAAATCAAATCAGGCACTTGTCTATTGGTTTCTTTTCTTTGGTGTTTTCTTTTTAGTTATAGGCTTGATTTTTCAAATAAAAGACAGAAGAAATGTAATTGAAGAAAGCAGTTATAAATCGATAGGTAAGTTTCGCTTTTATCCGGAGCAAAATAAACTCATTAAAGAAGCTGAAGAAATAGGACTTTCTAATAAGGAATGCGAGATATTGACATTATTAGCTGAAAATGCCAATCAAGTGGTCAAACGAGAAGAACTCATTAAAAAAATATGGGAAGACAATGGAGTAGTGGTTGGAAGAAGTTTAGATACTTACATTTCTAAGCTTAGAAAGAAGTTAAAAGATGATGAATCAATTCAGTTGATGAATGTTCATGGGGTTGGTTATAAATTAGAAATGGCTTGATAGACTCCCACTTACTTAAGGATCATAACGGTGCAAACCTAGCCATCCTCCAAACCAGATTCTTCCCATATCATCTTCCATAGCAGATCTTAGTGTATGACTGATACATGATTGCCTTTGAAATACTTTTATTGCAGTATTTCCATTGTATTGGTAAGTGGAAACACCATCAATTGTAAACCAGATGTTGCCTGAGCTATCTTCAAATAAACCTCTACCTGTCCACTTTCCTTGATGTCCTCTTTCAGTTTCTATCTGTGTAATACCAGAACCATCCCAATAGCAAACACCTTCGTTTTGAGTAGCTAACCAAATTTGCCCAAGATGATCTTCTAGAATAGAATTGATAACAGTATTGGATAAGCTGCTCTCTATTAAGAGATGTTTTTGAGGCTTGGCCTTTTTTGAAGGGTGATAAAAATAAACGCCATTATTAGTTCCAATCCACATTTGGCCATGCCTGTCTTCATGAAGGTCGTTGATAATTATTGCTTTATTCTTATAATTCTCCATTTCAAGATGAATGGTGGTAAATTGATAACCATCAAATTGGAATAACCCTTTTTTAGTTCCTATCCATAGCCTGCCCTTTTTATCTATCTCAAGGCAATTGATATCTTTATAGGGTAAGCCATCCTTTTCGGTGAACTTTGTAAACTTCTTTGCATTGTATTTAATAAGTCCTTCTGTGCTTGCAAACCATATTGTACCATCTTCTGCTTCCTTAATGTCCTTGACTACATCAGCTTCAAAGCCTTGATCTGATCTTAAATACTCTAAATTCTTTTGCTTGTACCGAATAACTCCTCTTCCCATAGTGCCAAACCAAAAATTACCTTGTTTATCTTGGATCAGACTACTGATGTAATCCGTTATCTGTAAAGCAGGATCATTGCTAGAATCTTCTGTATTCACAAACCCTTTGAGTAGGGCTTCATCAGAGTAGCTCAATGCAAAACTATTGCCATTTGACTTATCCGATCTAATTTGAACTTTATGGGATGAATTTGAATTACCCTGTCCGTGACATGAGTGGATGACTAGAATAGATAGGATAATTAGAAAACGTTTAGAATATTTCATACGAAGTGGTTTATTCAAAAGTACCCTTCAAGCTTTTCTTTATTGATAAATGGAATGTCAAAAAAGTGTGAAAAGAATTCAAACACATAACGATGAACTTGATTCTTCTTAGAATGAGGATTTTTCTAAAACTGGTGTTTTAGGCTAACCATAGATTAAGCTAATTCCGGTGAACTTGAAGTCATCGGTATTGCGGAATTGACCATGAAAGTTAAGTCCTTGATAATGTCTAAAGAAAAAACCAAACCTAGATCGTTCATTGGTACTTCCTTTGACTTGCCACCCCGTAATTAAATTCACAGAGGGAGAATAGTCTTCATTGTTTGGATGCTCTTCAAATGTATTTAACTTTTGATTTATAGTGTAGCTTGGATAACCTAACTTAACCCTTAAGCGGGCATCCATAGAAAAGACAAACATTAAATTATTTGTTGAAAGAAAACCATCTGCCTTTTGTATCTCCAATTGAAAATAGGGTTCCATCCATTTTTTTGATTCTGGAAGCTTAGAAACATCAGCATCCTTTGGATGAGAATAGTACCACCCCCTTTTTTTAGAATACAATGCGCGAGCACCAAGTTTTGCAGAAACGTTATTTGAAAGTTGACTTAAAGGATCGTTTATTACCAATGCTAGGTCTGTGGCTTCATAAGAAACATTGACCCTTGTTATGGGCAGATTTTGATCTTTTCTGTATATGGTGAGTTCATCACCGATGTGAGAACTTTCATGGAAGGCCGGTTGATATTTAATCCCAATGTTCTTAATGAAACCCTTATTGATTTGAATTAAGTAATTAATCTCTAATGCTACTCTGTAGTCGGTGTTGAGAACCGGAGAGGTTACTTTTCGTTCGAAAACATCATACCACAGCTGGAAACTGATAGGGATAGAATAGGAGAGAAAGTGTTTTCCTTTTTCTGATCTAAATATGGGTAAGTCAGTGCCTAATGTAATTTCCGATATTGGAATGTATTCATCATCGCGCCCCTCTTGAATATTGTATTCATCTGAGTTGCTTGTTTGACCTATAGAAATATTGGTCATGGGGGCATAGATATCAGATAGATAATAAGCTCCAAAATCCCTTTGTGAAAAGAACTGTCGATCTTGAGCAGATAAACTAGAAAATGTAAGAATCAGAGCGGTACTAATTGTTTTAGCAGATAGCAGATAATTGTTGGTGCTTGTCATAAGGCTAAAATTGGTAAATCTTTTTCAATTGGACATTTATAAACGAAAAAAGTCCCTGCTGAAAGCAGGGACTTTTCATATTCGCTAGGACTTTTTATTTAACTAGTTTCATTTCCTTAACCAAGTGGCTGGCTCCGGCGTATTTGTCTATTATGAATAAGGTGTATCTAATATCTACACCGATTGTCCGTTGTAACTCATGTTCAAAAGCGATGTCTCCACTCATGGCTTCCCAGTTACCGTCAAATGCAGTTCCAATTAACTCGCCTTTACCATTAATCATAGGACTTCCAGAGTTTCCACCTGTAATGTCATTGTTTGCAATAAAGTTGACGATCAGCTCTCCATTTTCATCAGCATATTGACCATAATCCTTATTTTGAATTAAGGTTTTGAGTTTAGACGGTACAACAAATTCAGGATTATTAGGATCTTCTTTCTCAAGTATACCTTGAGCTGTTGTTACATGATCGTAGCGAACACCATCTCTTGGTTCGTAATCTTTAACATTTCCATAAGTCACACGCATCGTTGAGTTGGCATCAGGTGCATACATTTTGTTTGGGCTCATCTCACGAAGTCCTTTCACAAATAAACGCTCCGATCTTGCAAGCCCTTCGTTTTCTTTAACAATTACAGGACGTATATCACTTAAATAGTAATTGTAGGTGTGCTTCATGACTTGATACAAAGGATCTTTGTCTATTGTAGAAGCCTTTGGGTTATTTAAGAATGCTTCAGTCTTTGCCTTATCTACAAAAATCGATTTAGCGAAAGCTTTTGCAGCCCAGGCATCATAATCTTCTTTATTCTTTTTGACCATGGCCTTAAACTCTTCAGGTTGCATGTCTTTTGGCAAGTCCTGATAATAAGCTCTGGTCATTGCCGCAAATACATTTCGATCTATAGTTTTATTGTAATCCTTGTAATGCGCATCTAATCCACTCTTTAACTTTTCAACAGAGGCTTTAACCTTCTCTTCATCGTCTGCTTCTAAGGCCTTTTTTAGACCTGAAAATTGTCTCGAATAAGATGCTGCCTCTATTCTAAAGATGGCTTCAATCAAATATAACCTTGCTTTATTCACATCCTTTAGATTAGCATATCCCTTATCAAATCCTTCAAGAACACCCTCATACATCTTTTGACGTTTACTGTCTTTATTTATCCATGCTTGTAAAGCATCTTCCTGGGCTTTCTTTTTATCGTATACTTTTAGTTTCTTTAGTCCAACTTGTTGTCCTTTAAAGTACTTCCAATAGTTTGAAATGCGTGCATGCTTAGAAGCATATTGAATTCTTACCTTCTCACTTTTAGCCATTTCTTCTTCATAAAGATCTAAAACTTCTCTTCTTAGCTTTACATAAGTGGGCTGTCTTGTTTCCAATTCATAATTGATTCCAGCAGAAGTTAAATAACGATCCGTACTTCCTGGATAACCAAAAATCATAGAGAAATCGCCTTGTTGAACTCCTTTTAATGAGATAGGTAGAAAATGTTTGGGTTTGTATGGAACATTGTCTTCTGAATATGCAGCAGGTTGATTGTCTTTATTGGCATAAACACGGAACAAAGTAAAATCACCAGTATGTCTTGGCCACATCCAGTTGTCTGTATCTCCACCAAACTTACCAACGGATGAGGGAGGAGCACCTACTAATCTTACATCGGGGAAGGTCTCATATACAAACAGGTAAAACTCATTGCCATTATAAAAGCTCTTAACAACCACATCATATTCCGTGTCGCCTTTTGCTTCTTTTTGTAAAGAGTCAGACATCATTTTAATGGCTTTATTGCGCTCTTCCAAACTCATCTCTTCATTAAGTTGCGCATTCACCTTTTCAGATACATCCTCCATTCTTACAAGAAAAGAGACCGAAAAACCTGCAGGCAATTCATCTTCTTTTTTCATTGCCCAAAATCCATCATCCAGGTAATTGTGTTCTTCTGAACTTTTTTCCTGAATAACTCCGTATCCACAGTGGTGGTTTGTTAGCATTAAACCTTGATCTGAGATGATTTCACCCGTACAGAAACCTCCTCCAAGTCTAACGATAGCATCTTTTAAACTAGAGTTATTAACACTATAAATTTCTTCAGCTGTTAGTTGTAAGCCATGTTTCTGCATATCTGCATAGTTCAGTCGCTTGACAAACATAGGAAGCCACATTCCTTCATCTGCTTTTACAGGAGCAAAAGCAAGTATAAAGCCCGCAAGGAGCAAAGTCAGTTTTTTCATAATAGATTTTTTCAGTTAAACGCGTCAAAAGTAGCAGAATTTAACGGCTAATAAAACTGAGGCGGGCTAAATGGCAATATTTAAAGATAATTGGCCTTAATCTCTGATTACTTTAAAGACCTGTCCTCTTTGACCTTCAATCGATTCTAAAAGGTAAAGCCCTTTTGGCAGGTGACTCAGGTCTAAGTCAATTGATAATAGGTCATTTGGCCTCTTTTCTATAAGCAACTTCCCGCTTAGATCATACAGGCGAAAAATCTCAGGCGAATTATTTTTCCAAGAAATATTAACTATGCCTTTACTGGGATTAGGACTGAGATGAATTCCCTCCGGATATTCATTGTCTTGTAATCTTGTTGTTATATTTTTATTGATTAAATCGGCTTCCCACATGCCACGACCATAGGTTGCCGCTCTTAATTTTTGAGCACTTCTGTGGATTTCAATCTCGTTGACTTGCACATTGGGAAGTCCTTGATTGTATGCATTCCAACCTAGGTTTACAGTTCGATCTTGATAATAAATACCTACATCAGTAGCGGCATATAAAACTTCTGTTAAGGTATCATAAGCTAAATCATTCACCGGAAGGTTAGGCATATTGGTTGATAAGTTTGTCCAGTTCTGTCCTCCGTTTCCACTCACAAAGACTTTACTCCCTGTAAAATATCCACTAAAACTAATCCACAATGAGTCTTCATATAGGGGATGAACTTCTATATCACTTATCACTCTGTTTGGCAGACCTGTGTTAATTGATGACCAATTAGAACCTCCATTGGTCGTTCTTCTAATATTATTGTCATTTGTACAAACATAAATAACGTTTGAATTAGAAGGTGCGACTTTTAGTTGACGTAAGGTTGCACCACCTGAGAAGTTTGAAATCTTTGTCCAAGAAGTTCCTCTATTGGTCGTTTTCCAAACATTCTCAAATCCGGCATAAAGAGTAAGACTATTGTTGGGATCAATTTGAAAAGGTGTCACCCAAGCGCCATTTTCTTGATTTCTAATCGATCCATTAATTCCCGTTCTTGAAACTCCTCCATCATAACTACGCTGAATACCCCCGTTTTGCCATGAGTAGTAGATGATATTAAAGTTAGTAGGGTCTATTTCTACATTCATACCATCCCCACCCAAAACATGATACCAATTGCCGGTATTGTCTCTATAATCGCATCCATTATCTTGTGCTCCTGACATAAGTACATTGGCATTTTGTTCAGTTTGTGCCATTTTATAATATTGACCGATACTCAATCCGGTTGAAATATTATTCCAATTATTCCCGCTATTAGAAGAATAAAAGACACCGCCATCTGAACCACAATATATTTTTCCATTATACCATTCTAAAGAATGAATGTCAGCATGTGTATAGCCAATAGTTGAAGGGTAAACCCAGTGGCTCATAATCGTCCAGTTTAGACCTGAGTTAGTACTTTTCCAAACATTTATGCCACCAACGTAAACTTCATTCGCATTGATCTGGCTAACTGCAATGGCTAAGTCATACCAACTTTGTCCACCCGTTCCCGTTCCGTCACTGGCTCCTGCCAAAATATTTGGAGAGTTAGACATTCGGGCAAATGATTGTCCCGAATTTATGGAAAGGTAAAGGCCTTCAAAACTGGCATCAGATTGCTTACCTGCAATGGCGTACACATAATTTGGTGCTGCTTGGCTAACTGCAATTTCCATTCTGTTTATACTACCGGCAGATGAAATTCCTGTTGTAACAATAGAAAAGCTGTTTCCCCCATCTATTGATCTGTAAAACTGGTCGGTTGAAGCATAAACAATGCTCGAATCGTTGGGTTTATACTTGACATTCCGAACATTACCACTGAGTACAGTAGACCAACTCGTTCCTGCATCATTTGTTTTAAAAAGTCCTGTAGAAGTTGCAACAATCAAAACATTTGTGTCTTGTGGATTCATTGCCATGCGTCTGCAAAGAACATTTTGAGAACGATAGTTAATGAGATTTGTAGTGTTCCAAGTACTTCCTCCATCATGAGAGACCAAAACGCCAATTCCATAGGTGTCTCCACTAAAACCATCGCCCGTTGCTATATAAACTGTACTCGGATTAAGCGGATTAATGACAATGTCTGAGACCCCTAATACAGGAAGATCATCACTCATTGCATTCCATGAAGAACCTCCATCAATCGATTTCCAAAGACCACCTCCGGGTGTTCCAACATAAATCGTATTAGCATTGGTAGGGTCAACTCTCACTGAATTTATTCTGCCATTTCCGGGATTATAACTTCTGGAGGTCCATGAGTTTTTACCTAAAGATGTCCAATTCGCACTCTTATGTTGTGGAGAATTGTTTGTCTGCTTGCTAAACTTTTTAAGCTCTTCAGAAGCAATTGTTACGTCAATTCTTTCTCCTGTCGGGTATACCCGTGGCGACATGAAATTTTCCCAGCGTTTGAATTGTTTGTAGCCCGGTCCTTCTTTTTCTTTTTCTTTTTCTTTATAGTAATCATTAAATGCTTTTTGAACTTCATAAAAGTTAACTTTAACATCATTCATCTTGTCTACCCATTCTTGAGTATAACCTAAATTAAAGCTTCCTAAAAACGTTAAAAATAAAATCCTCTTAATCATAAACTTTCTCTCCTTTGTTCAGCCAAATTCCCCAAACTTTATTGTAGGCGTGAACTTTGTTTGTTTTGGACTTTTCCTGATAAATGGTCCATCCTTGATTTACCCATTCAAATAATCCGCCATACAAGTTATAGACGTTTTTATAACCCATCTGGTTCAGTTTTTGGGTTATTTTCTCACTTCTGTATCCGACAGAACAATACACTATAATGGAATCGTTCTTATCAATTTTATCTAAAACATTAAAATCGGGAGTCTCATACCCAATATGAAAGGCATTTTTAATATGACTGACTTTGAATTCTTTTTCTTCACGTGCATCAATAAAGAAACAATTTTTTAGCTGGGCTGCTTTATCAACATCAATCGTTTCAACATTGTTGCTTAAAAGCCCTTTTAACATTAGTTGATAAGCATTACTCTCTACTCTTTGTGCCATAAATGAAGTTGACAAAAAAAAGAAAATACTTACTAGGATAAATCTATTCTTCATAATAATTTCCGAGTAATAATGTCCAATCGTAATCACTATAAGCAATTTCAGGACGGCGATTTTCAGGTATTACTCCGTAGGTGTAAAGATACTTGTAAATACCTTCTTTACCTCCAAAGTCACCTCTAAACCAAGAGAAAAGGGGTGTCACAGTGGTTAAATGTTCGGTACTATCGTAATGGCATACTTCTTTTAAAAATGAACGGCTCACATCATCAATTTTATCATTAAAATGCTCTGCATCATAGATGGCAATTTTAGGACAACTCTTTGCTCCACAATTTAAGGCAAAGTGAATCCTACCATCTGTTTCTTTGGTTCTAAATTTTTTTTCCTCTTCAGAAGCAAACGGATTCTTAACCAGACCTAAAGCAAGTTTAAATCTGGAACTTCTAATGATTCCATGTTCAATATCATCAAAACTCAATGAATGTTCAGAAACATGAATATTTTTTTTTGTAAAAAAGGCATTCCTGTTTTCAAATTGCTGTGGATTTTTAGATAAAAAAAGCTGTATGTGTGCATTGTAGATGTTGATCCAGAATGCTTTTTTCTGATCATCTGAGTTCAAGCCTTTAGCAAGTGAATCTGAATTAATACGCTTTAAATGCATTAGTAATTCGTTACTTGATTCATTTGATTTTATGCTTTCTAAAAGTTGAATGGAGAGTAAGATGTACTTGTTGTTTGAATTCTTATCTGTATTGGGTTGAAATGCCAATTGTTTCTGACATGAAAAAGCACAGAAAAAGAAGGATAGAAAGAAGACGCTACTAAATCGAATGACTGTTCTATTCATTTTTATTTTGAGGTTCTGTGCTTCAAAGTTAAACACGGCATAAAAGAATGACTGTCTTTGCTTGGTCTTAATCTCATTAATTCGACTTTGCTTATAGAAGGTGATTCTTTTTTTCTATGGAAAGAATCTGTCTTTTTGCCCTGATGAAGTCTTTCTTGTTCATTTTGCTTGCTTCGAGGTAGCTCCTGAACTTCTTAGAGTCTTTCATTGAAATATAGGTATGATTGAATTTGCCGAATTGGTATAAAATCAAAGGAGTAATGACAAATAGGGGGTGACTCAATACCATTAAACTTAAAGTCAGACCTATTATCCACATCAAGGAAAATAAAGTGTTGAGAGTTAATCTAAAAGAGTCGTAAAATTCATCCAGTTTGACAAAGTTTTCTGTTATCTGCTTAGATAAAAACAAGGCAGGAAATAAGCTAATGTAGCAGATATTGTAAGTAAGCTTTAATATCAAGAAAAGACCAAGTGACGCATTTTCATCTGCATTTAATTGATTTATCTTCAGCTTCTTTTTTATGGTCAGTATTTTTTGAACTGCTTTTTGCAATTGCTGTTTCTCCTGGTTTTCTAATTGGTTAACTTGATCACAATAATTTTTTACTCTTGATAAAGATCTAGAGGGGTTTATGGCAAAGTAGGCCTCTAATGTATTTTCTTCATCTATCTCTATACTAGCCGCCTTTAAGCCAGAGAAAACGTCTTTGTTTAAAGACTGATAGGCTGTATTAGGATGTTTGATATAATCAGAGCTAAACTTACTTAGTACAATGGGCTCCTTAAAACTTAACCATAAAGAATTATGAAAGCACTTTGCTTTCTGATAATTGATTCCTAAAGGTAAAATATTTGTTCCCAGTTTGAAGTCATTTTTTCTTTCCGCACCAAAGGCAATGCGAGGTAGTCCCTTTTTTAATGGTCTTATTTTTTTATCAATGAGACTTATGCCCTCTGCAAAGATCAGTATGGCTTCTCCTTGTTCCAAAAGCTGATGACATTCTTCAAAAGTCTTTTGATTTTTTTCTAATTGAGACTGACCTTCTTGTAGTCTGTAAATAGGGATTAAGTTTAATGATCTCAGTATAAAAGTAGACCACCTTCTATGGAAAACATCTGAACGTGCAAGAAAATGTAAGGGCCTTTGAACGAAACTGGCAATAACTATTGCATCTAAAAAAGAGTTGGGATGAGTTGCACCAATTAACAGGGGCCCTGTTAGAGGGATGTGTCCATGTCCGTCTATTTGAATCTCAGCATAATGAAAACTTATGCTCTTTCTCATGATAAATTGAAGTATGGAATACAGCATGAATCTTAGAAGTCGTAAAAATGATAATCGCTATCATCAAAAATGCTGAGCTCAAAGTCACTAATGTAAAATGCTTTTTTTGAAGCATTCCATAGATAAATTTTTATTCTGTCAGTGTCTTTGAATGTAGGTTGATAACCTAGAACATGTTTTACAGTGTACCATTTGTTTTCAAGGTAGTAGTTCACGCAATCTGTTGCACGCCAATATACTGAGCCATCATCATTCTCAACGCTAACAACCAGCTTTAAATCATCAATAATTTCATCATGCTTTAGTTTTAAGGAAATGGTTAAAAAATCTTTCTCATGACAGAAAACGTCTTTTAACTCATTCTCATAGGTCGCAGCATACTCATTTCCATTTGCTGAGTAAAAGGCATTTGGTGTATTGGAATTACGGTCCATGGTTAGGCCATTTGTATTCCAGAGTGTATCATAATAGATAAGGCTATGCAGATGTCTAGACCTTGTGGCTTTTGATTTTTTTAAAAGGATGGCTTCACTGTTAAATGCTTTGAAATGTTCTACTTTTTCAGGAAAACTGTCTTTGGTAAATTCGTATACATCCAGAGGAACAGGTACATTAGCAAACGAGATCAATAGGAAGGGCTTGTTACTTGAATAAATTAAATCTCTGGCTTTAGCGTTAAAATCCGGTTGCGCGAATTGTTTTATATCAAATGTAATGGAGTCTTCTTTTTCAGGCACATAATACTGAAGATACAATGGGTTATTTGAGTTTGAAAGGTGTAAAAAAGTATTGTCATACTTTTTCCTCCATTTCAATATGGATTGTGTAACTCCCTTGAAATCAGCAAAACGTTTTTTCGAATAAAACTGCAAATCATAGTTTAAAGCATAGAGTCCGGTTGTTACAATTATCATCAGTATCGGAAAAAGTACTTTTTTGCTTATGGTATTAGGAAGTGTTGAAACAAGGAACATGAGTAAGAAGGGCATACTGAAAATCAAGATGGAATACTGTAAAATTGGCCCTACCTTAATGGAATAATAATAGGTAGTAAAATAGGGAACTAAAAAAGAAAACAAAAAGACAACTTGCAGCCATTTAAGCTTGAATTTGTAGATTAAGCCAACAATAAATAGGACAATCAAAGTGAAAAGCAAAAAGCTAGAATTGTTGAACGTATACTCTAAAAATGTGAATAAAAAGTCTTCCTCAGGAACCGGAAGCCAGGCAATTGATTTGTGGCTTAGATGCTCCAATGTGATTTCAATGTGTGGGATATAGAGGATAGCAATTGAAAAACTACTTATCAAATAAGATTTGTAATTATTCTTAGAGATAAAACCAAGGCATAGAATCATAAATATACCTAGTCCAAAAGCACAAACGTAATTAGAGATTAAACAGAGTATCCCGTATAAAATGCTTGCTACCAAATGAGTAGTTTGCCGTTCTGACAATAATAGTTTTAGGAAGTGATAGGCAAAGGCTAACATTAAGAATAAGCCTAATACATAGTTTCTACCTATTTGACTGTAAAGTATAAAAAACTGGCTGACAACAAAAAAGGAAAGTCCGATTAAAGCTGCATTTCGATTAAAGAAATCGTTTAATAGTCTATAAAAATAAATCATTGAGAGACACCCTAGAATAACAAAGGGAAAGCGAAATATGAATGCAGCCTTACCAAATAGATTTAACCAAACATAAATAAAGAACTCGAGTAATACGGGATGGTTATCTGTCATTATGCCTTGAGAAATAACATCACCAATGGAATTGTAGCTAGCTCTGTAAATTGTGCCTAGCTCATCATTGCTCAATGACCAGTCATTAAAGCCATAAAACCTTAATGCAGTGCCAATGAGTAATAAAATTATGACAGCTTTATTCTTCCTTATCAAGGAATTAATATCCAAACTTTTGTCGAATAGCTTCATAGAGAATAATACCTGCAGATACTGATACGTTTAAAGATTCCGTAGTTCCCTTCATTGGGATTTTAACTTTATGATCTGCAATTTTCATCAAATGACTGTTAACACCATTTTCTTCTGACCCCATAATGATTAGACTTGGTTGCTTAAGGTTTACCTTGTAAATTAATTCTTCGGTCTTCTCTGTACAAACAATGATTTGACATCCGGAGTCTTTGAAATCTTGTGCAACGATAGCCAAGTCTCTTTCTCTGGATAAGTTTACTTTTAATAGTGCTCCACTGGATCTTTTTATTGCTTCAGCGTTTAATTGCGCCGAACCTTTAACCGGAATTATGATACCCTGAACTCCGCTGCACTCTGCAGTTCGACAAATTGCTCCAAAATTGCCCACATCGCTTACTCGGTCAAGCATTAAGAAAAGCGGAGTTTCTCCAGACTCATAAACTTTTGCTAAAACTTCTTGGTAGGGTTGGAACTCAATTGGAGAAAGAAAAGCAACAACACCTTGATGATTCTTTTTATACAAGTGATTTAACCTTTGGAGAGGCAGGTTTTGACTAGATATCTTATGAGTTTTTAGCAACTTTCTTAATTCTGTAATGTGAGGACCTCTCAGGTCTGACTGTATAAAAACTTTATCGATGTCCTTATGTTCTTTGATTGCTTCCATTACAGGATGCATTCCATATATGTAATTTTCATTCTTCATTTAGCTACTTTTCCTTGTCTCCAAGCATCTACTGCTCTATACCAATTGTTTTTATAATTAGCATCTCTAATTAGCTCATAGTCATTTTCTGACCATTCTGTTTTTAACTTTTGGAAGTTAAAACGAACGGAAAGAATATTATCTTCCTCTCCATAGAGCCATGTTTCTATTGCATTGTTTTTTTGAACTTGTGCGGGTTGTCCATATACAATATAAATGATCCCCCTGTCCGTTTTCCATCCCTCTTTATGTGAAGTAAAAAATTGATTTGTTGTTTCTACTCTTTGGTAATATTCCGCAATCATTCGTTTAGCGTGGTTTTGGTCTCTTGCAAATTGCATCCAAAAGGCTTCAAATTCCTTACGTTTATTAATCCCTTCTTTCAATTTGTTGTACTCATTAGTTGTGCTTATATATCTCAGAGGTTCAATTAGTTCATGGACCTTTGCTATCTCAGGATAGTGTTCAGAATAGCAAAAAACATAATTTTTTTCGGAGAATTTATCAACGGGGTAGAAACGGTTAACCTCATCTTCAAACAAAATCAAAGCTTGATTATTCTCGAATTGAATGGTGTCTTGATTTTCAACATTAAATATTTTCTCATTGACTTTAGCCATTGCAAATGGCGGCGAAGCCTTTTTCCTTGCTTCGCTGTTTGATTCCAGAACAAATAGCGAATCTGAGATTAAATCGCTTTTCTGAATTTCAATACTAACGCCTCGCGGTATGAAGCTTTGACATAAGACTCTATCATTAAACTTGAACAAAAAATATTGTAGGTTAACATTTTGATCTTTATGTACATCAATGTAATGAACCACATTAAAATCTTTATACTCATCTCTAACTCTAAGCTCCAATTGGTAAGATTCTCCACTTGGACATTTAATTCTTACTTCCCCCTGCAATAGCTTTGAGTCATTGTTTTTACCATAATTAAAGAATGTATATGTAGATGAATCAATTAATGCCTGCTTTTGATTCCATAACTTGTATTTGAATCCAACAATACCCGTGGCGGCTGTATCATTATCAAACTTGCCGAATAACAAATCATTGCTATTGAGGTTAAAGTAAATTGTTGAGCTGTCTTCTGATTCGTGGAAAACCTTAATTGATGGTTTCAAAAGTTTTTGGTCTTTATCATATAGATAGGTGTAATCAGATTCTATGGTTCTTTGACTTGGATAGCAAGCCCAGAATCCAACAAGCACTATTATTGCAATATAACTAATAGACTTATTCATGGCTTTCATCAATCAAGTCTTGAGAGATGCTCTTTTGACCTTCTTTAACACCCATAATTTTAAGATTCTCCGCTCTGCGAATCAAATTTCCTGTGCCTGTTTTCAGTTTATTCATTGCTTCATCGTAAGCATTTCTTGTGCTGTTTATTCCTCTATCAATTTTATGCATATCATCTAAAAAGCCTACAAACTTTGCATACATTTTACCTGCATTATCTGCAATCTCTTGAGCATTCTTTGTTAGCTTGTCATGTTTCCATACAGAAGCAATGGTGCGCAAGGTGGCTAATAATGTAGTAGGACTCACAATGACTACTTTCTTTTCCCATGCATAAGAGTAAAGATTTTCATCGGCCTGAATCGCTAAACTAAAAGAAGATTCTATTGGAATAAATAAAAGCACGAAATCAGGAGAATTAATATTTAGTCCCGACTGGTAGTTTTTATCGCTAAGTTGTTTGACATGATTTTTTACGGATAGAACATGTGCTTTAAGAGCAGCCTCTTTCTCTGTTTCATCTTCAGAGCTCATAAAGTTATCATAGGCAACTAAGGAGACTTTAGAATCTATAATGATGTGTTTTTGATCAGGTAGTTTAATGAGTATGTCAGGTTGGATTCGCTTGTTGTCAGCATTATGATCACTATATTGAGTTTCATATTCTTCACCCTTTATAAGTCCTGAGCTTTCTAAAATCCGTTCCAGAACCAACTCGCCCCAATTGCCTTGTTTTTTATTATCTCCTTTTAATGCATTCGTTAGATTCTGTGCTTGTTTGTTTAGGGTTTGATTCAGTTCTAATAATTGCTTAATCTCTTGCTTTAAAGCAGAACGCTCTTTAGTTTCATCTACATACTTCTTATTAACGGTGTCTTCAAACACCTTAATTTTTTCTTTTAAGGGATTTAAAATCTCACCTAATTCTTTTTGATGGATTTTTGAGATGTCTTCAGAATTTTGCTTTAAAATGGCATTTGCCATAATCTTGAATTCCGTGCTAAATTCATTTCTTATTTTTTCAAGTTCTTGATTTTGAGTTTTTAGTTTTTCTTCAATGAACTTTGAATTGGATTCGAGTTGTGTAAGTTCGACTTTGAGGTTTAACTTTTCTTCCTGTAAGTCTTTTTCTCTTTCCTCTTGTTTCTTGAACTCTTCGACTGCCTTCTCTAATCTGGCTTCCAGGTGTTCCTTATCTTTTTGATAACTCAATAGCTCTTGCTCGAGCTGTCTTATTTTATCAGGTTCGCGATCGGTTGTATTTGTTCTTTTAATTAATAGTCTTGAGGCGACAAAACCGGAAATTAATCCAACAGCAAATATGATCACACTCATTATTTCCATAGTTCCCTTTTCATCTTAAGCGAAATTATTAAAAGGGATTAAAAGAAATTAATAAATCCGAAATGAACCTTTGCAATTCGTAAATCGAAAGGTTCGTCAAATTGCTTGCCAATGGCGTAATTAATTGTAAATATTCCTGATCCCGTTTCAAAACTAACTCCCGTGCCGATTCCAATAGGAGTATCCCTTAAGTAATTTTCTTGATAATCTGCTTCATAAAAAGCAGCATCAGTAAACAATGAAAAAAAGGAATTCTGATCCAATAGAAATCGATATTCCAACGTTGATATGCTGTAAAATGAAGCGCTTATTGACTCCTCATCGACTCCTCTAAGTGTCTTTAACCCTCCTATTCTTAATAACTCGTTAAAATATAAATTTTCAGAGTAAGTTACCGCAGTTTTATTTGCTATCAGGATTGTACTTCTATTCTTGATTTTAAAAAACTTCTCTAACCTACTTCTTGCATTGTATTGAGTCGTATTGAGTTTGATGCCTTCATAAATTTGAGGGTTTTCTTCTTCAAGAGCATTTATCTTTAAAAGTCGTTTACGTCCTACTGCAATATCTCCAAACAGCCTAAATCCACTTGACGGATTGAACTTGTAGTTTAGACGATTAAGTTCATAACCCAATCCAAATAAATTGGAACGAACATCCCCAAGAAATGGGATTGTACTGCTAGAATTTGCTATAAGACTTTCTCTTGACAATAGATTGGAGCTTCTGTTTTCTATAAAGAGTCTAAGGTACTCTGCTCTTCTTATGTTATAGTTGATGCCAAATCGAACGTTTAGATCAAGGAATGTTGTATCTCTTTTAAAGAGCTTAAAATTGAAATCAATGCCATAGGCTGAATTTAGAAAATAAGGCATTCCGAAATCAAGGTTTAAATCCTGCGAATTGCCCTTTAGTTTTCTCCAGTTAAACCCTAGATTTTCTCCACGATTAAACGAATTGATTAAATTGAGATCCACATCACCTGTCAATTCAATAGAACCATCTTCTTCGTTGGTCAATAATCCCAATACCCCATCAAATCGACTGGCTTTTTTCTTTTCAACAAACAGAACAATTTTTACATAATTATCAAAAAACTGGACTTCATAAGGGTGCGACATTTGTATGAAAGGCAGTTCTTTTATTCTTGTATCAATATCAGATATTTTGGATTCATTATATGGTTCTCCTTCTTTAATACCGAGATGTCTCAATAAATAAGCTTTTTCAATACCACCACCATTAATCTCAATGCTATCAATATTGTAATATTGATTTTTCTTCAGTAATAAAGATGCTTGTAGTTTATTATTGTTTTTTTGAACGACGCTATCAAGTTCAATGCTGACAAATGGGTAACCTTTGTTTTCATAGTATTGGATAATATTTTTAAACAAAGCAGCAAGGTTTTTTTTGTTAAATGGTCTGTCAAGGAAAAGTCTATTACTAATATCAATTTCGTTGATATCATACTCAGGAATATTTCCAGGCTTAAGTCTGACCCATTTTAGGAGATCGCCTGCAAAAATATACAGTGTGGCAGTAGAGTCTGTGCATAGGATTGAGTCTACACGTGCTGACAGGTAACCACTTTTGTAAAGATCTGTCAACAATAGATTTCCAAGTTGATTTGTTTCATTACAGTTATCAATTGTTTTAGGCAGGCTTAAAGGAAATGCTCCTAAACCTCGATACTCCACATTAATTTGCCCAAAAGAATGAACTATCAGGAGCATTAAAAAGTATGTTAGTAATGATTTCACTTGGGGCTTTATGATGAAGTAAAGATGACTTTCAATTGAACTTTAAATTTCTGAATTAATTGTAGGGTACTTATTAACTATTAATTTCAGCTTATCAAGATCACAGAGTTGACTCATTGCAATAAAGGCTTATTCAAAGCGTTTTCAATAATTAACTGTTGACAAAATTGATTTTTACTCAAAACATCAATTTGCAAATGATTACTTTTGTTTTAGCGAAACTAATAATAACCCTGATGAAAAAGTTTATTTATGCCGTTGTATTCATGTTTTGTCTTGCAACGCTAATTTCTTCTTGCAAATCTCATCACAGATGTGCAGCCTACAGTCAAACTAATACAGTTCCATCTCAGAATCCTTCCTGATTGAATTGGGAGAATCTAGAGTCAATAGAGTTCTGCCGAGAACTAATAGAGATTGGCTCGTTCGATCATCCTCTTGTTTTTTTTAAGCACAGCAATAGATGCGCAATCAGTTTAATTGCAAAAAATCGCTTTGAGAAAAATTGGCCTCAAATTTCAAACGACTATAAAGTTTATTTGATAGATGTTATTCGATCAAGACAGGTGAGCCAATTAGCAGCGTCTCTTTTGAATGTGCGTCACGAATCTCCACAAGTCTTAGTTGTAATTAACGGAAAGTGTAAACTCGTTTCTTCTCATCTTTCCATTAACCCTAAAAAAGTAAAAGATTACTTAGACTGATTTATCTATAAATCCTTGCGCTAATTTAAATCCATAGTCTGGAAAAAATTACAGACTTATCAGACAACAAAACTCAAAGGTTTAGTTTCTTAACTTTGCTTTCAAGTATGATTATGAGACGGTTTATCCTTGGCATATGTATAATCTTCTTTTTTAACCTGAATGTAATTCATGCTCAGGAGACCATTTTTGAGGAGAAGACTACTGTATATAAAGATGAATATTCAGGGGGTATTGGTATACATACAAATGGCTTTTCATTGAATTTTAGGTATGGCAGATATAACGGTGCATTTAAAAAATTAACTTATGAGTTTGAATTCGCATCTATAAAACATCCAAGAGAAATAAGAACAGTAAGTCAGCTTGAAGATGATGTTAGGGGATATGTTTTTGGAAAAATGAATTCTTTCTTCGCGCTTAGACCATCAATCGGTTATCATTCTGTTTTTGTGCCTAAGCAATCTATAAGAGGTGTAAGCATATCCAGAGTGTTCCAAATTGGTCCTTCTTTAGGCTTGGCGAAACCTGTATATTTAAATATTCAGGTGATTGAGTCCGTTGGTTCAAATTTTCAGTCTGTAAATATTGTTACTAAGCGTTATGATCCTGAGGAGCATGACCAAGGAGATATCTATGGTAGAGCTTCTTTTTTTAATGGCTTTTCGGAGATGCGTTTATATCCTGGGATTTTTACCAAGTTGGCTTTTGAATTTGAATACTCAAATCAGAAAGAAAGTATAAAGGCTTTAGAAGTCGGTTTAATGTCTGACCTATATTTTGAGAAGATACCAATTTTAGCGTTTGCAGAAAACAGAAACTGGTTTTTAAATCTTTATGTCGCTATATTGTTTGGTCAAAAAAATACGAAATAGTCAGGCAACAAAATAATAGTTTAAGTTGTCCTTAATACAGAATTAACAATTCTTAAAGCTTTTATTTTTAAAATTAAAATGTTTCGTAAATTGTCGCTCGTTACTGTAGTAAAAATTAAATTATAAGTCTATGAATATCAAAAGGTTTACACTTTTGTCGATGACTGCAATTCTTGCGGTTTCTTGTTTTTCTTTTTTCTCTTTAAGTAAAAAAGCCAAATATGTGCCCTTAAGTGAGCAATCTCATGTAGCAAGTTCTGCCAATGGGTATTTGGATTATCTAAATATGATCAAATCCAATCAAATTACGGGAGAAATAAATTATGATGAAGTAATGGCCGGCATAAATCAAGCCAATAAACTCCCTAAGTCGAAAGCAAGTTTAGGATTGAATTGGAGATTTAAGGGGCCTGATAATATAGGAGGTAGAACAAGAGCCTTTATCATTGATAGAAATAATAAAAATCACTTATTGACAGCGGGTGTTGCTGGTGGTGTATTTGAATCTTTTGATGCCGGTCAGACTTGGAATGAATACGATTTAACTTATTCAGTAAAAAATGTCTCATGCATTACTCAAGCCATTGATGGATCATTTTATATAGGCACAGGTGGTCATTTTGAGAGAGGTGGAGCAGGAGATAGAGGATATTTCTTTGTAGGAACCGGTGTTCATAAACTAACAGGTAATGGAGGTTTTGAAAGTATTATTGCTCCTAATAGTAGAATTTCGGGTAATATTCCTTGGGCAACAGTTGGGCAATTAGAAGCAGATCCAAATGATGCAAATATCATTTATGCTGCAATGAATACTGGTGTAAGAAAAATTGACTTATCAACTAATCCTCCAACAATTTCTGATCCTATCGGTTTAACGAGACAAGCAAATGATGTAGATGTAACTCCTAACGGTAAAGTAATTGTCTCATATAGTGGTGGGGAGCTATATGTTTCTCATGATAATGGACAACGCTTCTTTAATCATCGGTTCACTGGTGCGAATAGAATGGAGATAGCAATTGCTCCATCTAATGAAGATATTATGTATGCCTCTATGGCTGCTGGTAGTGGATGCTTGTTTGGAATTTTTAGATCAGCTAATGGTGGTGCATCTTGGGATAGAATTTCTCCCTCAAGTTCTCTTTCTTTTGATATGTTTGGTTCCAATTGTCAAGGCTTTTGGGATAATGCCATTTCTGTAGCTCCAGATGATCCCGGTATGGTGGTAGTTGGAGGTGTTACGCTTTATCGATGGATTCAAAGTTCTGTTGATCCTGCAAAGCCAAATGGTTCATGGAATCAAATTGATGTTACTTTTAATGGTTTGCCGGGACAACCTAGAAACAGTTCTTATGTTCATGCAGATAAGCATCGAGTAACCTTTGACAGATCAGATGCTAATACAGTATACATAGCTACTGATGGTGGAATATTTAAGTCGACTGACTTTAAACAAACAACTCCAACCTACCGTGAGTTTAACTTCAATTATAAGGTGGCTCAGTATTATGATATTGCTGCAGGTCCGAATGATATTGTTTTAGGTGGGACACAAGATAATGGAAGTCACGCGATAGGCCTAGAATTTAATAATAATCTTGGAGCCTTTAGAGTTTTAACTGGTGATGGTTTTGATGCAGAAATGTCAGTAATTAATCCTTCAATTGGTTTTGCAAGTTCACAATTTAACGGTATAGCTAGAATTCAAGGAATAGGGACTTCAACAGGTAATTCCAACTTTTCTCAAGCAGATATTGTTAGTGCGAATACCTATTTGTCTGGACAATGTGGAACCGGAAGATGTAGTCCTGTCTTTTATTCAACTACTAAGTTGTGGGAGTCATTTAAGCACGAGGGATCACAAGATATTGTTGATGTAGCTATAACTGAGAAAACACTCCCACCGATGACTCCAGGGAGAGTTATTCCCTATACCTCGAATAACAGTAATCTGAGTCGATCAATTAAATTTCAATATACAGTTAATGCTACTGTGCCTTATGATACGTCTAAAGTAAATGATAATCGACCGGATGTTAATTATTCCTTAAATGACGATTCTACACTTTGGATTCTTGCTCCAACCGATACGTTGTTTGTTGGTAATGCATCTACAGAAAAGACGGTTATTTTAAGTGACCCTAATACATCTTTATCACAGGTATTTAATTTTGATACTTTAGTTGTTGATACTACATCATTAACCGTAACGGTTAGAAGACCGAATGACTCTATTTCTAACTTTTCATATACTTATGGTACACCCATTAACTATTGGAATCAATATTTAGATAATGCTAGTGAACCGGGGCTAAATGGAATTGCTAGCTTTGAATTGAATAAAAATGGTTCGGAAATTAGTTTATCTGCTGTTAATGTTCAGATTGATTTTTATTACGGTTTGAAATTTATTGATTCTGCTCAAACCATTTATGCATCTGCAAATTGGCCTGGTAGAGATCGTACGAACCCCAATGATGCTTCACAACGACATGTGTTCATGAGTCGTGATCTATTAAAAAATACACCAAACATAAAGTGGTATTGTATTGCAGGTCCTCAATCTGTGCCACATAGTTTAGCTGCGGGAGAGGACGTTCTGACTATGGAGTTTACCTCTGATGGTAATACTGTGTTTTTAGGAACACGTAACGGTAATATTTATAGAGTAACTAATTTAGATCGAATAACAAATGATCTTCCTGCCTCTACATCTGCAAATCTATTCAATATTCAGTCTGATGCTAACTTGTTAGATTGTAGGAGAATAGCTTCGTTTTCAGGACGTGCTGTTACGGGAATTGATATCTTTCCTAACGATCCCAATTATGTTGCAGTTTCATTGGGTAATTATGGAAACAGAAATTTTGTGGCTGTGATAGAGTCTGCCATGACTGATCCGGTAACGGTGCGAAATATTCAAGGTATAGGAACTTCAAGGTTACCTGAAGTTCCTGCATATGATGTTTTGTTCGATAAAAATGATAATAGTGTGCCGCCTTCTAAGTTGCTTGTGGGTAATGAGCTAGGGCTTTTTGCGACTGAAAATCCATTTGAAACTACTGTTTCTTCGGATACCACAATTACACCTGCAGACACGGTGATTCGCACTATGGATACAGTTTCTTTTATAACCGGTAATCACATTGTACAAGATTCAATTGTTTATCCGCAAGATTCGCTGGTCTTTTCTGACACAACTATATACTTTCAGCGTGAGGTTAGATATATTGTTCAGTTGATTAATCCTGATACTACAATTATTCCAGAGTCTAGAATTATTAATATAGGTCCGGATGTTAAGTGGACTGAAGAAAGCAATGGAATGGGAAGAGTTCCTGTCTTTTCACTTGATCAAATGCGTTTTGGATGGCAATATGCAATCAATCCTGATAAAATATATGCGGGTACGCATGGGAGGGGAATTTTTGAAGCCGATAATTTTGTTGGTTTAGATGATGTGGAAAAAGAAGCATCATATGCAACCTTTGCTTCATCACTTGACTTTTATCCTAATCCTGCAAGCAGTCAAGCTTTTGCTGAATTTTATTTACCGCAAAATGATAACGTACAAATGGAAATCTATGACATAAGAGGTAAATTAATCCGTCAAAATTCCAATTCTTTATCAAAAGGGAGAAACAAAGTTGAGTTTAACTTTGATGATTTGAATAATGGAACCTATATCATTCGATTTATAGCAAATGGTAAAGTAGCGACGAAGAAATTTGTCCTTTATCATTAAAAGATACTCATGTTATTGATAAAAGGGGCTGTTAATAAACAGTCCCTTTTTTTGTATAAATAGTTTTTGATTCTTTTTTATTAACCTCTCACAAGAAGTAATTTCGTCCAAAATATTAACAAAATGCCCAGAGATAATTCTATAAAGCACGTTTTAATTATTGGTAGTGGTCCAATAGTCATCGGACAAGCATGTGAATTTGATTATTCAGGATCACAGGCTTCAAGATCATTAAGGGAAGAAGGAATAACAGTAACATTGATTAATTCCAACCCTGCAACGATAATGACTGACCCTGTTGTAGCAGATAATATATACCTGGAACCTTTAGAGCCTGAATCCATAGAAAAAATATTAATTGAGCATAAAGATATTGATGCTGTACTTCCTACTATGGGTGGACAGACGGCCTTGAATCTTGCCATTGAATGTGATAATATGGGCATATGGGAGGAGCATAATGTAAGAACCATAGGTGTAGATATAAATGCGATTAATATAACAGAAGACCGTCAGAAGTTTCGTGATTTAATGGAAACTATAGATATTCCAATGGCACCTCAGAAGACAGCTAAGTCTTTCTTAGAAGGTAAAGAGATTGCTCAGGAGTTTGGTTTTCCATTATGTATTCGTGCATCATTTACTTTGGGGGGAACAGGAGCTTCACTTGTTTATGATCCCGCGAAGTTTGACAAATTACTTGATTCGGGCCTACATAAATCCCCCATACATGAGGTGATGATTGATAAAGCACTGTTAGGATGGAAAGAATTTGAATTGGAATTACTTCGTGATAGTAATGACAATGTAATTATCATTTGCTCTATAGAGAACTTTGATCCAATGGGGATTCATACGGGAGACAGTATTACCGTGGCTCCGGCAATGACTTTGTCAGATCGAACATATCAAAAGATGCGTGATATGGCGATTAAGATGATGCGAGAGATAGGTGATTTTGCAGGTGGATGTAATGTGCAGTTTGCAGTGAGTAATGATGATAAAGAGGAAATCATAGCGATAGAAATTAATCCAAGAGTATCACGCTCATCTGCTTTAGCCTCTAAGGCAACGGGATACCCAATTGCAAAGATTGCAGCTAAGCTGGCCATTGGTTATCACCTTGACGAACTAAAAAATCAAATTACCGGAACAACTTCTGCCTATTTTGAGCCTACTCTTGATTATGTCATTGTCAAAATTCCAAGATGGAACTTTGACAAATTTGACAGCCCTGAAAAAACATTGGGACTTCAAATGAAGTCGGTTGGTGAGGTAATGGGTATCGGTCGGTCTTTCCAAGAAGCTCTGCAGAAGGCCTGTCAATCTCTTGAAATAAAAAGAAATGGCTTAGGTGCTGATGGTAAGGAATTGACGAATCAAGAAAAGATATTGGATAGTCTTAAAAATCCCAGCTGGAATAGATTGTTCCATCTGTACGATGCGATTAAATTGGGTATTCCTTTATCAACAGTTTACAAATGCACTCTGATAGATAAATGGTTCTTAAAACAAATCGAAGAGCTCATCTCACTTGAAAAGAAAATCAGTTCCTACGAACTGGAAAGCCTTCCTAAGGATATCTTATTAGAAGCAAAACAAAAAGGCTATGCCGATAGACAAATCGCTCATCTTCTTAATTGCCTTGAAAGTGAGGTGTTTGAAAGGCGGCATGAGTTAGGGGTAAAAAGAGTGTATAAGCTCGTTGATACATGTGCGGCTGAGTTTGAAGCTAAAACTCCCTATTACTACAGTACTTTTGAAGAAGAGAATGAGTCGGTAGTTTCCGATAAGAAGAAGATTGTTGTGCTTGGTTCCGGACCAAACCGAATTGGTCAAGGGATTGAATTTGATTATTGCTGTGTTCATGGCATTTTAGCGGCAAAGGAATGCGGGTATGAGACCATCATGATCAATTGTAACCCTGAAACCGTTTCAACTGATTATAATACAGCTGATAAGCTCTATTTTGAGCCAGTATTTTGGGAGCATATTTATGATATTATACTCCACGAAAAACCTGAAGGGGTTATCGTTCAATTGGGAGGGCAGACGGCTTTAAAGTTGGCAGAGAAGTTAGATCGATATGGTGTTAAAATTATTGGAACAAGTTATCAAGCATTGGACTTGGCTGAAAATAGAGGCTCATTTTCGGACCTTTTAAAGGAACATAACATACCCTACCCAAAATACGGATCGATAGAAACAGCTGATGAGGCTATAGAGCTGTCACGTGAAATAGGCTTTCCGTTGTTGGTGCGCCCATCATATGTCTTAGGTGGACAAGGAATGAAAATAGTGATCAATGAGACTGAGCTGGAACAGCATGTGGTTAATATTCTCAAGGATTTACCGGGCAATAAAATATTGTTAGATCATTTTTTATCGGGGGCAATTGAAGCTGAGGCAGATGCTATATGTGATGGTGAAGAAGTTCGTATTATTGGGATCATGGAGCATATTGAACCTGCAGGAATTCATTCCGGTGACTCATATGCTGTTCTACCTGCGTTTGACTTAAGCGAGAATGTGCTTAAGCAAATTGAAGATCACACGAAGAAGATCGCAGTGGCCCTCAATACTCAGGGATTAATAAATATCCAATTTGCTGTAAAAGATGAAATAGTATATGTGATTGAGGCAAATCCCAGAGCATCAAGAACAGTTCCATTTATTGCAAAAGCCTATCGTGAACCATATGTCAATTATGCAACTAAAGTGATGATAGGGGATAAAAAATTAAAAGACTTTGATTTTAATCCATATCAACATGGGTACGCAATTAAGATTCCTGTGTTTTCGTTTGACAAGTTTCCTAATGTGAATAAAGAGTTAGGTCCTGAAATGAAGTCTACCGGAGAAGCGATTCGTTTTATTGATAACTTAAAAGATAAATTCTTCAGAGAAGTCTATTCGGAAAGAAACCTTTACCTTAGCAAATAGTTATGCTATTTGAAGCTGGAATCGTTAGTTTGGTAAGAACTGTACTTATTATAGTTGTCTTCTATTATGGTTTTAGACTGATATTTAGGTATGTGTTGCCTTGGATTTTAAAGTGGTTTATTCAGAAAAAGATGGGGATATCCTTCGGGAGTTATAAATCTCAATCAAATCATACAACACACTCTCAAAGTCATGGAGATAATATGCAAACAAACAAATCTTCGAAACAAAAGGATAGATTGGGAGATTATGTAGAGTTTGAAGAGATAGAGGAATAATTTTATGGAAAGAATTAAATCTTACTTACCACACATCACTGCTCTACTAATATTTATTAGTCTTAGTTCAGTTTATTTTTACCCCGTATTTCAGGGGTATAGAATTAAGCAAGCAGATATCAAATTACACAAAGGGATGTCTCATGAGTTGCGAAGCCATAAAGATAAGTTTGGTGAAGCGCCATTATGGGTAGGAAATATGTTTGGAGGTATGCCAACCTATCAGATATCAGCTATTGACTTTGATGGTAATTTGATTAGTTACTTGCATCAGGCCTTAAGGAAGTGGGTACCGTATCCGGTAAGCTTGCTTGTGTTGTATATGATTGGATTCTACATTCTATTAATGTGTTTGAAGATCGATTATCGGCTTGCAATAATTGGTTCAATTGCATTTGCTTTTTCTTCTTACTTCATAGTAATTATTGAAGCAGGTCACACTTCCAAAGGTTTTGCATTAGCCTATATGCCTGCTATTATTGGTGGTTATTTGCTAACTACTAGGAGAAATTTAAAAATAGGGTTTCTGCTTACGGCATTATTTGTGGCCTTGCAATTACAAGCTAATCATCTCCAGATTACCTATTATACCATGATTTTACTACTGGTAATATTCTTAAGTGATGTTGTCTTTGCTTTTAAATCCGGAGAAATTCAAAATTTCTTAAAGAAAATAGCTCTCTTGGTTTTAGCTGCTGTGTTGGGAATCCTCCCTAATATAGGCAATACCTTATTGACTTATGAGTATTCCAAATCATCAACTAGGAGTCCTAGTGAACTTACAATTGAACCTGATGGTAGTAGCAATAAAAAGGTATCAAGTACAGGTCTCGAGAAAGACTATATAACGCAATGGAGTTATGGCATAGGTGAAAGTTTTACTTTGATGATGCCTGACTTTAAAGGAGGAGCCTCAGGAGCAATTATTGGTGATGAAGAAGCGATAAAAAAGATTCAAAGAGAAGATGTGGAGTTTTTTAACTTCATGGTTGAAAAATATCAGAAAGAGGGATGGTATGTAAATACATATTGGGGCAATATGCCTTTCACTTCGGGTCCGGTTTATGCTGGAATTTTAATTTGCTTTATGGCTTTCTTAGCTTTGATTTACGTTGAAGATCGATTGAAGTACGGTTTAATCATTGCCGGTGGCCTAACCTTAGCATTATCATGGGGAAAGAACTTCATGCCTTTAACTGAATTTTTTATCGATTACTTCCCAGTTTATAATAAATTCCGAGCCGTTACCATGATTTTGGTAATTGTAGAGATTGTTTTGCCAATATTGGCTTTAATGTTTTTAACTAAATTCATCAATAATCGGGATGAGATTCTTAAGAACAAAAAGCGCTTATTGATCAGTTCGGCTATTTTTATTGGTACACTTTGCTTAATGTATTTGTTTCCTGAAATCTTTAATGATTTTATTTCAAATAAAGAGAATTCGAAAATTCAACAATGGATTGCTGCCGAGCCTAATCGAGCGAATTTTTATCATTCTATGTTTGATAAGATAGTAGATTATAGAGTAGAGGTATTTAGAAGTGATTTGGGTATCAGGATTTTGTATCTTTTGGGCTTTGTTGCAATGGCTTATCTCTTCATGTTGAATAAGCTTCAAAAAAAGTATTTTCTTATAGTTATTGGTCTCTTAGTATGGTCTGACCTGTGGTTTGTAGATAAGCAGTATTTAAATAATGAAGAAACACAAGGTGCCTCTAAACGTTCAAATGAACGTTTTGTAAACTATACCAAACCAAATACAATATTAAGACCATTTAATCCGAGTCAAATAGACATGGCAATTTTGCAGAAAGAGTTACAACAAAGACCGCAACTGCAGAATGAGATTCAATCTGCAATTAATCAGAAACGACAAGAAATAAAACGTTTAACTCAGGGAGATATTACGAGTGTTCAATTTACAGAGCTAATGAGAAATAGTCATTATCGTGTATTGAATACGACAAGAAAAATGGACGAAGACGCAGAGACCTCTTATTTTCATAAAAATCTAGGAGGTTATCATGCAGCAAAGATTAAGAAGTTTCAGGAACTGATTTCGTTTAAATTAGGAATAGAGCACTATCAAATGAAGCAAGCCTTTTTACAAGGAGGGGAGCCATTGGTTAAGCAGCTGTTGCCTAGAATGAATGTGACAAACATGTTAAATACAAAGTATGTAATTGGAGCTGTGAAAGGTAAGCAAGGTGCTGGTTTAGCATACGTTGAAAATCCTTATCGCTTAGGAAATGCATGGTTTGTTGATTCAATTAAAGTTGTTGAAAATGCAGATGAAGAAATACTGACTGTTAGAGATATGGATGCGGGAAATAAGGCTGTGATACAAGCTAGCGAAGACTATAAGGGGAAAGTCAATTTTAAAACAAGTTCTCAAAATAGAATTGTTTTAGACAATTATCTTCCCAATGAATTGGTTTATTCTTATAGTGCATCGGGAGATCAGTTTATCGTTTTCTCAGAAGTGTACTATAAAGATGGCTGGAAGGTTTATGTTAACGATCAGGAAGTACCTTATTATAAGGTCAACTATATTTTAAGAGGAATGCCAATCTCTGCCGGTTCGGGAACTATCGTTTTTAAATTTGAGCCACAATTATATTCTGTTGGAAAAGCAGCAAGTTGGATTAGCTCTTCAATCTTTTTGATATTGATTATTGGAATAGGCTTTAAAACTTTGAAAGAAGGTAAAGTTGAAGAAGGTTCTAATAATTAGTTACTATTGGCCTCCGGCAGGTGGCGGGGGAGTAATGCGTTGGTTAAAAATGAGCAACTATTTGGCTAATGCTACCGAATGGCAACCTGTTTTATTTGTCCCGAAAAATACAAACTACTTAATCAAAGATGTTTCTCTTGAAAAGGAAGTTGATCGGGATATAGAAGTAATACGTTATCCAATCTGGGAACCGAACAATTTACTTTTGCGTCTTGGGTTTAAATCCTACCTAAAGCAAGTTGCCGCCGGAGGGATTGGTAGAAGTAAACATAAAACCTCTTTTTTAAAGAAAGTTGCCATATGGGTTAGATCAAATCTGTTTATACCGGATGCTCGTGCATTTTGGATAAAGCCGGCTTCAAAATTTCTAATTAACTACTTGTCTGAAAATAAAGTAGATGCAGTAGTGAGTACAGGTCCCCCTCACAGTACACATTTAATTGCTTTGAATGTCAAGAATAAGCTTAATATTCCATGGGTGGCCGATTACAGAGATCCTTGGACATTTATCGACTTTTTTGATGATATGAATCTTACTTCATCTTCTTTAGAGAGACATAAGGTGCTTGAAAAGAAGGTGATGAACTTCGCAGATAGAGTAGTGTTTGTAACTAAATCTTGGGCTGAGCAACAGCAAAAAATTTACCACAGAGAAATCGATGTTATTCACAATGGATTTGATCCGAGAGACTTTAAGAATTTGACAACAACGAAGAATGAAAAATTTACAATCATTCATATAGGTTCTTTAAATAAAGACAGGAATCCCATTCTCTTATTTGAGTGTCTTAAGCAATTAAAAGATGAGAATCATCCCATTATTGATGAACTTAAAATTAAGATCATTGGATCGGTAGTAGAGGAGGTTCGTGAAACAGTAGAAAAACTCGGTATTATTGATCTTGTGGAGATTATTTCATCCATTCCACATAAAGAAGTACTGAATGAATTGAAGAGTGCTCATGTATCATTGCTTCTTGTAAATAGAGCAGCAAATATGGCGGGTATAGTCCCCGGTAAATTGTATGAGTACCTTGCCATAAAAAATCCAATTTTAGCCATAGGAAACACAGATGGGGATTCTGCCAAAATCATAAAAGAATGCGATGCAGGTGTAGTGGTCGATTTTGATGATGGTATAAAACTGAAGTCAGTGCTTTTGAATCTATACAATTCGATAAATCATCAGAAGAACCAAATAAAAGATAATGGAATTGAGAAGTATTCAAGAAAGAACCTGGCATTGAAATACGCTCAACTATTAGATGAGCTAATTAAATCACAATGAAAAAAGTATTAATAATAGTAGGAACACGACCCAACTTTATTAAGGTCACCCAATTTAAGCGTATTGCTGAATCTTATCCTGATATAGAGTTGAAAATTGCGCATACGGGACAGCATTATGATAAAAACATGAGTAATGTGTTTTTTGAACAATTTAACCTTGTTCCAGACTTTTTCCTGAATGTGCCGGGTTCAAGAGTCGCTAAGCAGATTGGAGAGATCATTATTGCAATTGATGGTATCTGCGAAGATTACCGGCCGGATTTATTGATTTCAGTGGGTGATGTAAACTCAACCCTTTGTGCTTCTATAGTGGCCAATAAGAGAAAAATAAAGCTAGCACATTTGGAAAGTGGTCTGCGTAGTCGTGATCGGGAGATGCCTGAAGAAATCAATAGAATACTTACAGATGAAATTTCCGACCATTATTTTGTAACGGAACAAAGTGGGATTGATAACTTGAAATCCGAAGGCAAATCCGATGAACAAATCCATTTTGTAGGGAATACCATGATTGATACCCTTGTGGCCTTTAAAGATGAAATAGAACAATCCGGAGTCTTAGAATCTAATCAGCTGAAAAAAGAGGGGTATTACCTGATAACAATGCACAGGCCGTCAAATGTTGACAATAAAGAGGGTTTGTCTAAAATTATTAACTTATTAGACGGCTTAGCTCAATTGAATAAAGTCGTATTTCCGGTGCATCCGAGAACCATAAAGCGCTTGGAGGAGTTTGAACTGATTGAACAGTTTAACTCGATTAAAAACGTAGTTAGATTGGAACCTTTAGATTATTTCGCCTTTCAAAAGCTAATTGCCAACTCCATATTAGTCATTACAGATAGTGGTGGTATTCAAGAGGAAACAACCTTTAAGCAAGTGCCTTGCTTAACGATAAGAAACAATACTGAACGTCCGGTAACAATAGAAATAGGCACCAACCAACTTTTTGATTTAGATGTCAATTTGATTATTGATATTGTATCAAAGCGCAAGTTTAAAAAAGGGGAAATTCCAAAATTCTGGGATGGACAATCCACACATAGAATCTTTAGGACTATAGAAAGGATTTTGGCCTCTTAAACGAAGTAGCATTGATGAATCAATAGCTATCTTTTATGAAAATGCAAGATCGGGAATTCATTTTTTTAAAATACTAGGAAAAACAAAAGGACTACTTTTGCAAACGGAACAAAATGAAGGTAAGGAGTGATTTTATGAGCTATTAAGCCTTCATTATTAACAGCAATTTAATGAGGATACCAGAATATCTTTGCATATTCTTTAGTGCAATTTTGCCAAAAAAGAAACTTGATGGACGTGAGGGAGGTGAATTCTCATATCCCGAAGCTCAATTCAAATGGGCATCAAAAAACTTTGAACTTCATGAAGATTATGTCGATTTTGAAGGAAAAGACATATTAGACGCAGGATGCGGTCCCGGTGGGAAAACTTATTTTTATTCGTTAAAAGGGTGCAAATCATTAATTGCAGTTGATATTGACGAAAAAAGAATATCCTTAGCAAAAAAGTTTGCAGAATATAAAGGGGCAAAGAACATTCAATTCCGAGTTGAAAGCTTAGCCGACTTACCATTCGAAGATGATTCGTTTGACATTATAATGATGAACGATGTTATAGAGCACATTGATATTAAAATATTAAATGAGGCATTAAAAGAGTGTAAAAGAGTTTTAAGACCCGGAGGTAAATTATGCGCAGAGTTTCCACCATGGACGAGTTACGATGCAAGCCATCTTATGGATTATATCAATATTCCTTGGTGTCAGGTTATTTTTTCTGATAAAACTTTGATTAATGTTGTAAAACATAAGGGAGTGAAAGAAAGCAAAATAGGAACTTTAAATGCCATTGAGCATTACAAAGAATTGAATAAAATCACTCAGAAGAAGTTTCATGATATTGTTGATAAGATTGGATTTAATATTCTTGTCCTAAAGCCACGGATATTGCTAAACATCAAATTCATTGCTTATATCCCTTTTATCAATAAGTATTTAACACGAAGAATTGTTGCTGTATTGACTAAGTAATGGAAATACTTGAAGTGGATATTCGATTTTCATAGCCAAAAAGCATGGAAATAATTTGTAAAAACTGAGTTTATGTGCGCATTTTGGTCAAAACTTTTAAACGTTCCTACAGAGCCAAGTCCGGAACCCTTCAGAGAGCCTATTTTCTTGATTGGTTTAATGCGTTCCGGTACCACCATGTTATCAAATATTTTGTCAGAGCATCCACAGTTATTAAAAGTTGGCTTTGAATTGAACGGTGTATGGACAAAAATTGGGGGAGCTCCATGCTCCGTAAATTGTTCTGAACGTACGGAAGAGCACTTTAAGCAAGAATATGCTAATAACATGACAGCTTATTTCTCGAACTATGTCGCCGAATCGAAACGGCCGATTAGACATTTGGCAAGATGGTCGGCAAAGCGGTTTTATGGTTCAGGAAGAATATTTTACGATTGGGATAAGCTTTATTTGCTCAATAAATCGCCCCATCTATCGAATAAGGTACGTTACTTGAATGCCATGTTTCCTAATGCCAAGTACATTGTATTATTAAGAGATATTTATGCTCAGTCGGCAAGTCAGAAAATGCATTTTAAAAATATTAATCAATTAAAGGGCATATCTTACGGACTTCCAAATGAAGAGTCAGAATGTTGGAATGTGATACAGGCCAATGAAAGCATTAAAAGCAATTCAATATATCCCGATAATTTCGAGCTCATTCCACGAGCATGGATCAGATTGAATAAGAAGATCATGGAGCACTTAGAGCATCTGGATGACAGCAAGTATTTAAAATTATCGTACGAAGATTATCTTAATGATACAGAATTGAATCTCCAAAAAATATACAACTTCTTAGGTTTAGATGATAGTAAGGTAAAGCATAAGTCAGGTCAACGTAAAATTCATAGTACTTCAACCTCAGGTGACCCATTAAAAAAATGGGAGAAATATTTAACAGATGATGAGAAAATAACTGTAAAAAAAGTAATTGATGAAAATAGTGCTGATTATAATTACATCTACTCTAAATTCAACTCATGAAGGTGAATGCTCAAACTTTTAATTAATACCAAACCAGACCTTAGTAATTGATGATCTACTCAAATTGATTTTAACAATGACCGTTGCTGACATTCGTATTAAGATAGAAAAAGTCAAAGAGTTGCTGGAGCGACTCATTACTACTCCCCTTGACTATTTCAAGTACGTTTTCACACGAACAGAACATACGGAGTCTCCGAATATTCTGTATTCTGGTGTCATTATGCATGCCAGAATTGGAAGAGTGGCGAAATGGGTGAGCAGAAGTTCAGATTTTAACTGCATTTTAGTAGCAGAAAAACAAAGATTTACTCCTCAATTGTCGAATGCAGTCTTTCAAAAAACCATCCTCTATCGAAACAAATGGCATTTAAAAGCAATCGTCAAACGATATTCATCAGATAAAAATATTTTTCACCTGTTTGGCCCGCCTTACGATAGCTCTTATGAGGTGGTGAAGTACTTCAGATCAAAAAAACTGCAAGCCAAATTGTTATATGATTATCAAGATTTGCAAATCACCAATTTCGGACTACATTCTCCCTTTGCATACATGAGGGAGGACATTAAGAAGGAGGAATACGTCCTGAAAAATGTTGACACCATTGTATCTCATAGTTTAGAATTGCAAACCGCCAAAAAGTACTATGGGGCAATCAAGCCCAAAAAGCTCTTTTTTCCACTATATGTGGATAATGATGTTTTCAAAAAGAAAGTACATCGACCAAACGATGAAATTCATTTGGTGTATGCCGGCGGGGTGTATTCAAAATTTCAGGATAAGGCCTTTTTTGGTGGACAACAGTTTCACTGGCTGATCGAAAAGCTGGAGCAACAAAAAATTCATTTACACATATATCCCACACCAACCAACCGTAAATCTCATTTGATAGATTATATTGAATTCGATAAGAAATTAGACTATTTTCACTTGCATGATACGGTAAGTCAAGCTGACTTAACCCAAGAGTTGAACCAATACGATTATGGAGTGATTCCATTTTTTAACCATACCAACGAAAAACTAGATGCCAAAAGGCATCATAGTACCACGCTAAAACTGTTCAATTTTATAGAAGCCGGCATACCGGTGATTATGGGAAAGGATACCTGGTTTCAAAACTTTATGGCGAGAAAATATGGGGCTAACATCAGTTTGGAGTACCACGAATTTGATCATTTAAGAGACATAATTGCTAATCATGATTATGAACAAAGTCTAAAAACCATAGAAAGAAATCGAGAAGCCTTGTCACTTAAGACTAAGATTGATTCAATCGTAGAGGTCTATCAATTTTAATTCAGGTCTGAATTTCATACCTTTACGAGCAAAGAAATTGTATGAAAAAGACCTCTTCACTATTAATCACTCTATTTTGTTTCATTGGTTTAACTGCTCAAACTTGGGTGCAAAGAGCTAGTTATTCCGGACAAGGAAGAGTAAATCCTGTTTCATTCTCAATAGCAGGTAAAGGATATGTTGCTACAGGTACGAGTTCTACTTCTTCACCTTCTAATAAGTACAACGATGTTTGGGAAATATGATACAACTAATAATTCTTGGACTCAAAAGGCTAGTTTACCTGGTTCAGGCAGAACAGGTTGTATAGGTGTTTCTCATTCAGGATTTGGCTATGTTGGCTTAGGTTGGGATGGAAGTAATATGTTTAATGATATTTTTGAGTTTAACCCTATGAATAATAGCTGGTTGTTAGAAACAACCTATCCGGGACAGGGGTTAAGAAATTGTTTTGCAGCAGTGGTTAATAACGAATTATTTGTTGGAGGAGGTAGTAAATTGAATGGGGCGGTTGTATCTGATTTTTGGAAATATAATTTCTCTACAGGACTATGGACCCAACTGTCAAATTTTGTATTGAGTGGCAGACAGGCAGGAATTAGCTTTTCTATAGATAGTCTTATATTTTTTGGTATGGGACATAATAATGTTTCAGACTTTAATGACATTTGGGCTTATAATGTTAATTCAGGACTATGGTCTCAATACTCAAACTTTCCAGGAAACGATAGACTTCAATCTTCTGTCAATATAGTCGGAAAAAAAGCTATAATAGGAGGAGGTAATGCATTAGGGTCTGGAGGAGTAAGGTATTCTGATTACTATGAGTTTGACTATATAACTAATAGCTGGAGAGCTATAAGTGGATTTATTTCAGGATCAAGAACTACAAGCGCAGGTTTTACTGTAGGAAATAGAACTTTCTTATCATCGGGTATTGATTCTACAGGAACTGTTTTAAATGATTTATGGGAAATTAGAGGCCTTTTAACTGATTTGAATGAGACTAATCAGATTGGATCAAATAGTATTTATCCTAATCCCACATCAAAAAATATTAGAGTAGCTTTAAATGGAAGATTAGCAAAAGGGGGTAATAATTTAGAGATATTCGATATTAATGGGGAAAAAGTACTTGAAATGAACATAAACTCCAATGAAGTTACAATTTCACTTGGTGATTTGCCAAGTGGGATTTATCTATTAAGGGTTAATAATGCTGAAAACAAAAGTATAATTCAGTTGGGCAAACTGGTTAAGCATTAAATGGATCTTTGTCTAGCTACTATAAAAGATAAAATTAGTGTTTCGTCCTTTTGAGAACTAAATTCTTAGATTGGAAAGAGAATTCGTCAGCAGAAGTGAAGATTGCATTCTACTATAAATTTTATCTATAGAACAAGCTATTAGATATAGAGTTATAAATAAAACTAGATATCAAAAGGCATCATAGTACTATGCTAAAACTGTTCAATTTTATAGAAGCCGGCATCCGGTGATTATGGGAAAGGATACCTGGTTTCAAAATTTTATGGCGAGAAAATATGGGGGCTAACATCAGTTTGGAGTACCACGAATTTGATCATTTAAGAGACATAATCGCCAATCATGATTATGAACATAGTTTAAGCCATAGAAAGAAATAGAGGGGCCTTGTCGCTTAAAACTAAGATTGATTCAATCGTAGAAGTCTATCAAATCTAATTCAGGTCTAATTTTCATACCTTTACCTGTAAAGAAATTATATGAAAAAGGCCTCTTTACTATTAATCATTCTATTTTGTTTCATTGATTTAACTGCTCAAACTTGGGTGCAGAGAGCTAGTTATTCCGGACAAGGAAGGGTTAATCCTGTTTCTTTTACCATTAACGGAAAGGGATATCTCGCAATAGGGTCAAGTTTGGATACACCTAATTCGCCAAAATTTAATGACGTTTGGGAGTACAATACGTTGAATAATACTTGGATTCAAAAAGCAAATGTTCCTGGTGCAGGTAGAACAGGAGGGATAGGTGTAGTGAATTCAGGGTTTGGATATGTAGGTTTGGGCTGGGATGGTACAACATCGTTTAAAGACATACATGAATTCAACCCATCAAATAATAGTTGGCTACTAGAAACCACTTACCCTGGACAGGGATCAAGAAATTGTTTTGCAGCGGTTAATAACGGAGATTTATATGTAGCAGGTGGTTTAAATTCTAACAGTACAACTTCTGATTTTTGGAAATATAATTTTTCATCTGGACTTTGGACTCAAATGCCATCATTTGTTTTAGGAAATAGACAAGGTGGAATATGTTTTTCAATTGATAGTATTGTCTTCTTTGGAATGGGGTATAATGGAAACTCCAATTTTAATGATCTGTGGGGTTACAATGTAAATACTGGATTGTGGTCTCAATATAATAGTTTCCCGGGAACTGGTCGAATTCAGTCTTCTGTAAATCTTATAGGTAAGAAAGCAATCATTGGAGGTGGACATCAAATAGGAGTTGGGAATCGCTTATCTGATTACTATGAATTTGACTATTTAAGTAATAGCTGGAGATCAGTTAGTGGGTTCATTGCTGGATCTAGAAGCGCATCAACAGGATTTTCAATCGGAAATAGAACATTTCTATCCTCTGGTAAGGATTCTATAGGAAACTCTTTAAATGACTTATGGGAAATTACTGGTTTGATCACAAGTTTAGATGAAAATGAAACAATTACGCATTTTTCTATTCATCCTAATCCTGCTTCGGATATTTTGAATCTCAGTATAGAAGAATTGTCAACCTTTAATGTTAAAATTTTTGACAAAAAAGGTACAATTATCTATCAATCCTTTAAGCATTTGTCAAATAGTACTATAGATGTGAGTGATTTTGAGAATGGATTATATACTGTAGTAGTATATAATAATGAAGAGAATTTAACAACAAAGAGTTTCATTAAAATTAAGTGATTCTTTATTCATTGAATTCAAATATTTTTAGTTGATTTTCATTTCTTCTTTCCATTGTTTATGTGGACTTTTGGTGTAGTGAATTTAAATGCGTTTCAATGATAAATCGGGACAAAGTCAAACTAGGAAAGAATGTAAATATCCATCCTCTTGCTCTTATTGAAGATAATGTTACAATTGGAGATAATACCTCGATTGGGCCATTCTGTATAGTAAGAGAAGGAGCTAAGATCGGTGCTAATTGTAAGTTTACAGCTTATTGTGAAATTAGAAATAACGTTATCATTGGTGATCATACATCATTTGGAAGTAGATGTACAATATCAGCTAATGCTGAAATTGGGAATAACGTTACAATCAAGTATAGCTTCGTTTTGACAGATACGCCAAATTTAGAAGAAGGTGATGTGAAGACTGTAGGAAAAGTTGGAGATGGAACTTTAATTGGAGCCAACGTAACATTAATGCCCGGATTCAATATTGGGAAAAATGCAATTATTGGAGCATGTTCGCAAGTTAGAGCACATGTAGGTGATAATGAAATTTGGTATGGAAATCCTGCCAAGCTCTTCAAAAAGAAATAATTTGAAGAATGAAACTGTCGGTCATTCTTCAATATCTTAAAAGTCAAAATATCGATTATTCATTAATAAACTCAAATGATGAGATATCGGTATTTCCTGCTAACTTTAAGAAAATTATTACCAATGGACTTTACCATATTACACATGGAGTAAATTTTGATGTTCAAAAGATCAAAGACAGTGTAATTGTATCTGATAAGCCTTTCGAATCAGATAATACCTTAATAATTGTTGACAATCCTCAACTTGTACATTATAAGCTCACAAGATTATTTGAGAAAAACAAAGCGAAAGGTATTGATGGTATGGCAATAATCGATAAAGAAGCCCAAATAGGTAAAAATGTGAATATTGGTCCATACTGCGTAATTGGAAAATGTGTAATTAAGGACAATGTTTATATTGCTAGTCATGTTGTGGTTCATGACAAAGTTTTTATAGATAGTGGGTCATATATTGATAGCCATTCAGTAATTGGTCCTGAAGGTCTTGCATGGGTATGGGATGAAAATGGGAATAGAGTTAAACAAGCTCAACTTGGGGGAGTTGTTATTGAGAAGAATTGTCACCTAGCTACAGATGTAACAATTGTTCGGGGGTCTCTTTCTGAAGATACAATTATAGGTGAAGGTACGGTAATAGCACATGGAAGTAAAATAGGACATGGATCGAAAATTGGCAAACATGTTCACATGGCGAATAATGTAAGTATCGCGGGAAATACTACCCTAGGAGATCGTTCGTTTTATGGAAGTGGTTCAGTTATTCCACCAAACGTAAAAATTGGAGCAAATAATATTGTTGGTGCTGGTGCTGTAGTTAATAAATCTTTTGAAGAAGAATACCTTACCTTAGTTGGAGTGCCTGCAAAAGTCTTAAGAGAAAATAGTCATTTGGTAAAAGCAAAAGGGACACCTACACCATTTAAAGAAAACGAATAAAAGAAGTATCATTCCAATGAAAAACATATTTATTACCGGAGGAGCAGGCTATGTTGGTGCTGTTTTAGTGCCAAAGCTATTAGAAGCTGACTATAATGTCACCGTTATCGACTTAATGATCTATGGTGAAGATAAATTGCCTAGTCATCCGAATCTAAAGAAGATAAAAGGAGATATAAGAGATCAAGAAGCATTAAAAAGCGCATTAGAAGGACAAGATGCAGTCATTCATTTGGCATGTATTTCAAATGATCCTTCATTTGAACTGAATCCCGAATTGGGAAAGTCCATTAATCTTGATCCGTTTGAGCCTTTGGTTAAATTATCAAAGGCAGCAGGTGTACAACGATTTATATATGCTTCTTCAGCTTCTGTCTATGGCATTAAAGATACGCCTGAAGTGACTGAAGATATGGTCTTGGAACCACTCACTGATTATTCCATTTTTAAAGCCGAGTGTGAAAAAATATTGTCTGCTTACCCATCAGATGATTTTACCTGTGTGACCGTAAGACCTGCTACCGTATGCGGATACTCGCCAAGATTGAGACTGGACTTAACCGTCAACATCTTAACCAACTTTGCCATCAATAAAGGGTTCATTAAAGTGTTTGGTGGAGAGCAAAAGCGACCGAATTTGCACATTGAAGATATGACTGATTTGTATCTGGAGTTGCTGACCCTGCCAAAGGAAAAAATCAATGGTAAAATCTTTAATGCAGGTTACGAAAACTTTAAGGTGAAAGAGATTGCTCAAATGGTGAAAAATGTCATTGGAGATGCAGTAGACATCAAAGTTGAACCAACAAATGACAACAGATCCTATCATATATCTTCAGAGTACATCAAAAATGAAATCGGTTTTGTGCCACAACATTCCATTGAAGATGCAGTAAAAGATTTAAAAGATGCTTTTGAAAAAGGATGGATTCCCGACTCTTTTGAAAAGGACAATTACTTTAACGTTAAGTTGATGCAAAACATTGAACTGCAATAAATGAAAGTACCCTATGTAAATCTTGGACTTCAGCATCAAGAAGACAAGCAGGAGTTATTGTCTAAAGTCAGTCAACTTTTGGATTCAGGAATGTTTATTCTGGGGGATGAGGTCAAGCAGTTTGAAGAAACTTTTGCGAAAATATCAGGAACCAAGTATGCCGTGGGTGTTGCTAATGGCACTGATTCATTAATGCTTTCTATGCGAGCTTTGGGCATAGGTTCAAGTCATGAAGTCATTACTGTGTCTCATTCTTATTTGGCTTCGGCTTCTTCTATTGCTTTATGTGGAGCAACTCCAGTATTGGTAGATGTGGAAGAAGACTCTTTCAACATGTCTCCCAAAGCATTAAAAGAAGCCATAACAGAAAAAACCAAAGCGATTATTGTTGTGCACTTGACAGGAAGACCGGCCAATATGGATGACATTTTGGAGATAGCCAATGAACATAACATTCCTGTTATAGAAGATGCTGCTCAAGCAGTTGGTGCTCAATACAAGGGTAAAGCGGTTGGCAGTATGGGTACCTTCGGCTCTTTTAGCTTACATCCATTAAAAAATTTGGCCGCAGCCGGTGATGCAGGGATTATTACCACAAATGATGATGATTTGTATGAGTATCTTTTAAAAGCTAGAAACCATGGACTCAAAAACAGGGACGAGTTAGAGTTTTGGAGCATGAACTCCAGATTAGATGCAATGCAAGCTGCAATTTTAAATGTGAAAGTGCGTCATCTCGAAAAGTGGAATAAAAGAAGAAGAGAAATCGCTGATTTGTACATTAGGGAACTGAGTGATCTGGTGAAGGTGCCTTCTTATACTGAAGACTATTTGCCCGTTTTTCATGCTTTTGTGATTCAGACCGAAAGGCGAGATGAACTGCAAGAACATTTAAAATTAAAAGGCGTGGATACCAAAGTGCATTATCCGATTGCAATTCATCAACAAGAAGCAGCTAAGCATGTCGTAAAACATGATTTACGCAACACTGAAAAAATTGTAAAATCTATTTTAAGTTTGCCTGTCTATCCTGAATTGGAAGATGAACAAGTTAAATACGTTATAGCGCAAATCAAAAATTTCTTCAATGCCTGAGCAAAAGAAAATACAATCGAAGGAAGAGTTGGCAGAGACCGTTAAGTCTCTTAAAGGTCAGAATAAAAAAGTGGTACAATGTCATGGCTGCTTTGATATTATACATCCCGGGCATGTCAGATATCTGGAACAAGCGAAAAAGTTTGGGGACGTTTTAATTGTATCACTTACCCCGGATAAGTACATCTTAAAAGGAGATGATAGACCCTATATGCCTGAGGAGTTGAGGGTGAAATCCATGGCTGCTCTGGAAATTGTAGATTATGTCTGTTTAGACGAAAATAGCTGGGCCGGGCCTCTATTGGATTTTGTGCAACCTGACATTTATGTAAAAGGGAAGGAGTATGAAAAAACACTTGATGGTGTATTTGGAAAAGAAAGAAAATTAGTTGAAGATTATGGTGGGAAAGTGTTTTTTACCTCAGGCGATGTGGTTTTTTCTTCCTCTCGATTGATAGAGGATTTTAAAAAGAAATTTGCCTTAGATTACGAGGTGTTTGAAATATACTGTCAAAGAAATAACATTAGCCATCAAAGCCTCTTGAGTTTAATCGAAGAATTTTCAAGTAAAAAAGTAGCCGTTATAGGAGAGGTGCTTGTTGATGAATACATTCATTCTGAAGTGATAGATCTAGCCGCTGAAGCTCCCATTTTATCTATAAGACCAATGGATAGTCGTTACTATATAGGAGCGGCAGGAATCGTGGCAAAACACCTATCAACTTTAGGAGCAAAATCCAAGCTGATATCTATTGTGAATGAAAACTCTAGTGATACTGATTACATAGAAAAGGATTTGAATGACAATGGAATTGAACACTTTTTTATCAAAAGAAAAGACATTCCAACCATCAAGAAAACGAGGTATATTGCAGATAATCAGAAGCTAATTAAGATTGACAATTCTCAAAACATTAATTTGAGTGCTGAAGAGGAGAATGAAATCATAGAGTACTTTAAGTCTCACTGTGTAGATTTAGATGCGGTTATATTTTCTGACTTTGCTTATGGATTTGTTTCCGATATGGTTAGAAAAGAAATTACTGACTGGGCAAACGAAAACGATATAAAGGTAATTGCTGATGTTAGCAGTACTTTGGGAGGCAATATTTCGAAGTATAAAGATACATTTTTGATTACTCCTACAGAAAAGGAAGCTAGAATGGTGTTTGATGATAAAAAAAGCGGATTGTCAAACATTGCTTTTCGATTGATTAAAAAAACAAAAAGCAAGAACTTAGTGATTACTCTTGGCTCAAATGGCGTCTTGGCCTTTAAAAACAAAATGTTTAATGTGTTCGGAAAGGATGAAAATTTCCTGGAAAACGAGTTTATACCTGCTTTGGAGAAAAATGCGATAGACCCTATGGGCGCAGGTGATGCCATGTTAAGCATGATTAGCTTAGTTTTATTGTCGGGGGGTAATATTTCCGAAGCAGTTTACTTAGGAAACATTGCATCCTACCTTGAGGTGAATAAGGTGGGAAACATTCCTATCAAAATTGATGAAGTCAAAGACTATCTCAATAAAAGACCAGAATTAATTGATTGAATCAAATCATCAAATACTGATATCACATAAGAATATTCTTTATGATATTGGAGATACTCTAGTATCCATAACAGAGGATTTCGAGACTTATACCAAACGTGCCATTAGCAACATTTTTCCGTTTTTCAAGCAAGAGAATGCTACAGAAGAAGAATTTGTAACACAAGTTTATGAAATCAGAACTAACATGCGCAAAGAGGCGCATCGGACACTTTATGAGTTCAGTTTTGAGGACTTTATTCATCGGATAGGCGATTACTATTCTATACCTCAAAGTGAATACAAAGAGCTAGAGTTGGCTTATGTATCTTCTGAACTGAGCATTACCATTTTAAAGGAGGGAGTTCATGATGTTTTAAAGAGAGGTAAATTAGCTGGTAAACGTCAATTTATAGCTACGAATAATTTTTCCGCTTTGCATGTCAAAGAAATACTATCACGGTTTGAACTTGTGGATTATTTTGAAAAAATATATATATCCGGAGAAATGAACGTTAGAAAACCCTCTCCGTCTTTTATTGATAATATTTGTGAAGACTCTAAGTTAAGGAAGGAAGAAACCATTATTATAGGAGATAAATTGAACATGGACATTCTGGCGGCTAAGAATTCTCAGATATCGAGTTGCTGGATTACAAAGAAGAATAATGAGTCGGATATTGATCCGACCTATAGTGTTAGGGATCTTAAACAAATAAAATTTTGAGAATTGGGTATTGTTTCTAAACAAGCTTCTATTGCTTCTTTTTTAAGTTATGTTGGTGTAATCATTGGATTCATTAACGTTACCCTTTTGATGAATCATCTTTTTACAAAGGAAGAATTTGGACTTAGAGAGGTTTTACTTAATGTCGCTGTTTTTTCTTCGCAGATTGCCCACCTTGGAACATACAGAAGTTTAGTCAAGTTTTTTCCTTTCTTTAATCAACAAGGCAAAGGAGATAATGGACTGTTGATGATTGGTCTGCTTATTCCTTTTGTTGGTTTTATAGTATTTACTCTTTTAATTGTCATTTTCAAGGCACAAATACTTTCACTTTACATCGAAAAGAGTCCATTGTTTGTAGAGTACTTCTGGTTCTGCATTCCATTGTTTTTCTTGATGATGTATAACAATGTATTAGATAGTTACCTACAATCAAGGGCAAAAACAGCTTACTCTGTTTTTTTAAAGAGTATATTCAATCGACTGGTTGTGACCGGATTATTGCTTTTGTATTACATCAATTGGATTGATTTTTATGGTTTTATCGTGTATTTCATTGCCTCGTATCTACTAAATATTTTGCTTTTCTTTATCTATCTACACTTTAGGAAAGAGCTTTGCTTTAAGATCAATACCCAATTGTTTAACAGGAGAGTAAGAAAAGTATATCTTAATTACAGTGCGTTTTCTATCTTTTCAGGAGCATCCTCCGTTTTGGTTAATAAAATGGATGCAATTATGATCGCGGCCTTGTTAGGGCTGCAGTTTAATGCCATTTATGCCAATGCTGTTTATTTGTGCATTTTGATAGCTATACCCGGAGATGCCATTGCGAGGATCGCACTTCCTCTGGTTTCGAGAAGTTGGAAAATGAAACGCTTGGATGAGATAGAGCTATTGTATAAAAAAACATCAGTTACACAATTCTTATTGGGGGGGTGCATTTTTGTCTTAATGTGGGCAAGTATAGATAACTTTTTTGCTTTACAACAAGATGGTTATGAGGCCGGTAAATATGTATTTGCCATACTGGCACTATCTAAGTTAGTGAATATGATATTTGGAGTAAACGGTCAGATTATCAGTGTGTCAAAGTATTACCGGTTTGATACAACGACTGCTTTATTACTTGGTTTACTAACTGTTGTTACCAATTATATCTTTATTCCAATATGGGAGATTGAAGGAGCAGCAACCGCAACTGCATTAAGTATTATTATCTTTAATTTAATTCGCTTTTCATTCGTAAGGCTTAAGTTTAATATCCAGCCTTTCTCTTGGAATACGCTGAAAGCGCTATGCGTGTTAGGATTTGCTTTATTGGTTAATGGGTATTTGCCTACACTGGAAAACATCTATTCGGACACGCTTTTCCGTTCCTCTATTCTTACTATAATTCTTGGTGCCGCAAGCTATTTACTCAAAATTTCGGAGGATATAAATGCCTTTATTGATAAGCATATACTTATGTTAAGAAAGAACCTAAGCTAGCTTTTCCTGATCTATTTTTTCTTCCGCTTTTTCAATTGATCCGGCCTTTTGAATACTCGCATTCAATTCAAAGCCTACTAAAAGAACAAAGGAATTAAAGTAGATCCACAACATGACCACTATAATGGTTCCGATAGATCCGTATACCTTATTGTAATTTGCAAAATTGTCGACATAATAACCAAACGCAAAGGAGACAATAAGCACCATTAGTGTTGCTAAAGTTGATCCTGCAGAAAAGAAGCGCCATCGTAGACTTCTATCGCCTCCTAAATAATAAATAAAGGATATGGCAAAAAAGCAGAGTGCTGCCATAATGATCCACTTGCCGATTAATATTAAAGTTGCTTCAAAAGCACCTTTGCTTAAGATAAAATTGACCAGATACTCTGTAATTAAGATTGAAGCTATTGCAATAATTACAAGTATGGTTAAGATAAATAATAATGAAATGGACAGTAGTCGTTGTTTAAAAACGTTGCGATTGATCTTAGTATTGTAGCTTTCTTTAAAAGCGTCAAGCATGCCATCTATGCCATTGGTAGCCAGATAAACGGCGAAAATAAAACCAAAAGATAACAAACCATCTTGTGCATTAGTTACTAAACTTACAATCGTATCTTTAGTAAACTCATAACCCGATTGAGGCAGTAAGTCTTTTAAAATGCTTAATAGCTCAGCTTCAAAATTTTCAATTGGTATGTGAGGAATAAGTGTAAGTAAGAAGATAATTGTTGGAAACAGTGCTAGGAAAAACTTAAAGGCCATAGAAGAAGCTTTTGTTGCTAAAAGCCCCTTTTGAATACCCATGATAAAGAATTTTGCTACATAATAGATAGGTAATTTGTCAAAACCGGGTAAAACAATCACTTTAGAAAGTGCTAAAGCTTTCATGACAGGTTTTGAGCCGATGACAGTATCTTTTAATTGTTTAAGCAAGGTCTACAGCTTTTAAACTCAAATCTAAACTATTGATCTGATGTGTCAATGCCCCAACGCTTATATAGTCCACGCCACATTCAGCATAGTTTCTTAACGTTTCCTTGGTTATTCCTCCCGAAGCTTCAGTTTCAAATTGGCCGTTAACCAATCTTACTGCCGCTTTTAAATCTTCATAGTTGAAATTGTCCAACATGATTCGGTCAATCCCTCCTAAATTTATGATCTCTCTCACTTCGTCTAAATCTCTGGCTTCAATTTCAATTTTAAGGTTCAAATTGTTCTTTTTCAAATATTCCCGAGTCGAGCGAATGGCAAATTCTATTCCTCCTGCAAAATCAATATGATTGTCTTTAATCATAATCATATCGAACAAACCATAACGATGGTTTTTTCCACCTCCTATTTTGACTGCCAGCTTTTCAAAATATCTAAAGTTAGGAGTTGTTTTCCGTGTATCCAGGAGTTTTGTTTTGAATCCGACAAGTTGTTGAGTGAGATTAAATGTATGGCTTGCTATACCGCTCATTCTTTGCATAAAGTTAAGTGCAAGCCTTTCACCCGATAAAATGGACCGTGCTTTGCCTTCAACTGTAAAAGCAATATCTCCCTTAGAAATAGAATCACCATCCTTCAAGATGGGGTGAAAAGTCAAACTAGAATCCACCTCATGGAAAACGGCTTTTGCAATATCTATACCTGCAATTATTCCATTCTCTTTAACGAGTAATTGAGCTTTTTGAGATTTATCTTTAGGTATACAGGCAAGACTGGTGTGATCGCCCTCCTCTATGTCTTCTTTTATTGCCTGTTTTATTAACTCCGTAACCAGCACGATTTATTCATCTTGTAATTCGATGCGAAGTTCGATAATTTGAATCTGATCACCATTGTCTTTGATTAGAAAATGACAGCGGTATGTCTTTTGTTCTCCGACGTATTCCCCGATAATAAACCGCGTCTTACTTTGCTTAGAATATTTGCTTTGATGTTTAATCAGAAAGTTTTGGCATTTATCCTGATTCATAAACTCTTGAATAACAATTATGGCCTGCTCTTTATTAAAAATGTTTTCTATTTCAAGAAGCGATAGTTCAATAGAATTGGCTAACTCATTTTTTAATAGTTGAGCCTCATTTAGTTTAAAGGCAGACTCAATATTATTTTGAGCAAAAGCACATAAAGACAAAATCAAAAGATTAAAAGAGCAGAAAGACCTTAAGCTTTTCATGCATATAAATATCCTAAAAAAAGACCTTTTTTTGCCTTATGAAGTTAAAGTTGTTAATGGTAGGCAAAACCTCTGATAAAAGAGTGGATGAATGGTTCAATGAATATCTAGATCGCCTATCTCATTATTGCAAAGTAGAGGCATCTTATTTAGAACTGAAATCAAAGAAGAAAATGGGGGAGCGGGATCAAAAGAAGGAAGAAGAAGGGAAGCTTATTCTCAGTCAGTTATCGAATAGTAGTTATCTAATTTTATTAGATGAGAGAGGGCAAACATTTGATTCCCTTGGTTTCTCAAAGTTTCTACAAAAAAAGATGAATGCAGGGCATAAAGAGATCATTTTATGCATCGGTGGAGCTTATGGTTTTTCAGAAGAAGTATATTCGAGAGCCAATGAGAAATTGGCCCTTTCTAAAATGACATTAACACATCAAATGGTTCGTTTGTTCGCAGTAGAGCAGATGTACAGAGCCTTTACTATTTTGAGAGGAGAAAATTACCACCATTAGAGTTTGGCATTTTTCTGCCAGGCCCATGCTGTTTTAACAATGAATTTTAGATCATACTGAGGCTGCCAACCCAATACTTCTTTAGCCTTAGTATTATCGGCATAAATACTTTCCACATCTCCGGCTCTTCTTGGGCCTACATTATAATTCAATTTAACATCTTCCAATTCTTCAAACGTATGAACTACTTCCAGCGTAGTATAACCATAACCATTGCCTAAGTTAAGAACATCATAATTGGATGACATTTTATCCAAAAAGTCCAGTCCGAGAACATGTGCTTCGCTAATGTCTGAAACATGTATATAATCTCTGATACAAGAACCATCTTTGGTATTATAGTCTGAACCAAAAACAGTAAAAGTATCTCTAATTCCAATGGCTTGCTGAGCTATAATTGGCACTAAATTGTTCGGTCTTTTTGTAACTACCTCTCCAATTAAGCCGCTTTTGTGGGCACCTGCAGGATTAAAGTAGCGTAAAGAGAGGGCTTTAATTTCAGGATGAACATTACAGAAGTTTCTAATCATCGTTTCTCCAATTTGTTTGGTGTGGGCATATGGAGATTCCGGATGGCCAAATGGAGTACTTTCATTGACAGGCAATTGTTCAGGGTTACCATAAACAGCGCAAGAACTTGAAAAAATAAGCCTATTACAGCCATTGTTGTCCATAGAGTCAAGTACATTAATTAAGCTGTTCAGGTTATTCTGATAGTATAAAGTGGGTATATCTACTGACTCAGGAACTGATTTTAATGCTGCAAAATGGATAACAGCATTGGGTTTGTGCTTTTTAAACAAAGACTCACACTCCGATTTATTAGAAAGATCGACTTTTTCATGAACAATCTCTTTACCAACGATTTGAGCTATTTTCTTGTATTCAACTTCTGAAGAGTTGAGGTAATTATCAGCAGATACAACATCTGAGTATCCCATTTCGTGTAACGCAATGATAGTATGGGAACCTATATATCCTGCGCCACCTGTTACAAGTATTTTCATAGTCTTTTCAATGTTGGCAAAAGTAAATTAATATTTAATATTGCGCTTAGGTAAAAGTTGATCTAAATGATAAGAATTGCAGTTGTTGGTATTGGAAGAATTGGACTGAGACATGCTAAAATGATTAGCCTTAATAAGGAGACAGAATTGATAGCAGGAATAGACTCTAATCCAAGTGCTAAACATCAATTCAGTGAGGATCATCCGACAGTTCCTTTTTTTTATTCTCTTGAGGAATTCTTTGCTACAAATGTAAACTGTGATGTAGTTAATGTTTGTACTCCCAATCATTTGCATGCAGAGCAAGCGATTACAGTTTTAGAACAGAATTGTCATGTCGTGGTTGAAAAACCTTTTGCACTTTCAAAACAGGATGCGGAAGAGGTAATGCATCTTTCGCTTAAGAAAAACAGAAGAGTGTTTTGTGTCATGCAAAACAGGTACAGCCCTCCCTCTCAGTGGTTAAAAAACATTTTGACTGAAAAAAAGCTTGGTAAAATTTATTTGGCAACGATCAATTGTTTCTGGAATCGAGATGCAGATTACTATAATCATGGAGATAAAAATTACTGGAAAGGCAAACTGAGAACAGACGGCGGTACATTGTTCACTCAGTTCAGTCATTTCATTGACATGATGTATTGGTTAATGGGAGACATTACCAATATTTCTGCCCGTTTTTATGATTTCAATCATCAAGAAACTACAGAATTTGAAGATTCTGGAATAGTCCAATTTGACTTTGTGGAAGGTGGTGCAGGTTCTATTATCTATTCGACTTCTGTTTATCAGAAAAACCTGGAAAGTTCACTGATAATAATCGGAGAGAAGGGAAGTGTTAAGGTAGGTGGACAATACATGAATGAGGTGCTTTATTGTAACATAGAAAATTATCAAATGCCTCCTCTGGAAGAAACTCTTCCTCCAAATGATTATGGAAGGTATAAAGGAAGTGCATCAAATCATCAACTGGTCATCCAGAATGTAGTTGATACCTTGAAATACAACAAAGAAGTGACGACGAATAGCCTTGATGGTTTGAAAGTTGTGGAAATTATAGAAAACATATATAAATTAAAATAAGAGGGACTTAGTCCATTTATTTTTGTATTATTGCAGAAGTTATTGATTCAATAGCTGCCCATCAGATCACTCAATTCGGGCAATTACATTCTTTAAAAACATTACTTATCATTTCAATATCTCATGTACGATATTTTGCAGCTTAACCAGAAGACCGTTCTGGAACTAAAAGAAATAGCCAAAGCTTTAGAAATAAAAAAATTTCAAAAATTAAAAAAAGAAGATCTCATCTTTCAGATTCTTGATCAACAAGCCATTACACCCAAAGTGGCAAAGAAAGTTGAAAATACAACTGAGGAAAAACCGAAAAGAACAAGAAGACGAGTAGAGAAACCGGATGCTAAAAAAGGCAGTGAATCTTTAGATGAAAAGAGAGTGGCTTATCCAAAAAAAGAAAATGCAACTCAAAATAATGAGTCTGTTAAAGAAGAGAAAAAAGTAGCTTTTAAAAAGAAGGAGTCAAATCCTAAGTCATCAGTGAAAGAGGCTGAATCAAATGATAAAAAGCCTGATCCAAAAGCAGGACAAGAAAAAAAGCAACATAATCAGAATCTAAATCAGCAGCAGAAGCCAAATTTTAATTTCGATGGCATTATTAGCAGTGAAGGTGTACTTGAAATGATGCCTGATGGTTATGGTTTCTTACGATCAAGTGATTATAATTACCTGAATTCTCCGGATGATATCTATGTTTCCCAATCTCAAGTGAAGTTGTTTGGTTTAAAGACGGGTGATACGGTTAGGGGAACAGTAAGACCGCCGAGAGAAGGAGAAAAGTATTTTCCATTAATTAAGGTAGAAGAAATTAACGGACGCGAGCCGGACTTTGTTCGTGACCGAGTGCCTTTTGATTATTTAACTCCCTTATTTCCTTATGAAAAATTTGATTTGGCTGGAGGTAATCATCATTCCTTATCAACGCGGATAATTGATCTGTTCACGCCGATTGGGAAGGGGCAGAGGGGACTCATTGTGTCTCAGCCAAAGACCGGTAAAACAACATTGTTAAAAGAAATTGCAAACTCCATAGCAGCTAATCATCCTGAGGTGTATTTGTTGATTTTACTAATTGATGAGCGACCTGAAGAAGTAACGGATATGGCTCGAAGTGTAAATGCTGAGGTCATTGCATCTACTTTCGATGAGCCCGCTGATCGTCATGTTAAAGTAGCCAATATTGTTTTGGAGAAAGCCAAAAGAATGACAGAATGCGGACACGATGTTGTCATACTTCTCGATTCTATTACAAGACTAGCAAGAGCCTATAATACTGTTTCTCCGGCTTCCGGAAAAGTTTTATCCGGCGGTGTAGATGCCAATGCTTTACATAAGCCTAAACGTTTCTTCGGAGCAGCAAGAAAGATTGAAAACGGAGGGTCATTAACCATTTTGTCGACAGCTTTGACGGAAACAGGTTCGAAGATGGATGAGGTGATTTTTGAAGAGTTTAAGGGAACAGGAAATATGGAGTTGCAATTGGATCGTAAGATTTCCAATAGACGTATTTATCCTGCGATTGACATTGTTTCTTCTTCAACACGTAAAGAAGATTTACTGCTTGGAAAAGAGGTGACTCAGCGCATGTGGATTTTAAGAAACCATATTGCCGATATGAACCCGGTAGAAGCGATGGACTTCATTAAGGATCGAATATCTAAAACAAAAGACAACGAGGAGTTTCTTATTTCTATGAATGGTTAGGCTATAACTGAAGCCATAGATATTAAAATGAACTTTAGAACACCATTTTCTATTGCGGTTTGGATGGTTTTGATTTCCATTTTGTTAAAAATGGGAGTCTTTCTAACTTCCAATCAATTTACAGAATATGGGCAAGTGGCTGTTTTCGGAAACATTTTTTTCCTCTTAACAGGTATTTTCTTGGGTATCCGATTACACAAGAGGGTAAAATTATCGACTTCAAGTTTTATTGATGATTTTAAGGCCGGAATGAAAGTCGCAGCTTATTATGCCATTTTGATGGCTGCTTTTGTCTTTATTTATTATTCATTTATTGATTACTCGTATTTCGATTTAAAACTGGCTAAGCAGATTGAAGTTGCCACCGAACAAGAGATGAATATTGAACAGGTTAAACAAACCGGTGAATTTGTTTTAAGCCCATTTTTTCAGACCACAATAAGTCTCATCGGGTTTATACTTTTAGGTAGCTTTTATTCAGCCATATTGACTTTTCTAATGAGAAAGGTGCCCGGTTTTGGTCATTAATTAGTGATCAACCAGTTCTTCTGCAAAGTCATTAATATCAATGCCGTCAAAATTGCCCGATGTCATAAACAACAATACTTCTTTATTATAATTCATAGAACGTAAATAGCTCATCAGCTTTTCTGAAGAATTGTAAACCTTTACATTTTTTGAAGAGAAGGCATTCTTTACCTCATCTTTGGTAATCTCGGGAAGTCCTTTATGTTTTAATGTTTCAGGGTTATAATAAACAATGGCTTCATCAGCTGCCTCCATGGCTCCATGATATTCATCTAAGAAAGATTTGTTCAGGCTACTAAAGGTATGTAGCTCCATACAGGCAATCAATCGTCGATTTTCATATTGATTCTTTACAGCTTGAGTTGTTGCCTTCAGTTTTGAGGGAGAATGTGCAAAATCTTTAAAGACAATTAATTGTTCATTTTGAGCAATCATTTCCAGACGTTTTGAAGCACCCTTAAAATCACTTATGGCTTTAAAAAAGTCATTCTCATCAATTCCGAGTTCAAGACAAACCTGATAAGCCGCCATTACATTTTGAAGGTTATGCTGACCGAATATTCTCAAAGGCATCCATCCCTTTGGAGTTGAGATAGAAGTTACACCATTATCTATTCGATGAAGAGGTGTAGTATATGGCCTTAATGCGATCTGACTGTTTTTCTTAACCAGCGCTTGCAAATTTTCATCCTCATGGTAATAGGCGAGTATACCATCTTGTTTTATGCTTAAGATGAATTTTTCAAACTGTTCAACATAGTTTTCAAAGGTTGGAAAGACATTAATATGATCCCAAGCAATTCCACTTAAGACAGCTATGTCAGGTTGATACCATAAAAACTTAGGACGTCTGTCTATTGGGGAAGATAGGTACTCGTCGCCTTCTATAATAATAATCGGAGCATCACTTAGTTGAACCATGGTCTCAAAACCTTCCAATTGGGCACCAACCAGATAATCAAAAGCAAGGTCGAGAGAACTTAAAACATGTAAGATCATCGATGTGATGGAGGTCTTGCCATGGCTTCCTCCAATTACGATTCGCTTCTTATCCTTCGATTGCTCGTAAACAAACTCAGGGTAGGAATAGATTTTTATTCCCATTTCTTGTGCTTTTAGTAACTCGGGATTATCCTTTTTAGCATGCATCCCCAATATAATGGCTGATATATTTTTGTTAATGCACTTCTTGTCCCAACCAAGCTCTTTGGGCAATAGATTGTAACGTTCTAATCTTGATTTAGAAGGTTCAAATATCTGGTCATCAGACCCTGTAATATGAAAGCCTTTTTTATGAAGTGCAATGGCAAGATTGTGCATGGCACTGCCTCCAATCGCAATAAAGTGAATACGCCCTTTTACCATGAGGATAAAGCTAAGGCATTAGCTCATACTTCAACATGATATAGAATAGAATTATTAACGATCAGTTTTGAATAAAAGCATGAAAGTTTACACTTTTGAGGTTTCTAAGGATTTCATGCTTTTATTATTCTGTATTATTCCTTCATAATTAAGGTCAACTCGCATTGCTCTGAGACCGGATATTCCCTGTAATTCTTCCAGTTCAAAATCTTCCAGACTATTTTCTGTCAGATAACCCTTATTAATCATAAAATCGATGTGCTTTTTATAGTTTCGTGCATCGCTCTTGTCAGAATAAATGATCACAATCTTACCCGGTTGAGTAATTCGTTCATTGGTGTCTTTGATATGGGCTTTATCAATGCGTTTTTTTATGATCTCATATCTTGCATTATAAGCACCATCCACATCAAAACGCTTCTCATCGACTCGAAATTTTATAGATAAATGCGTATTAATAAGAAGAATTAGAGAAGCAACTTCAAGTGCTACACTCATTTCTTTATTGCCAGTTTTGACAATCCCCTCTAATTCACAAATGGTTTTAAGCTGCCATAGGTGTAAATTGTCTAGATAAAGCGGACTGAACTTTTTTTGTTGAGAGATGGAGTCACCGATGTACATGTTAAATTCTAAACCATCGGTTTTATAACGCTCAAAATAGTGAGGAAACAACTTTTGAGCTTCTAACTGTTTTTGATCGATATAAGCAGCCATCTTTTGATTAAGCCAAGTCACACTTTCATCAAACTTTTTTCGCTCATTGTAGATAATGCCAGACTTATCATTAATTCTATCTTGATAAGACTGAATGACTTTGTTAAGTTGTGGATTATGTGCGCCTAGATAATCAAAAATAGGGTAGATTTCACTTTTTAGGAATTGTAATACTCTTTGTTCACTGCCTTCAAATAATCCGATTTCAAACTCTTTAAGAAACTGTTTAATTCTGAATAGCAATTCTTCAAAAGCGGGAAGGTTCTCAAACCTCAATGCTGTGTTTAAAATGCTTTCAACTTCTGTAAGTTGAGTTTTTAAGTCTTGCAATACCGCATCATTTCTTTTGATTGAAGAGCTTTTAATATCGACTTGGCCGTATAGAGGGTAGACATCCTCAAAAAGGATATCGTTAAATTCTATATTTTCACCTATTTCCCTTGCGCTAATTACATTGCGTGCCATGTCTTCAAACTTCCATTTTACAGATGAATGGATGCTGGTACATTGTTCCTGAATTATCGCTTCAGTTAGTATACGATACTCTTCCTTATATCTACTTGCTGCCATTGCCAATATGGGCATGAGTATCTTCATCTTTTCGTGCATCAGGGTATTGATTGTCCTAGATTCCGGACTACCTAGCTCAATAAATCCTAAAAACTCTTCTTGGTGGACAAGGGGAGTAAGCATGTAACTTTTTATCTTTTTCTCTGCAAGTTGTTTGGACAGGAGATGCTTTGAATTTTTAATGTAAGCTTCTGTGTCGGAAAGTATAAAGGGCTTCTTTTCTTTTAACAAGAGTTCTGAACTGAACTTACATAAAGCAGAAGTGGCTTCTACTTCTCCAATCTGATCCAGGAGAATGCTTTGCTCAAGCTCTCTTCTACCTACAGAACTTATCTTAGTGTAATCTAAGGAGATAAAAGAAATACGCAGGTCTTCAATATCGAGAAGACGACGCATATTGATAAGTACCTTTTCCATAGCATCAGGTTCGGCACTGAGCAGGTAAGAGGTAATCTGATTCATTAATTGATCGGTGGTGACATCTAGAAAGCTCACTAAGCCTACTCCTTTTACAATCCAAGAATCTTTAGGGAAGTACTTTTTCCATAGAGCGATGTCATGGAAATTATCCAGTAGTTCCCAATAAATTTCCTGATCGATTTCTATCGCTTTCTCTGTAGGGCTAACTTCTAATAAATCTGCATTAAATGCACTACGGTAATATTTGGGATTATTGTCTTTATCCGGAATTTCAAATATGATTGGCATCTTAAGATCCACAGGATAGTGATAATAGGCTTGAAGAATTGTGGTACAGGACATCTTAAAAAAATCATCCTGATTCATGTTTTCCAGTTCTATCTCAAAGCCCTCATCTGCAGCATCAAGAATATTTTTTAGTCGCTCTGAGGTGTAAAAGAAATCAAATTGAAAGGGAGCAGTAGCCCCTTTAATTTCATTTAAAGTCAGAATAGAGGGAAAAAGTAAAGACATAATCTCATTTACAAAATCTCGATGTTTGTGTAAGACAGATAAATCTTCAGTTCCTTCTTTGAGTCCAGGAAAAGCCCCAAACTTTTCCATAAGAGCTTGTGCATACTTTGCCTCATTTTCATTATCGGCATTTGCGACTCGTTCTAACAAATCGTAAACCTTGTGAAAACTAATCTGACTTTTAAAAGGTAGATTGGCAATTTGATCTTTAAGTTTCATTCAATATCAATAATGCACAAAATTAGGATTATTGAGCTTTAAGGCGATAAATACATGTTGTGAAACGAAGGTATTGACTCACCAAACGTCAATTAGTCGGGTTAAACTGCACCCATAGTTCTGAATCTTCCATTACGCCTTTATTGCAAAAGTGATCCTTTAATCTTGCTTCAAATTCAAAGCCCAACTTCTTAACGATGTTTTTTGAAGCAGCATTAGACGGCCCTACAAAAGCTTCCATTCGATGAATGTTAAGCTTTTCAAATCCATAAAGAACCACAGGTCTGCAGGCCTCGGTCATAAAACCTTGTCCATAATGCTCCTCTTTAAATAATGCGTAGCCCAATTCACCCCTTTTATGGTCCGTATTCCATCGTACAAAGCCCGTCATACCAAGTACATTTCCGGTTTCTTTCAAAATGATCTGAAATATTTCGAAGGTTCGATCATAGCTAGGGTAATTGGGATAGTTTCGCGCTTTTTCTCTCTCAAAGGTCTCCATTGAGTCCAGCCCTAGATAATTCATGATAAAGTCTTCATCATAATGTTTAAAGAGATGTCGATAGATATCTGGGGTTAAATGTCTTAGCTTTAATCGTTCCGTTTCAAAAATGATCTGATTTAGCATAGTAAGTGTAGATAGATTATAATGTATTTATATGCATGAAAAATAGAGAAAATAGATGAAGATGGTTAACCTTAAAAGCACATGATTTATCAATTTTAAATCTCATAACTACTGAACCTGAGTCTTTTTTAGGTATTGTAATGATTTCATAATCATGCGATTGTAGCCTATTTGTCGAAGGTGTGATTTACTTAATCTTTTGAATATTATCTTTTGTCGAAAAGCTAATCGATTGTTTGTTATTGACAGTCAATTGCTTACAATATTTCATATATTTATATGTCTCTTTATCAACTAATTAACAAACCAGGTCATGAAATATTTACCGTACTTTGAATTGTTTCTCGTACTCGAACTCGTCTTATTTCACCAAACTACAAAAGCTCAATGCAATGATTCCTTGATCAAAACAGCTAATCATTATTATAATGAAGCGAGTGTTGGAAGTATTTCTTGGATTAATATGAGTAATGCAACAACATCCGATAATAGCTATGCTCAAGCTACAGCTCTTATTGTTGGTGATATTACCAACTATCTGGTTGCTGATGATTTTAACTTTTCAATTCCAATATCCGCAACCGTTTGTGGTATAAAGGTTCAATTTGAAAGGAGTGCAACTGGACTTCTTCAAACAGTTGAAGATCACTCGATAAAAATTGTAAAAGAAGGTACTATAACAGGAATTGATGCTGCCTCTTCTTTAGTTTGGCCGAGTACTGATGGAATTTACGACTTTGGTGATCATAATGATGCTTGGGGAGAAACCTGGTCAACTGCCCATATTAATGCGAATGATTTTGGTATAGCAATATCTGTAAACTTAGCGGGCTTATTGGTTCCAACTGCGCGTATTGATAAAATTCAGATGACAGTCTATTTTAACAACCCACTGCCCGTTGAGCTTAATAGTTTTAATAGCTTGTGTACAAAAGATGGTGTGTTAAATACTTGGGAGGTAAATTCTGAAGTGAACAATGATTTTTTTACTATTGAAAGAATGACAATTACCAAAAGGTTTAAAGAATTAGGGATCGTCTCAGGTGCAGGTACCAGTAATGAAATAAAAAAGTATCAATTCTTTGATGATCATGTGCCACCGGGTGACTCTTATTACAGGTTGAAGCAAACAGACTTTGACGGGAAGTTCAAATATTCTAAGATAAATCATATCAGTTGTAGAAGTACCGATAAAAAAATAGCCTATCCTAATCCTGCATCTAAATCAATTCGATTTAAGCTATATGATGAAAATAGGATAGATAAAGTAGAGATTTATAACTCAAATGGGAACAAATTAATGGAAGTGAATCACATTGATTTTCAAAACGCTGAGATAGACATTTCATCTCTGGATAATGGGATGTATTATTACAATCTAATCTCGAATTATGAAAATTTAAAGGGACAATTTATTAAGTCATCTTATTGATCCGATTGCAAAAATAGATTCCTTTAGAACAATTTATCTCCAATCCAAGCGCCAAGATATACCAATATCCAAAAAGACTTCCGTGTTCTTATCAATACCTGTCAGACCAAAACTCCCGTCGAACTGAACATCATTGTTTAAAAGATAAGATAGCCCGGTATCAAAATTTGTTGTTAGAGGATCTATGCTGCCGAACATTTCAATAAAAGTTCCCCATTTTTCATTTAAGCTTAAATTTAAGCTACAGGTATAATTATAATTATGCTTTTCATTTCGATAGGCCCAAATCCAGTTGGTGACCAACGATAAATGATCATTCAACCGATTAAAAGAAGCTAGTATACTGGTTAGACCTCCTTTCTTTGAATTAAAATCTCCGGTTTGTATGGGAAGTATATAACGCGACTGAATAGCTAAAGCCGGAGTGATTCCATTGTTCTCTATTAAAGCATATCTGCCGCCTAAAGCCAGTGTATTGATTCCACTTTGTACAAAGCTTGTCTTATTTAATTCATAACTAGAGTGCAAGTGATTGACTAGTCCACTGAATTCTAGGCGTTCTAGTATGCCAAGGCGAAAGACATGATTAAAATTCTGTGTTTCTAGTCCACCCGTTTCATTCTCAGTTTCAGTAGAGAAACTATACCCTCCTTGGTGTTGAAAGACATTTCTTCCGAGTGTAAAAGCACCAATGGATTGCCCCGGTCGGCCTGAACGTATAGATTCAGCATATTGTGCATACAGTAAATTTGTGCTGAGCAAGAAGAGACTTAATAGGAACAGCTTCATTAACGAGGTTGCAATAGTCATTAGAACATAAAAATAAAAAATACGGAGAATGAATCATAAAAATTTAAGATGATTAGATCGCCTAATAGAAATAATTGGATTTGTGATAACTATGGTTTAGCTTTAGGTATTCAAAACACTAATACATAAAAACCGATGGAAAGAATTGAAAACTATACAAACATAATAATGCAAAAGTTAGTTGACTATGGCCCTAAATTGATTTTAGCAATTCTCACTCTTTGGTTAGGTCTGAGAATCATTAAGTCATTGGTGAAATTGACTGAAAAGAACATGGCCAAATCGAGTCTGGATCCAACGCTGATTAAATTTGTATCTAATCTGATCGCCTGGGGTTTGAAGGTACTGTTAATCGTTAGTTGTGCTTCTATGATCGGCATAGAGACCACTTCTTTTGTAGCCATTTTAGGTGCAGCCGGTTTGGCTATAGGTCTGGCATTGCAAGGTGCTTTGGCCAACTTTGCAGGTGGTGTTTTGCTTATGATTTTTAAACCCTATAAGGTGGGAGATGTCATTTCAGCTCAAGGTGAAACAGGAGGAGTAAAAGCCATACAGATTTTTACAACCGTTCTTCTTAATCCGGATAATGAAACGATAATCATTCCTAATGGAGCCATGGTAGGGGGGAACATCAAGAACTATTCAAAAGAAGGCAAAATTAGGCTCAATCTGGCAATGGGCATTGCTTATAGTGCTTCCATCAAACAAGCGAGAGAAGTACTTATTGAAGTGATGAGTGCTCATGATTTGGTGTTGAAAGACCCGGCACCCTCTGTTACTGTAGTTGAATTAGGCGATAGTTCAGTGAACTTAATGGTAAGACCTTGGTGCGACCCTAAAGATTATTGGACAGTTATGGGAGACATCATGGAACAAGGTAAGCTAGCGCTTGATGCAAACAATATTGAAATCCCATTTCCACAAATGGATGTGTATTTAGAGAAGGTGAACACCTAAGTCATTAAAGTTTACACTGATCTTTCATAGGCTTCTTTGATCCAGCTTTTTAGTTCTGCATCTACTTCGGTTGGATCAAATAATTGCACTCTATGTGTACACATGCTGCCAAAAGGGCCTGAGTTTTCTAAGCGATCAGTTATTGCTTTATCCTTTAATTTAAATCCCAGATCAATTCTTGTCTTTGTGGCTGGTTTGATCAAAATGAACTGTCGTTTTCTGATGATGCTTACGCTTCCTTTTTTAGGAGTGATAGTCACGTCTTTGCCCAAAGTGTTAACGTAATCAATCAAGCATTTGTAAATAGGCAGAAGTGCTTCTTTGCCTTTATATTGAGCAGTGACTAATTCATCTCCAGATGAAGAATCTTCTTTGGAAAGTAGGACAATCGTGTTAGCGAATCCATGTGTGACCTGATGCTCAGTTTTTAAATATTTTACTGCTTCCGAATGTTTTGAAAAGGGTTGCTCCTTCAATAGTTTCTTCCATTCATCAAGTGACTTACCTGTTTTTTCAGGCATGTTGTCAATCATCGTCTGTAGTGCTTTATCCATTGTTAACTTATTCTATTTCATTATTCCGGTATGTCCATAGCCAAGCGTTTCCAATTTCATTGTCTTGAACAAGTCTTGTAAATTTAAAATTATTCTTTTCTAAAATTCTGGTTGAGGCATTATGTTCAGGAGCTGTTTTAGCTGTAATACGTATATATTTATCAGTCTGAGAAGCTATAAAAACTAATTCTTTACAAGGCTGTTCCATGTCTTTCTACCTTTTTCCAGACCTGAGAAGAAGTGACAGAAAGAAAAACAAACTAAGAATGAGGAATAAAATATTTACGATTCTGGCAAAAGGTGGAGCTCCTTCAGGCTATAGTTGGCCTAGAAGGACTATCATATTCAGAATGGTAAGAATGATTAAAACAAATTTTTTTGATCTTATCATCTTTATTGACTTTTAATTGGCTCTAGACAATGGGCAGTTAAGTTATGAATAATATAATCTGTTATTTTGAAACCCTACAACATTAAATAACGTAAATGTCGTTGTTGGTCCGCAGGATTGAACAAATCTCTTAATTTTACACTCTCATCGAAAACAAATCCATCTATGTTTCTTCGAATTATTCTTCTTATTATCTCGATAATTACCTTTTTTCACTCTATTATGGGGCAGTGTACGACCACGGTTAATTCTTCCGATGGATATACAGTAACCGTAGATATAACTCCCACAGCTATTGTTGCTCCTGGCAGTTGCCCTTATGGTTATAATTTTAATGTTGAGTTAATTTACGATGTTCAGTTTTCAGGCAGTAATATTCCGGGATCTCTTTATACACTTCAAGGCAATATTAATTGTGATAATTTCTCAAACATTTTCTTTGATCTGCCAAATAGTGGAGGTTCAGGAACGACAACAACGACTTCCAATCCATATAACAGCGATAATGATTGTGCAACCGCAACTCCATCATCTCTGGGTTGCAATGATGCTGTTATTACCATCAATGGTCCCGGCATATCTTCACAACAAGTTAATTGTGAAGCTACAAGTCTCCCAATCAACTTACAGGCATTTAAAGCTGAGGTTCTGGATAATAATCAGGTGTCATTGATATGGATAACCACATCTGAATTGAACAATGACTTTTTTACCATTGAAAAATCTTATGATCTAAAAGAATGGAATATTATAAGTAGAATTAGTGGTGCTGGTAATTCTAATAAAATATTGGATTATGAGATTTTTGACAGCACACCGATTTCTAGAATTACTTACTACCGTATAAAACAGACAGATTTTGATGGAAAATTCGAATATTTTCCTGCAATTGCAGTAGCTCCCAAACAAAATTCAGAAAAGCTTCGGGTCAATTATGACCATATCAAAAACAGCTACACGATTTCCGACTCTTACAAAGAATTAAACACCTTACAATTCTTCGATATTTATGGACGAATAATAGATGTTTCTCATGCTGCTTCTTTTTTGAGTTCTGAACTTCTGGAAATCAAAATGAATTCACTTTCGACACCGATTGTAATCGTTAAATCTGAGTCCGGTTCATTAAAACTCTTTTCTCATAATTAAATGGCTTTATTGCAAGCTTTAAGTTAATATTCAGTACTTCCTTTGAATCAGCCCAAAACTTACCTGAGTTTAGACCAATTACAGATAAATTGATTGTAAAAATTTGTATTCCGTAATTGGTCATAGGACGATCGCCCTTATTGTAATAAGTTTTCTCTTTTTTGATAATCAAAAATGTCATTTCTGATCAGCTGAGTATTCAGATTTGACGAGGATCGATCAATGCGTTTTTGATGTAGCAATTCACTAATTAATTGTCAATCAATAGACTGATTATTTCTGCGCAGAAATGGTTAACCTAAACTTTATCGACGCTTATCGTTTTCATAAATCCAACTTTTCCTTGAGCAGATAGATGTCATCTACTTTTAGACCTATCAATTAAAACATCTACTTAATAAACCTTAGAAAAAATGAAAAAAAAATTGGCTTTCTTAGCTAAATTCTCTTTAATTCTACTGAGCATGGTCTTTATGGGACAACTGAATGCTCAAAGTAATCTACAATTCTCAGCTCGTGTAGCAGCCAGCTCTGACGATGCAGAAGAACAAGGCGCAAATGGATCGAGTCCGGGTACCATGGATTTGACCAGTTCAGATCTTGAATTGGTAAGAGACGGAAACGACGGAGACCAGTTTGTGGGTATTCGTTTTACTAACATCACTATTCCGCAAGGAGCTATAGTGGATAATGCCTACATCCAGTTTACAGTGGATGAAGACGATACCTTAACTGGAGATAAATTCATTAAAATAGAAGCAGTAGATAATTCAACAACTTTTGCAGGGACGAATGGGAATATTTCCGCAAGAGTAACTACTCAAGACAGTGTTGTTTGGACCAATATTCCAACCTGGCCATCTGTTGGAGCAGCAGGGCCTGATCAAAGAACTCCTGACTTGGCTATGCTCATGAATAGAATTTTAAGCCGATCAGGTTGGGCAAGCGGAAACGCCATGAATTTTATCATTACCGGAACAGGAGAAAGAGTCGCGGAATCTTATGATGGTTCCTCAAGCAGTGCTCCTGAATTGGTGGTTACCTATTCCATTCCGGCACCTTCTTTATTATTTTCCACGAGAGTTTCTGCCAGTTCTGATGATGCAGAAGAGCAAGGAGCAAACGGGTCTAGTCCCGGAACCATGGACTTGACCAGTTCAGATCTTGAATTGGTAAGAGATGGAAACGATGGAGACCAGTTTGTAGGCATTCGCTTTACTAACATTGCAATACCTCAGGGAGCAGTAATAGATAGTGCTTTCATACAGTTTACGGTAGATGAAGATGATACACTAACAGGAGATAAATTTATAAAGGCAGAGGCAGTCGACAATGCGACTACCTTTTTAGGAACCAATGGAAACATTTCTTCCAGACCAACCACTCAGGATAGTGTGATTTGGAGCAACTTGCCAACCTGGCCTACAGTAGGAGCTTCAGGTCCTGATCAAAGAACACCGGACATTGCTTCGGTTGTTTCAGCGATTGTAAACCGTCAAGGATGGGCGAGTGGAAATGCATTAAACATTATCATGACCGGAACAGGAGAAAGAGTAGCAGAGTCTTTTGATGGTTCTTCAGGTTCAGCACCCGAAATCATTATTTATTACAAAGAAACAACCGGTGCTTCCTTTCAAATTTCTGCCAGTTCTGATGATGCAGAAGAGCAAGGCGCAAACGGTTCAAGTCCCGGTACTATGGACTTAACCAGTTCAGATCTTGAATTGGTGAGAGACGGAAACGACGGAGACCAGTTTGTGGGCATGCGTTTTACAGGTGTTACCATTCCACAAGGTTCTTCAATCGTAGATGCTTACATACAGTTTACCGTAGATGAGGATGATACCTTAACAGGAGATAAGTTCATTAAGGTGGAATTGGCCGATAATTCAAGCACATTCACAGGTATTAACGGAAACATTTCATCACGTCCGGTTTCAACAGACAGTGTGATCTGGACCAATATCCCAACCTGGCCAACAGTTGGTGCTGCAGGTGCCGATCAGCAAACACCGGATATCAGCAGTTTAATTCAAACAATTGTAGACCGTCCGGGATGGTTAAGCGGAAATGCATTAAATGTGATCATGACCGGAACAGGAGAAAGGGTAGCTGAATCTTACGATGGATCTGCTTCAAGTGCACCTCAGTTAATGGTAAGATACGTTAGTCCCGGAAGGTACATTGATGGAGATTTTCCCATCAATAAGTTAAGTGCCTGGAAATACGATGATAGTGGTACCGACTTGTCTGCTACGAATTGGACAGCAATAAACTACAACGATACCTCATGGGCCTTTGGAGATGCTATCTTGGGTTATAACAATGGCAATGAGGCTACCACCTTAGATTTTGGGAGCGACCCTAATAACAAATACATCACAACATACTTAAGACATACTTTCGATGTTCAGAATGCACAGCAATATGATTCATTGATCTTTAATGTGCTTCGAGATGATGGAGTAGTGGTTTATTTAAACGGAACAGAAATATTCAGACAAAACATGCCCGGCGGTACTGTTGCATATAACACACTTGCTTCCTCTGCCGTAGGTGGCTCAGATGAAACAAGGTATTTCAGATCTGCTGTAGCCAATGCCTTAATCAATGGTAGAAATGTTATTGCAGTAGAGCTGCATCAGCAAGCCGGAACAAGTTCTGATTTGAGTTTTGACATGGAAGTAAGCGGCAAGCTACCTCCATTGGCGACAGGAACTTATCCAATTCAAAGCGGAGATGTATGGAACTATTTAGACAATGGCACCGACCTTACAGCGACCAACTGGAAAGTCTTGAACTATAACGATACGTCCTGGGCATACGGTCCGGCCGCTTTAGGTTATAGTAACAATTCTGTAACAACCGTGTCCTTCGGTCCTGATGCTAATAATAAGTACATTACTACATATTTCAGAAAGCGATTTAACATTGCCAATCTGGCCAGCTTAGCCGACTCTATCATTTTAGGCGTGAGAAGAGACGATGGGGCAGTGGTTTACGTCAACGGTGCAGAAGTATTCAGAACTAATATGCCAAGTGGACCGATAGGTTTTGACACTACAGCGGTGGTTGCGATAGGTGGAACAGCAGAAAATACCTTCTACACGACTACTCTTCATAAAAGTGCATTTGTTCAAGGTGATAATATTATAGCAGTTGAAGTACACCAGGCGAATGGGTCAAGTTCAGATTTAAGCTTTGACTTGGAAATGGCAGAAAGACCGAATGCCAGAAGATCGTGCACAGGCATTAACGATCGACATTTCTCCTGTTATACTTCGCTTTTGCCAACAGGTCAGGGTCCGGATTTTGTAATCCCTTCTACACATGCTTTTCAGGTTTTGATTGAGCAAGGCGATTCATACACCAACCAATCCGTGAGAACAACAGCTCCCGGAAACAATGACTTTACTGGTTATATCGGCAGAAACGGAAGTAGTGTAGATGGCTTCTTAGGCATTAATCATGAAAATACACCGGGAGGTTTTTCAATCTTGGATTTAAGATATTCGGATACCACAAAATTATGGACGGTAGATTCTACACAAGCAGTTGACTTTTACAACAACGATTTAGTCACAACAACCAGAAACTGTTCCGGTGGCATCACACCTTGGGGAACGTTCATTACTTCTGAAGAAACAACCAATGCCGGAGATGCGAACAGCGATGGTTATGAGGATGTGGGTTGGCAAGTAGAGATTGACCCTATTAGTAGAAAAGTAAAAGAATATGGAACACCGGGTAAGCAAGAGAAATTATGGGCAATGGGTAGAATGAGTCATGAAAACATAGCAGTAGCAAGTGATAGCATGACAGCTTATCAAGGAGAAGATGCAGGTTCAGGTTGCTTTTACAAATACGTAACAAATACAAAAGGTGATCTTTCTTCAGGTACACTTTACGCTCTGAAACTCGATAGTGGACTAGCTGGTGGAGAGCCTGTTGTTTCTACAGGAACATGGATTGTTATTCCTAATGCAACTGCAACAGATAGAAACAATACAAGATCGCTTGCCTTAAGTTTAGGTGCTACTCCGTTCAACGGAATAGAAGATGCAGAAATCGGTACGATTGATGGAAAAATCTATTTTACTTCAAAAGGGCATAACAGAGTTTATCGATTCAGAGATGGAGCAAGTACAGTTACTCAATTCGAAACCTTTGTTGGAGCCAGAAGTTATCTGATCAACCATGGAGGTGGAGTAGCATCAGAGCCTTGGGGTTCAGGAAATGATAACCTTGTCTTTGATAATTTGGGTAACCTGTATGTTTTACAAGACGGTAGTAGAAACCACATTTGGATGGTGGGGCCTTCTCATACTCAAACCAATCCTCAGGTTGATATTTTTGCAATTACACCTTCGGGTTCTGAGCCTTGTGGAATGACCTTTAGCCCGGACAATAAATTTGCTTTTGTTTCCATTCAGCATCCTTCAGGAGGAAATGGAAGTACAACACAAACAGATGCATCTGGTTATGGAGCTACCATGGCACAAAGCACAACAGTGGTGATTGCCAGAAAGGAGTTCTTAGGGAACTATTCACCACTTCAGGGAGCGACCAATTTAAGTTTTACAACTACCGCATGTGATTCTGCTACTTTAAGTTTCAACAGTGGAAACGGAACAGGTCATTTGGTTGTGCTTAAGGAAGATAGTTTGGTAGATGTTACTCCTGACGATGGGATAACTTACAATGCCGATGCTACTTTCAGAAACGGAGATAACTTAGGCGGGAATAACTATGCGGTTTATGATGGTACAAACACGACGATAACCGTTAGAGGTTTGGAGCAAAACACCAAGTACCACGCCTCTATTTTCGATTACAACGAAAGCCCCAGCAAGTACTACTTGATCAATGCAGCATCCGATAGTGTGACGACTGCTGCCGTTGTAACAGGTACCATCTCAGGAAACTTTAATACGGCCATATCAGCGACTGAAACTTATACAGTAATAAACACAAGCGGTTCAACTTATAGCTGGGATGCCGGACAAGGCACGATTATTTCAGGTCAGGGAACGAACCAGATTCAAGTCACTTGGCCTTCAAGTATAGGATCATCAGATTTAAAAGTCGTTGAAACCAATGCAAGTGCTTGTGTCGGAGATACTGTGATTCAAACTGTAAATTATGGTGCAGTTGGCATCGCCTCTTTTGATTTGAATGAAGCGATTAGCATTAGTCCAAATCCTACAGATGGAAGAACGACTTTAAAGATCATGGGCAACAAAGAACCCATACAATTGATTGTTTATGATTTAACAGGTAAAGAGGTGTTGAAAGTCAATAACATCATGAATAACTATGAAATGGATTTAAGCAATGAAGGTAAGGGGACTTACATCATACGATTGAATTCACGATACAGTACTGTTACCAAGCGATTGATCGTTCATTAAAACAAAAAACTGAATTTGAGAAGCAAGGTGGAAAGACTCCACCTTGCTTTTGTCGTAAAATAAACACCATGAAAAATACATTCACATTATCCGCCCTTCTGTTACTTTCTATTTCTGCATTTGCGCAGCCTAAGGAAGAAGCGCACTACATTCGTGACAAAGCAGGCAGCGTGATTTACTTTTCAGTAGAAGAAGCGGAAGCCGCTCCAAATGCTGAAATCCTTAACCTTAGAAATAAGGAATTAAAAGAAGTTCCCAAAGGAATAAATCAGCTGAAGGATTTGAAATTTCTCAACCTGATGAAGAACCAATTAACGGCTTTAGATCCCGATATTTTCCAATGCATGGGTCTAACAGAACTCAATTTCAGACAAAACGAAATAGAGGTCTTACCCAAAGAAGTTGGTCAGTTAAAACAGTTGGAGATACTCAATGCTTCTAAAAATAAGTTAAGTGCTCTGCCTAAAGAAATCGGAGGGCTTGAAAATGTACGTATCATTCATCTGGTCGAGAATCGATTAGAAAGCGTACCTGATGAAATGGGCAACCTAAAGACTTTAAAAACTCTGGAGTTGGAAAAGAACAAACTGATCCAACTGCCTGAGTCATTTTCGGGATTGAAGAGTCTTGTTTTGCTAAATGCTGCGAATAATCAAATCAAGTCTTTCTCGAATTCACTCTGTAATTTGAAAAATTTAGAAAGTATTGATTTTGATAACAATCAGATTGAGTCTTTGCCAGCAGAAATAAAAGGCATGAAAAACCTTAAGCATTTAAGTTTAAACAACAATGCTTTAAATGTTATACCGGAAAGTAGCACTAAGCTGAATAAGCTGGAGTTATTGAATCTGGCGAATAACCAACTATCAGTTCTTCCTGAAAAAATCTGGAAATGGAAAAACCTGAAAACATTGGTTCTTTCAGGAAACCCGCTTTCTGAGCAAGAAAAGCAAAGAATCAAGATGGCACTTCCCCATACAGATATTCGCTTTTAATGGTTTAAATCTTAGTAAGCAATGAATACCAATAGACGCATCATGATTAAAAGTTCGACTTTAAGTTTGTTTTTATGCATTGTGATTGCTCTTGTTTTATCTTTTCGGTCTATACCCGAAAAGAGCAATTTCATTGCCGTGAATTCTATTTTTCAAGAGAAGATCAACTTGTGTATCAATGCTTATAAAGCGATTGATCAACAGGAAAATATTGAGGGTAAAAGACTAGTTTATTGGGAAGCCAGAAAACAATTCAAATACTTAGAACCCATTTTATCTTACTTTTTTACAGAAGAGTATGAAACATTAAATCAGGCCAACTTATTGGGAGTGGAAGAACTGGGCGGTGGAAAATTTCAACAAAGCAAGGCTTTTGGCTTTCAGGTGACCGAAGAACTCTTGTACAGTGAAGATGTCTTAAAGGAAGATTTTGAGTTGAACCATAACCAAACATTAACTCTGTTGAATGAATTGAAAACCCAAAAGATCAACGATCCTGAACCGGAAGCTTTTTTAGATCTACTCCGAAACCAGATTGTCAGAACGGCAAGTCTGGGAATTACTGGTTTTGATTCCCCTCAAAAAAAGAGCTTGCAAGAGGCGGCTTATTCATACCAAACATTAAATGAACTGATTAAAAGTCGAAGACATTTATTCTCGGATGAAAGCATCTACAGCAATTGGAAGAAAGAACTGAATGCCGTGCAACAGCTTTTTGTTGGAGATTTCGATGCATTTGACAGATACAGCTTCATTAAAGAGCATACGCATATCCAATTACAACTGCTGCTGTCAACAGCAAAAGACTGGGAGGTATCATTTCCAAGAGAGTCGGCTTTTCTTCCTGATGCCACCTCTTTGTTTTCGGACAACACTTTTCAGAGTAACTTCTTCGTAAGAAGTGAACATGAATTTACTGAAGAGCGATCTGCTTTGGGTGAGCAGCTTTTTATGGACAAAAAACTATCCCGATCGGGCAAATTAAGCTGTCAAAGCTGTCACCAAAAAGAGAAGGGCTTTACAGATGGCTTGGTTCATTTTGAAGGTCAGGAGAGAAACACGCCGACACTCTTATATTCCGTTCTGCAGAATGAATACTTCTATGATTTGCGGAGTGAAAACATCAGAGCACAAATCACTCAGGTGGTAGAAAACCCGGCGGAATTTCATACGGACCTCAAAGCCATCGTCCAAAAAATTAGAGAAGATACGACTTATGCCGGGCAATTTGAGAAAGCCTATAGTGAGAAAGCCAATGAAGGCTTGTTTTTAGATGCGATCAGTCAGTATTTAAAGACGCTGAATCCTTTTAATTCCAAGTTTGATAGGAATATCAATGGACAGGAAAATACATTAAGTAATGCTGAAAAAAATGGCTTTAATCTATTTATGGGAAAAGCCGAGTGCGGGACTTGTCATTTTGCTCCTGTTTTTAACGGAACCGTACCGCCTTATTTTACAACCACGGAAATGGAATTGCTTGGTGTTCCAAAAGACAGCAGCAATAAACAAATTGATGACGATTTTGGGAGGTATGATGTCAACCAAACAGAAAATAGAAAGCATTTCTTTAAAACACCTACCGTGCGTAACGTTTCCAAAACAGCACCTTATATGCACAATGGTGCTTATAGTTCCCTTTTTGAGGTGGTAGAATTTTACGATGATGGGGGAGGCCAGGGCTTAGGTTTTGATTTACCCTTTCAAACTTTACAGAGAGATAGTTTGCACCTTTCAGAACAGGAAATAGACGATCTGATTGCCTTTATGAATAGTTTGGAGGACAATTGAGCTAAATCTAGTTATTCTAAAATAAGAGATTTGAGTTAATAATCAATCACCTTAAATCCGTCAATTGTTGTAAGTTCGGAGATTTTTCCATACATGAATAGTATTGACAATTAATGAAAAGTGCTTGGTATTAGGATATGATTATTATCGTAATATTGCAATGTAAAAATAGAGTATAATGGGCGTCACCAGAACAGACTTGTTTACAGAAAAACAGAATGCGATTGCTAATATTGCCAAGGCAATAGCGCATCCGGCAAGAGTGGCCATCATTCAGCATTTGCTGGAGAAAAATGCTTGCATCAATGGAGACCTGGTTGAAGAATTAGGACTTGCTCAAGCGACCATAAGCCAGCATTTAAGAGAATTAAAGGAAATAGGGATCATTCAGGGAACAATTGAAGGTGTTCGGGTGAGTTATTGCATCAATCCTCAAAAGTGGCAAGAGATCCAAAAGGCCTTTAATCACTTGTTTGATCAATTTGATCCAAAGAATGAGGAGAAATGCTGCTGAGTGTTTTTTTGAAAGAATACATCGCTTTATTGCAATTAAATAATATATAAAAAATGAAGGTATCGGAATTAAAAGAAGTATTAAACGAAATAAGTAGCATCACTTTTCAGCTTCCTGATGGAAGTTTTGTGCCAAGCCATTTTCATGTCACAGAAGTAGGAACAGTTTCAAAACACTTTATCGATTGTGGAGGAACGGAAAGACGAGAAGAGAAGGTTTCTTTTCAACTGTGGACAGCTGAGGACTATGATCATAGACTCGCCGCTGAAAAGCTAAAGAAGATTGTAGAAATTGCCGAATCGCGTTTGAACATTCCAAATGCTGAAATAGAAGTGGAATATCAATCGGATACCATTGGTAAATACGGATTGCGTTTCTTCAATGGAAAATTTATGCTTGAATCGACACAAACCGATTGTCTGGCAAAAGACAAGTGTGGGATTCCCGATCATAAAAGCAAATTGAGTCTTGCTGAAATAGGGAGTTCAAAGAATACCTGCGAACCCGGCAGTGGATGCTGCTAAATACAGAATGTCATGTTATACGAAGCAGCTAAAAATACAATAGAACAACTTGATCTTGATAGTGTGCTGGATGAAAGAAAGCAGAAGCTAGTACCATTGATTGAGTACATTAAAAGTAAGAGTCAAAACAAACAAGCCGTCAAACTCAATTTTATTTGCACCCATAATTCAAGACGAAGCCAAATGGCTCAAATATGGGCAAAAGTGGCAGCATTCTGCAATGGCATAGAAGCATCAACCTATTCAGGGGGTATGGAACTTACCGCTTTTCATCCCAATGCTGTCAAAGCCATGAAAGAGTTGGGTTTTGACATCCAAACCGATTCAGGTGAAAAGAGTAACCCGATGTATACGCTTCATTTTTCTCCTTCAGAAAAGGGGATGGAATTGTTTTCAAAAGTGTATGATGATGCTTTTAACCCAAAAGCCCATTTTGCAGCCATTATGACTTGTTCTCAAGCCGACGAAGCTTGTCCCTTTGTTTCGGGAATGGATAAGCGCATTTCGTTGCCCTACGAAGACCCGAAGGAATTTGACGGTGAAGAAAATTGCATTGCAAAGTACAAAGAACGATCTCTTCAAATTGCAACTGAAATGTTTTACGTGATGCATACTGTAAAACATGAGTTAAATGAGATTGAAGAAGCTAAAAAGTAGAGCATGAAAAAATTAGGTTTTCTCAACCGCTATTTGACTTTATGGATTTTTCTAGCCATGGTTATTGGGGTAGCTATCGGTTATTTTTTCCCATCAAGTTCCACTTTTATAGAGTCTTTTAGCAGCGGGTCGACCAATGTCCCCATTGCAATAGGTTTAATTTTAATGATGTATCCGCCTTTGGCAAAAGTGAATTATGCCTTATTGCCTAAAGTGTTTAAAAATGTAAAAGTCTTGTCCGTTTCCCTTTTGTTGAATTGGGTGATAGGGCCGGTCTTAATGTTTGTTTTGGCGATCACCTTTTTGCAAGATTACCCCGAATACATGGTTGGATTAATTCTAATCGGTTTGGCTCGGTGCATTGCAATGGTTTTAGTGTGGAATGATCTGGCAGATGGAAGCAGCGAATACGGTGCAGGTTTAGTGGCGCTAAACAGTATTTTTCAGGTCTTTGCTTATAGTTTTTATGCATGGTTATTTATTACCAAACTACCGCCTTTATTCGGCTTTGAAGGAGCCATTGTTGACATTTCTATTGCTACTATTGCAGAAAGTGTAGCGATCTATTTGGGAATACCTTTTTTACTTGGACTATTGAGTCGACTGTTTTTGGTCAAGATAAAAGGAATTGATTGGTACAATAAAACATTTATTCCCAAGGTATCGCCTTTAACTTTGGTTGCTTTGCTCTTTACTATTGTGGTCATGTTCTCTTTAAAAGGAGAGCTTATTGTTAAGATTCCAATGGATGTGTTAATTGTTGCCATTCCCTTGTTGTTTTACTTCATCATTATGTTCTTCTTAGGATTTATATTGAGTAAGATAATGGGAATCGCATACGATCAAAATGCTTCCATTGCTTTTACTGCTGCAGGCAATAACTTTGAACTGGCCATTGCTGTTGCCATTGCCGTATTTGGTCTAAATTCAGGACAAGCTTTTGCCGGGGTCATCGGCCCATTGGTAGAAGTTCCTGCTCTGATTCTTTTGGTTAGAGTAGCGTTTTGGTTGAAGAAAAAGTACTACAGAAATACCATTGAATAGGGCTAAAGTCGATGTAATTATGATGATTAATAAATAAAAAAGGAGCTGAATTCAGCTCCTTTTTTTGGCTTAGTACCCTGCATAGGACTGAACTCGAACCAGCAAGCTAGAGAATTTTTAGAAGGAGTTAAGAAGTTGATTAGAAATACATGCATTTCAGAAGAATTATTTAAAGATCAAAAGTGATTCTCTTAAAACCTTATAAGGTAAGATCTTAATTCTTGACTAATTTGATGTTTTTGCTCCTATTTTTAATTATAGTATTGAAAAAGTATAAGCCTTTTGGTTGATCACTCATATCTATAGATATTTCATTTGAATTGATCATATCAATATTTTTTACTAATTCTCCATTAGCCTTATAGACTTTTATTTTGATAACCTTTTCAGTTGATTCTAACTTAATAGTCACTTGACCAATAGTAGGGTTCGGGAAAAGATTTAAGTCTGAATCTTTAATTGACTCATTTAGACTTGAAGTACTACCAAAGGCATAAACTAATACTCTTCCTACATCCTGCATATTTGTCGTATCAAAATCTACCGCTCCAATTGCGATTGTATCTCCATTATTACTTAGAGCAATACTACATCCATTTTTTTGAGAACTCTGTGTCCAATAAAATGGATAGCCTTTTTGAACCCAAGAAGTGCTATCCCATTTGTATACAATTACGGCATCAGAAATAGGGTTGCCGTGAGCTAATACATTCCCGTTTCCACTCAAAAATAATATACTATTACTCCTATAAAAATCAACTATATCAGTGCCTCTTTGTACCCATGAGCTGTTTTGCCAATCGTATATCCGTGCTAGACCTCCATAATATCCATTATTAATGTATTGAGATGAGCCAATTGCGATTGAATTTCCATCATTATTAATGGAGACAGAAAAACCAGTTCTATCGTCAGCAATTTTCCCTAAGATTGGCATTCCTCTTTGTATCCAATTTGTCCCATTCCATTGAAATACTTTAGCATATCCAGTATCAGTTATACTAGGAATAACTATAGGAGAGCAACCAATTACCACAATATCTCCAGCTTCATTTAATGATACCGATTGACCACAATAATCTCTGATTTGGCCATCAAAATCATTTCCCCTTTGTGCCCACGAAAATCCATTCCAGGCATAAACTCTAACATGCCCAGCGTGAAAGCCGCCATCGTCGTTTGTTGGTGCTCCTATGGCTACAACATTTCCATCCCCATTAATTGAAACAGATGTACCACTATAATCACCTCCTGACTCACCATTAATATCACTTCCTTTTTGCACCCATGCAATTCCATTCCATCTATAAACTCTAACATGGCCGGAATTAGTTCCCGTTGCATCGTTACCAATCGCACCAATTGCGATTACATCTCCACCTTTATTTAATGAAATCAAATAACCACTCCCATCATTAGAAGTTTCACCGTCAATATCATTTCCCTTTTGGACCCAGCTTGTTCCTATAATTTGATAGACTCTAACATGTCCCGAGTTGTTCCCATTTCCATCATTTCCTTGTGCTCCAATCGCAACAGTAGAACCATCTTTACTAAGTGAAACATACCCGCTTTTATCATCGGCAGCCTCACCAATGATATCCAAACCAAGCTTATTCCATTGGGCAAGTAGACCAGAATTTAACAAAACTGATAGAAGCAGTATAAATGGTTTCATTTGTTTTATTTTATCGAATGTTTCAAAATTAGTATTTATTTAAAGGATTATTATTACGTCAATAGGGGAGACCAAACCATCATACATATATGAACAGTATAATCTTCTTGTCTAGGTATGTAATAGATTAAATTGCCAGTTATTAAGATTACTTCAGGTTTTCACTAAAAAAAAGCAAGCTGTTTTTGTCAGCTTGCTTCATAAGAATGTTGGTGTTTTGATCACCTAGTACCCCCGACGGGAGTCGAACCTGCACGTCCATACGGACACATGGCCCTCAACCATGCCTGTCTACCAATTTCAGCACGGGGGTATTAAAGTCAAAGTTAAGGCTTTCATTAAAATACAACAGGTTTAAGTGGTGTCAATTTCAATAAATACTTAAGGATGTTATGGTTTCTTGAATTTTATAGTTTACCTTCGACCCTGTCAAACCCCAAAATATCAGAGAGATGAAGAAATTGATCTTTTCCCTAGCCCTATTATTAACCGGTTTTCTTTTTGCACAAAGTGCTTATCAAGATTCAACGGTGTACCGTGCAGCCATTCAAGATGCCATGTATCCTACTCAAAGTAAAGTCTATGACAGCTTGATTGCCATCACCAAGCAAAACCCTTATCTGATTAGAAAGCAGGCAAATGGTGTAGAATACATTAAAGTAGTGGTTTGGATGCGAGCCAAATACATCGATAGTTATACACCTTATGACAATGAATGGGGGTTTTACAATACAGGAGCTTACCCCATGTGGGTCACTGTGGCTCCGCAATTGGAAGAGTGGTATAAAAAAACACAACCTAAAAAGCCTATAGAGAGGATACATCAGCTCTTGGGATTATCTCCAAAAGCGACTTACGATTATTTCATAGAGCTATGGGTTCAACCGGACTCTTTATATCGTCCTTGTCCGGATAAGGAAACAGATGATACGGCATGTGATATTTGCTTCCCAAAAGATGTGACCAAAAGCCATAAAGTGTGGATCAACAATAACAGAATAGGCAGTTATTATGGTTGTGGCGTATACAATCAGGTGCCATGGACGGCATTGGGTTACACCTATGATTGGAATACAGAAAATACAAGACACATTGGACTGAGTGAATTCATTATTCCGCCAAACACCAATGTGGTCATAAAAAAAATATATACCAATAAAGAATACTTCAATAAACTGAAGTAATTGTTATCAAATGCATGTTCGTTCTTTGTGTCTAATCATGTTAATCGTACAATTTTTTGTAGGTCGAAATACGTGTGAACAAAAACAGGTATTTATGTTTGATTTGACGATTTAAAACCTATGAATTAATTGAATTTAAATTCCTTGAGCAAAGCCGAATAAAAATCATCTTAACTTAGGTTCAAAATTTAACATCAACCAAAATGAAAACACAGTATTTAAAATCAATCGGACTAGTCTTACTTGGCGCTATACTCACCCTATTATTATCAAACTACTTTCCCAAAGCCAATGCTGATGAATTAGTACATGAACAAGTCGGATTGGATAATGTCTCCAATAGGTCAGTTTATAATTCATCAGAAGATTGCACGGATGAATCTTCGAATCATGTATGTTTAAATGCTGCCTTAGAAAACATATTGGAGTATAGAATATGGCTTAAGTATGTTCCTAAGGTCATGCAATACGATACTAGTATAAATGCTTTGACATTTGATACCGTTTTTATCAACGACATTGAAGATCGAACATTGATCAACCAAATGTTGGATTATTTCTGGGAGCACAATGGACACTTTGAATACCCTAACTTACCTGCACATGGAGTTAAAGATTACGCCTATTTTATCTCTAAAAAAGACATTGTTCAGGCTTTTAACGTATTTGAACCTGGAAATAAATCGGATACCGCTAATGGAATTAGAGTATATATTGCTTCTGAAGGACTAAAACTTCATGACGTAGAAGCTACTCAAACCCATATTTACGTAGTACCCACATATATGGCAGAAGAAGGACAAAGTAATGATTCTATTCCTGAAATTAATGGTGAGAAATATGTGCTTGATCTGACCACACCATGCCCGGCTTATTGTGATGGGAAAAGCCCGCTTAACTTGAGTTCATTATAGGCCGGAGTGGAAATTCAGACTGTTATTCTGGTATTGACAGATTTGTTGATCTGTACTTCTTTTATATATGGCTTGTTTTTTTTTAAAAGACTCAGCTCAGAGTTAAAGTCACTTTTTTGGTTTATTGTGTTATCCTTATGTACTCAATTTCCTGCTCAGTATTTATCTTTTAACAATGTGTCTAACCTGTTTCTCTTGCATTTTTATGTGCCTTTAAGTTTCGTTTGCCTCACATTCTTTTACCAACGGATATTTGGAGAGTTCATAAACCGTCGTTTGCTTTGGTGGATCTTGGTTGTTTTTATCTGTTTAAGCATCTTAAACTCCGTGTTCTTGCAAGGCTTTGATGTGTTTAATTCATTTGCACTGTCCATAGAGAGTACATTGATCATTATTTATGCCCTTTCATTATATGTGCTATTGCTCAACCCCTTAGTGAGAGAAGAAAAACGACCTGTACTGTCAATTTGGATGTGGATCAATTCAGGCCTGTTTATCTATCACACATCAGGACTGCTACTATTTTACTTTGGAGAAGTATTGACTTCATTTGCTCCTGTGAAGTTTCGCATTAGTTGGCTGTTTCATTCTTTCATATATCTCTTTCAATTCATTTGTATAATCATTGGTTTATGGAAACATCACAAGAGATTAGTTTCTTAATGATATTACTTCCTTTGGTAGGCATATTATTTTTAATTGCCATAGGAGTGGTGCTCATGTACCAGCAATTTCAAAAAAACATCATTCTTCAGCAGTTAAAGCGAGAAGAAATGAATAACGAGCATCAAAGGGAATTATTAAGGAAGATGGTAAAAGTTCAGGAAAAAGAGCGGAAGCGAATTGCTCAGGATCTACATGATGAGTTGGGTGCAGCACTTTCAATTGCTCGAATGCAATTAAAACATCTGGAGAATGATCACCCAAACAACGAAGAGCAAATTCGAAAAACTCGAGAGTTAATAGAAACTACACTAACATCAACTCGACGGATTAGTCACCAATTAATGCCATTGCAATTAAAAAAGCTAGGCTTAGAAAAGGCATTGATGGCACTCCTAGATAAAGCTCGAGATTCTGGCAAGTGTGAAACTAATATTGCAGTTGGTGATAAATGCAGTGAGTTACCCTGGCTGGTTCAGATTGGTGTTTATCGCATCTACTCAGAGCTGATCAACAATAGCCTGAAGCATGCAGAGGCCAAGTCCATTGACCTTAGTCTACATTGTGATTCAGAGCAGCTTTTTTGCCGTTATGCGGATGATGGTAGCGGCATAGACAGTACACAAAAAAATAATGGCTTAGGCATGAAAAGTATTGAAAATAGAATCAAAGCATTATATGGGCATTGGAAATACGGTAATAGAGAAAAAGGCGGTTTCTACGCTCAAATCAATCTCCCATTAAATCATAAAAACCCAAATCATGAATCAAATTAAAATTGGAATTGTAGAAGATCAAAAATTATTTAGACAAGGCATTAAGGCCATTCTTTTATCATGGCCCGAAATGGAATTTATCTTTGAGTCTCCTGACGGATACTCTGTCATGGAACGTTTGGAAAGAGAAAATACCATTCCAGATGTCATGCTCATCGATCTCTCGCTTCCTCCTGATGGTCATCGAGAATTCAATGGCTGGGAAGTAGTACAGGTACTTAAAATGAATTATCCTGAAATGCGACTGCTAGTGCTTACTGTACATGATGATGAGTACTTGATGGCCAAATTGATAGAAGAAGGTGCTAACGGCTATTTGTTAAAAGATAGCGATCCACAGGAGGTGCATAACGCCATTGCGAGTGTGCATGAAAGGGGCTCATACATCAACGAGCGCTCATTAAAGGCTTTACAAGGTAGGTTAGCAGGTAATGTAAAAACTCCCAAACAATACGAGAACTTAACAAAAAGGGAAGTAGAAGTACTGAGGTTAATTTGCCAGCAGAAAACGGCAGAAGAGATCGGTCAAGAGCTTTTTATCAGTACAAAAACAGTCAATGGGCACCGTAATAACCTGCTTCAAAAAACAGGGTCTAGAAACATGAGTGGCTTAGTCATGTATGCCATAAAACACCGTATTGTAGAGGCAATTTGAGAGGGCTGTAATAAAAAATCAGAGTTTAAATCCCATGACCAATACATCGTCTACCTGCTCTGCATCTCCCATCCATCGATAGAACTCTTCTTCTAACTCCTTTTTTTGTTTTGACATTTCAAGATGCGAAATAGACAAGATAAATCGACGGAAGCGAGAAGTCAAGTACTTCTTGTTTTTTTCGCCTCCAAATTGATCAGGATAACCATCGGAAAAGATATAGAACTGATCACCTTCTTTGAAGTCGATGTCATGAGAACGGTATTTTTTTCTTGCAAGCATTGAGCCACCGATAGAGAAACAATCGGCTTTGATTTGTTGAATTTCTCCATCTCTGATAAAAACCAATGGTCTACAGGCACCTGCATAGCATAACTTCTGACTTTTTTGATGTATCACACAGAGAGCAATGTCCATTCCGTCCCTAGAGTTTGTATTTTCTCGATCTTGTCTAAGAGAATGAACAACCTTTGCGTGCAATGCATCCAACACAACCTTAGGATCAGTTGTTTGTTCCTTGCCTATAATATCTTCGAGTAATACAGAGCCTATCATAGACATGAATGCACCTGGTACGCCATGACCTGTGCAGTCAACACTTGCAATAACAGTAAATTCTTGGATCTGCTTAAACCAATAAAAATCGCCGCTCACTATATCCCTAGGCATAAATAATATAAACGATTGAGGTAAGATATCTAATAGTTTAGACTGATCAGGAAGTATTGCTTTCTGTATAGTTTTGGCATAGTGAATACTATCCATGATATCTCTGTTTTTTTCTTCTAAACTTTTTTTAGACAAGATCAAGTCTTGAGTCAATTTATCCTCTTCAATTAATATAGAACGCACTGCTCTCACCAAGAAGAAAACAAGAATTGAAGTAATGAGTAAAGAAATGATGATGTTGATCAGGATTGATGATCTGGCTTCTTCTATGAACTCGTCAAACAAACTGTCACATTGTAGAATAGCAATTACCTCCCCTTTTGAGGTTCTAATTGGCGTAAAAGCAGATAACCAATGTCCATTCTCATCTTCATATACACCAACTTTACCACCACTTTCATAAAGCTCGACGAGTTCTTCAGGAAAATGAGTGTACTCGTGTCTGTAAAACGGTTTTTCAGCTGAACTGACCCCAAAGAAAAAAGTTCCACTTTCTTCTTGATAGGTGAGCGAATAAATTTCACTTTTCAGATTATTTTTTTCTTTTATAGCTGCTAGTGATTGATAGATAAGTTTATAGATGGGATCTTGATCTGTGCTTCTGATTTCATCTATCTTATCGTACCTTTTTAAAAGGTAATCCAATTGATTACCGTCGATGTGAATGGCAGCAGTATTGACTATGGCATCTAATCTGGATAATACCTTTTGCTTATGAATGTCTAACTGCACATAATAACTGTGAAGCAGGAAATATGCAATTAATGCTATTAGAGCAATAAAAAGCAAGAGAAGCACCCTTGTGCTTCTGTTTTTGAACACTTTTTTTAATAAGTTATTCATTCCTTCAAAATATAGGCTGACTCTAAAATTAAGTAAATCTAAAGATACGAGGAACCTGTTAAGCAGCGATGAAAATAAACTGTTTTCGTATTGCAATTGACTTTTGTGTAGTTGAGTCTATATGACAAGTGCAATCAGGTAAAAATACCTGTTTTTATAAACAGGCATTTCTCATCTAAAATAACCCATCATAATGATCCACATTTGTTTCGCAACCAAGGATGAAAATTTCGATTGAGTAGCTACTACCTTATCTTCCCGGTTGTTAAAAGGGGGAATCCGAAAACCCTTCCAAAAGAGTAGGAATCAACTAAAATCAAATTGTTATGAGTAATTCAAGTAATGATTGTTGTTGGATTGTATTGGCAACCACTGGTTGTTCAACAGATTCAGCTACTTCAAGCGCGGTAGATGCTGCAAAAAGTAATGTGGCAGATGACTGCTGTTGGATTGTATTAGCAACCACTGGCTGTTCAGATGTTGCAAACAGTGACCTAGCAAGCAACTCCATTGCCGCAAAACAAGCAGTATCAGACGATTGCTGTTGGATAGTGTTGGCTACCACAGGTTGTTCTACTGACTCAGTTGCATCTGCCGCAAATGTTGCAGATGATTGCTGTTGGATTGTATTGGCAACTACAGGTTGTTCAACTTGATCCACAATCAAAACAAAGGGAAGCAATACAATTATTGCTTCTCTTTTTAATTAACCCCAATCAAAGACATGTATTCCTTAAGCACTATTCAGGATTTTCTACTTGCTGAGAATCTCATCAACACAGAGACCATTATACTTGGAGATTATGAAGCAACGAGTATAAATCGACGTAATTACAACATACAGATTACAAGTTTAAAAGAGGAGAATTACTTGATTAAGCAGGTGAGTAACCTAGAATCGGAAAATGCCAATACTTTAAAAAAGGAAGCACGGTTTTACGAGTATTTCGGCAGGCTTAACGATGGTCTCAAAACTTATTTGCCAGAGGTAAAGTATGTTGATGTGGACAACATTATACTTGTCATGCAGTATTACAATGACTCTATTCCCTTGTGGAGGTATTATAATAAACTGAGCATTGATCATTTCCCTATAGAAACAACTAAAGAAATTGGAAGATTGCTTGCTCAAATTCATCGTTCACTTTCAAATAAAGCCCTGCTTGAGGATCAAAACATTGCCTTCTTAAACGATGAATTGCCATTTATTTTTAACCTGAATAAACCTCATCCCAAGATCTTGTCATATATCACTAAAGGAGGATATGATTTCATTGAACACTTACAGAACCAGCAAGACATTATGCTTGCGTTTAACAGAATACCACAATTATGGGAAAAGAACTCAATCATACATGGAGACATTAAACTCGATAACTTTTTGGTGCTTCAACCGGATCATTCCAATAACAGAGACTTAAAGCTTATTGATTGGGAAATGGCTCAAATTGGAGATACTGCATGGGACTTGGCCGGAGTATTCAACGATTTTATCTTTTGGTGGGTCATTACCATGCCTGATAAATTACCGCCTGAAGAAATGGTGAAAAAGGCAAAATTTCCATTTCATAAACTACATCCTGCAATCAATGCTTTTTGGAGTACTTACACTTGTACTTTAGACTTAGACCATGAGCATCAGAGAGAACTTCTGGAAAGGGTCCTGTTGTTTGCCGGATTCAGAGTGCTACAAACAGCTTATGAAGTGGCCTCAAAATTCGATGCCATTCCTTCTATTGCAACAGTATTGTTGAATATGGGTAAAAGCATCATAAGAAAACCGGAGTTTTCAAAAGAAAAGCTCTTTGGTATCACTGAACCTGAAACATTGACAAGATGAAGAATAAATTACACCATGACATCAATGAAGTGTTAAATGCCATTAATCTCTTTTCCGAAACCTCCTATTCCATTAATGGAACAGTAAGAGACCTTTCCAACATAAAGCTGAAGTTAGAAAATGGAGAAATATTGCAAGCTGATGATCACAATAAAGCTTCCTTTTATAAAGACATACTCAAGACAGACATCTACAATCAACTGTATAAGAAAGGCAGTTCTGAAAAGGTATTCATCGATCGAGTAGATTCCGACCGTTTTATGTTTCAGTTATCAAAGGCAAACAATGGAAACGGAACTTGGGAAGATCAGTGGTTTATCGTGGGTGAGGAGCTAAACACGGAATTAGTTATAGTCAAGAAGAATAAACTCATGTTTTGGGTATCAAAGGATGAGGTCATGTGCAAAGACAACAAGTTTGAAAGAGGAGCACCCTGTTTAGTAAAAGTTGGAAAAGAAGTTAAAAATCTAAGACCCGGATTCTATATGGCTTTTGGTAATAAAAACAAAGAAGAAGTTTTAAATTATTCAGATCAACTGACACGTTTTTACTGGCATTTAACTCCTTCTGCTGCCATTAAATATATAGAGCTTATCACAAGTGAACTCAATGCCATAGGATGTTGTTTCAGAACCAAAGTGCTTTCCAATGCAAATGCTTACGATAGATCAGATGCCGGGGTGCTTTACTTAGATAAAAGTCAATTATCAATAGCACTTCCGGTTATTTCAAAGGTTCATGCCATATTAAAGCCTTCGCTAAAGCATAAAACCCCCTTATTCACAAAGACATTGGGTAAAGGGTTAAGTTTTGCAGAAGATCCTCAAAATGGTTCTAGCTTTGGCATATCCAGAGCACAGATCATTGCGAATACCTTGTACAACTGTTTTGATAATGAAGTAAAGTCAGAAGAAGTTAAAGACGAGATATATGCTGCGTTCTACACCCATGGAATTTCACCACAAATGCCTTATAGTTCAGTCCAAAGGCTCAATGAGTACGAGGAAATCCTTAACACATTAAACTTAAACTAGACCATGGAAATACTTGAAAAAGAGATTGAGAAAGAAACCCTGCTTCAAAAAGCTGAAGTAATTGGAGATCATTTTGTCTCCACAGCCATTTGGGATAAGAGTAAAACCTACTGCAATTGGTTAGGTGCAAGAGATATTCAAGATAGACAGATTGCAAAATATGCCAATAGAATCTCTGCATTGAGTCCTGAGTTTTACAGCGGTTCAGCAGGTGTGGCTTACTTTCTTATGGAATTATATGCAGTTAGTCAAAAAGGGGCATACAAAAGGACGGCGATTGCTGCTTGGTTAAGATCTGCACAATACATGAAAGTCAATGAATTTCCGGCTTCTTCCATTTCATTTTATGCAGGAGAATTAGGCTTGATATACATTGCATACAGATTCATGGAGATTGCTCCTGAAGTAAAAGAAGAGATCAAAGAACAGTTGGATGGGTTAACTTCTAAATTAGAGCGGGGAATGGCCGTTAATCACTCTTTAGATGTGATCGGGGGGAATTCAGGAGCCATTCCTGTTTTACTGCACCTGAAACGGAAGTACGGACTACCAATCTTTGAAAAAACAGCATTAGATTGTGCCAATGAAATCGTTGAACTGGGCAATTGGAAAGACGATATTTGTGTGTGGTCTTCTCCCAAAGTACATGGTGTAGAGCTAGATACTCCGCCTACAACCGGCTATTCTCACGGTGCTTCAGGAATAGGTGTGGGGCTCTTGGAAGCCTACCATTTTACCAAAGATAAAAATTATTTAAGGTATGGAAGAGGAGCTTTTGCTTTTGAGAATGCTCTTTTCAACGAAGAGAAGGGGAATTGGATAGACACCAGATATCCACATAAAAAACGCAACGGTCAAATTACAGGAACATTTCGGGCTGCCTGGTGCCATGGCGCTCCGGGAATTGCTTTGGCCAATTTAAGAGCCTCTTTTTTAGACGAAGAAAGACGCGATTTTCATCTGAAAATGGCGGGTATAGCGATTGAGACCACAAAAGCCGCTTTGATCAATAAGATAGAGGAGGAGCCGAACAAAGATGCCACCTTATGTCACGGGATATTAGGCTTGTCAGATATTATCTATACCTATGCGCAGAAGGTAAACGACCAGAATTTGATGCAATTTTCTGCTGAAATGACCTCCAATTATGTATCTCGTTTTGAAGATGTGATCAGCATGCCATCCGGAATTGTTGCAGGTGGGTATAGTCCGTCTGTGATGGTAGGGCATGCAGGAATAGGAATTCATTTATTAAGGCTTTATTCAGAGGCAGTGATCAATGGGCCTCTGATGTTTGTGGTTTAAGACATGAGGTAATAACATTCACAAAATCATACCGTCTTTTTAGAAAATAGATTCTGTAATTTTCATTGAATTTACTTTATTTATAATCTTAATTCTCATATGTGCAATGTTCAATTAGGTGGATAGGTTTAGTAATATTTTTGCTATCCCATCTGATTTCTTATCCCCAAAGTCTTAACACTTCATTTCCAATTCATTTTAACTATACGGTTGACGATGGCTTGAATTCCAACTTTATTGTTGACCTCTATAATGATTCACGCGGTTTATTGTGGATCTGGATATAGATATTTTTATTGCGGAGTTTGGCTACTATACAGGTGCGTCCGGGACAATTATATCTCAAGCAGGAAACGGAAATGAGGACAGGGCATTTGATATTGAAACGAGTGGGACAGAATTATACACTGCCGGTCAATTTGGGAATATAGGTCAACTTCAGTTTCCTACAGCGGGAAATGCTCCTTTAATTCCCAATAGCAACATCTATGAAACCTACTTTGCAAGACTTGATTTTTCAGGTACTTTCTTCAGAAAAAACGACCTTTTGTAGATATAGAGAATAACACGCGACAGGAATTATTAGCTTATCCGAATCCATCCGATGGAAAGGTTACCATTAGAAGTCATCATGAATTGCCATCCTCATTTCGGGTAATTGATATTTCAGGTCGTTTGATCTTTAAACGAGACAATATATCTGAAGGGTTTTCAGAATGGGAGTTAGACTTAAGTGGTTATCCCGATGGTATCTACTTTATTCAGTCTTCAACTCGTAAACAATCCCAAACTTTAAAAGTGGTAAAGCAGTAATTGAAACTCTAATTTAACTGAAAAAAGGTAAGCTTCAGCTTGCCTTTTTTTGTAATTATGCTTTGCATGAGGCGACCTCTAATCTCTAGCTATTGTTTTCTATTTAAGGTAATGTGCTTATATGTGGTATTAATAAAAGGTAGTTTTATTTACCATAGTATTTGGAACAGCTTATTTTATTGATCATGTTGTGAAAGGATTTCATCAACCGAAGTCTAAATTTTAGTTTTATTTTTAAAATCCTGAATTTCGGCAGTACCGATTCGGAAAAATATAAATCCTTAGTTATGAAATTTAAACACCTTATCCCTTTCCTGATTTTATTGATCTCAACTTCGGGCATTAATGCTCAGAAGAAAAAAGAGAATGATGCTAGTACCTATTGGTTAAAATCCGATCAACTCAGCGGACTGAAATTCCGTAGTATTGGTCCGGCATTAACATCCGGAAGGATTTCTGATATTGCCGTTAATCCGAACAACTTCAATGAATACTACGTTGCTGTCGCTTCGGGGGGAGTCTGGAAGACAAGTAATCATGGTGTGACCTATGAGCCAATATTCGATGGGCAAGGCTCTTATTCCATAGGCTGTGTCACCATGGACCCAAATCAATCTACAACCATTTGGGTGGGAACAGGTGAAAACAACAACCAGCGTTCAGTCGGTTATGGAGATGGAGTGTACAAATCGGTGGATGCTGGAAAGTCATGGAAAAACATGGGATTAAAGACCTCTGAACACATTTCTAAAATTATTGTCGATCCGAGAAATTCGGATGTGATCTATGTGGCGGCTTACGGTCCCTTGTGGTCAGATGGTGGAGATCGCGGCGTTTATAAATCCAAAGATGGTGGTGAGAACTGGGAACGCATTCATTTTGTTTCCGAGAAATCCGGAGCAGCTGATTTGGTCATGGATCCAACCAATCCCGACATTCTTTATGTTGCAGTTCATCAAAGAAGAAGACATGTATTCACATACATTGGAGGAGGGCCTGAGAGTGCGATATACAAAACCACCGATGGAGGTCAAACGTGGGAAGAATCGAAAAGTGGATTACCAGAGGGAAAAATGGGACGCATTGGTTTGGCCATTTCTCCGGCAGATGCCAATGTCGTTTATGCTATTGTTGAAGCAGAGGGCGATGCACATGGATTTTTTCGTTCCACCAATAAGGGAGCAACTTGGGAGAAGCGAAGTAAATACAAGACTTCAGGAAATTACTACCAGGAGATTTACTGTGACCCCTTAGATGTAGACAAGGTATTCAGCATGAACACATGGCTTCATCATACTGAGAATGGAGGAAAGAGCTTTGTAAAAACAGGAGAAAACCAAAAGCATGTCGATAATCACTGCATCTGGATCAATCCGACCAATACCGATCATTGGATAGTCGGCTGCGATGGCGGAATCTACGAAACCTATGATCACGCAGCAACTTGGCAATACAAAGCCAATCTACCAATTACTCAATTCTATAAAGTGTCGATTGATTACGACCAACCTTTCTATAATGTTTTTGGTGGAACGCAGGACAATAGCTCACAAGCTGGTCCGTCCAGATCCATTAACAATGCAGGAATTTTGAATGCGGATTGGTATATTACGGTTGGTGGAGATGGGTATGAAACTCAGGTAGATCCGACCAATCCGAACATCATCTATGCGCAGTGGCAGTATGGTGGATTGATTCGCTATGACCGACAATCCGGAGAAAGAATAGGCATTAAGCCACAACCCGGAAAAGGTGAAGCAGCTTTCCGTTGGAATTGGGACGCGCCCCTGTTGATCTCGTCTCATGATCCGAAAATCTTGTTCTTTTGCGCCAACAAAGTCTTTAAAACGGAAGATCGTGGCAACACTTGGAAGGCGATCTCTCCTGATCTGACCAGACAAATTGACCGGAACAAGTTAAAAGTGATGGGTGAGGTTCAGTCTCCCGATGTGGTCATGAAAAACAAGTCGACCACCATTTACGGAAACATAGTTGCTTTTGACCAATCACCAAAAGATGCCAATTTGCTTTATGCCGGTACAGACGATGGCTTGATCCAGGTGTCTGAAGACGGTGGTGTAACATGGAACAAAAAAGAGGGCTTTAAAGGCGTACCAAAAATGACCTATGTCAATATGCTTTGGGCATCACAACACGATAAAAATGTGGTCTACGCTACATTCAATAACCATAAAAGGGGCGACTTTAAGCCATATATCATGAAGAGTCTTGATAAAGGAACTACCTGGACGGCTCTTCAAAATGATTTGCCGATAAGAGGAACAGTCTATTCCATTGCTGAAGATCATGTCGATCCGAAACTACTTTTTGCCGGAACAGAATTTGGTTGCTACGTGAGTGTAAATGGGGGACAGAACTGGGTCAAATTAGCTGCCGGACTGCCAACCATCTGCGTGCGCGACATGGCCATTCAGAAAAGGGAGAACGACTTGGTCTTGGGTACTTTTGGTAGAGGCTTTTATGTCTTAGATGATTATTCTGCCTTTAGAGAGCTGACCAAGGAAACTTTGGATCAAGATGCGAAGATCTTTCCGGTCAAAAAAGCTTTGGCTTATGTCGAGTCCAACCCTCTTGGATTAAGGGGAGTAGGGAGTCAGGGTGCTTCCTTGTATGCAGCGCCTAATCCTGAATTTGGAGCCACCTTTACCTATTATGTTAAGGAGAAACCAAAGTCACCAAAAGAGCAACGTCAGGAGAAAGAAAAGAAAGCCAAAGAGGAGGGAAGAGACATTGATTATCCCAATTACGATGAATTTGTTGCTGAAGATACCTATGAAAAGGCTTATTTGCTGTTCATTGTAAAAGATGCCTCGGGCAATGAAGTGCGCAAGATCAAACAAGCGGCCTCTGAAGGCATGCAAAGAGCCAATTGGAATTTGCGTTATCCGGCTACCACACCCATACGAACTGACACGGTTAAGGTGGGCCGTTACAGTGACCCAATCGAAGGGCCTTTGGCCCTGCCAGGTAATTACACGGTTGAACTTTGGCAGGCGGACAATGGCGAATTGGAAAAATTGACGGAACCGACTCCTTTTGAAGTGATCGCATTGGAGAATTCCTCTTTAGACAGACAGACAGTCGCTAACATTGCTTTTAAAAGAGAAGTGCAAGAGTTGAGAAGACGAATTCAGGGTAGTGGTAAAGAGCAAGGCGAATTGGATAAACGCCTGAAGCACATTAAACACGCGATTCAAACCTATCCGGGTGCTGATCTTACATGGATGAGTGATGTAAAAGCTTTAGAAACGGCTTCGCACGATATTCGCATCCAATTATGGGGCGATTACCACAAGTACAACAGGGATGTGGAAACTGTGCCCGGAACGGCCTATCGAGTAGAAAATATTGTTTGGGACAGCTGGTATTCGACATCGGACCCAACGGCGACCAATAAAGAGCAATATGCATTGGCCAAGGAAGAATACACCGAAATCAGAACAGAGCTAGATAAGATGCGATTGGCTGTTCAGGAATTAGAGGCAAGGTTAGACAGTCAAAACATTCCTTATACGCCCAATCGACCGAATTGGAAGGTGGAGTAACTATAGCACATTGAAATTCTAGATATTTAAGCATAGCTATGAAATAATTCGATATGAGTATAAATCTATAAAATCTTTAATGCAACAAAAAAAATTAATTATGCGTCTTTCAGATTTTATTAAACTAAGAGACAATTTATAACTCAGATACTGAAATCACTTATTAAGACCAGGCTACTTGATTAGGGTACTCAATGAAATGTTTATAAAGCTCAACCAAGAACATAAAGATGGACGCTTTATTGCTGTAACCATTGTACTTCGATATATATTAGGGTTATTGTTTATGATATCCTACATCTATGCTCAGGAGCTACCCTCGGCATTCATTAACTATACAGTTGAAGACGGTTTATTGAGTAATACCACTTACGATTTATTTCAGGATGCTAAAGGGTACATATGGATAAGTAGCGATAAGGGAGTTCACCGTTTTGACGGAAGTAGTATGCTTTATTATGATATGAATAATGGTCTATCAGATAATGACATTCTATCGATACATCAGGACAAAAAGGGGAGAATATGGTGTTTTCCTTACAATGGAAAAATATCTTTCTTATACAAGAATAAAGTATTTAACTCTCATAATGATAGCCTGGTTGCAAAATTGGAAAGCAACAGTTTTTTCTCATCTTTTCTAGAAGATAGTATGGGTAATATCTGGTTGGGTACACGAAATGACGGCATATTTAAAATAGATACATTAGATCATGTAGAATCGTTTTATTCAAGAAAGAATTTTTGGGGGGATGCCATTACGGTGGATTATATGTTTTTGGATAGACGAGGTGAGATGTATTTGTCGCGTGTCAACTACTTATCAAGAATAATTGCCGATACATTACAATCAGTTTATGAATATACCTTACCTGATGCATTAAAACGAGTATGTTACATAAAAGATTCCGACTTCGTCTTATTTTCTACATCAGGAAAAATATACTGCCTTTCTTTATCAAACAAAAAAATCATCTGGGAGAAAGCTTTTCCGGGTGTTGAAAAGATAAATGCGATCGAATACCTGTCTGATGGAGGCATATATATAGGCACAGACAAAGGTGTTTTTTCCATTGGTAAAAATGGTAAAGTAAAGACAAGGCTTTTACATGATCGTAAAGTTTCTGATATACTAATTGATAAAGAAGGAAGTCTCTGGGTATCTACTTTATACAGTGGCGTATTTTTCTTACCTAACCAAGAAGTAGTTAACTATCAGTCTGATTCAAAATATATCATCTTTAGAGACTCAAATCAACTATATTTTGGTGGTTCCGGTCTAAAGTTGCAAAAGGTAAATAAGAATGGACAACTGGAAGTAACACTAGATTTAAGTCAACTGAGTTTGCTCTCTTCTCAGGACAAAATAACTGCTTTAGCAAAAAATGACGGAAACGGTTATTGGATTGGCACCAATAGAGGAGTCTTTCTTTGGAAAGAGTCGAAAGTAGAGTTACTTAACTCATTAACCTGTAACGACCTGTTGTTTAAAAATGGGATACTGTATCAGGCAGGCCAAAGAGTAATCCTTGCTTTTAACCATTTTGAAAGAAAGGAGTTATTTTCAACTCACCAAGGGAAATTGCGTTTTTTTGAAATTGGAGAAAAGAAATTAGAAGAAATATATGGTATAAATATATCCAGAACGCTGTGTTTTTTTCAAGGAGATGAACTTATTGCCGGAACCTCAAATGGATTATTAGCCATAGAAGGGAAGAACGTTAGAGAGAAGTTAAGATCTGATTTGTCTGAAAAAATTAATGCAGTCGCTCAGCTCAGCTCCGGCGAGTTGGTGGTAATGACGGAAAGAGCTGTTTATCAGCAAATGAATGACAGCATGAAGATCATAGAAAGTTTGTCTAATAAAGCGGGGATTAAGTATTCCTCTATATATATTGATAAGAATAATGAAATATGGATAGGCTCAAACAAGGGCGTTTTTTGGGTAACAAGAGAGCGAGATGCCTTTGAAGTAAAGCAAATAGATTTGCAAAACGGATTAGAGAGCAGTGCAATTAATGATCTCTTGGTTATGGATGATACCTTATGGTTAGCAACGATGAGCGGAATAACATCTATTCCCGTAAGTAGTATAAAAAATACTCCCCCTCTGTTGTATATAGATTCCATTGTTTCTGATCGTCAAATTTTGACTGGACAAACATTAAATAAAGTCGATGATAACATAAGTGTTCATCTAAGCGGAATCTCCTTCAAAAATCAACATGGATTAGAGTTCCATTATGAGCTAAAAGGAGGTCTTACAAAGTCGGGTGTTTCTTTCGAAAAAAAGATCCAATTGGAAAAACTACCTCCTGCTAAATACACTCTTTCGATTTATGCTTCAACAACAAATGGTTTTAGAAGCAACAGAGAGCTTATCCACTTCGAGGTAATAAGACCTTGGTGGAAACATCCTTGGTTGTGGGGGGGGGCAACACTTGTAACGGTATTGCTTTTTGTTAGAGGAATAAGGTTCAATAAAAAGAAAATACTGCAACACTTACAGGAAAATCAGAAGAAAGAGAAAGAAAGGAGCATACTGATAAAATCCAGTTTGTCAGGAGAGGAGATAAAGGTACTTCATAGTGAAATAAATTTTATAAAAGCAGCCGGTGATTATATAGAATTACATCACGGGGCAGAAAAAACTCTGGTAAGAATAACGATGAAAAGCATTTTTTCTCAACTTGAGGAAAATACCTCTTTTATCAGGGTACATAAATCGTATATCGTTAACATGGAAAAAGTAGATCGTTTCGATAAAAATAACATCCATATTTTCGATTATACCATACCCATTAGCAGAACAAAAAAAAACCAGGTGAAAGACTATTTTACCTCGTCTTAATGGATTCAAAGCAGATTACTTGCTTTTATTCTAAAAGTATTTCATTCTTATAAATACATTTCACCTTGTTTTTAATGCATTTCATCGAAAACCTTTGATAATGAAGAGTTCAGAAGATCGTTTGTCGATTACTTTGCTCTAAAAAAATTATGAAAAAGATGAAAAATTTATGGAAGACAACAATGCTAATGTTGGCATTTAATCAGCTTGCATATGCCCAAGATGGGTTTAATATCTCCTATCACTCTGACCAAAATCTTAAACATGGACAATATTCAATAGAAGAAGTGAAGGGAGGCAATAATGTTACGGATTATTCATACGCTATTGCCGGAACAATAATAGACGATCAAGGAAATGAAAGAATGCATGTTTTTACAACAGATATTGATGGAAATATAATTTGGGAAAAAATAATTGAAGGAGATCGTGGTAGAGTCTTAGATGTTGCTTTGGACTATAAATTGAATAAAATTGCCATTACCGGGTTTTTAGGGATAGAAGGCCAATCTGAAAATTTATACATAGCAGTGCTAGATGGGAGAGACGGTTCTATGATAATAGACAGAGAGTATACAAAAGAAGAAGCCCGGACTGTAGGACACACCATCACCTTCTGTGATGATGGACAGTCATTGATTATTGGGGGTGCAAGACCTCTTAACAATTCTGCACTACTTTCGACAGGTGCTGCTCTATTAATAAAAGTAGACGTTCAGACTTTACAACCCATATGGTTAAATACTATTAATAGAATTGGGGGCTGTATCGTTCTATATGCATCAATAAATGAAATGTTAGTACTAAATAAGAATAAACTTTTAATAACTGGTAGTGTATATAGGGACATTGGTCCTAATGGACAGTTAGGTTATGTGTTAACAGGAGTGATTGATATAGCAACTGGAACCATGAATTTTGGTGGAACAGTAAGACCCTTAAATACTCATGGGGCACAGGTGCTTGGAACATCGGCACATTATGACGCTTACACACAAAATGTATATCTGCTCTATAATGCCGGAGATCTTGTAACTGGAAATCTTGTAAGACCTTATATTGATTCTTATCGGTTTACAGGCACTGCTTTGACTCATCTTTCTTCTTATAAGTTTGATATTTTTCCGGCATTATCAATTCCAGGTTTTTCCAGTACCAATCCCAATATGGCAGGCCTTGGTTTAATGCCTAATCATGAGGAAAATTCTTTAAATATAATAGGTTTGATGGAAGAAAATAAAAGTAATAATGATGCTACGGTTGTTTTCTCTCAGGAAGTTAAAATTACTTCAGCAGGTTTGACTTTACCTTTCGATGGAATAATATATCCAAATACACTAATTGCAAGTGGATTTCCGAATTCCAATTATGATCTGTATTCCGTCTTTAAAGGAGGTACAATGAGTGGTGTTTATACACCAAAATTTACAACTTTAGGTGCTTTTCGTAATTCTTATGTAACCATAGCGCCTATTGATAATTCAAATTACGGTATACAGTTTGTTTCCAGAGAACTTGGATCAACAGTGGACTGTAATGAAAATTTTACATCATTTGTTGGAAGTTTTAATTGGTCCTCTGGTGGATGTTTTAACTACAATAGTGAAAGCATTCAACATGAATTAAAGAATTCTCCTGTGGAAAACACCATTTTTACCCCGGAACTAATCTGTGGCGAATGGACGCCGGGAGAGTATTACAGAAAAAAGTCATCTTTAGAAGGTTCTTCTTTAAGACTTAACTCTAACACAATAAACGAAGAATTAGTATTCCGTATAGATGGTAAAGGTTTATATCATTTAAGTATTATAGATATAAGTGGAAGAAAAGTTTTGGAAGACTCCTTTTTTTCTGAAGGTTCAGATATAAGTGTCAACACTTCTTCCATGAAACCGGGAGTCTATTTTCTGAAGGTGCGTACTTCAAAAAATCGTGTAATGGTTAAGAAAATAATTAAAGAACTATAATTAACGCATTGTGCACCTATAAATCGCAATACTATCTCATTTAAGTTAGAAAAGCAAAGAGCCTCCAGGCTCTTTGCTTTTCTAACTTAAATGATCTGTATGGGACTATCTTCGAATTCAACGGCGACCAATAAAGAACAGTATGCCTTGGCCAAGGAAGAATACGCTGAAATCAGAACACAGCTGGATAAGATGCGATTGGCTGTTCAGGAAATAGGAGCAAGTTTAGACAGTCAAAACATTCCTTATATGCCCAATCGACCGAATTGGAAGGAGGAGTAACGTTCGGTTTATTTTTGACAACTGTTTCATATGACTTGTAGCTGTTTTAAGTTGCGAGTCATTTTCCACCTAAGTAGAAACAAAGAGTTTTGTCGTCTTAAAATGACCAAATAACCTGCAATGGTTTTTCCATCCACGGCAATTTTATGGTTGAAAATGAAAAAGGGGATTGTACTAATAAAATATCATATGGTCGTTTTTCAACAATCAGTTGCCAATGCTTTTCGGTCTCGTGCAAAATACCTTCCCGGATCAACCAATTTCCGCGAAAACCATCGATTGAGCTATGTCCAATAGCCTTCCAATAGTTCATTGCAGATTGAATCATTCCGTCAATAAGTTGTTTTTGATCCTCGCTTATGTCTATACTGCTCTTCAAAGGAATAGTTGGTGACAACCCAACCAAAATCGCATTCAAAGTCAAAAGAGATTCTTCAGTTTGGCTAACTCCCGATGCGATATATTGTAAATAATGTATTGAATCCAACTGCGCATTATCTGATATAAACGCATCATTTTTAACAAGTTCCAAACGCTCAAATAACATTGAAAAATAATTATTCAGTATAACCAATCCTGCATTTGGAACGGAAATACCTTCGAGTGGGAATGCTGTTGATTTTGCACTCATATTTGATTTTCAATTATTGTATTTATTCGGTAATGCTTAACAACGTCAGTAGCTAAGGCGAGTTTCGGTATCGAAGATATGTAATAAGATTCGATCAATCGAAACAAAGTTCTTTTGGTCTGTCTCAATTCACTTTACAATGCCCAATTTAGATGAAGTAAAAAGGATGCCTATTAGCCTTTTGCTTTAATGATCTGCATGGGGGCTATCTTCGAAACCCATTGCTAAAAGTTTTCTATAAGGAATTAGTGAATTGTACACTTAAAGATAGTCTTAACGATCAAGCATGAAGATAGTGCTTTAGCATTATATTTTATGTATTGTTAAATTTTGTATTCTTTCTTAACCAAAGTCAATGAATCCCACTTTGAAGTCGAGGTAGATTTGCCTTAAACAAATTTTAAATCCTTGATTATGAAAACAAATGAATTGAATTTATCGACAAAAAAATTAGCAAGAATAACAGGACTCTTTTACCTATTAATAATTGTTGCAGGTCTGGTGAGTGGATTGCTTGTAAGAGGATCATTAATTGATCCCATGAATTCAGAAGCAACCTTGAATAGTATAACATCGAACGAGTCACTTTTTAGACTGGGTTTTATAGCAGACTTAATTATGGTGATTTCTGATGTGGTAGTTTCGATCCTATTTTTCTTTTTACTTAAGAACGTAAATAGAGGACTTGCAATTTTTGCTACAGTATTTAGACTGATACAATCTGCCATTTTGGGAGTGAATTTGATTAACCTATTCAAACCAATTTTGATGATTCAATATTCAGATCAAATGACTTCAGCTCAATTGTCAGAATTAGGTAATGATATATTGGTCCAAATTGAGTTATTTGAGTACGGATATTTAATCTCTGGGGTATTCTTTGCAATAAATTGTCTGATAATGGGCCTTCTATTGATCAAATCAATTGATTTTCCAAGATTTATTGGTGTGATGATATTCATTGCTGGCATTGGATATCTTTTCAATTGTATGGCAAATTTCATGGCACCTAGTTTAATTGAAATCAGTTCAATAGTAATGTTATTCACAGCCGTGATTGCTGAATTGACATTTTGTATTTATCTTCTAACTCAAGGAATCAAAACTCAAAAACAATTGACACCTAGGATTGCCTAATCATTAATCTTTTTAAGGATACGCTTTCTTATTCTACTGAGAGATTCAGGCTGAACACCAAGAAAAGTTGCAAGATGATACTGAGGAACCCGCTGGAGTAAGTCTGGTCGGGTTTCTTGCAACATTAAATAGCGTTCCTCTGGATTTTTAGTTAAATAATTTTGAAGAATCTCTTGTTGTTTCCCAAATTCCCGTTCAATATCGTTTCTGCACAAGGCTTCAAATTTTGGATGTTGTTTATATAGCTTTTGCTCATTGTCAAAAGTTAAAACTGCTAGAGTAGAATCTTCAACACATTCAAAATAATGATTGGCTGGAGTTTTGTTTAGGTAGCTCAACATAGAAGCAATGGGTTCACCTTCTACAAAAAATTGAGTTGTTCGTTCTTCTCCCTCTTTAATTTGAAATGACCTAACACAGCCTTTAATTGTGAAATAGCACTCTTTGGAAATACTGCCCTCTTGGAGAAGCACTTCTCCCTTTCGAAATTCTTTAATCGGAATTAACCTATTGACTACTTCTTTCTCCTTAGATGTCAAAGGCATTTCCTCCTCAATTAAATCAGATATCCTTATTTCCATCTTAATTTTTAATGACACCTATATCTGTATGAAATAAACATAATTGCGTTGATTTCTCATATATACGCTAAAATAAGTAGAAAAATTTTCGAATTAATCGAAACTTCAACCTGAATGGTTTTTAAACCCTAATAAGCTCTATATCCCTTTATTTTCAATGGGTTTAGAAAGTGATGAAATTCTGTGGAAATTGCTAAGAGAAAAAGTCTTGAAAACCAAAGGCTTTAAAGTGATTGTGACTTGTCTGGAGCGATCTTCGAACCCTATGGCTAAGCGCTTCTTATATGGTATAAAAAACTATTTTCTTTATCGAAAAAATCATGTCTTATCTAGCGTTTTTTATTCTAGGACTATAAAAAAATCTTTTAGTCCATTTAGAATACTTTGAACCGCATAAGCAGCTAGTATTAAACCCATCACTTTACTAATTACAGTAATTCCATATTCTCCAATTCTTTTTTGAACAAGGTTTGCACCCAATAGTATAGCCATGGTAAGTAGAATTACAATTAACACAAGTCCTGTAGTGATTGCTTGTTGTTTAATGGAGTAAAGATTGTTGTCGGTAAGTAAAACAGCTGCCATAATTGCGCCAGGAGATGCAATTGATGGAATTGCAATAGGAAAGACAGTAACGTGTTTATAGTCCTTTATTAGGTGTTTTTCTGATTCGGGTTTTCCTTCTCCAAAAATCATTGTTAATGCAAATAGAAAAAGAATAACTCCACCCGAAATCTGAAAAGCATTTAAGGATACGTCCATTCCTTCTAAAATAATTTGCCCTACCAAAATGAAGAACAGTAGAATTAAGAAAGCAATGAAGGAAGCCCTAATTGCAATTTTTCGCTTATACTTTTTGTCAAAATGCTTGGTCGCTTCCAAATAAACGGGAACGGAACCAAGCGGGTCAATAACAGCTATTAGAAAGAGAATCTTAGTGATTATTTCAGTTGTCATATTTATCTTATTTTTTTACCATTTGTAGTAAATGACAAACCTCGGTTATATGTTGAAATCATAACACTTTCGAAAAGTGGCTCATTCGCATTTTCTTTAATTATCCAATCAAAAACAAAATTGGCTCCGGTTCCTCCATCTTGGTCTTTTTCATCTATCACTATTTCAACTGTCTCCATTGGAGAAATAAATATTGTTTTATCAAAATAAGTTCTAATGGAATTTCCTTTAGTATCAAAGTACTCTGCTTTTCTTAAGTAAATCGTGTCTGTATAATTCGTATTACGCATACTCACAGTCGCAGTTAAGTTATATATTTGTTGTTCCGTCTCGCTATAAATTTGAGAATAGACTGAAAGATATGTCCTTCCATAAATTAAAGAGCTATCGATCTCTAATTCAGATAAAATTGTTCTTTTTTCCCAATTAATCGGATTAATTGAACTCATTTCAATCTTATCATTTTTACAAGATTGAATTAATAGAGTTAATAGCAATAATTTCAGCACATTTTTCATAGTCTTTAACTTCTATCTGATATAAATATTTCTTTTAGTACAATATAAAATTAATGAATCACAATTTCAAAAATTTAAGCTTGCATGATGTTCGAACCCAACAAGCATCAAAACACTTTATTATCAGGCAATTCAGGGGCGAAGAAAATTGACAGAAATATCATTAAACAAAAAAGCCTTGAAAATCAAGGCTTTAAAGAGTGTGTGACTTGCCTGGGGTTCGAACCCAGGACCCCATCCTTAAAAGGGATGTGCTCTACCAGCTGAGCTAGCAAGTCATCCGAAAAATCGGACTGCAAATATAGAAGTCTTCATGAAACTGTCAAAAGGATTTTTTCTTTTTTTTATTTCTTCTTAACTTATTGAAAATAAAGCTAATGTATTGTTTTGACACGTTCTACTTTCGCCGTTCTGTCAAATAAATAACGGAAGGTGGCCAAGGTTCTCAGCTTAGTCGCTCCCAGATTCTCAATGACATGAATCATTTTTGGATTAAAATCACCAATCCAGGTAATGACGACATCCTGATATCGACCTTGCTGAGTGATCACTTTTTTACATTCTTCAAAGATGGCACCTTCTAAACCCTTGCCTTGAAAATCCGGATCTACACCAAAGGCTAAACCGAAGAAGGTGGTGCAGGTGCCTTTCCATTTATGGTACAGGAACTTCAATTTGCCCCACCAGTTCAGATTGCCATTCACATGTTTAAAAATCTGATTGATTTCCGGTAAGGCGATAAAAAAGCCAACGGGTTGTCCGTCATAATAGGCAAAGTAGATCAGGTTTTCATCCATAATGGGTTTAATGGTTTTCATGATGGCCATGGCTTGTCTTTGCTCCATGCCGTTAAAGCCTTCATGTTTGACCCAGGCCCGGTTGTATATGGTTCTGAAATCTTCAGCTGCCTTTGGCAAATTGTTCTTTTTAATCGTAGCAAAGGTGAATTTCGGATCTTTTCTGATGCGTTGCGATTTCTCTTTAAGCAGAGGGATCAGATCATCTTCCGTCTTTCGGTAATAAATGTATTGCTCATAATAGACCTCAAAACCATAGTTCTTAAAAAAGGGAACATAGTATTCCGGATTGTAGTTTTGGTTGTAATAGGGAGGATAGTTAAAGTTCTCGATAATCAACCCCCAGAACTTGTCTTTTTCCCCGAAATTGATTGGCCCGTCCATGCCCTCCATGCCTTTATCAATCAACCATTGTTTAGCATGATCTAGAAGAGCATGTGCCACTTTTTCATCATCAATACTTTCAAAAAATCCAACACCTCCCATGGGAATTTTAGATTTCTTATTGGCCTTATGGTTGATAAAGGCAGCTATTCGTCCCAGTGTTTTTCCATTTTCAGTCAAAATCCAACGTATGGCTTCACCATGTCTCCAGAATTTGTTTTTCTTTTGATCGAAGACGGCTTCAACATCTTGTTTCAGATGAGGCACCCAATGCGTATCGTTTTTGTAGATATCAAAAGGTAAGCGGTGAAAAGCTTTCAGGCTTTTTTCATCATTGACTTCTTGAATTGACATGCGAAATGTATTTTTGACAAATAAAGGCAAATCTAAGCATAGCTCAAATTTAGAATGGACAATAAAGTAGTGATCATTACCGGTGCTTCTTCAGGCATAGGAAAGGCAACGGCAGAGGCATTTGGAAAGAAGGGCTATCATTTGGTCTTGGCGGCACGTAATCTGAAAAAGCTCGAAGAGACGGAGCAAGAATTCAGTGCTAAAGGATTTACGGTTTTAAGTGTTCAAGCAGATGTCTCAAAAAAAGAGGATTGTGAACGTTTGATGGATGAAGCAATCAAACGCTTTCATCAAATTGATGTTTTGGTTAATAATGCAGGCATTTCTATGCGAGCGCTTTTTAATAATGCTCAATTGGAGGTGATCGAAAATGTAATGAACATCAATTTTTGGGGAGCTGTTTATTGCACTAAATATGCTTTGCCACACCTGCTAAAACAAAGAGGGTCCGTTGTTGGTGTGTCTTCTATAGCAGGTTTTGTGGGTTTACCTGCAAGAACGGGATATTCGGCATCAAAATTTGCCATGCATGGTTTTTTAGAAGCCTTAAGAACAGAGAATCTGGAAAAAGGCTTACACGTGTTGATTGCCTGTCCGGGTTTTACAGCTTCTAACATTAGAAACACGGCCTTAACAGCAGACGGGAGCAGTCAAGGAGAATCGCCAAGGGAAGAAGGAAAAATGATGAGTGCCGAAGAAGTGGGACAGAGCATATGCAATGCAGTTCACTCAAGGAAAAACAAGATCGTACTGACGACTGAAGGGAAGCTGGCTTATTTTCTAAGTAAGTTTTTTCCCAACACCATTTCTAAGGCGGTATTTAAAAAATTAAAAAAAGAGCCGGACTCACCCTTGTAAGATGAAAACCCCGATTTACTTAATTGGCTTTATGGGAAGTGGCAAGACCACTTTCGGAAAAAAACTGGCCAATAAATTAGGTGTGGATCATATTGACCTCGATCAGGAAATTGAGAACAATCAGAAGAAAAGCATTAATGAATTGTTTGAAGAGAGAGGGGAGGATTGGTTTAGAAATCTGGAATCACAATTTTTAAGGCAAACTGCAGGACTTCAGGCTGTAATTTCTTTAGGTGGTGGAACACCCTGTTCTTCAGATAACATGAGTTTTATTAAAGCCAACGGCACCAGTATTTATTTGGAGAAACCACCTAAAATTTTGATCGGACGCTTAAAAAATGCCAAGGACATGAGACCATTGATTGCCGGTAAGAACACCCAGGATCTGTCGGCTTATGTACAAGTTACCTTAAAAAATAGAGAAGTCTATTATCAACAAGCTGACCTTGTTGTGACCGATATTAATCCTAAAACTGACTTTGTGGTTGAGCAACTTAACTCAATGTGACGGTAAAAGCTTCAGGATTTTCAAAAGAGACTTCAATGTGTTCTTTTAGAGTAGTTGCTAGTGATAGTCCTACATAATTGGCGTTGACCGGATACCGTTTGTGGCTTCTATTGATAAGCACAGCTACAGATAGCCGTTTTATAGGCGTGTTTAAAAAAAGCTGTAAACCATACATTAAGGTTTTACCGGAGTTCAGGACATCATCGACAACGATAACCGATCGGTTTTTATACTCCACATCAAGATCAGTCAATTCACAACGTTTTAACGGATATGTTTTGTCAATGTGTAATTCACAGAGGTGCACTTTGATCGGAGAAATATTTTCAATCTTATCTTTCAGAAGTTGCGCGAACACGAGACCGTTTTGAGCAATTCCCGCCATTATGATTTCAGTTTGATCGTGGTTTTCTTCATAAACCTGATAGGCAATACGATCTATCTTCTGTAAAATTTGTTGATGATCAAGTATGAGATTACTCACATTCATAATTGCAAACTTAAGGCTTTGTCTTCTTTTTTAACTCAATAAAAAACTCTCTGTTTGCTCTTTGAGGAATTGAAGCCTCGGACAAGTCAAATTGCAGATAGTCAAAGTGAGGCTGGAAATAGGTGTCATACTCTTGCTTAGAACCACCGAAAGGCGGTTGATCTTTATTCAATTCTTCAGCCCATAAAAGACCGACCAGAAGCCCTTGAGGTTTAAGCAAGTCGTGTGCCTTTTCGGCATAAGCTTTTCTTTGCTCAGGCGGAATGGCACAAAAGAAGGTTTGTTCGAGTATGAGATCATAGCTGTGATAATGGTCAAAAAAATCACCGTAGATCAAATGTTTTTCAGGAAAATCCGGAAGACGGTTTTTGAAATTCTCCAGTGGACTTTGCGCAATGTCAAGTAAGAAAACGTTTGTAAATCCATTACGATGAAGGTATTCTGCTTCATAGGCATTGCCACAACCGGGAATCAATATGTTTGTATCCTTATTGTCTAAGGAATCAAAATACTGCGTGAGGGCCGGGGTTGGATAACCGATGTCCCAACCTGTACTGTTTTCCTGATATCTTTTTTCCCAGTAATTCATTTTTTCAATTTGAGTAAAACAACGTTTTCCACATGATGTGTTTGCGGAAACATGTCGACAGGTTGTACTTTCTCTACCCTATATTTTTGGTCTAAAAAGTGTATGTCGCGGGCTTGAGTTGAAGGGTTACAACTGATGTAAACAATTTTCTCCGCTTCTATATCCAATAAGCGCTTCACAACATCTTCATGCATTCCTGCTCGTGGAGGATCAGTGATTACTACATCCGGTTTTCCATGCCTTGAAATAAAAGCATCATCAAAAACATCTTTCATGTCTCCGGCGTAAAAGCTGGTGTTTTTTATGCCATTGATTTCCGAGTTGATTTTGGCATCTTCTATAGCCGCTTCAACATATTCAATACCGATTACATCTTTTGCTTCAGAAGCAATGAAATTGGCAATTGTTCCCGTACCGGTATACAAATCAAAAACAATGTCATCTTTTTGGATATCGGCAAATTCAGCGGCTATTCGATACAACTCGTATGCTTGTTCGGAGTTAGTTTGATAGAAAGATTTTGGTCCTACTTTGAATTTTAATTCATCAACTGATCGATATCCGGGCATTGTTTCATAAATAAAATCCCGACCTGAATAGCAGATAATCTCCTGATCAAGAATCGTATCGTTTCTCTTTTCGTTAATGACATAATTCAGAGAAGTCACCTCAGGAAATGTCTTTACGAAAGCTTGGAGCAGAGCTTCTCTTTTGCTTTTATCTTCTTTTGCAAAGACAACAATAACCATAATTTCTCCACTTCTTGAAGTGCGGATAATCAGGTTGCGCATTAATCCGACCTGCTCTCTCAAATCAAAAAAGGGAAGGTCATTTTCAATTGCATAGCTATTTATCCAATTGCGTATCGCGTTTGAAGGATCTTCCTGTAACCAGCACTTATCGATATTGAGCACTTTGTCAAATCGACCGGGGACATGAAATCCCAAAGCATTTCGATCTTCAATCTTTTCATTGGAATCAATCTGTTCCTGAGTCAACCACTCTTTATTTGAAAAGGTGTATTCCATCTTGTTGCGATAGAATTGTGTTTTCTTTGATCCAAGAATGGGAGAAATGTCAGGCAGTTCTACTTTGGCCATTCTGACCAGGCAATCTTCAACCACTCTTTGTTTATTCGCCAATTGATCTTCGTAGCTAATGAACTGCCACTTGCATCCGCCGCAAGTGCCAAAATGTGTGCAGAAAGGATCGACTCGTTTTTCAGAATACTTATGGAATTTGACCGGATGTCCTTCCATAAATTTTTTTCTTTTTCTGGTGACTTGAACATCTACCAGATCACCCGGCACTGTCCCACTAACGAATACAACTTTTTCATTGACTTTTGCCATTGATTTCCCTTCAGCGGCAGTATCAATAATTTGGACTTCCTCCAGTAGAGGTTTTCTATTTCTTCTTCCCATCTTAAGCGGACAAATTTCCGAAATACTTCCTTGTTAAAAGGGCATTCTTTAAATTGATTGTAAACGTTGAACAGCAGCTTTATGATTAGGATTGAGTTGAACTACTTTTTGTAGAACGGTTTTCTCTTCTGCTGTTTTTCCTTGATTTTGAAGACAGACTGCCAAATTCATCAATAAGTTAATGTCATTCGGGCGTAACTGCAGCGCCTTTTTGAAAACGTTTTCTGCCTGAGCATTTTGTCCCATCATGCCATGTGCCATGCCCAGATAGTTCATGGCTTCTGTATTTTGCGGTTCAAGACTTAAGCTTTTCTCCAAATGCATGATGGCTTCATCAAAACGCTGTAAATGACCTGATGCCTGACCCATTAAAAAATAAGTGTTTGCAGAATTGGGTTTACGCTCTGCATATTCTTGAAAATAGGGTAATGCTTGTGTAAATTGTTTGGCATCAAAATAAAGCAGTGCTATATTTAAATAGTATCGATTGTATTCAGGGTGTCTTCTGATGCCCTCTTTAACAGTGCGGATACCTTGTTCATATTGCTTCATTTCGCGATACACTAAACCGAGATTGTTATAGGCATCGGCATAATCCGGATAGATCTGAATTGCTTTGCTCAAGTGCTCTTGGGCATCTTTCAAGAGGCTTTGTTTTTTTTTGAAGTCATTGGATGCATAAGCCAAATCTGCGGATTCTGATCCGAAGTTATAATTCACTCTTGCACTCTCGCTCCCTTTTTCAACATCTGCAGAATACAAACTGTAATTGTTTTTCCAATCCGGATTGCGATGGATACTTTTTACAGCATAAATGCATGTGAGAAAGAGAATAACAAGCAGATAATGTTTCTTTTTCTTGCTTCCTTTTATCAATCTTTTAGATGCAAAAACGATAGCAATGGAAAAGGGAAGCACAGCCATAAACAAGAGACGTTCGGCAAACTGAGCACCTATGGGCATGAGAATTTGTGAAGCTACAGCAATGCTCAATCCGTAAATGGCAGTAATCAGTCCCCATATTTGTCGTTTAATCAGTCCATAAATGGATAAGCCAACTAAGCCAATAAAAACTAGAAACCCGATTACAGCTTGAGGAGTTCCCATACCGACTAAGGGTATCAGGTTGTAGGAATAATCATGAATTAGCTTGCCTCCTAAGATGAGGCTTGTAAGAAATTTGATTTGCAAAGCAAAAGTACTTCCCCATCTTAGATCGGATGATTCTGCCGCTGCTATCGGATTGTTTAGTAAGCCAAAATTGCCCGGGTCTATGGCTTGCGGCATGCTACTGACAATCTCATTTCTGAGTAACATGAATCCAAAGGCAAAGGGTAAAAATAAAGTAACATGGTGCAGTGCTTGCTTATAGGTATACTTTGGGTTAAATAAAATAAATAGAGGAAGAATGAGTGCAAAAGTAACCGAGCTTTCTTTTGAGAAAAGAGCAATGAAATAACCCAATAAACATAAAGAGAGATATTTTAAACTTTTCTTCTCAATGTTTTGCATCATGCTCCAAAGCGCAAGACTGAAACCAAAAAAAGCCAAAAGGTCATCACGTCCTTTGATGTTGGCAACAACCTCAGTGTGGAGTGGGTGAGTAATAAAGAGAAAACAAATGGCTAGTACTGTAATCGCATTATCTTCAAATACTTTCAGAAGACCGAGATAAAGAAAGATGGCACTTAATGCATAAAGAAGCACATTGATAAAGTGCGCAATACCGGTATGATTATCAAAATACTCCTTTTCTATTGCAAAGAGTATCAAGCTCAAGGGACGATAAAGCCCGTCATTAAAGCCGCCATTGCCATTTCTGTAATTGGTCGTTAGTATTTCCGGAATACCTTCAAGACCATTTTGAACGTGACTGTGTGTCACAATCACGGAATAATCATCTAATGCCATTTCATGCGTCAAGGTATTGGCATATAGCAAAACAGCTAGCACCCCAATCATCCAAGGCAACTTGGCCTTATTATTTTTAAAAAATTGGATAAGATTCACTATCGAAAGGACATTGGCAATGCGTCCAAATTTAGATAACTTTGTTAGGCTAAAAAACTAAAATAGAAAAAGATGATCGATCAAAAGATTTCCTCAGAAGAAGCAATCGCATTAGAAGACCGTTATGGTGCTCATAATTATCATCCCTTGCCGGTGGTTTTGAGTCGTGGAGAAGGCGTTTATGTTTGGGATGTAGAAGGGAAAAGATATTTTGATTTCTTGTCAGCTTATTCCGCAGTAAATCAAGGACACTGTCACCCCAAAATCATTTCAGCATTAAAGGCGCAAGCTGAGACCTTAACTTTAACATCAAGGGCTTTTTACAATGATGCTTTAGGTGAGTATGAGCAGTATGTCAGCAGTTTTTTTGGTTTTGATAAGGTTTTACCAATGAATACAGGAGCCGAAGCAGTAGAAACGGCAATTAAATTGTGCAGAAAGTGGGCCTATGAGAAAAAAGGAATTGCGGAAGATCAGGCTAAAATTATTGTTTGTGAAAACAATTTTCATGGCCGAACGACCACCATCGTCTCTTTTTCTAATGATGAAGTGGCACGCAAAAACTTTGGTCCTTATACACCCGGATTTATTCGGATACCATATAATGATATTGAAGCTCTGAGGGAGGCTCTAAAGCAAGACAATGTTGCGGGAATGCTAGTTGAACCAATTCAAGGGGAGGCCGGAGTCTTTGTTCCCGATGAAGGTTATATAGCTGAAGCAAGTGTTTTGTGTAAGGCTTCTGGTGTGCTTTTTATTGCTGATGAAGTACAAACGGGAATTGCCAGAACCGGAAAATTGCTGGCTGTTGATCATGAAAATGTTAAACCTGATGTTTTGATTTTAGGAAAGGCTTTGTCAGGAGGGGCTTATCCGGTAAGTGCGGTGCTGGCAAATGATGAGGTGATGATGGTCATTAAACCCGGTCAACATGGATCTACTTTTGGTGGTAATCCCATTGCGGCTAAAGTAGCAATTGCGGCTTTAGAAGTTGTGAGAGAAGAAAATTTGGCGGAGCGAGCTGAGCATTTGGGGCAAGTTTTCAGAGCCGAAATGCAGAAATTGGTTGATGAAAGCGATCTGTTGGTGAAAGTAAGAGGCAAAGGTTTGCTCAATGCTGTTGTGATAAATGATACTGAAGAGAGCTCAACAGCTTGGGACATCTGTTTAGCTCTAAGAGATAATGGGCTTTTGGCTAAGCCTACCCACGGTAATATCATTCGATTTGCACCACCTTTGGTGATGACAGAAGAGGAATTGATGGAGTGTGTTGCGATCATCAAAAAAACGATCAGAGAGTTTTAATAATTTCGACTTAAAGATGTTTTTTATTTTCATGAAAAAAAGGATGTAATTCAAAAAACATTTAATTTCTCAAAGCGTATATATATTAATTTTTTGCTGTTTTGAACCATCTGATTTATTTGCTTTTATTCTTTTTTGTTGCAGTTTCCAGCATGGCACAATCTGCTTTATTTCTCAGAGATAGTGTAAAGGTTCATCTTGAATCGAATGGATTATTGTACGTTGGCGGAAATATGTCGGTTCAAGATAGCGGAGACTCCTCTAAGATTGAGAACTATGGAAAGATTGAAATAACCGGAGATTTGACAAACCTTGGATCTGGTAATTTATTTGAGCCAAGATTAGGTGAGATTGAGTTTAGGGGGATTTCCGATCAGCGAATAAGTGGATCATTCGCTTATAACTCTATGCGCATAAATAACGGAAGTGGTGTTTCAGTTAATTCCGGAACACAAACTATATATAATACTCTGTATCTAGACAATGGAACATTCAACACGAATAATTCCCTTGTTCTGAATTCCGATGCCATCCGTACTGCCAGAGTTCATGAAATCACAGGGGGGTCAATTTCAGGACAGGTGACCATAGAGAGATGGATTGATAGTGCGAAATGGGGGGGGTATCGATTTTTGTCTGCACCTGCTCAAGGAGTAACAATTAATCAATGGAAAGATGACATAATACTAATAGGATTTACAGGATCCCATTATCCCAATCATAGCTTCAATAGTATAGCGATGTACAATGAAACTATATTAGGACATCGAGATAGTGGATATTATTATGCATCTGATGTCAATGATATATTAGGTTTTGGAGAAGGATTTCAGGTATACTTAGGTGGAAAAGATATAAAGATAGATATCCAAGGTACGCTTTATACGGGGGTGCAGAACCTACCTGTTACATTTACAGATGATCCTTTAGTTAGCGATGAAGAAAATGGCTGGCAAATGGTAGGGAATCCATACCCTTCCGGTATTGATTGGGACTCTCCTTCATGGGTGAAATCCAATATGGAAGATGCCATCTACATTTGGGATCCAATTAATGGGGTTTATACTAGTTATGCAGGTGGTGTAGGAATAAATGGTGGTTCAAGGTATATTGCCTCTTCTCAGTCTTTTTGGGTAAAAAGTAATGGTCCTTCTCCTGTTCTACAGGCTAATGAGGGTATAAAAATAACTCAAGATCCGAATTTTATTGAGTCGACTCAAAAGAATATTATTCGCTTAATACTTAGTGATCAGAGTATATCTGATGAAACCGTTATTCGTTTTAAGACTGAGGCAACAGATCATTTTGACACTGATTATGATGCACGTAAATTTTTATCGTCAAAGAATGTTCCCAACATATACACTAGTTATGCGCAGAAAGACTATGGAATTTTAGCTTTACCGGATGATAAAATAATGAGACGCATCCCACTGAATGTAAGAGTTCCTCAAACAAAGGTTTATGCTTTAAATGTTAATCTGGAATTGGATTCGGCGTATAACTGCATTTTATTGTATGATAATCTTACGGGAAGAATTGAGAGTTTAAGAGATAGTTCGGTATTTCATTTTTTAATCAGCGATACATTAAGCACACCTAGGTTTGAAATTCGTGTCGGAGAACTGTCTCAAATCACCATAACAGATGCGAATTGTTATGGTGATTCGGGAAAGCTAGCACTTAATAATGATTGGAATACTTCAATTGACTATCAATGGAAAAACACATCAAATACTTCTTGGGTTAATGATACGATTTATCAAGGGAAAGATAGTTTGAGTTTGGTAGCAGGTAATTATCTAATTCAATTCAATAAAAACCTATGCTTTAGTCAAAGGCAAAGTTTTACTATCAATGAACCAAATGATTTGTTGCTAATTACCAATTCTCTTCCTGATTCGCTGAATGATGGAAAGGCATGGGTAGATGTTTCAGGAGGAATTTCTCCATACGACTATCACTGGTCTGATTCGTATCAACAACAAAATGATACAGCTTATAAATTAGTTGCCGGAACATATACTGTTTTGGTAAAGGATTTTAACGGTTGTATAGATTCGGCTCAAATAATCGTAAATAAGAAGCAAGTAGTTGCTTTAAATGAGAATCAAAAAAACGGATTTAAAATCTATCCTATTCCCGTAACTGAAGTATTGAATATTGATTTGTTCAATCATGAATACAAAAAAGTAGAACTGAGAACAATCCAAGGACAGTTGCTGAAGAGTTATCAACTACAACATAAAAAAGAACGATTGGATTTTTCTTGGCTTAAATCCGGAGTGTATATCTTGATAGTCGAAGGAGAGAATAATCGAGTAATTGAAACAATAGAGAAATTGTAATGAAAAGAAAGAGATGGAAGTTTTTTAGTCTTTTGGTTTTGAGTTTTATTGTACTCAAAGTTAACGGACAAGAAAGTGTGGGAATCAATACTGATAGTCCACATAGTTCTGCAATCTTAGATATAGAGAGTACAACCAGTGGTGTTTTGGTGCCTCGTATGTCCTCTGCGCAGAGAACAAGTATAAGCAATCCGGCTAGAGGGCTTTTAGTTTATGATAATACCACTAATACATTTTGGTTTTATAACAATACTGTATGGACTGAAATAGCATCATCTTCTAGTCTGGACAATATTGCCGATGGGGATAATGATACCAAAATTCAAGTGGAAGAATCAGCAGATGAAGATGTGATACGTTTTGATGTTGAAGGCAGAGAGTATTTCAGAATGAATAATGGGAGGTTTGAGGTGGTAAATACCGGGAATTCTATTTTTATGGGACAAGGAGCAGGAGTTTCAGATGATTTAAGTGACAATAATAATGTATTCATTGGAAGAAATAGTGGGGCTAGTAATTCCAGTGGAGACAATAATATTGGACTGGGGTATCGTTCATTACAACTTAATACAACGGGAACAAATAATATTGGAATTGGTGAGGACGCTTCCAGATCGAATACGACAGCAGGATTCAATATTGCAATCGGTTCAAACAGTTTAAGGTCTAATCAGACAGCAAGTAATAATATTGCGATAGGTCATAATGCATTGCAGAATCATACTTCAGGTGAAGATAATCTTGCTTTAGGTTATTTATCGATGCAAGGTAAAACCTCCGGAAGTGAAAATGTATCAATAGGAAATCAAGCCATGCAAAATAATATTTCAGGTAGTCAAAATGTTGTCATTGGAAGACAAGCAGGCCAAAATTCTACAGGTTCCGGTAATGTATTTATCGGTTATAGAGCAGGGCGAAATGAAACAGGGAGTAACAAGTTGTATATTGAGTCAAGTGATTCACCAACACCATTAATTTGGGGAGATTTTGCTACTGATTCCTTGATTATTAATGGAAGCGAACGAGTAACAGGCAATATCTCATATATTGGAACAATTACAGATGTTTCTGATAAAAGGTTGAAAGAGAATTTTGAGTCTGTAGAAAATGTTCTACCTCTTGTCAATGCTTTAGAAGCATATTCTTATAATATGAAAGAAGATACCTCTAAGATTAGAGAATATGGCTTAATTGCTCAGGAGGTTCAAAAATTGTTTCCCGAACTGGTTAAAGTAATTGATGAGGAGAAAGGTCATCTTGGAGTAAGCTATGTACAGTTAATCCCCTTGTTGGTTCAAGCCATTAAAGAGCAGCAAGCTTTCATAGAACAACAAGACATTAAAATAAGCAATTCGGAGTTGAGGTTAAAAGCTTTGCATGCGGAGGTGGAGAAGATTAGTGCTAAGATTAATTCTATAAAATAAAGTGCGACGAGGAATTAAGATATTAGTAATTATAAGTATTTTACTTTATCAAAATGTCATTTTGATAGCCCAAAATCAAGTGGGGATAAATACTAACACCCCTCATGCCTCTTCTGTTTTTGAAGTGGTAAGTATCAATAAAGGAATGTTAATTCCTCGTATGTCATCGAATAATAGGCTGCGTATTCAAGACCCTGAAGTTGGATTGGTTGTGTATGATCTAAATTTAGCTGCCTTCATGTATTATAATGGAGGCTTCTGGTCACAGTTGGGTAATTCAGGACAAGCTTCTGATGCCATAAGTGATGCGGATAATGATACAAGAATTACAGCGGAAATATCTAATAATGATAATCGCTTAAGGTTCTATACTCAGGGTGTTGAATATTTCAGATTTGAAGAGAGACGGATTGACATTAGAAATACGGGTAATTCTGTATTTATGGGAAGTAGTGCCGGAATAAATGACGATTTAAGCAATAATCTAAACGTTTTTATTGGGTACGAAACAGGTAGATTAAATGTTACCGGATTTAGAAATGTAGTATTGGGTAGCAGAGCCATGCATTCAGGTACTACGATGAGAGATGTTGTAGCAATAGGTTCTAATTCGGCGATGAATGGGATAGACTATAGAGAGTCTATTGCTATTGGAAGCAATTCGCTTCAATTGAATGTGAACAGCATAAGAAATATAGCAATTGGCTATAATGCTATGAATCAACATGTAAATAATACAAACAATCTTGGAATAGGTAATCAATCACTGTTTGATGGTGATAGCGCAAGATTTGTAGTAGCGGTTGGAAATTCAAGCCTATCGTCTTGTGAAGATTGTTCACATTTTGTTGCAGTTGGTTATCAGTCGGGAATCTCAAACAGCACAGGTAATAATGATATTTTCTTAGGCTACCAGGCCGGAGGAAGTTTTGGAGGAAATAATAGATTGATAATAGAAAATACGAGCCTTACACAAGGTTTAATATGGGCTAACTTTAATTCAGATTCATTAGTTATTAATGGAAGCTTATTGGTGACCAATAACATTTATTATGTTGGTACTTTGACTGATGCTTCCGATAGAAGGTTAAAGGAAAATTTTGAGCCGATTAATGGAGTACTTGAAAATTTAACTCAATTGGGAGTCTATAAATATAACTTGAAAAGCGATAGTCTAAAAACAAAGGAAATCGGGTTAATAGCTCAAGAAGTACAACAATATTTCCCATATGCAGTGAGAGAAATAAGACCTAATGATGATATTCTAGGAGTAAGCTATTTGCAGTTGACACCAATAATTCTTCAAGCTATTAAAGAACAAAAAGAAGCCTTGAAAAATCAGCATCAAGAAGTTAAGGCTTTAAATAATTCTATTGAAGACTTAGAAAGAAAGTTAAGTTTATTGAAGCAAGGGAAAAGTCTATCGGTTGCAGATAAGTAGTTCTTACATTTCCCTTTTACCATTATTCAAAAGTTTAACTACCAACTAATTCTCTATTATTCTTATAAGCCTGATCTGTTCGTTTAGAAAATGAGATTTTTTTGATTTTTAAAGTTATGATTGTTCTAAAGCATTTTTCTTCTGAAAGCATAACATTGAACGTTTTAGAGAGGATATATAAATTTAACAAACAGGAATAGAGTTTCAGAGGAAGTGATACATATCAAAGTTGTATAAAAAAAGCTCTTTTAAGAGCTTTTTTATTATACCGATGCTTGTAGGGAAGACATTATAGTTATGTTACTAAAAGGTTAAATCCTTTTAATTCATAATGATGGGTAAAAAAAAATGTGTTTATTTAAACATTATTATCTTATTGCAACAACCAAACTAAGTGAAGAACGCACTCCCTTTTTTATTATACATAAGCTATAAATAATTTTCATGCATTGTAGTGTATAATACGACTACTTATTGTTTTGAGAAAGTGGTTGTAGTTTTTTTTGGTTTTTAAGATGTTGATAATAATTCTGTTAAGTAATTATTAACTAAATATATACATTATGAAAACTATCTTTTTAATTGCGTCATTAGCTTTAACAACAACTGTCTTTTCTCAAATCTGTCCAAAAAATTATGAGATACATGTAGAAACAACTTTTGAAACCCTTAATCAATCTGATGGAGAGATTGAGGTCACTTATTTTTCTGGAGGTACATCACCTTATACCTATGATTGGAGCACCGGAGGGAGTTCAAGTACGATCAGTAATTTAAGTGCAGGAATTTATACCGCTACTGTAACGGATGCGAATTCATGCATGTACACCTTCTGTACTTTTATTAATAGAGACAGCCTACCTTGTCAATCTACATTAATGTATGATCCTTGTGGTGATACTATTCCAATTAATTATCAGTTTTGGACTAGAAAACAGCCATCACAAACGGGCGTGGTAGTAGAATTGTACGATGAAAATGGGGATTTAGTTACAAGAGAGGTTATAACGACTTTCACAGCTACAGGGTTTTACTTTTTCTTAACGGATAGTATGTATTACAATGAAACATATGGGATTGTTACTAAAGGAATTTTTAATACTGGTTCAGGGACTGACACTTCAGAATTTTGCGGCGATACTTGCATGTTTACCATTGAGGATTTTAGATGTGAAAATCCATGGGTAGGCAGTTATTGCGATGATACGGTTGCAATTGCAAATCAATTCTCAGTTCAAGCTCATCCACACATGACCGGTGTACTTGTGCAAGTCTATGATAACAGTAATAGTCTTGTAAGTACAGTGACAAGAACAAATAAAAGTGGTGGAGCATTTATATTTAGTATTCCAAATGAAATCTACTATGACAGTACATTTAGTATAATCACGAGTGGAATTTATAATCCAGGGGACACTTCCGGTTTTTGTGGAGATACCTGTACGTTTACTGTAGATGGATTACCAGAAGATTATGCTTGGGTAAGTAATTCATGTCAAGATACAGTTAATACAATTCATCAGTTTTGGGTTCAAAGACATTTTCATCAGGTCGGTGCCATTGTTGAAATTTATGCAGCAGATTGCAGCACTTTAGTGGCGACCGTGACAACTGAGAATCAAACAGGAACCGGCTTTTGGCTTTCAATGAATGGAATAGCCGGAGTGACGGTTGATGATGATTATTGTATTGTTGCTCGAGGGTATTTCCAAGATATATATCCGGGAACCGAAAATCCTGATACAGCTTTAGTAGGTGGTGATACCTGTACCTTTCATCTGACGGATCCGGGAGCATTTATAAAGAATGATGGAGGCTATACTGGGCGTAACTCAAGATTTAGTTCATCAAATAGTATTGGAGTATTTCCTAATCCGGCCAAGGATCAATTGAACATTACGAATTTACCATTCTCAAATTCAGAGACTCAAGAAATAGAAATCAGAGTTCTCGATCTTAAGGGAGCTGTGATAAAAAGAATCTTTAGGCCAAATGATTCGAAAGTTAGCTTAAATGTTAAAGATTTAATTGATGGTGTTTATGTAGTTCAGGTTCTACAAAACGGAGTTTTGTTTGATGAATCTAAAGTAACTTTAATTGATTAGTAGGGGGACAATAATAAAAAAGGGGGCATTTATGCCCCCTTTTTTATTATACCTAAATGCTATTATCAGGTCATTATTATTAATAATAAATCAACCTTCTCACTTGTGCCACGTACTTGGCTAAGCGAATCACCTGTTTAGTATAACCAAACTCATTGTCATACCAAACGTATAGTACGATGTTCTTTTTATCGTTAGATACAATTGTGGCAGGTGCATCATAAACAGAACAACAAGTATTGCCGATAATGTCACTTGAAACGGCTTCAGCATCAGTCGAGTAAAAAATCTGATTAACCAAGTCACCATTCAAAGCTGCCTGTCTCATTAAAGCGTTTAAATCTTCTACACTGGTTTCTTTTTTTACAGTAAGATTCATGATGGCCAATGAACCGTTTGGCGTAGGAACGCGCACGGCATTTGCAGTCAATTTATCTTGCAAACTCGGTATCACTTTAGTGACCGCTTTTCCTGCTCCTGTTTCAGTAATGACCATATTAATTGCCGCAGAACGCCCTCTTCTGGTTTTTTTGTGCATATTATCCAATAGATTTTGGTCATTGGTATAAGCATGTACCGTTTCAATGTGACCTTTCTCAACACCCAAATGATCTTCTATTACCTTGAGTGGAGGAACGATGGCATTTGTTGTACAAGAAGCGGCAGAAATGATTTTATCATTCTCAAGACTAACATCTGTCTTATGATTTACACCATAAACAATGTTTGGAATCTCTTTGCCCGGTGCAGTTAAAATGACTTTCTCAACACCTTTGGCTTGAAGGTGTCTGCTTAATGCTGCACGATCTTTAAAAACCCCTGTATTGTCAATGAGCAAGGCATTGTTAATGCCATATGAAGTATAGTCAATGTCTTCGGGTTGTTGAGCTTGAATCAAATGAACTACTTGACCATTGATCGTCATGGTCTTATTCTGCGTATCTACAGTTACTGTACCTTTAAAAGCACCATGAACAGAATCATTTCTCAATAAAGCACCTCTTTTTTCCATGGCCGTGGCATCATCACCTCGTGTCACAATTGCTCTTAGCCTCAATTGTTGACCTTTTCCTGCTTGTTTTATCAGCTCTCTTGCAGCGATTCTTCCTATACGCCCAAAACCGTATAGAATGACATCTTTAGGTTCAAGCTGAGTGTTTCCTGCATTGATGATCTTGCCTAACTTCTCTTCTATGAAAGATTGCTTTGAGTCATGTTTAGATCCTTCAGATTTGTATTCCGCGGCCAGTTTACCAATATCAATTTTTGAAGGAGGTAAATTACTTTCCAGTATCAATTTTGCAATTTCTGCGGTATCATGAATACTAATACTTGCATTGGTGAAATTTTGAGCATTGTGGTGTAGCTTCAAAATTTCAGAAACACTTAAATCAATCAAGTGGTGTCTAAAGAGGACCAATTCAACAGCATTATTATAAAGCAATTGACCAAGTGTATTCGTAAGCTCAACAGCTTTTCTTTCTTGATCTACCCAGTTGTTTAGCTCTGTTTCAAATTCTTTACTCATGATAAGATACGTTATTTTTGGGGTTAAATTTTAGGCCGCAAAAGTCGCCAATTTTTTAAAGAATAAAAACTGAAAAAACGAATATAAAAAACCCCGCCAAACACGCAGTTTAAGCGGGGTCTTACCAAACAAACTACTAAACCATTATAGACCGAAAGCGTAATAAGCTTCGCGCCCATTAGGATATATACCTTGTAACAGAATACCACCTCTTTTGTTTTCAAGAGCAGAGATGATCTCCTCTTTTGAAGTGATCTTATCAGTTCCAATCTTTGTGATAATGAACCCTTCTCTTACTCCTGCACTTCTCAATTTGCCATTGAATAGCTCACTTACTTTTACACCACCGGAAATGTCCAGATTTTCTAGTTCTTCTTTTTCCACTTCTTCAAATTTTGCACCCAATTGTTTGAACAAATTATTTTCTGAGCTTTTTATAATTTCAGTCTTCCCTTCGTAATTTCTTAGGGTAACTTTTTTTGATACTATTCGATCTCCTCGTTTTAATGTTACTTCAATTTCATCTCCGGGTCTGTATTCTCCTACTTTTGCTTGAAGTTCTGTAACACTATTTACGGTATAACCATTTATCGCTTTCACTATGTCACCTTCTTCAATGCCGGCTTTTTTTGCGGAACCTTTTTCAGCGAGTCCTGCAACATAAACACCCGAACGATCATCCAAATTGTTTTCTTCAGCAATTTTGTCATCAATATCTCTAATATTAATACCAATAAAAGCGCGCTGTACTTCTCCATATTCTATAATATCATTGACAACCTTCTTAACAATATTAGAAGGGATTGCGAATGAATACCCAGCAAAAGAGCCCGTATTTGATTTTATCGCTGCATTTATGCCCACAAGTTCTCCCTTAGTATTAACCAAAGCACCACCGCTATTACCGGGATTTACAGCTGCATCCGTTTGAATAAATGATTCAAGAGAGTGTATGCCTGTAAATGGATCATTTTCCAAGATATTGATATCCCGACTTTTGGCGGAAACAATGCCAGCTGTAACTGTAGAAGTAAGGTTAAAGGGATTGCCGACTGCTAAGACCCATTCACCAATCTTAAGATTATCTGAATTACCATAGTCCAAATGAGGAAGGCCATCTTCTTCTATTTTCAAGACGGCTAGATCCGTCGTTGGATCTGTTCCAATAAGTTCGGCTTCATATGTTTTTTTATTGTTTAAAGTAATTTTAATCACATCTGCATTATCTATGACATGGTTATTTGTCACCATATATCCATCTTCTGAAATAATGACACCACTGCCAGCACCTTTTATAGGTTGTATGTATTCCTGTTCTATGTTTCCATTGCCGTAAAAGAAATGTCTTAACGGATCAAATGCTCGCTGTTTATATTCTATTGTGCCTTCTGTTTTAACATGAACAACACCGTTTACAGACATCTCAGCTGCTGTTATATAATCCACCTTTGCAGTCGGTTCTGCACTTAAAAGGTTAACCATGGTGTTTTTGGCTTCATTCCCTTCACTACTTGGTTCAAGACTTATTCTTGGTTCAAAGTTTTTGTAAAGACCTACAGAAACCAATCCGCCAATGGAGGCGATAAGAAATGTACTTGCTATTTTTTTCATAATTCTTTTGATTTAAGGTTTAACTTCGCTGATGATTTCAATTTTAACGCCATAAAAGAGGACTTGTTAATTTTGTCATGTTAAATAATGTTAAGCTATAAGGCTTACTGATAAAGACTTAGAGATAAAATGAGGTTTTGGAAATATCAGGGTACGGGAAATGATTTTATCATGTTGGATGGAAGAAGTGAATCTGTCAAAATTTCAGTTTCTGAACTTCAAAAATTATGTGATCGTCGTTTTGGTATTGGTGCAGATGGTTTAATCATCTTAAAAAAACATCCTGATTTGGATTTTGAAATGGATTATTACAATTCAGACGGAAGCCAAAGTTTTTGTGGGAATGGAAGTCGATGTGCCCAAGCTTTTGCCTTGCAACTGGGAATGATTCAAAACACATCTGCTTTTTTAGCTATAGATGGTGTGCATCAAGGTAGGATACAAGATGATTGGTTCGAAACAAAAATGGGGGATGTCAATGAGATTAAATGCATAGGAAAGGACTTTTTTATAAATACCGGATCACCACACTATGTTCAATTTGTTGAGGATGTAGAAAATTTTGATGTGAAGAAAGAAGGTGCAGCCATACGCTATTCTGAACAATATAGAAAAGAGGGTACAAATGTCAACTTTGTTCAGGAAAAAGAAGGATCATTAAGGGTTAGAACATACGAAAGGGGAGTAGAAGACGAAACTTATTCTTGTGGAACAGGAGTGACTGCGGTAGCCATTGCTTATTTATTTAAAAATGCTGGCCATCACCGAGAATTATTCATCGAAACTAAGGGTGGGTCTCTCAAACTGAAATTGCAGAGATGTGGTGAAGAGCTATTTAAGGAGATATGGCTTTGTGGTCCCGCAGAGCTAGTATATACAGGAGAAATCTAGTCGGCCTGTACATAAACCCAAGCATTGATGCCTGACTTTAACTTGACCTTACATCTTTTGTACGCATCAACTTCGTAGGCATCGCTCTGAACCAACTCACTTGTTGTTAATTTAAACACTTGCCCTTTAATCTTAGCTCCTATTTGTTTTACAGCGATAGGATGAAACTGCTGTTTGCTTTTTGCCAGTACTTCTGCATCTGTAATTTCTATACTTTTTAAATCGTAGTCTAAAAGCTCATCTTCTTGACCTTCAAGTAAACGCCCATAGTTTTCAATTTGAACTCTTTCAAGTTGAAGTGTACCATATGAAAAGAGGTATTCACTCATTGTTTAAAAAAAAGACGTTTAAATAATTGTATGTCTTCTTTCTTTAAGAAAAAGTCTGAAATCTTGATGTGACTAGAACGATAAATCCGAAATGCCATGAAAATGAGCATACCACTAAAGGCAATGCTGGCACTAATTGCTGCCCCAACTGCTGCATATTTCGGAATAAGTACAAGAGCTGTGCTTATGGTTAATAGGAGACCAATCAGAGCTGAGCTTGAATTGACTTTTTGTCTTCCGGTGCCTGAGAAATAATGACTGAGAATAACTTCAGCAGAAAGTGCAACTATGCCCAAGCTCATGGCGAATAGTGGAGCCTTTACGCCTTCAAAACTATTGCCTAATAAATGGATGAGCCAGTTTTCGGGAACTAAAAGCAGCAATAACATTCCTATACTTGTTAAGATAAAGGAGAGTTTCATTAGCATTAAGCTGACACGAAGTGCATAACGGTCCGACTTTCTTGCACTTATTCGAGCGTATTGAACTGTACTTATGCTTTTTCCGGGTAAAAGCAATGACTCACTTAATTGTACTCCTGCTGTATAAATTCCCAATGAAGCTCTACCCGAAAAAGCATCTAATATGAAATAACTGATTCTGTAATTGAGCAATTGAAAAACGTTGGCTGATTGCAAATGAAACCCATAAGTGATGCTTAACCAAAAGCTTGGTTTTAAATCTTTAAGAATTAGGCGGTCAAGTAATGATACGGAAAGGAAGAAACTAATAATGAATATGGAAATATAAGAGAGATAAAGCCCTTGAATAAAGGCTTCAACCGTATGATTGTTTTGGTAATGGTAGAAGTAGACAATGGAGAAGAGTAAAATCAAACTTTGAAAGGTGTTTAGTAGATTGTATGTAGTGATTCTTTCCTTACTCAGTAATATATTCAAGTGAATAACAATACAAGATTGTAACAATGCCAAACCGTAAATGGCATGCTCAAATTCTTTTGGAAAAAAAGGATAGATATAATTCAAAGCAAAGCAAACGATTACACTTATAATGGCCCATAAGTAAGAGACGATGAGTAGGGCAGAATTGTTAACTCTACTTGCATAATAAACAATACTGGTATGTATTAGGTTACTGAAGAGCAATACGATGGTTATACTTAAGACAATTAAACCCACACTTCCAAGTCCTTCTGCTCCTAAAAAATTAGAATTCAATAAAAGTAAAGCAAAGCTACATGCTGCAATGATTAATTTACTTCCTATTGTATTTATGATATTCTTAAGCAAGACCGAAGATTCTTTTCATTTTTCGCTTTAACTGACCGACAAACGAAGGAAAAATAAAAGTAGTGTATTTACCGTCAATAACGTATTTTGAGCCTTTTTTTGAAAAAGTGTGCAATGCTTCATTATACTTGGATTTAGGGTCAGGGAAAATTTCGGTTATTTCTTCTTCTTCATATTCTGTAGGACTCAATACTTTAATGTGATTGAGCTTAAGCGAGCTACCATAACCATTTTCAGAGTTTTGACTTGGTCTGATGAGTTGTCCATTTTCATGGTATGGCTTTCCACCCGATCTTGCAGAGCGGATATCAATTTTTACAGGGTTAAGCGCATGGGCTTGATAGGGGCCTTCGATTTGATCTGCATAAAACAAATAAAGACATTCATTAGAGTAAGCTTGGGGTGAGGCAAAGAGCCACCATCTCTCATTGCAATTGATAAGAGTAGAATCAACCCACTGACCTTTAATAAGTGTTGATGTTTTTTCAATGGAATTTCCCGTTAATTGATACAAGTCAACTCGATCACTTTGATATTGCTCAGGAAGAAGATAGTTTTTACCCTCATGATTTTGGGTAAAAGGGTAGGAGAGATGGAATTTTTTTGACAGAATAGATACCGGGGAAGACCAAGATTCATTTTTATATACAGCTTTTGAAAGATGAGCCTTTAGTTTGCGGTAGTCGTAATGCTCAAAGTAAATATCATCATTATCACTCCAAAAGGGGTCGGCATAATACTCTGTTTTTGGTGCTTCTTTCATCCATTTGATTTGGGAAACATAAGTTTTATCTTCGGTCTTATTCAGCGCATTGGCAATACCTATATTCCAAACTTCGCCTTTGAAAAGCTGAGTATAATGAAAGTTCAGTTTACCGAATAAAGCTTTGATATGAAATCGGGCAACATCTCCGTTACCGGGAACTTTGTAAAGTTTACCCTTTTTTGAGATCCTTCTGGTCTTTAATGTTCCATTCAAATGGATTTTTCGGCTTGCTAAGAAAGGTAAATCTGTGCTGAGTTCAAAAACTCTTGAAATGTGTGAGAAGAATGAATGTTGCCATACTGCTAGTCGCCCTTCTTGGATAATTTCTCCAGCATCCAGTTCTTCATTTAACTTTTGAAGCATAAATCCGCTACTTTTTTTGCCGTAGAGGAATTCCCAAAAACACGGAGGTCCTCCTCTAAATTCTTGAGGGTCTCCATGATGGAATGACCATACACCATGTTTCGCAAGATCGAGAATTTTACCTCCTATAATGCCAAAACCAAAGCGAAGGATAAAATCAAGATGAAGGTCTTCTATCTTTGATTGTTCTTCTTCATCTAACACTGTCTTAATTCCTTTTTTATGGGTGCTGACGGATATTATTTTAGGCGCCTTAAAATGGTCAGAGATCAATTCGTTGTGGAATAAGGGTAGCTTCCGAATTTGTCTTTCTATCAACCTGTAGCCAAACGAAAGTCGATTGGGGTTGTAGTTTGATGATGCATTATTTTTGATGAAACAGACCAATTGATTGTGAGCATCTCCTAATAGTTTATTGATGCATTTAATTTGCCATGTTTTAAGCTGCTCATTGTCGATTAATACGGCAAATCGAATATGTTGGCTTTTTTCATCCATTGAGAGCAATTTGATAGAACCGGTTAAATTGATCAGCAATGCTTTTTTCACCAAAAGTTGCTATGGCATAACTTCTGATTTTTTCTGCATCGTACGATTTATAGTTTCGGCACATTTCTAATAGCGCCTCTTCAAAATCATTTTGCTTACCTCGTTTGACTATTCGACCTAACTCTGGCTTCATGAATTCAACAATACCCGGTAAATCAGGAACAATAACAGGTAGCCCACAGCTTTGTGCCTCAGCAATTACGCAGGGTTGATTTTCAAATTCACTGAATAAAATCAAAAAATCAGATGCTGCCATGACTTTTGCAATGCCCTGACGATTTGTTGTTCCCTGAAAATGAATCTGCTTTTCCATTCCTAACTGACGACTCAATGACTTGGCTTTTGACTCATCACTTCCTTCTCCGAAAATATGCAATTCAAAATCTTCACCTTTTTTGGAAAGGGAATGTACAGCTCTTATAATATCCAAGATTCTTTTGGGACTTTGCAATAAATTACCCACAAAAAGGATTTTGGTCCTTTGATTCTCCTTTGTTTTTTTAAGAAACAGTTTTTCATCAACTACGTTTGGAATCACTTTATATGTGTTATACAAACGATGATTTTGCATGGCTTTTGCTAGATGAGTAGATACAGTATGCACTGCTTTTGCATTTGCAACTATTTTTTTTGAAAAGCTCTTTTTTATTACTCCTTTGTATTTATTGCTTGAAGGCAGATAGCCTGACCAATGCTCCGTAATCACATAAGGAATATTTAACCTTTTCCAAAGTTTATAAGCTAACAAACCGGGCCTGCTTAGCACGTGTATGTGCACAAGGTCAGGTTGACTTGACTCATATAAGGTCTTATAAGCGATGTTTTGAGCTTTTCGATATCTTAAAAAATTGGTGATTTTATTGAGAATAGAAATTGGAGATGTTGCTTTTTGAAAGTAAACTCGGCACTCTCTAATGCCTTTATTATCTTTTGATTCTATTTCGTAATACCCCCTTTTTAGCTTGTCTGAATGAACAAAAATGACAGATATTTTAGCCTTCCTTTTTATAGCATGAGCGTGATTTTCAACAAAGTTCCCATCAAAAGGATCAAGTCGATTCGGGTACCACTTAGGAAGAAATAAAACGTCAATCATGATTCAGGAAAGCAGTAAATATATGGAATACTCTTTGACCTATCTAGATTTAAACTGATAGGTTAATATTCCCAATACATAAACGAAACTTGTGGCCAATATTGCTTTTAATACACCTCCGATGATGAATGGTTCTACTCCCATTGCATATGCTTCGGACCATTCGGTATATCGAAGTAAACCTAAAAAGCCACAAAGAAGAATAAGAGCAGAGGCAACGCAAAAATGAAAGAGGATGGATAAAAAGTTTTGATCATCAGATTTACAGCAGGCTACATAGATACAGGCAATAACAAAACCAATGAAATAGCCTAATGTAGAATTGATAAATACCTCCCAACCTGAACTTGCGGCTGCGAACACCGGTAAACCCGCTACACCTAGAATCAGGTAGAGAAGAACGCTCAATATGGCATTGACCTTATGAAGTAAATAACTGACAACAAGTATGGCCAATGTTTGTCCAGTTATTGGTGCAATAATTAATTGATTGGGAATTTGTATAGATATCTGAGCAAAAATCCCAATCCATAAAGCTGAATTGAGAATAATTAATGAGTTAAGAATGAGTTTTTTCACAAGCTTCTGTTTCTTCTGTTTGAAATTCAATCACTTCTAGTTTAAAGTCTTCACTAACAAGTTCTGTTTCTTTAACTTCTTCATTGATGATGGCATGTTGTGTTGCAAACCAATTGTACCAGAAACCTTTTGAATGACAAGTTGTAATGACTGCTTTTTCTTCAAGTATACCTGAAACGTATAAGCCAAATTCAATATTCAAGTTGAAGTTCTTTTTAGTTTTGTTTTTGAACTTAATAACTATTCGTTTTTGATCTGATTTGAGATCCTTTATTTTATAATAACATTCAATACCTGAAGAAGACTTGAGCAGGATGAATTTTGATTGGCAATATGCAGAACTCAATACAAGTAGAAATAAGAACGTGAATATTTGTTTTTTCATTGATTATAAGTAAGTTATGTCTGACGCAACAATCTTGCAAAGGTGCTGAAAAAAAACATCAAATGTGGAATTGTTTATGTGAAAATAAAGTCTTTATTTTGCACACCATTTTTTAGTAAAGAAGCGAAAAGAAATCAGTCATGTCAAAAGTTTGTCAAATAACAGGAAAGAAAGTGATTACAGGGAATAATGTTTCTCACTCTAAAAGAAGAACACGAAGAACATTTTCTCCAAACTTGTTTACAAGAAAGTTTTACAATGCAGAAGATGGCACTTGGGTCACTTTAAAAGTTTCTGCTAAAGGAATCAGAATCATTAGTAAGAAGGGTTTGGCAGCAAGTATGAAAGAAGCAAGAGAGAAAGGTTATTTGAAGTAAATAAATATAGATTAATACTTAAAAGGCCTTCTGTTATGCAGAAGGCCTTTTTATTTTCTATACTTATAATGTCCAATAATTTTATAATCAAAAAGACAATCTTCGATCACTTGACCTCCACCAATGTTATGAATAATCATGTACCTTAAATTATCTTTTGATTTCTTTGAAGATACTATTCCTATGTGCGTTACTCCTCCTCCTAGGTTCCAACATACAACATCACCCGGTTGATAGTCTTTTGCCTTATTGGAGATCAACAATTCTTTGCCATGTCTGGAAAAGAAAGTCATCAGATTAGGAACTCGACGATGATCAATATTCTTATCCGGTTGACTTAAACCCCAAACATTGGGGTAAACTGAAAAATTCTTTTTCATATCAATATGAACTTCCTTTTGAAGGTCAATATTCATTTTTCTATAGGCTCTAATTATTACATCAGTGCAAACGCCTTTACCTTTAGGAACATCGCCGTTTGGATAAGATAAGTTGAAATATGAGGGGTCGTATTGAACATGATCCTTTGTGAGGGTCAGAGCAGAGTCTGCAAGTTGACTGTAAAAATCGGATTGTCCAATTAAGCAAGAGTAAGTTATTATGAAACTGAATAGAATTAAGGCTTTCTTTATCATTAATATTGGTTTTAAGTAATACTTAAAATCAAGTGCATTATTGTTTTGGATTGAAATAAAAAAATCCCGATTTGAGAACTCAAATCGGGACCGATGTTAAACAATTGAATCCAAACTAGTAGCAATATTTGTTTTGATCAATCATCTTTGCAGCGATTTTTCTTCTCGCTTCCTTCGTATTATAGGGTGCAATTTTACTGAATCTTTTTATTCCCATCAATAAAGCTCTTTGTTCATCTCCTTCGGCAAAAGCATTAACAGCTTCCTTACCCCATTTGTTCACTCTATCGGCTGCGTCATATAAATAGCAAGCCATCATTTCCTTCTTTAGCTCATAATCAAGTGTCAGGTTTTTGATCTTGTTTACTCTTAAGACTAAGGATTCGCAAACATATGCTTCCATAGCAATATCAGCGATATTCATTAATATTTCCTGTTCTTTTGCTAAGCTCGTTGTGAATTTTTTTGCTGCTGCTCCGGCAACAAGTAATACCGCCTTTTTAAAGTTTTCAACTGTTCTGTAGTATGAAGAAAATTCATCAGTGTCGTCAAAATCAAAATCAGGTATTTCTAGAAGTGAGTCTCCTACTTTTTGGGCAGGTCCAAGAAGATCTAGATCACCACTTAAAGCTCTTTTTAGAATCATGTCAACTGTAAGCATTCGATTGATTTCATTTGTCCCTTCAAAAATTCGATTGATTCTGGCATCTCGATAGGCTCTTTCCATATCTGCTTCAGCCGAATATCCCATTCCCCCATACACTTGCACACCTTCATCTACAACATAATCTAGTGTTTCTGAGCCATGAACTTTCAAAATAGCGCATTCAGGTGCAAATTCTCTGATACCTTCCAAAGTGGCCTCTTGTTTATCCATGCCCTCATTGACCAAAGCATTTATCTTGTCTTCGATGTTCTGACTTAATCGATATAGCGCAGATTCAGTAGCATAACTCCGAATGGCTTGTTCCGCTAATTTATATCGAATTGCACCATATTTAGAAATGGCTCGCCCAAATTGCTCTCTTTCATTGGCATAATTAACGGTTCTTGAAATGGCTGCCTTGGAGGCACCTAAAGCTGCGCCGGCAAGTTTTGCTCTTCCGATATTTAAGATATTTAATGCGATTTTAAAGCCACCACCTCTTTTTCCCAAAAGATTATCGACCGGAACTTTGACATCGTTGAAGAAGATCTGCCGTGTTGAAGAACCTTTGATGCCCATCTTTTTTTCTTCGGGATTCATTGTGATGCCTTCCATTCCGCTCTCTAAAATAAATGCACTCAAATCTTCGTCATCTTCAACTTTTGCAAAAACAGTAAGAACATCTGCAAAGCCACCATTGGTAATCCACATTTTTTGACCGTTAATGATGTAGTGTTTGCCATCTTCAGCTAGAGTGGCTTTTGTTTTTCCTGAATTGGCATCAGAACCAGATCCGGGCTCAGTTAAACAATAACAACCTTTCCATTCTCCACTTGCCAACTTAGGAACATATTTTTCTTTTTGCTCGTCAGTTCCGTAATACAAAATGGGTAGTGTACCTATTCCGGTATGTGCTGATAGGGCAACAGCAAATGAATATCCTGCTCCTGTAACCTCTGCCGTAAGCATTGAGGTGACAAAACTTTTTCCAAAACCGCCCAGTTCTTCAGGTACTGATATACCACAAAGGCCAAGTTCCCCTGCTTTGTTTAGTAGGCTCGACATTAGACCTTCTTCAAGTGCATCTATTCTGTCTAAAACAGGGTAGACTTCCTGATCTAGAAAATCTTGAGAACTTTGAGCAATCATTTTTTGTTCTTCATCATATTGCTCTGGAATAAATATGTCATCCGGTGACGTAGTTCGGATTAGAAATTCTCCTCCTTTAATTGCTTTACTCATAACATCTGGTTTTAAATTAACTCAAAAATTCCTGCGGCACCTTGTCCTGTTCCAACACACATGGTCACCATGCCTCGTTTTTGATTTCGTTTTTTTAATTCGTTCAAGACTTGAACAGTTAGCTTCGCTCCTGTACAACCTAGTGGATGCCCTAAGGCAATTGCTCCACCATTCACGTTTACAATTTCCGGGTTCAAATCTAAAGTCCGGATTACTGCAAGAGATTGTGAGGCGAAAGCTTCGTTGAGCTCAATAAGGTCAATATCTTTTAGAGATAAGCCTGCTTGTTTCAAAGCCATGGGAATGGCTTTAACGGGACCAATTCCCATAATTCTTGGATCTACTCCAACAGTAGCATAGCTTAGTAATCTGGCAATTGGTTCTAGTTGATATTTTTTTACCATCTCTTCGGTAGCTAGCATTACAAAAGCAGCTCCATCAGAAGTTTGGGAGGAGTTTCCGGCTGTTACACTTCCTCCTTGTGCAAATACAGGTCTAAGTTTTGAAAGCGCTTCCTTGGACGTATCTTTTCTAGGCCCTTCATCAATTGTAAATTCACTTACTTTTTCTTGTCTTTTGTTATTCTCACCTAAGAAGGTTTCCTTTACCTTGATCGGAGCAATGTCTTCTGCAAATCGATTTTCTTCAATAGCTCTTAAAGCTTTTTGATGAGAATTATAAGCAAACTCATCTTGATCCTCTCTATTGACTTTGTATTCTTTGGCAACAGCTTCTGCAGTTAGACCCATGCCCCAGTAATAGGTAGGATGTTCTTTTGCAACATCAGCATGTGGAACGATTCTCCAGCCTCCCATACTAATGGGTGACATGGATTCTATTCCTCCGGCTAATACCATGTTACCAATTCCATTTTTTAGTTTAGCATTTCCAATAGCAATCGTTTCTAAACCGGATGAGCAATATCGATTTACTGTCATTCCTGGAATTTCAATTTCATTTAAGCCCATTAAGGAGACCAAACGTCCTACGTTTAAGCCTTGCTCAGCTTCAGGAGTTGCATTGCCCACAATAACATCGCTGATGTCTGCCTTATCAATCTCAGGAAGCTTAGACATTAAATATTGGATGACCTGAGCTCCTAATTCATCGGGCCGGGTAAATCTCAGACTTCCCCTTGGAGCTTTACCAACAGCACTTCTGTATCCAGCTACTATAAAAACTTCTTTCATGCTTTAGTTTCTTAATATTTTACCTTTTGTCACCATGCTTTGCAGGCGTTCTAATGTTTTACGTGTTGAACACAATTCAATAAAGGCCTTACGCTCAAGATCCAATAAGTAAGATTCGCTTACTTCCGTAATTTCAGATAAATCTCCTCCTGCCAATACAAAGCCCAATTTTTCTGAGATCAGTTGATCGTGTTCGGAAATATAGTTTCCGGCCTGCATAGAGTTTGCACCTACATAAACTAGTCCAAGAGCTTCTTTACCAAGCACTTTAATGTCTTTTCGTTCTATTGGTTGCGTATATCCTTGTTCTGATAGGTTTAAGGCTGCTTTTTTAGCCCTGGTCAATTGTAGCTCTCTACTCATGACAACTTCATCTGTTCCTTTTCTTAAATAACCAAGTTCAAAGGCTTCTTCTGCAGAGGTGGCCACTTTTGCTTGTCCAATTGTTAAGAAGCGTTCTCTGAATGCATTTGTTCTGATATCTCCTTCTTTTAAATCGTCAGATAAGCGGAGGGCAAACTCTTTTGTTCCCCCACCACCGGGTATAACGCCAACTCCAAACTCAACCAAGCCCATATAAGTTTCAGCATGGGCTAGAACTTTGTCGGAATGCATGGAAAGTTCACAACCACCTCCAAGTGCCATTTGATGCGTAGCGACAATAACAGGTATTGATGAATAACGAATCCTCATCATGGTTCTTTGAAACTGCGAAATGGCAAAAAAGAGTTCATCGTATTCCTGCTCAACGGCCATCATAAAGATCATGCCTACATTGGCTCCGGCTGAAAAGTTTTGTCCCGTATTGTAAATAACTAATCCTTTATACTCTTTTTCGGCCAGCTCGATGGCTTTATTAATGGCTGTAATGATCTCACTACCTATGACATTCATCTTGGTGTGAAACTCCAGGTTAATGATTCCATCTCCCAAGTCGACGATTGTTGCTCCCTTATTTGACCAAAGTGTATGCTCTGATCTTAAGTTGTCTAGTACTACCAAGTCTTCGGTACCGGGAATTACTTTATAGGTTTTACTTTTCAGATCATAATATTTCTTTACTCCATTCTCAATGACATAGAATTGCTCCTTGCCGGTTTTTAGCAATTCTTCAATCCATTCAGCTAATTCATAGCCTTCATTCTTCATTCCCTGAACGGTCGATTTCAGTCCGCAAGCATCCCAAGTTTCAAAAGGACCCAATTGCCATCCGAAGCCCGAACGCATTCCATCATCTATTTTGTAGAGTTCATCAGAAATTTCTGGAATGCGTTTGGAGACATAATCGAAGAGTGCATAAAAAGTTCTTCTATAAAACTCACCTCCTTTATCACTATGATTAATTAAAAATTTAGTCCTTTCTCTAATGTCATCAATTTCTCTTCCTTTACCTATACTGTCGAATCTAACTTTGGATTGTTCTCTATATTCCAAACTTTCTAGATCGAGTGAAAGAATCTGGCTCTTACCTTCTTTGTCTTTTATTTTCTTGTAAAACCCTTGCCCGCTTTTTGACCCTAGCCACTTTTTCTCAACCATTTGCTGGATATAGTTAGGAATTTCAAACATTGATCTCTTTTCATCATGTGGGCAATTTTCATGGACTCCATTGGCAACGTGCACTAAGGTATCCAGTCCAACCACATCACACGTTCTGAATGTCGCTGACTTAGGCCGACCGAGTACAGGTCCCGTTAGTTTATCTACCTCTTCTACTTTTAAGCCAAGTGTTTTGACAGTATGAAAGAGAGACATAATTGAAAACACTCCAATGCGATTGGCGATAAATGCCGGAGTATCTTTACACAGAACTGTTTTTTTTCCAAGGAAAGTCCGACCATAATTCATTAAAAAATCAACAAGTTCAGGTTTAGTCTTTGTACTTGGGATAATTTCTAATAATTCAAGATAGCGGGGAGGATTAAAGAAATGGGTGCCTAAGAAATGAGCTTTGAAATCTTCACTTCTGTCTTTCAGCATGCTTTCTATCGGAATGCCTGAAGTATTTGTAGAAATAATGCTTTCTTTTTTCCTATGTTCTTCAATTCTAGAAAAAACCTGCTTTTTGATATCTAACCTTTCAACTACGACTTCAAGAATCCAGTCGGCATCTTTTATTTTTTCAAAATCACCGTCAATGTTACCGGTTACTATTCGGTTTGCAAATTTTTGACTGTAGAGTGGTGCTGGTTTCATTTTAATGGCAGCTGCCAATGCTTCGTTGACTATTCTATTTTTAACACCTTTTGATTCAAGGCTCAAACCTTGTCCTTTTTCTTTTTCATTTAACTCTTTAGGAGCAATGTCCAACAAAAGAACTTCACAACCAATATTTGCAAAGTGACATGCAATTTGAGAGCCCATTACCCCGGAGCCTACTATCGCAACTTTTCTTATTCGTCTTATACTCATTAAGTTAATTTTTTATTACTGTATTCTTCCGTCAGTTGAAATATATCTTTCATCACTTCTTTGTACGCAATTATTTTCTGAGAGTCGATATTTTGAATTAAGAACTCATTGAATTCCCGAACTACTTTCTTTGCAATTTTTTGCTTTGATATTCCTTTCTCAGTAAGGTGGATTTTCACCAGTCTTCCATCTGATTTATCTTTTTTTCTAATGATTAGATTGTTATTTTCCATAGACTTAAGCACTCTGCTAAGGCTAGTTGCTTTCATGCCCATTAGTGGGGCGATTTTAGTAGCCGGTGTCCCTTTCTTTTCATCGATATTGATCAAAACGAACCCTGTTGCTTGAGTAAGTTCGTATTGACCTGCTATGTGATTGTAAAAATTAACAATGGAATGCCATGCCAGTTTAATGTGAAAATCGACGGTGTCTTCTGCTTTCATTTTTTATTATGCGTGCTTAACAAATTTATAAAAAAACTTAAAATAATTATGCATGCATAATAAATTTTTTATACCTTTGTACCTACAAGAGGTAGTAGACTTGTAGATTGGTTAGTAATTGAAGCAAAAAGCCCCCCAAATTTGGGAGGCTTTTTGTTTTTAGTGTTATTTGAACTTTATCCTCTGTAACAGTTTTCTATATCATCTTTATAGTTAGACATAATAATTCTTCTTTTGACTTTCATTGTTGGTGTCATTTCTCCAGTATCAACTCCCCAAACACTTCCCGCTAGAATTATCTTTTTCACCTGCTCATACTGAGCAAAGTTTTGATTGTATTTCTCAACTTCTTTCATGATTCGATCATGAACTCTCTGGTTTTTAATAACTTCTTTATCATTAGGGTAGTCAATTCCTTTTCTATTGCACCATTCTTTTAAAAACTCAAATGCAGGTTGGATGATTGCTGATGGGTGTTTTTCACCTTCTCCGATCACCATGATTTGTTCAATGAAGTTGGATTCTTTCATTTTATTTTCCAGAAGTTGCGGGGCAATATACTTTCCACCTGAGGTTTTGAAAGTTTCTTTTTTACGTCCTGTAATTTTCAAGTATTGGTCTTCTACCATTTCTCCTAAGTCTCCTGTCTTAAACCATCCATCTTCAGTAAATACCTCTTTTGTTGCATCTGGTTTTTTATAATACCCCATCATCACATTAGGTCCTTTAACTTCTATCTCTCCATCACTTGCAAGTCGCACCTCAACATCTCTCAACGGACGTCCAACCGTCCCGATCCGAACACCATCATTTTCTTCAGCGTTTACTGAAATCACAGGAGAGGTTTCAGTAAGTCCATAGCCTTCCATTACCGGAATATTAGCGGCAAGAAATACTCTTGCAAGTCGAGGTTGTAATGCAGCAGCCCCTGAGGCAACAGCTTTTGTATTTCCCCCTAAGGCTTCACGCCATTTGCTGAATATGATCTTATTTGCTAGCTTCAATTGGAATTCATACCATGCTCCATTTTTACCATGCAATTCATAACGTTGACCAAGACCTAATGCCCAGAAAAAGAGAGCTCTCTTTATACCAGTCAATTCCGCACCTTTGGCCACAATTTTGTCATACACTTTCTCAAGTAAGCGTGGCACTGCAGTAAACACATCAGGTGAAACTTCCCTAAGATTATCTCCTATGGTATCAAGAGATTCAGCATAATAGATGGAAGTTCCCACGTAGATATATAAATAGGTGACCATTCGCTCATAAACATGACAGAGAGGTAAAAAACTTAAGGATTTAGAGTTTTGATCAACAGGTAACCTTTCTCTTGAAGCTACTGCATTAGAGACGAGGTTTTTGTGAGACAACATGACACCTTTAGGACGTCCTGTTGTACCTGAGGTGTAGATTAATGTAGCTAAATCATCCTCTTTTATCTCATCCATTATGCTTTGTAAAGACGCATCATCTTTGCCTTCTCCCAAGGTTTTAATGACTGTCCAGTTTTGAGCATTAGATAAATTATCAATCGAATAGATTTCGGATAGAGTAGGGATATTTTCTATCACAGAATTGACCTTGGAATAAAGTTCTTCATCTGAAACAAAACAAAGTTTTGCTTCAGCATCGTTGAGAATGTATTCATAATCTTCTTCTGTAATTGTTGGGTAAATAGGCACATTGATCATGCCCGCCATACAGATTCCCAAGTCAATGATGTGCCATTCAGGCCTGTTGTTTGAAATAAGGCCGACTTTATCGCCGGGTTTTAAACCTTTAGCTAAAAGGCCATGAGCGAACAATTTAGCTTGATCAATGAATGACTGTGTTGAAATTGGTTCCCATTTCCCATTTACCTTTGCGGTAATTGAATCGCTTTTGGGATAATTGTTTAATTGGTGAAAATGTAAATCAAAAATACGTTTGACCATATGTCTTAGTTTTGTATAAATATAAAACTATTTAATAAGATAATCCATTTGGAAAGTTAAAGCCATCCTCAATGAAAGATAAAAATTACTGGATAAATCATCTTAATCTTCTTCCACACCCTGAAGGAGGATATTATAAGGAAATGTATCGATCAAATGTTGAAGTTCAACCTGATCAATTACCATATAAGTCGGATGACAGTCGAAACCTGATGACTTCTATTTATTTTCTTTTGGATGATGATAATTATTCTGCTTTTCATAGAATTAAGTCGGATGAATTGTGGTTTTATCATGGAGGAGACACTTTGGTTATTCATTCTATTTCTCCCAATGGAGATTATCGGAAAAGACATCTGGGAAACGGTTCTAAATCCATGGAGAGCTTAAGTATAACAATAAATGCAGGAGATTGGTTTGCTTCAGAGGTTTTGAATCAATCGGGTTTCGTACTTGTCTCTTGTGTTGTTTCACCAGGCTTTGATTTTAATGACTTTGAGTTGGCTGATATTAAATTGGCCAATGATTATCCACAACATCAAAGTATAATAAAGCGTCTATTGGTTAGACAATAAAATATTACTTAATTTCATCATTAATTTTAATCCTATTTGATGATATCTGAGAATTTGAGTCATGATGATATTTTTGGTCATCTACTATCTGAACAAGGAACATTCATGTCATATTGGGGGCCTTTAGAACATTCAATGTCTGATAATATACTCGTCATGCTTGAGGTGTTCCTTAAAAATCAAACAGAACTGAATTCGGATAAGAAATTTAAGAGTCTTTTCTCATCATGTGTAGAGCTACTGCAAAATATTTCAGATTACAATCAAAAGGCAGGAGACGAATTGGATTCAAGTTGTTTTCTTGAAATAAGAGCATTAAATGATAAGGTTCTTGTCCAGACAAGAAATAACATTATTGAGAAGGATGTTGAAAGCATCAAGGAGAAATTTCAGATCCTTTTTAGTATGGATGAAAACTTGTTAGAGGAGAGTCATAAACATGCTCTTTTAAATGGTGAGAGTCTTGGGTTAATCATGCTTAGGAGAGTTGAGGACTCTGACTTTGAATGGAACATTGATCAAGATAAGAATAACAAATACTGGCTAAGCCTTAAATTTAGTTTGAACTATGGATAATCTTCACATCGAACCTTATTTACAAACTCCTGAAATCAACTTTAATGCAGAGACAGGAGCCTTACTACTTAGCGGAAAATCGTACCCTTCTGATGCTGTTGAATTTTACAATCCAATTATTCAATGGGTTAATGAATATGTTAAACATCCGGCTTCAAAAACCGAATTGATTTGTGAGATTGAGTACCTTAATTCTGCATCTCAAAAGCAATTGGTTGAGCTTATCTTTGCCTTTAAAGCTCTTTCGGATAAGGGAGAAGATTTTAAGGTACATTGGAAGTATGAGGAAGGAGATGATGACATTAAGTCTGTTGGAGAACTTATTCAAGTAGAGTTAGAACTGCCTTTCACTTTTGAAGAAATCTAGTTTTTTTCAAAAACTGCTTCTCCATCTATAAATGTAGATAGTACACTTGCTTTTAGAATTTCTCTATCATCACATTGGATTAAATCGGTATCCATAATGATGAAGTCAGCAGATTTACCTTCTTCTAAAGAACCTTTTTTTTCTTCTTCAAAGTTGGATATAGCGGCCCATATTGTCATTCCCTTAAGTGCTTCTTTTCTAGTTAGCTTATTTTTAATTTGAAAGCCATCTTCAGGCTGCATTTTTACGTCTTTGCGAACACAAGCGGCAAAAAAGGTTTTTAGAGGATCAATATCTTCTATAGGGAAGTCAGTTCCGAGTGCTAATAAACCATTTTGACTTAATAAATCTTTATAACAATAAGCATGCTCAATGCGTTCACTTCCCAATCGATCCGCTGCCCAATACATATCAGAGGTAGCATGAGTAGGTTGTACAGAAGGAATAATGGTGAACTGCCGATATTTTTTCATGTCATCAGGGTGAACGATCTGACTGTGCTCTATACGCCACCTTTTATCATTCATACCTCCCAATACTGAGCCATAAATATCTAAGATCAATCGATTTGCAGCATCACCAATACAGTGTGTGTTCATTTGAAACCCTGCTTCATAAAGTGCTTTTGCTTCTGAAGCGAAATAATTACTATCATTCAGAAAGAGTCCTGAGTGTTTCTTATCGTCATGATATGGTTCTAAGAGTTTAGCACCTCTGGATCCTAATGCTCCATCAGCAAAATATTTAAAAGATCTAATGCTCAATTGATCTGTTAAGTACGGTCCATTCTTTAGGAACTCATTCTTATTCTCTTGTGTTGGCATAAGCATGCCATAGATCTTCATTTTTAGTTCACCGGATTGATGCAAGTCGTTTATTGCATGAACCATTTCATTTTCAAGCATAGCATCATCAACGGTGGTGAGTCCCTTCTTAAAACACATGTCTTGTGCCTTGAGTAATGCTCTTTTCATTTGTGCTTTGGTCAATTCAGGAATGGCCTTTTGCACAGTATCTATTGCATTATCTATCAGAAGACCGGTTAGCTTTCCATTCAATTTTTGATAAACACCTCCGTTTATCTTTGATTGGGTTGTGATACCTGCCAGATCTAAGGCTTTTTGATTGGCAATTGCAGCATGACCATCAATTCTTCTAAGTAAAACAGGACGCTCAGGAAACAGACTGTCCAATTTACTTTTGTTTGGCATCTCTGTATTCGTCCAATCGTTTTGATCCCATCCTCTACCTTTGATCCATTCGTCTGAATTTGATTTGCTGAACTTTAAGGTTCTTTCAATGACTTCTTCCCAGCTCTTGGTACCAACAAGGTCTACTTCATAAAACGTGTGACCATACCATAAAAAATGGCAATGTGCATCAATAAGGCCTGGATAAATAAAGTTGTTGCGCGCATCAATTACTTCTTTAGCAGCATATCGGTTTTTTAACTCATTGTTTGGTCCAATATCTATCACCTTCCCATCTTTAATCGCCATTGCTTCTTCAACATCAAAAGACTGGTTGACAGTATAGATTTTTGCATTATGGATCAATAGGTCTGCTTCTTCGGTATAATAGCACGCGTTCATAAATAGTACTGTTGCTAGTAGATAAATAACTCTAAGGGACATTTTTAAATGATTTGTGAATTCTTAGTTTTTCAAAATTTATGAAGCTAAAAATTAAGATAAACAGAAAGGGCAATATTATACTTTTATATCTTACTAAAGCACCTAAAATAGGTGTAGAGAGTCCTATCACTAACAGGTAGTAAACACAAAAAATAACGATAGAGTATATAATTGTAGAATTGGTAATATGCTTTTTTCGATAGATTAAAGCGATACAAATAAGAGCATAGAAAAGAAAGTTTTCCAAAGCACAAAGTACATAAAACGGGCTCTTCAAAGTAAAAGGATTTGGACGGATAAATATGTTTAAAAAAGCATCTGGTAGATAATGGATTAGATCATTAGCATCTGTTATGTAACTTTTGCTAATGAGACTGCCCGCCTCAGTTTTTATACCAAGCTCAAGCAAGGCGTTGTGTTTTAAGACGATGTTTTCAATTATCTTTTCTCCAATTAAAAGCCAAGCTAATACAATAAAGGTTATTTGGCTAAGTGCAAATGCCTGTCCTTTTTTAAGAGAGTTTACTTGCTTAAGCATCAGGAAGAAAACTACCGGGAGAAAACAAAGTATAAAGTAAGTTTTGATCATCAGAAGACCGGAAAGCATTAAAAATACTATGAGGCCTTTTTTTAGATTAAACGGGTTAAAAACTTGTCTCAAATTATTTAAGAAATAGCCAAGTAAAAAGATGACAATTGCTTCCTTGAGCATACCCGATGTCCAAAAATTAAAACTGGGAAATAAAAAGAGCACAAGGAGATAAAAACCGGGTATGGCGCTAGTCTTTCTAAAGAAGTCAAATAACTGGTAGCTTCCCAAAAAAGAAAGAAATGCAAAAAATATAACGTGGAAGTGAATGTTTCCGAAACTTAGGAACATTAACAGGAATTGAAGTCTAATGATAAAAGGATTATCATTAAACAGGTCCTTGTTGCTTCTGTCCCAGTGTTGAGTTTTTATTTTAGCCTCTTCAAAAAGCGGGTCTTCATTATTGAAAAAGGTCAGTATAAAGAGATTGGGTTTGTCCTTGGTTGTTTCGTAGAGAATTGCTGCATCATCGTAGTATTTATAAATATCGGACTGAGACCTTTCTTTGTACACATATGTGTAAGTGGCCCATAAACCATAAGCGAATAGGACTTTGATTAAGAATAGTATCAGAAGTTGCTTAGTGCTTATGTTGAAAGAATTCTTAGCTAACTTGTACTTAATAAAAGCAAGAATAACACTGATGAGTAAAACAATTGAAAGGAGTTCCAATAACATAAAAATCAAATGTAAATTTTTCTAATAAAATCTTATTCACAAAATGGTATTCTTAGAGGGATTACCCTGCTAATATTTTTACTTTTGCAGCTCAAAACTTATCTTAATCTGCAATGGATCATAACTCACAATCTATAGAAGTAACAGTTGAAACTGCTAAGGAATTAGGTTTGCTGCCGGAAGAATTTGAACAAATCAAATCTATTCTTGGGAGAACCCCCAATTTTACGGAATTGAGTATTTATTCTGTCATGTGGTCAGAGCATTGTTCGTACAAAAATTCCATTAAGTGGTTAAAAACTTTGCCTAAAGATGGTCCACACATGTTGGCAAAAGCAGGAGAAGAAAATGCAGGTTTGGTGGATATCGGAGATGGTTTAGCCTGTTGTTTTAAGATAGAATCACACAATCACCCATCGGCTCTAGAGCCATACCAAGGAGCAGCAACCGGTGTCGGAGGAATTAATCGCGACATATTTACCATGGGAGCACGTCCTGTGGCACAGCTTAACTCTTTACGTTTTGGTAAAATTGAATCAGATCGAACCAAGTGGCTATTGAAAGGTGTTGTGAAAGGCATTGGAGATTATGGGAATTCATTTGGAATACCTGTAGTTGGAGGTGAAGTTTTTTTTGATGAATGTTACGAAACAAACCCCTTAGTGAATGCCATGTCGGCGGGGATCATGAAGTCTGACAAAATGATCTCAGCCACTTCTTATGGTTTAGGGAATCCCGTATTTATAGTTGGCTCATCAACCGGAAAAGATGGAATTCATGGAGCTGCTTTTGCTTCTAAGGATATTTCTGAGGACTCTATGAATGATTTGCCGGCTGTTCAGGTTGGCGATCCTTTTCAGGAAAAACTCTTATTAGAAGCTACTTTAGAATTGGCAGAAACAGATGCCATTATTGGTATGCAGGACATGGGTGCTGCGGGAATTACCTGTTCAACCTCAGAGATGAGTGGGAAAGAAGGTTTTGGAATGCGCATTAATTTGGATAAGGTGCCAACTCGACAAGAAGGGATGAAACCTTTTGAAATATTACTGTCAGAGTCTCAAGAAAGAATGTTGGTGGTGGTCAAAAAAGGAAGAGAGGCAGAGGTTGAAGCCATTTTTGACAAGTGGGATTTAAACTGCAAACAGATTGGAGAGGTTACAGAAGGGGGAAGACTAGAGTATTTTATGGGAGGAGAAAAAGTAGCTGACGTTCCTGCAGAATCTTTAATTCTTGGAGGAGGAGCACCGGTTTACGAAAGAGAGTACAAAGAGCCAAAGTATTTTTCTGAAAATCAAAAATTTAATATTGATTCTGTCAAAGAACCTGAAGACTTAAAAGCAGTTGCAGATTATTTAATTGCTCATCCCAATATTGCTTCTAAGCGATGGGTGATTGAGCAATACGATAGCATGGTAGGCACAGTGAATATGAGTACCAATAGGCCAACGGATGCCGGTATCGTTAATTTGAAAGGAATCAATAAAGCCCTTGCATTTACAGTAGATTGTAATGCCAGATATGTACATGCTGATCCTGAAAAGGGCTGTTCCATTGCGGTGGCTGAAGCAGCTCGAAATATTGTTTGTTCAGGTGGAGAGCCTTCAGCAATAACGAACTGCTTGAATTTCGGTAATCCGTATAACCCTGAAGTGTATTGGCAGTTCGTAGGTGCAATTAATGGGATGAGAAAAGCCTGTGAACAGTTCAAAACGCCTGTTACGGGTGGGAATGTTAGTTTTTACAATCAATCCATGCAAAAAGGTGTAGATGTTCCTGTCTTCCCGACTCCTACTATTGGTATGATGGGAATTGTTACTGACAAATCATTTATTACTTCTCTTGCTTTTCAGAATGAAGGAGATTTGATTTATCTGATTGGGGCATCAAGAAATGACATCAATTCATCTGAGTACCTTTATGCTTATCATGGTGTGAAGCATTCTCCTGCTCCACATTTTGATCTCAATGAAGAAGAAGCTCTTCAGCACACTATTAAACGCTTGATCCAAGAAAAGGCAGTTAATTCGGCACATGATTGTGCAGATGGTGGGCTGTTTATTACTCTCTTAGAATCATCTATGTCAAATGAACTAGGTTTTACCATTGAAACGGATGCCAATTATAGAAAAGATGCCTTTTTATTTGGAGAAGCTCAAAGCCGTGTGGTTGTTTCTGTTTCTAAAGAGAAAGAAGAGGAATTTGTCGAACTCATGTCAACCTCTGAAGTGACATTCTCACTTTTAGGAGAAATAGGAGGTAAGGAGATGATGATAGATGGAGAAAGCTTCGGTTTGGTTTCTGAAGCGAAAGAAACATTTGATACCGCTTTGGCCAAATACCTTATGAATTAGTCCTTATGATTAAGTTTGGTTATAAAATATGTCCTTAGTTTCAGCATTCTTTCATTCTTAGAAGATTTTTCAAGAAGCTCCTCAGCAAATTCTTTTCCTTCATAACATGCTGTACCTTTTAGTTGACAGAGCTTGAAATAACAGTAGGCAATTTTCATTTCTGCAATAGAATCGTTAGGTCTAATTCTTAGTGCTTTCTCATATTTTCCAAGGGCAAAAAAGAATTCTTTTTCTTTGAATAATCGATTACCTTCTTCCAGATTATTGAAATAGTTCGTAGTATACAGAATAAGTAAAGGCTCTTTTTCTGCGTGAATTATTCGTTTGTTTACTAATCTATAATTTTTTAGACAATAAAATCCGGTACCAAATAAAATAGAACTAATCGCAAAGAATAATATATAGCTCTTAACCATTAATTTACTTTGTTGTGCTTTTATTCTTTTTCGAATTACTCGTTTTTCTTCTTTGCTTAACCTTTTAGAATGAATTGGCGTGCTTGAATCTTTATAAATTTGTCTTAACTCTGAATAGCTCAGTTCTCTTCTAAAGAATCCACTTCTCACTCTTAATAACATTTTGTTATTCCTAAGAGTAGTAATCATGTGCTGAATTGTACCTGCTGCGCCGAAAGACATTAGTTATGTATGAATAAATAATTCAATGATACTACGTTTTCATAGAACATGGTTTAATGGCTTAAATAATTACAGCATATTTAATGAGCATGCCTCATGGTATAATTTATAAGTGATTGATTACCTAAATCAACCTCATTTTCAGACTGAACTATAAAGTTGAACTTTAAAAATAAAGGCCTCGCAGCCTTACTGGCTCTTGTCCATAACACTTCCTCTTTTTCATCTTTGTGTGTCTTAATGAGGTGTTTAAGTAAACCGGAACCTATCCCTTGTTTTTGATGATGAGGGAAACATATAGAAAGTCAATACAACTATCTTTTCTAAGGGAGATCACTCCCACCAATTGATGTCCAATCAAATGACCATAAAATAGTTGGTCATCTAATGCTTGCATCCACTTTTCGAGAGAATCAATTCGACTTATCCAGGCCTTTTTTTGTTTTTGATTATAAAGCTTCGGGTCGATGGCTGCTATGGATGAAATCACCAAAGCAATAATCTGTTTGGCCGTTTCTTCACTCTTGTGCAAACGATAAATATGCTCACTTTTTGCCACGATTTATGTTAGTATTTACTGTTAATATTATTCAATGTGTTCTGTTGCAAGGCTTGTGAATAGATTTATCTTTGCGCCATGCAAGAAAAGATTTTGATTATAGATTTTGGTTCTCAATATACTCAATTGATTGGTAGAAGAGTACGGGAATTAAATGTTTACTCGGAGATACATCCGTATAATCATTTACCGGATATTGATGCTTCAGTAAAAGGTGTGATTCTCTCGGGAAGTCCACATTCTGTTCTTGAAGAATTGGCGCCTCAAATTGATCTTGCAGAAATAAGAGGCAAACTGCCATTATTGGGTGTTTGCTATGGTGCCCAATATATGGCACATACGAATGGCGGAGAGGTAATGCCGTCTAAAATCAGAGAATATGGCAGGGCAAATCTGTCCAGAGTTTCCGATCAAAATCCTTTAATGCGAAGTATTCTGAAAAACTCTCAAGTATGGATGTCCCATGGAGATACTATCGCTCACCTTCCAGAAAAGTTCGAGATTATTGCAAGTACAGATGATGTAAATGTAGCGGCTTATCATGTTGAGCAGGAAAAGACATATGGTATTCAGTTTCATCCGGAAGTCTACCATAGTACTCAAGGTTTGGATTTGTTACGCAATTTTATTGTTGATATATGCGGATGTCATCAAACATGGACACCTACAGCCTTTGCTGAAACAACCATAAATGAGCTCAAGCAGAAGTTGGGGGACGATAAAGTTGTTTTGGGTTTGAGTGGTGGTGTAGATTCTACTGTTGCTGCCGTTCTATTAAATCAAGCCATTGGAAAAAACTTATACTGTATATTCGTTGATAATGGGTTGCTCAGAAAAAATGAGTTTGAATCGGTTTTAGCTCAATATGAGCACTTGGGCTTAAACATTAAGGGCGTGGATGCTAAAAATAAATTCTATGCTGCTTTAGATGATGTTTCTGATCCTGAAGCAAAGCGCAAGGCAATAGGAAAAACCTTTATTGAGGTTTTTGATGAAGAAGCGCATTTAGTTCAGGATGTCAAATGGCTTGCTCAGGGAACCATCTATCCGGATGTTATTGAATCTGTTTCAGCAACTGGAGGGCCATCTGCTACTATCAAGTCACATCACAATGTTGGAGGTTTACCGGACTTTATGAAACTTGAAGTGGTTGAACCATTGAGACTCTTATTTAAGGATGAGGTAAGGCGAGTAGGACGATCAATGGGACTCAAAGAGGAGCTTCTTGGTAGACATCCCTTTCCCGGTCCTGGCTTAGCCATTCGTATTCTTGGTGCTGTTGATGCTGAAAAGGTACGGATATTGCAAGAGGTAGATGCCATATTTATAGATGGTTTGAAAAAACATGGTCTTTATGATGAAGTTTGGCAGGCCGGAGCAATATTGCTTCCTGTACAATCGGTTGGCGTTATGGGAGATGAAAGAACGTATGAACTTGCTGTTGCGTTGAGAGCAGTAAGCTCTACAGATGGAATGACGGCGGATTGGTGTCATTTGCCTTATGAATTTTTGGCAAAAATCTCAAATCAGATCATTAATAGAGTGAAAGGAGTAAATAGAGTAGTTTATGACATTAGTAGCAAACCACCCGCAACAATTGAGTGGGAATAAGATAAAGACGTTTTTCTGGCTATTTGTATTTGTAATGTCTAATGCAGTGTTTGCTCAAGACAAACCCGACTTAGAAGTACATAAGATCAATGGCAATGACTATTATATACATGTCGTTGATTCTGGAAATACACTCTATGCCATAAGCAGGAAGTATGCTATTCCCATTGAAATTTTAAAGAAAGAAAACCCTCGGCTTACTCAGAATTTAACCATTGGTGATCGCCTATTAATTCCTCTGAAAGAGGTGATCAGGAAAGATCTCGATGAAAACTTGGAGATAGATGGTAACTTCCTGATTCATGAAGTTAAACGGAAGAATACATTGTATTCCATTGCTAAAGAGTATAACGTAGAGATCAATGATATCATAATTGCAAACCCTGAAGTAGAAAATGGGCTGAAGAATGGAATGAAGATCAGAATTCCGGTGGAGAAGGTGAAAGGTAAGGCTGATGAAGCTGAATATATTGTACCGGCCTCTAGCAACCCCTATGTGACACATTTGGTCATGCCCAAAGAAACACTTTACAGTTTATCTAAGCAATATGAAGTAACGGTAGATTCTATTCTTCAGGTTAACAATGGTTTACCTGAGGGACTAAAGATTGGTCAACTCATTAATATTCCTATACTAAAGACCTATGAAGATACTTCTAACCAAGTGGAATTTGATAGCACGGCCATTAAAAATAAATATCAAATTGCTTTGTTATTGCCATTTTATATAGATGAAAATGAGGTAAAGGAAGATACAACAGAATCTTACCAAGTGCGGGAGAACAGGATAAAGGCCTTGTTTGCAAAGGCACAATATGGTGTCGATTTTTATCAGGGATTTAAGTTGGCTTTGGATTCTTTAGTTGATCATAGTTTTTCAATTGATTTAATGGTTTTTGATACGGCTAATGATACTCTTAAGGTAGATTCAATTTTATCATGCGGTCAATTGGATAGTGTAGATTTAATTGTTGGTCCTTTGTATTATTCCGAATTCGTAAGAGCTGCAGATTTTGCAAAAACCCATGGAATAAATATTGTTTCTCCTGTCAAGCAAAGCAATCGAATTCTTCTGGGAAATAGCTATGTGAGTAAAGTGGCTTCGAGCGAGCCGATTCGCCTCAAATTTATTGGGAAATTGATGGCCAATGAACATCGATACGATAATCTGATGATTGTTTATCCCGATCATGTTGAAGAAAGAAATCGGGTAGAATTGATAAAGAAACATTTTCAACAAAGAATATCCGAATTGCAGGATACCCTGCCTATATCTTTTCCCAGAGAGTTTAAGTGGGATCCGAGTAATTTCTATGATTTTAAGTCGAAGTTAGTAAAAGGAAGAGTAAATACAATAATTACTCCAACCCATGATCAGGCGTTTGCAACGCGTTTTCTGACAATGTTATTTCCGTTGAAGAAAGATTATGAGTTTAAAATTGTGGGTTTAGATTCCTGGTCTGACTTTGAAAGTATTGAGTTGGAATATCTGGATAGCCTGAATGTTCATGTAGTTACATCAGAATATTATGATTATTCGAGTGCTCATTTCAAGCAATTCGAGAAGCATTATCATCAAAATTATAGCAGCTTGCCGGATAAGTTCTCTTTATTGGGCTTTGATGTAGGGTACTATTATGGAGATTTACTCAAGGAGTTTGGTGTCAATTTTGAAGTCATGTTTTTAGGCGTGCAAAATCAGGGATTAGGAAGAAAGTTTGAATTCTTTAAAACAGGAATAGAGAGCGGTTATGAAAATCACAGTGTCTATATGCTTGGCTTTAAAAATTATAGATGGGCTAAAATTTATTAGCTAGTTCCGATTCTTCAGATGTAACTTTTTGAGCCGCTATTCGTCACAGAATAAAGCGGTTTTTTTATGAATGTTTACCGTTCATAAATCAGCTAGAATAAATCGATGTTAATTATATTAATGATTATCAGATATTTATTAGATTGATTGCTCCGCACATACTACTATGTATTGCAAACTACTATGTGTATTCTAAATTTGTACTAATTAATAACCAAAATGCAATAAAATGAAAACTCTAAAGAAAATGATTTTAGCTTCAGGACTAATACTAAGTCTTGGTGCACAGGCTTCAAACACCAAAACTGTAAAAGAAATGGATAACAGACAAATTGATATGGAAAAGTTTAACATTCCTCAATTTGGTAAATATTTACAAGATGGACTTCCTCATGAAGTGGAAGGAGTGTATAAAACAAAGGATGGTCGGTATACACTTGCTATCGTTAGGAACGAAGACAGTACTCACGATTTTATTGCTATTGTTTTAGATGCTGACAATCCATTTTGGAAAACAGGCGAAGTAAAATTCAATTTTGTTCTTTCCGATATTAATAGCTTGGAAGGGCTATATTACAATAGTAAAGGTGAAAGCGTTAACTTAGATTTTTCCTTCAATAAAAATGGTTTGAAATCAGATTTATTGATAAAGGTCGATCCATCTGTTATTAGAGCAAATGGTATTGCAGAGAAATGATTTAACGAAGATCGATCACCTCAAAATCGGGATACTCACTTTGGATAAATTGAAAATGACTGCTTTCGATTGAAGTATTAGGTGTAAAAGATTTGATTTTATAAGTAAAATTAGTTCCGTCTTTACCTTTTATTTCAATCTTTCTAACAATCATTTCTTTCTGATCCACATAAAGCTTAACAGTATGAAAACTTTTCTCATCAGGATTATCGGGATATAAATCAATAATGTCTAAACTGATGCCATCCTCGGAAATAGTGCGATCATATTTATATTTAAAGCCTTTTTCCCATAAAGTTAATACATTTATTGGGTTAATATAATCCTCAGACTCATCTTCTTCCGGTACTTCATTGACTTGAACTTCCTCCGCATCTTCAAGAACAGTCCATACCGTTTTGCCGTCGGATATTACGATTTGGCCTGCGATTTCAAACTTATATTTTTCTCCTTTTGTTTCTAAAGAACCATTCTGACTTTCATTGATTCCGTCTCCCTTATTCTCCATCTTATATTCAAAGTCAGCAATTATTGATGTATAACTGCTTGCTTTATTACTAAGTTTATCTAAGATTCCTTTAGCTTTTGCATCTTGTGCAATACATTGGTGACCTGCGAAATATATGATGGCTAATACAACTATGTGGTAAACTCTTTTCATTGCTATAATATTTTATCCATTTAAGTCATTCAATAACTGTTCCAAACTCATTTCATCTGTAATTAGCACTTGTCTGGCTTTACTTCCTTCAAAAGGGCCAATTATGCCTGCGGCTTCTAATTGGTCAATGATTCGACCCGCTCTGTTATAGCCTAGCTTGAGTCTTCTTTGTAAAAGAGATGCTGAACCTTGTTGGTGCTGAACGACAATACGAGCAGCATCTTCAAATAAAGCATCACGGTCTTCTAAATCAACTTCTCCCGCAGCTTTACTGTTTTCATCGATATATTCTGGCAGTATAAATGCATCCGGATAACCGCGTTGAGAACCAATAAACTCAGTAATCTCTTCTACCTCCGGTGTGTCAACAAAAGCACATTGCAATCTGATCAAGTCACTGCCTGTAGACATAAGCATGTCTCCTCGTCCAATTAATTGTTCGGCACCTCCTGAATCTAAAATAGTCCTGGAGTCTATGCCTGATGTAACCCGGAAAGCAATTCTGGCAGGGAAATTAGCCTTTATGGAGCCTGTAATAATATTGGTAGAAGGTCTCTGTGTTGCAATAATTAAATGAATTCCAATGGCTCGAGCCAATTGTGCAAGTCTTGCTATAGGCGTTTCTACCTCTTTACCTGCTGTCATGATAAGATCTGCAAACTCATCAATGACTAAAACAATATAAGGCAAGTACTTGTGTCCGTTTTCAGGATTCAGTTTCCGCGCAATGAATTTTGCATTGTACTCTTTAATATTTCTCACAAATGCATTCTTGAGCAACTCATATCGCTCATCCATTTCAATACAAAGAGAATTCAATGTATTGATGACTTTTTGGTTGTCTGTTATTATTGCTTCTTCAGTATCAGGCAGCTTAGCTAAAAAATGCCGTTCAATTTTGTTAAATAAAGTAAGCTCAACTTTTTTGGGGTCAACCAAAACAAGTTTTAATTGAGACGGATGTTTTTTGTAAAGGAGACTAGTTAAAATGGCATTTAACCCTACCGACTTGCCCTGCCCTGTGGCACCTGCCATTAACAAGTGTGGCATTTTCGCCAGATCAAAAGCATAAGTCTCGTTAGATATAGTCTTACCTAAAACAACAGGAAGATCAAATTTTGAATTTTGAAATCTTTCTGATGAAATCACCGTTTTCATAGATACTACATCTGGATTTTGATTAGGAACCTCAATCCCTATTGTTCCTTTTCCGGGAATGGGAGCGATAATTCTAATTCCCAGTGCCGCCAAGCTAAGAGCAATATCATCTTCAAGGTTTTTTATTTTAGATATACGAACTCCCGGTGCAGGCACAATTTCATAAAGCGTAACCGTAGGGCCTATGGTTGCTTTAATGGTTTGTATTTTAATGTTATAGTTTTCTAAAGTGCTAACAATTCTATCTTTGTTGGCTTCAAGCTCTTCTTTATCTACTTTTATTTTTCCATCTCCATGATCAACGAGCAAGCTCAACCCCGGCATTTCATATTCAGAGAGGTCTAGCTTAGGATCGTATTCGCCAAACTCTTTCGTCTTTTCATTGACTTCCCTTTCACTAAGCACCTCTTCTTTATCAGTCGTTTCTTCTATTTCCAGACCAATTTCAGCTTCACCTTCATCTGAAATTTTAGAGTCCTCATCGGCAACATCTTCTGCTGGTGTCTCTATTTCAAGCTTAAACTCATCTTTTTGCTCTTCATCTATTTCATCGTTTTTTTCGTTGTTTGATTCATCATCTATATTTGTATCTAATTGAAGTGAGATATCTTCTTCATTTGAATTAATTTCTTCATTTTCATTTATCAGTTCCTCATTATTGGAGGAATCCTCGAAATCAACTTGTTTGTTATCCAATGAATCATTTTTCTGTTTGAAACTAGGAAGCAAACCAATTAGAATTCTGAGATTAAAATTTAAAATAATAAAGATGAAAAGGATAAAGAAGATAAGCACCCCTGTTCCGATCCCACCTAAGATGCTAATTAAAAAATAATTGATGTGATAGCCGATAGCACCTCCTAAAAACAGCAAATCTCCTTTAAAAAAATAAGCAAAAAATAAGCTAAGCCATATAAGAGTAAAAACACCGTTCTTAATGGTTTTTTTTAGAGGTAAGAGACTAATCTTAAATAAGATTCTAATGCCAAGCAGGAAGAATAAGCCCACAAAAAAGAAGGAGGAGATGCCAAACCAATTTGAAATGAAAAGATGGGAGACCCACGCACCTAATTTTCCCAACCAGTTCTCTACCTGTATATCGGGATTAAAAAAGTAAGCTCCAGTATTAAGTTCAATCTTACTCTGATCTATTTTCCAGGTAAATAAGAATGAAGAGAAGGCGATTAACAGATAGATGGAAAATAACAAGAATGATAAGCCCGTAATTTGAACTGTCTTTTCGTTACTTAGGAAAACTTTGATGCGGTCTATATGATTAGAAAATAGATGAGAACCCTTAGAACTTCCACGCTTCTTTTTTTTTCGTTTCTTCTTCTCTTGTTTTGGTTCAGAGTCTTCTACATCTGATTTAAACCGATTTTGAATCATGCAGTTAAGTTAAGCCTATAGTAGACAAATATAGGGGCTATATTAAATCTTGATCAATAAAACTTTGTGATATAAGTAACAGTGAATTGTTAAGTACTAATTGACTTTGTCAAAAATGGCTTGAATTTCCTTATCCAACACTTCAGGCTCAACCATTTTATAGCCATCTTCAAGAACTAAATCAATGCTATTAACCTCCTTCTCAATAACTTCCTCAACAGTAAACTTCATATGTGTGTTGTAATTCACAATTTCATACTGCATAAGCACCCCACCTATTTCTTCGAATGGAGTATTCTTATTTGGAGTCTTTATGTTTATGTCATCAGTGTAGTACAGTATATAACTTTTGCCTGAAGCTTGCTTTAAAATAGCTTCTTTGCACTTAAAACCGGCAATTTCCTTCTTATTTCCCGTATATTCAATCTCAATGTCGGCTAATTCAGGATTTATTTTTTTTATGTCTTTCTGATCAAGAACAGCTGCGTATTTCTTCCTAAGCATTTTAACGGAGTGGGTAATTTTATCATCGCCTTTCTTGAAAATTATAGAAGACTTAAATAGTCCCATTCCGGCAATTATATCAGTGCGATAATTATCATCTTTGAACGCCATCTCCATTTTTCTAGGCATCATTTCCAACATGATATTATCTTCTTTAATAGATGGATACTCAATGTTATAGGTAATGACTCCTTCTTTTATCCGATGCGAAAACGGATTCTTATCACAGGATAAGAGAAGCAGGGTCATGCCTAAGCATAAAAGTGCTGATATTGATGGTATTTTACCTTTCATTTTGTTGGCTGAGCACATGAGAAAAATGATGGTCAACTAGACAAATGTAATGCAAATTTTTGTTAATAGGCAATTAGAGGTATAAAAGTCCAATAATTTAATTTTATCGATTAACCTTTTTTTTCCTTCGATGAGCGTTATTATTACTTTCTTTTAATCTAGGTATCTTTGTCGCTCAAATTTGTAGATTAAAATGAGAGAAATAAAGTTGTTGGAACAGAAATCAGAAATCGGTGCCGGAACCAGAGGGGCAAGCTTGGGTATAGATGCTTTAATTGTATCCAGCTTAAATGCCAACAGTGATTTTTTTCATCAACATGAGATAATATCGATTCCTCACAGAAACGATTTGCTTCTTAAAGAAAATAATACTCCTTCCGCGATCAGAATAGAAGGAATAGTTGATGTATATAACTACACAGCAAAAGCGGTAAGAGAAGTTTTGATTGAGAATGACTTTCCTTTGGTTTTATCCGCAGATCATGCGTCGGCAGGAGGAACTATTGCCGGAATAAAAATGGCCTATCCCAATAAGAGAGTCGGAGTGGTATGGATCGATGCTCATGGGGATCTACATTCTCCATACACTTCTCCAACCGGTAATGTGCATGGAATGCCTTTGGCGACGGCTCTTGATGAAGATAACCTTGATTGTAAAATAAAGGAAATTGATGAAGGGAGTAAAAAAGGCTGGGAAGCTTTAAAAAATTGTGGAGGAATATGTCCAAAAATAGAATATGAGGACTTAGTGTTTTTTGGAGTAAGAGATACTGAGAAACCCGAAGATCAATTGATAGCAAAGCATAATATCAGAAATTTTAGTGTTGAAGAATGTAGAGAGATTGGACTCAAATCCGCAGTAGGTCAGGCTTTGAAACTCTTATTTCATTGTGATCTCTTATATGTTTCTTTTGATGTAGATAGCATGGATTGTGACTTAGTGTCACATGGAACGGGAACTCCTGTACCTAATGGATTTTTACCTGAGGAAGCGCAAGATATTATTACGGCATTAATTGGAAGTGGTAAGGTTAAAGTGTTTGAGATGGTTGAAATAAATCCTACACTGGATGAAAAGAAAAACAAAATGGCAGATACTGCATTTAAGATTCTAGAAACAAGCTATCAAAAAATAGAAGAAAGTTTGAGATGAGTAAGATAGAGCAACAACTGATTGAATCCTTAAAAATTGAATTGCCAAAAATTCTTGGTCATGATGTAGCGGAGAAGCAAATTAGTCTTCAAAAAACAAGGAAGGAGTTTGAGGGAGATTTTACACTTATTGTCTTTCCTTTCACCAAGATATTAAAAGCAGGGCCTGAACAGTCAGGAGAACTCATTGGTCACCATTTATTAAATGCTGTAGATGAAATTACTTCTTATAATGTGGTAAAGGGTTTTCTAAATTTGGTTCTTGACTCCTCCGTTTGGTTGAAGCGTTTTGAGGAGATACAGCAAGAAGAACAATTTGGTTTTTTGCCTCCTAAATCCAAAGGTAGGCGAATGGTTGAGTATTCTTCTCCAAATACGAATAAGCCACTTCACTTGGGACATCTTAGAAACAACTTTTTAGGCTATTCTGTTTCTCAGATTTTAGAGGCAAACGGGCATGAAGTGATCAAAGTCCAAATAATAAATGATCGAGGCATACACATTTGTAAATCGATGTTAGCTTGGCAAGAATTCGGGAATGGAGAAACACCTGAAAATTCGGAGATCAAAGGAGATCATCTTGTAGGCAAATATTATGTGCTGTTTGATAAGAAATACAAAGATGAGGTAAAGGAACTTATAGAGAAGGGCACAGGTGAAGAAGAGGCTAAAAAAAATGCTCCTATACTGCTTCGTGCTCAAAAAATGTTGAAATTATGGGAAGAGGGAGACCATTCTGTAAGAGAGCTTTGGCAAAGAATGAACCAATGGGTTTATGATGGGTTTTCAGAAACCTATTCAAACATGGGAGTAGACTTTAATAAGTTATATTACGAATCAGATACATACATATTGGGAAAGCAAATGGTAGAAAAACATCTTAAGGATGAGCATTTCTTTTCTAAGGAAGATGGTTCGGTTTGGATTAATTTGGAAACGGAGAAGTTAGATCATAAGCTACTATTGAGATCAGATGGGACTTCAGTTTACATCACACAAGATATAGGTACAGCTATAGTTAGACATGAAGAATTCAATTGCGATAAATATTACTACATAGTTGGTAATGAACAAGATTATCATTTTAAGGTGCTGTCCATCATCTTAAAAAAGATGGGATACGAATGGGCAGAAGGCATTGAGCATGTTTCCTATGGTATGGTAGATCTGCCAAGTGGTAAAATGAAATCACGCGAGGGTACAGTGGTTGATGCGGATGACTTGATGTTAGAAATGAAATCAACGGCCGCCTCAATTTCTGAAGAATTAGGCAAAACACAGGGTTTGACTGAGAAGGAAAAGGAACAGCTCTTTCACACCATTGGTTTAGGAGCATTAAAATATTTCATATTAAAGGTTGACCCTAAAAAACGCATGCTGTTTGATCCTAAAGAGTCTGTTGACTTCAATGGCAATACAGGGCCTTTTATTCAGTATACGCATGCTAGAATATGCTCTATTCTAAGAAAAAATGCATTAGATGAAAATGCTGCTTCTCCTGATGTGAATAAGTTGAGTGACTTGGATTTTGGCATGATCAAAATATGGAATGATTTTCCCCAAGTCGTTCATGATGCAGGTGAGCAATTAAGTCCGGCATTAATTGCAAATTACATTTATGATTTGGTAAAAGCGTTTAATCATTACTATCAAAATTCTGATTCAATTAGTCAAGAAGAAGATGAAAGTGTTAAGCAATTTAGATTAAAGCTATGTAGGAAGACAGGATTGATTATAAAACAGGGAATGGGGCTTCTAGGTATTCATGTTCCTGAGAGAATGTAATGCGTCTATTTATTATTCTGCTGTTTTACTGTTTTTCATGTGTTAATCCTTTGGTCAAATGGGCTGAAGGAGATGTATTACCTTTTAAAATCGTGGCACTCGAGCATAAATTGGATGAGATTTCAGGTTTAGCTTTTGATCAGGATTATAAATTACTGTCTGTTAATGATGAAGAAGGAATTATTTATACAATTGATTTTCAAAATGGAAAGATAATAGATGAACTAAAATTCAAAGATGAAGGAGATTTTGAGGGTATTGAACGACTAGGCGAGTTTTACTTTGTTTTAGAAAGTGATGGAGACCTTTTTAAGATAGATTCCAAAGGCAATAGAAAGAAATACGATTTATTTGAGCAAAAAAAGTTTGAGTTTGAGGGGCTATGTAAATTAGATGATACTAATTTGCTCATTGCCTGTAAGCATCATGAAAAGAAATCTAAGGAGGATTACATATGGATATTTCAATACAACTTGGAGAAAGAAGAATTGGAGGAAGCCCCCTTTCTTAAGCTCAAAAGAGAGCAAAAATTAAAGCATTTTAGACCTTCCGGTATTTGTTACAGTTTTTCCGAACAAAAGCTAATGATTGTATCAGGTGTTTCCCAACAGATATTGATTGTAGATATGAAAAACCAGAAATGGAATGTCAAAGACCTAAATAAACTTGAATTGTCTCAAGCAGAAGGTATTGCTATTGATCAGGTAGGAAATGTAATTATATCTACGGAAAAGAATAGCTTTGATTCGGCAAAGTTGAATTATTTTAATCAGAGTGAATTTTAGATACTTAATACCTGTCTTCGTACTCTTCTTTTTTTTGGCATGTGGTCATCAAGAGATATACTACCGTAAAACAAAGTTGAAAAGTCAGGAAGTTCAGAGCCAATCTGAAGTTATTTATAAAACTTACTTAATAGGTGATGCCGGAGGAGATACTGCTTATTCAAAGTATGCTCTTAATCTACTTAAGCAGCAACTAAAAAAAGAAAATCCGGATCAGACAAGCGTCGTGTTTTTGGGAGATAATATTTATCCTGAAGGCTTACATAGAGAAGGCCATCCACTCAGAAAACAAGACGAAAGTCGCATAAATATACAAATCGAGGCGGTTGAAGGCTTTGGAGGTCAAGTTCGTTTTATTCCGGGTAATCACGATTGGCAGAAGGGTAAAGAAGACGGTCTGGAATTTATAAAACGGCAGGAGGATTATATTCAGCAAAGACTGGGCAAAGTTTTTGATCCGAGCGATGGCTGTTCCGGGCCAAAAGAGATATTACTGAATGATGACCTTGTATTGATTATTATTGATACACAGTGGTGGCTGCATAATTATGATAAGGCAAAGGGAGCAAAAGATGATTGTGATCTAAGAACAAAGGATGGCTTCATAGCAGCCTTCAAAGAAGCATTAAAAAGCAATAGAGACAAGCATATTCTTGTTGTGGGACATCATCCAATGTATTCTAATGGAGTACATGGAGGACATTTTACTTGGCAAGATCACCTTTTTCCACTCAGTCGAAAAAAGAAAGGTTTATGGATTCCGCTTCCTGTTATTGGTTCTATTTACCCCTTTGGCAGGTCTTTCTTTGGCAATGTTCAAGATATTTCTCATCCTAAATATCAAGAATTGAAAAGCGAGTTAGTTACCGCAATGAACGAATATGATAATGTGGTTTATGTAGCTGGTCATGAGCATAACATGCAGTATCTGAAAGAAAATAGATTGCACCACATTATCTCAGGATCTGGATCCAAGAAAACAGACCTTCGCTTTAATCAACAAATTGACTTTGGTGCAAAAAGAAGAGGTTATGCCGTTTTGGAATATTACAATGATGGAAATGTGAGGTTGAAATTTTGGGATGCAGAAAAAAAGGGAGGAGAAAAGATTTTTAATCAAATACTTTACACAAAGGAAATCAATAAGTTCAATGATGTGAAACTTACAAAACCTAGTTACGAGGGGCAGATGAAAACCGTTGTTCCCGATACGAATTTTAGAGCATCAAAATTCAAACGTCTCTTTTTCGGAAACTTAAATCGTGCTTTATGGACTTTACCGATAGAAGTTCCGGTTCTGGATATTCACAATGACTATGGTGGTTTATTTCCGATTGGTAAAGGTGGAGGAATGCAGACTATATCTTTAAAGTTAAAAGGGGCAGACGGGCACATATACAAGGCAAGAGGAATTAAAAAGAATGCCGATTTTTTGGTTGGGAGAGATTTACAGGGAACAATGGCTCAAGATGCAGTTTACGACGGTATTGCAGGTTCGCATCCATATGCTTCGGTAGCTGTGCCTAAGATTGCAGAAGCTGCACAAATTTATTACACTCAACCTCGATTAGTTTATATACCCAAGGATTCCATTCTGGGAGATTTTAAGGATGAATTTGGAGGGATGTTTGCTTTAATTGAAATCCATCCTGATGATGATATGTCAGACTATGTCAACTTTGGGCGCAGCAAAGAAGTGATGAACTATAATAAAGCAATTGACAAATTGGAAAAGGAGGCTAAAAACCAGATAGACGTCCCTTTCACAGTTCGTTCAAGACTTTTGGATATGCTTTTAGGCGACTGGGATAGACATGATGACCAATGGAGGTGGGCTAAATTTAAGGAGGATGAACAAAACATCTTTCGACCCATTCCAAGAGATAGAGATCAGGTTTTCTTTCAATTTGATGGATTAATCATGAAAATCGCCAATAGAAAGTGGCTCCTCAGGAAATTTCAACCTTTTAAAGAAGAGATAAGAGATATTGCGGGACTAAACTTTAATGCACGTTATTTTGATCGATACTTTTTGAATCAGGCGAATGAAGAAGTATGGATTCAAGAAGCGAAAAATCTGAAAGAATGGATCACGGATGAAATTCTTAATCAAGCATTAAAAGACTTGCCAAAACAAGCATATGAGTATAATGGTGAAGAATTAGTGGAGGTTTTAAAGTTACGAAGAGATCGTATAGATCAGTTTGCAAAACGCTATTATAAGGTATTGGCAAAAGAAGTCGATGTAAGGGGAACATTAGAAAAAGATTATTTTGAAGTTATCCGTTATAAAAATGGCGATGTCGAAGTGAATATATACCCTAGAAAAGAGGGTAAAAAAGTGAAGGAAAAACGGTTTTATCACCGAAAATTCAAGTTTGGAGAAACCAAAGAAATTCGGCTTTATGGCTTAGACGATAAAGATGAGTATCAGATTGAAGGAGAAAGTCAAAAAACAATTCTGGTCAGAATCATCGCCTCTGAAAATAAAGATAAGATTGAAGATAAGTCTGAAGTCAAAAATTGGAGAAAGTCTACCATTGTGTATGATGAAGAAGGAAAGTCCGATATAGATCTGGGTCAGGAAGCCAAGTTGCACTTGATGTCGGAGAAGCAAGCGTTAATCTACGATAGAAAAGCATTTAAGTATGATGTTTTGATACCTGTTCCTTCAATTGGTGTCAATCCTGATGACGGATTCTTCTTTGGTCCGGGTTTTCGTTTTGTCAAACATGGCTTTAACAAAGCGCCCTACAAGTATGCACATGATTTCAATTTGAATTATGCGTTGAGGGCAGAAGGCTTTAATTTTAGATATGATCTAGATTACAGACAAATTATAAATAATCTGAATTTTGAATCTTCACTTGAGTTTAACTTGCCCGAGGTTTTCCAATATTATGGTCAGGGAAATGAATCCAGTCCATCAAATGTTCAGATTGGCAACTCTGATGTCAGAATTGATTACTATAATTTGAGTACCCAATTTAAATACGCTTCGGCATCATCATCAAGTCAGCTTGGAATAAAAACTGCCTTTCAAATAGCTGATCTCAATGAAACTCCGGCTTTTCAAATTGATTATACAAGCGATCATAACCAACAGTTTTTTGAAACGACTCTAGCTTATAAATACTACAATACAGACAACTCAATTAATCCTACTAAAGGCATAGGTTTTGATCTAGAAGCATCAAATACACGGAGCATAATTAATGATGAGTCCAACTTTTATCGACTAAGTACGGAGTTACTCTTTTACGTTCCAGTGAGTTATTTTGAAAAACAGACTTTAATAGCATTAAGAGGAGGGTGGCGGCAAAATTTTGGAGACTATCTCTTTTATCAATCTAACTTTTTGAGTGGATTGGATCAGTTTAGGGGCATAACAAGAAATCGCTTTTCAGGAGAAAGTATTGCTTATGGAAATGCTGAGATAAGGAAAAGTTTTACCAAAGTGAAGAACTATGTAATGCCATTCGATTTAGGGGCACTCTTGCATTTTGATGTTGGAAGAGTATGGGTAGATCAAGATCAATCTAATTTATGGCACAACTCTTATGGAGCCGGACTTTATTTTAATGTCCTTAATTTTATGACTTTGGTGGGCACATATTCCATTTCAGATGTTGATGAAGTTTTCAACTTTGGAACTAAATTTTACTTTTAAATGATGGAGCAACTGATTGGCAAAGCAAAAGAATTGGTAAAGGCAATGTTTAAGGAAACAGAGACTGATGCTTATGCATACCATAATTGGGAGCATACCCAGCGAGTCCTAAAAGCTGTCGATCTTATAACAAGCCATACTCCTGAACTCAATGAAGAAGATAAGATAGTTTTGGAGTTAGCAGCTATTTTTCATGACTGCGGTTATGCGCGAGATAAAAGCAATCATGAGCTCATCGGGGCAAAAGAAGCAGAGGCTTTTTTAAAGTCTGAGAATGTCTCTGATGAAGTGACTTTAAAGGTTAAGCGTTTAATCATGGCGACCAAGATGGGGCATATTGCTACAGATGACCTTGAAAAGGTAATCATGGATGCAGATTTAGCTCATTTGGGCGAACCGGATTACTTTGAAAAGGCGTTTGTCAATTTGAAAAAAGAAATCAGTCAGCTGGAAAATAGGAAAATTAAAAAGAAAGACTGGACGTCCGAATGCATTAAGTTTTTAAAAACGCATAATTACCTTACCTCATACGCAAGAGAGCATTTTGGAGCGGTTAAAAAAATAAACATTGAAAAATTGGAAGCACTGGAAAAAGAAGCTTTGAAAAAAGAAAAAGCCAATAAAAAAGGTCCTTCTAAAGCGGATAGTCCGCTTAAGGGCGTTGAAACGATGTATAAAGTGGCTTTAAGAAATCATTTGGATCTGAGCAGTATCGCTGACAATAAAGCCAATACACTAATCAGTGTTAATGCCATTATCATTTCAATCGTGTTATCGGCACTCTTCCCTAAGTTAGACTCCAATCCATTTTTGTTTTACCCGGGTTTATCTATTTTGCTGTTTACAATTGTCACAATAATACTATCCATACTGTCTACAATTCCCAATTTGAATAATCGTGGAAAAGTGACAAAAGATGAAGTGATGAAAGGCATGGGCAACCTTACCTTTTTTGGCAATTTTCATAAGATGGAATTGAAGGAGTACGAGTGGAGTATGAATCAACTAATGAATGATAAGGCATACTTATACAATACGTTAAGCAGAGACCTGTATTTTTTGGGTAAGGTGTTGAATAAAAAGTACAAACTACTGAGGTATGCTTACTATGCCTTTGTTATTGGTTTGGTTGCTTCAATTGCCATTTTTATTGTTAGCATCAATAGTGTTATTCACGCATAGAAAGCTTTAAAAGCCTTTCTAGTTTCTTTAAATTTGCCGATTAAATTTTAAGGAGATGTTTGAAAATTTATCAGACAAGTTTGAGCGGGCGTTTAAGGTTCTAAAAGGTCAAGGTCAAATTTCTGAAGTTAATGTTGCTGAAACAACGAAGGAGATTCGTAGAGCACTTTTAGATGCAGATGTCAATTACAAAACCGCAAAGAATTTCTCAGATGCAGTAAAGGAAAAAGCAATTGGTCAGGATGTGCTAACTTCAGTTTCTCCCGGACAATTGTTTACTAAAATCACTCATGATGAGCTAACTGCTCTGATGGGAGGAGAGGAAACTGAGTTGAATCTCAAAGGGAACCCTGTAATTATTTTAATAGCCGGATTGCAAGGTTCCGGGAAAACAACTTTTACCGGTAAGCTTGCTTATCACCTTAAGAATAAAAAAGGGAAAAGTCCATTTTTGGTGGCAGGAGATGTATACAGACCTGCAGCGATTGACCAATTACATGTCTTAGGCGAGCAAGTGGGTGTTCCTGTCTTTTCAGATAAAGAGAATAAAAATCCTGTCGAGATTGCTCAAAATGCCATTAGAGAGGCTAAATCAAAGGGGCACGATGTGGTGATTGTGGATACGGCGGGACGTCTGGCGGTTGATGAACAAATGATGAATGAGATTGCGGCAGTAAAATCATCAATACAGCCAACGGAAACCTTATTTGTGGTAGATTCTATGACAGGTCAGGATGCAGTAAATACGGCTAAAGCATTTAATGAACGCATTGATTTTGACGGAGTAGTTTTAACAAAGCTAGATGGAGATACGAGGGGAGGAGCAGCACTTTCAATCCGTTCAGTTGTAGATAAGCCCATAAAGTTTGTCGGAACGGGTGAAAAGATGGAAGCACTGGACATCTTCTATCCAAAGCGGATGGCAGACAGGATTCTTGGGATGGGAGATGTGGTTTCTTTAGTAGAGAGAGCGCAAGAACAATTCGATGAAGAAAAAGCAAGAAGACTTCAAAAGCGGATTGCAAAAAATCAGTTTGACTTCAATGATTTTATGGATCAAATCCAACAAATTAAGAAGATGGGGAATGTCAAGGATTTAATGGGTATGATTCCTGGTGTAGGCAAAGCGATGAAAGATGTAGATATAGAAGATGATGCATTTAAGCATGTAGAGGCAATGATCCAATCCATGACCCCGGAAGAGAGACAAAATCCAGACATCATTAATGGTACAAGGCGAAGAAGAATAGCAGCCGGTAGTGGGAGACCTGTGCAGGATCTGAATAAATTGATCAAGCAGTTCAATGAAACCAGCAAGATGATGAAGTTAATGGGAAATAAGAAAAATCTGGCACGTATGATGAGCAATATGCCTAAAATGCCAGGCGGTTTTAAAAGATAGTATGCAAATTTTAGACGGAAAAAAAACGGCTGAAGAAACGAAGCTGGAAGTAGCTACAGAGATAGAGTCGATAAAATCTGAAGGAGGAAAAATTCCTCATTTGGTAGCTGTTCTGGTTGGCAACAATGGTGCAAGCATTACCTATGTGAATGCAAAAATTAAGGCTTGCGAGAAAGTGGGGATGAAAAGTACCATATTGCGTTTAAGTGATACCATAACTGAAAAAGAACTGTTAAAAAAGGTAGCTCAGCTTAATGATAATGATGATGTTGACGGATTCATTGTCCAGTTGCCTTTGCCAAAGCACATTAACGATAAGAAAATAACCGAAGCCATTAGCCCAAAGAAAGATGTAGATGGATTTCACCCGACCAATTTTGGGCGAATGATGCTGAATTTACCTACATTTTTGCCTGCGACTCCGTATGGTATTCTACAATTGATTGAACGATACAACATAGAAACCACCGGTAAGCATTGTGTTGTAGTTGGCAGAAGCTCAATCGTTGGTACACCAATAGCCAACTTAATGTCGCGCAATTCGTACCCGGGCAATTGCACGGTGACGCTTACACATAGCAGAACGACTAATTTGACCGAGATAACAAAAATAGCGGATATTTTAATTGTGGCCCTGGGCAAACCGGAATTTATAACAGCCGATATGGTCAAAGAAGGGGTTGTGGTATTTGATGTTGGAATAACAAGAAAAGCGGATAAGAGTAAGAAGTCAGGTTATAAGCTTTATGGAGATGTAAAGTTTGATGAGGTGGCGGAAAAAGCGTCATTTATTACCCCTGTTCCGGGAGGTGTAGGCCCAATGACTATTGTGTCTTTATTGAAAAACACATTGTTGGCGGCAAAAGATAAACAAGCGGGTTAACCTAAATGAAATTAGATTAAATTTGGGAAACTCAGGTAAAAAATGACAGCACAGCATTCTAAATTATGGTATCTTGAGAGAATTAATCTGCTGAAAGATCTTTCTGAAGACGAAATGCGTTTAATAGATCAGCGTACTGCTGTTAAAACTGCAGCGAAGAATGAATATGTGTACTTTCCTGACGAGCCCAGTAAAATCATGTTTTTTCTTAAGCGAGGCAGAATAAAGATTGGTACTTATTCGGACGAAGGCAAGGAGATTATCAAAGCAATATTATACCCCGGTGAAGTATTTGGCGAGATGGGTGTAGTGGGAGAAGAGACGAGGAAGGACTTTGCCGTTGCTATGGATACAGATACCAGAATGTGCACAATATCCACCGAGGAGTTCAGGGAAATTTTAACAGAAAACCCAAGATTAAGTATAGAGTTGACGAAGAGCATTGGTGAAAAGATGCGTCGAATAGAGCGTCGCCTTGAGTCTTTAGTTTTTAAAGATGCTCGTCAACGGGTCATTGATTTTATGATAGAAATGGCCGAAAGATATGGTATAGCAATAGGGGATGAGACCTTGGTGAAGCATAATTTAACTCATCAGGATATCGCCAATTTAACGGCTACGTCCAGGCAAACAGTTACTACGGTTTTAAATGATCTGAAAGAAAAGGATTTGATCTACATGGAGAGAAACCGATTCCTGATCAGAGATACAAGTCAACTAGAATGAAATATCGATTATTTATTGGCGAAAACTGCCATCAGTGTCAGGATGTAATTAATGCTCTTGATTCAATGGGAATAGATGTTGAAATAATTAATGTTGACCTTAGTAATCAAAAGCCGCCAATCAAAGTATTTGCTTATCCGGCATTGTTTCAGGAAAATAATCTGTTAAGATACGGTTCGGATATTATTCACTTCTTAAAAAAAGAGGCATAAAAAAACCCCGAAAGTTTTCGGGGTCTTTACTTATTTTTCTTCTCTGGGGTTTGCTTTTGTAACTCTAAGGTTTCTGCCCATATGGTCGAAACCATCTAGGGCTTCTATAGCGGCTTGGCCTGGTTCATCATCCATTTCTACAAAACCGAAACCTTTTGATCGACCTGTAAATTTGTCTGTGATAATTTTAACTGAGTTGACATCGCCATATTCAGCGAAGAGATTTCCTAGGTCATCAACTGTTGACTTGTAAGAAATATTACCTACGTAAATGTTCATGATATAAATATTAGTGAATTGCCAAAGTAAGGCAAATATTCCTAATATCCTGAATTACAAGAGAAAAATTAAAAAAGGGTTAACCTTAAATTAAAGCTACAGCAATTTACTGACTCTGATCAAAAATGCTATTAAAGTTTTTTTGATAGCTAGCCCAATCCATTTCTCTGTATTTATTCTCAGCAAAAAACATCAGTATGGGTTCTATGTTTTTTGCACTTTGATATCCGGCAACTGGTTGAAGCATATTGACTTCTTCATCTAGATAGACTATGGTGGGGTAAGACATTTTTCCTTGCATTAAAGCAATTGCAATTTGATGCGGATTACGTCTTCGTTCTGGAAACTCATTGATGTATACTTTCCCTCCAATCCGCATAGTGTCCTTTGTTTCTGCATTAATTTTAACAGGGTAATAATAAGTGTTTACAATTTTTACAATTTCAGGATGACTAAAAGTAGTTGCTTCCATTTTTTTACACCAACCACACCAAGTTGTCCACATGTCTATTAAAAATTTTTTCGGTTCTTTCTCATTTTTAGCGATCGCTTCTTCAAAACTTAGCCATTCTATTTTATCCTGTGCGACAGAATCTAAAGAGAAAATGAAGCAAAAAAGTAGAACGTTAAAATAGAATAGAAATCTTTTCATGTTCTAAAATTAAATTATTTTATGTAGAATCTTTATTCTGAGACATTGAACCTCAATAGATTTAACATTTTTAAACGAAAAGCGCCATGTGAGAACAGCTTCATTTGCGGAACTGATTTTTTGAACATCTAAAATTTTACAATATGCATGTATTGTTTCATTGGCATATATCGGAGCTTTAAATTGCCATTTGCTGACCTCTAAACCCGCAATTACAGAATCACCAAATAAGGGTATCCAAGCTTTAGGATAAAAATGCATAAAAGCATGACTTCCGCTAGTAACTAAGCCTCGAAATCTACTTTCTTTGGCTTTTTGAGAATCAGTATGAAAAGGGAGGGGGTCTAGACGCTGAGCAAATGCTATAATTTCTTCTTCACTAAACCTGTGTTTTCCCAGTTCATACCTATTTGATTTTCTAAACTTCATCTTATTTAAAATGAGTACAAATCTCATAAAAATTAGGGGCTTAGTTTGAAATCAGTTAAATTTGACATTTTTAAAAATTATGCACGCATATCTTTTCTCAGGGGTTCAAAAAATTACAGTTGAAGACATCTCTCAACTGGACTTTACTACGGTAATCTGGTTTGCAGCTCCCATCATGTTTTCTTTTGTTTTAATCGAATATTTAGTTGGTAGAAAACACTACAAGAACCTTTACTCAGGAAAAGATTTTTTAGCCTCTCTCACCATTGGCTTGGTAAATGTCGGTTTGAATGGCTTTATGAAGATAGGCATGTTTGTTGTGTTTGTATTCTTTTACAACCTTTCTCCACTTAGAATACCGCATACATGGTGGTCCTATGTCCTATGTCTGATTGTGTTGGATTTCTGTCGATATTGGGCGCATCGCATTGCTCATGAGCAACGTTTCTGGTGGTCCACTCATGTTGTACATCATTCATCAGAGCATTATAATCTTTCGGTTTCTTTTCGCTTGTCATGGACCCAAAATTTAAAATTGGTCTTCTTTCTTCCCGTAATTTTGATGGGCTTTGATCCTTTGGTGTTTTTTATTGTGCATCAAATAGAGGTATTGTACCAGTTTTGGATACACACGGAATTAATCAGAAAATTACCGCGCCCGATAGAATATATTTTTACCACTCCTTCTCATCATCGAGTGCATCACTCGGTAAATGAAAAATATTTGGATAAAAATTACGGTTCAACTTTTATCATTTGGGATAGAATGTTCGGAACCTTTGAGCCGGAATCTGAACAAGCCATCTATGGAATCACTAAACCCGTTAATTCTTTTAATCCTGTATACCTAGTTTTTCACGAATGGATGGCAGTTGGAAAAGATCTTTTGAAAGCCAGATCTTTGAAACAGGCTTGGCACATACTTTTTGGAAGCCCCGTGGATAAACAAAAAGAAGAAATGGCTAAAATCAATAGGGATGTAAAGACCGTCGATCCAAAAGAAGAAGTTAATTCTGTAAAGAAGCGCGCCTAATTACAAACTCATCTGTCCGGCTATTATACGATCACTATTTGCCTGATTAATTGCAGTGGCTTGTATAAATAAGCGACTGTTAGCTAATTCTAATTTTATATATCCGAAATGTTCGGCGTTATTTTCAATTGACTTAATAGAAATATAAACAGGGCCTCTGGTGGGTGGCATGCCAATAGCATCATAATAAATACCTTGATTTACCCAATTTGTACTTAATAAGCTGTCATTAAATTGGTACACATCAAGCTGATTTGTAGAGCCTCCAACAAAGTTGTTCCCTAAAGTTCTGATTTCAACAGTATACCTATAAATGGGGCAACCTGCTGATTGAACAGATTGATGAGAAATGGATAGACTTACATCAAAATAACTATCGGATAGGTCAACAGAAATGGCCTTTCTTTTTTGACCTGGGAAAAGTAGAAAGCATTGGTTGACCAAATTAATTGAATCATATGAGGCTAAAGCTACTACAGGGCTGTACTCCTTATAAATGAATTCCGGTTTAAAAACAAATTGATCGGTATTTCCATGTGGAGATTCTTCTTCGGTTTCGCAGCTTATAGTTGAGCTTAGAGTATATAATAACACTACCCCATAAAGCAAATACAATTTTTTTTTTGTCCTATACATTTAAGTTGAAAATGATTGTATGGCATACTTAAAAAACAAATGTTTAAACCCTTAAACCAATTACACAGACATCATCCACCTGTTCTTCTTCGCCTTTCCAGTCATTAAAATGTGTTTTGATGCTATCCAATTGCTCGTCCATATTTAGATTTTGAATGGTCAATAAAAAGCGTTTAAAGTTAGGTGACTTCAGCTTTTTCCCTTTTTCTCCTCCAAACTGATCAACATAGCCATCACTGAAAATATAAATACTGTCTCCTTGATTAAGTTGAATGGTATGATTGCTAAAAGCTTTGATCTCAAAATGTTTGCCAATTGGCTGTTTGTCAGCTTTAATCTCTTCGATTTCACCTTCTCCTTTTCTAATGATCCATAAAGGGTTATGTGCTCCTGAGTAATTTAGCTCTTTAGTAAAGGTATTGAAAGCGCATAAAGCAATATCCATTCCGTCATTCACTTCTTCTTCAGATTTTTCAAAACGTTGAATGACCAATTCTCTTGTTTTATCTAAAATTTCACCGGGATGGATTAAATCGAATTCATTTACAGATTTATTAAGTGCATTACTGCACACAACAGATACCATAGCGCCTGGAACACCGTGGCCGGTGCAATCTGCTGCTGCAAAAAATACCAGCTCCTGACCTTCAACATTTTTTTTATGTTCCATCCAGTAAAAGTCACCAGCCACAATATCTTTAGGTTGATAATAAATAAAGCTATTTGAGAGCTTAGCTTTTACAAGTTTTAAAGGAGGAAGTATAGCTTCTTGAATTCGCTTAGCATAAATGATGCTATCTGTTATTTCCTTATTCTTTTCTGAAAGCTGTTCATGAGCTTCTTCGACCTCCGCCTTTTGTTGATCTACTATATGTTTTTGTTTTTCAATTATTCTTTTTTGTCGTCTGGTTATTCTAAATCGATTAAACATTATTCCTCCAAATATGGTGAGTAAGCTAATGCCACCAAGAAGAGCATAGCGCTGTGTTCTTTCATGTTCTAACTGAGCTTCTTGTTTCGCCATTTGAGCATCTACCACTTTTTTGGCCTCTGCAGTTTTTATGCTATCAGAGATAACTTGCTTTTCATATTTGTATTTAAACTCTTGCCTAATAACTTCTTTTGTATTTTCTTCATTTTCAATACTATCTCTTAGAGTAATGTATTTTTCAAGCATTTCAAGTGCAATTTTATGATTGCTCAAACTTTTGTGAGTTAGCCAAAGAGATAGATAGATATCTCGAGTAAGTTTAATGTTATTCAAGCCGGAAGTTAACTTAAGTGATTTGTAATCATAATCTAAAGCTTTTTTGTTCTGACCTAGAGTTCTACTTAGGTCACCTAGGTTATGTAACAATCGTGCTTCGCCTTCTCGATTTTGGATTGTTATGAACATATTTAAACTTTTTCTATAATAGACAAGAGCTGAATCGTAAATAAGCTGCTCATAGAATATTTGACCAATGTTTGAAAAGGCATTAGCAATACCCAGTTTATCTTCAGTTCTAAAATCAATTGCTAGACTTTTTTTATAAAAGTCAATAGCGGAATCTAATTCACCTAAGGCTTGATATGTAGTGCCAATATTATTAAGCGATGCTGAAATATTGGTGCTATCCTTTAGATTTAGCCCTATTAATAGTGCCTCTTTTTGGAGATTCAAAGCCTTAGAATAATTTTTTTGACCCTTATAAAGCAAACCTAAATTCCCATATGTGCTTATTAGACCTAAGCTATCTTCCAATTCTTCTCTAACTTTAAGGCTCTTTACTAATATTTCGATCGCATTAGAAATATCTCCCTGTACTCTATATATTGCTCCTAGGTTGTTTAGAGCTTTTCCTAGAAGTACTTTATCATTCATTTGTTCAGAAACAAATGCAGCTTTTTTAAAATATGTAATTACAGAATCTAGCTTACCTTGATAATAGAGTATAATAGCAATGTTATTGTATGAACTAGCGATATTTCTTTTGTCTTTATTTAATTTATGAAGGTCTAATGCCTTTCGATAATTATGAATTGCAGATTCATAATTTGCCTTTTGTTGATCTATTCTTCCATATTCGTTAAGTGTAAAAGCTTTTGCTTTTCTATAAAATTTAATGTTGAGATCTTTTACATTCTCATAACTGTTAGATACTAGATTATCTATTTTTTCGAGTATTTTATTTCTATCCTTAGGTAATTTAACTTCGATTAAATTATACCATTCTATATATGAATTGATTATTGTAGAATCATGATTGGCTGTTTTTATACTTTCCTTTAAGGAGTCCAATTTTGTTAACCCTTTTTCAGAAAGTTGAGATATAGAAAGAAGTGGAATAAAGAAGAAGATAGTAAATAGCTTTTTCATTGTATTATATGCTTCAATTGATTTGAAAAGGAAAAATAGTGAAATGTAGCATTCCAATTAGATTAAAATGTTAACCCATTAACTGTTAAAACTACTGTTAATAATTCGGTTTTTGAAACATAGACTGGCCTTGACACTTTCTTTACTTTTAAGGCTTTCCAAAGGAGTTTATGGCAGAAGTACAATATACCGAAGACAATATTAGATCGCTTGACTGGAAGGAGCACATTCGTATGCGTCCTGGCATGTACATTGGAAAATTAGGAGATGGGTCTGCCTATGATGATGGCATTTACGTTTTACTTAAGGAAGTCTTAGACAACTCTATAGATGAGTTTGTCATGGGAAACGGTCGGACAATCGAAATTTCTATTAAGGATAAAACGGTTAAAGTCAGGGATTATGGTCGGGGAGTTCCTTTAGGCAAGGTAGTCGATGTGGTCTCTAAGATCAATACTGGAGGAAAATACGATTCTAAGGCCTTTAAAAAATCTGTTGGATTAAATGGAGTAGGAACCAAAGCGGTCAATGCACTTTCCACTTATTTTTTGATTGAATCAAACAGAGATGAAAAAAGTAAATCAGCTGAATTTTCACGTGGAGAATTAACCAGTGAAACTGACATAGAGTCTAGCACAAGGCGCAAAGGAACCAAAGTTGTTTTTACGCCCGATGAAGAAATTTTTCATAACTATCAATACCGTACTCAGCATGTAGAGCGAATGTTATGGAACTATGTTTACCTGAATAGGGGGCTAACCATAATTTTCAATGGAGAGAAGTATCATTCGGAAAGAGGACTCTATGATCTGTTGGAGAAGAACATGTCAGATAATCCGCTGTACCCAATCATTCATCTGGAAGGGGAAGACATTGAAGTCGCCATTACGCATACCAATTCTTACGGCGAAGAATATTACTCATTTGTCAATGGTCAGCATACCACACAAGGGGGAACACATCAGGGTGCCTTTAGAGAGGCTTATGTAAAGACGATCCGTGAGCATTTTCAGAAAGATTACGATGCGGTTGACATTCGCTCCTCTATAGTAGCGGCCATTAGTGTCAAAGTAATGGAGCCGGTATTTGAATCTCAAACGAAAACGAAACTCGGTTCACACGAAGTAGGACCTGAAGGGCCTTCAATGCGCGCATTTGTGAGTGATTTTCTGAAAAAATACTTGGACAATTATCTTCATAAGAATCCAGAAGCAGCAGAAGCTTTACAAAGGAAGATATTACAATCTGAGCGTGAGCGAAAAGATCTGGCCGGAATTAAAAAGCTGGCAAGAAAAAGAGCCAAAGAAGTCAGCCTGCACAATAAGAAACTACGTGACTGCCGTGTACATTATAATGAGAAGAAAGAAGGAGTAGAGAATACAACTTTGTTTATTACAGAGGGAGATTCAGCATCAGGTTCAATCACTAAAGTAAGAGATGTCAACACGCAAGCGGTTTTTAGTTTGAAGGGCAAACCTTTAAATTCATTTGGTTTGACCAAAAAGATCGTTTATGAAAACGAAGAGTTTAACCTGTTGCAGGCAGCATTAAATATTGAAGACGATCTTGATAACTTAAGATACAACAATGTTGTGTTGGCCACTGATGCAGATGTCGACGGCATGCACATCCGTTTATTACTCATTACTTTCTTTTTACAGTTTTTTCCTGATCTTGTTAAAAATGGACATCTCTATGTTTTGGCAACGCCATTGTTTCGAGTGCGTGATAAAAAGCAGACCTTTTATTGCTATAGCGATCAAGAGAAACTCGATGCAATTAATCAACTGAAAGGCAAACCTGAGATTACGAGATTTAAAGGTTTAGGTGAGATATCTCCTGATGAGTTCAAGCACTTTATTGGGGAGGAGATGCGCTTAGAACCGGTCGTTATCGGTAAAGATAAATCAGTGCACGAACTTTTGGAATTTTACATGGGTAAAAACACACCGGATCGTCAAAAATTTATCATAGAGAATTTAAAAATTGAGGAAGATGTTGTAGCTGATGCTGCACTTTAAACTAAGAATGTCAAATGGCTGATAAAGAGGAGTTAGATGATGAGTTATTAGAAGATGGGGGAGACGTTTCAGGAGGCTTGGAAAATGTGATTCAGGTCTCTGGCATGTACAATGAATGGTTTTTAGATTATGCCTCTTATGTTATTCTGGAAAGAGCTGTTCCTCATGTTAATGATGGCTTAAAGCCTGTTCAAAGACGAATACTGCACTCTCTTAAAGAGATGGATGATGGACGTTATCATAAAGTGGCCAACGTCATTGGAAATACCATGAAATACCACCCGCATGGTGACGCTTCGATTGGAGATGCCATGGTTCAGATCGGGCAAAAGGATTTACTATTGGACTGCCAGGGAAACTGGGGGAATATTTTAACAGGAGATCGTGCAGCGGCACCGAGGTACATAGAAGTTCGGCTTTCCAAATTTGCGCTGGATGTTGCTTTTAATAATAAAACGACCGAGTGGATATCTTCTTATGACTCCAGAGGTAAAGAACCCGTCACTTTACCTGTAAAATTCCCACTTTTATTAGCACAAGGAGTCGAAGGAATTGCCGTTGGTTTAGCTTGCAAAATTTTACCTCATAACTTCAATGAATTGATTGATGCATCCATCAAAATCTTAAAAGGTAAGCGCACGAATATTTTGCCGGACTTTCAGACCGGAGGGATGGCAGATTTTAGCAATTACAATGATGGGCTAAGAGGTGGTAAAATTCGAGTTCGAGCTAAAATTGGTCAATTGGATAAAAAAACCTTGATTATTACCGAAATTCCATATGGGACAACAACATCAGGACTCATTGACAATATTCTAAAAGCCAATGATAAGGGGAAGATAAAAGTCAAAAAGATAGAAGACAATACCGCTGAGAATGTAGAAATATTAATCCACCTTCCACCTAATGTTTCTCCTGACAAAACCATTGATGCTTTATATGCATTTACGGATTGTGAGGTATCTATATCTCCTAACTCTTGTGTAATTGAAGATGATAAGCCGAAATTTCTGGGAGTCAATGAAATACTGAAGATCAATACAGAGAATACGCGTGATCTACTCAAGTTAGAACTTGAGATAAAAAAAGGTGAACTCGAAGAGCAATGGCACTTTTCTTCCTTAGAGAAAATATTCATTGAGAAACGAATTTACAGGGATATAGAAGAGGAAGAAACGCTTGAGGGTATATTTAAAGCTGTTTATGCCGGTTTAAAACCGCACATCAAGCATTTACTGAGAGAAGTTAATGATGATGACATCAATCGTTTATTGGAAATCAGAATCAAAAGGATTTCAAAGTTTGATAGCTTTAAGGCTGATGAGTTGATTAAGAAGATTGAAGATGAACTCGAACAGGTCAAATACGATCTTGAGCATTTGACGGATTTTGCCATCGCTTATTTTAAAAGGATAAAAGAAAGGCATGGTAAAGGAAGGGAGCGAAGAACCGAGATCAAATCTTTTGAAAATATTGATGCTACTAAAGTAGCTGTGGCAAACGCCAAACTATATGTCAATCGGGAAGAAGGTTTTATTGGGCATGGATTGAGAAAGTCAGAGTCAGAGTTTGTGGCAGATTGTTCAGATATTGACGATATTATTGTTTTCAGAGCTGATGGTGTAATGCAGGTTCAGAAAATTCAACCCAAATCTTTTGTTGGTAAAAACATCATTCATGTTGGTGTTTGGAAGAAGGGTGATAAGCGTACCATTTATAACATGATTTATCAAGATGGTAAGGGAGGAAATACCATGATGAAGCGTTTTCCGGTGACCTCTATTACTCGAGATAAGGAATATGATTTAACAGCCGGAAAACCAAACTCTAAGGTCTTGTATTTTACGGCTAACCCAAATGGTGAAGCAGAAGTTGTTTCAGTACTCTTAAGAGCAAAAGCCAAGTTGAAAAAGTTGAAATTCGAAATGGATTTTGCTGAATTGGCCATAAAAGGTCGAGGGGCAAAAGGCAATATACTGACTAAGCATTTGGTGAATAAAGTGACGCTTAAAGAAGAAGGAACTTCTACATTAAGTGCTCGAAAAATTTGGTTTGATGATACTGTGCAACGCATTAATACCGAAGGTAGAGGAGAGTTACTTGGACAATTCAAAGCAGAAGACAAAATATTGACCATAACCCAATCGGGACATTATAAGCTTACCGGAACAAACATTTCTACTCATTTTGAAGAAGACCTGATTATCATTGAAAAATGGTTGCCTGAGAAACCCCTAACCATTGTGTATTATGATGGTGAAAAAGAAGATTTTTATGTCAAGCGCTTTTTGGTAGAAGATAGTGATAAAAAAGTGCTGTTTATCTCTGAGCATGAAAAGAGTTATATGGAACTTGCCTCTACAGATTTGAACACGGTGGTAGATATCAGTTTTGTTAAACCAAGAGGGAAAGACCCCAAGCCAAACGAGATTTTGAATCTTAAAGATTTTATTGCCGTCAAAGGGTACAAAGCTTTAGGAAATAAATTAAGTTACGATAAGGTGAAAGCAGTCGATCGACTTTTTGATGAGGCAGCTTCAGAGGCAATTGGAATAAGCATTGAAGAACTAAACGCTAACCCATTTGAGCAAGACCTCTTGGAGAAAGCAGATGAGGATCAACAAGAAGAAGAGAATGACAAAGTGGAGCTTAAGGATGAAAGTGCTAAAGAAACATCTACAAAGGCAAAGAGTGACGATAGCCCTGAAGCAGCACGAGCGGAAAAAAGAACCAATACTGATGAAGATGCTCCACAGATGGATTTATTTGGAGGAGACCTATGATTAGTCTCGTCATCATTGTCATCACACTTCTTGTCTCTATTCCAGCCTTTAAGAAACCGGAACTGTTTTACAAGTACGATTTTGATCCCTATCGTATTGTCAACAATAAAGAGCACATTCGCTTCTTAAGTCATGCTTTTATACATGCAGATGGCTGGCATTTGGGCATTAACATGTTTGTGCTTTGGATGTTTGGTGGAGTAACAGAGCGTTACTTTCAAGCTTATGCGGGAGATAAAGGCATACTTTATTTCTTGTTATTGTATTTCGGAGGGATATTATTTGCTGTCTTGCCCTCCTATAAAAAACATCAGCACAACCCCAATTACCATTCCGTTGGTGCTTCAGGAGCTGTATCGGCAGTTGTGTTTTCCTCCGTCATTTTCTCTCCCGGAACGGAGCTTTGTCTTTACGGTTTACCTTTTCTCTGCTTTCCGGGTATCATCTGGGCAATCGTTTACCTCATTTATTCCTACAGAAAAGGCAAGCAGGCAAATGATCACATCAATCACGATGCGCATTTTTGGGGAGCCATTTATGGCGTGGTTTTTACCATGCTCGTTTTACCTGAAACCATTTTTGCATTCTTCGATCAAATTTTGTCACTTTTGCCTTTCTAGTGGCAAAAGAAAAACTCATCGTTTACAATGGAAAAATAATGCCTGAAGCCGATGTCAGCTTTGGTGTTAATCGAGCCATGCGTTTTGGTGACGGACTCTTTGAAACCATAAAAGTGATTAATGGAGAGCCGCACCTATGGTCAGCTCACATGGAGCGTTTGAAAGAAGGAATGAATTACTTAAAATTGAGTTATGATCCCTTATTCTTTGATGAGCTCTTGGTAGATGCCCATTCTCTGTTGTTGCAAAAGGAGATAAAAAAAGGAGGGCGATTAAGAGTGATGGTCTATCGCTCCGGTAAAGGGACTTATAGTCCTGAGAAGAGTAGTGTGGACTACCTCATTGAAGCAGATTTACATACTGCTAATGGTTTTGAACTCAACAAAAAGGGATTGAAGGTTGAAATTGCTCAGGAAGAGAAGATAGTACCTGAAAGGAGAAATGCATTCAAAACCTTAAATGCCATTCCTTATGTAAGAGCAAGTCTGGAGAAGCAGGAGAGAGGGTTTGATGATTTGTTGATACAAAATACGGAAGGAAAGATTATAGAAGCCACCTCATCCAATCTGTTTATTTTTAAAAGTGGAAAGTGGATCACACCTCCAATAGAGGATGGTTGCTTAAATGGTGTCATGCGGTCATGGATCATGGATAACTTAAGTTTAAATGGTTTGTCCACTTTAGAACAATCAATTCGAGTTGAGGATGTTCTAATGGCAGAAGAGGTATTTTTAACCAATGCCATTCAAGGCATAAAATGGGTTTCCGCTTTTCGAGATAAACGGTTTTACAGACGAAAAGTAGAAGAAATCTTCAAACGGATGAATCAAGGTTTTCAGTAGTTTTTATCTATGAATGAGGTGTAACAAATATGGATAAACCTCGTATATTAATCGATAAATAAGGTGAATTCAATCCTTAACATAAAATTAGTATTACTTTTGATAGGTTAAACCACCTCAAATGCCATCATTAAAAGAAAAATTAAGTTTCGTTTTTCTCCTCTTTTCTTTTTTGAAGCTATATGCCGGAGACCCTGACCTCTTTTATTTTGTAGCTGACGGAAATAATAATTTATACTCGGTAGATCGTGGTTCCGGGGTTGTGACCAATATAGGAGCTACGGGGGTTGGAAACATTGAATCTATCTGTTATTATCCCATTCCGGGAGCCAATCAATTGTTTGCAGCCAATAACGGCGAGTTTGGTGAATTAAATACTACTACAGGAGTTTACACGGCCATTTCAGATATAGATGCTGCCGGACCAATGAATGGTTCTATAGGGGCTCAAAATATAGATGATGTGGATGCCATGATGTTAGATGGTCAGACATTCATCATCTGGGCAGCACAACGAAATAGTCCGAATGATCTATTGTTTCAGATTGATCCGTCTACCGGTCAGGTTATTCGCAGTGCTTTTGGGTCAGGTATAGACTATATTGTCGTGTCGGGACCAGGAATTAATGTGGATGTGGATGATTTGGCAGTAGATCCTACCACAGGAAGAATGTATGCCTCGAACAATGATGGAGGTTCTTCAGATAATTTAATCGAGATCAATAAATACAATGCAATCTATACAGTTATAGCCGCATTGGGTGAAGACGATATGGAAGGTTTAGCCTTTCATAACGATGGTACACTATACGGTTCTGAAGGTGATACCGATAGGATGAGCGAAATCAATTTAACAACTGGAGCGACGACCAATCAGATTACTTTAGCCGGAGGAGACGTTGAAGCTTTAGCTTCTCTGGTGGCAGATGCAAATACTGTGAGTGGAACGGTTTATAATGATGATGATTTGGATGGGGTATTAGATGGAGGAGAGTCAGGTGTTGAAGGAGTGATTCTGTACTTATATATAGACCTTGATTCTGATGGTACAATTGATCCTGAAGATACCCGTGTGCAAACTACCACAACCGATTCAAATGGAGATTATGCTTTTTATTATGCTTCTACAGCTTCTCTATTAGTAACGACCGAATTTAGCTCTTATCCCGCAAGTTCAGCTTTGACAACGGACAATATAGAATCGGCGACTTTTACTGATAATGTCAATTTTGCAGAAGTAGATGCCAATAACAATTTCGGAGTAGGAACCGGGCCTGATTGTGATGGAGATGGTTTACCCAATTTCTATGAAGGCGGAGCGAACTCAGATTTGGATCCAATTTTGGACAGTTGTGATTTGGACTCTGACAATGATGGCATTTTGGACTCAGTAGAAGGGATTGAAGATTTTGATGATGATGGCATTCCCAATTACAGAGATAGAGATTCAGACGATGATGGTATTCCGGATGCCATAGAAGCAAATAGAGGTGCAGAGCCAACGGGCTATTCCAGCTCAGAGGGTAATGTTGCCGGAACAGATGCGGATGGTAATGGTATTGTTGATGCTTTAGAGACGGCAGCAGGCAGTGGTGTCATGGTTGCGCCCTTGCCGGACTCCGATAATGATGGCAACCCCGATTATCTGGATCTGGATTCAGATAACGATGGAATATTAGACATTATAGAAGCAGGAGGAGAAGATTCTGATCTAGACGGTCAGGTTGATGGCTTATTGGATACTGATGGCAACGGTTTAGATGATCGAATAGAAAGTACACCATTAGAAATTCCGAATACCGATGAGACGTTTGAGAATTCTAATGGATTAACCAATCTTCCCAATTACATTGATATAGATTCTGATTCAGATGGTATAGACGATACAAGAGAAGGTTACAGCACGGCAGATTATGATTTCCCGACTTTATTGACTGATACGGACTCGGACGGGATCATTGACTTTTGGGATGTTTCTACTTTTTCTACACCAATTACACCTTACGATAGAGATTCAGATGATGTACCGGATTATATGGATTCTGATTCAGATAATGATGGTGTATCTGATCTAATAGAAGGCAATGATGCTGATGGTGATGGAGTAGTAGATGTGGCCTTGTCTGGAGACGATGATGACAACAACGGCTTAGATGATGCCTTAGATGAATTGTGCGGACAAGAGACTGTTTACGCGACTGTGACTGATTATGGAGAAGAAGACTTTGATGATGGCGATGTGGATGATGGAAGCAGTGATTTAGAATTGTTGGATGATGGGGGAACAAATCAAATTGTTGGTATTCGCTTTGGAAATGTGGAAGTAGCTCAGGGCGCAAGCATAAGTTCGGCATACGTCCAGTTTGAAGCCGATGAGATCAGTACAGGGGAAATCTCCATTGTCATTCATGGTGAATTGGCCACTAATTCTGCGGCCATCACAACCGGTAATAGTGATATCAGTTCAAGAACAACGACAACAGCGAGTGAAACCTGGACTCCTGACGATTGGGATCAGGTCAATGAGGCAGGTGATGATCAAAGAACGGTTGATATTTCTTCAATCATTCAGGAAATAGTTAATCAGGGAAGCTGGTCAAGCGGAAACAGTTTAACACTCATTTTTTCTGGGCCAAGTGGCAACTCTCGTGTTGCCGAAACGGACCCATTATTGATCATTAGTACAGATTTCAATGCCGCGCCTACTTTAGAGTTTACAGCCGGAGATTATGCAGAAGAAGACAATTCAGACGGATCTATTGACTTGGGTAGTTCTGATTTAGAACTTCCAAATGATGGAGGAACCAACCAAACAGTAGGCATTTTGTTTCCCGGAGTAACCCTAGATCAGGGGCAGGTAGTTACCTCGGCTTATATTCAGTTTCAAGCGGACGAAGTTCAAACAGGCGCAATTACAGTAACTATTGAAGGAGAGTTGGCCACGTCATCAGCTGTTTTTACAACAACCAATTCAGACGTATCCAATAGAACAACAACAACTGCTTCGGTGAACTGGTCACCCACAGATTGGAACTCGATTGGAGAAGAAGGGAGCCCCCAGCAGACCGATGATATCTCTGCTATAGTTCAGGAAATCGTGGATCAGGCATCCTGGGCCAATGGTAATAACATGACCTTTATCATAACAGGACCTTCCGGAAACAGAAGAACGGCGGAAACAGATCCGATTTTGGTGATTGAAACTACAGCCAGTTTTTCAATTTGTGCTTCAAATGTTGCGCACCAGGATTTTGACAATGATGGAGAAGACGATTTCAGGGATACCGATGATGATAATGATGGAATTTCAACTATTTCAGAAATTCCGGATGCAGATGGTAGCGGTCAACCGGATTATTTGGAGTTTGATGGTGATGAATGTGGAATAGGCTCTATCTTGGTGTCTTATACAGACGATTATACGGGAATTGAAGAATCAGAATCAGGTGTTGCAAACGCCGGTAATTTTACAGGTACAACTGATGGAAGTGTAACAACATTTAATTCAGATGGCGATGAGTACATCATTAATTTTGAACAAATTTATCCCGCGGGATATAGATATGTCATCACTTGGCGGGAGGCTGCGAGTCAATCCGGAACGGCAGAAATTGTTTTAGCCGAATCTGATGATAACAGCATTTTTAATGGCCGCTTAGATAACCCAACAACCAATTCTACAACACTGTTTAATGATACCATTACTTCCTTATTTGACTTTCAATACATCAGATTTAGATTATTAGACTCGGAAAGCTCTACCGACTTTGAAATCGATGCGGTAGGTGTGCTGGTACCAACTTGTGCTGATGATTCTGATGATGACGGTATTGCGGATATTGATGATATAGATGATGATAATGATGGCGTCTTAGATATTGACGAGCCTTGCCCTTCTTATTCAGGGAGTGTTACTTCTCAAACAGGTGTGGATAATAGTGCCAGCTTAACAGGAGCTCCAGATGGAAGTTTTGCCGAATGGCATACCAATGGGGATATTCTGGTCTTCGATTTTGGAACCACCTATCCGGCTGGAACACAATATGGCATCACATGGAGAGAGAGAACGGGAGAAACAGGAACCGCCTCACTAATTATAGAAGAATCTACGGATAATAGTGCATACAGTACACATAGTGATGCTCCAACAACGAATAGCACTACTGCAATTATTGACATTGTGACGGCAGAAAACGCATTTAGGTATTTAAGAATAAGTAAAGATAATCCACCAAGTACTACGGATTTTCAGATTGACGCCATTGCTGTAATGACCTGTACAGACACAGACGGAGATGGTGTGCCGAATAGTTTAGACTTAGATTCAGACAATGACGGAATACCCGATATTACAGAAGCCGGAGGAACAGATGCGGATACCGATGGTAGGGTAGATGATGCCACCGATACGGATGGTGATGGCTGGGCAGATACTTTTGATTCAGATGATGGAGGTACAGCTCTAAGTGATGGGGATAAAGATGGTGATGGCTTAGAAAATCGGATAGATCTTGATGCTGATGATGATGGCATTGCTGATATTGTAGAAGCGGGAGGAACGGACGCAGATGGTGATGGTCAGGCTGATACATCAACCGATACAGACGGAGACGGGTGGTCAAACACTTTTGATAATGATAATGCAGGGACACCTTTACCTGTTGAAGACGAAGATGGTGATGGTATAGAAAATTACTTGGATTTAGATTCAGATTCCGATGGCATTACAGATAATGTAGAAGGACAAACGACAGCCGCCTTTTTAGCTCCTTTGGGTTCTGATACAGACGGTGATGGTTGGGATAATCGTTATGATTCTGATGATGGAGGAACAGCAATCACTTTAAGTAATAATGAAGGCTTTGGCAATCCGGATTATCTGGATGATGATTCCGATGGCGATAGCTTCCGCGATTGGCTGGAAGGTTTTGACGACAATGAAGATGGTGATGCGCTTGCAGACTTAGAAACAAGGGCAGATAATTATGAAACGGCAGCAGGTAGTCCGGGGCATTATGATAATTCAGATGATGCGGATATGGACGATATTCCCGATTGGTTAGAAGATGATGATGGTGACAATGTCCCTAATTTCTTAGACCCCGATAATGTTTTGTATGTGGATACAGATGGTGATGGTCTGGTGAATCTATACGATACCGATAACAACGGCACCGCATCAGTTCTGCCAAATGGAGATGCAGATGCAGAGCCTGATTTTAGGGATATTGATGATGCAATTTCTCTACCCATAGAACTACTTTCTTTTGAAGCCCATCAGTCGGGGAAATATGTGCAACTGGATTGGATAACGTCGACAGAGATCAATAATGATTATTTCTTGATTCAAAAGCTAAACGAAAATGGAGATTTTGAGGACATTGAAATGATAGACGGAGCTGGTAACTCTAACTCTGAATTAAGATACAGAAGCTATGATTTAAATCCAAATGAAGGGAATAACTATTACCGCTTAAAGCAGGTGGATTTTGACGGAGTCTATTCTACATCTGAAATCAGGGTGGTTAGTTTTAAAAAGCAGCTTTCGGAAGGCTTTAGTTTGTATCCAAATCCGGGAGATGGTTCGATCATTCATATTGTCCTTAAAAGAAGAGATATTAAAGCCTTTAAAGTTCAACTAATAGACATTTTCGGCCAACTCATTAGTGAGAGCAAGTATAACGCAGAAGAAGAGGATTATAGATATGGTGTCCGTTTTAAACCCAATGTCCAACTTGCTTCAGGAACCTATATTTTGCATATTATTCACGAAGAAGTAGTGGAGAGCTATAAATACATTGTTAGATAGAAGGTTTTGCAATTCTTAGAACTAAAAGCTTGATTTATGTTTCTTTATTCCATTAATGCGTCACGGAATTTTGGAAATTAATTCTTATGCTACAACCGTATTTTGGTTTAGTAAAACGAGAAGTGCTATTTATTATTTTTGCGAAATGAAGAAGATTCTATCTCTTGTATTCTTTTATGCATTCAGTTTTACATTGTTTGCAGGTGATCCTGATATCTTTTACTACGTCTCTGATGGTTCAGATGAACTGTATACCATTGATAGAACAGATGGCACAGTTACCTTAATTGGTTCAACCGGAGTCACTGCAATAGAAGCGATTGCTTATTATCCGGCACCTGGAGCAAATGTTTTGTACGCAGCTAATGCAGGAGATTTCGGAACATTGAACCTAACAACAGGTGTTTATACCTCAATAGGAGAGATCGATGGTGGTGGAACGGCCAACGGATCTGCAGGAGCACAGACTTTAAATGATGTGGATGGTCTAATGTTAGATGGACAGACATTCATCATGTGGGCGATAGAAAGAAACGGAGGGGCTACGCCGGATCTTTTGTTTCAGATTGATGTTACGACAGGGCAGTTCATTGCAGATGCGTTTGGGTCAGGTATAGATTATCTCGAAATTACGGGTTCAGGTGTTGATGTAGATGCGGACGATTTAGCAGTTGATCCTACAACAGGTCGGATTTATGCATCATCCAATAATAGTGGTACAAACGATGTATTAATTGAGATCAATAAATATACGGGTGTGTTTACTCTAATTGCAAACCTATCTCAAGACGATGTTGAAGGTTTGGCATTTAGCAATGATGGCCAGTTGTATGGATCTGAGGGTGATGGAGATAATCGTCTTTCAGAAATAAACCTAACAACAGGTGTAATGAGCAATTTCTTTTCTTTTACAGGATCTGATGTTGAAGCATTAGCCTCTTTGGTTGCGGATGCCAATGAAATAACCGGGACGGTTTATGAAGACCTTAACTACGATGGCATAAAAGACGGTGGCGAATCTGGTTTGGCAAATGTTAGAGTTTACCTTTATCAAGATATTAATGGAGATGGGAGGGTAGATCCTGAGGATACTCGAATACAGTCAACTTTAACAGACGTAAGTGGCGAATACTCATTTCTATATGCTTCAACCGGTAATCTATTAGTCTCGACTCAATTTGCTTCATATCCTGCTAATTACGCTTTAACGACGGATAATGTTGAAACAATTTCTTTTACAGATGCTGTTAATTTTGGAGAAACAGACACGGATAATGATTTTGGTTTAGCTACCGGGCCTGATTGTGATGGGGATGGACTGCCTAATTTCTTTGAAGGTGGTTTAGATTCTGATGGGGATGCGGTAGCTGATAGCTGTGATTTAGACTCTGACAATGATGGGATCAGAGACGATGTTGAAGGAATTGAAGACTTTGACGATGATGGTGTAGCAGATTTTAGAGACAGAGACTCAGATGATGATGGTATTCCTGATGCCATTGAGGCAAATGCCGGAATTATTCTAGCGGAGTATGATGCAGCAGAAGGTAATTTATCAGGTGCTGATACGGATGGAAACGGCATCGTTGACTCCAGAGAAACTTCGGCGGGAAGTGGTGTAATGTTAGCTTCTAATCCTGACTCGGATAATGATGGAAGAAGAGATTATCGAGATTTAGATTCCGATAATGATGGAATATTAGACATTATAGAGGCAGGTGGTTTAGATACAGATGGGGATGGACAACAAGATGTTGATTCTGATTTTAATAATGACGGTTATGCAGATTTATTAGTAACTACCCCGCTATTAATTCCAAATACAGATGAGACATTTGAAAATACAAATGGTCTGACCAATAAGCCGGATTATATTGATATAGATTCAGATAGCGATGGAATAGATGATACAAGAGAAGGCTATTCTACCTCTGCATATGAATTTCCTACTTTGTTGCTGGATTCTGACGATGACGGAATAATTGATTTTTGGGATGTATCAACATTCGAGAGTCCTATCACACCTTATGATAGAGATGGTGATGGAACACCTGATTATCAGGATTCGGACTCCGACAACGATGGAGTTCCGGATAATATTGAAGGGAATGATGCCAATGGAGATGGAGTAGCGGATGCAAGTTTTACCAATTTAGATGCTGATGATAACGGACTAGACGATGCATTTGATGTCTCCTGTACAGGAGCTTCACTCGTTTGTGAATCTACTTCTGCAGTTCAGGATTTTGATGGTGATGGTGAAAGAGATTGGCGAGACACGGATGATGATGACGATGGAATACCAACTATTTCCGAGATACCTGATAGTGAGCCTAATGGAACACCCGATTATTTAGAAGATAATTCAGGCCCTTGCGGACCTGGTGCAGCTGTAGGAGCGGTAGAAAGTGGTAATGCTGATGTAGCGACAGACATTAATGGCGTGACCAATCCTAATAATGCAACGGGAGCAGCTGACGGTGCTTTTGCAGAGATTCATACCAATGGAGATACCTTATTATTAGATTTATCTGACACCATTCCTTCAGGTTCTAATTATACGATCACATGGAGGGAACGCAGCGGAGAATCGGGAACTGCTTCCATGGTTTTAGAAGAGTCTGTTGATGGTGTTAATTTTACAACTCACCCATCTGCTCCAACAACTAACAGTACCACTTTTGTAGGAGCAGTGGTAACGGCTAATGCACCTGCTAGATATTTAAGGATCAGTAAAAACAATCCGCCAAGTACTACTGATTTTGAGATTGATGCAGTATCCTATAATACGGCAACTTGCCAACCGGATTCCGATAATGATGGCATTCTTGATACAGATGATATAGATGATGATAATGATGGAATATTAGATGTGGATGAAGATGCTAGTTGTAGAGGTACTTTGGATTATGAGTATTATGACGGTACACCATCCGGTAATACAGTCGATAACATTCCAGCATCAAGTCCGGATGCATCAGGTATTGTGAGTTCATTTGATGTAGATGATCTAACAACAGATTTGGGTGTGGATAATAATACCTATGGGGTGAGGTTCTCAGGATTTATTACGATTTCTACTTCTGAAACCTATACATTTTATACCACTTCCGATGATGGCAGCAAACTCTTTGTAAATGGTACTGAAGTTGTCGATAATGATGGACTGCAATCAGCGACTGAAGGTTCCGGATCAATTGCACTTACGCCGGGTACCTATTCTTTTGAAGTTGAGTTTTTTGAGAATACAGGAGATGAAATTTTAAGCGTTTCATATTCATCTTCAAGCATTACAAAAACTGAAATACCATTTAGTGTTTTGTCAGTAAGTAATGGAGCTTGTGATACGGACAATGATGGAGTTGTCAATCGTTTGGATCTGGACTCGGATAATGATGGTATTTCTGATATTTATGAAGCCGGTGGCAGTAGTGCTGATGCAGATAACGATGGTCGGGTTGATGATGCGACTGATACAGACGGTGATGGTTGGGCAGATGAATTTGATAGCGATGATGGAGGTACAGCTCTGACAGATGGTGATACAGATTCAGATGGGTATGAAGATCGAATAGATATTGATGCTGATGACGATGGTATTGTTGATGTAATCGAAGCACAGAATTCAACTTCTTCTCCAACAGTTCCTACCGGAATGGACTCTGATGGTGATGGAGTAGATGATGCATTTGACCCTGATTTAGGTGGTAATTTGCTTATTCCCATCAATACAGATGAAGCAGATAATCCGGACTATACGGATACTGATTCGGATAATGATGGTTTTGCTGATATACTTGAAGGTTGGGACACAGACAATGACGGAAATGCAGACACGACTCCTTCCGGAACAGACTTAGACGGAGATGGATTGGATGATAATTTTGATGACGTTGACGGATTAAATTCTTCAACCAATGTGACCAATGGAGGGCAAACCTCAAGTTCATTTCCCGATCTTGATGATCCGGTAACAGCAGAAAGAGATTGGAGGGAATTTTTAGATTCCGATGGAGATAGTATATCAGATAATGATGATATTGATGATGATAACGATGGTATTTTAGATACTGACGAAAATAATACCTGTTCTAACGGTTCAGTATCCCAAAGCTTAAATTATGAATTCTATGATTTAGAGCCAAGTGGGAATAGTGTTGATAATATTCCAACTGTAGGTGCACTTTCTACCGGAACCGTTACAGAGTTTAATGTCGGAAATTTACAAAATGCTGTCGACCCGGGAGATGCAGATGACTACTCAATTAGATATACAGGATTTATTTCTATTAGTACATCAGAGACTTATACATTTTATACAAGTTCAGATGATGGGTCTAAACTCTTTATCAATGGTTCTGAAATTGTAGATAACGATGGTGACCACGGAACTCAAGAGCGTTCTGGAACCATCGCATTAACTCCCGGTAGTTATGCTTTAACTGTATTGTTTTATGAAGATGGAGGAGGAGCTAATTTGAGCGTATCATACTCTTCTGCCTCTATTACCAAAACCACCATTCCATTTACTGTGCTTTCTACAGGAGGGGATTGCGATACAGATGGAGACGGTATTCCAAATCGCATTGATCTAGACTCTGATGGAGACGGCATTCCCGACATTATAGAAGCTGGAGGAATTGATACAGATGGAGACGGTCGAGTAGATGATGATACAGATACAGATGGTGATGGTTGGGCCAATACTTTTGACTCAGATGATGGAGGCTCGGCCTTAGCAGATGGTGATCAAGATGGAGACGGCTTTGAGAATAGAATAGACTTAGATGCAGATAACGATGGCATTGCCGATATTGTTGAGGCAGGAGGAACAGATGTGGACGGAGATGGTATGGCAGATAACTCTACGGATGCTAATAATAATGGTTGGTCTGAAGCATATGATGTTACTGAAGCAGGAGAGAACCTTCCTGTTGTAGATACAGACGGAGATGGGATTAGCAATTACTTAGATCTAGACTCTGATTCAGATGGTATTACTGATAATGTTGAGGGCCAAACCACTGCGGCTTTCCTCGCACCCCTTGGAACAGATTCTGATGATGATGGTTGGGATGACCGATATGATTCGGATAATGGTGGAACAGCAATTACATTAAGTAATCATGAAGGTACAGGAAACCCCGATTATACAGATACTGATACGGATGGAGATGGCTTTTTAGACTGGATAGAAGGCTTTGATGATGATGAAGATGGTGACGCATTGAATGATTTGATTACAAGAGCTGATAACTATGAAACAGCAGCAGGAAATCCTTTACATTATCTGACTTCAGATGATACAGATATGGATGGAATTCCTGACTTTCTGGAAGATGCAGATTTAGATGATGTCCCGAATTTCCTAGATACTGATAGTCCCTTCTTCATTGATACTGATGGAGATGGATTAATAAATTTATACGATACAGATAATAATGGTGTTGTTTCTATCTTACCTAACGGAGATGCAGATGCAGAGCCTGATTTTAGAGATTTAGATGATGAGATAACATTGCCGATCGAGCTTGTTTCATTTGAAGCAAATCAATTCAAAAATTACGTGCGGTTAGATTGGGTGACTTCATCAGAGCTTAATAATGATTACTTTTTGATTCAAAGGTTAAATGAGAATGAACAGTTTGAATCTATCGAGAAAATAGACGGTGCGGGTAATTCCAACATTGAATTAAAGTATAGAACTTTAGATTTGAATCCTCATGAAGGGAATAACTACTATCGCTTAAAACAAGTGGATTTTGATGGAACCTCATCCCTATCAGAAGTTAAAATGGTCAGGTTTGAAGGACAACAATCTGAAAGCTTTAGTTTGTACCCAAATCCAGGAGATGGAACTCTTATCTTTATTGTTCTAGAAAGAGAAGATATTCAAAACTTCAAGATTATACTGTTAGATGCGCATGGCAAACAAATCTCCGAGGAAAAATATGATTCTAACAAGGAAGCTTTTAAACAAATCGTTCGTTTTGAGCCCGGCGTTCCGCTTTCTTCTGGCACCTATTTCCTGTATATTATTTATAATATAGAGTCAGAGATTTACAAGTACATTGTGAAGTAAAGTTGCTCTTCTATTTATTGGATTATCAGAAGATTAGTTTAGAAAAAAACTAAGTTCTTAGAATAAATGCTTAAATTCACTTAGAAAAAGTTCTAATTTTGAAATTAAAAAAGAAAGAATTTTTACTCCAACCGCTATGCAAAGAATTCTTAGAAATACACTTAAAAGTTTTGCTACACTAATATTTGTTCTTTTTGTTCTTAGAGTAGAAGCGCAGATATTACATGACAATACCTGTTCGAGCATCAGCACAAATTTCACATTAGACTGGGACGACACACCCGGTGCTTCTCAATTCAACTGGACCCCCCAAGGGGCGACGAGTTTTACAGCTTCAGACATACAGAGCAGTGGGTATGATATTGATTTTACCTTAACAGGGACAACCGGAACCCTGACGACCGAAAATTCGATCAGCACTCCTGGCATAACAAATTCTCTAAGTGGAGGAACAGATGCCTTGCACATATCTTCCAGTGGTTTGACTGCAGCTCAAGAGATAGAATTGACGATGACATTTACACCGGCCTTAGCAGGAGACATTTCCTTTGACATTTATAACATCATAGAACTATCAGGAGGTGGAGCAGGCGGTCAACAAATAGAAGTTTATGGATTGACAACCGGTGGTTTTGCGATTGTGCCCGAGTTGACTGATAATGGTTCTCCATCCTATGAGCTAGAAGGGCCTGGGGTAGTAGATGGTAATGCAACGAGTACGGCAGGAACCAACGATCAAATGGGGGTGA
>CAYULW010000004.1:0-508086 GCA_964445815.1 uncultured Flavobacteriales bacterium
TTTGGGATTTTTCGTTACTCTTACTTACCGGAGTATTTTTAACCTTCATCTTTGTGGCCTTAGCCTTCACCATTTCGTTGAATAACGAAAATAAAATCAAGGGCTTTGGTTATGCCGTGCTCATGTGGTTATTCATGGCGGTAATTTATGATGGCATCTTCTTAATGTCATTGGTAATGTTTGATGATTACCCGCTAGACAAACTATCGTTGATAGGCACCATGTTGAATCCGGTTGACCTTTCAAGAACTTTAATCTTATTGAAACTAGATATTTCTGCTTTATTGGGTTATACCGGAGCAGTCTTTAAGCAATTCTTTGGCACACAATTGGGATTATTTACATCTATTGGGGTACTTTGCTTATGGACAATTCTTCCTGTTTTAAGAATTCTCCATAAAGCAAAGAAGAAAGATTTTTAAAGTAATTGGATATGATAACCAAAGCTGCCAAATATGCTGTTCGTGCGAGTATTTATCTTGCCTTATATAGCCATAGTAAGCATAAAATTGGAGCAAAGGAGATTGCTGAAAATTTAGAAATTCCCTTGCCTTTTTTAGCCAAACAATTGCAACAGCTAAGCCGATCTAGATTAATATCATCTTCCAAAGGTCCGAATGGTGGGTTCTACATAAATGATGTCAATCGTCAAAAAAGTTTATGGGATGTCATTTTATGCATTGACGGTGAAGAGAAGTTCAACGAATGCTTTCTAGGAAAATTAGAATGTAATAATGAAAACCCCTGTTCTATACATCCAATGGTAGTGGCCTTTCGAGAAAACATGAAAAAAGAGTTTCGGGATAAAAATATGGCTGAAGTTGTAGAGCAACTTAAAGACGGCAAGTCTATTTCTCTTTAAAGAGGGTAGAGTTATGGCAACATTTCTATTTGATCATATTGTATTTGGCCCTTTAAGCAGTAGAAGGCTAGGGCAATCGTTAGGAATAAACTTACTGCCGCTAGAATCAAAATTTTGTAATTTCAATTGCATTTATTGTGAGTGTGGTTGGAACTCTACAGATATGAGGTTAAAACTTCAATTCCCTAGAGCGAAAGAGGTGCTCAGTCAATTAGAAAGCAAGTTCTGTTTATTAAGATCTCAAAGTAAAAATATCGACTCTGTTACCCTTGCAGGAAATGGAGAGCCGACATTGCATCCTAATTTTGCAGAAATCACACAAGGAATAATTGAGCTGAAACAGAAATATTTCCCTAGGGTAAGATTATCAGTTCTAACCAATGGAAGCAAACTTAAAGTTGGCAAAGTAGCAGATGCGCTCATGAAGTTTGATCAATGTATCGTTAAATTAGACGCCGGAAATGACCGTCTTTTCCGATTGATTAACCAACCGATCTCTAAGGCATCTGTATCGGCCTATGTTTCACTTTTTAAAAAATTTAAAGGTAAGCTAATTGTACAATCACTCTTTTTAAAGGGGAAACACAGAGGAGAAGATGTAAGTAATTTGGCAACTAAAGATGTGTTGGAGTGGCTTCAACAATTAAAACTAATACAACCACATAGTGTTATGGTATATACCCTTGATCGTGATACCCCTGCAACAAAAATTCAAAAAGCTTCAGAGGCGGAATTAATGATTGTAAAAAAAGCATTGCTCAAAGAAGGATTTAAACTTCACTAAGAGATGATAACGTCAGGAAGCAGGATCTTCAAAAGTCATTCGTGGTTTTATCTTCCTTTAATTTATTTGTTAATTACAGCCCTTTTAGGTGTTCTACTTCGTTCATTAAAACTTTGGGATTTAGGACCAAATTATGTATACATATTGCATACCCACTCACATATAGCACTATTAGGTTGGTGTCATACTTCCCTATTTTTATTCCTAGTCAATGCTTTCATTCCCTCTCAAGATAATCATAAGAGAGTTTATACTTATTTATTTTATGCGTTTCAGATCACAGTTGTTGGGATGTTATTCTTTTTTCCCATTCAAGGATATTCACCAACTACCATTGCTTTTTCTTCCTTGTTTTTAATTGTTGGCTATTTTTTTGCTTTTCGCTTTTTGAAAGATACTCGAATAAGAAAATCAATTTCTCCTCCTTCTTTGCGATTTACTCGAGCTGCTTTTATATTTTTTGTAATCTCTTCCATTGGTCCATGGGCCTTGGGACCATTAAATATGAATGGATTGGGGGGAAGTGACCTCTATTATAATTTCATTTATTTCTACCTGCACTTCCTATACAACGGATGGTTTAGTTTTGCACTTCTAGGATTGATTTTTAAATATTTAGAACAGAAAAAAATTGCTTACAATATTACTTGGGCCAACTTAGCTTATCGTTTATTGTTTGCGAGTACTCTTTTGGGATGCTCTTTATCTACGCTATGGTCTAATCCACCGATGTGGGTATTTATAATTGGTGGCATATCATCCATTGTTCAAATTATCGCAGTTTATTATCTATTCCTAATTGGTAGAAGTACTATTAAAATGGTTCAGCTTCTAAAAAAAGATGGCATAAGATTTTTATTCTTGGCCTCCATTGCTTTGTTTACTTTTAAAATTGTTTTACAGTTTCTCTCTGCAATGCCCGCTATCGCTGAATTAGTTGCAATTATAAGAGATTGGGTCATAGCATACTTACACCTCGTATTACTAGGCTGTTTTACTCCTCTATTCTTCCTTTTTTATTATCGTTTCCTTAAGGGAGGCATCATTCGTGGAAAGGGCATTGGAGGCCTTGTCTTGTTTTTTGGTGGATTCTTAATGCACGAACTTCTATTGATCTATAGAGGGGTTGCAAGTTGGCAAAAATTACCATTTATAGACTTAAGGGCAATATTGCTCATCTCAACATCAATAATTCTTAGTGGAGTCTTGTTACTTGTTTTCGATCTAATGAGAAAACAAAGAATTTAGATTGAAGATTGAGTCCTAACTCTTTTGAAATATGTATCTATTACAAAGCTCAACGTCATTCCTTAGTAGTCAATCTTTCTCCAAAATTATACAGAGTAATATCAAACAATCTTAAATAGTGGATAATATTGTCCACTATTTAAGATTGTTTCCTAAATTTGCTACATAAATTCAAACAATGTTTTCTAAAGCCTGCGAATATGGAATAAAATCAACGATTTACATCGCTGAACAATCCATTGATGGCAAAAGAGTAAGCATACGGGAAATTGCTCAGGCCATAAACTCACCTGAAGCCTATACCTCTAAAATTTTGCAGCAATTGAGAAAGAACGGAGTTATCTCTTCGGATAAAGGTCCAGGAGGAGGATTTTCGATTGATAATAAAACAATGGGGAGCATAACATTAAAGGATATTGTTTTTTCTTTTGATGGAGATAAGATTTACAAAGGTTGTGGCTTGGGTCTAAAGAGATGTAATGCTGAAAAGCCATGCCCTGTGCATTTTGAATTTGCAGAGATAAGAGATAAGCTGACTGAAATGTTAAGCAAAACAACCGTTGAATCACTTGCACTTCAATTGCAGGATGGTTTATCTTTTTTGAAGACTTAAAAAATTTGAATTAATAATGGACAATTTAGTCCACTAATAAATAATTTATACTCATACATAATGGAAGCAATATTCTCAAAAACAGTACAAGTGGAAACAACGTCAACACAAGCTGCTCAGCTTAATTGGTTTAACAGACAGGTAGCCAATTTTGAAGAATCAAGATTTGGTGTTATGGCAATGATGCTAGCGGTTCAAACCTGTTGGGGTTCCATAGCAGCAGGATTAAGTTATAGTAACGATACTATCTTGAATTTAGCCATTTGTGGGATCTTTACCATGCTTAATAACACCGTATTGATTGCACAAGGCCCTGCAAAATGGTGTGTAGGTATATTTTCGACGGCTACCATTGTAAACACCATTATTATTCTAATAGAATTAATCGGGGGATAATGAAAAGAAAGGAGATCAACAGTTTGGAGGAAGTAAAAACATTGGTAGATGAATTTTACACCAAAGTAAGAAGTGATGAATTGCTAAAAAATATTTTCAATGAGCGAATTCAGGATCGATGGTCGGAGCATTTGGAAAAAATGTACCGCTTTTGGCAAACGGTTTTGTTGGATGAGCACACATATAGCGGTAGTCCATTTCTGCCACATGCCAATATGCCTGTAGAGCTTATTCACTTTGAACGTTGGCAAGAGCTATTCAATAAAACTGTAGACGAGAACTTTATTGGAGAAAAAGCCGATGAGGCCAAAAAACGGGCAAAAATGATGGCTACCATGTTTCATCACAAAATTGAATATTATAAAAACAATACAGCAACACCACTTAAATGAGCATTGTTAAATATCCTATTAGTGTAATTGCTAGTTTTTTGTGGATTGGCTTTATATGTGCCATTAGTTTTATGGAGGCTTGGCTAAAATTCAGGGCTGAAGGAATTACCTTGCCTTTAGGTTTAGGAATTGGTCGATTGGTATTTAGTGCATTAAACAAGGTTGAATGGGTATTAGCCATAGCAATTTTGCTTAATCAGTTTTTTGACCTAAAATCAATCTCTGTAAAGAAGTTAATCCCCTTTTTTATACCGTTTGCACTTTTAATAACTCAAACTTTATGGCTTTTACCTGCTTTAGATTATAGAGCAGAATTAATCATTCAAGAGCAGATCTTACCTCCTTCAAATCTACATTTCTATTATGTAGGTATGGAGGTAGTTAAAGTGGTTTGCCTATTCCTATTCGGAATATCATTATTTACCTTAAAAACGAAAAATGAAGGATAAACTTTTACAAGAAATTGAGAATAAGTACAGGGATTTGGGAGAAAACTCCGAAACCTATCTGAAAGGATTATTACACGCCAAACCCATCAATTATTGGGATTATGTAGAAGTTGAAACCTTGCTTTCGCTTCAAAAACCAAGAACCAATTTTAAGGATGAAGAAATCTTCATCATGTATCATCAGGTAACTGAATTGGTTTTAAAGATGATCATACACGAATTGAAACAACTTGTTTTTGAACAATTTAATGAACAGATATGGCTCGATAAACTCAATCGAATTATTCGTTATACTGATATGCTGATCACTTCTTTTGATGTAATGAAATCGGGAATGAGTTATGATGACTACAATACCTTTAGAAGTACGCTGACACCTGCAAGTGGATTCCAAAGTGCTCAATTCCGACAAATTGAATTGTACTGTACTCGTGTAGAAAATTTATTAAATGAGGATGGAAGAAAAAGAATCGGAGAGAATCCTTCAATTCAAGATTACTTTGAACACATTTATTGGAAAGATGCAGGCTTAAACAGAAAGACAGGAAAGAAGTCTTTGACCCTAAGCCAATTTGAGGAGAAGTATTTGAATCAGTTTATTGCTTTGGCAGAGCAAGTGAAAGGAGAAACATTAGAAGAAAAGGTTCTAAAAGCGAACTGCTCTAATGAATTGAAAGAGAAATTGAGAGCCTTCGATGACTTCTACAATGTAAGATGGCCAATGGTTCATTTAGAAACAGCTCAATATTACTTAGATAAGAAAGGAGAAAATAAAGCAGCTACAGGAGGCAGTGAATGGAAGAAATACCTTCATCCGAAATTTCAACAACGTAAATTTTTCCCAACCTTATGGGATAAAGAAGAGGTAGAAAAGTGGGGTGAAAATTCAAACGAAAAATAAATCAAAAAACATAAGAAATGAATATTACAGAAAATGACATTGTAGGAGAATTGGTGGCGAAAGATTATAGAACAGCATCTGTATTTAAGTCAGAAGGCATTGACTTTTGTTGCCGAGGGAATCGCAGCATTCAGGAGGTTTCTAAACACAACAACATTGAAACGGAAACCCTGCTTAAAAAATTAAACGCAGCTATGACCGAAACAAGTGGAGCTACGGATTATGATTCATGGCCAATTGATCTTTTAGCAGACTATATTGAAAAAAAGCACCACCGCTATGTAGAAGAAAAAATTGCTGAAATAAAGCCTTATCTGAATAAGGTAGTGAGTGTGCATGGAAAGCAGCATCCGGAATTAGAAGAAATACAAGTGCTATTCAATGGAGCGGCAGGTGAATTGGCGATGCACATGAAAAAGGAAGAATTGGTATTGTTTCCATTCATCCGTAAAATGGTAAAATCAAAACAAAGCAATGAGTCGATAGAGGTACCTCATTTTGGAACAGTTGACAATCCTATAGCCATGATGAAAGAAGAGCATGATAAGGAAGGCATTCGATTCAGGAAAATTGCCGAATTAAGTTCCAACTATACGACACCTACTGATGCTTGCAATACTTACAAAGTAACTTATGCACTGCTAAAGGAGTTTGAAGCAGACTTACATTTGCACATTCACTTAGAAAATAACATCTTGTTTCCTAAGGTACTAACAATGGAAAAAGAATTAAAAAATTAACGACTATGATTAAAATAAAACAAAATCTATATACCGGACTGTTTGTTTTAACCCTCATTAGCTCTATTTTTTCTTGTGAAGAAACAACAAGTAAAGTTGAAAATACAGAAGCAACTGAATTGAAGGTGGAACTAAACGAAGGTAAAAAATGGAAGGCAAACCCTGAAACGACACAAGGAATTCAGAACATGAAAGATATCATTAATCAGTTTGATGAAAGCTCTAATAATCAAGCATATAAAAGTCTTTCAAAGGAGTTAGAAAGTGAGTTTACAATGATCTTTCAAAGATGCACCATGAAAGGTGAAGCTCATAATCAATTACATAATTACCTAATTCCTTTGAAGGATTACATCAAAGGATTGAGTTCGGATAAGGAGAAAATGGCTCAAAAAAATTACGAGAAGATTATTCCTCATATATCAGCTTACAGCAACTATTTTGAATAATACTCTTCCTTATCAGGTTTTCTTAATTGATTCTTATGGAGAAATCAAAACATTGAAGTTTCGATCACACCAATACCGCAACTTTATGCAGATGATTGTCGATCAATTGAGTGAAGATATTGGCGACTGTATGGGCAGGGCTTGGTGTGGAACTTGTCACGTTGAATTGGTGCAAGGAGACTTAGTAAATGATAAGGATAGCAAAGAAGATCATAAACTAAAAGAGTTGTACAATCATAGCCAAACAGCAGACTTTCCTGTCAAATTATGGTCAACAAAGAATTAGATGGCTTAACCTTCAAACTATTGTCAGAATATGTCTAAGCCCTTAAAAAGACATCTGTTATTACAGGATTTAAGCCGGGATCATCATCATGGTTTATTGCTATGTTGGAAAATCAGAACAGGCTTCAAAAAAGAAATTGCTCCAAAACGCATGATGAAGTATGCTCAATGGTTTTGGAAGAATCATTTAAAAGTCCACTTTAAAATTGAAGAGGAAACTGTTTTCCCTATTCTTGGAAAAGAGCACGATTTGATTAAAAAAGCATTGAGTGAACACCGGAAAATTAAACGCTTAATGGAGGGAACTGATAACATAGAAGTCCGATTAAATAGCATTGAAGAGCAATTAGAGCAGCACATTCGTTTTGAAGAAAGAATATTGTTTCAGGAAGTTCAGTCTATAGCAACAGAAACTGAGCTAAAGCACGTAAAAGAAGCTCATTCTGAAGAAAACTTTGTTGATAACCTAAATGATCCCTTTTGGGAAAAATAAAGCAGGATAAGAAGAATATTTTATATAGTTAGGAATCCTTACTATATTTGCAACGCAATAATGCAATAACTAAAATTCTTTTAATTATGAGTAAATCAATTTTTTATCACGCAGGCTGCCCTGTATGTGTAAGTGCAGAGCAAGACATTATCGATCTAGTGGGTTCTGCCAATGTTGAAGTCGTGAACATCGGTGAAGACAAGTCAAGAATTCCCGAAGCTGAAGCAGCCGGTGTTAAGTCTGTACCTGCATTGGTAACTCCAAACGGCAATGCATTGCACATCAACTTTGGTGCTTCAATGGTTGACGTAAAAGGCTAATTTTTTAATCTAAATAGTTAGGAGTCCTATTTATTATGGGGCTCCTAACTTGTAAAATCTAAACATGATGAAATCAACAATAAATTTATTTTCAGCAATCTTTTTTTCGGCGGTTAGTTTAACTAGCATAGTACAAGAAGGAAAGTATAAAAATGACGACTTCTCAATTAAAGAAGTAAGTGTAAAACACAATTCGGAACTAAAGCAAACCGTGTGGACAATTGAGGTGAAAGGCACAGCAGGAAAAACTACACCAACCAAAGTTGGTCAGTTAGATGGTGCTCCTGTTTTAGGATATGTATTTCCTACTAACCTAAAACCTACTGATGTAGGATTCAATCAAACAGAAGGAATAGTTGCATTGGCTTTAACCTCACACCCTGACTTTGATGACACACCACTATGGGATGAGAACAGCGACAATGTCTTCGACAATGATGGAATTGTTTGGCATCCGCATTGGGTAATTCTAACGGAAGACCAAAGAGTGAAAGGTGGTTTGGCGGTAAAGCAATTTAAAAAGGCAGATGAAACGGTTGTTCTTCCTCCTACCAACCCCGGTATGCCCATGTACATGGATTCTCCGGGTTATCCTGTAATCACTTCAAGTAAAACCATTACGGTCATTGTTCCTGACTATAGAATAAACAATCAGATTAGTTTTAATTACGATGGCGTTACTGCTTTTATGAAAGTAAATACGAGTAAGGAAGACCTACCCATGTTAGGTGTTTATGAAGTATTTAGCATTGCTAGTGGAGATCTATCATTACCATATCAAGTTAAATAAGAAAGATGAAAGTTTCAGTTTACGATACGTTTGTTCCTAAAGAAGACAACACAGAAATGCATTTCGATATACTTGTTGAAGAAGGGACTTCAGTAGAGAAAGTATATCAGTACGGTAAAGCTTATTTGAAAGAAAAAAGTATAACTGATGTTGAGTTATCGACCAAAGAGTGTAAGTTTTGCCACATAGAAACTGCTCCTGAAAAGGTGCAGTTAGAAATAAAGAGCAAGGGTTTCTCAATAGTTGAATTAGAGAGCTGCTAATGAGAAAATTAGAACTGCATTTTGATACAGAATTGCAAGGGAAGTTTGAGTTAAAAGAACTCAATCTTCTCCTTGTGTTTCAAGTGAATTGTCCCGGTTGTTTCTCCTATGCACTGCCATTGTTCAATAAATTGTTCATGAACTTTGAGTCAGAAAACATCTCCTTCTTAGCCCTTTCCACGGCGTTTGAAGACTTTGATAGAAATACTATGCAAAACACTAAAAGTTTGGTAGAAAGTGGAACACTAATCGGAGAAACAAAGAAGTTTTTGAATCAACAAGGGTATGAGAAGTTGCCCTATCAACTAGACTTCCCTATTGCTATGGATAAAATAGGATTAAATAATCCTGAAGAGCTAAGGAATGCAATTGAGAGAATTTGCTCTATCAATCCAAATTATAAGATATGGCCTGAATTTGAAAAGACTGTATTACAAGACAAAGTGAAATCCTACCTAAATTCATTGGATCAGATAGCCCTTACGTTTACCATAAATCAATTGAGAGGAACTCCTAGTCTTGTATTATTTAATTCTAACTATGAAATTCTGAGTGAATGGTTTGGTCATGTTTCGTATCAAGAGATAGCTAGTAAAGTCAAGCAATTCAACAGATCAAGTTAAATAGAGTACTCTTATTAATTAGGATTACTAACTTTGTCACATCCTTATTGGGTAATTTTTAAAATGAAGAAAAGTAGTTTCAATCCGGATCAACAGCAGAAAGAAGTTTCAAGTAAGATTGTAACAGGACTTGAAAGAATCTCTGAGGTTTTCAAGGTACTGCTATGGGAAAAAGCAAAATTGGTTGGTCTAAGTCCTATACAGATTCAAATTCTAATTTTCATTGCCTACCATAAAGAAACACTTTGTAACGTTAGCCACCTCGCTAAAGAGTTTAACGTATCCAAGCCAACCATTAGCGATGCAATAAAAGTGTTGGTTAAAAAGGAATTACTGATTAAAGATTTCACTTCTTCTGATAGCCGAAGCTATAGCATTCGATTATCTTCATTGGGCGAAAAAATAGTTGAGGAAACTAACGATTTTGACAATCCTCTAAAAACTCAAGTAGATAGTTTTAATCAAAATGAGCTAGAAGGGGTATTTAAGACCTTGAGTGAATTGATCTATAAACTCAACAAAGTGGGTATTTTAACAGTTCAGAGAACCTGTTTAAGCTGTAAGTATTACCAAAAGGATTACACTACGCACTACTGTAAATTGTTAGAAAAAGAATTGATGAGTCAAGACATTAGAATAGATTGTCCGGAACATGAAGAAGTACATTAGCAGCAGAATCACACCTCATTAATTTATGAGTACTAAAAATAACAAACAGAGGCTAAGAAACTCTTTCCTTGCTCAAAGAGATGCATATCCCATTGTATCAAAAAAACGAGACGATGCAGTTTTGAATGACCAACTTGTGCAGTTGATTGACCAATCGGAGTATCGGAATGTGCATATTTTTCTACCCATGCGGAGTGAACCTAATCTATATCCATTTATTCAGTATCTGTTAGATCGAAACATCAAGGCATCATGCCCCAAAAGTTTGGCGGGTGGAAAGATGGAAAACTACTATTTGAGTTCAATCAAACAGGTGGCAAAAGGAATTTTCGGAACAACTTACCCTGCAAATGCGAAGCGTTCTGAAGAAGCGTATGATCTGATTATTGTTCCCGGTTTAGCATACAGTAAACAGTTTGATCGTTTAGGCTACGGAGGTGGTTACTATGACCGTTTTTTGCAACACCAAAACAAGGCTCTAAAATTGCTCCTGCTTATCGCTTTCAGTTGGTTGATTCTTTACCCTCAGAGAATCATGACATAAAAATGGATAAGATTATTATGCCATAATTGAGAATGTTATTTGCTATGAAATCACACATGTAATAGTATGATCCTGTCAAGAGCAGACATAACTTGAATGATAAGTAACTTGTTCCTACAGGAAAGTTCTATAAAAGGCCTTTGTCATGAATCTATTTTTTTATAAGAACTCCTGCTATAAAAGAATAAACTGTACTATCATCCATCTTATATTCTACTATTTCATCAAAGCTATCGCCGTCAATATCTTTAAATTGAGCCACATCAAAGGGCAAAACGGAGATATTCCAATATGGGTTTTGATAAATAATAAAGTATTGTTCCGCTCCATAATTAGAACCTCTGATAAATGCAGTAACTAAAAAGCCTCTGCTATCAGTCGAGAAATTCAATGTATCTATTTTGATCTCACCTTTTTCATTCTTAAGAAATTCGCAATTCCCACAACTAGAACTTGAAACTAGCTTTTCGAGATAATCTACTTGCACTCTTGCAATACCATCCTTGATGTCCGAGTCTAAAATCAAACTGTATCTTTCATCTAAAGATTTGTTTTGACTTTCAAAAGTATTTTTTGCGTGTAAGGAAATAGTGCTTTTTGCAGTTACTTCTTTCTCCATTTGGAGAGATTCTTCGCATGAGAGAGTAGAACTAATCAATAAAAACAAACAAAACCTCATCCTTTTATTACGGACATACCTCATCAATTTCTTTCTCTAAAACTTTCTCATTTTCTTGAAACCTGTAAAATTCTGCTTTAAGCGAAATATTGTCCCAATCTCTATATCTTTTGAAAGAATCCGAATAATTAAATGAAATGTAATTGAAAATATTTGTATTGTTCACAAGCGACACTGATTTTGGGCTAAAATGAAGTGACCAAAAGTCTAAACATTTAGTTGTTATTGGATTGTAAACGAAATAACACCAAAAATTAATTGCTAAACCTGTAGCTCCTGTATTCCTGCCTATCATAACATAATATTCAGTCTCGCTGCTTTCTAGTTTGAAAATTTTCAAGTTGTCTTTCGACATGAACTCTAACCAACTTTGAACCTCTGAATCCTTTAGCCATCCTAGCTCATTAAACTTGGTATTGTCGATTTCTTTTATTTCAACAGATGAATTAAAAAAGTTGGAAATTTGGGACTCAATACAAACCTTAATTGAATCTTCTCTGTCTTGGGACTTAACGAATTGGCATGAAAACAATAAAAATATACCTGAAAGTAATAACTTGATTTTTACCATGGTGCTTGATGATTATTTGCTTTTATCCATTCATCTGTAAGTTTCATAAAGGTGGTTTGTCCACCAGTACCGGTTGATTGATACTTATAACTCCAGCCTGCATTTCCCGAAGAGGTACTACCTAGACTCCATATATCATGTGAAGAATTAGTAAAGTTAAATCCAACTTGGTAATAATCTTCAAACGCCCTAGAACCGCTTGTATGTTTAGCAAAATCAGTACCATGCCAGTAAAAACCACCTCCTGAATAGTCGATACTTGTTGTTAATCCTGCAATTACGGCAGCTCTTGCATTGTTAGCAGAACTTGCATGAGCATAAATGGAGTTAATATCTCCACGATTACTCCACCCATAAACCTGATTTTTTCTTGTAAATTCTTCTCTAAGTGTTGTCCCCGCTGCTGCCGATCTGTTCTTTATTACTGAAAAAATTCCTGCTGCTTCTGCAAATGATGTATTCCAAGGTGAACCTTCAGCATAAATTGCACCCGAAAAATCTTGGAAGTCTGAATGTGAAATACTTAATTGGTTTACTGAAAACCCTTCTCCATTATTCTCATTAAAAGCAGTATGGTTATTGTGGTATTTTCCACCGCTTTTGAAGTCATTTATGCTAAACTTCGATGTTCCCTCAACTGTGTAAACTTTGTCGTCATCTATTCCATCACTTCCTAAGTGATTCCCTTCTTTATCGTAGTAATCACCATCCAATCTTCCATCAGGGTCAATCCTCATAATTGGGTTATTCTGCACAAAATTATAAGGAGACACCCATAATCTCATGTGTTGCAAAGGATCAGGAGAAAGCCATCTGCTCACCACATCAGGAGCTAAAGTCGCTTCCGAATAAGCAGTATCATATTCCACAAAACCAATAATCTCTTTAGACATCGTATTGTACACAATTCTACCAATCTGAACAATGGTATCTCTGTCATGTATCTCAATAAACTTACCATTGGTCATGGTTGCTATCTTTGGTTTGAAACCATATTTCTCATAAGGATTGTCTTGAGAGAAAAGAAAGCTACTTGCGGTCAACAATAGGCATAGTAGAAGCGTATTTTTCATGGTATCAGTTTGTTCGTTTAAAATTAGTCAATTTCTTATTGGAGTATTTCTCTTTTTCTTTAGTCAGAGATGCCAGCCATTCCAGGTACATACTTTCAGGCATCTTGCGATAACCCATAGTATGAATTTCACCTACAAGCAGTTGCAGTTCATCAAAAAGCTGCTTGGCTTCAGGAATATGAAACACCTGTGAGGGGTATTCAGCATAGTTTTCTTTCACAATTGCAAACAGTTTTTCCTGCATGATTTCTGTCCTCAAAATCTTTGCATTGATGTAGTTTGGGTAATACTTATCCGACAAGTCAAGGCACTTCAAAACAAAAGCTCCGTCCCTAAAACCAAACTTTTTCTGATAGCCTTTTGCTAGGTCAATTAAACAAAGAGCAATCGCCTTTTTATTATCTAATGCCTCCATGTAAAACTTGTTGACAATAGCATCTAAATGAATATAACCGCTTGCCATTAACCAAGCATCAATCGGAAACTGACCGCTAGTTAATTCGGTATTGTACCAACCGTTTTCCTTTGAATGTTGTTTGATGTAGAAATGATTAGGAGAAACAGCCAAGTGAGCATTAGCATCGATCTCATCAGCTAAAATCTTATACAAGTATGGAAGAGAGTGGCAGTTGCCCTGACGAGTAGCGAGTAACTTAGAAACAAACATCTGTGTCCAGTCAGAATGCCCCCAAATGTCATCAAAGTCATAACGAAAAGGAAGGTGAGTATAAATACTATCCCCATCGTGAATCGGTAAAGTATCACACATGACTTGAAAGAGGGCTGCATTCTTTTTCATCGCTTCCCTGTCTTGACCATTATAGATCAAGTTATCGGTTGCAATTACACTTTGAACAAGCGTTGTCAAATAATCAATATGAGCATTGAAATAGCTTTGATCTAGCTCCCCACCATAGTAGGTATTCTCAACAATGAAAACAGCATCTTTAAATCCACCGAAACATGAATCTTCTATAATACATTCAATATCTTCAAAAGCCTTGTCATACAAAAACTCCGTGTAGATTTTATCCGTTTCACTCTGTTGTGCAAAAGAGTAAGCAACATTAAGCAAAGCAAATAGCAATCCTATAATTCTCATCTTAGTCAAGGATATTCTTCAATTTAAGGTAAGTATTCTCATTTTCTCTTCTACTGATCTCTTGTTCCATTCCTTTCAACCAACTTTCATAAGCTTCTGACGGCATTGCCTCATAACCTAGGGCATCAATTTGATCGTAAACAGCGTTTCGTTCATCAAGAATAGCAACAGCCTTAGGATAATCTCTTAAGAATGCTTCTTTAGTAACTTGTCTTTCTACCAATTGTCTTTCAATACCAATGAACTGATAAGTCAAATAATTGGATTTCATTAGCAAAGCAGTAATATTGTTGGGGTCTAAAGCCAAAGCTGAATCAAGCATTTCCATCATAAAGGGAGAACGGCCAAATCGTTCCATAAAACTCTTAGCGAGGTCTGCAATATTATCTGATAAAAGTTGTCTGTCATTCAAGGGTTGCATATAAATCTTGCTTTGCATGGCTTCCGCTTTGATGTAACCTGATGCAACAACATTAACATCAGTCGTAAAACGATGGCTTGTCAATTCGATGTTTTGATAACCTCCAGTTGGTAATGGAAACTTGATATAAGTGTGATTAGGAGAATTGACCAAGTAGGCTTCCGCACCCATGTATTCAGCAATCATTAAATATAGGAGCGGTAAAGAATGACATTGCCCGGAGTTTTGGCGAAGAACCTTTAGCACCATAGTATTTCTAAAGTCCTCATTTCCCATGTAGTCGTTAAAGTCATACTGAATAGGTAGATGATACTTGCCATTTTCCATCGCCATTGTATCTGCAAAGAAGCGGTAGATCATTAAATTCTTAGCCAAATTGTTGTTGACGTTTTGACCCTCCTTCTTCATTTGAGAAGTTAGGAAGCTTGCAATGTGCCGCATGGCAGCCTCTATTTCGGAGAAGTTTTCTCGATTATCGAAAAAGGCATTTTCAGTCGTAAAGACTGCTTTAGTAATCGAAAAGGAAGAATCCATTTTAAGTAGCTTACCAAAAGCAGAGCGATAGTGTTCCGTACCTGCTAAACCTTGTTTAGAGGAAAAGTCATAATAAATAGGTCTAGTTCTATTGGCAAAATACCGTTCTCGTTCAACAGCTTCTTTAGCATCTTCTTCTAATACCATTTCAAGCTGCTGCTGCCTCATTCTCTCTTGCTGTCGAATTTGTTGATGTTGCCGTACCTGCTCCTGACTTCTCCTAGTAATTTCAGATTGCTGTGGTAGTTGTTGTGAAGGAGAAGTACCAAACGAACTACTATTAGGTGGAAGCAAAGAGGGTTTAGGAACGGTAGGAATTGTAGGTAAATTATTCGGCATATTCTGAGCAGATAGCAGCCCAGTAAGACAAAATGAGAGAATACATGGTAGTAGTTTCGTTGTCATTAAATACCGTTTGATTAGCCCTTTAAAAGAAAGAAGGCGTATCAAGTACTAAAGTCAACGGACAGGTTCCGCAAAGACCCCGACGGAAACAATAGCAAAGACACGCCCATTCGGGCGTATTCACTACCATGCTTCCGTCTTTCAAATTTTGCGGATTTGTCCTGTCAGCAATAGAGCTAATACAAATTCTTTGTTCTTATCGAACCAATATTTCTGAAATCAAAGATACAACAAGAGGCAATATAAATGAAATGTACACCCCTAAATATCAGTTATATTTGTTCTTTTAACTCTCAAATAAATGCTCATTTTTAATTATTATGTTAATATTTGTTAAATAATTTGGAAATTAAAATAATAATTTTTAACTTAGTACACAATGGAAGAATTGCGTGCTTTTGGGAAGGAAATAGAAGGGGGAAAACAAGAGAGCTTATTCCAAAAATTGAACGAACCTCGCTTTGCGGTTAAAGACTTTGAGGTTCAGCCTCAGTACATTAACCATTGGAGGAAACAAGGTCTATTTTTTAGTGATGAAACAAGCAGAGGGAAAACACCCTTTAGTTTCATTGACTACGTTTGGATTCTCATCATTGAGCAATTAAAAGATGTAGGCATCCGCTTTGAGATCATCAGAAAAGTTAAAGATCGCATGATGGGGCTACCCATTTGGGCGGTTGACATAGATGGAATGATAGATCGGCTTATCATTGAAAAACCTGAAGTGTATGCTAAGAAGCCCGGATTAGACGAATTAGAGAAAAAGAGGAAGTATCTAAAACAGCAAGCCAAGCTTCAGACTTACTTCAGTCATTTGGTCACAGATTCTATTCATAACAAAAAACACCTATCATTTTGGATTAATGCAAATGCGGAAGTGATTCATGTTACTGATAAAGAGCTAAAAGATATTTTAGAGAGTGAAAGGTACTATGGCTTCTTTCAGCATTTCTATATCTCTATTTCAATAACAGAGATCATCAGAGATTTTATAGAAACAAAGAAACTGCACTTAGCAGCAGATATATTGGACATTATATCAGAAGAAGAGCGATTAGTGTTGAAAATGATTGAAGAGAACTCTCTAATAGAGTTAATCATTGATAGTGAGGGTTCTAAAGTTGATCTTCTAAAAGAAGAAGGAACAGACGTTAAAGCACGTTTCTTAGAGATTATTACAAGCCAAGGGTATAATGACATCACCTTTACAAATGATAGAGGAACCGTAACAAGATTTTTAAATCCAAATCAGATAGAATTGGTACATGGTAAATTGAGCGAGAATTAATTAAGCTTATGGAATAAGCTTCAGTATAAACAGTTGAGAAACTTTAGAGGAGAAGGAGTTTCTTGCGAAAAATGAGAGAGATGAAAGCAGAAGAATTTCGCAACGATACGAGGAAGAAGAAAGAAGCTAAACTTCGTAAACTGAGAACAGGAAAAGTAACAGTAGAAGAAGTGATGGAAATGAAAGAGTTTAAAGGAATCAGCAGGGAAGAAGCCGAGGATTACATTAAAACTTTAGAACAGTACTGTTTAATAATGTGTCAATTTTACATTGAAATTCAAGAGCAGGGAAATACGAATCAAAATCAAGCAGCATGAAGGAGTTTAATGAAGAGTATTATTTAAGATTCAAAAGAGTCAAGAAACAAATCTCTGTTAGGAATACCAATATTGCTGTAGTTTATACACGGGTTTCAAGTGCGGATCAGTTGCTTAATGCAAGTATAGAAAATCAAAAAGAGGTTTGTATTGAGTATGCAGAAAGAAGAGGATTGAGAATACTAGAGTTCTTTGGAGAAACAAATGAGTCGGCACAAACCGATGAGCGAATAGAATTCCAACGGATGCTTGCCTTCGCTAAAAAGAACAAGTCCGTTTCTCATATTTTAGTCTACTGCCTAGATCGTTTTTCAAGAACAGGAACGAAGAGTGCAGAGTTGGCAAGGTCATTATATAAAGATCATGGCATCGCTCTTTTATCAGCAAAGGAAAATGTAGATGCCTCAACTCCACAGGGAAGATTTCACCAAAATATGTCTTTAATTGCAAGTCAGTTTGACAATGAAGTAAGAAGAGATCGGATCATAGAAGGGATGACCAAGAGATTAAAAAAAGGCTATTGGCCACTTGCCATTCCCATTGGTTATACAAATTTGAATAAAGGATTGAGGTGTGATAATCACAAAGTAGTAGTCAATGCAGAAGGTAAGATTCTCAAAAATGCTTGGACGTGGAAGATTAAATACAGGCTTTCGAATAAAGAGATCGTAAAACGTCTTAGAAAGGCAGGATTGAAGAAAATAACAGAAAAGAAACTATCCAAAATATTTCGCAACCCTTTCTACTGTGGCAAAATTGTAAGCACTTTGTTAGGCGATAAGGTAGTAGAAGGAAAGCACCAAAAGATGGTCTCACCTGAAACCTTCTATGAAGTAAATGAAATTATGGAAGGAAGGTTTGCTAAGGGAAAACACTCAAAAGAAGTAGGAAACCTATTACCATTGAAACGATTTGTGTTGTGTGGCGAATGTGATAAGCCATTGACAGGTTATCTAGTTAAGTCAAAAAATCTATACTACTATAAATGCAGAACCATTGGTTGTAAGAAAAATAAGAGTCAAAAGAAGCTGCACAACCAATTTATTGCTTTTCTAAAAGGTTTTGAAGTAAGAGACTTCTTAGCAGACCATGTAAGAAGAACAATGTATATCACATTTAAGTCACATTTTAGTCAAAGTGAAAAAGAAGTACAATCTTACAGAGAATCATTAATGAAACTTAATGAACGGATAGAGCAGTTCGAAGAGCGATTCGTTTATGGTGAAGTGGATAAAGCACTATATGATAAACACAGTTTGAAATTCAGAAAAGAGAAGAGAGAAATAGAAGAATTAATAGCAAATTCCACAGTTAGTAGTTCGAACCTTGAAAAAGGGGCAAATTGGGTAGTAAGTATGAGTCGGAAAATCAGTCATACTTGGAGTTTCGGGAACTCTGCTAGAAGTGAAGCTATTCAACAATTATTGTTTCCTAATGGCATTAGCTATGATTGGGAAAACGAGCGATTTCGAACTTCTCGAATAAATTTATTTTTTGGCTCAATACCTTATTTATTAAAGGGTTACGATAAAAGTAAAAAAGGGATTCAAGATAATTTCTATCTTAAATCCCTCAAGGTGGAGCCGGAGGGATTCGAACCCTCGTCCAAACAAGGAATCAATAAGCTTTCTACAAGCTTATTTTACTATTGGTTTTCGAGCATCAACCGGAAGTAAACGCCCAATTCATGCCTTAACCTTTTTAGTTTCGCCAAGCGACCAAGGTTTCCCCTTGGCTAGCTCAAAAGTCTGATACCCCGAAATCAGTAGTTAATGAGCGGAACCACTGCGGGATAGCTTGTCTTAAAGGTATTGCCCTTAAGATTAGGTTTAATCTCTATCGAGTATTAAGCCGCAAGCGCGTAATTATTTTCGCCATTTAGCGATGTTTAGCATTCTGATTAGCGAGAGAACACTCAACGCTCGACTTGCTTACTTATCCATTCATCTTGCTGTCGAAACCGGTCGGCCCCAAAGAACTGTAGCAAAGTTAAGGATAAAAGGGATGGCTGAAGTATTGCAATTGAATCAAAATCATTGTACTTTAAACCCATGGATTTAAGAATACGATCTTTTGAAGAGTACAAAAGGCAATATGCAGAAAGTGTAAATGATCCCGATCAGTTTTGGGATAAGATTGCCCAAAGGTTTAAATGGATCAAGCCATACGATAAGGTCTGTGAATGGAATTTTGAAGAGCCCAATGTAAAATGGTTTCTAAATGCCCAATTGAACATTACCGAAAATGCACTGGATCGGCATTTGGAGAAACGGGGAGATCAAACAGCCATTTTATGGGAACCTAATGATCCTAAAGAAGAGAGTATTTCTCTAAGCTATAAAGATCTTTATGAGAGGGTTTGTCAACTGGCAAACGCCTTAAAAGCTCAAGGCATACAAAAAGGAGACCGGGTCGTTTTATACATGCCCATGGTGCCGGAGCTGGCCATTGCTTGTTTGGCTTGTGCACGAATTGGAGCAGTACATTCTGTTGTGTTTGCCGGCTTTAGTGCCGTGGCCATGTCTGATCGTATCAATGATGCACAAGCCAAGATGGTGATCACAGCAGATGGCTTGAATCGTGGAGCGAAGCAGGTGTCCTTAAAACCGGTTGTTGATGAAGCTTTGCAAAGCTGCCAATCTGTTGAAAAAGTCATTGTTTACAGATGTGTAAACTCAACAATTGAAATGCAGGAAGGAAGAGATGTTTGGTGGCACGATGCGGTTCAGGGGATGGCCAAAAACTGTCAAGCCGAGGTGATGGATGCTGAAGACCTATTGTTTATCTTGTATACTTCAGGATCTACAGGCAAACCAAAAGGTGTAGTGCATACGCATGGGGGCTATATGGTCTATACGGCCTATTCTTTTCAAAATGTATTTCAATATGTAGAGAATGATATATACTGGTGTACGGCAGATATAGGTTGGATTACCGGACACAGTTATATCGTTTATGGACCTTTATTGTCGGGGGCAACAACCATGATGTTTGAAGGTGTTCCAACCTTCCCTGATGCGGGTCGTTTTTGGCAGATTTGCGAAAAACACAAAGTCAATCAGTTTTATACAGCACCTACGGCCATAAGGGCATTAATGGCTTGCGGTTTAGAACATGTAAAACCTTATAATTTAAGTCATTTAAAGGTAATAGGAACCGTCGGTGAACCAATCAATGAAGAAGCCTGGCGATGGTATTTTAAAAACATAGGAAAAGAAAATTGTCCGGTTGTGGATACCTGGTGGCAAACCGAAACCGGTGGAATCATGATATCCGGATTGGGCGAACATAGCCCAATGAAGGAAACCTATGCCGGTTACCCTTTACCGGGAATACAGCCGGTCTTATTAGATCAAAGCGGTGTAGAAATTAAAGAAAATGGGGTAGAGGGTTTACTCTGCATGAAATACCCTTGGCCATCTATTTTACGCACTACTTATGGTGATCATGAGCGTTGTCGATTGACTTATTTTTCGGCGTTTAAGAATCATTATTTTACAGGTGATGGTGCTCGCAGAGACGATAAGGGGATGTATCGTATTATAGGACGGGTGGATGACGTGATTAATGTGAGCGGACACCGTTTTGGTACTGCGGAAATTGAAGATGCCATTAATTCTAATCAGTATGTGGTTGAGTCTGCGGTTGTCGGTTATCCGCATGAGATCAAAGGACAAGGCATTTATGCCTATGTGGTTTGTGAGAAGGAACCGGAAGATAAAGATGCGGCTTTGGCAGACATTGTAGAAACGGTGACAAAACAAATTGGAAAAATCGCTAAGCCTGAGAAAATACAATTCGTAAGTGGTTTGCCGAAGACCCGTTCAGGCAAGATCATGCGACGAATTTTAAGAAAAGTAGCAGAAGGGGAGCCGGATAAACTTGGGGATACAAGTACTCTCTTGGATCCTTCTGTGGTGGAAGAAATTGTAAAAGGCGCCATTTAGTTTTTAGCATCTAGAATTGTTTCCCATTCGTCGGCCAAATCTGCAGCTTGCTTAGAGTATTGCTTTAAGGCCGGTATGTAATTTTTGTAAACCAAAAGGTATTGATTAGCCACTTTGTTCTTGTAATCCTTAGAAGAAAAGAAATAATCGTCCATTTGAGGATTCAAATTCCCATTGATCCAGCTGTAATACCAAGATTTGGAGTTCTTCCAATCGTTTAAATTGTCACTTACATCATCTTTTATTAAATTAACAATTAACTCTAGGCTGGGAATAGCAATGCTATAGAAACGTTTGGTTTTATGAAGTAAAGAGTCCATTTTCGACTCAAACTTTGGGTTGAATGACTTAAGGATGGAATAGCCTTCAATACTTGGTGAAAAAGGAAGGATGCTAGACACCAGATATGGACATCGACCACAGCTATCATACTCGCTTCGTTTTAATGAATCGGATAGAATCATTAAATAATTGTCCTCCAGAGGGAGGTATTGTTCAAGTAACACGTTAACGGTTGCAGTATCTTTTCTTAAATCGTCAATCACTTGAAATCCACTCAATTCCACTTTTTTTCGTTCCTGATTATTTTCGTATTCACTCCGAATGTACATGGCAATTAAAATTCCAATCACAACAAGTATAGTTTCTCCGAAAGCATATTTAAAATAGTTTTTCATATCCTGCTTTTTTATGAGTTGATCTCTCTGTTTTTTTAATAAGGGGGACACGTTCTTTAATTTAAACTCACGTTTCGATTTTTAGGCTACCAAAACTTAAGACGACTTTCTTTTCCTTTTTATTTTCTTTCTCTTCTTCCTCTTTTGTGGTGAGATTAAATCTCTTTTTGACCTGAAATAAAAGCTTAGAGCCAATATAATTGATTGATTCTTCAGTGTTCAGTGTTTTATTGGTATTTGTTTTTGCAACAGTGTCCTGTGGTATTGGAGATAATTTTTTTGAGCCTTCCTGAGCCGCACTATTTTCTGAACAGAATGCCAAAATGAGGAATAGGACCAAGCCCGTTATACATCTGAAAGCTGAATTTACCATAAAAATACTGCGCTTTAAAAGTATTAAATTGTGCTCAATCATTTAAGATTGATTTATTTTACCTTATGGGAAAAGCTTTGGCCATAGACTATGGAACTAAACGCTGTGGAATAGCTGTTACTGATGATTTAAAACTGATCGCTTCAGGATTGACAACTGTTGATACTAAAGAACTGAATAAGTGGTTGCACGACTATTGCTCTAAGAACAACGTGGAGGTACTTGTAGTTGGAATAGCTCCAAACCATAAGAATCAGCTTCAGGGCATTGAGATCCCTATTCAGAAGTTCATTACTAAATTTCAAAAGAGATATAAGGACATCAAGGTTGTCCGAGTTGATGAGCGCTTTACTTCTAAAATGGCTTTTCAGGCCATGATAGATGGTGGCTTAGGACAAAAGAAAAGAAGAGATAAGGCCTTGATCGATAAGGTTAGTGCAACGATAATTTTACAAAGCTATCTTGAGCAAAACACTAGCTTCTAACAACAGACATGCCTCCGTCAACCTTGAGAATCTGACCAGTCATCCACTTGCTTCGCTGACTCAATAAATAGTAGGCAGCCTCTGCAATGTCACCTGCCTCACCTAATTTTTTTAATGGATGTCTTTCTGCATTGACTTTCTTTTTCTCTTCACTATTCAGCAGTCTGCTTGCCAATGGGGTATCAGTTAATGAAGGGGCAATAGCATTTACCCTAATGGTCGGGGCAAATTCAGCAGATAATGATCTGGTTAGACCTTCAATAGCTCCTTTTGAAGCAGCTACCTGGGAGTGAAAATTAAAGCCATTCTGAACCGCTACGGTCGAAAAAAGAACAATGCTGGCATTACCTGATTTTTTTAATCTGGGCAGTACCTCTTGAATCACTTTTATAGCACCCACAACTTGAAGTCTGTAATCATCTACAAATGCTTCTTCTTCAATTCTATGGAAAGGGAGAAGGTTGATGCTTCCAGGACAATAAACCAGTGCATCTAATTCTTCCGGAAGGTTTTGCAACTTAGCATCCCCTAATACATCAAATTGCTGATAGTGTATGGATGACCTACTTTCTACTGCCTTATTATGGTAAGTTCCAAAAATTTGATGCCCGTCTTGCACTAAAAGTTCGGCTAAAGATTTACCTATTCCTGAAGAGGCTCCAATTATTAATATGTTCATGATTTCATTTTCATCTTAAAACAGCTTAGTGTATAAAACTGTTTAAATAAAAAAGGCCCGCTATATAGCGAGCCTTTTTATTTAAACAGAATAATTTATTTCTTAACAAAGATTTTTTCTTTGATTCTTGCGGCTTTTCCTTTTCTATCTCGTAAGTAGAAAATTCTTGCTCTTCTCACAGATCCTTTTTTAGACACCTTAATGCTTTCAATCATTGGTGAGCTAACTGGAAAAACCCTTTCAACTCCCATTCCACCTGAAACTTTTCTTACTGTAAAGGTTTCTGTATTTCCGGCTCCTCTTCTTTGAATTACCGTACCTTGGAATACCTGAACTCTTTCTTTGTTTCCTTCTTTAATTCTATATGAAACGGCTACGGAATCTCCCGCACCGAATTCCGGCATGTCTTTAACTTCTGAAAGGTCTTGTTGTACGAATTTAATTGCGTCCATCTCTGTAAAAATTTTAGCTCTCCAAAATTGGAAGGCAAAAGTACTTCTATTTCTGAAAACTACAAATGTCTATTTTAAATATTTTTTGTATAAATCAGGTCGTTTTTGTTTTGTGCGCTTCACACTCTCCTCATGTCGCCATTGCTCAATCATTTTTGAGTGACCTGAAGTAAGAATCTCAGGTACTTTCCAGCCTTTAAAATCTGATGGCCTTGTATAAACGGGTGGGGCTAATAAGTGATCTTGAAAAGAGTCGGAAAGGGCGGAAGTTTCGTCATTTAGAACACCCGGTATTAGTCTTATGATTGCATCGCTCACAACAGCTGCTGCTAATTCTCCACCGGAAAGCACATAATCTCCGATAGATATTTCTTTTGTCACAAGGTGTTTTCTAACTCTTTCGTCAACTCCTTTATAATGACCTGCCAGTAGGATCAGGTTTTGTTGTAAAGACAGCTGATTGGCCATCTTCTGATTAAATTGTTCTCCATCGGGACTCATATAAATCACTTCATCATAAGTCCTTTCTTCTTTCAATTGATCAATACAATTTGCAATGGGCTCAATGCTCATTACCATTCCGGCACCGCCACCATAAGCATAATCGTCAACAGACTTTTGCTTATTATCCGCATAATCTCTCAAGTTGTGGAGATGGACTTCGACTAAGTTTTTATCCTGCGCTCTCTTTAGGATCGAAGCAGAAAATGGACTTTGGAGAAGTTCAGGTAATACGGTAATAATGTCAATCCTCAAAAGCAAAATTTTTACAAAACTATTGCTTTTTATCTCATTCTTTGGAATGGCTTATTATTTTTGAATAGATGAAAAAGAAGAAGAGAAGGAGTGGGTTAAAAATAGGAGCGATAATCTTCGCTTTTCTTTTTATAGGTGCTTTATGGACAGTCTGGAATTATTACAAGAAAATCTACTTTGAGGCAGTACAACTCGATGGGGAGACAGAGTATTTCTTCATTTACTCTGATTGGAGTTTTGACGATTTGGTTAAGCAACTTTATCGACAAGACATTATAAGTGATACCGCCTCATTCATTTGGGTTGCACAGCAAAAACACTTTGAACATCCAAAACCGGGAAAATATTTCTTAGAAGACGGAATGAGCAATAATGCCTTGGTCAATTTGCTCCGTTCCGGAAATCAAACGCCTGTCAAGGTGACGTTTAATGCAGTCAGAACGAGAGCAGATTTGGCGGGACGAGTAGCTTCTCAACTTGAATTAGACTCCATTTCTCTTTTAAATGCCTTGACTTCTAAAAGCTATGCGAATAGGTATGGATTTAATCGGCAAACCTTTTTGACCATGTTTTTGCCAAATACTTATGAACTTTATTGGGATACAAGCACTGATGAGTTTATTAAACGCATGGCAAAAGAATATAAGCGGTTTTGGAATGAAGAACGTATGGGAAAAGCAAGGGCTTTGAATTTGAGTCAATCGGAAGTGTCTATACTTGCTTCGATTGTACAGGCAGAACAAATGGAGCATCGGGATGAACGTGCTAAGATAGCCGGACTTTATATTAATCGTTTAAGAAGAAAAATGCCTTTGCAAAGTGACCCTACTTTGATTTATGCTTTGGGCGACTTTAGTATTAAAAGAGTGCTGAACCAGCATAAGAGAATTAAATCGGATTACAATACCTATATAAACAAGGGGCTTCCTCCCGGTCCTATTAATCTGGCAGATTTATCTTCGATAGATGCAGTGCTTAATTATGAGAAGCACAGTTATTTATACATGTGTGCCAAAGCAGACTTTTCAGGTTACCATAACTTTTCAAAATCATTAAGACAGCATAATGTTTATGCTAATCAATTTAGACAAGAGTTGAACAGACGAAGAATTCTGAAGTAAATACATACTTTTGCCCACCCAAAACAGATGATATGTCAAAAATTAAATTTGGAACAGATGGCTGGAGAGCTATCATAGCAAAGGATTATACGGTTGAAAATGTAGCAAGAGTAGCTGCCGGAACAGCAAATTGGTTGAAATCGAAATTTGAGAGCCCTGTTGTTGTTATCGGACACGATTGTCGATATGCAGGTGAGCTATTTGCTGAGACTACAGCTAAGGTGATGACTACCCTAGGTGTTAAAGTGAAGTTGGCAAAAGGTGCCGTTTCAACGCCTATGGTATCCTTAGGTACTTTGAAAACAGAGTCTTCTTTAGGCGTTGTAATTACAGCGTCGCATAACCCTCCTTCATACAATGGGTTCAAATTAAAGGGACATTTTGGAGGGCCATTATTACCGGCTGAAGTTCAAGAGGTAGAAGATTTGATTCCTGATGCCAATACAATAGACCTTGAAGCCATTTCATTAAACGAATTGGTGGAAAGAAAAGAAGTGGAATACATTGATTTAGAAAGCATGTATTATGAGCATGTAGAGGCGAATTTTGATATGGAAGCCATAAGGAATTCAAACATGAATTTTGCTTTTGATGCCATGTATGGTGCAGGGCAAGATGTGATGCGACGTTTAATGCCGGACATTACATTCCTACATGCAGAACATAACCCCGGGTTTGATGGGCAAGCGCCTGAGCCCATTCACCGAAATCTATCTGAGTTTTCCGAAACCATTAAATTATCAGAGGGAGATATCAATTGTGGTTTAGCGGTTGACGGTGACGCTGATCGGATCGGTCTGTATAATAGCAAAGGGGAGTTTGTTGACTCACATCATATTATTCTATTATTGATTAAATACTTAGTAGAGCAAAAGAATTATAGTGGAAAGGTTGTTCTTGCTTTTTCGGTATCTCCTAAAGTAAAGAAGTTATGCGAGCAGTTAGGACTAGAGGTTGAAGTAGTAAAGATTGGCTTCAAACATATAGCGGGTTATATGGTGACTGAAGATGTATTGCTTGGCGGAGAAGAATCAGGAGGCATCGCAATCAAAGGGCACATTCCTGAAAGAGATGGAATATGGATGGGTTTAACCATTTGGGAATACATGGTGAAATCAGGAAAGTCTCTTGAAGAATTGATTGATGAAGTTTATGACATGATCGGTTCTTTTAAATTTGAAAGAATTGACTTACATCTAAAAGAGGCGGATAAACTTAGAATTATGCAGAACTGTGCTGATGATAAGTACAGAAGTTTTGGCTCTTATCAGGTACAAAATATTGAAACCATAGATGGCTTTAAGTACTACTTTGACAATGAAGAGTGGGTCATGATAAGACCCTCAGGTACTGAGCCGGTTTTAAGAACATATGCTGAGTCGGCAACGACTGAAGGTGCTTTTAAAATATTGAAAGAGGTTCACGAGACCATTCAACAATAAGAGAAAAGCTGCCACGAGCAGCTTTTTTTAATTGGCAAGAATAAACTCTGAACTTTCCAGGTAATTAGAGTCAGGGAAGTAAATGAACAAACATGTTCCTCCCTTTGTCAATTCTATTACTGATCTGTGAATGCCCATTGGTATGGCAGGGCATCCTTCACTATTACCGAGTAATCCGTTTTCTTTGATGTATTCATCTGTTGCATAGTCTGCACCATGGATGACGATGTACCGTTTCTTCGCATTAGAATTGAACTTGCGTTCCAAGCCTTCTAATCTTAAAGAGAGCCCATTTTTACCTATGTAAGTGTCTTCCGTTAAAAAAAAGCCCAAGCTGCTTTTATGTGAATTGACTTCATTTGAAAAGTCTAAAGCATATTCCTTCCCCGAATTTTCGCCATGAGCTACGTAGGTATGATGTAAAATTGACTTGCTTTTTAAATCGATGACCCAAAATCTTTTCTCATTTGGATGTAAGGTAAAGTCAACTATGCTTAAAACTTCTTTATTGCTAGGAATTCTCCCACTTAACTTAAGATCAATATATCCAAGATAGGCCTTTTCGAAAACACCCAGTTTAGGTTTTCTAAATCCTTTTAAATCTTCATAGATAGAGGCGTGTTTTAAGTTTAGAACTTCTTTGTCTTTAAAAGAACTAAAAATGCTTAAAACACATAGAGAAATGAATAACCTTAGGATCATTTCGCAAATGTGCCTAAAAAAGATTTAAAGTGAAATGAACTTTATGGACAAATTTTAACAAAAAAGGGTAACAAATTTGTTACCCTTTTTTAGCTTATTTATCCTTCTTGTTTCTCCATCTTTTGCTCAGGACGAGGTTTATGCTCTTGTCTATGATGCTTTATTCTTTCTCTTTTTTTTGCATTTAACTCATCAAACTTTTTGAGTTGCTCATCGCTTAAAATGGTAGAAATTTTTTCTCTGAATGCTTGATGCATCTCTTTTCTTTCCATTTTCATTTCTTCGGTACTCTCAACTCTTTCTTTTCTTTTTTCATGCATTTCAGCTTTTCGCTCTTTTAATAATGCCTGAAGTTGTTCAGCTTGTTCAGGGCTTAGATTCAATTCTGTTTTTAGTTTTTCAAATCGGTCAGCTTCTTGGTGTTTTCTTTCCTGAGCAAAGTTGGATAAGCTCAACAATAATAATCCTAGGATAATGCTTATTTTTTTCATGACAATAAATTTTAATTTTCTAAGAGAATACCAAACTTAATGCCATATTTAATAAATAAGGGGAATTATTTTTTTAGTGGATTGAATATATGTTGAATAAGACTGAATTTCTTCTTTAAGTCTTTGTTCTTCATAGCTTGATTTCAACTCTAGGGTGACAATAAGACTTAGGTAAATTATAGCATAGATTCCATCACCATTAAAAATTTGCGGTAAGAAGAATACCAAGAGACAGAAATACATTGGATGCCTTATAAACTTATAGGGGCCGGTCTGAATGAGTTGAACACCAGTTTTTGGACTTGGAAATATTGACAGACGACTTTTGTTTAAATGAAAGGTCGCCCAAAAACCAATACAGATGCTCAAACCTTGAATAAATGCACCGATTATGTAGTCGGAGAAGAGAGGTTCGACGAGCACCAATAGACTGATGATGGAAAATTGTAAAACAACAAAGAAAATATCTTTTGGCGTTAACTTTTTCATTAGTCATTCTTATTTCCGGGAAGTGGTTTAAAATTAAGTATAAACAAGCTTGGCAATAATGGGTTTTAGATATCATCAAGAGTTCTAGATATTGCTTTAATCAGGTTTTACCTTCTATCCATACATTTTACTCATTTAAGTGTATATACATATATTTGTCTCTTTATTCTACTTTATATGGGTATTGAGCAAGAAATAAAACAAAGAAACTTTCGTAATGAATATCAAAAGCTAATTATTAATCAATTATTTACCGGGAAATGGGTCTCTGATATTGTTAGCCAACATTTAAAACCCTTTGACCTAACCATGCAACAGTATAATGTCTTGAGGATTTTACGGGGTCAAAAAGATCATACGTTAAGTGTAAATGGTATAACTGAACGCATGATTGATAAAATGTCTAATGTATCACGCCTTGTGGACAAGCTACTTTTAAAAAAGTTGATACAGCGAAAAACAAATAAGATTGATCGAAGACAAGTTGATGTGATCATTACTCATAAAGGACTTCAATTATTAGCTGAGATAGACCAAAACCAGGACTCAATGGAGCAACAGTTTAAAAATTTAAGTACTAATGAAGCAGTTAAGTTAAACCAACTCCTTGATAAACTTAGAGGAGATATAGAGTAGAGTTGTTATTGATTCAGAAAAGCATATGATGTTCCACAAAAATAGCTAACCGTTCATGGGATTAATGCATTTAATAGTCTTCTATTTGATTAAGTTTGTAGCGTAAACAGAGAGTAGTATGGCAACAGATGCAATGACAATAAAGAAACAACTTGTAACGGAATCCAGAATTAGTACTGTTAACTTCAATGATTTAAAGTTTGGTAGAGAGTTTTCGGATCACATGTTATTGATAGATTATAAGAATGGCAGTTGGCAAACTCCTCAAATAGTTCCCTATGATTCTATTGCTTTATCTCCCGCTTCTTCTGTTTTTCATTACGGACAAGCCATTTTTGAGGGATTAAAAGCACACCGTTCAGAAAAGGGAGACATCTTACTTTTTCGGCCTATTGACAATTTAAATCGGATGAATGCTTCTGCGCGGCGCATGTGTATGCCTGAAATTCCTCAAGAAGTGTTTATAGACGGAATAAGAGAATTAATACATGTTGATCAGCAATGGGTACCAAAAGGTGAGGATACCTCTTTGTATATACGTCCTTTCATGATTGCTGATGATGCATTTATAGGAGTAAAACCAAGTCAATCGTATAAGTTTATGGTCATTACTTCTCCAACGTCTAATTACTATGCCGGTGCAGTTAAAGTAAAGATCGAAACAAAATATACCCGTGCCTGTGAGGGAGGTATTGGAGCAGCAAAGGCTGCCGCCAATTATGCCGCTTCACTTTACCCTGCTAAAATAGCACAAGGGGAAGGCTATGATCAATTGGTATGGACGGATGCCAAGGAGCACAAGTACATTGAAGAGTCAGGTACGATGAATATTATGTTCAGAATTGATAAGACTTTAGTTACGCCATCTGTAGATAGGGATACAATATTACAAGGGATAACAAGAAACAGTATCATAAGTCTGGCAAAACAATGGGGCTATACCGTTGAAGAGAGAAGGGTTAGTGTTGATGAAATTATCGAAGCATTAAAATCTGATCAATTGCGAGAGGCTTTTGGAATTGGTACTGCGGCTACTATTGCTCCAATTTCATGCATTGGCTATGCTGACCAAGAGTATAAACTAAGTGACTTTACCCAGTGGGAATTTGCAATGAAAGCTAAGAATCATTTGGAAAACCTCAAAAGAGGAAATCTGAAAGATGACTTTAACTGGTTAGTTAAGGTTTAGCTTTTCTTCGATAATTGATACGCCAGAGTAGGGCGTAATTTTGTCCATGGTCCTTTGAGCCTTCCCAGTCCCAGATAAATCCATTTTCTTCAATATTATAAAAAACCATGCGTTGTATAATTTGCTTGGAAGTATCTGTTGAAAACATCTTTTTTCCTGCTTCAAAAAGACCTATGAAATCATAATATCCTCCTTGATTGTCAGCCCATGCTTGATGCCATGTTTTCTGCTGTGGGTTGTAAACCGAAATACTTGTTCCGAAGAAATTTCTTGAAGAATCGGTAAAATTTTCTTGAATGACTTTGCCTGCTAAAATTTTAGTAATGCTATTTGAACCTGTTATCGTATCTCCTTTTGCATTAGTCCAAATGCAATCCCACTCCCCAACCCAAAAATCAAATGCGCTTTCGTTGTTCTGAGCACTTGAATGGAGACCCATTAAAGAGAGCAATATAATAAGACAGCTATTTTTCATTCTAATAGTGTTTTTTAGGGTAGTCATAATAAAAGCAAGTTCCGCTATTTTTTGAAACGTGAAGCCAATCTTCAATTTGAAATTCTATACCTGCAATTCCACATGTTGGAATATTACCAAAATAATCACCTGTCAGATATTCAGCAAGAAAAGTCATACCCGGATTATGTCCAAATAAAAATACGTTTTTTGTTTGGTTCGGAAGTTGGTTGACCAATCTCAATAGATTAGAAACACCTGCCTCATATATAGAGGATTCGTATTTAATTTGATCCTCATTTAAATTGAATTCCTTAATGAAGTATTCAGCGGTCGACTTTGCTCTGTTCGCGGGACTAGAAACTATAAATTCAGGACAAAAATTAGCCTGATTTAATAGTTTAGACATAAGAGGAGCATCATGCTTTCCTCGCTTATTCAAAGGCCTTTCATAATCACTAAGACTTGCATCCTTCCAACTGGATTTTGCATGCCTTATAATGAATAGCCTTTTCATTATCCGATATGAGGGTCAAAGCCTTCTCGTTCAATTTTATTCATAAACATAGGCAGAATAAAATTCTCCAGAAAACTGGAATTCGATTTAAAGACATGTTTAGAGAAGGATCGCAGGCTATTAACAAGCTCTTCAGAGTATACAGCATTCATTTTGGGTAAAATTGAATTGACAGCTTCAACTCTGGATCTCAAATAATTTTCTTTTTCTTCCCAATTTTCAGGTAGATTAGACATTATATAGTCGAAATTTTCCTCAAATACTTTTTCGACTTCTAAATAATAATTGTGAAGTATCTCAGGTGAGGTGTATGTTCTTAAATGAGATAACTTAACTGCCTCTGCTTTTTCATTTTCACTTACTTCCCCATCATCCGACACAGCGGCTAGGATTGCAACAATCGCCGGAGCTCTTAATATAATGGCTCTGTCTTCTTCGTTTAACTTATCAATTTCTGCTGACATTTGCTTAATCTTTTATTGAATTACAAAGATATATTTCTTTCCTTGCTAAAAACAATGTTTGATAATGTTTTACATTGACAAAAATGATTTGAAAAATGAACTGAGTTTCCAATTTGCCAGGAGTGGAGGTAAGGGTGGTCAACATGTCAATAAAACTGAAACAAAAGTGATTGCTTTTTTCAATATTAAAGATTCCAATCTTTTTAATGAAAACCAAAAGCATTTGCTTTTGAATAAGTTAAAAGGCAGAATTAATTCTAAGAATGAATTGATTGTGGAATCAGAAGAACATCGAAGCCAGATAAAGAATAAAGTAGAAGTAATAACCAAAATTCTAAACCTAATAGAATCTGCTTTAATTGAGCCAAAACCAAGAAAAAGATCCAAGCCAACAAAAGCAGTAAAAGAGAAGCGCTTAAAGGAGAAGAAGAGGCATTCGGAAAAAAAGCAAAACAGACGATTTAACTGTTAAGGCAACAGGCTTTCCAGAGAGCATCCTCCTTAGATGGGGGAGCTAAGATATTTATCATTTCCTTTTTTACCGGATGAATAAATTCAACTCCTCTCGCATGTAAATGTATTGATGCATCTCTATTGCTTCTATCAAAACCGTACTTTAAATCGCCCTTGATCGGAGAGCCTATGTGAGACAATTGAACTCTGATTTGATGATGTCTTCCTGTTTTAGGTTTGATTTCTATTAAGGAGTATCGATCCAAAGATTGGATGACTTTATAATCCAATTCAGCGCGTTTCGAATTAGGAGTTTCTTTACTGCAAACAAAAGACTTGTTTTTCTTATGGTTTCGAACCAAAAAGTGAACTAATTTATCAGCCTTTTTAGGTGGGGCCTTTTTGACTATGGCCCAATACGTTTTTACTATTTTCTTTTCTTCAAAAAGCTTATTCATTCTAGGCAAAGCTTTTGAGGTCTTTGTAAATATCACGAGACCACTTGTTGGTCGGTCAAGTCGATGCGGAAGACCAAGGTATGCTTCACCGGGCTTTTTGTATTTGTCTTTTAAGTAGTCTTTAACAAGCTCAGAAAGAGGTTTGTCTCCCGTTATGTCTCCTTGTACAAGTACTCCACTTCTTTTATTGACGGCAATTAGATGATTGTCTTCAAATAAAATGTCTTGATCAGATAGCCGCATTTTATCTTGGCTTTAAGACAATAGATAATTGCTTTAGAGGAATGAAATCATTTTTATCCTGGAGATTAAAGTCTTTTTCAAAGTCCTGATAATTTTCTGCATCAATAATTTCAATGCGATATCTTCCCGGAGGTAGTATGGCATTATACTTGGCAGATTTTGCATCTGACAAGTAACTTCCATAAAGTTCACCACTGTCTCGATTGAATATCTCGATAATGATTTCTTCCTTGATGAGAGTCGAATCCTCTGTGGTTAATTGGCCTTGGACAAGAGTAAGCTCTTCTCTTTCATCCATAAATACTACACGGTATATATCAAGATCACCAAAACTATCTTCTCTGTTCGCAGCAACATAGGCATATCTCGGATTTTCTGTAAAAGCAATGTTATAATCATCAGATGAGGTATTTATCGGATACCCCAAATTTTTTGGTGATGTCCATTTCCCATTTGTATAAACTGATTTAAATAAATCTAGTCCTCCTAAACCGGGATACCCATCTGACGCAAAATAAAGTACATTACCATTACCTCTGATACTAGGGTACATATCATCCTTTGAAGTGTTTATAGACGCGCCTAAGTTTCTTGGTTCACTCCATTCACCTGTTGGTAACCTTTTTATAGAGTATATATCATAACCACCAAAACCTCCTTCCCGATCACTGCAAAAGAATAGAGTTTGTCCATCATTGGTTAAACATGCTCCGGGTTCAGCGGATTTTTGATTCACTTTTTCGCTGGCTAGTTCTTTCGCAGGCATAAATGATCTTCTGCCTTTCTGACTGACAAAAATATCGCTGTAGCTGTCATCACTATCAACATGGTATATGACGTATTCTCCGTTTTCTGAGATACCTGCTGTTTCTTCATTACCATAAGTGTTGGGAGATCCAATTGATCTTGCACGAGAATATTTATTTCGTTTATGTTTGCTTATAACAATATCTGCAGTTCTATACCCGCCATAATCGTATAGATTTCCGACAACACCATCTCTTCTGGTTGCAAAAATTAATACGGATTCATCGGGTACAATCATTGGCAAATAATCTGGTGCTTTGGAATTAACCCGATCCCCTAAGTTCTCAAAAATTACTTGTATTGGCTTTTGCAAAAGCTTCACCCCTTCTTCACATTGTTTTATTTTTTCAGTGAAAAATACTTTTTCTTCACCCGAGCTTTCGTTAAGAAGTTGCTTATAAATATCTATTGCCTCTTGATATTTGTAGTTTTTCAATAGTGCCAAAGCATATTCTTTATCTGTTCCATCAGGTTTATTAGCAGATTGATACACCTCAGTGAGTAACTCCAAGCCTTTTGCCTGATTGATGTTAGAGTTCGTGTATGATATTCCCAATTTGAATTTATAGTCAATTTCATTGGGCTCTTCCTTATAAAGTGCTTCAAATTGGCGAACCGCCTCAGGATAATTTTTTATTTCCATCATTTTATCCGCGTTACCTTTATTAAGAGGATATTCTTCTATGTATTGCGCTTCGCAGATTAATGGAACTGAAAATAATACGAACACAATTAGTTTATAAAAGTCAACAGATGATTTAATACTGTTCCTTTTCATTTGGAAAATCTAACATTTTTACATCTTCTATATATGATCCAACGGCCTTTTTTATATCCGTGTATAAATCAGCATAACGTCTTAAAAAACGGGGACTAAAATCTTGATTTATTCCTAACATATCATGTAATACTAAAACCTGACCATCTACTCCTGCACCTGCGCCAATTCCTATAATTGGAATATTTACCTTTTGAGCCACTTGTTTTGCTAGTTTTGCCGGAATTTTTTCCAACACTATAGCAAAACAACCTGCTTCTTCAAGTGCTATAGCATCTTCCACCAATTTTTGTGCCTCTTCTTCTTCTTTAGCTCTAACCACATAAGTGCCAAATTTATAGATGGATTGAGGTGTTAGTCCGAGATGTCCCATTACGGGAATACCTGCGGATAATATTCTTGTGACGGATTCAATAATTTCATTGCCTCCTTCCATCTTGACAGCGTGGGCTCCTGATTCTTTCATGATTCTAATGGAGGAGGTAAGCGCTTCTTTAGAATTTCCCTGATACGCGCCAAAGGGTAAATCCACTACAACCAAGCACCTTTCAATTGCTCTTATAACTGATGAGGCATGGTAAATCATTTGATCCAAAGTAATTGGTAATGTCGTCTCATGACCTGCCATGACGTTGGAGGCGGAATCACCAACTAGAATGATATCAATGCCCGCAGCATCTACAATTTTGGCCAAAGAATAATCGTAAGCGGTTAACATGGAAATCTTTTCCCCTCTGTTTTTCATTTCTTGAATAACATGGGTAGTGACTCTCTTTGCATCTAGTTTTTTACTGGTAGACATAAGTTTACTTTACAGTGTCTGAACAAAGCTACAAATTTGAATGTGAAATTGAATAATTGGTAATTTAGCGAGCTATGAGGATTTTAAGATATAGTTTAATTTTTGCAATGATAATTGGCTTCTTTTCATGTGATAATGAAGTTGATCTAAATGGAGAATATCAAGAAATGCCATCTGTTTTTGCTTTGCTTAATCCTGCCGAGGATACGCAGTTTGTTAGAGTTGGAAGAGTTTTTTTAAAAGATGGAGTAAGTGCTATTGACTTGACAAGAGACCCTAATGAAATCTATTTTGACTCTCTTGATGTAGACCTAATAGATGCCGCTAATGGTAATGTGATGGACTTGAGAAAAAAGTACGTCAATAAACCTCCGGGCACATTTGATAATTCGTTAAACCCCATTTACTATTTGGATTCTTCTCTTGAGGCAAATAAAACTTACAATTTGAGAATAACCCGACCCAATGGTGAGGTAACAACTTCAAGTACTACTTTGATTCCTGACCCTAATCTAACTAATCCGAGGTATAATCGAGTGGAGATGACAAGAAAACTTTCTTTAGTAAGTACATCCGGAATTATAGGAGATTACAATTTTGAGTTTTCTTTGCCAAAAGAAGTCGCAAAGATCAAAGCTTCTTTTTTCCTTAAGTATTATACGCTTAATAATGGGCAAAAGGAATATCACTTGCTAGAAATACCAATTGGCTCGTATACGAATCGAAATTTAGAAGACATAGATGATGCAGCTATTTTTTTTCCAGGTGAACGCTTTTTTGAAACGATTGCGAAAAAGATAACCGATGTATCTGTTGATAAGTTCACTGACTTACAGGACAACCTTGTATTTGTAATTTATTCCGCAGATGAAGATTATGCGTTTTATCAAGAGTTGAACGGACCTATTGATGGTATTGCTCAGGTTAGACCGGAATTTACCAATATAGAAAACGGAACAGGTTTATTTGCTAGTCGTTCGACAATCACTTTTGCCGGGAAAATGGGTGATCCTACAAGAAATGAACTTTCTGATGGGCCTGTTACCGGGCATCTTAATTTTAGAAAATAATCTGCCAAGTTGACAATTTGTCATTCACCATTTCCCTGATTTTTTCCCTTTAGCTGTCAATATTGCCTTATAAAGGAGTGCCTAGCTCATATGGCATAGACCTTGACAACATGTTTTTCGAAAATTAAAATTCGAGTACAAACAAAATCAATAATAATGAGTAAAATAATTGGAATCGATTTAGGAACAACAAACTCATGTGTTTCTGTGATGGAAGGGAATGAGCCGGTTGTAATTCCTAATAGCGAAGGAAAAAGAACAACACCATCTATTGTTGCATTCATAGAAGGTGGAGAAAGAAAAGTAGGAGATCCTGCCAAACGTCAAGCAATTACGAATCCTGAAAAAACCATTGCTTCCATTAAGCGATTTATGGGTAATAAGTTTAGCGAGGTTGAAAAAGAGGTGAAAAGAGTACCCTATAAAGTAGTTAAGGGAGACAATGATACACCAAGAGTCAAAATAGATGATCGACTGTATACACCTCAAGAGATTTCTGCCATGGTACTTCAAAAAATGAAGAAAACGGCAGAAGACTATTTAGGAACCTCAGTAAGTGAAGCTGTTATTACTGTTCCTGCATATTTTAATGATGCACAAAGACAAGCGACTAAGGAAGCGGGAGAAATAGCTGGCTTAACGGTTAAAAGAATCATCAATGAGCCAACTGCAGCTTCATTAGCTTATGGCTTGGATAAGAAATCAAGCGATGTAAACATTGTGGTTTTTGATTGTGGAGGTGGAACGCATGATGTATCTATCTTGGAGTTAGGAGATGGCGTATTTGAAGTAAAGTCTACCGATGGGGATACACACTTAGGTGGAGATGACTTTGACCAAGTCATTATCGATTGGTTGGCAGACGAATTTAAAAGTGCAGAAGACATCGATTTACGTGAAGATCCGATGGCTCTTCAACGTTTAAAAGAAGCTGCTGAAAAAGCAAAAGTGGAATTATCCAGTTCATCTCAGACGGAGATCAATCTACCTTATGTAACAGCCACTGCTTCTGGCCCTAAACACTTGGTAAAGACCTTAACAAGAGCGAAGTTTGAGCAATTGGCCGATTCTTTGATTAAGAGAACAATAGAGCCATGTAAAACGGCACTTAAGAGTGCGGGAATGTCTGTTTCTGATATAGATGAGGTTATTTTGGTAGGAGGGTCTACAAGGATTCCTGCTATTCAAGAAGCAGTTAAGTCTTTCTTTGGAAAAGAAGCATCAAAAGGAGTAAACCCCGATGAGGTTGTTGCTATTGGTGCGGCCATTCAAGGTGGCGTTTTGACAGGAGAAGTTAAGGATGTCCTTCTTTTAGATGTTACACCTCTGTCTTTAGGAATAGAAACAATGGGTGGAGTTATGACCAAGTTGATTGAAAGTAACACGACAATTCCAACTAAAAAATCAGAAACATTCTCGACTGCAGCTGATAATCAACCTTCAGTTGAAATACACGTATTGCAGGGAGAGCGCCCAATGGCGAATGGAAACAAGACAATTGGTAGATTCCATTTAGATGGAATACCACCTTCACCAAGAGGAGTTCCTCAGATTGAAGTGACATTTGATATTGATTCTAATGGAATATTAAATGTATCTGCTAAAGATAAGGCTACAGGAAAAGAGCAAAGTATTAGAATTGAAGCGTCTTCAGGCTTAAGCGAAGAAGAAATTGAAAAGATGAAACGCGAAGCCGAAGAGAATGCCGATAGTGATAAGCAGGCAAGAGAGGAGATTGATAAGTTAAATGCAGCAGATAGTTTGATCTTCCAAACGGAAAAGCAACTGAAAGAATTTGGAGACAAATTACCTGAAGATAAAAAGAAGCCAATTGAAGAGGCTCTAGCGGAATTGAAAAAGGCGCATGAGGCAAAAGACTTGGCAGCACTTGATCCAGCAATGGAAAAACTGAATTCCATCTTCCAGTCTGCAGCTCAAGAAATGTATCAGCAAGGAGGAGCTCAAGGGGCAGATCCTAATGCAACAGCTGATCAGGGAGCATCTTCTCAGGGCTCTGATGAAGAAGTCACAGATGTTGACTTTGAAGAGGTAAGTGAAGAAGACAGCAAGTAATTCATTGAACAATACAATGTAAATAAAAGTCATACCGGTTACCGGTATGACTTTTTTATTTTATCACTTTTACATCATAAACTCACTCATGAAAAAACCTCTTCTTCTAGTTACAAATGATGATGGCATAACCGCTCCCGGAATTCAAAGCCTCATTGAGGTGGCCAAAAAAATAAGCAATAGAATTATTGTGGTGGCCCCGGATAAACCGCAGTCGGGAATGGGACATGCCATTACCATGAATGCAACACTTAGGCTGAAGAAAGTAAACATTGAAGGGGTTGAAGCTGCGTATAGTTGCAGTGGGACACCTGTAGATTGTGTTAAAATTGCCACTTCAAAAGTATTAGAGCAAAAGCCGGACCTCATTCTGTCTGGTATTAATCATGGCTCCAACTCTTCGATCAATGTGATTTATTCAGGAACCATGTCTGCTGCAGTAGAAGGTGCGATAGAGGGTATTCCAAGCATCGGGTTTTCTTTATGTAACCATAGTATTGATGCGAATTTTAACCCCATCAAGGAAGATGTTGAAAAAGTGATACGATTTATACTTAAAGAATCCATGGGAAAAGCAATATGCCTGAATGTTAATTTTCCAGCTGTTGAAAAAGAGTTTTTAAGGGGCATTAGAATATGTAGACAAGCAAAAGCAGTTTGGGAAGAAGAATTTGATGAAAGGCATGATCCTACAGGTAACCCCTATTATTGGTTGACAGGTAAGTTTGTCAATCATGAAGAGGGTGAAGAAGAGACTGATGAATGGGCGTTAAAACATAATTATGTTTCTGTGGTTCCAATACATTTTGACTTTACAGATTACGATAATTTAGCTCATTTAAAATCATTAGCATATGAAGTTTAAAGCCTTAGATAAATTATGGATTGGTGTTGTGGCAGGATTGATTTTACCTTTTTTAGCCATGCTTATCTTTTATTATTCAAGTTATGCTTATTTAACAGCGCCGGAATTTTTAAGAAAGATGGCTTTTCAGGCTGTTTGGCTTAAGCTGTTAAGTTTATGTGCAGTGGTCAATCTTGGTGCCTTTTTCCTGTTTTATCATTATCAGATTGATCGAGCAGCAAGAGGGGTTATCTTTTCTACTTTGATCATGGCCTTATTTGTTATGTTCTATAAATTGCAGTCAGGTACATTATAATGAAATATTACATTATTGCAGGCGAAGCTTCAGGAGACCTTCACGGATCTAACCTTGTCAAACAACTGATTCGAGAAACATCAAATGCTGAAGTGAGAGCTTGGGGTGGGGATTTGATGCAAGCGGCAGGAGCAGAGGTTGTTAAGCATTACAAAGAACTTGCTTTTATGGGCTTTGTGGAAGTCATTCTAAATTTGAGAACTATCCTTAGAAACATAAAGTTTTGCAAAGAAGATATCCTGAGTTATCAACCTGATGCTTTGATTTTGGTTGATTATCCGGGGTTCAATCTAAGAATTGCAGAGTGGGCAAAGGCTCGTGGAATAAAAATCTACTATTACATATCTCCTCAAGTATGGGCTTGGAAACAAAACCGTGTACAAAAGATCAAAAGATCAGTGGATAAACTGATTTCCATTTTGCCTTTTGAGCAGGACTTTTATCAAAAGTTCAATATGCAAATTGATTATGTGGGCCATCCTTTGCTTGATGCAATTGGCAAGAGAGACCTGTCTACTGAAAAAAATGAAGCCTTAAAAAAAGAGTTTCAACTTGACACAGATAAAAAGACGGTGTTAATTCTTCCGGGCAGTCGCATTCAGGAAATAAAAACCATGATTCCAATCATGTTAAGGCAGGTTGATCATTTTCCAGATTTTGAGTTTGTTATAGCTGCTGCACCTAGTTTGGATGATGCTTTCTTCAATACGGTTTTAGCGGATTATCCTGATGTAAAAGTCATCAAGAATAGAACTTATGATCTTTTGCAAATTGCTCACGCCGCTATGGTGACATCAGGAACTGCTACCTTAGAAACTGCTTTATTTGAAGTTCCGGAAGTTGTTTGTTACAAAGGAAGCTTTATCTCTTATCACATTGCAAAACGCATTGTGAAGATATCATACATTTCTCTGGTCAATTTAATTATGGATCAGGAGGTGGTCAAGGAACTTATTCAAGGAGATTTAAACGATAAGTTATTAAAAACAGAGTTGGGAAAACTCTTAAGGGATTCACCTGAACGGTCTAAGCAGTTGGATAATTTTAGAACGTTAAAAAAAGTGCTGGGGGGTGAAGGAGCTTCAGCTAGAGCCGCGAAAATTATTATTGATGATCTTAAGTCATAGGTTACAGTCCTTTTTTCTGTTTTTGTTCTTCTTGATTAGTCAGGCTGCGATTGCAGAATTTATTGATGTTGGAATATTAAGAACGCAAAAAATTTATCAAATAGAGTTTCAACCAAGAGCAGGGAAGTATACCATTTATACTGAGGAAGGGAAACTTTATGATGTCAACTCTTCCTCTAAAGTTATTCTCAAATTATCGGGAAATGCGATTTCTGTAAAAACTTCAGATCAAAATTTAGGAACCTTTGAGAAGGTTAATTTGATTGGAACAGGCTGGTATAATCACTTTAGAATTGATATCGGAAATCGAATTGAAAGGCGCTATGACGATAACCTTAAAGTAAGTATTCAAAAAGGTCGACTTTCATTGGTCAACAATTTAGATTTGGATAACTATGTTGCAGGAGTAGTGGAGGCTGAAGTTGGAAAGAAACCGCCCAAAGAGTACTTTAAACTACAAGCCATTATTTGTAGAACTTATGCTCTTTCTAATACGCATAAACATCTGGTAGAGGGATTTAATCTCTGTGATGAGGTACATTGTCAGGCTTATCATGGTAAGACATTTTTCTCAGATATAGTTGACGCTGCCATGCAAACCAAAGGTGCTGTTATTGTTGATAGCGATATTCAACTTATTACTGCTGCATTTCATTCAAATTGTGGCGGAGAAACAGTCAATTCGGAAGATGTATGGTCAAAGTCACTTTACTATTTAAGAAAAGTAAAGGATACTTTCTGCCTTAACAAAAAAAATAGCTTTTGGGAATTGGAAGTAGATGCCGATCAATGGAAAAACTATGTTTCCGCGAAGGCACCTCAAATAGGTGATTCAGCAGTTTTTAATTATTCAAATGAAAATCGTTTAGTCTTTTATCCATACAGTCATAATAACTTATCTTTTGAAGATTTGCGTTTCCATTTCCGTCTGAGGTCAACCTTTTTTAATGTTCATTTAGATACCAATAAAGTTGTTCTTAAAGGCAAAGGTTATGGCCATGGAGTAGGGCTTTGTCAGATTGGGGCCATGGAAATGGCTGCGCAAGGTTATAGCTATTCTGAAATCTTGCATTTTTATTACAGTGGTGTCCATATTATTGATTTATCGGCTTTAGACTTTTTTAAGGAAGAATAAGTTCTTAACTTTCCGGAAATCAAAACCTTTGTATTTCAGCCAACTACCTCTCTTAAAAATTAGTATCCCTTTCATTTTAGGAATTCTATTTAGTCAACTATTCAGTTTTGATTTAAAGGAGTCCATCGTCCTATACATTTTGATTTGCGTATCGGTTTGTGCCATTGTCATGCATTATAGAAGGCCGCGGAAGAAACAGGTTTCTGTACTAAGTGCAGTTATCATGTTTTTATGTCTATTGTTTGGGATATTGGCTCACGTGTGGTCTGATGTTGAACAAATCAACTTGTCAGATAACGATATATACAAATGGGAAGGACAAGTTTTGACGACAAGACAAAAAGGCAATTTAACCGAATACATTATTAGAGTTGAAGCATTGAATCCATCACTTGAAAGATTTAGACCATTTAAAGTTCAAGCTAAATATAGAGATACATCGGGCATGATTAGAGCGGGAGATAGAATTGCTGCAATTACTAGATTTTCTGAGTTCAATGAACCGCTTCTACCGACGGATTTTGATTATCGTGCTTTTATGAATAAAAAAGGCATTTGGTACAAAACCTACATGAACCAATTTGTAAAAATTGGTCACTCAAAAAACATTTATCATTATGTAGCATTTGCAAAAGAGCAAATTAGAGAGAAGTACATTCAAGCAGGTTTGTCGGGACAAAACTTTGCGGTGCTGAATGCCCTTTCATTGGGCGATAAGAATTATCTAAGTGCTGAAACAAAATCCAATTTTGCTCAAGCAGGCGCCATGCATCTTTTAGCCGTTTCGGGTTTACATGTTGGAATTCTTTTCATTGTGATCAGCAAAGTCTTTGGCTTTTTAAAATCAAAGCGAATTGGGCGAACGGTATTTGCCTTAATTGCTTTAATTTCGGTTTGGTTGTTTGCAATAATTACCGGTTTAGCACCATCTGTTCAAAGAGCCGCTTTTATGTTTTCAATTGTAATATTGGCTGAGAGCATTAAGCGCGATACTCAGGTATTGAATTCTATATTTGGTTCCGCATTCCTATTGCTGGTCTTCAATCCCAACTTACTTTTTGAACCCGGCTTCCAATTATCGTACTCAGCAGTAATCAGCATTGTTGTACTTTATCCTAAACTCAATCAGTTGTTCTTTATAAAAAATAAGGTCATTAGATATTGTAGAGATTTGCTGTTGATTTCTTTCATTGCTCAAATGGGTACTTTACCATTGAGTATCTATTATTTTCATCAATTTCCAAATTGGTTTCTATTAACCAACTTTTTTGTGATCCCATTGGCATTTGTAATTGTTTGCCTCTCCATCAGCTTGCCTTTACTTGGTTCGGTTCCCTTTTTATTTGCCATGATTGGGAAATTACTTAACATTTCAATTGGACTTCTTAATTTCATAATTAACGAAAGTGCTAAACTCCCATTTGCTTATACCTCAAACATCTGGCTGAATGAAATTCAGTTGATCCTTATAATTTTAATTTGCGTTTTCCTTTTTCTATGGATAGTCCACAATAAAAAGAGCCATTTGATTTTCTCTTTAGCTATGATTTTGATGTTCAGTTCTTATGCTTATTACTCTGACGAGAAGGCTGGCTCAAGAAAAGATTTAATCGTTTATGAGCAGTTTAGTTATCCGGCATTTGCTTATTTATGTTCATTTCATGCGATTATCTCGTATTCTAAGTTAAATCAGTATGAAAAAGCAAGTATAGAAAGGCATTTGAGATCGAATAGAATTCAGAAGATTACTTGGCTCTCAACTTCTTCCGTTGTCGCTAAAAAGGAGGTAATAAATCTGTTTTCTAAATTTTAATCAGATGCAGTAATCACAATACTTGTGTCTATTATCAGACAATACATCTACAACTGTATGGAATACAATTAACTCCTAAAATTAATCCTTAATTTTAAACTCAAAATTGTTTAACATTTCATGAAGTCTAAGTTACTATTGCTTATAGCAGCTGCTATGCTATCAGGTGTTGTTCTTGCGGAAAAGTTTGACCCTGCATATATCAAGAAGGAAATACACCTGCATAATAATATAAAAATTCCCGAATACATTGTTTTTGATAAAGATCATCTTCCTGATTATTCGGATTTGGAATCTATTTTTAGATATTATTTCAAGGGTAAGGATTTATTCGCTTTTCAATTAAAAAGTATGGAAACGGACGAGTTGGGCATGATACATTATCGTTATGTGCAAACGTATAAGGATAAGCCAATTGAATTAGCAGAGTTCATTGTGCATACTACCAAATCCAATAGAATCTACTCTATAAATGGGAAACTCATCGACCAGTACCCGCAAGCAATAGAATATGTTCTTAGTGAAAAAGTAGCATTAGATGCAGCAATAGAACACATTGCTGCAGAAACATATAAATGGGAGATTGTAGGCGAAGAAAAAGCTTTGAAAAAAGAAACCGGTGATATTGATGCCACTTATCTTCCTAAAGCAGAACAGGTATTCATTAACCCGGATTTAGATTACAATGCCGATAAGTTCAGAGCAGCTTATAAGTTCAACATATATGCTCATCAGCCGATTGGTCGCTACGAAATCTATGTTGATGCACTATCGGGTGAAATTTTGTTTAAGAATGCTTTGATCCATACAGCCAATTCTAAAGGAACGGCTCAAACGGCTTATAGCGGAACACAAATCATAAATACAGATAGTTTATCACCAAACTCCTATCGACTTCGGCAAACGGTTCATGGTAATGGAGTAAATACTTATGATCTTAATCTTACAGCTAGCTATGCTTCAGCAGTAGATTTTACAGATACCGATAACAATTGGAATAATATCAATACCCAATTGGACCAATATGCTACAGATGCACATTGGGGAGCAGAGCAAACCTATCAATATCTCTTCGATCAATTTGGTAGAAATAGCATCAATAATGCCGGCTTTGCTTTAAATAGCTATGTGCATGCAGATTTAACAGCATTTGGGCTTGGAAGCAATGTCAATGCATTCTGGGATGGACAGAGAATGACTTATGGAGATGGTAATGGTGGAACCGTAACTCCATTAGTAGCCTTAGATATAGCGGGACATGAAATTGCGCATGGCTTGACTACTTTCTCTGCTAATTTGGTCTATGCCAGTGAGTCGGGAGCTTTAAACGAGTCGTTTAGTGACATTTTTGGTACGGCGATCGAATTTTTTGGTCGTCCAAACAGAGCGAACTGGTTAATTGGTGAAGACATTGGTTTTGCACTTCGTTCCATGTCAAATCCAAATCAATATAACGACCCGGATACCTATGATGGCACAAACTGGATGACTACCCAAGGTTGTATACCTTCACAACAGAATGATCAGTGTGGTGTGCATAGCAATAGTGGTGTGCAGAACTACTGGTTTTATCTTTTATCCGTTGGAGGAAACGGAACAAACGATCATGGAGATGTTTTCAATGTGTCACCGATTACTATAGATAGTGCCGCTGCAATTGCTTATCGTAACTTAACGGTTTATTTGACCCGTAATTCGGATTTTCAGGATGCACGTTTCTATGCTATAGAATCTGCAAAAGACATTTTCGGGGATTGTTCTCCTGAGGTGGCATCAACTACTAATGCTTGGTATGCAGTAGGTGTTGGCAATCCATATCAGCCGGGTGCAGTAAGTGAGTTTACAGCATCGGATACATCGAATTGTCAGGCACCTTTTACGGTTCAATTTCAGGACAATAGTGTAAATGCAAATACTTATTTATGGGATTTTGGAGATGGTACAACTTCAGGCTTAAGAAATCCGAGCCATACATACCAAACTCTAGGAAATTACAATGTGAAGCTCAATATAGATGGAGGAGCTTGTGGAGTTGATTCATTAGAAAAGTTGGCATACATTAAGGTAGATACCACTTTGTTTTGTGAGGTATTGCTTAGTGACGGATCTAATCCTACTCAAACAGACTGTCAGGGCAAGCTTTATGATTCAGGAGGTTCAAGTGGTAATTATACAGCTAATGAAACAGGAGTCATTACCATTTCTCCTCAAGGTGCTGCAACGGTAACCTTAACTTTTCTTGCATTTAATGTAGAGGCAGGAGCAGGGAATAGCTGTAATTATGATAATCTAGAGGTATTTGATGGTCCTACTGTAAATTCAAATAGTTTGGGTGTGTTTTGCAACAATAATGTTCCGACAACTTTAACTAGTTCAGGCTCATCGGTCACTTTGCGATTTACTTCAGATCAGGCAGTAGAAGAAAGTGGCTTCGAGATGAACTGGTCTTGTAATCTTCCTACTTCTCCACCCATAGCTCAATTCTCAATCGATTCTACTTACAATTGTTTGGGAGAAATTCAATTCAATGATGAGTCTTCAAATGCTCCAAATAATTGGTCTTGGGATTTTGGGGATGGGACTACTTCTAACTTTAAAAACCCGAATCACATTTATAATCAGAATGGAGTTTACAATGTAAAATTAATAGCAACGAATGCTTTTGGTAGTGATAGTATTATCAAAATGAATAGTGTTAGAATCAATCGACCTGTAAATCCGGTTGCCCAATCCGATACTTTTTGTTTGATGCAATCAGCCAAGTTGTACGCTTCAGGTCAAGGCGAAATTCAATGGTATGATGCAGTTGTTGGTGGTAATCAAATTGGTATCGGTGATAGCTTAAACCTTGGCTCATTAAGTAATTCTGAAAGTGTATTTGTACAAGATTATCTTGCAGCACCATTGCAATCAGTAGGTCCTGTCAACAATACCATAGGATCCGGAAATAATTTTAACAATGATCAATACCTCATTTTTGATGCCTTAGATGACATGATTCTGCAACGCGTAACCGTTTTTTCAGGAACTAGTGGAAACAGAGCCATTCAACTCAGAGATGCCAACGGGATACCACTTCAAACCCAATATGTTTTTGTGAGCACAGGAATGCAGTTCATTAATTTGAACTTTTTTATTCCGGCAGGTACAAATTATCAATTGGGCGTAGAACAAGGCAGTACGATTCAATTCTATAGAAATAACGGTGGCGTTAATTATCCATATACCATTCAGGGATTGGTTTCTATTAAGAGGAGTAGTGCTCAGTCTAATCCTGTAGGATTCTACTACTTCTTTTATGATTGGAAAGTGAAAACTCTTGACTGTTCAAGTCCTAGGCTGGAAGTTAGAGCTCACTTGGATACAAGTTGCACAATTACTGCATTGAATGAAAGTTCAATTTCTGACTTTAAGATGTATCCCAATCCGTCAAATGGCTCCGTCAAGATTGAGTTAACGGAATCAGTTTCTGATTACGAAATTCAAGTTATTGACGTAACAGGCCGAATATTGCAGCCTTCAATTCAAAAACTATTTCATAATAGTTTGAAGCTTGAATTAAACGAATTGCCTATAGGATTGTATTATGTAGTGTTAAGAACTTCAGATCATCAAATTTCCAAACCCTTGATCATCTTAAACGAGTAAAATGAAAAAGTTATTAATTGCGGTTTTATGTTTATCCTTCCTTGGTCTCCACGCACAAGAGGTTTTATTTGGAAAGGATGCACAAAGTTATTTGACTGATGCGCAAGAGCTGCGCTTAAAAAATCAACAACTTAATTATATAAAATTTTCAGAAAACAGCGATTGGAATTTAGCCAATTGGATGGACAAAATGCATCAAGAATTGAATGTAGATGCTAGAATTTCTTATCAGGAAACTTCACAAAGTACAGATGATGCAGGGCAATTACACATTAGATTTAAACAGCTTTTTGAGCAAAGTGAAATTGCTTTCTCCAGTATTGTTATTCATGTTGATGGCAATAAACTAATAGCCATAAATGGAGAAATCGTTGTTCATGTTTCAATTAGCAATACCATTCTTAAAGATTCAAATTCCTCTTTGGACCACGCGCTTGATTTTGTTGGGGCTAGGACTTATAAGTGGCAAATCACAGAAGAAGAGAGTTTACTTAAGCAAGAGCAAGGTGATCCGGATGCAACTTATTTTCCGACAGGGAAATTGTGCTTGATTGGTCAAATTGGACAACCCTTCCGCTATGCTTACCGTTATGATATTTATTCACAAGACCCTTTAAGCAGGCAGTATGTTTTCGTGGATGCTCAAGATGGACAAATTCTAGATGTTGAGGAACGCATTCATACCGGTAATCTTCCGGGAATTGCGCATACGGCATATAGCGGTATAAGATCAATAATTACAGACAGTACTTCAGGTCAATACAGACTTCGTGATACAACAAGAGGAATGGGTGTTTTTACCTTTGATTTGAACAACTCTACACAACATAATCAAGGAGTTGACTTTTGGGATAATGATAATGTTTGGAATAATGTCAATCCTCAACTCGACCAGTATGCGGCTGATGCTCATTGGGGAGCAGAACGCATGTTTGATTATTTGGATAGTATGCATAATAGAAATAGTATTGATGGACAGGGTTTTGCCTTATTGAGTTATGTGCATTATGGGAGTAATTACAATAATGCCTTCTGGGATGGTCAAAGAATGACCTATGGAGATGGTAATGCGACGACAAACCCTTTAACATCAATAGACATTGCAGGTCATGAAATTGCACATGGCTTAACCAATTTCACTTCAGCCTTAAGATATAGAAGCGAATCAGGGGCTTTGAATGAGTCCTTTAGCGATATTTTTGGTGTTGCTTTAGAATTTTACAGTCGTTCAAATGCAAATTGGTTGATGGGTGAAGATATCGGAGGAGCTTTCAGAAGTATTTCTAATCCTAATGCTTATGGAGATCCCGATACTTATGATGGTCAAAATTGGATTGATCAAAACTGTATACCCACTAGAAATAATGACTGGTGTGGAGTCCATACAAATTCAGGTGTTCAGAATCACTGGTTTTATCTTTTAACGAATGGTGGTACTGGAGTCAATGATAGAGGAGACACATTTAACATTGCAGGACTTGGCATGGACAAAGCGGCTAAGATTGCTTTCAGAAATCTAACCGTTTACCTTTCTCAAAATTCAGATCATGATGATGCCAGATTCTATGCCATTAAGTCGGCAATAGATTTGTATGGAGGATGTTCGCCGGAAGTAGAGTCAACGACAAATGCATGGTATGCAGTTGGTGTAGGATCTGAATATACGGTAGGGGTTGACGCAAATTTTGTAGCTACCGACGATACATTATTCTGCTCGGTACCGACTCTGGTCAATTTTGCAAGTAACTCAAATAATGTCTCTTCACTTCACTGGGACTTTGGCGATGGTGTGACAAGTACCCAAAGAGATCCTGCTCATACCTACTTTGCAGCAGGTCAATATACCGTGAAATTAGTCGTTGACGGAGGAGTTTGTGGTCAGGATAGTTTGACACGATTCAATTACATTACAGTGGACACAAATAGTATATGTTCTTATCCTGCTTTGAGAAATGGCCTATCAATAATCAATGAATGTGCCGGTACATTGTATGATCATGGTGGCCTGAATGGAGATTATTACACCAATTCTTGGGATACGGTGATCATTCAATCTAATGTTGGCGATTATATCCAATTAAGTTTTGATTCAGTTGATGTAGAGTCAGGATATAATGGTTTTTGCAATCATGATTACATTGAAGTTTTTGATGGACCCAATACAAGTTCTCCATCCCTTGGACGCTTTTGTTCTGCCAATATTCCTTCTGCTATAAACAGCACAAGCAATAGCGTTACTATAGTATTTCATTCTGATGAGCAAGTTATTCGTTCAGGTTTTATTATCTCTTGGATTTGTCAGGTTTCGTCGTCTGTTCCATTTGCGGCTTTTAATTCAAGTGTGGATACAACGTGTACTGGTTTGGTTGATTTTAAAGATCAGTCTTTTGGTGGTGTTCAAAACTGGAGTTGGAATTTTGGTGATGGCAACTCTAGTACTTTACAGAACCCGTCCCATGAGTACTTACAAAATGGGGTTTATACAGTATCCTTATCTGTAGATAATTCTCAGGGGATGAGTATGATGACTGCAACTAAAAACGTGGTTGTAGATCGACCTCTATCTCCATTAACTTCTGATGATTCCGCATGTGTAAATGGCAATCTAAAATTAGCAGCCAATGGAAATGGAATCTTGCAATGGTTTGCTAATGCTTCAGGTGGAAATGTCTTATTTGTCGGCGACACGTTGACTATAAATAATGTAGATTCTGATACTAACTTTTATGTTCAAGATTATTTTCAAAACTCAAGAGTGATAGGAACTCCTCTGTTTATTACTGGAAATAGTTATCACTCTGATACAACAGCTGAATTGTATTTCACGGTTCATGAGCCTACCTTGATTGAGTCTTCAATAATCAATTCTAATCGACAAGGTAATCGGATCATTGATGTAAGAGATGCATCAGGTCAAATTGTCTTGAGTAAAGAATTATATGTGCCATCAAGCCCGGCACAGGTAACTTTAAATATAGAGTTAGCTCCCGGTGATTACTCAATGAGCATAGGCAATAGAAACCCCGGTTTATTGATTAATAGAACGGGAGCCAGTTATCCATACCATTTTGGTAATTTTTTATCCGTAACAGGTTCAAGTATAGATACCAATGCTTATCCTTTCTTTTATTATATAGCTGCTAGACAGATGCCCTGTATTAGTCCTCGAACACGAGTTGATGGTTATATAGATACGAACTGTGTAATTACTTCTATTAATAATCTTTCTCTTAGTAATGATATACAACTTTATCCTAATCCTACTAATCGTGAGGTAATTATAAAGTCCAAGGGCAACAGTCAAATTGGAAGAGTTGAGTTGATGGATATAAATGCTAAGCTGATTCAAAGTTTAAACGTTGGTGACTCGATGTTAAAAATGAATTTAGATTATCTTGACAGTGGTATATATTTTATTCGCATCTCAAATGGAGAGAATATAGAAACACGCAAACTGGTTAAGTATTAAATAAGCTACAACTTGAATTGGTATCTCCTTTTTGAAAACGAGAAGGAATTAGAAAAAAGGCTCATTATAAATAGAGTAGGGAAGGTTCAGATTCATGAGCATTGGGTTTGTGTCCTTAGAACCAATCGTCAACTTTTAGCCTTTGATGAAAAATGTCCGCATCAGGATTATTCTTTAGCAGGTGCTTCTTGTGTAAATGATAAAATCGTTTGCCCCTTACATAAATTTGAGTTTAGTGTTAATAGCTTGAGAGGACATGGTTTATCTTTGTCGGCTTATGAGATTAAAAGGATGGATGGGAAATACTATATCAAGCTGTAAAAGATTCTTTTTAGTCATTAGTTTCACTTTCCTGATCACTCAAGTAAAAGCGCAATCACCTGACAGTTTAAATTCGGTTAATCGAAAAAGACTTTCAACCGTTACTTATTCAACAGCAGGAGTATATGTCGGTACTTTGCTTGCATTAAACCAACTTTGGTACTCTGATTATGACAGGTCCAATTTCCATTTTTTTAATGATAACAGGCAATGGCAAGCCATGGATAAAGTGGGTCACATCTATTCATCTTATCTAGGAGGAAGTATTGGCTATTCCCTTTTAAGGTATTCAGGAGTCGATCGGAAAAAATCTATTTTATACGGTGGAAGTTTAGGTTTTGTATTTCTGAGTACGGTTGAAGTGTTTGATGGCTTTAGTGAAGAATGGGGCTTTTCTTGGGGTGATATGGCTGCTAATGCTCTGGGTTCAGGTGTTTTTATTGCTCAGCAGTACCATTTCGAGAAACAGATTGTTCAACTTAAATTTTCGTACTCTCCAAGCTCTTATAGAGCATACAGGCCTGAAATATTGGGAGAAAACTATATAGAATCAGTATTGAAAGATTATAATGGACAAACCTATTGGGCTTCATTCAATCTCAATTCGATGTTTAGTAGCGTTCGACCTCAATGGTTAAATCTTGCTTTTGGTTATGGAGCGGGGTCTATGATTAACTCCATTGGAGAATATAGACTGCCGAATGGAGAAGTGTTTAAACCTGAAAGGCAATATTATTTAGCTTTAGATATTGACCTAACCAGAATTAAAACAGAAAGTAAGGCCTTAAAAACTTTATTCAAAGCACTAAACGTGATTAAACTGCCCTCTCCATCTTATGAAATAAATACAAGGCAGAAAAATCGCTTTTATTGGTTATTTTTTTAAGAGTAGTTCCAGTTTAAAGATGGCCGCAATACTTAAACTATCTGTGATTTCACCATTTAAAGCCATTTTCAGTACTTCTTTAAAAGGTAATTTTTTAATAATAAGTTGCTCATCTTCATCAGGTTCAGGTTCAAATATTTCCAAGTCTCTAGCTAGATATATTATTCCACACTCGTCTGTTACCGAATTGCTTGTATGAAGATGTAGCAATTCTGTCCATTGCTTTGCAACTATGCCGGTTTCTTCTCTTAATTCACGTTTAGCCGATTCAAGAGGTGGGGAACCTAAACGACCACCACCTTCCGGAATTTCCCACGAAAAACGATTTAATGGGTATCTGTATTGACCTACTATCCAAGTATTGTTCTTTTCATCTAAAGGAATAATGCCGATGGCCAGATTCTTAAAATGAACTGTGCCATATATACCGGGTTTATCAGCTGCATTAATCACATTTTTATGAGAGACTTTGATCCAATTGTTTTCATAGACAGTTTCGGAGTCAATTGTTTTCCAGGGATTTTTCATTTTTACCATTATTATTGCAAATAAAGTAAAATCAATGCGATTAGAAGTTGGAGATCAGGTGAAGCTTGTTGACGAGGATTTACGAGGTGTAGTTGTCAAGGTAAGTGAAAATCTGATTACGGTTCAATCGGAGGAAGGATTCGATTATCAATATCCAAAGGAAGCTTTAATCAAATTAGAAACAGATGGTTCTGTTCAGCATACTGTTGTGATTAATCAGGACTTAAGCTCAAAACTCTCAACATCTAAAGTAAATAGAGTTCCAAGTTTCATTGACCTAAGTGGTAAAAAGCCAATTATTGATTTACATATTGAAACCTTAAACCCTTTAAGATCTTTTAATACAAATCACGAAGCCTTGTTGTTCCAACTTGAAGCGGTAGAGCAAGCTATTTTGCAGGCAAAATTAAAAAGATGGCGCAATTTGATCTTTATTCATGGAGTTGGAAGTGGTAAGCTCAGAAAAAGCTTACAAGATCTTTTGAGCGAAAAATATCCTGAGGTAGAGTATTTTGATGCTTCGTACAAAAATTATGGGCAGGGTGCTATAGAGATTATCATTCACGGACTTGGACAATTATAATGTCTAATTTTGTCTGAAATCGTTCTATCGTTCCATTTTATGGAAAGGAAAGTCCGGGCAGCATAGAGTACCATACCTTGTGAAAACAAGGGCTTTGATTATTCAAAGACAGAGAGTGCAACAGAAAATAGACTTCTCTTTAATTTACTTAAAGAGTAAAGGTGAAAAGGTGAGGTAAGAGCTCACCGCTTCTGAGGTAACAAAGAAGGCATGGTAAACCTTATGGGCTGAAAGGTCAAATAAACCGATAATGAGGTGGCTCGCCTCATCGGAGGGTAGACTGATAAGATAAATGATAGAAAACTATTTATAGTTACAGAACCCGGCTTACAGATTTTAATAAAAAACCACCTCTAAGGGTGGTTTTTTATTAAAGGGCTGATGCTTACTCTTACTGTATAATGATCTTTTTAAACACCGAAGATTTAGCATCCTTAATATTAATCATGTATATTCCTTTAGCTAGGTTCGACATATCTAATTGATAAGCACTTCGATTCAATTGAGTCATTGATAAATTATCCATTAACTTACCATTTACATCCATCACTTGAATATCAATATTGGTATTGATAAATGGAAGTGTGACTGTTACTAAACCATTACTAGGATTAGGAAAGGCCGCAATACTGGATGCGTAATTTTCTAATTCTAATTCACTCTGAAGGAAATCAATAAGCACATCATCAATTGCAACATCGCCATCAAAACTTACACCTCTAACTGTTCTAAATCGGACAGCAAGATTAGAAAGTACGAATGCTTGCGGTAGTGGAACAACTTTTAATAAATAAGGATCAGCACTTGCAGTTTGTTGCTGACCAACAATGGTGTCTACATTTATCCATGTTCCGGCCGAATCAATATCTACATAAAGTGTTTGGATGTCTGCTCCATACATATGGTATCTATAGACCACTGAAACTAGACCTCCAGATATGTTCGTCAAATCAATACAAGGTGAGGTTAACCATGCTGTTTCTCCTTGAGCAGCAGGCACACTTGCTTCTGTATACATGTAAATTCCGGTACCCGTTGTATTATCACCTATTGGACCTGATGCTGTTGTTGTTGTTGCTCCAGTATTGGCTATCCATTCAAAGGCTCCATTATTGGCTCCTATCCAGTCGTTGGTCAATTGACCTGTCTCTCCAACAGCAAGCGCATCAAAGTCTTCATAGTAAGGGAATGCTTTTAAGGTATTTCTTACCTCTACTCCTAACAATGAATCATTTAATGAATTAGCATCTCCCGTCAGGTTGACAAAAATATCAAAGAAATAAGAACCCGGAGTACTCATGTTCACCGTTGTCGTTGTGAATGTATAGCATACCGTATCACCGGGATTTACTGTTCCGGTATAGGTCTCAACAACAGGTGTTCCCGAGTTAAAGATAAAGCCTACAGAGAAGTTACTTGCTGCTTGTGAACCGTAATTAACAATGCATACCTCAACTGAATCAGCTGAACTTAAACCACAGCCAGTTATTGGTCTGCTCAATAAATAAGCACCCATGTCATTGGCAGGAGCGTCTTGAATTAACACATTGTCAAAGGCAAAACCTTCATCTATAACCGATCCATCCGAACCAAAGGCGACTCTTAACAAGACGCCTGAAATCCCGCCAAGGCCATTTAAATCATGCTCCGCAAGCACCCATCCAGCTGAACCGTTACCTGTAGAGTTTCTTCCTGACCATCCTTCCTGAGCAGGAGCGATATTGGCCAAGCCAGCAATAGTATTGTCTGTATACCAGTTATTAGGATCCAAATAAGCACCCACATTCTGCCAGCTTGCTCCACCATCAGTAGATGATTGGAGAACGATTCCATCCCAAGAGAACTCTGCATTCCACCAGACATCCATTTTGATCTGAGGTGCAGCTAAATTTGTGAAGTCAAAACAGGGACCTATAACATAAGATTCTTCATCGTTATTATAATTACCCGTTAGGTTGGTTACCCAAGAATTAAAGCCAGAAGGTGAGGAGTTAATGACTGTAGCAGCAGGTGAACCTAATGCCCAAGAATTGTTTGTACCGTTAGAAATCCATCCTCCAGAACCATTCTCAAAATCTTCAAAATATGGGAATGTTGTCAAAATTGGGATGTTCTCTACAGCTTTACTTATAGAATCATTTAGAGGGCTTCCGTCTCCCACTACAGTTGAATACACATCAAAATTATAAGTACCTGGAGTAGAAAGGTTAGCAATAGTGTTAAATGTAAAGCAAAGTGTATCTCCTGGTAAAATCGTAACAAAAGCAGTATCTGTCACAGGTGTTCCTCCATTTATCACATAATTAAAAGGTACATTAGTAACATTAGCACTACCTGCATTTGTATAACAAACAGTAATTGAATCACTTGACAACCCACAACCTGAATTAGGACTACTTATACTTAACACTGCAATATCAGTTGCAGGAGCATCTTGAATCAATACATTGTCAAAAGCAAAACCTTCATCTATAACCGATCCATCCGAACCAAAGGCGACTCTTAACAAGACGCCTGAAATCCCGCCAAGGCCATTTAAATCATGCTCCGCAAGCACCCATCCAGCTGAACCGTTACCTGTAGAGTTTCTTCCTGACCATCCTTCCTGAGCAGGAGCGATATTGGCCAAGCCAGCAATAGTATTGTCTGTATACCAGTTATTAGGATCCAAATAAGCACCCACATTCTGCCAGCTTGCTCCACCATCAGTAGATGATTGGAGAACGATTCCATCCCAAGAGAACTCTGCATTCCACCAGACATCCATTTTGATCTGAGGTGCAGCTAAATTTGTGAAGTCAAAACAGGGACCTATAACATAAGATTCTTCATCGTTATTATAATTACCCGTTAGGTTGGTTACCCAAGAATTAAAGCCGGAACCTGAAGAAGAATTAATGACTGAGCCTGAGGGCGTACCTAATACCCATGAATTGTTTATTCCGTTAGAAATCCATCCTCCTGAACCATTCTCAAAATCTTCAAAATATGGGAAAGTTGACAAAATTGGAATGTTTGTCACATTTGTCGATTTACTGTCATTTAATAAATTTCCATCTCCGGTTACAGATGAGAATACATTGATGGTGTAAGTTCCTACTGTAGATAAATTGGCTAAGCTATCAAATGTAAAACAAAGGGTATCTCCCGGAAATATTGTAACGAATGCTGTATCTGTTACCGAAGATCCTCCATTAATGGTATAATTAAGAGGAACATTTGTTATATTAGTTGTCCCTACATTTGAAAAACAAACGGTAACCGAATCATTAGATAAACCACAACCAGAATTGGGACTGCTTATACCTACAACAGCAATGTCTGTTGAAGGAGCCTCTTGAATCAACACATTATCAAAAGCAAATCCTTCTTCTTGGACAGATCCATCAGAACCAAAAGCAACTCTCAATAAAACAGAAGAAAACCCTCCAAGGCTACTTAGATCATGTTCGGCAAGAACCCATCCTCCTGAACTGTTATTGCCAATACCTGTCCAACCATGTTGAGTGCTTCCTAGCCCCGCAAGTCCATTTATAGTTGAGTCAGTATACCAATTATTTGGATCTCCAAATAGACCAATGTCCAGCCAAGATGTGCCAGCATCAATAGAATATTGTAATACTGCTCCATCCCAAGAAAATTCTGAACTCCACCATACTTCCATCTTAATTTGAGGAAACGATAGATTACTAAAATCAAAACAAGGACCAAGAACCCATGAAGCATCATCATTGTTATAGTTTCCTGTCAGGTTAGTCACCCAAGAATTAACTCCTCTCCCTACAGGGTTGGAATTAATAACTGTGGCAGCAGGGGTTCCGAGTGCCCAAGTTGAGTTTATACCCCCGGATATCCAACCACCATTGCCATTTTCAAAGTTTTCTAAATAGGGATAAGTATTAACTATAGGGATATGTATAATGCTTAAATAACTACTGTCATTATTTGCATTTGCATCACCTGTTGCTAAAGTATTTGCTATTAAGGAATAGGTTCCCGGTACACTTAAGTTTAAAGTGGTATTAAAGCAATAAACTAAGCTATCACCCGGAAGTATACTTGCTGATACTGTCTCATTTATAGGGGTGGCGCTATTTACAGAAATTTCAACAGGAAAGTTGGATATGGTATTCGAGCCAAAATTTTTAATTTTCACACATACTTTCTCTGAGCTACTTAAACCACAATCACTAGTTAAGGAGTCGATTGAAACAATTCCGACATCAATAGCTGCTTGTGAGAATGAGGTCAAGCAAATTAGTGCTGAACAAATAGATAAAAGAATCTTTTTCATTTTTATACTGTTAATGTTTAAAGATAATATATATGTTGTTGATATACAATAATATATATCAAAGTTAGAGATAAAAGTTGGATTTTTTTGTTAAAATAAGATACCGTCTCTGATAGATATCGTTCTATCACACAATCCTGCTAAATGTTCGTCGTGAGTAACGATAACAAATGTTTGGTTAATTTCTTTTCGTAGATCAAAGAAAAGCTGATGCAAATCTTGAGCATTTTGACTATCAAGATTGCCTGAAGGTTCGTCTGCAAAGATAATCTCAGGTGAGTTGACTAAAGCTCTGGCAGTAGATACTCTTTGTTGTTCACCTCCGGATAATTGAGAAGGCTTATGATGCAATCGATCAGAAAGGTTGAGTTTTTCCAATAACTCCTCTGCTCTTTGAGTTGCTTTTGGTTTTGAATCTCCTTTAATCAAAGAAGGTAACATCACATTCTCTATAGCGGTGAACTCGGGCAATAAATGATGAAATTGGAATACAAAACCGATGTTTTCATTTCTGAATTTGGAGATCTGTTTTTGGTTTAAGGAAGATACCAGGCGATCTTTGTAATAAAGTTCACCGCTATCTATACTAGTTAAGGTGCCAAGTATCTGAAGCAATGTTGTTTTACCGGCACCGGAACTACCCACAATCGAAACAATTTCACCTTGATTGATCTCGAGGTTTATTCCTTTAAGTATATCCAGACTGCCAAATGACTTATTTATATTCTTTGCCTTTAACATAAATGGCTTCTAAATTAGTGAATAAAATGCGCCTAAAAATCGAATTGTTTCCTTTTGTATTGCCACCAATTCAATTACTTTTGGTGTTCAAATTTTGAAAAAACAATTCGATGAATATTCATGAATATCAGGCTAAAGAAACTTTAAAAGGCTTTGGCGTTGCAATACAAGAAGGGATAGTAGCTGAAACTCCGGAAGCTGCTGTTGAGGCTGCTAAAAAGTTGAACGAACAGACAGGTACCGAATGGTGGGTGATTAAGGCGCAGATTCATGCAGGAGGACGTGGAAAAGGCGGAGGTGTTAAGTTGGCCAAGTCTTTAGAAGATGTAAAGGAGATTGCCAATCAAATTTTAGGCATGCAATTAGTGACTCCTCAAACATCGGCTGAAGGAAAAACCGTACACTCGGTTTTGGTAGCCCAAGACGTTTATTATCCCGGAGAGGTTGAGACCGAAGAATTTTACATGAGTGTATTGTTGAATAGAGCAAATGGTCGTAACATGATCATGTATTCTACCGAGGGAGGAATGGATATTGAAGCCGTTGCAGAAGCGACTCCTCATTTGATCTTTACAGAAGAAATAGATCCGTCAGTTGGATTACAAGGTTTTCAGGCACGAAAAATCGCATTTAATTTAGGTCTTTCAGGTAATGCCTTTAAGCAGATGGTCAAATTTGTTTTTGCACTTTATAAAGCATATGAGAGCATAGATGCAAGCTTGTTTGAGATTAACCCTGTGCTGAAGACTTCTGATAATAAAATAATAGCTGTTGATTCAAAAGTGACTTTGGATGATAATGCTCTGTTTAGACATGCTGATTTGGAAGCGATGAGAGACAAGAGAGAAGAAGATCCCACTGAAGTTGAAGCGGGTGAAGCAGGACTGAATTATGTTAACCTGGATGGTAATGTGGGTTGCATGGTGAACGGTGCAGGCTTAGCCATGGCCACTATGGACATTATTAAATTGAGTGGCGGAAATCCTGCGAACTTCTTGGATGTTGGTGGAACAGCAAATGCTGAAAGAGTTGAAAAGGCCTTCAGAATTATATTAAAGGATCCCAATGTTGAAGCCATTTTAGTGAATATTTTTGGCGGTATTGTAAGGTGCGATAGAGTGGCACAAGGTGTAGTTGATGCATATAAGAACATCGGCGATATTCCTGTACCTATTATTGTAAGACTGCAAGGAACAAATGCTGAAGAGGCTAAGAAAATCATAGATGAATCAGGACTTAAAGTCCATTCAGCAATATTACTTCAGGAAGCGGCTGACAAAGTCGCTGAGGTTCTAGCTTAAATTGAAACCTCTTGAATTCATTTCAGGAGGTTTTTTTTAATTTATTTGGTTTATATTATAAACTAGTTTACATTTGCAATGTATTTATAAAAAAATAAAAATGGAAGAGAAGAAAAATCTAGAACTCATTGAAGAAATGATACAAGCCGCAAAAGGAAACATTAGTGAAGGAAGCATCTTTTATTTGATATGGGGATGGTTGGTCTTGGTAGCTGCCGCAGTAAATTATATACTTCTGATGTATACGGAATATCCTCATCATTGGGTCGCTTGGCCAATTCTGATGACTCTTGGCGGAGTAGTTTCGATTATTGTAGGATATAGAAAGGATAAGAAAAAGACAGTGACAACCTATCCGGAACGAGCAATGAAGAATTTGTGGTTTGCATTTCTAATAACATTATTGGCAGTGCTTTTTGGAATGGGCAGAATAGGTGTCGAGTTCTCCTATCCGATTATTATGTTGTTATACGGCTTGGGCACTTTTGTTAGTGGAGGAATATTAAAGTTTAATCCTCTAAGAGTAGGAGGAGTAATCGCCTGGATATGTGGAGTGCTTGCCTTTTACCAATCTTTTCCGGAACAACTTCTCTTAATTATGGTGGCAATCATAGCATCATACATAGTCCCGGGGCATCTTTTGGCTAAATCAAACAAACGTTATGTTTAAGTCATTAGATCCCCTTTTACATAGTCAACTCAGGCTGGCGATCATTTCTTTACTTATTAGTGTAGAGTCTGCTGACTTTGTTTTTATTAAAGAAAAGACAGAGTCTACTGCCGGAAATCTTAGTGTTCAGATAGATAAGCTAGAGAAAGCGGGGTATATAAAAGTTTCTAAATCCTTTAAGGGGAAACGACCATTAACGACTTGTCAAATTACAAGTAAGGGAATTGAAGCATTTGAGAAATATGTAAATCATTTAAAAACGTATATAAATAAGGACAAATGAAAAATTGCGTAATCATAATGGTGTTGTTCGCCGGTATTGCCGGAAATGCTCAAAATACCTATTACAATGCTGAAAATAAGAACAAATTAAAAGCGCTTAACTGGATGATAGGAAACTGGGAAGGAAGTGGATGGGCCATGGATTCTCAAACTCGAAAAAAAGAAGTGTTTACACAACAAGAGATCGTAAAGTATGATTTAGATTCGACTATAATTATAGTTCATGGTATTGGAAAATCGGAAGATAAAATAATACATGATGCTTATGCTATAATATCAGTTAATCCTAAAGGAGGGTATTTCATGACGAGCTTCCTTGGTGACGGTAGAGAAGGTAAATATGAATTACATCAAATTGAAGATGGAAAATGGGAATGGACTATTCCTACGCCTTCAGGAACAGTGATATATACAATTAATGCTGATGAAAAGTATTGGAAAGAGGTGGGCGACTTTGATATGAATGGATCAAAGTATCCTTTTTTTGAAATGAATTTAAATAAGAAACAATGAAAAAAGGTGCTTTTATATTACTTGTTGTTTTTTCCATTGCTTATGCTAAGGCACAAGAAAAAGGTAGTGAGATTGGCTTTCATCTGAGCGAATATCAAAATGATTTTGGATTAGGGCTGAATTTTACCAGTCCTTATTTAATCAAATCGTATGTTGCTATAACATTAAGGTCAAACCTTATGTTTCATCAGTTTGTCGATCAGCAAAAAACAGTTTGGGAGCCATATTATAACGCACAGATTGGCGTAATTGGGTATAAATCAGAAATTACACAAGGAATAATCGCTTATGGTGAAGGAGGAATTGTTGGACTTGTGCCTTCTTCTAAACTGTCTAAAGCGTCTTTTGGTATTGGAGGTTATGGTTTGTTTGGCTTTCAATTCAACTTTGACAATTACAATGCTTATTTTATAGAATTGGGAGGTATGGGCAATGGCATTCATGCCGATAAACTTCCGACAGAACCCATTTTTTCAAATGGGTTTATCATTAATGTAGGTTACAAGATCATATTCACTAAAAATTAAAAAAATGGAAGACAAGAATTTTGAAGAACAAAAGCTTTATGAAGAAGCTGAAGCTAGAGTGAACTTTAAGTCACACGCAAGAACTTATGTAATTATAAACCTTCTGATCTGGGGCTTTTGGTTTTTTACGAGAGCACAACACGGGCATTATGACGGCTATTGGCCAATTTACCCAACACTAGGGTGGGGATTTGGATTATTTTCTCATTACATGGCTGCATACAAAGACAATAAAAATGCAGTTGAGAAAGAAGTAAAGAAGATAAAAAGGGAAAGAGGGTTGAACTAAGTTTCTTTTTGAATCAATACATACAAACAAGTGGTATAAATATTTCTTAGCCATTTCAACTTAGAAAAGATCGGCCATAAGACTCTAGGTCTTAAATTAAATTTATACAAGTATATTGGATTAATCAGATAGTAGATTTCATCCCGTATGCGATACTGATTACTTCTTACGATTTGATGAAACTTCTCAATGCTAATCCCTGTTTCTTTAATTTCAATTAATTCAGCGAACGTTCGATCACTTTCTCCAAACAGCTTGAGAATTGATTTGTAGATAAATGTTGGAAGGACGTGATAATAAGGAAGCTTAGATAAAAACTTTGAAGAAGCAATTTGTTGATGCCCTCCAAAAGGCATATACCATGGAGGGAATCCAAAGAAGATATGTCCTCCGGGCTTTAAAAAATCACGTAACTTATTCATGACCTTATCTTGGTCATGAATATGCTCAATAACATCTTTCAAAACAATAAGATCAAATTTTTCTGGAAACTCTTTGTCAATATCAACATCGTAGATGTTTTTATTGATCAACCTTGCTTGTCCGGATGAAAGATGTTTTTCCAAAACGATTTGAGCTCTTTTATATCGACTTTCCATTAGCTCAACTCCAACTCCTTTGCAGCCTTTTTCCAGAAAAGCATTTAATACCCCTCCCTCTGCACAACCAATCTCCATTACACTTGTTTTATTATTTATTGAAAGCGTTTTTTCAATAAATGGAATCACAAAACGTTCAGCATTTTCTTGCTGATAAGTAATATAAGTGGCCTTATCTTTATGGAAATCGTATGACATCTTTTATAATCAGCGAACAAAAGTATTTAAAAATTAGATGAACAAAATTGGATTTTTAGGATTTGGTTGGCTATCACAAAGAGTATATGAGCTTTGGAATATTCCACCCGAAAAGGCTTTTAGCCTTTCACGAAGCATAAAAGCAAGATATCATCATCACCAATTAAAATTTGATCTTAATAATTTTAACTTAAGGGACTATAGGATGGAACTGAATAAATGTTCACATCTCATCTTTACAATACCACCTTCCTCTTTAGACCAGTATGAGAAATGTTGTTTGAGATTAATAGAGGAAATTCATAATCATTATCCTAAAATAAAAATCCTGTTCTGTAGTTCTGTTTCTGTTTATGGAACCAAACAAGGTGTAGTAGATGAAAACACAACTCCGCTTCCGGAGACTAAAAATGGTAAGACTCTTTTTGAAATAGAGAAGAAAGTGCTGAAGAAACATACGCATTGTACCTTTTTAAGGTTAGGAGGCTTAATTGGAAAAAATCGTCACCCAATTTATTCAATAACGGGAAAGAAAGGTTTGCTAGGCGGAAACTTACCGGTCAATTTAATTCATGAACAAGAAGTGGCCTCTTTTATTCACCTCTGGACCTGCTTCGAAAACATACCTCCAAAAGTAAATTTGGTTTACCCAATTGAGCTGACAAAGGAAGAGTTCTATAGGAAAAAAGCAACAGAAAAAGGGTTGATTGCACCTGTCTATGAAGTATCTTCTAAAAAGGGTAAGAAAGTGAGGTCATGCAGACTAAAAGAGCTTAATTTTACTTTTAAATTGAATTTAGAAACGTATTAGAGTTGAATAATTACTGCACTTACAGGATCATTTTGATTTTTCTTATCCTATTTCTTGTGAAGAGTGGTAAGGCACAAATGTATGAGTTTGGTTTTCACGCAAGTTTTCAAGCCAATAAGTTTTTGCCTCAAACTAACCTGATTTCAAATAGTTTATTCGTAAGAGAAAGTAGAATAGGGCCTGGGTTTGGTATTGGGATGCAATATTCTATGGGACCACCTAAAGATCAAACAAAAAGGGGGTGGGATCCTAAGTTGAGTGCACTATTTGAGAGTACAATATGTCAATGTAACTCTTACTTGAATGCTGCTGTCGATGCTTCTAATGGAAAAAAGAGCCTATTAAATTTGAATTTTATATTTTATCGTTTCGAGCTCAATTCTAAAATAGTCCTATCGCAAAAGCGTACTCAAATTTTATTAGGCCCCACTATAAGTTATACCTATTATGTAGGTTATAGAATTGATCAAGAGAGCTCAATAAGGTCTGCTACCTCTAGCTTTAATACGCTTAATGTAGGTTATGAGTATGGGCTTGGCTATAAGATTGGTAAGATGAATCTCTCAATTCGGAGAAATACATTCGTTTTGCCTTTTGGTAAGGGATTTCGTGGCCAATCATTCGATACAAAAAACTGGCAGTATCGTATAATCATGGCTTTTATGATTAAACAAAAGCATAAGGGAAAGAATTGGGATAGTATCATATGGGACTAGGCTAGAATCTCCTTCTTTTATGGATAGTGTTTTTCTTTTTATATGGGCAGTGCTTACATCCGTTTTCACAACAATAGCCCCTTTTTAAGTGGTATTTTTCAGTAAAGACGATGTAACCCTCAGTACTTAAATAGTAATCTTCTTTATCATATTTTTGAAAAGGTGAAAAACCATCCATTTTACAAAAGTATCCATCTGTTTTGAACTCAAAAAAAAGAATAGCTTCTTGTCATTTCAATTGAATATTCCAAGTCCGATTCATTCAATCTCTTTAAGACTTGAATCGTCTGAAGAGTTTGAGCTAGATGTCAAACGAGACGACCTAATACATCCTATAATATCCGGCAATAAATGGAGGAAACTTAAACTTAACCTTGAGAAAGCATTGAATACAGGGCATGATACGGTATTGACTTTTGGTGGTGCATACTCTAACCATATAGCTGCTACAGCTTATGCAACAACTATTTTAGGAATCAAATCAATTGGAATCATTCGGGGTGAAGAAGTCAGTAATGCAACTTTAGATCAAGCTCGGGAACATGGAATGCATCTTATTTTTGTTGATAGAACCACTTATCGAAATAAGACCAACCAAGAATTTTTAGAGGAATTAAAGCAAAGGTTTGGTTCATTTTATTTAATACCTGAAGGTGGTGCAAATGATCTTGGAGTAAAGGGCTGTGAAACGATCATTGAGGAAATAAGTGATTTTAGTTATGACTATGTTTGTGTACCAGCCGGAACAGGAACAACAGCGGCCGGCATTATTAGAAAATTGCAAAATTGTACTTGTCTGGTATTTTCTGCCTTGAAAGGAGGTTACTTTCTAGAGCAAGAAATAGAGCAGCATCTACCAAGTAAACATGCCCCGTATCATCTAATTGAGGAATATCATTTCGGAGGTTTTGGAAAATGTGATACAATGCTCCTGGACTTTATGCAAAAGATATACAGTGAAACCGGACTTCAGTTAGATCAAGTCTATACTGCTAAGATGTTGTTTGGTTTAGTAGACATGATACAAAAAAAGAGAATCAAACCTAATTCTAAGATATTACTGATTCATACTGGTGGATTGCAAGGAAATACTAAAATTAAGTTTCATTAAAAAAGCATTGTTAATACTTTGTTAATCCTGCTTTGCAAAAAGTAGGAGGACAGAATAATTTTGGAGAAATGAAACATCTCCTGATTTTATTATTTGTCGGTTTGCCATTTTTTCTAAAAGCTCAACCGGGAAGCAAACGTATCACAAGGGCCGAGTATATTGAAAGGTATAAGGATGAAGCCATCAAAGAGATGCACAGAAGTGGAGTGCCCGCAAGTATTACTCTTGCCCAAGGCATTTTAGAGTCTGGAGATGGAAATAGCGCATTAGCCAGATATGCCAATAATCATTTTGGAATAAAATGCCATTCAGACTGGAATGGAGCAACATTCATTCAAGATGATGATGAAAAAGACGAATGTTTTAGAAAGTACAAATCAGTACTAGAATCGTACCGAGATCATTCTGAGTTTTTAAAACGAAAACGATATGCCGCTCTATTTGAGTTAAAAATTACGGACTATAAAGGATGGGCTAGAGGACTAAAGAAGGCCGGTTATGCTACTAATCCTAAATACCCTGAATTATTAATCCGAATTATAGAAGAAAATGGCTTGTCTCAATACGATGCTGCCAAGACAAAAAAGAAGAAAACCCCAAAGCCAAGTAAATCAAAGAAAACACCTTCTAAGTTGAGTTCTAAAAGAAAAGGAAGTCACGAGATTTTCTTGCATGAAAACAACATCAAGTACATAAAACTTAAGGAGGGCGACTCTTTTGAAAAGATAGCAGAAGAGTTAAATATGGGCTTGTGGCAACTGTATAAATACAACGAATGGCCTGAGGGTAAAGCCATAAATGAAGTGGGGCACTTGTTTTTACAGCCCAAGAGAAGCAAAGCCAAAGAAGCTATCCACATCGTGGAGCATGGCGAAACTCTATGGGATATTTCTCAAAGACATGGAGTGAAGATTGGGAAATTGGAAAAATGGAATTCCATCTCCAGAGAAAAGAAGTTAAAAGCCGGTGATCAAATTTACCTCAAACGGAGAAAATAGTTTTACCATTTCCAGCCCAATGAGAATACAAGTTGATGACTTCTTTGATCTATCTTCGAAGCGGCATCTGATGTAAGATATAGATTATCTATTCTTTGCAGATTTGAATTAACATAAGCGAGGTCTAAGGTATAGTTTTTCGCTCTAAAGCCTCCACCAATAGAATAGGTCATTCGATTTTCATCGGGGTTAAATTGAATCACTTTACTTTGATAGGGGTTTTCTTCGTATCGAACCCCTCCTCTAATAACGAATGGTTCTACTTTCACCTCCAAACCGGCTCTCAAATTGTGTGTTCCCTTTAAGAAATCTTGTATTTCTTCGTTTGAATATGAATAATCATATTGAAACTCTCTAGTGTCATTAAACCTTGATGTAGAAAAGTCGACGTATTCATAATCAATATTGATCAAACCTTTGTTTCCTAATACATAAGCAATACTTGCATTATACCGTGTTGGTGTTCGATATCTGTAATTATAATTAGTTATGCCTTCGTCAGAAGTGTATGCGGTATCAGAGAAATTAGCTTTTGAATTAAACTCAAAACTTTCCGTCATTCCAAAAAAAGTAGGAGAGTGTACAGATGCTCCTATTCGAAGTTGATTGGTTACTCTAAATATACCACCAAGCTTAAAATTAATTCCTGTTCCGGTAGTGATTAATTCCGTTTCTTCTTCATATTCCGTAGCCAGACTCTCACCTGGTTGTGGAGGAGGATCATAAGAATAATCCTCCGTAAAAGTGATGGTTTGCTCATAACGTAAATTTTGAATTCCGATTGTTCCGCCAAGATAGAATCTATCCAGATAATTTCCTCCGAAGCTAAAAAAAGTTTCTCCTTGCCTACCTCTGGTATTTACTTTTTTAGTTTGATTTATAGATTCTTGGAAGATTAAAGATCTTTCAAAGCCACCAGAAACCGGATCAATAAGATACATCCAGTAGGCTTGCGAAGCGCCAAATGGAAAAGCATATTCAGATACCTGCAATTCACTGGTCTGACTGTTATTTAATTCAAATACATAATCATCTATAATACTGCTTTGAACGTTCGAACCGTTAATGGTATATTCACCCGCAAAGCTATTGATTCGATTATAACCAACAGCGAATGAATAATTCTTCCATCCATTTGGGTCTCCCTTATAAGCCCCAACAAATCCGATGTTCCCTAAATTGAAATTTAACCTGTTGTCATTTCTTGAGTTTCCTCTAAAAGTACTTTCCTGATCATTGAAAAAAAATGCATTGGAAAAAATAAATTCAGAGTTTCGATAGACACCAACCGCTGCCGGGTTGACAACTAAACTGGAAATATCTCCACCAACCGCTCCCATTGAGCCACCTAAGGCTTGAAACCGAGCAGTTCCTTCGTAGTTAAACCTTGAAAATCTGAGGGCATCTGTGCTATTTTGCCCATACATGAAACTGCTGATAAACAGAACAGTTATTAAACAATATAATCCAATCTTTCTCATAATTATCTTCGTGTTGGTCTATTAGGGGATCTTGTTGGTGTACTTGATCCTGAGCTTGAACGTCCCGGGTTGACACTTGGTCTTGGAGTATACCTGGGCCTAGTATTGTTATAATTTCTGCTTGGTCGAGCAGATTGTTGAGGTCGGGTTGCCGGCCTTGTTTGTTGTCTGGGTTGAGTAGGCCGGGTTTCATTGTATTGGTTGTTTCGTTGTGGCCTTGAATAATTAGGTCTTGAATTTTGAGTAGCTCTTTGCTGTTCAACACCATTTGTAGGTCTACTCTCGGTTCCATTTGATGGTTGAGCATTATTATTCGGACGTGTTTCACTTCTTTGATAAGTATTAGGCGTTTTTTCAGTTCTATATTTATTCGGAGTAGTGTTTGTTCTAGCCTGATTCTGCTCTAATTGGTTTGGTCGATTCTCAGCATTTTTATTATCAGGTCTTAAACTTCTTGACTTCGAAACTTGACTTTCTGATCTCAAAGAAGAATTGGCCTTGGATCCGGTGTTTGACGAAGGTCTTATTGTGTTCGTTCCTGTTCTATTGTATGAAATAGATCCTCTATTGCCTCTTGGGGTATTATATCTCCGGCTTCCTCCAACACTAACGTTTTCTACTATACCGTTTGAATAAGCACCATCGTAAAATCCATGGTAATAACCATTCCAATAGCCGTTTACATAAGGAGAATAGCCGTAGCCGATACCGGAATAAGGGTTCCATGCATTCCATCTGCTCCAAGGATTAAACGGATCATAAAATCCGGGACAATATCCGGCATTCCAAGCCCAATTGTTCCAACCCCAACCTATTCCAAAGCCCATGTTCCAGCCACTCCACGGATTCCATCCGAGGCTAAAGATTGTTCTGGGAACAAAAGGATCCCAGAAAGAGTAAGCCCCATAAATTGTAGGATTAATGAAGAAAGGGTCATAAGTGTAAAGAATTCTATCTCTAACATAAGGATCATAAGTATTAAATGTTCTTACAGGAGAGTTAATATTAATTACTGTTTGCGCATACGCAGGATCATAATATTCTTCCTCAACTTGTAATGGTTGCGAATAACTTAAATTAGATTGATTGCTTTTTTGTGCTGATGAATCATTATCAGCTTTTTCAGCCTCTGTATATCTATTTTGACTGTAATAAGAAGGAGGTGTACTTTGGTTGTTTGAACCATTGTTATAACGGTTAGAGTATGAATTATCGTAAGAGATATCATTTGTTTTATTAAAATCCTCTCTAGGGTTCTTCTTTACCTGTTGCACAGGATCGTTACCCGGTGTATAATAAGCGTCATCATATGCATATGGTACATAGCTATTACATGAGAAAAGCAACAGAGATGTTGAGATTAGAAGAGAAGTTCTGACTAGGGTTTTCATATGCTGAATATTATTCGTTTCTAAATATGCTCACGCTTAATAATTAATATTTTTGCGATGAGTTATTTGATGAGTTACAAATTTTATACCACAAAATGGCAAAGGGATTTACAAGCAGAAAAGAAGACTATTCTCAATGGTACAATGAGATCATAAATAGGGCAGATTTAGCTGAGCACTCGGCGGTTAGGGGATGTATGGTTATTAAGCCTTATGGTTATGCCATCTGGGAAAAAATGCAACAACAACTTGATCGCATGTTTAAGGCTTCAGGACACACGAATGCTTATTTTCCACTTTTTGTACCTAAGTCACTGTTTGAAGCAGAAGAAAAAAACGCTGAGGGCTTTGCAAAGGAGTGTGCTGTGGTTACTCATTATCGACTCAAAACGGATGAAGAGAATAAGGGGAAACTAAAAGTAGACCCTGAAGCAAAACTAGAAGAAGAACTTGTAGTTAGGCCGACAAGTGAAGCGATTATTTGGAACACATATAAGAACTGGATACAATCCTATAGGGACTTACCGATATTAGTTAATCAATGGGCCAATGTGGTGAGATGGGAAATGCGAACACGATTGTTTCTACGAACAGCGGAGTTCTTATGGCAAGAGGGACATACAGCTCATGCAACAAAAGAAGAAGCCCTGGAAGAGACTAAAACGATGCTGGATATCTATGCAGAATTTGCAGAGCGTTTTATGGCTATGCCTGTAATTAAAGGGATAAAAAGTGAAAGCGAACGTTTTGCGGGTGCAGAAGATACGTATTGTATTGAGGCTTTAATGCAAGACGGAAAGGCATTGCAGGCCGGGACTTCTCACTTTTTAGGACAAAATTTTGCTAAGGCATTTGATGTGAAATATGCGACTAAAGAAGGTAAGCAAGAGCATGTATGGGCAACATCTTGGGGTGTAAGTACTCGATTGATGGGAGCACTAATTATGACTCATTCCGATGATAATGGTTTAGTGTTACCTCCTAAACTAGCACCTTTTCAAGTGGCCATGGTTCCCATTTATAAAAATCAGGAACAGTATGAAGCCGTAGTGGGTAGACTAAATGTTCTGAAGGATGAATTAGAGAAAGCGGGAATCTCTGTAAAATTGGACGATAGAGATACACATAAGCCCGGATGGAAATTTGCCGAATACGAATTTAAAGGAGTTCCTATTCGAATGGCTATGGGCCCCCGTGACCTTGAAAATGAATCTGTGGAGATAGCAAGAAGGGATACCTTGGAAAAAGCCATCTATAATCAGAAAGACATTGTAGCGAAGGTAAAGCATTTATTAGAGAACATTCAGGAAAATTTATATACGAAGGCAGTTGACTTTAGAGAAGAGAACAGTCATGTGGCTGATACATATGAAGAGTTTAAAACCCTAATCGATAAAAAGGGCGGATTTGTGTATGCGCATTGGGATGGTTCAGCAGAAACGGAGGAACAAATTCAAAAAGAAACGAAGGCTACAATTCGATGCATTCCTTTTAAAACCAAGGCCGAAGAGGGGAAATGTATGGTAAGTGGTAAGCCTTCAAAAGGTAGAGTTGTTTTTGCCAAAGCATATTAATTATGGAAAAAGGAGCGCATTACGAAGAAATACTCCAAACGGTCAAAAATAAGGCTGCACTTAAGCAAGAGATCTATAGAAATACGTATAAAGCCTTCCAAGTATTTGAGACTATAGCACAACAATTGATTATTCAGTTACAATCTGAGGTTGAAGAACTGGATACAACTGTTTCAATAGAATACAAGGAAAAGGGGCAGTTTGAATATCATTTAAAGATAGGAGGGGATATCATCATGTTTAAGATGCATACCAATGTATTTGATTTTGACCCTCAACATGCGGTATTCAAAACTTCATATTTAAAAGAAGATCGAAGCAGAAGCTATTGTGGCATTATAAACATCTATAATTTTCTAGCTGACTCCATGAAATACAATCGGTATGAGGATTCGGCATATTTGATAGGCAGAGTGTTTATCAATAAAGAAAACCACTTTTTTGTAGAAGGAAGACGTAAACTGAACTTTATTCATAATGATTTTATAAATGAAACGATTTCTGAATCTGCAATTCAAGACATAATACAGCATTCCATTCTCTATTCTATGGGTTTTGATTTATTTACTCCCCCATACCAAGAAGTGCAGGAAATCAAGGTGGGACAATTGCTTGTAGAGTCTTCTTCTATGCAATTAAAAACAGGGAAAAGGTTAGGCTACAAATTTTCTTTTGAAGACGATTAAATCTATGTAATCAAGGGACTTGTGTGGTAGTTTTGACGGAGCAGAAAAAAACTTTTTTTTTCTTTTATTATAAAGATAAATTCTTTTACATTTGCACTCCTAATTTTTAGGAAGAATAAACGGTCCGTTCGTCTAGGGGTTAGGACGCCAGGTTTTCATCCTGGTAACAGGGGTTCGATTCCCCTACGGACTGCAAAACATTATTGAATTATGGCTAATCATAAGTCAGCTCTTAAGAGAATAAGACAAATTAGAAAAAGAAACCTTCACAATAGGTATTACGCAAAAACAACACGTAATGCTATTGCGAAACTGAGGGAAACATCTGACAAAAAAGAGGCTCAGACAAATTTGCCAAAAGTCATTAGTATGATTGATCGTCTAGCAAAAAGAAACATCATTCATGACAACAAAGCCTCAAATTTAAAATCTAAGTTAACTAAGGCAGTTAATGCTTTGTAAATTAGGATGATTAATTGATTAAGAAAATCCGGCTATTTGGCCGGATTTTTTTTGTCTAAATTTTGCTGTAGTGTGATGCCTAAAGTATCTAAATTAAGGCAGATTAAATTTCCCTGTCCTATCGTTTTGTGATTGATACAGCCATTATCAATATGGATTTTTCGTCTATCACTTTTTAATCGGTGTATTATTTCTCCAATACTTCTGGGTGAATGACCCAATACAACTCTTTTGTCATTGAGTTTGATCTTATTGGGTTTAAAGTCTTTGATGTACATCATTGACCTGGTGTCTTCAAATGGGTTCGGTTTAGAAAAGTCGAACCCGGCATGAACCAAATAGAAATCATCAAGAATGAAGTAGTGATAGGCATGATCGAGTAAATCTTCATAAACGGGATTAAGTTGTCCATTGATGGCTAAGCATTCAGACTTGTATATGCTTAGTAAACGCATCAAGGATTCTTGACCTTGTTTATTCGCTTTAAGCACCATGTCTTCATGATTTCCTTTCAAGATAAAAACTTGAAAACCTTTTCCTCTAAGTTTGATGATACGGTCAAGGACCTTGTCACTTTTAGGCCCCCTGTTAATCATGTCTCCCATGATGAAAAGCTGGTCATCATGATTAAGATTGATTTGTTTTAGGACTGCTTTAAATGTTTTAGAACACCCATGGATATCACCAATCGCAAATCTTCTTCCTTTATTTGGTTTATTTACTTCTAGGTATCTAACTTTTGCCATTAGTCCTTAATTGAGGACACCACGAATTTATCTTCAAATTTTAAATTATCACCGATGATTTGAAAAAAGTATACACCAGTTTTCAACGCATTAATTGGAACCGAAATCAAATGTCTCCCTTTACTATATGTCCTTTTTTCTGATTCATAAATCAACTGTCCTTTTAGGTTGTATACTTCTATCTTAAGCTTTGAACTGTTTTCAAGCGTTAATAAAGCATTTAAAGTTTGATTGGCAATAGGGTTAGGGAACAGACTTAAACCATTTGATCGGTTAGTTGGCTTGGGCAGTTCTATGATATCTAATGCGAGTTGATTAAAAGTGTTTTGAACAGAATCTGATTTTACAGTTAATTCGGCAAGAGAAGTATCAACACTAATCAAAAATGAAATCGTTTTACTAGAATCTGGCGCCAAACTAAAAGTTTCTGTTGAAAGGGCATCAATCACATCGAGACCTGAGCCGGAATTAAATCCTGCAGATGCTTTATTATTACTTATTACAAAGTACTTTTCAGCATCAGAGAAGCCATCAGATGTATTTATATTTCCATCTCCACTGGCTGTATTCTCTATACCATAATGTATCGCATTTAAATCATCCGTTAATAGTCTTATTCCGCAAAAAAGATTGGAGTCAATGTGATAAGAGATTCCCATTTTTCGTGATGCATCATAGATTATCCTGTTTTGAAGATAATTGTTGATGTCCCAGTCAAGCAGAATACCTGCATGCAGATCATTTATAGTGGTATTGCCATTGTTTTGTATATAGTAAACGTATATTAAAGACTGGTCATTGGGGCTATTTCTAAAGATGTAGTTATGCTGCGAGATACTGATGTCTTTAAACTGCGGGTGATTATGATCATTGTATGATGTCCGCAGCTCCACATCAGCTTTATTGGGGTGAATAACCCTTATTTTCTCAAGAGTAGAAAAATCAGCATCTTTTGTGGAACTCGTATTTCTAAATTTATCGGCTACATAATCAGCAGAATTGCCCAAAACAAAGCTTCCTTCAAACAAAAGGTAGTTGTTATCATTAAAAACAATGCCTTCACCAAGGTTAGAGTTTGCTCCTGAAAAACCAATACTTCCACTAGAAGAAAATGTATGCGTGAGCTTGTTCTCTTTTAAAGTGATGTAATCTTGCGCAAAGTTGAAATCAAAGCGCTGTCTTTTAGAAAAACCATTATAAGAGTAGTCAATAAAAAATACGATCTCTGTATTGAAGTCGATGTTTGATTTTACACGAACAAGATAAGGTTGATTATCAATGGAGATGGTGTCTAATGTATTTAGAGTCCCTAGATTCTTTAGCGGATTTAGCACTTCAACCAAAGTGCTTGCTGTACTAAGTGTTGCTGTAGCGTTGTTTGTAGATGCAAGGTAATTGATAAATTTTCCACTGATCAAAACCGTATCTCCTACTGAGAATGAATTGTCTTTTATTTTTAAATCGATGTTACGTTCGGTAAACTCAATAGAAGGTCGATTCGTTTCATTAAGCGCTCTATATAAGTTGGCACGTCCATAACCAGATTGGTCTACTCGATTGGTTGGAGTCAAACCCTCTATATTATCTGCACTTATGAAAAGACGTTGTGCTATCTGTTCTGGAGTAAAATTGGGGTTTTGACTCTTTACTAAAGCGGCGCAGGCTGCTATCATAGGAGAAGCCATTGATGTACCACCATTGTATCCAAAACCACCTATTACATTAGTAGTGATAATAGCATCTCCGGGTGCAAATAAGTCTAACCAGTGTCCATAGTTGGATACAGTTCTTATCGTATCATTAAACTCGGTTTGGCCAACAGCAATAACCTCTTCATAAGCAGCTGGGTAAAACTTGTTCGATATCCCATTGTTCCCGGCACCTGCAACGATTAAGGCACCATTACTTGTAGCATAGTTAACAACATCTTGGGCATAACTGCTTCGTGTATAACTTCCCCAAGAACAGTTAATAATATCAGCCCCTTGATCGGTAGCATACACAATAGCCTCGTAAGCATTACTTAATTGTCCATTAGGCAGGTCAATTCGTACAGTCAAAAATTTTGTCTTAAACCCTATGCCACTCATTCCAAATTGATTGTCAACTCTTGCACAGGCAATTCCCGCTACATTGGTTCCATGCCCTGAATTTTCAAAGCTGACATTATTAGAATTACTTGCTACATTCCAACCGAAATAATTGTCGATATACCCATCAAAATCATCATCTAAGCCATTTATTGTATCATCTTTATTTAGTGCCAACTGATTGATAAGTTCGGGGTGATCTAAATCTGTTCCCGTATCCGTAATGGCAATAACAATAGTACTGTCTCCTTTATCAATGTCCCAGCCATCAAAAACCCTCAGTGCGTTCAAGTAATATTGATCGATAATTTTCGGATCATTTGGAGTATAGGTGAGTTGCTGTATTGTTTCCGGTTCAGCATAAACAATTTCATCTAGTCCATTCAAGTAATGAATGATCTTGTCTCTTTGCTGTGGATCGTCTAAGTTAAGCTCATAAACGGTTGCAAGCCCGGTTGTATTTCCATTCCGTTTAGCATTTACAAATTGGTGATGTGGGAACTTTTGCCGCAATTCACCTATTGAATTTAAGAATGTTAAACTTGGTAGATTTATCTTATCAGGAAAACAATGAGGGCCCAAGTCCGGAAATAGCTTAAAAATAACAACATCCTCTTTTTCCTGAGCAAAACTCAAGTTAAAGGTTAAAAAAAGAATTAATATCCCGATGTATCTCATTTTTTAAGAATGACCATTTTTGTTAGCGTTTCATCTTTACCATAAAGCCTCAAGAAATAAAGTCCGTTATCAAGACTCTCTAAATTGAGAATTAGTTGTTTTGAGCTTGATGTTTCAAATGTTTTTAATGTTTGACCTTTTAAATTTAATATCGATGCTGAAAATATATTCTGATCCTGATCAATACTGATGGTCAACTTTCCTTTTGTAGGATTTGGAAACACTCGAATTGATTCTTCTTCTTTCAAATGCTTAAGGGAAGTAAGCGTGACGTTGACTGTATCTGATGAACTGCTGCAGTTTGAAAATGTATCTGTAATAATGCAGTAATAGTTTCCACTAAGATTAGCTTTATAGAAATTGGAATTTGCTCCTGAAATGGCATTTTGATTTCTAAACCACTGAAGACTTCCCGTTGCATTTATAAATAAAGTATCGTTTGATCTTTGTATGCTTGGAGAAGGGGGAGAGGTATAAAATGATAATAGAACAGTATCAGAAACAGATTTACAACCTTGGTTATTGGTTGCTTGGGCAAAGTATGTTCCACTATTTTTTACGCTTAAAGTCAAACTGGTATCTTGGTTATTCCATACGACCTGATTAAAAGATCCTAAAGGTGAAAGGAGGATTGAATCTAAATCACAAATAAAGCCTGTAGTGTAATTGAGAGGAACAGAAAAAGCTTGTTGAGATAAAAATTGGAAAGCATCTGCTTTTCCGGCTCCCCATTTTGGATTAGGCAAGTTGTTCGCAAAAAGATCACTTCTTGCCGAATTAATCAAATCTGTTTTAATCTGCGAATAACTTGAACTAGAACACATTTCCAAATATAAAGCCACCATTCCCGCTACGGTAGGAGAAGCCATTGATGTTCCTCCATTTCTCATGTGTAAACTATCGTGAGATATTTTTGATGGTTGAGTCTGTAATAAAGTATTGATGGTACCGAGTCGTCCTGAACTCATCATGAAATCTCCTGCCGAAGAGATATCCGGTTTGAGATATCCATTTCTGTTAGGGCCGAGACTGGAGAGTGCGCTAATTTGCCCTGGAGTTGCTCCCATGTTTTGTAGACTTCCTGTCGCATCTAAGTATGTATTTCTGTTAATATAGTTGCCAACAGTAATAACTGAAGGAAGGCAAGTGAAACTACTTACCATGGTCTGCAAAGAGTCAGTCTTTACATATTTATTGATGGCCGGAAATTGGCTTGCATTAGGAAGACTTTGTGTCAATACTTCTGCCGAGCGTTGCAATTGAAAACTTGCCCAGAGATCCAAATTTCCTTGACCGGCTGTCTCTAACCTAAATAAATAATGGCTTGAATCCGGGTCATTAATGGCTACTTCAATCTTGTACCTTCCTTGGCTTTCTTCAATGAAATAATCTACATAAGCTAAAACATGCCCTGAATGACCAACTATTGAATCTCTGGTGACTTGAAAGACATATGGTGATAGATTTTTGAAATTTGTCCTGCCTCTGAATTCGAAATTCCCATTCCAAACCCTGTCTGCCCCAAACGCAATTTGCATGTGGTTAAAGTCGGCTGTGTCCGACCAGATCTCAAAATAGACTCCACCTACACCGGCAAATAACTGAGGGTGCGTTTCAAACCATGAGAAGACCGTATCGTTGTTGACTTCATGTCTCAAATGAAAATTCAAATGACCTGCATTCCCCGCAGCACAAACAAAAGAACGTCCTGACTTTTGCTTGATCATTAGGTCAATCATACGAGCAGCAATGTCTTTGCCATCATGAGAGCCCCTGTACGTACCTACACTGGCATTGATCACACATGGTTTTCCTAAAGAGTCTGCTTTCTTGTATATGTAATCTACAGCTTCCGCAACTGTTTGCAACCAATTGAGTTTGCTAAAGTCCGTGGCTACGGCTATGATGTCAACATTCGGAGCGACTCCCCTGTAGTTTCCAGTCGCATTGGCATTAGAAGCAGCAGCACCTGTCACCATGCTTCCGTGTCCAAACTCAACTGCCTTGTCATCATGGGTAGATGTTCCTGAATTAATGGAGCTTGAATCCCATTCCACCCCGTAACTGTAATTTCCCGGTTTTAAAAGTGGATTGTATGCCACCCCTTGATCCCAAACGTATAGTATTCTTGTATTTCCTGAACTGTCTTTGAAATCACCATGATCGAGCTCTATACCTGAATCAATGACTCCCAAAACAACATCCTTTCCGGAGTATTCCATGTTAAGAGGAGAAATTGAGCGAATGATAGAGTCGACTCCTGCTTGAATAAGCATAGTATCAGTCATGCTCTTACCCGGTTGCATGGTAAATTCGATCAGATCTACGTATGGAGATTCAGAAAATGCTTTCACATTACCGGCGGGAACTTCCAGAGAATACAGGTTTTGAATTTGTAGCCTGACCTTGCCATTCATTCTCTCTACAAGCTGTTGTAAGGCAGTTGGATGTCCCTCCACAAGTATCGGGACATTTACATTGGGATCGGCGGTTTTTAGATAAGACTGCAACTCAAAATTTAGTTTGGTACGATTTTGAGCAGAACCACTCAAAACAAATAAGCATAAAGAAGCAATACTTATTCCTAGGTACAGAAAAGGATTATATTTCCAACTCATCATATCGGGGAAGAGCTTTTAAAAAGCTAAAACTGCCTTTTTCAAAGTTAATTAAAGCACAGTAATGTTTCATGCCATTGCTTACTAATAGATAAGGGACTTTAAAATGAATGTTATATCGAGCAATCTGATCAAAAACATTTTGATTAATGGTGACATTGGCTGCTTTACATTCCACGATGAGAACCGGACGTCTATCTCGGTCATAACAGACAATATCTGCTCTTTTCTTTAAGGCATTTATGTTCATTCCTTTTTCAATGGCAATAAGACCTTTTGGGTATCCAAGTTCATAAACAAGGTATTTTACTAAATGTTGCCTTACCCACTCTTCAGGAGTAAGGATCAATTCCTTCTTTCTTAACTCGTCAAAAATTTTAGTTTTTTTGCCATCTGTTCTAATGTCAAAATCGTAATCGGGCAGATTCAATTTTTGCATGCAACAAAAATAAAGGACTATTGGACTATTCGAAGATTATTCAGGAGATTAAAGCAAAACAATTTCATCCGATCTACTTTTTATGTGGAGAGGAGGGGTTTTTTATCGATCAGATCAGTGATCTTATAGAGCAGACAGCCCTTGAAGATCATGAGAAAGAATTCAATCAAACAGTAGTGTATGGTATTGATACGGATATAGCAAACATTGTTTCTGCTGCTAAGCGATTTCCCATGATGGCTTCATACAATGTAGTGATCGTTAAGGAAGCACAAAATCTGAAAAAGTGGGATGATTTAATTCCTTATTTGGAGCAACCTTCCAACGAAACCATTTTAGTGTTAAATCATAAATACAAAAAGCCGGATAGTCGTACCAAGTTTGGTAAACTCATCAAGAAATCAAGCCTGTATTTTGACTCAAAAAAGCCCTATGATGATCAGTTTCCTAAATGGATTGAGAATGGCATACAGTCCAGAGGATTTAAAATTGAGCCTAAGGCGGTAATGCTTTTGTTTGATTCTATAGGAGCTAATCTGTCTAAGCTCCATAATGAGATTGAAAAGCTGGTTATAAATTTAAATGCTGGTGAAACGATTACGCCTGATATTATCGAATCCAATATTGGTATAAGTAAGGACTTTAACGTTTTTGAGTTGAATGCAGCTTTGGGCAAAAAAGATGTAGTGAAGGCCAATCGAATCATCAACTATTTTGGACAAAACGAAAAAGAGTTCCCTTTACCCGCACTTTTACCCATGATGTATAGATTCTTTAATCAATTGTTACTCTTTCACACGGTAAAAAATGAGAGTCCCAAAGTACAAGCCTCAACTCTTGGTGTTAATCCTTATTTCCTGGGGGATTTTAAAATCGCGTTTAAGAACTACCCGGTTAAGAAGATTGCCCGAATAATGGGATATCTCAGAGATACAGATCGATATTCCAAGGGGATAGGGGATAGTTCTTCCAGCAATTCCGATTTATTAAAGGAATTGATTTTTAAGATTATGCATTGATACAACGATTAACATACTTTATGTGTCTACAGACACATCGTCAAGATTACTAATGCTATCTTTGGCGATCTCAAAAAAAAATGGAATTCAAATAATGAGACTCTTATCCCTTTTACTTTTACTGCTTTCCCTTCAAATATTTGCTCAAGATGCTACCATTAGAGGTTTTGTTTATATCGAAAAAACGGGTGAACCCGCTATATTCGTTAACGTCTACTTAAAGGGAACTACCCATGGAACAACGACTGATGCCAATGGGTATTATAATTTGTCAAGAATTCCTCAGGGGAGTTACCAATTAATGGCCACTTCGGTAGGCTTTGATACGGCAACAGCTAATATAAGCATTACCAAAAAAGATCAAATCATAGATAAGAAGCTGTTTATCAATGAGTCAAGTATTCAACTGGATATAGTAGAAGTATCAGCTGAGCGACAAGAAGCCAAAAAAGCCGTAAAAATGTCTGTTACCAAACTAACGCCCAAAGAGATAAAAAAGATGCCGGCCATTGGTGGAGATCCGGACTTAGCACAGTACCTACAAGTATTGCCCGGTGTGGTTTTTACAGGAGATCAGGGAGGGCAGCTTTACATTAGAGGCGGTTCGCCAATTCAGAATAAGGTTTTACTTGATGGAATGATTATTTATAACCCGTTCCACTCAATCGGACTTTTCTCGGTTTTTGATACAGATATTTTGAGAACAGCTGATGTTTATACAGGAGGCTTTTCAGCAGAGTATGGCGGTCGTATTTCTTCTATCATGGACATTAAAACCCGCGATGGAAATAAATTGAGGACAGGAGGTAAAATTTCGGCGAATACCTTTGGCTCTAAGCTCTTATTAGAAGGGCCATTGAAAAAACCAAAAACCCAATCCGGGGCAAGCAAATCCTTTTTGATTTCAGCAAAGACCTCTTACATTGATCGTACTTCACAAAACATTTATGAGTACGTTGACGAGGAAAACGGTTTACCTTATAATTACACAGATGTTTATGGAAAAATATCTCTAAACGGTAGCAATGGAAGTAAGGTCAACTTCTTTGGATTCAGTTTTAATGATGAGGTTGATTACCCGAATGTAGCAGGTTTTGAATGGAATCAAGCAGGTGGCGGTTCAAACTTTGTATTGATACCTGCCCGATCAACGGTGTTGATTGATGGAACATTTGCTTATTCAAGTTATACGACATCTGCATTAGAGACTGATCCTACAGCTGATGTAAAAGAAAGAAGAAGTTTGATTAGCGGATTTAATGCAGGAATGAACTTTACCAACTTTAATGGAGACAATGAATCAAAATTTGGCTTTGAAATTATCGGCCTTAAAACCGACTTTAACTTCATTAACTCCGTTGACCAAAGAATAGAGCAAATTCAGAATACGACTGAAATAGCAGGTTACTTACAGTATAAATTCAACTTTGGAAAATTAGTTCTGGAACCAAGTTTTAGACTGCATTATTATGCATCCTTATCGGACTTTTCTCCCGAACCAAGAGTAGGGCTGAAATACAACATTAGTGATGCGATTCGATTTAAGGCGGCGGGAGGTTTATTCTCGCAAAACCTTCTAAGTGCAACATCTGACCGGGATGTGGTGAATTTGTTTTTCGGGTTCCTTTCCGGTCCTGATAACATTCAAAAAGAATTTCTTCAGAGAGATGGCAGTACCAGATCTATTGAAAATCAACTCCAGAAAGGTAGACATGTACTTGCCGGATTTGAATTTGATTTGAACAAATATTTGACAGTGAATTTAGAGGCCTATTATAAGAACTTCAACCAGCTAACAAATGTGAATCGCAATAAGCTCTATGAAGACAATGCATCTAATGGCGACGTTCCTGATGTATTGAAAAAAGATTACATCATAGAAGATGGCATAGCTCAAGGTATTGATTTGTCTATTAAGTACAATAGGAAACAGAGTAGTTTATGGGTTACATATAGTTTGGCAAAAGTTGATCGATGGGATGGTATACAAGAATATCCGACCATTTTTGACAGAAGACATAATGTGAATCTGGTCGGCTCTCATTCATTTGGTGAAGATCTCGTATGGACAGTTGATGCCAGATGGAATGTTGGATCGGGATTTCCTTTTACCCAGACAATTGGAGCTTACGAAAACTTAACCCTTCAAGGTGGCATAGATCAGGACTACACCACAGTAAACGGAGAGTTGGGTTTATTGTATGGAGATTTGAATGGAGGGCGCATGCCATGGTATCATCGCTTGGACTTCTCGGTGACCAGAAAATTTGCTTTAGCTGAAAACTCAGTTTTAGAAACGAGCTTAAGTGTGACCAATGTTTATAACCGGGAAAATATATTTTATATAAATAGAGTTACCAATCAGAGAGTGAATCAGTTACCTATTCTTCCTAGTCTTGGATTGAGTCTAACTTTTTAGTGAATTTCTCTTCTGAAATATTATTTTAGGAAGCTCTATTATCTTACTTTTGCGGACAGTTTAAAATTAAAAACTGTCCCGTTTTCATGCCCGACTCTAAAACGAAGTATGTATTTGTAACCGGAGGAGTTACATCATCTCTAGGTAAAGGAATTATTTCTGCATCACTGGCTAAACTCTTACAAGCAAGAGGCTATTCTGTAACAATTCAAAAACTTGATCCATATATAAATGTAGATCCGGGTACTCTAAATCCATATGAGCATGGAGAATGTTACGTGACTGAAGATGGTGCGGAAACCGATTTGGACTTGGGGCATTACGAGCGCTATCTGGATACACCGACTTCTCAAGCCAACAACGTAACAACTGGTAGAATCTACCAGCATGTTATTAACAAAGAAAGAGAAGGGGCCTTTTTGGGAAAAACCGTTCAAGTCATCCCCCACATAACAGATGAAATAAAACGTAGGGTAAGATTACTTGGCCAAACCGGAGAATACGATATCGTAATCACTGAGATTGGTGGAACAGTAGGAGATATAGAGTCCTTGCCATATATTGAAGCTGTCAGACAGTTAAAATGGGATCCTGAAGTGGATTGCATTGTTATACACTTGACATTGGTTCCTTATTTGGCATCTTCGGGAGAATTAAAAACAAAACCGACACAACATTCTGTAAAGCAGCTTTTGGAAAGCGGAGTTCAGGCTGATGTTTTAGTATTAAGGACTGAACATGAGATTCATGAGGAGATCAAAGAAAAAGTCGCATTGTTTTGCAACATTTCAAAAGATGCGGTGATCGAATCCAAAAATGTTGAAACGATTTATGAGGTTCCTGTGCTGATGCAAAAAGAGGAACTGGATAAGGTCGTATTAAGAAAACTAAATCTGGAATTAAGAGAGGAGCCGCAAATCAGCAAATGGAAGGATTTTATTCGACGTCTCAAAAACCCCAAACAGTCGGTTAAGATTGGCTTGATTGGCAAATACATAGAATTAAAAGACAGTTATATTTCCATTCATGAGGCCTTGATCCATGCCGGAGCTACACAAGAAGCTGCTGTAGACGTGCAGTGGATACATTCGGAGTCCATTGACTCAAGCAATGTTAAAGACTACTTATCAGAATTGGATGGCGTTTTAGTTGCGCCGGGATTTGGTGAACGTGGAATAGAAGGAAAAATACAGGCGGTAAAATATGCCCGTGAAAATAAGATTCCTTTTTTCGGAATTTGTCTCGGTATGCAATGTGCGGTTATTGAATTTGGTCGACATGTACTTGGTCTGGATACAGCACATACTACTGAAATAGATCCAAATACTGAACACCCTGTTATTTACTTAATGGAAGATCAGAAAGAGGTTACGGATAAGGGAGGTACCATGCGTTTGGGGGCTTACAATTGCGCAGTGACTAAAAATTCCCATGCCTTTCGTGCTTATGGTGTTGACTCTGTATCAGAGCGTCATCGGCACCGTTTTGAATTTAACAATGCATACACGGAAAAGTATCAAGCAGCGGGAATGTCAACAGTAGGGATTAATCCGGAAGGGGGCATGGTAGAGATTGTCGAACTGAATGACCATCCATGGTTTGTTGGAGTTCAATTTCACCCTGAATACCGTTCAACTGTTTTAAATCCCCACCCTTTGTTTATTGATTTCATTAAAGCGGCATTGTCAAAATAAGTAAGAGATTAAATGGATAAGAATACACTGACAGGTTTATTATTAATTGGTGCCATTATCATTGGCTTTAGCATACTCAATCGTCCTAGTTCTGAAGAAATGGAAGCTGCACAAAAGAGGCAGGATTCATTAGAGCAGGTTCGATTGAAGAAAGAGGCTCAAATAGAGCAGGAGATGGCACAAGAAGCTGAAGCGCAAAATGAACTTGAAGATAGCGCTGAGGATAATGAAATGCATGGTAATGATTCGATCTTAAACATTGAATTGCAAAGAGCCTATGGACCATTTTCCGGAGCAGTTGCTAAGGAAGGGCAAATCATTAAAGTAGAAAATGAGGTGATGACCTTGTTTTTCAATACCAAAGGGGGGAAACTTGAAAAAGCCACACTAAAAAATTACGACACCTATCAGGGTCAGGATTTGGTATTACTTGATAGCAGTTCCAGCTTTAATCTCAACTTCTTCACGAAAGACAACAAAAACGTTTATACTGACGATTTGCTGTTTACGACGCAAAGCACGGACTTTGAGATTAACGGCGAAGGACAAAAGAGCATATCATTTAAACTGAATGCCGGTGCCGATAGATATCTGGAGTACATCTATACCTTAAAAGGCAAGGATTACATGATTGACTTTGATGTCAACTTTGTTGGCTTAAATGAGGTTTTAGATACCCGCTCGGGTGAAGTGTACTTAAACTGGACAGTTCATGCGCCCAATCAAGAAAAGAGTTTAAAGAGTCAAAGAGATGCTACAACTGTATTCTTTATGTATAAAGGAGAAGAGTTAGATGATTTGACGCCTACAAGTGATGAAAAAGAAGATTTTGAGGCAGATGTAAAGTGGGTGTCTTTAAAACAGCAGTTTTTCAATACCGCTTTAATAGCAGATGATTATTTTGAAAATTCCAGAGCTTTTGCACAGATCAGTACAGATGAGGAAGAAACGAATTACGTTAAATCACTCAGTACTTCTCTAACCATTCCCATTACGGGGGCTAAAATTGAATCTTTTGGCATGTCGATGTATCTGGGGCCAAATGATTATTATGTGCTAAGTGCTTATGATATTGGTTTGCAAAACATCATTAACTTAGGTTGGGGCATTTTCGGATGGGTCAATAAGTTTATGGTGATTCCTGTTTTTGATTTCCTGGACAGTTTCAACTGGAGTTATGGACTGATCATTTTGATCCTCACCATTTTACTCAAGTTGGTATTGATGCCGATTACTTATAAAACGTATCTGTCAGGGGCAAAAATGCGGGTCTTAAAACCTGAGATCAATCAGATCAATGAAAAGTTTAAGGACGATGCCATGAAAAAGCAACAAGCCATGATGACATTGTATCGTCAAACCGGTGTCAATCCATTGAGCGGATGTATTCCCATGTTGATACAAATGCCCATTTTGATTGCCATGTTCCGCTTTTTTCCGTCATCCATACAATTGCGACAGGAAAGCTTTCTGTGGGCAGATGATTTGTCGTCATACGATTCCATATATACTTTCCCCGAAGGATTCAGTATTCCGTTTTATGGTGACCATGTCAGTCTGTTTACTCTTTTAATGGCTTTATCATTGGCTTTTTACACCCGCATGAACAGTTCCATGAGTATGGGAGCAGCAGCAGACGGGCCCATGGCAGCTCAAATGAAACTCATGACTTATCTGATGCCGGTCATGATGTTGTTTTTCTTTAACAGTTACTCGGCCGGATTGAGTTATTATTATTTCTTGGCGAATGTCATCTCAATGGGGCAAACCTTGTTGATCAGGAAGGTCTTTATCAATGAGAAAGCCATTCGCGCAAAGATTGAGCAAAACAAGAAAAAGCCGGCGAAGAAGAAGTCAGGTTTTGCAAAACGCTTGGAAGATATGGCCAAACAACAAGGCTATCAAAACCCAAAGAAATAGTTTGGCCGATAATTTGCTACCTTCATCCAAAATATAGATCATGAAAAGAGTCCTGTTTATTTTATCAATTGGCCTGTTGTTGTTTTCGTGTAAATCAAAGAAAGATGCAAGTGCAACAGAAGCGGAAAATCCTGCGGTAGAGCAAAAGGCGACTGATGCTCTTAAAGAAGAGGTTGTTGAAGCCAAACAAGTCGACACGGATACACCGGATCCCGAGTCAAAAATCCTTTTAGAGCGTGCCAGACACAAGGTGTCTGACTCTTTAGTTGCCCGCATAGAGAGAACAGCTTGTTTTGGTCGTTGTCCAATCTACAATGCCAGCATCTATAAAAGTGGCTTGGTGATCTACATCGGTGAAAAATGGGTAGAAAGAGAAGGACATTACAAGGCCGTACTGAGTAAAGATAAAGTCAAAGCACTCTTTGAAGAAGCCGAATCCATTGGCTTTTTTAAGATGGAAGAAGCCTATGACTCTCCATATGTGACAGACCTGCCTTCAACCATTATCACATTACAAAAAGACGATGTTTTGAAGATTGTGGCAAACCGTTATCAGGGGCCCGAAGAACTTCATCAATTCGGTTTATATTTTGATGAATTATTAGAAGGCCTAACTTATGAGCCTTATTCCTTGGATTAAAAGCGATTCAGAGGAATAAAGACTTCCACAACATTTGCTTGTCCATTCTGACTCAATTGTGCATAGCGCAGAAGGTGCGCATATCGGACACCTATACTGGTATAAAAGGCATTCAGCAAATTAAGGTCAATGATGAGTTCTGCACCCGCACTAGCAAAGGTCAATTGAGTCGAATTTACCTTAAATTCACCCAGATCGAAAAAGGAGTTTCCTCTTAACCGGAATACATAAAATAAGCCGCCAAACCCCCAGTCAGGATAGGCGATGGGGAAGTGGTAGTTGAGGCCTAATCTGTTCTGATTTTCGTGAAAGAATGAACGATAACCTCTTACGACTGTGAATTCATCATCGTAGGCATAGGTTTCAGGATGAAACCTCCATTGCCAATCCATGTCCATGACAAGATTGTGATTTCTTGCCCATCCTTTAATCGAGAATGAATTTTTAAAAGCGAGTTGAGCAACGGATGTATTCATACCCAGTGACTGTTTCCAGGTACTTGAAAAGGCTAAAGGACTGAAGATGTTTTTCAGAGCTTTTCTTCTGGCGATCAAAAAACTTTGTCGTGTCCGGGTCGATAATATGCTTTTGTTGATGTTTAATTCTTCTGAATTTTTAGTTTCATTAAAAAGTAACTGAGAGCTAAAGTGGACTTGTCTGACATACCTGCCTGAACTGTAGTTTAAAGGCCATGAGAGACCAAAGCGAAACTCATTCTCCTGATAAAACTGCCGTTCTCCGCTTTTATCCAAGCGGCTTCTTTCCTTTAAACTACCTCCTAAGTTAAAGACCGTAAAATATTGACCGTAAGCTGCATTGAAATTTTGTCTGAATCCTTTTTCATTGCTGTTGTAAGCCAGTCCGAGCCTGGAAGAGAAACTGCCCAGAACATCTTCAAAATAAAGATTCCATTGGTAAAGGGGATCAGCGAATTCAGGTGTCCAGCTGTGCAAATGAAACAAGTGATGTCCCTTATGGTAATTCCGCAATTGAGTGCTGTCATTTTTATCAATTAGCGGATTAGGAATGGGTTCTGAAACCAAATTGGGTAAAATGGCTGTCGGAACAGTGCTCAACTCATCTGCCTTTTTAGCTTTAATGTCTGTAAGTGCCTGTTTGTAATACACCTGATGTTTGAGGTCAAAACCTTTGAAATATAAGGTTTCTTGATTGATGAAGGGCTGGTAATGGGCTTGTCTTCCATAAGTAACTTGTTCCAGACTTTCGGTTTTGAGGTTTAACCTAAAGATGTGATCAATGTCTTTATAACTTGCGGAATAGTACACCCAATCGCCATTAATAAAAGGCACCCCGATTTGATGGTAGGTCCAATCGCTAATTAGAGTCAGATCTTCGGTATTGAGCTTAAACCGGGCTAAACAGCTTTGACCTTCATGATTTCGCAGACCGACGATCAACTCTTCTTCATTGAGCACCTTAGGATAAGTAAAGTAATAGCCTTTAGGATTAGCGTAGGTTTTTACAATATGACCATTCGAATCCAGTTGGGCCAATTCCGATTGTCCGTTTTCATTCAGTTGCACGGCAATTATAGCCTTACCTTCTTTCATCCACTGTGGACTAAAAAAACGCCCTCCTTTGGTTAAGCGTTCTGTTTCTTGAGATTCAAGATTTATCCGAATCAGGTCGTGATAAGTTTCCAGACCCCACCTCGGATGGGTATACTCTGCTGCTGCCAGATACTGATTGTCGTACACATCAAAATAGGATTCAATCTGAAAACCTTGCAGGAGTACAGCCTTATGCTTGGTATCAGTCAACTCAATAAGTTCAGGTGGCGAGTCATTGGAAGAACCTATATAATACCAATGTCCGGTTTTTTCATCTACTTGCAGAAAAGAGAAAGCTGGCAGGTCTTCACTTGTTTCGTATGGCCAGGCCAAATTGTAATTGACTTTAGCTTGCTCAGTTAAGGTAGAGCGATAGTCATTAAAGGCAGCAGCATAAAACGCCTTGGTATTTAAACCGCTATTGCGTTTCAATGCACGCCCAAAAGGATAAAATGGACTTTTGTATTGACTTGCTTCTTTGAACACGTTTTGCCAGAAACCGCTTCCATGTGTTTTTTCGCCATACAAAACCATCAGGCTACCAAGGCGATAGTGGTCTGGTACATAATCTCTGAAAGAACCGTTTCTGACTTTAAGGTAAGTGTAGTAGCTGGTATCGTATGCCATTTGTCGGATAGCATTCATAAAATGCGGAATTCGCCATCGTCCTTGCGGACTGTAAAAGGATTCCGCCCTTACTGCTTCTCCCTCAAAAAACCAGTTGGGAATGCTTAAGCCCAGTAATCCGGACCACAATAGTTCTCCACCCAGATAATACCCAATTTTACTTGCACCATACAGGCTATTGCTAAACTGTAAAACATGTTGATACTCGTGTATGCTGAGTAAATAGTTCCAATCCAGAGTACCCAATGTAAAATTATTGGGGTGAGGTGTTAAGTTCAATTCGCTTCGAAAGGGGGTAAGGGCGACAAAACCATTGGGCATTGTGCTTTGGTGGCGAAGGACAACCGGTATATTTTTTCTTTTTTTACCCATGCTGTTATTGTCCTTGTGCAATTGACGAATGATCTCCCGTATTTGAAATGCAGATGGTTTAGCAATGGGGTTAAACAGAATCTGAAACTCTTCTTCATCTATGATTTTCCATTGCAATTTTGGAGAAAAACCACCGAGACTTTGGGCACAAAGTCCTGAAGAGAAAAGCAAATAAACATAGAGGATGAATCTGTTTTTCATACAGACCTGAAAAATAAGATGGAATGTCCAGATCGAAGCATTTTCAATGCAAAATAATCCAAGCCAATAGAAGCTAAAAGTTTATCACGTGTTAAAAAGATACTTAACACGTGATAAACGATCACTCAACACGTGTTGAATAAGTGTTCATCACGTGACAAACTTTGGCTTAAGACGTGATAAGTGTAAAGTATTGATATTGAGTTATCTTTGTTTGATTCAGAAAAGCGGTTTAACAGATTTGTTTTTCAGTCACTGCGAGAAAGAATGATGCTTGTCCAGAGTAAGCATGGAAGGGTCGAAGGAAAGTATTCTCTGCGATTCCTTTTCAGTCATTGCAAGCGCAGCGAGTCATTACGAGGAAGAATGACGAAGTAATCTCTCCGACTGAAAAGGAAAATGCACCGCCCCATAAAGATAGCTTCATTCCGCTTTGCTCCATTCGCTATGACCTTACCCAATCTACTTAGTCATTGCGATCTGCCGGTTGGCGGAGAAGTAATCTCTCTCTGACTAAAAGAAATTTATTACCTTAAACTTTGTGAAAACAATGTATGTTTACTTCATGACTAATAAGTCGAACAGAGTATTGTATACAGGCGTTACAAACGATTTAGAAAGACGAGTTCTCGAACATAAACAAAAACTTAACAATGGTTTTACGGCTAAGTATAATTGCAATAAGTTGGTTTACTTTGAGAGATTCAATACTCCTATTGATGCTATAAATAGAGAAAAACAGATAAAAGCTGGTTCTAGGAAAAGAAAGAATGAATTGGTGAATTCCATGAATCCGGAATGGAAAGATTTATCTGAAAAGTGGTAAAGGGTATTCTCCTTTCAGTCACTGCGAGGAGGTACGACGACGCAGTCTTTCTCCGACTGAAAGGGAAAAATGCATCGCCCCTTACAGATAGCATCATTCCGTTTCACTTCATTCGCTATGACCTTCCCTGTCACTCTAACTCGTAGACTGATGACTTGCTATACCCTTCTCTCTCTCTTTCAATCTTTCGAGTAAAGTTCTTTTCAGTCACAACTTATGGAGATGATCAAATAAAATCACCTATACCTTAATTTTAAATATAAAGTTCTATATTAATGTGTTTGTTTTAGAGAAAATTAGTTGTTCCGAATTACCGCTTTATGAACTAATTTTTCACCACCCTCAATTTCTAGTGTTATAAAGTATAGCCCACTTGGTAAATTTAGCTCGAAACTTTGTGGAATTGAAAGAAAGGATTTTACACGTTTGCCATTTGAATGATAAACGTTTAATCTCGATTTTATTTTTTGTGGATTATCAATAAATATTTGTCCACTAGAGGGGTTAGGGCTAAAACTTAAATCGGTTTTCTTTTCCTGCCGCGAATTTAAACCAGTGACTAATGTACAAGAATTGGTATCAGGATACACGGTTTGTCCATTAACCTGAACACAAGATAAATACCGAGAGCTAGCTCTTAATCCTCCGCATCCATATGCATGTTTATCAATTCCATTAGTACTGCCGATTCCCTCAATCAATTGAGAAGGGTAGGGCAAACCAAACAAGGGGTTTAATGCGCTAAGACAACTCGAATCATTAAGTACGTATGACCTTCTATATGAATTACCGATTAAAATAGAGTCTATACGCGTAATTATTAAATGGTTAAAATTCGCATTATATGCGGTAATAGCATAAGTTGGTCGTAGTGTATCTCCAACAGAATAATTAAAGTCGAACCATAAACTATCCTGAGAAGCATTTGGTAACCTTAACCATACTTTTTTATTAATTGAGTCATTCCTAAAGTAACCAAATGTGTTTTTACCGTAGAACCTAGTGGCATTTACCATACATCCTCGATTAAAGTCTCCATCATAATGGTCAACAGTTCTTAATATCTTATGATAAGTAATTGAATGTATTATTGTGTCCTTTTCAATTTCCAGAGTTCTTGTTTCACAGATATTTGTATTTGTAAATGCATACTTTTCTGTATAGTCCTGTTTCCAAATAATGTTCTTTGTTGGGAATGGAGTATAAGTTTGGGAAAAAGCTATCAGGGTGAAAAAAGAAAGGGACATCAATAAAGTGAAAAGTTTGGCCATGCTTAACATATTTCAGCAAAGTTAGTGTAAATTGTTTTACATTTTATACTGAAGATATTGACATTATATATAGATCAATAAATAAAAGGCATTTATGTCTTGCATGTAGAAACAGAGAAGGGCGTGATTACGGAGAAGTTTGTAAAAGATTAGCACATACTTTCAGTTACTGCGAGGAGGTAAGACGACCCAGTCTTTCTCCGACTGAAAGGCTACCCCGTGAGATAGCTTCTCCGCCAACTGGCGGATCGCTATGACCCGCCCTGTTTTTTCAGTCATTGCGAACGTAGTGAAGCAATCTCTCTCCGATTGAAAAAGAACGATCAACTACTTGGTTTATTATAATTAACAAATTGGTAATTAAAACATTGGTAATTGATAGATTACTAATTAACGCATTATCAATTGTCTAATACAATTCCGGAAATTGCTCAGGAGCTACATCTCGCATCAAGTTATAAGCCGCTTCAACCATATCGTCTAAACTGGGTTTAGAGAAATAATCACCATCGGTACCATAGGCCGGACGATGATCTTTGGCGCTTAAAGTGCGTGGCTCAACGTCCAGGTGATAGTATCCGCCTTGTTCTTCCAATACCTTTTGCATCATAAATGCCGTTGCTCCGCCTTTCACATCTTCGTCCAAGAACAATATCTTATTGGTTTTGGCCAAAGAATCGGATATGAGCTCATTACTATCAAATGGCATTAAGGTTCTCACATCAATCAATTCAGCAGAAATGCCCAAAGCATCTAATTCTTCTACTGCCTGTAAAGCAATGTTGCATGTCGAACCATAGCTGACTATGGTCAGATCAGTTCCTTCCTTTAATACTTCCGGTACACCAAGTGGAGTTTTAAACTCCCCAAGATTATTGGGCATTTTCTCTTTACTGCGGTAAGCATTTAAAGGTTCAATGATCAAAGCCGGATCATCGCCTTCCAATAAAGTATTGTAAAATCCTGCTGCAGTTGTCAGGTCTCTGGGCACACACACGTGTATGCCTTTTAAAGCATTTAAAATGACACCCATGGGTGAGCCGGAATGCCAGATGCCTTCCAAACGATGCCCCCTGGTTCTGACAATCAGCGGTGCTTTTTGTCCGCCTTTGGTTCTGTATTGTACAGTGGCTAAATCATCGCTCATGATCTGCAAGGCATAAAGTAAATAATCCAGATATTGGATTTCGGCAATTGGTCTTAAACCTCTCATGGCCATTCCAATGCCTTGACCGGCTATGGTCGCTTCTCGAATACCCGTATCTGAAACACGGAGCTCACCATATTTTTCTTGTAAACCTTCGAGACCTTGATTCACATCTCCGATCTTTCCAGAATCTTCCCCAAAGATCAAGACTTCCGGGTATTTATCGAGTAGTCGATCAAAATTGTCTCTGAGTACGACACGTCCATCCACTTGTTGGGCATCCTCCTCATAACTTGGCTCAACACCTTCAATAAGAAGAGGACTATTTGCCGATTGACTGTAAAGGTGGGAACTGTATCGATCTGCATTTTTAGCAGCTAAGGTTTGGTACCAATCCACCACCGCTTGTTTGGTGGTACTTCGATTGTTGCGTTCCAGGCGTATGCATTTTCTCACCGTGGAGTAGACTTCTTTACGAATCGGTTCAGGATTATTTTTCAGTTCGGTAATCAACTGACCAAGAGCTTCTGACTGCTCAGATTCTCCTTGCAGACTTTCCAATAAAGCAATGGCTTCATTGCGCTCTGCTTTAATTTCATTCAGAAAGGCATCCCAAGCAGCCTTCTTTCCGTTTCTTACCGTTTTCTTCGCTTCATCCTGAATGCTCTTTAGTTCTTCTTCGGTTGATAAACCATTTGTGAGTATCCATTCACCCATCTTCTTGATGCAATCGAAATCCGTTTCCCATTGCAGGCGTTCTTTTGACTTGTAGCGTTCATGTGAACCTGAAGTGGAATGACCTTGTGGCTGAGTCACTTCTTCTACATGTATAAGTACAGGAATATGTTCTTCACGTGCTATTTTGACCGCTTTTTCATAAGTGGCGATTAAGTGAGCATAGTCCCAGCCTTTCGATTTAAGAATTTCATAGCCATTACTGCCGTTTTCTCTTTGGAAACCTTTTAAGACTTCTGAAATGTTCTCTTTGGTGGTTTGATATTTTTTAGGGACGGAAATACCATGCCCGTCATCCCAGACAGACATGACCATTGGTACTTGCAAAACTCCGGCTGCATTAATGGTTTCCCAGAACAAGCCCTCGGAGGTACTGGAATCTCCTATGGTGCCAAAAGCGACTTCATTTCCTTTGCGACTAAATAAATTATCTTCCGGTAATCGCTCATTGTTTCGATACACTTTAGAAGCTTGTGCCAAACCCAATAAACGAGGCATTTGGCCCGCAGTTGGAGAAATATCTGCCGATGAGTTTTTCTGATCTTTAAGTGTTAACCACTTGCCTTCACTATCCAGACTTCTTGTGGCAAAGTGACCATTCATACTCCGACCACCGGAGGCTGGTTCTTTATCAATGTCAGGATTGGCATAAAGTTGAGCGAAAAACCCTTCAACATCTAACTGTCCAATAGACATCATAAAGGTTTGATCGCGATAATAACCTGATCTAAAATCCCCATTTTCGAAGAACTTGGCCATGGCCAGTTGAGGAATTTCCTTACCGTCGCCAAAAATGCCAAACTTCGCTTTTCCGGTCAGTACCTCGCGTCTACCCAATAAAGACATTTCACGACTTACATTGGCAATTCGATAATCCTCTAAGACTGATTGTTTAAATTGCTCTTTGCTCAGGTTTGTCGATTTAGTAAGGGTTTCATTCGATACACTCATGTTAAATCAGGGTTTTTGAAGTGGATTACAAAATTAAGCAAAGCTGCTTAGAAAATTTGATGCCGAAATGCGATTCCACTTGATACTTAAATGGACGAATAATTACATTTGCCACATGATACTTCCAATTATAGCCTATGGCGACCCCGTTTTAAAACGCGAGGCAGAAGAAATAGATGCAGACTACCCATTTTTAACGGAACTGATTGAAAACATGTACGAAACAATGTACAATGCAGAGGGCGTTGGTTTAGCCGCTCCGCAGATCGGGAAGTCCATCAGATTGTTCATGGTCGATGCCAGCCCATTTGAAGAAGATGATCCCGAATTGAAAGACTTTAAAAAGACCTTTATCAATCCGATTATAATAGAAGAAAAAGGAGACAAGTGGTCATTTAATGAAGGTTGTCTAAGTATTCCCGGTATTCGCGCGGATGTAGAAAGACAACCTGAAATTACCATTGAATACTACGATGAAGACTTTAATTTGAAGGAGGAGACTTACTCGGGAATAGCCGCCAGAATTATTCAACACGAGTACGATCACATCGAAGGCATACTTTTTACAGATAAAATCAATCCCTTAAAGCGAAGATTATTAAATTCGAGACTCAATAATATTAGTCATGGTAACGTTAAGGTGCCTTATCGAATGAAATTTCCTAAATCTTAATTCTAAAACAATGAAAAAATTAGCTCTATTTTTTGTGATTTGCACTGCAATCTGGGCATGTGGAAGTCAAGACAACAAACAACAAGATGAAGTAGCAGAAGAAGCAGTTGTAGATCTTAATCTTTTGTCTGCTGAAGAGCTGTTGACAGTGGTTAACAAAAGAAAGGCCGCGGCTGAAAACGACACGACAGGAAACAAATACCTGTTGGCAGATTTGTATGTCGCATACAAGACCTATGGAGAGCGTTTCCCAAATACGGCAGCCGCAGCCGATTATTTATTCAGAGCCGGAGAGATTGCAATGAATTTGAATCAATCTGTAGATGCCATTAAACTGTTTGAGATGGTGTATAATGACTATCCGGATTATGAGAAACATGCCTATGCACTGTTTTTAAAGGCTTTTGTTATCGAAAATCAGGCGATGCAATACGATGAGGCAAAGCGATTGTATACAGAGTTCATGGAAAAGTTTCCCGATCACCCGATGGCCGATGATGCAGAATATTCCATCAAGAACATGGGTAAAAGCCCTGAAGAATTGATTAAAGAGTTTGAGATGCAGGACAGCATTAAAAGAGCGCAGGAAGCAGCTTAATTCATGCAGCTCTACAAAATAGAAACCGGCAATTTTAAGCTGGACGGTGGAGCAATGTTTGGTGTGGTGCCAAAGTCTTTGTGGCAACGCACTAACCCCGCAGATAGCAATAACATGTGTTCCTGGGCCATGCGCTGTTTATTGATCGAAGATGGGGATCGCCTGATTCTGATTGATAATGGTATGGGCAATAAGCAGTCCGATAAGTTTTTCGGTTATTACTATTTATTTGGTGAGGATAGTCTTGAGAAATCACTAGCACAGCATGGTTTTCATCCTGATGATGTGACAGATGTGTTTTTAACGCATTTGCATTTTGACCACTGTGGGGGAGGGATTAAATGGAATAAAGACAGAACAGCTTATGAAGCTGTTTTTAAGAATGCCATCTATTGGTCGAATAAAAAGCATTGGAAGTGGGCTACCGAACCTAATGACAGAGAAAAAGCATCCTTTTTAAAGGAGAACATCTTGCCGATGCAAGAGCTTGATCAACTCCAATTTGTTGAAGATGGGGGCTTTGATGTTTTTGATATTTTTTATGCAGACGGGCATACAGATGCCATGATGATTCCGATCATTAATTTTAAAGGGCATCAATTGGCTTTCATGGCCGATTTGTTACCAAGTGCAGGTCACATTCCCTTGCCTTATGTGATGGGCTATGACACAAGACCTTTGTTGACGCTTGGAGATAGAAAGCGATTTTATAAGAAGGCGATTGATAAAAAACTACTTCTATTTATGGAGCATGATTTTCAAAATGAGGTGATTACTTTGAAGGATACAGAGAAGGGAGCGCGTTTGGATGAGGTTTTAAGATTTAACGACTTATCTAACTAATTCTTTAGAAGGGAGATTTAGTTCCTCATTGCATTTCTAATACATTCTTGAAATTCAGGTAAAAGAAACTTTTCAAACCATTCATTTTTCTTGAGCCAGATGTTATTTCTCGGTGATGGATGGGGTAAAGGGAAAAACTTAGGTAGATAATTTTGATAGGAACGCACTGTTTCGGTTAATGTTTCTTTTTTACTTTCCTTCAGATAATAACTTTGAGCATAAGCCCCTATTAATAAAATGAGTTTTAAATTGCTCAGTTGATTAAATATTTGTGCGTGCCAGAGTGGTGCACATTCTTTTCTTGGTGCTAAATCGCCTGATTTTCCTTTGCCGGGATAACAAAAGCCCATGGGAACAATTGCGAAGATCTCTTGCTTGTAAAATTCACTTTTTCCAACATCCATCCACTGCCTTAGGCGTTCACCGCTTTTATCATCCCATGGAATACCTGATTTATGAACAGCGAGGCCCGGAGCCTGACCAATAATCGCAATTTTACTTTGTTCATGAAATGAAAATACCGGATTAACACCCTCTTTAAGGTAGGGAAGACAAACCTGACAAGTTTTGATCTCAGAGCGAAGCCCATTCAAAGAAGAATTCATATCGCAATTTATCCAAATAATTGTTATCTGTCTTCCATGTAATGAAAGGATGTGAAACAGAATTCGGAGGTTAAAAGTTTAAATCCCTTCTAAAAACTGACTTCTTACCCAACCTTCATTGCCATTTGGTATGGCAATTTTATACCAGTCGTCTTTGCTTTCCTTTACGCGCACTTTAGTGCCTTCGTGCAGTACAAAAAGCTTAGAACTGCCTTCACTCGGCGAACTGTTGATGTTAATGGTGGGCTCTACAATGATGGCATGGCTTAAATCATTAAGATAAGCTTCTTGTTGCTGTGCCATGAACCAGGAAAAAGCGGCCAAGATCAAGGCCGTAATTCCACCGTAAAAGCCTATTTTTCTTAGACTCAATATTGAGAGAAAGAAATAAAAAGAAGCTAAGATTAGGGCGATAATAAACAGCGCGACACAGAGATAGGCCCATCCTTCTGAAGAAAACAAATTAAAGATACTTCGCCACCATCTGTATAAAAAGAGATCGGGAATGCCCTCTATCTGGTCGATGGTTTTTGCATTAGCCAATTCGAGATTATAAGCTGCATCTTTGTGGCCCGGGTTTATTTTTAATGTTTTTTCATAGTTTAAAATGGCCATTGGGATATCATTGCTTTTGAAGTAAGCATTGCCCAGATTAAAATGTAAATCTGCGGAGAGAAATTGATCTTTGACTAAGCTCTCATACAATTGTATCGCCATATTGTAGTCGGAAGAATCGTAAGCTCTATTGGCCTTTTGAAATTGTTCCTGTGCCAAATCTTTGGCGAAGGCACCCGTAAAACCGCTTATGACAATGAAAACAAATAATAAGAATCTCATCATAGGTTTTCTGATTTACTGATTAACACCATGGTTTTTTCATACAACATGTGAGGCTGCATAGCTGCTGCCGGAGCGTATCTTGCCATTTCTACCTCATCTAATGTTGCTTTTACATCCTTTTGTATTTCCTCATCATTGATCTCTTCTAGAATCCGTTCTTGTGATAAATCGGCTTGACTTATATTAAACTTATCGGCATAATAACCAAAAAGAGCATTGGCAATTTCCTGATAGAATGAGGCTGTATCATTACTGTCTAAATGTTTCTTAGCAAGGCTTAAACGTTTCTTTGCCACCTTATTTGCTTTGGCCTTGCGATTGCCAACAACATCCTTTGCAGTACTTTTTAACCTTTTAGATAAGAGGTATAAAAAGAACAAGCCGAGCGTACAAAATCCTAAAATTAAATAGAAGGCAATTGAGCCGTAAAAACGCTCATCTTTCTTAATGAGCTCTACATTTTGACTGTGAATGTATCTGATGTCTGTATTCAGTAGGGCCACTTCTTCTTTTTGCTGAGGCGTATATACAACTGTTTCTCCCTGTTCACTTTTTTCAACCTCTATGGTTACGGGAGCATGACTTAAACTCTTATAAGTCTTAGATTGAGGATCAAAGTAAGTGAATGTATAGGGCTCTAATTCAAATGTTCCTGAATGGCGAGGAATGATAAGATAGGTAAAGGTTTTACTACCTGAAGTGCCTGCTGCGGTTGTTTTTATATTTGAACTGGTTTCCGGATCATAGCTCTCAAAATCAGGAGGGAAGTTCAACTCCGGAGCACTGATTAAACCCAAGTTGCCCTGTCCGCTTATTTTTATTTTCAGGTCGATGGCCTCATTAGCTTTTACATTGGTTTTGCTTGTTGTCAATTTCATATTGAACTGACCAACAGCGCCCGAAAATTCTGCAGGTTTACCTTTAAGGGGTAGAGGTTTGATCTTTAATTTAACCTCCGGGCTTTTAATGATGACTTCCTTGTTTTCATATCCGCCCCCCATCATTTCTTCCCAGATGGAACGCGCTCTTCTTGTTCTTACCTGAACAATGGTTTGAATTTCCAATGGATCCAAGACCAGATCTCCGGAACGTTGAGGAAAAAGAACGATTTGCTGAACATCTGCTACCTGCCAGACAGTCCCTCCTTTGTTCACTTGACTCAATCGCATGTTGTTATAGTCTGTAATGTTTTCAGACCAAAAACCTTTAAGATCTGGTAATTTCTCAGGGTTAACACGACTTACCGGTAGCTGGGTGTACATCTTAAAAGTAGCGGTTATTTTTTCACCGACATATGCTTCTTTTTTGTCCAGTATAACATCCAGATAAATGTAGTCTTTGAGGTCTTTCCCACCTTGCTTTCTGTTCGATTGCCGATTGCGCTGAGCATTCGCACTATTGCTATTGCCTTTTACAACTTCTATCGTCAAACTGTTTGATTCGTAGGATTCACCGTTTATTTCATACTTAGCGGGTGCAATCTCAAAAGTGCCTATGGAGTTGGTCGCTAGAACATAATTTAAAGAATAGGTTTGGGTCATGTTGCCATTTACAATCTGAGTTGAACTACTTTGACCCGCAAATCGGTTACTTTCAAAGTGTGTGAAGGGAGGGGGAGTGAAGTTTCCTCTTCCTGAGTTAACCGTGTAAGTGACCTGGAAGCGTTGACCTGCCTCTACAACTGTGCTACTGGCTTTGGCAACAAAATCAATTTTGCCGGCCCAGGCAGGACAGCTGATCATTAAAAACAATATGACTTGTAAACTTCTTCTCATTACCAGTCTTTTTCGATGTCAATATCGACCTTTTTGATTTTTTGTTTTTTTAGCTTTTCCTGTAGCTCTTTTTCTTCTTGATTAAGTGCTTCTAATATGCGTTCAGCATCTTCTCTTGAGACTTGTTGCTCCTTTTGCTGTTGCTGCTGCTGTTGTTCTTGCTTTTGTTCCTCTTCTTCTTGTTGCTGCTGTTGTTGTTCCTGTTCCTCTTGCTGCTCCTGCTCTTGATTTTGCTGCTGCTGTTCCTGATTTTCTTGTTGTTCTTCCTGATTCTGCTCCTGTTGATCTTGATCCTTTTGTTGTTCTTGCTCCTGTTCCTGAATCAATTGTTTCGTATAAGCATAATTGTATCTGGTCTCATCATCTTTAGGATTATTCACTAAAGATTGCTTATAAGCACTTAAGCTCTCTTTTAGCTTCTGTTCTTTTAGCAAAGCATTGCCTAAATTATGATAAGCCTTTGCTTTTAATTCTTTATCTTCTGTTTTTCCTGCAGCGGCTTGAAAGAAGCGACTTGCTTCTTCATATTTCCCCTGGCGGTACAATGCATCTCCCAAATTAAAAGCACTTTCAAATCCGGCTTTATCATCACTCAAGGCCTTACGATAGTTCTTTTCTGCTTCTATATACTTGTTGTTTCGGTAAGCTTCATTACCTTCTCTCACATCCTGCAACCCGGATTGAGCAATACCAAACAAACTTATTGATAAGAGTAAAATAAGACTATAGATGCACTTTCCTATCATGTTTCGAATACATTAACTTTTTCACTCAATTTACTTTTCTTTTCATTTAAAATGGCACCGATCAAAAAGAAGAGTAGGGCAGCGGCCAGAAAGAATTGAAAACGGTCTTCATAATCGGTATAGACCTGACTTTCAAACTCACTTTTTTCTAGTCCGCTCAATTCATCTAAAATGCGCTCAAAGCCTGCATTGGCATTACTTGCCCTAACATAAAGACCATTTCCTGCTCCGGCTATTTGTGCAAGCATGTCTTCGTTTAAACTACTGACAATGGTATTTCCTGAATTATCTTGTCGATAACCGATTTGTTTGCCTCTTTTAAAGACCGGTATCGGTGCACCGTTCGGACTTCCCATTCCTATGGTAAATACCTTGATTCCTTTTTCATTTGCTTTTTCTGCTGCGGAGATGGCATCATCTTCATGATTTTCTCCATCTGTAACAATGATTAATGCTTTATTCCCTCCGGCTTGATAATCAAATGACTCAATTGCTAAATCAATGGCAGCACCTATGGCTGTTCCTTGTGTAGGAATTAAGTCGGTATCAATGGTACTTAAGAAGAGTTTTGCTGCTGCATAGTCGGTAGTGATGGGCAATTGTGTATAAGCTTGCCCGGCGAACACGATGATCCCTAGTCGGTCACTTTTGAGTTCTTCCAGCATTTGAAGCATGGCCCTTTTTGCACGTTCCAAACGATTGGGTGAAAGGTCTTCAGCTTTCATGCTATTTGAAACATCCAGAGCAACAATAAGGTCGATTCCTTCCCGCTTGACCTCTTCCAGTTTTGTCCCGATTTGAGGGTTGGCAATGCCAACGATAAGAAGCGTAAAGCCAATTAAGAAAAAGATAAACTTTAAACGGAATCTCAAGTTCGAGTATCTGGGCATCAATTGTGAAAATAAAGCAGACTCGGCAAATTGAGTTCTGGCTTTTTTACGCCAACGTTTTAAGAAATAAAAAGCAATAATCATGACAGGAACAAGAGTCAGTCCCCACAATACCCAGCTATGTTCGAATCTAAACATCAGTTAATGCTTCTTAAAATGGTGTATTTTAAAGTGAAATTTAAAAGAAGAAATAGGGCAGAAATTAATGCAAAGGGAAAGAACTCTTCCTTCTTTTTGCGGTATTCCGTTACTTCTATTTTCGATTTTTCCAATTGATCGATTTCTTCATAAATGGCTTTTAAACTCCTGTTATTGGTTGCTCTGAAGTATTTACCTCCTGTAAGCTCGGCAATTTCTTGCAATGTACTTTCGTCTATTTTTACTTCTACATTCTGATAACTGATCTGACCAAATGGATTTCGATAGGGGAAGGGTGCTTTCCCATTAGTGCCGACCCCAATCGTGTAGACGCGAATACCAAACTCTCTGGCAATTTCAGCAGCGGTAACCGGAGATACTGAACCGCTATTATTAGAGCCGTCGGTTAGCAAGATGACAACTCTGCTTTTGGCATCACTATCTCTTAATCGGTTGACAGATGTGGCCAATCCCATGCCTATTGCCGTTCCATCTTCCAAAAGTCCGTTTTTAACATCTTTAAAAAGATTCTTCAAAACAGCATGATCCGTGGTTAGGGGAGATTGAGTAAAACTTTCTCCACTGAATGTCACTAAACCAATGCGGTCACTTGGACGTCCTTTAATAAAATCTGTTGCTACCTCTTTAGATGCTTCCAAGCGGTTGGGTTTCAAATCTTCGGCAAGCATACTGCCTGAAATGTCCATAGCAAGCATAATGTCTATCCCTTCTGTTGTGACATCCTGCCAACTCAAAGAGGATTGAGGTCTTGCCAGGGCAATAATCATAAAGAATAAACCAATATTGAATAAGGCAAATGGACTATGGCGTAGCACCCGAACCAGTTGATCATCTTGTGTTGAGATATTGCTTGCTGTAGAAAGGCGAATGCTCGCTTTGTTGTCTTTCAATCGCAAAACATAAGCCAATATCAAGAGAGGAATCAGTGCTAAAAGCACCAATAATTCGGGATTAGCAAATTGTATGTCATTCCACCATCTAAGCATTCTCTTCCTTTCTAGTCTCTTCAGTGTTTCCCTCTTCTTTATCTTCTTCTTGATCTATGAATTTGGTTTGTTCAACAAATTCGTAAGCCAATTTCATGGCCTGTTCATTTTCAGATGCTACAGGTTGTTGCTTAGCAAACTTGGCCATATCTGCCAATTGTAAGATGAAATCAAAATGTTGTATGAGTGCCATTTCATCTTTCAAGATCGACTTAAGCAGCAATAAGGTTTCATCTGTTGTTTGTTCTAAAGCCCGAACTTGATAACGGTGTTCAAGATATTCCCTGAGAATAAATGATAACTCAGAATAATAGGCTTTGATTTTCCCATCTTGCCATAATTTTTTGGCTTTCAGTTCATCAAGTTTGCGAATGGCTACACTATCTGCAGCTTCTTTAGGAACGATAATTTCTTGGTCTTGTTTAGGTCTGTTTTTATAGCGCTTATACAGGAGAACAGATAGTATAATGAGTAAAACAATCAGAAGTATGATTCCTATACTTATTTTGTTGGCGAGTAAATAATCCAACAGAGAGAAAGGAACATCTTCTACATCTTTAATGTCTTTAATGTCCTGCTCAGGATTTAAATCTATGCCGGTCACGTTCAGAATTAATGGGTTTGTTTTTAGAGTGTCTCCTCCAACAACGAAGCTGAAAGGCGGTATAACATGGTAACCCGTATCCCAAGAGGTAATGACTAATCTTTGGTGTAGTATCTTTTTTGTCACATCTTCTTCATCAAAAGTGGTGTCAATGTTATTGACTTCAATGATCTCTATAAATTTCGTAATGGTATCCTGCAATGCAGGGAAGATGATGTTTTCTTCTTCAGCTGAATAATATACCTCAAAGTCTATGGTAGTTTGGTCACCTACCTTCATTTGCTGAGTGCCAATTGTAGCTTTTACCTGATTTTCAGCAAAAACAGAAAGACCGATAAAGGTCATTAATATGGCAAGTATTGTTCTCATCTTTTACTGCCTCTGCGTTTAAATAATGTCATGAGAGGTTGGATATAAGATTCATGAGTGATTAGTCGTGTGTGATCAATGCCACTTCTTCTCATGATTTCCTTTATTTGGGCTTGTTGCGCTAATGAAGTTGCCTTGTATTTGGTTCGATTATTTTTTGACCAGGTATTCATCCATATTTTCTTTCCTGTTTCAGCATCTTCTACTTGAATGAAACCAACTGCGGGCATTTCCATCTCTCTTTCATCAAAAACCTGCAAGGCAACAATGTCGTGTTTCCTGTTGGCAATTTTTAGACTTTCTTCATAACCTTGATCCAGAAAATCGGAGATGAGGAAAGCCGTACATCGTTTTTTTATGGCCGAGGTAAAGTACTTGAGTGCCTCAGAAATATTCGTGCCTTGGTGCTCGGGTTTAAAATCCAACAGCTCTCTAATGATCATCAGGATGTGACTTTTTCCTTTTTTTGGTGGGATAAATTTCTCCACTTGATCTGAAAAGAAAAGTACACCAACCTTATCATTGTTTTGAATCGCCGAAAATGCCAAGACTGCACATAGCTCAGTAATCAAGTCTTGCTTGAGTTGCTTTTTGCTTCCGAAGTTTTTGGAGCCACTCATGTCAACAAGCAACATGACTGTCATTTCCCTTTCTTCTTCAAACACTTTAACATACGGCGCATTAAAACGCGCGGTCACGTTCCAGTCAATAGAGCGAATGTCATCTCCCATTTGGTATTCACGCACCTCACTAAATGCCATTCCTCTCCCCTTAAAGGCCGAATGGTATTCTCCCGAGAAGATTTGGTTGGATAAACCTCTCGATTTGATCTCTATTTTCCGAACCTTTTTAAGTAAGTCCTGAGTATTTTGATTGCTAACGGCCATCCCTAATTACGGAACTTCAACAGCATTTAAGATTTCAGTTACTATTTCTTCAGAACTGATGTTTTCAGCTTCAGCTTCATAGGTAATGCCTATCCTGTGTCTCAATACGTCTTTGGCGATTGCTCTCACATCTTCAGGGATCACATAACCTCTTCTTTTGATGAATGCATACGCTTTGGCTGCGGCTGCAAGGCTAATGCTTGCACGTGGAGAACCACCAAAAGCAATCAGATCTTTCAGTTTAGACAGGCCATAGTCTTCAGGATTTCGAGATGCGAATACAATGTCAATGATGTATTGCTCGATTTTCTCATCCATGTAAACTTCCTTTACAACTTCTCTGGCCTTCATAATGTCTTCAGGTTTCAAGATTGTATTGGCTTTAGGCATTCCCGCCTTAGAAATATTGTTTCTGATGATGAGCTTTTCCTCTTCTTTCTTTGGATAGTCTAAAACTACTTTAAGCATGAAACGATCCACTTGTGCCTCAGGTAAAGGGTATGTCCCTTCTTGTTCTACGGGGTTTTGTGTAGCCAGTACCAAAAATGGTTTGGGTAGGTCGAAAGTACTGTCACCAATTGTAATTTGTTTTTCCTGCATGGCTTCCAAAAGTGCACTTTGAACTTTGGCAGGTGCTCTATTGATCTCATCTGCTAAGACGAAATTGGCAAATATGGGCCCTTTCTTAATGGAGAACTCTTCTTTCTTTTGACTATAGATCATGGTTCCGACAAGGTCAGCCGGTAATAAATCTGGAGTGAACTGTATTCTGCTAAAATCAGCTTCTACAGTTGTAGCGAGCGTATTGATGGCCAAAGTCTTAGCCAAACCCGGTACACCTTCAAGTAAAATGTGTCCATCACTCAGCAAGCCGACTAAAAGACGCTCAACCATGTACTTTTGACCCACTATCACTTTGTCCATTTCACGTGTGAGAAGGTCAACAAATGAACTTTCTAAACGTATTTTTTCATTTAACGCTTTAATGTCTACCGTTGAATTTGAAGACGATGTATTTGCTTCAACAGGCGATTGCATTTCACTTTGTTCTTCCATAAATTCTATAATTTGGTCGTAAAATTAAAAAGGCCTTTAGCCACGCTGCACTAGGCGGCTGTTAAATATTGTTAAGCCCATTTCGCAAAAGACAAAAAAGATCAACTCACGAGTTGATCTTCTAATTATGGAATTCACTTCAGGAATAATTTTAAACTATAAGATTGGTTTAAGCTCTCCGTTGGGTGTCACGAGTATGATTTCTTTATCCGTTTTCTCCGCCGGTTTTTCAAAGAGAGAAAGATTCAATTCGTACATCACTTGAATAACAGGCTCTACAACAACAGGGTTAATGACAAAATCAAATTCCTTGTTTACAACAGCTTGATAATAACTTGCTTGATTCTTATTGCTTTTATTATAGCGAGCCGATGATTTTAATTTGAATGCATTGTTGTTGTACGCCGTACATTTTAAATAGCGTTCAATAGGGTACACTACCTTATATCCATCATTAATGCGCTTTTCAAAGCGGTCTAAATCGCTTCCAAAGATGCTTTGGTAATGCTCCATTCGTTTAGCTAACTTTTTTTGAGCCTCTTCGAGTAATTGCAATTTGATGTCGTCTAACTGTTTGGAGAAATAATCGACTTTGATCAAATTATAGATTTCAGCTTCTGCACAAATCGAAATAATTTCACTTAATTGAATTTGATCTTTGAAGTGAATGTGTAAGTTTTTCTTCATTTCAAAGCCATCCGGTATCTCGTTGTAGCTGTCTTGACTGAATAATTTTTTTTCAAGCACAATATCGTATAGAGGTACAAAGCTCACCATGTCTATATAAAGTTCTAAGCTATCCAATGCTTTAATACTTGACTGAACAGTCTCTAGTCGTTTTGCCATTAGAGAATCAGTTTGTTTCATGGTTTTGCCCACCTGAGTCATTGAAAAAACAGCAACATAACTATCGGCTTTTACATTGGCCATTCCACTTATGCTAATTGAATTTTTGTGTTTTTCCGCCGAAGGAATGTGAATAGTTGTTTCATCAATGTTTATTTGTTCATTGTAATTGATATTACCTGAACTTTGTGACAGCAGAGAGGATGCTAGAAAGAGAAGCACTGTACTTACAATATATTTCATCTTATTATTTTTAATGGAGTTAAGTTTTTTATTCAAAACAGAATATTTTTCCTTTTAGCTTGCTTACGTATGGCTTCCAACATGGCCTGGTCTAATTGCGCAACATCTCCTTGCTGTTCTTGTCTAACGTATTCTCTTCTCTTTTTATCGAGTGAGCTAATCTCTTTTTGTATAGCTGTTCGTTTCTCCGATTTTTCTTTGATATAAGCCTTTCTTTCTTCTGTACTCATATCTTTCATTTCTTCATTTAAATCCGACTCGGATATACTTTCCATATCTACTTCGTTTTCTTTTACGGCATCAACCAAATCCCATTTACTGTTTTTGTATATGTGTTTACTCTTGCTAACCGTTCGTTTTACCATATTCTGAAGTCCATATCCTTGAGCATTTGCATCTTGCAGTTCTTGTTTTTCTTTATATGCTGCGCCTTTTTGACCGTAATAAACATAAGTGTCATTTAATTGCTGATTTAGAGAAGCTATCCTATCATCATATGGAGATGGTATAAAAACAGTTTTTGAATTCTGATCAATACTCATGTATTCACCACCCGTTAACAATGCACCACTTTGCCATGAAGTATTTGCACCTTCATGAAAGTTTCCGCAAAAAATAGTGTTAACTACCACATTATTTTGTTTAGCAAGGGCACATGCTTTTTTATAGCTTATTGGTCCCTGTGTGAATGGCTCGTTACCTGCTATAAATATGACTTGTAAGTCATTTGTACCTTCACTCCACGACAAGTCGTTTAAAGACGTATAAATAACCTGTCCACAATGCTCACTACCTCCATCAGTGCTTAGGCCGAATAGGTCTTCTGAAAGCTGATCCAGATCGGTGGTCATTGACCTTACCTGTCTTATGTAGCCGGAGTTTTCACTTAGTCGATCATTACCGTATTCATATAGCGCAATTTCTATGGTAGGTTTCATGCCTTCACACTCCGCATCAGCCAGGTTATTGACGAGTTCCCATAATTGCGATTTGGCTTGATGAATTAGTCCATCCATACTGTTGCTTGTATCTAACAACAGAGCAATTTTTATTTTTTTGGATGGATGTCTTCTTTCGGTAGGTAAAGGGTCTGCCTGAGTTGGTAAGGCACTCACCGCTGCGACATTATTATTGACCAAATTCTGAGCTCTGCCATCAGATTGACAGCTCATTATAAAAAAGCTTAGGATAAAAGCTAATGGAAGGTATCTTTTGATGTTCTTTTTATTCATGATTTCTACGTTTAATAATTTAGATTATAATGCACCTAATAGAGGCTTGTTTTTATCGTACTTGATGGAATAGCTGAAATGGAGTTTTTGCTCTTTGCCTTGAGGAAGTTCTAATTTCCAGGATAATGCTCCGGTAACTTCATTATGTTTAGCATTCCCTAAATCAATGGCATTTATCTTGATCTCTTCATTTCTTGAAACAGGTATATGGTCTTCCACAACCAAATGAATTGGAGTCGTTTTTCTGTTCTTTAATATAATTTCAAAGCCCATTTCCTGAATTCGGTTATTACCGATGGTTTGAATTTTAATCTTGTCTTTAAGCTTTTTTCTTTGAACGTATACCGAAGGGTCTCTACCGAGAGAAATGGATAGGGTGTCATTCAATTGAGTCGGATTAATAAAGGTTTCGCCTATGTATGTCCCATCAAAGAAGATATTGGCACTGGCAGGCAATAAGTTCATGCCTTCCCAATCTGTTATTTTAGACATGACAAAAGCATTTTGATCGAGTTTTGGCACTACTGTGTGGTAGTATGTTGCCGGCAAACTTTTAGTTTGAATTTCTACCAAATGAGCCTCCCCATTGCTCTTAATGCTATAGGGTAGAGCGATATCAAATTCTGTACCTACAATGTTTTGAGACATTTGAGTGTAACTAGCAGAAGTATTGGCATCTTGTTCGAATAGCATTTCCTTTCTATACTGCTGGTATCCTACCAGTGATTCCGAGCTATTGTTAGTCTTTGATTCAGTGACGTTGGATAGATTACTTGTTGAGATATTCCTCCTTTGGTAGTAATTCAAAAACCAGATGGGTAGAGTGGGTTTAACATTACTACGGTTGGGATTATTGGTAGACAATTTCAGGTTCACGTCTTTCCAATCCTCACCTGTTTGCTGAAATACTTTGGCTTTGTAGGTGAGCTTAACCGGAGAAGAAGTATTTGATGCCCGCAAATCATAATGAGCAGTCCATCCGGCATTAGCGACTAAATAACTCGCATTTAAACTGGCTCTAACAGCTTCTTTCGCAGAAACGGTCACAATGATTTGATGTTCTGGAGCTGTTGATGAAGGAGGAGTTTGTTGATGACTCTGGTAATTTTTTAAGATCTCCAATCGAGACTGCATTTCATTTTTTTTAACCTGCTTATAATAGTTGTTTTTGCGAAGGGCAAATAGCTGTTTGTTAATGTCGTTTAGCTTGGTGCGCAGATAAAGCATGCCTTCTTTCAGAATGGGAATGGAATCTGACTTTTTGCTGCTTCCATTGAATAAACCATTGGCTAACAAGATTTTTTTCTCAAGCTCTAGTGCGTCTTTCTGAGTTTTAATTTCTTCCAGATCAAATGAAATAGCTTGAATTGAATCAGAAAGTAAATGAATATCCCGCTTAACGTGGTCGGGTACTTCTTGATTGGTTGTCTGAGGTTTAGGGTGGTGGATATGATGTCTAACATCAAGGATGGTAAAATCTCCTTTGCCTTTGACCTGAATGCTTTTGGAATTGATAAAAGGAGATACATTATTAAAAACCAATTCATTTGACCCTGTTTTAAGATTAAAGTATGCTTGGCGTTCTACCTGTGCACCGTCTAAAAAAACGGTTACAGATTTTACCCTAGAGTTATTGGCCTTTAGGGTGGTATAATTTCCACAGGCTAATAAATAGTTTGTGTAGCATAGACACAAAGTTGTAACGAGCGCAGAGATACAGAATCTCTTTCCATGCTTAAACGGAAGTATTGACGATCTATTTTTCATCTTTTTAAGTATTGATTCATGAGCTAAAGTAGATGGGAAAAAAGCCTGAAAAAAGGCAGACTTAGTGAAGTACAATGTTCACTTAGTAAAGTCGACTTCTGAATAAGTTAAGTCGAAAAAGCTTTTGATAAAAGCTCTATAAGCCTTGTATTTTAAGGATTTCTTGAGTTTGAAGTCAAAATTTTGTTGGTATGTTTACATTCAGTTATGAAAGCAGCGCTTACTTTTTTAATGGTCATTACCTGTTGTCTATGCTTGCAACTAAAAGGACAGGAGAAGTCGAGGAAATTGGAGTATAGTAAGAAGTCGTCTATCAATTCTTTAGACAGAGCTAAGCAAATACAAGGTGAAGATCCGGCTGGAGCTATCGATCACATTCAAGATGCAATTCGGATTGCGGTTGAAAGCAATGATCGCTTTACTGAAGGTAAATCATACCATTTACTGGGAGAAATCAACTTTAACTCCTTGCAATACGACATAGCGATTACCTATTTAGAAAAAGCAAAAGGCATATTTGAAGCTATAGGAGCCAATAATGAAATTTATCAAACGCAGAAATTATTGGCTAGGGCCTACGCTTCTAATTTTCAATACGAACGGGCAAAGGCAGAATATAATTTGGTTTTAGCTAGTGCGATAGAGAAAGGATCGATCAATGACCAGATATTTGCTCATCAAGCAATAGCAGATATTTATAAGAAAGAAGGAAGATTAGATGAAGCATTGCAAGAGTTGGATAAGGCCGAAAAAATAGGAGAGTCGGGAAACAGTATGGATAAATTGGTAGAAGTAAAGCTTCAGCGGGGTGAAATTTTGGAAGCTCAATCCAATGATGCAGAAGCCCTCAATGAATATCAATCATCAGAAGACTTATCCCGAACGCTTAATAACCAAAAAGGAGTCATTAGTTCCAACCGTTCGCAAAGCAGGCTGCTAAATAAAGCGGGAAGGAAAAGTGAGGCGGTGAAAAAGCAAAAGGAGAATCTGTCTTTTCTCAAGCAAGAATCGGAGCAAAAAAAAGATGTAGAATTATCTTTATTAGAGGATGGTAATGAGGATTCTAAAAAAACGGAAGAATCATTTTTGTTTAGCGAAGAAGATCCTGTTGTTGAAGAAACAAGAGCCAACATTGACATCGCAAAAACTTATATTGAATTAGACAGTGCCAGGGAAGCCATAGGTTATTTAAAAGAGGCCATTGATTTATCTTCAGGAATGGGGGCTTTAAATGAAGAAAAGGATGCGTTTGGATTGCTTTCGGAGGCTTATGTGAAAACAGGTGATTATGCCGGTGCCTTACTTTCTTATAAGAACTATGTCGCTTTGGTGGACTCTCTGTATCAGCTTAAAGAGGCTGATATTTTAGCTAGTTTGGATTTAAGCAAAGAGTTATCTAAGCGTTTGCAAAGAATCAACAGCTTGGAAAAAGACCGTGACCTTCAGGAGAAAACCATTGCCTTGTTAGAAAGCCAGAGAACCATAGAAAAAGAACGCAATAACCAGTTGAGAATCATAATTTATAGCCTAATCATTGGGCTTTTACTTTTGTTAGCACTACTGTATTTTGCGAATAGAAATTCTCGGCAAAAACGAATCACTAACCAATTGTTGGCCTTGAAAAGTTTAAGAACCCAAATGAATCCACACTTCATATTCAATGCTCTTAATTCAGTGAATAATTTCATCTCTCAAAGTGATGAACGATCAGCCAATCGCTATTTGTCAGATTTCTCCCGTTTAATGCGCTTGGTCTTAGAAAATTCTGAGCATGACTTTATTCCTTTAGAAAATGAGTTAGAGATTGTAAGACTATATCTTTCGTTAGAACATCTTAGGTTTAGTGAAAAATTCGATTATGAACTAACCATTTCTCCTGAATTGCAGATTGAAAAATATCAGATACCGCCCATGATGGTTCAACCATTTATAGAGAATGCTGTGTGGCATGGACTTCGTTATTTAGAAGGCAAAGGAAAATTAGAAGTATCCTTTATGAAGGAGGATAATAAATTAATCGTCAAGATAGAGGATGATGGGATTGGAAGAGAACATTCAAAGGCTGTGAAGACCAAAAATCAGCAGACGAATAAATCCACGGCCATGCGAAACATTAAGGAACGATTGAACATTATTAATTCGACGCACCAATCAAAAGTCACAGTAAAGGTAAATGATCTGTTTGATGATGGAAGAGGAACTAAAGTGATAATTAGTGTAGAACAATAGTTTAATGGAGCAATTAAGAGCAATTATAGTTGAAGATGAGCTAGCCAGTAGAGAAACACTGACTAATTATTTGAAAAAGTATTGTCCTGATGTTAACTTAATAGCGGCAGTAGGAAGTGTCAAGGAGGGCTTAGCAGCTATAAAGCAACATCAACCTGATCTCGTTTTTTTAGATGTGGAAATGCCTTACGGGAATGCCTTTGATTTGTTGGAAAGTGTTGACCAAATAAATTTTGATACCATATTCGTTACCGCATATAGTCATTATGCTATGAAAGCACTTAATTTTTCTGCTGCTTACTATCTGTTGAAACCCATTAACATTGATGAGTTGATTACAGCGGTTCAAAAGGTCAAAGAAAACCGAACAGAAGAATTGCCCAATATGACACGCGTGCTGGTAGAAAATATTCATAATCAGCACAAGCAAAGTAATAAGATTGTATTGCCTTTAATGGAAGGGTTTGAGGTGGTGAGAGTTGGTGATGTGATCCGTTGTAAGGCCGAAGATAATTTTTGTTGTTTTTATTTGAAAGATGGTAGTAAACGCCTTATTTGCAGAACACTCAAATTTTACGAGGAATTATTGAGTGATTTTGATTTTATTCGCGTTCATAAATCTCATTTGGTCAATTTTCATCATATTTTGAAATATTTAAAGGGAAAAGGTGGCGAGTTGGTGATGTCCGATCAATCTCGAGTTGAGGTAGCACCTTCCCGAAAAAAAGATTTAATTAGTCGTTTTTAGTATGTCTATAGAAATAGAATCATTTACAGCCGATGATCGAGAAAAATTTGATGCGGTTAGGAAAGTTAGAGAACGCGTATTTGTTATTGAACAAGAAGTGGATGAGCGTGAAGAATTTGATGAGTTTGAGCTTTCGAGTACGCATTATATGCTCTTACATGATGATAAAGTTATTGGTACGGCAAGGTGGAGGGAGATAGGGGAGAAAGTCAAACTTGAGCGTTTTGCGGTGGATCAACCTTATCGCAATAAAAAGTATGGAGAGCAATTGCTAAGCAGAGTGATTGAAGATGCTTCTCAATTGGGTAAGGATTTATATTTGCATGCACAATTAAAGGCCATTCCATTTTATGAAAGACAGGGGTTTCGCAAAGTGGGAGATTTATTTTTGGAGTGTGATATAGAGCATTATAAAATGATACTTAGTATTTAATATATGAAGAAAGCGACGTTTGGTTCAGGCTGTTTTTGGTGTACAGAAGGGATCTTTAAATACTTAAAGGGGGTCAGTAATGTGGTATCCGGTTATATGGGGGGAGTTACCCAAAACCCTACATATGAAGAGGTATGTAGTGGGATGACGGGACATGCTGAAGTGATCCAGTTTGAATATGATGAAGAACTAATTTCTTTTCAGGAATTGTTAGAGATCTTTTTTAAAACACATGACCCGACGACGATAAATAGACAAGGAAACGATATTGGAACTCAATACAGGTCTGTCATCTTTTACCATGATGAGGAACAAAAAGGCCTTGCGGAAAAAACGATTACAGCTTTAGATGCCTCCGGTGCTTATTCTAAGCAGATAGTGACACGTGTTGACGAAGCTCAGACTTTTTATCCAGCTGAAGATTATCACCAAAACTACTTTGAGAACAATCCGGGAAATGCCTATTGTCAAGCGGTTGTTAGACCGAAAATTGAAAAATTTAAAAAGGTGTTTAGTGAGCAATTAAAATAGTCACTGATTTAAATTTTTCTCGATCTGTTTAAAATGGCGTTCATTGTGTGCAATGATAAACTGAAAAGCATCAGAAAGTTGAAGTTTTAAGATGGGTATTGCCAGTTTGCATTTTACTTTAGAGATGTTCTGAGTTTTGGCCTGTTCCAGCAGTTTAATTGTGTTTGTATTGCTTTCAATAAAATGGCTGATACAAGCTTTACCTAAGTTCTTGCCCAAGGGGTTTTTAGACTTAAACGTATTCATCTTTTTTATTTTGTCTTTTCGTGGCCTCATCATTTCTATGAACTTATTTCCCCAATAGCCTCTCTTAATAGCTTGATCTGTCTTTAAAGGCATGCTTTTCTTTAAGCTTATCTCAAACTGTTCATTGTATAGGTCAATGTAATAGTTTAAATGTTCAAAAACCTCATAGGTATTCCATGCCTTTTCATGGGGTCTTTTCTTTAATGTGTCGTTTTGAAGATCTAATATTTCTTCAGCTTTAATGTTCAACTGTTTAGAGGTATGAATTAGATATGCAATGAGTTCAGACTGTTTCATGTTCAATTATTTTCTGAGTCAAAAGTCTCATGAATTAATTTACAAATTCTTGATTGAGATCAAGAATTCAACAATCTGCTTAGTGTTTCCGGACTCATACGCAGATAGGATGCAATATATTTATGGGGAATCTCTTGAAATACCTGAGGACTGCGTTTTAAAATCCGCTTCAAACGTTCTGACGGGGAAGTGGTGAGCAAGTCTACTTCCCGTTCATAAAAACTACTGACCAAATCCTTAAGAAGGGCGTTGTATGTTTTAAGGTTTTCCGTACTGCTTTCTAAGAAAGATTCAAAATCGGCCTTTTTAAATCGAATCAACTTACTTTTCCGAATGGCTTGAATGCTAATGTCTGAGGGAGCGTCGGTAAAATAGGCTGGCAATGCTGCAACGATTGAGTTTTTGTACGCAAATCTTATCGTGTACTCTTCATCTTCTATTATGGTATAGGCTCTTAGAGCTCCATCTATAACATAATAAAAGTAGCGTTCTTTCTGGCCCTGTTGAATCAAATATTCATTTCGCGCAATGGAGAATTCTTCATAGGGGACGGCTTTTGTATGAATGATCTGATCAATCATTTGAACCTTATTCCTTAAAAATGATGCATCGGTACCGGTAACCTGACTTGGAGTTTAACTCAATGAGGTAGGCACCGGGGCTTAAATTTTCTAGATTCAGTTGCTCTAAGTTAGGGCTTTCTATACTTCTTATCAGTTGCCCATTAAGATGGTAAATGGCGGCATCTGAAACATTCAGATTTTTAATAAAAATCAAATCCTTAGTTGGATTGGGGTAGACAAGCACTTGTTCTTCCTGAATTTCTTTGGTATTTGTACTAAAATTGAGAAATATCCTGATGCTATCCGTAAATAAACAACCATGCTCGTCATAGGCATCGACAAAAATTAAATTGTGGCCTTGGTTCAAGTTGCCCTGATCAAATTGTATCTGGTGCGTCGTATCTCCATTCGACCATTGCACATTTGAAAAACCTGTCGGTAAGTGAATGTTTAATGCCTGATTTACATAGAGCATTGTGTCCGGCCCCAAGTTGAATGAACTACTATAAGTTGCTACCTTATACTTAGAAAGTCTGGAATGGCAATCTCCGTTAAGGTTTTGGCCAAAATGATAAAACACACTGCCTACAAAATTTCTAGGTGTATAAGTCGTGCCGAAAGTATGCGATACTCCACTTCCGCTTGGTATGCTTATTTTGGTGTTTCCGATACTTTGAGGACTGCCTGAAGCTCTATACGACAATCGGCTTGACGCATTAAGCAAGTGGAGATAAACACCTAAAGTATCACCCGTTGAAAGGTTGAGGTCCGGATAATCAAGACTGAGAAATTCTCCATTCTTAGTCACATTTATACTGTCCATGCCCCAAGAAGTCCATGCATTGGGCAATGCTTCGTAGCCTTTGTAAGTCCCGTTCCGGTAATAAGCCTGTACTTGTTGATTACCGGTGTCAAAGAATTTGACCGCTAAACTATCTATGGTGATACTGTCTAAAGCAATTATATCGAACATCATTCCATTCCAATTGGTCGTAGAATTTGTATCCGTATCCAATTGATCCACGTAATGTAAAGGTCCCCTGACAAATCGGAAAAAGTATGTAGTGTCTTTAGCAGATTGAACACTTAATGTATCACCAATATGCATGAGATTCATGGCATTACTATCCGAATACCATAAAGTATGATCAGTTTGCAAGGAGGATTGCGCCATCAATAAAATGCTATCGAATTCACACACCGTATCGAGTACATTACCGGATTGGGGCTGTCCCAATATATTAAACTGCAGATAAGTACTGCTATCGTTTGCCGGATTACTGTCCAATGCATTAACTAAGAACTGAAGCCTGTAGCTTCCGGGGGAAGTCGTATTGAAATAAAAATGCAGTGTGTCTTCGGTACAAGAAGAAAGTGGGTTCCTCGTCACATTCGTAGTAAAGGGATGGGTCGAAGAAGACTGGATTTGAATATTTAAATTTTGAGCGCTTGTTGGACCTAAATTGGTGTAAATCATATCAAATTGCTGGGAAAGCTTTCCACATTTATCAAAATGGACTGCATTTATGGAAAGCGCAGCGAAATCGAGAACTGCATTGGTGTCCGCAAGTGCATTTGGAATAAGTTTCTGAATGACTCTTTGATTTAAGATGTTGTGGGCTGCATCATTCATGTGTACTCCATCTCCCGAATCAAATATGGCTTTAATTCCATTCGAAGTATCTGCAAAACCTGTCCAAAAATCAATGGCTTTTGTTCCAAAATAAGAAAAGATAGAATCTCGGGTTTGTGTTTGAATAAGTGTTGCTTGCGGCGAAAAATTACGAGGTTGTGTAGTACAAATCCATATGGGGACATTAGAAGAATCTGCAACTAACTTGAGTCGAATAAAATTGCTCATTTGTTCATTGACATCATAGCCAGAAGCGGCATCATTTGAAGGCATATTTACAATAATGGCATCCGGATTTAAGCGCAGAGCCTGACTAATGTTTCTGATTGAGTCGGTTGAAGGTCGCCCCGAAGGAGCAATGTAATTATCAGCTTGTATTCTATAAGTGTTATAACCACCTCTAGCTAAATTAGTCACTTGATTAGAGGGATTAATTGATAAAAGGTATTTTCTGTATCGGTTTACCCATGTGCTGTCAGAACTGCTAGGGCCAGCTCCTGCTGCAGTAGAGGAGCCTAATATCACAACATGTATGTTCTTGGCTTTTGCACAGGGATTAATTTGGGCATTAACAAGTACGCATAGCATTAGAAAGAGACAGCTCAAAAGTTGCTTCATTGATTCAAAACTAATTAAATATTGAAAATGTTAAGATCTGTTATGGCTTAAGACTTGAGCTATTCTTTGCTTAATTTTACACTGTGCAATTATTAAAACGCATATTTAACTCTCTGATCATTGCTCTTTTTCTTCTTGGAGCAATTGGAATCAATATAAATAAACATTACTGCAAAGGGCGTCTAGCTCAAGTCAGTTTGTGGCAAAACGATGATCCCTGTGCCGGGGAAGAACATCATGGTAAAGCCTTTAAAAAGATGGATTGTTGCTCTAATGAGCAGATTAGTCTTGAATTTGAGGATGACTTCCAAAAAGAGAATTTTAAGAATCTGAATGTTCATGTGATCCAAAGTAAATCCTTTGATTTACGTTCTTTTGTTCTCCCTAAAGTTCTGCGTCAAAATTCTCAGACTGATAGGGCTCCGCCTGTAAGTACTGTTGATATTTACTTAATGCAGAAAAAGTTGATTTTTTATGGATGATTGTTTTTAGTCTTTTAGACCAAATCTTAATCAATATTGACTAAAAATTAAAACCATGAAAAATATAATTTCACTTATCTTAATGGTGTTGAGCATCACCTTAACTGCTCAGGATTCAAAGATCAAAAAAGAAAGCATTTTCGTTGATGGTGTTTGCGAGCAATGCAAAGAGAGAATAGAAAATGCAGCTTTGCGAACCAAAGGGGTGAAAACGGCAGAATGGGATAAGGTGTCCAAACAACTCACAGTCTTGTACAATTCTGAAAAGACAGATATTGAGCAAATCAAAATGGCAGTAGCAGCAAAAGGGCATGATTCTGATACTCAGAAGTCCGACTCCACTTCCTATGCTAAACTACCCGGTTGCTGTCGTTATCGTGACGGGGCGAATTGTGCCCATTAAACCATAGGTCATGAAATATATTTTTATTGTGCTTGTCATTTTTTTGCAAGCCAGTTTGATCTTTGGTCAGAATCATCTTTCTGGTGTTGTTTTAAGTGAAGATGAAAGGGGAAGATTAAGTCCGGTTGCTTTTGCTAATGTGTATTGGCAAAATACAAACATTGGCACTTCTACTGACTCAGTTGGTGTTTTTCATTTGGCCTTAAGTGAAGAGTCAAATCAATTGATTGTCAGTTTTGTGGGCTTCGAGTCCGATACGATAGAGGTTAAAAATTTCAGCCAATCTTTAACGATTCAATTGGAGAAAAGTAATGTGTTGGATGCTGTTGAAATTGAAGCAAGGCAACGTACAAGTCAAATGTCTTTTATTAACCCCATTCAAACTGAACTCATTACAGAGCGTGAATTGTTCAAGGCGGCTTGTTGTAATCTTTCAGAGAGTTTTGAGACCAATCCTTCTGTGGATGTAAGTTATACAGATGCTGTTACAGGAACTAAACAGATCAACATGTTAGGTCTGGCAGGTAAATACACTATGATTAGCAGGGAAAATATGCCTGGCATAAGAATGTTGGGAAACTCGTTTGGCTTGTCTTTTATTCCGGGGTCTTGGATCAGTTCCATACAGGTTTCAAAAGGGGCTGGTTCTGTGGTTAATGGATTTGAGTCAATGACGGGGCAGATCAATGTTGAACTAAAAAAGCCCGATGAGGGCGAGATGACTTTTTTGAACCTTTTTGCAAATCAATCCGGAAGAACAGAGTTGAATTTCGTCAGAACCGAGAAGGTGGCGGAACATCTTTCTACAACCTTGTTGATTCATGGCAATGTCAGACCCATAGAGCGGGATCAAAACAATGATGGTTTTAGAGATTTTCCTTTGCAAGAGCAGATCAATGTAATGAATAGATGGAAGTATGAAGGACCTAGTGGTTTGCGGGCACAATTTGGTATACATTATCTAGACGATTCGAGAGAGGGTGGACAATTAGAAGATGAGCGGAGAGACTTATCGTTTGGCGATTATAATGTAAATATAGACAACCAAAAACTGGAAGCTTTTGCAAAAACCGGTATCATTTTTACCGATCAGAAGTACAAAAGCATGGGACTTCAATTGTCTGCGGTTCAGCATGAGCAAAGTGCAGAGATCGGTTTAACAAATTATCAATCTGAGCAACGGAGTTTTTATGCCAATTACATTTATCAATCAATTATTAAAACAAGTAGCCACAAGTTTAAAACGGGCTTAAGTTTTCAGTTTGATCAATTGGAAGAGGAATTTAATGTGTTAAACTATTCAAGAAATGAAAGAGTGCCCGGCGTATTTTATGAATACACTTACAGTCCAAGCCCTAATCTGACTTTAGTGGCTGGTGTTCGGGGTGATCATAGCAATTACTTTGGAACTTTTATTACACCAAGGTTACATTTTAGGTGGGCAAGTTCAGAAACAACAGTTTTTAGAGTTTTGGCAGGAAGTGGAAGGAGAACCGCTAACCCCTTTGCAGAAAACTTATCTTATTTTGCCAGTGGTCGAAAGCTTATTCTTCAACCGGAACAGCTTAAGCACCCTTATGGGTTTGATCAAGAGGTCTCGACTAATATCGGTTTCAATCTGACTAAAGATTTTCGTCTGGATTATCGTGATGGTTACCTCAGTGCAGATGTATACAGAACAGAGTTTCAAAATAGAGTAGTTATCGATTTAGACCAATCTTCCAATCAATTATGGATGTATAATTTGGATGGAGTATCTTATTCTAATGTTGGTCAAATAGAGCTCTCTTATGAACTCATCAAATTTTTGGATTTAAGAATGGCTTATCGTTACGTAGAGGCAGTTACAAAATACAGGGATGCAGAACGCTTAAATCCATTTGTCCCAAAACATCGAGCCTTTGTTAATTTGGCCTATCAAACTCAAAAGAAGCTGAATGATGCTCAGTGGTTGTTTGATATGACCTGGCAATGGACGGGTATACAAAGGTTGCCTTCAACATCAGATAAGAGTTTAGCCAATCAGCGGGGAACCCAATCCAACAGTTTTTCGATGTTAAATGCTCAAGTCACTAGAAATTTCAATAAGACATGGGCAGTGTATGTTGGAATGGAGAACATCTTTAATTACAGGCAAAATAACCCGATCATTGATGCGTCTAATCCTTTTGGAAATGAATTTGATGCTGCCATGGTTTGGGGGCCAATTTTTGGTCGAATGGTCTATGGTGGTTTGAGGTTCAAACTGGAAAAGGAATAAACAATTCTGTTTAACTTTAAGTCATGCAAAAAGTCCTTAATGCATTTCAAATCAGGGAGGCAGATCAACATACTATTCTGCATGAACCCATATCGTCTATTGATTTAATGGAACGAGCTGCAAGTCGTGCATTTTTCAAGATAAAAGAGATCTTAAACCGGAGAGATGAAACTGAAGTTTCTGTGCTTTGTGGACCTGGTAATAATGGAGGAGATGGTCTGGTTATAGCAAGACTATTGAAAAATGATGGTTTTCAAGTTCGGGTTTATTTAGTTGATATCGGCTCGATATTAAGTCCCGATTGCGCAACTAATCTGAAAAGGTTTGACGGGGAGGTCAACAACTTGGATGAAAGTAATTACAAAGAAATACAAGGGAAAGCATTCATCGATGCACTTTTTGGTTCCGGTTTAAGTCGTCCCATTGAATCGTGGTTAGGTAAAATGGTGAAAAAGATCAATACAGATTCCGAATTGACCGTAGCTATTGATGTGCCCTCCGGCTTGTTCTCAGAACAGAATTTTGTTCACAAGGATCAGGTCGTCATTCAGGCGCATCATACCATAAGCTTTCAACAAGCAAAGTTATGCTTGCTTTTTCCTGAAAATGAAACTTATGTGGGACAGTTTGACCTTGTTGATATTGGATTGAGTCAAGCTTTTATCGAGGAATTAGATTCTAATTATTTTCTTGTTGAAGAGAAGGACATCATTTCTCGAATAAAAGCAAGAAAAGCCTATTCACATAAAGGAACTTATGGTCATGCTTTACTGCTCGCTGGCTCTTATGGTAAGTTTGGTGCAGCAACTTTGGCTGCGCGTGCAGCTCTGAGATCAGGATTGGGTTTATTGACCATGGGTCTTCCAAAAACGGGAAATCGCATTTTGCAAATTGCTGTGCCTGAAGCCATGACCATAGATGTGGGAGATCAATTCATGACATCAATTCCTACGTTAAATAAATATTCAGCCATTGGCATAGGACCTGGAATCAGCGAAGAGGATGAGGTTAAACAAGCTCTAGGTACTTTACTAGAGAATCAAAGTTCTAGGCTTGTTTTAGATGCTGATGCGATTAACCTATTGGCAGCCAATAAAGATTTGTATCAACATTTACCTTCAGATTGCATCCTAACTCCTCATCCCGGTGAATTCAGGAGATTAGTTGGACAATGGAGCAATGACTACGAAAGATTACAGAAGCAAGTTGAATTTTCAAAAGAACATTCTGTGTATGTTGTTCTAAAAGGAAAGAATACTTCTGTTTCATGTCCGGACGGTAAAGTCTTTTTCAACCCCACAGGTAACTCCGGTATGGCAACAGGAGGGAGCGGTGATGTGCTAACCGGTATCATTACAGGTTTACTAGCTCAAGCGTATGATGCTTTGGATGCGGCATTAATTGGAGTCTATGTACATGGATTGGCTGGAGATCTTGCTGCTGAAAAGAAGGGGCAAATTAGTATGATTGCTTCAGATATTATTGATCATTTGCCTCAGGCTTTTCTCAATTTATCTAATCGATAAGTTCACCAATTCCCTGACGGATAATTTCTACCTCGCCACTGCTTAAATCTACTACAGTAGAAGCTTCGTTATTGCCAAAACCTCCATCTATAACCATATCTACCTTGTCTTGGTAGCGTTCATAGATCAATTCAGGATCGGTGGTATATTCTATTATTTCATCGTCATCATGAACAGATGTAGAAATAATAGGGCGACCCAGTTTTTCTACAATGGCTCTACAAATGGCATTGTCAGGAATTCTAATTCCCAAGGTCTTCTTTTTGTTTTTGAAAAACTTAGCTACCACTCTGTTGGCAGGCAAGATAAAGGTAAATGGCCCGGGAAGGTTATGCTTGAGAATTTTAAAAATTCTACTGTCGAATTGCTGTGTATATTCTGAGATGTGACTGAGGTCGTAAAAAACAAAAGAAAAGTTGGCTTTGTCAGCTTTCAGACCCTTAAGTCTTGCCACCTTTTCAATTGCCGATTTACTGTTAATATCACAACCTATAGCATAAACGGAATCAGTAGGGTAGATAATAACCCCGCCTTTGTCTAAGCAGTCTACAACTTTTTGTAAATCTTTTTGATTTGTATTGTCATTGTAGAGCTTTAAAAGCATTATTGGTTCTTTGCGTGGTCAGCTAGAAACTTCTCTAATCCGATATCAGTCAATGGATGGTTAAGCAAAGCTGTAATGGCACTTAGAGGACCTGTCATGATATCGGCTCCTATTTTTGCACAGTCTATGATGTGCATCGGGTGACGGATAGATGCTGCTAAAATTTCTGTGTCAAATAGGTAATTGTCATAAATCGTTCTGATCTCATGAATGAGGTTTAAGCCATCAGTAGAGACATCATCTAAACGACCTAAAAATGGAGAGATGTAAGTCGCCCCTGCTTTTGCTGCTAATATCGCCTGACCCGCACTAAAGATAAGCGTGCAATTTGTTCGTATGCCTTTACTAGAGAAATACTTAATGGCTTTTACACCATCCTTAATCATCGGGACTTTAACCACAATTTGCTCATGCAGTGCCGCTAAAGCTTCTCCTTCTTTTATTATTCCTTCATAATCGGTAGAAATGACTTCAGCACTAACATCACCATCCACAAGCTTGCAGATATTTATATAATGTTGTTTTACATTGGCTTCGCCTTTTATGCCTTCTTTGGCCATTAAAGAAGGATTAGTAGTTACACCATCTAAAATGCCCAGATCCTGAGCTTCTTTTATCTGATCAAGGTTGGCGGTATCTATAAAAAATTTCATGCTTAATTATTAGATTTTTGCAAATGTAAAAAGGGGAATGGGGATGGGCAAAAAAAGAAATGAACAGCTTTTAATAAGTAGACTATTCAGACTCAAAATCTAAACACAATGAATTGATACAATACCTTAATCCGGTTGGGTTTGGTCCATCATCAAATACATGGCCTAAATGTGACCCGCAACTCTGACAGATGATTTCAATTCTATTCCAGCCGTATTTGTTATCTTCTTTTTCGATCACGCTGCTATCATTGTATACATCAAAAAAGCTTGGCCATCCGGTTCCTGATTTGAATTTGGTATCAGAATGAAACAAGGGGTTTTGACAGGCTTTGCAAATAAAAAGTCCTTTTTCTTTCCAGTGGACATACTTTCCCGTAAATGGCTTTTCAGTGCCTTCTTCCCTTAAGATATGATATTCTTCTGGACTCAGTTGTTCTTTCCATTCTTCTTCCGTCTTATTGACTTTGTAGTTATAATTGCTTTGCGCTTCATTTTGTTGCGAGCAAGCATTCATGAATAAGAGGATAATAATACTTCCAAGAACTGATTTTAGTAGGTTCATCTTTAATGCTTAAATTGATGTTTCTATAAATTATTAATAACGCAAATTTGAAGAGTATGTTTAACTTAATTTGTCAATTAATGCTCAAATCTGCAGTTTAATTAGAGGATGGTATCTTTGGTCAAGAATAATTGACCAGGGGAAGTGAAATTTAGTTTTAATCTTATCTTTTTTCTGTTGCTAACAATGTCTTACTCTGCATCTGGTCAGGCGCTAGATGAAGAAGTCGCTTTTTTGGATAATAATTTCTTAATGAATGATGGAGTTTATCTTTCATTTGATGAGTTCAGGTCAAACTCTCCTAATAAAGCATATTTAATAAAAAGGCATGAAGATTCTATTCAATTCTTTACGATAAATGGCGATTCAATAAATAGAAATATATGGGGGTATTGCATTAATGGTAGACCATACGTATACTATAATGGAGAGTTTAATCGAATCATCAGTCTCGGAAAATTATGTCATTTTACAAATACCGAATTGATGGAATTTACCACAGTTGATGCTTTTGGTTTCCCGGTGACAAGAAGAGAATACAGAGTCAATCAACTTTTCTTTGACGTCGAGAAAGAGCAGATCGACTTTCGTTACTTGAATCGTTCAAATATGGAAGATGTTCTGGAGGAAATAAACTTAGGACATTCGTTTAAGAAAGAACTGAAATCCGAAAAAGGCCTGATTTCTATTTTGCAAACAATTAATCGCAGCATACCTATCTATATAACCAATGAATAAATTAATAATCATTCTTATGTTCATGCCGGTATTTGATCTTAATGCTCAAAGCATGATTAGTGACATAAATCAAATCAAACTTGAGATGTCGATACAAGAACAAGCTTGGAATAGAGGAGACATCAAGTCATACATGGGAAGCTACTGGCAAAATGACTCTCTTCTATTTATTGGAAGTAAAGGAGTGACTTATGGTTGGACCTCTACTTTAACGAATTACTTAAAATCTTATCCGGATCAACCAAGTATGGGTAAACTGACTTTTGAGAACATCAGTATTCGAATTCTTGATTCAGAAAATGCCTACGTTATTGGTAAATGGTATCTCAAGCGCGAAATGGGTGACTTAAACGGTCATTATACATTGCTGTGGAAAAGGATAAATGGAAGGTGGAAAATAGTCGCTGATCACTCTTCGTAACTTGCTTGTTAATAGAGAAGTAGGCTTGATGAATATTTATTCTATTTTTTGGTGAATTAATTATGGATTAATTACTAAATTTGCGCTCCCATAAAATTAGCGTGGACTATGGCAAAGAAAGGTAAAGGAAACAGAATTCAGGTGATCTTAGAATGTACTGAGCACAAAGAAAGTGGAATGCCGGGTACTTCTAGATACATTACCACTAAGAATAGAAAAAATACTCCTGATCGTATGGAGTTAAAAAAATACAACCCGATTTTGAAGAAAATGACGGTTCATAAAGAAATTAAATAATTAGGAAACCATGGCAAAGAAGACAGTTGCAACACTTCAAAAAGGAGAGGGTAAAGCTTACACTAAGGTAATTAGAATGGTGAAGTCGGAGAAGTCCGGTTCATATGCTTTTAAAGAAGAGATAGTTCCTAATGATGCAGTAAAGGACTACTTCAAAAAGTAATTCTAAAAAAATATTGATTTGATATAGGCTTCTTTCTTCAGAGAGAGGCCTTTTTAGTTTTAGACTATGGGAATATTTAGCATATTTTCTAAGGAAAAGAAAGAAGATCTCAATGCCGGTTTAAGCAAGACCAAGGAGAGTTTTTTCGGAAAATTGTCTCGGGCGGTTGTTGGTAAATCCAAAGTCGATGATGAGGTATTGGATAACCTGGAAGAAGTTTTGATTACTTCAGATGTTGGAGTGAATACTACGCTCAAAATCATTAATCGTATAGAAGAGCGTGTATCGAGAGACAAGTACCTGAATACAACAGAACTGAATACAATTTTGAAGGAGGAGATTGCTGACTTGCTGGAAGAAAACAATACCTCTGATTTTACTGATTTTTCAATACCTCAAGAAAAAAAGCCATATGTGATTATGGTTGTTGGTGTTAATGGTGTAGGCAAAACAACAACTATAGGAAAGCTGGCTCATCAGTTCAAGAAAAGCGGAAAGAAAGTTGTTTTGGGCGCTTCAGATACTTTTAGAGCAGCAGCAGTAGATCAATTGACAATATGGTCAGAAAGAGTAGGAGTACCTATTGTTAGTCAAGGGATGAATGCGGACCCTGCTTCTGTAGCCTTTGATACCTTGCAATCCGCAAAGTCTCAAGACGCAGATGTTGTTATTATAGATACAGCGGGAAGGTTACACAATAAGGTGAACTTGATGAATGAATTGAACAAGATCAAGCGTGTCATGCAAAAAGTAATTCCCGATGCACCGCATGAAATTTTGTTGGTCTTAGATGGTTCAACCGGACAAAATGCCTTTGAGCAGGCTAAGCAGTTTACCGCAACTACAGAGGTCAATGCATTGGCTTTAACTAAGTTAGATGGAACAGCAAAGGGAGGAGTGGTCATCGGCATTTCCGATCAGTTTAAAATTCCCGTGAAGTACATTGGTGTAGGTGAGGGCATGGAGCACCTTCAAGTCTTCAATCGTAAGGAATTTGTCGATAGTTTATTTAGTTAATGAAGACAAAATCCTTAAAGAAGAATAAGGTCAATGTAATTACCTTAGGTTGTTCTAAGAACATCTTTGACTCCGAAGTCATGATGTCTCAGTTGAAAGCAAATAAATTTGACGTTGAGCACGAGTCAAAAGAGCAGGATGCTGAAATTGTGATTATCAATACTTGTGGATTTATTGATAATGCAAAACAAGAATCAATTGATACGATACTAGGCTATTCAAATGCGAAAAAGGAAGGCTTAGTAGAGAAATTATACGTTACCGGATGTTTGTCTGAGCGCTATCGTGATGATCTGGAAAAAGAGATTCCGGATGTAGATGCCTTCTTTGGTACGAGAGAATTACCTCGCCTGCTTAAGACCTTAAAGGCAGATTATAAAAAAGAACTGATCGGTGAGCGGCTATTAACTACTCCAAATCACTATTCCTATTTTAAGATTGCAGAAGGCTGTGATCGTCCGTGTTCATTTTGTGCTATTCCTTTAATGCGGGGTAAACATATAAGTACACCGATTGAAGATTTAGTTAGACATGCAAAAGAATTGGCCGCTCAGGGAGTAAAGGAGTTGATTCTAATTGCTCAGGACTTAACCTATTATGGTTTAGATTTATATGGAAAAAGGAGTCTGGCTGACTTACTTAACCGTTTATCCGATGTGCAAGGCATAGAATGGATTCGCCTGCACTATGCATTTCCCAGCGGATTTCCAATGGATGTTTTGGATGTGATGAAATCAAAAGATAACATTTGCAATTATCTGGACATTCCATTGCAACACATTAGTGACCGCATGCTAAAGTCGATGCGAAGGGGAACTACTTATGAAAAAACCAATCGTTTACTGAACGAATTCAGAGAAAAAATGCCTGAGATGGCGATACGCACAACCCTTATTTCCGGTTATCCGGGAGAAACGGAGGCAGATTTTGAGACCTTGTACAATTGGGTTGAGAAAATGCGTTTTGACCGACTGGGTGTTTTTACTTATTCGCATGAGGAGAATACACATGCCTTTTCCTTAAAAGATGATGTACCGGAACAGCTTAAGCAAGAGCGAGCCAATGCCATAATGGATTTACAAAGTGGAATTTCTTTACAGCTGAATCAAGAGAAGGTGGGAAAAACTTTTAAGGTTTTGTTTGATAGAGCGGAAGCAGACTATTTTGTGGGACGAACTGAATTTGACTCTCCCGAAGTAGACAATGAAGTACTTGTTTCAACGGATCAGTTTGTTCGGTTGGGAGATTTTGCAAATGTTAAGATTACCCGTGCAGAAGAATTTGATCTTTTTGGCGAACTTGTGCCCTAAGTATGGATACAGAGTGTATTTCCTATAAAGAGGCGGGCTTTTTTTCTCAATTGATTCTTGACTATATTGATCAGAAGGAAGAACTATCTCCCTTTTATAATAATGCACCTGACATAGAAGGATTTGCAAAGCAATTGAAGGAGAAATCTTTTGATAAAGGAAAAAGAGTGCTTTTAAAACAAGTACTGTTTGATCAATATACTAATGATAAAGTTCAGGTCGGTGAAGAAGTTCAACGGAATATTAATTCCCTTGGCGATAGCAAAACATTTACAGTAACTACAGGTCACCAATTGTGTTTGTTTACCGGACCACTGTATTTTATATACAAGATCATCTCAACGATTAAACTTTCAAAAGAACTAAAAGCCGCTTATCCGGAGCATAATTTTGTGCCGATCTATTGGATGGCAAGTGAAGATCATGATTTTGATGAAATCAACTTTTTTAATTTGCCGAATGGTCAAGTGAAATGGGAAACGAATCAGACAGGGGCCGTAGGAAGAATGAAAATTGATCGATACGGCGAACTGCTTGATGATTTTGAAACTTTGCTTACCCCATTTTCTACACATGCCTCAGAATTAATCAAGTTGTTCAAAAATGCCTACTCTAAATCGAATCTGGCTGCAGCAAGTAGAGACTTAGTCAATGGCTTGTTTGGGCAATACGGTTTAGTGATCGTCGATGGGGATGATGCTCAGCTTAAACGGAACATGATTCCTATGTTTAAAGATGAGCTAGAGAATCAGAGTGTTTTTAAGAAAATCAATCAAACGACTAAACAACTTGGAAAGAAATATAAAACTCAGGTCAATCCAAGGGAAATAAACCTTTTTTATCTTGAGGCCAATAAGAGAGAGCGGATAGAAGAAAGTAATGGTAGATATTCACTTGCAGATAAAAGTAAGAATTGGTCTCAGGAAGAGATATTAAAAGAGCTGAATGATCAACCGGAGAATTTTAGTCCTAATGTTGTACTTCGGCCACTGTATCAGGAAGAAGTACTGCCTAATTTAGCTTATATAGGCGGTGGCGGTGAACTGGCGTATTGGTTTCAGCTCAAGTCGATGTTTGACAATTACAATGTGCCCTTCCCAATATTGGTATTAAGAAACTCTGCTTTATTTCTAAATTCAGATCAACAAAAAGAATTGAAGAGCCTCGATATAGATTTTCAGGGTCTCTTTAATCCAACAGATAAATTGGTAGAACAGAGAACAATTTTACGCAGTAGTTTTGATCCTCATCTGGATCAACCAATTGATGATTTAAAAAGGATTTATGATCAATTGGAAGAATTGAGCAAACAGCATGACTTAGGTTTAGAGCAGCACATTAGAGCCTTAAGAGCAAAACATAGCAAAAATTTAGATCAATTGTCAAAAAAGCTAATTCGCTCGTTAAAGAAAAAAGAGTCAGTATACAGGAGGCATCTAGAGAATTTAAAGTCAGACCTTTTTCCCGAAGGGCAACTTCAGGAACGTTACATGAACTTTACTTATCTGTATTTAGTTTATGGGCAATCGCTTATGGAAAAGCTATTAGAAGCATTTGATCCACTAGGTAAGTCATTTACTATCTTAAAAGAAAAGGCCGCTAATTAAGCGGCCTTTTCTTATTCATCTTCTTCCTCATCGGTATCATCGCTTCTAAACGTTTTAAAGATCGTTTCAGATTCTTTTTTCCTTTCTTCTTTATCAACTTCTTCACCAATCAGATACTTCTTCATTTCTTCCTTCAGAGCAAGCGCTTCATCAATGTCTTTTTGGGTAGGTTCAAATTTGTAAGCTTGGAAGTATTTATCATATTCTCCACTACTAATAATAACTGAATACTCCTCTAAGGCATCTACCAATGTTTGGGCTGAGACTTCATCAGGAACATAATCTGCCGATAAGCTGTCCATTGCAAAAAGTATGCTCTTTACACCCTCTCCAATATTTCTAGATTTGATTTCATAAACTCCTTTCATCAACCAAACGGCATAATCATCTTGATCAAACTTTGTAATTTTTTTCAAATAATAAGCTGCCTTTCTTGGATTTTCATTGTCATAATAAATTTCTGAAATTGTAATTGCAGAGTCCTTTAACTTGATTAAAAAGTCTTTCGCATCTTCATAGACTTCCATATTTTCAGCCGGCTTATTCTTATACTTGTCAAGTTTATAAGCTGCCTTTAATGCATCTTTAAAAGCTTTAGGATACTCTTCTTGGAGTTCTGCTTTTTTCGAGATTTCAAAGTAAGATTGAGCTAAATAGTAATAAGCCCATGCATTTTTTCGGTATTCAGGATCTTCAATCAATTTTTCCGCTTTAAAAGCAGCATCTTGAAACTTCCCATCAACCATTAGAAAAGTAATCTTGCTTACTTTTTTGTCCTCAGGTTGTGCAAATGCTAATAAGGCTATTACTAACAGAGTATTGGAAAGAATTAATTTTTTCATGTCTTGTAATTTCAATGGGTATAGTTAAGGATTATGTTCCAATTTACAAAATCCATACCATGATAATAAAATGAAGACTTAACTTTGTATGCATGAAGGATCGAATACGTTTTGAGCAAACAGATCATGGTCATTTGATAAAGATCAGAGCATATAAAGATGAAGGTAAGCAAAAGATATTAACAGTTTGGCTCATTGCTTGGACCTTATGTGGCTTTGCGATCTTGTCACAACTTTTCGTTGATGCTCAGGAAGACATGAGATCTATGTTGTTGGTTTTTGCTGCTTTTTGGTTGTATTTTGAATACAAGGTTATTAAAGTGTTTCGATGGCGGAGAGAAGGAGAGGAGCAACTATTGATTGGTAAAGAAACTGTTTCTTATGGAAGGACTTACAGCAATAGAGGTTTTTTGAAGCCTTATCGAAAGGATATGGTTAATGCCATGAGAAGGGTAGACCATGAAGAAAACAAATTTAGTGCTACCATGCTTGACTCTTATTGGGTGATTGGGCAAGAACAACTCGCTTTTTCCGTCTCTGGTAAAGTCATTTATCTTGGAATGCATTTAACGGATAAGCAATCAGATAAGATAATCAAGTTTTTCAATAAACATCTAAGCTAAACTTTCCACTTTATACTGCAGCCTATAGATGGGTGCTGTTTTTTAGGAGAAGGTTGACCTTCAATTAATCGATCTATTGCATTTCTTAGATCTTGTCCGTTGGGCTGAATATTATTGCCGGGTCTTGCTTGGTCTAACTGACCGTGATAGTATAATTCAAGATGTTCATTAAAAAGATATATGTCCGGGGTGCAAGCGGCATCATAAGCTTTAGCAACGGATTGATCTTCGTCATATAAGTATGGAAAGGGGTAATTGTGCTGTATTGCTGTTTCTTTCATAAACTGCGGAGCATCTTCCGGATAATTGTCAATATCGTTACTGCTGATCGCAATAAAGGAAATACACTTGTTCAGATAGGTGTCTGCTATTCTGACAAGTTCATCCTGAACGAGTTTGACATATGGGCAGTGGTTGCATATAAAAAGGATACAAGTGCCTTGCTCTCCTTTTAAATCATTCAGGGAAAGGTATTGATCATCGGTTGTATTCAAGAGTTCAAAGTCCGGAGCAATGAAATTATTTTTTAATGCGTTAGAAGAGGTAAGTGCCATATCTATTGAATTACATCATAAAAATCTCTTCTTCGGTTCAACTTGAGATCTTGTAATACTGCTGATTTTACATTAAGAGTGATATTATAGGATTGTCGTGGACCAAATGGTACCCAGTTAATGGCCATCTGCCAGCAATGTAAATCTCTATTTATGCTCAAAGAAGTAAAAGTTAGATCTTTACGTTCAAAGTCCCATCCGGAGGTAAATCCTACTTTCCAATTGTCAGTGATGCTGATGTCTCCATTAAAATTAAGCGTCTGAGTAATTGTTTCTTCATATCCCGGTTTAGAGTATCTTATATTGTATGAGAAGTTTATGGACCAGGGAATATTAAAATCAACAAATTCTTCAGGGTGGCTGTTTATGTATTCCATTTCTTCATCCGTAGCGTATTTACTTTTCCTTTTCTCCTTCGGTTTTTTCTGACCACCTTTAAAGCCAAGATTCAGAGCGACATTTCCATTCGTAAGCCTCACATACTTACCTGTTTCGTCTCTCCAACTTCTGTTAATCTTAAATGGAGATCCATTGGAAGTTGTATCAAAAGCATAAGGATCTAAAGTTCCATTGAATTGCAAGGTAAATAGACGACCAATACGTGTTCTACCATTTACAGATATTGGGCTCCAGTTTAAAGAATCAAGTATGGTGTTATAGTCGGTTGAGAAACCAAGGTTTTCGAAAATCGTAATCTTTTTGGAACCTGTAGAATCTTTGTCAGTGCGAACTTTCATTTCTAAATTATTCAACACACTAATTCCCAGACGCTCACTTCTGCTTCTGTTTGGACTGCCGTAAACTCCTTCTTCAAATATGGAATATTTGATTTCTCGATCATTGGCATTGGTATAGCTTCTGATTCCGGTACTGACTTCAGGTTGAAAGTTATATGTAAAAGAGGGCGTAATAACGTGTCGAATTCCTTTGATTTTCCCTTTTTTAAATTGCACCAAGCCATAAATTTTAGTTGTCAGAGCGGTATTAAAGGCAAAAGTTTCACCGGTTCTTATTTCATTTAGTGTATCTATTTTTAACTTATTATCGGCATCAAGACTTTTTCTAATTGTTCTAAAATTCACAATCTGACTCGTGCTTATGCTCGGATTGACATTAAGATATTTGAGTAGTTTAAAAGAGGTACTTATAGGTACAGACTGTCTAAAACCATTGTTGAAATCACGACTTAATTCATTAGCACGGTTAATGGCAATAAGGGTGTCATATGTCCTAAGTTGATTACTGGCACTTGAATTATAGCTTAAGCCAAAGTTTTTGTATATACTTCTCCACCATTCATTACCAATTTTACCCATCTTCTTGAAAGGGTATTGTCTTGAGACGTTGAAGGCGACATCGGGAATGTTAATATTAAAAGCTCCAGTTTGTGTGTTTTGATCATGTCTGGCACTAACAGTCATGTTAAAAGGCTGACTTGGAAATGAGTTGGTGTAAGAGATAGAAGATTGAAAGGTATTGGTCAAATAGTCTTGGGTGAAACTATTTAGGTTATTGGTAAAGTTTGTTCTCGTTCCGGCATTTACACTTGCAGAGAAACGACTACCAGGTCTTGATTTCGGATCCTGAGCATGTGACCATCTAACGAAGAACTCTTTACTCTCAGCGTAGTTGGGAAATTCTTTGTACCCATTTATAATGTTAGCGTACGATAGGTTGAGGTTACCATTGTATTGATATCTTTTTTTGTAGCGAGTATTAAAGTTTGAACCCCAACTGCCCAATGTATAAATATCCCCGGTTAAAGTCATGTCAATTTGATCGCTTATTCCCCAATAGAATCCGCCGTTTCTCAAGAAGAATCCTAATGTCCTTGAATCTCCATAGGTTGGAATGACTATGCCTGATGACCTGCCTTTTTTGTTAGGGAAAAAACCAAATGGTAAAGCCAAAGGAGTAGGTACTTTATCTATCTTTAAAACGGTAGGTCCGGTTATGATTTTATCATTTGGAATAATTTTTAATTTACTGGTTGCCAAGGAAAAGTGAGGGTCATCCAGATTACAGGTGGTGTAATAGCCGTTTCTGATATACATGATGTCCGAACCGGTCTTTTTCACTTCATTGCCTTTGATAAAACCATCTCCTTCTTGTGTTTTTACTTCACTGATTTTACCCTTTTTAGTTTCAAAGTTATAGGTCATTTTACCAGCCTCATATTCCTGATTTCCTTCTTTAAAAACCGGATAACCTTTCATTTCTCCGGAACTATCGGGGAAGGCATCTGCTAAAACAAGATTATTTGCCAGATCCACTTCAATGTAATTGGCATTAAGCTGAATGTTTTCATAATTAACTTGTGCATTGCCGAAGAGGTAAACTTTTTCCACCGACATATCAAAGCGCATAGAGTCGTCTGCAATGTAAATGACTTTGCTCTTAATGGCATCTTCAGAAATAGTGGTATCCTCTTTGATAGAAGTATTTAAACTATCGGTGGTGTTAGCGTCTGTGGTGTCTTTACTCTCAGAGTTAATTTTGATTTCTATTGAATCCGCATATTGTTCGGTAGAGTCTGATTTAAGATGCCAATGAGAGAGACTGAAACATCTCGCAACAGTTATTAACATTAGTAGGATGAAAACCCAAGATTTAGACGAAAATGATGACAACCTTATAATGCTATTTTTGTGTGAAACACAGGTGTTGGAATCGGCTTCAAAACTAACTATTTTATTTAAAAAAGCTTTTGCACATATGCGTAATCGCCTGACATTGTATTTGAGTTGTATGGCCATGTTTATTGTGGTCTGCCCAAGCAAAAGTCAGACCACTGAAGAGTTTTTTGGTAAGCTAAAAACAGTAGTCATTGATGCCGGACATGGAGGTAAGGATGTAGGATGTCTTGGCGCTGAGAGTTATGAGAAGGATGTAGCACTGGCAATTTCACTCAAATTAGGAAAATATTTAGAGGAGAAGTTTGATCATTTGAATGTGATTTATACGAGAAAAACAGATGTTTTTCTTGAATTGCATGAGCGAGCTAAAATTGCTAACCAGAATAAAGCAGATCTTTTTATATGTATACATGCGAATTCAGCAAGTTCTTCTGCTTTTGGCACAGAAACCTATGTGATGGGTAATGCAAAGTCTGAAGCGAATTTAAAGGTAGCACAACGGGAAAACGCATCAATTCTGTTAGAAGATAATTATGAAGAGCGTTACGAAAACTTTGATCCCAATTCTCCTGAATCATACATTATGATGACGATGATTCAAAGTGCATATCAGCAGCAAAGTATAAATTTTGCCGAAAAAGTACAGAATCAATTTAGAGAACGTGTTGGAAGAAAAGATAGAGGAGTAAAAATGGCACCTTATCTGGTGTTGCATCAAACAGCAATGCCAAGTGTTTTGATAGAAACTGGCTTTTTAACAAATAAAAATGAAGAAGCTTTCCTAACTTCAGACATTGGCCAAGATTATTTAGCCTCTGCGATTTACAGAGCATTTAGAGAATACAAAAACGAATTGGAATCTAAGTCGAAATTATTGATTGATGATGAAGATGAAACACTTGTTTCTGAAAAAGTAGAACCGGAGGAGTTCCGTCACAATCCGAAAAAAGAGGAACTTCAGCACAAGCATATTGAAGAAGAAGGATTGATTTTTAAGGTACAGATTTCGACTACCACCACAAAAGTAGACCCTATGCCTTCTAATTTTAATGGTTTGGAGGGTGTAGATTACTACCAAGCAGGTGGTTTGTTCAGGTACACCTATGGGAAAGAAAAAACATGGGAGTCGGCTTCAAAACTTCAGGAAAAGGCAAGGTCTTCAGGGTTTGAGGATGCCTTTATTATCGCTTTCCACAATGGTCAAAGAATTGCTGTAGGAGAGGCCGTTAAACTTCTAAAGCAGTATTAAATGCTAAATTTGCCAAAATGAAAATTGGGAAAGAAATAAAGATCGGTTTTTTAGTGATCGTCTGTTTAGGCTTATTGTTTTGGGGGGCAAACTATCTAAAAGGAACGAATTTGCTTCAAAAACATAGAAAGTTCCATGCCATTTATGAAAGGGTAGATGGTCTAGGAACCTCTAATCCTGTAACTATAAATGGCTTTAAGGTAGGACAAGTGGATCAGATTCAATTTTTGGGAAATCAATCGGGTCGTTTGCTCGTAACGTTTACGGTGACCGAAGATGAGTTTATTATTTCTAAGAATACAGTTGCTGAAATTATCAGTAGTGACATATTGGGATCAAAATCGGTCTCATTAATTCTGGGTGATGCGCCTTTGCAAGCAATGGATGGAGATACTTTAAAGTCCGCAATTGAAAACTCATTGTCTGATGAAGTGAATCAGCAGATAGCCCCATTGAAGAAAAAGGCAGAAAGTTTGATTAGCTCAGTTGATTCGGCCATAGTCATTGTTCAATCGATATTCAATAAAAAAGCAAGAGGTGATTTGGATGCTAGTTTCACAAGTTTGAGATCGTCTCTTGAATCTTTTGAAAAAACCATGAAACGTGCAGATGAGTTTGTTGAGCAGGAGAGAAATCACCTGTCTCGAATCTTCATGCATGTAGAATCGATCACTAAAAATTTATCTGATAATAATGAAAAGCTTTCGGGTGTTTTGACAAATATGGAAGCCATAACAGATTCTCTTGCAGGTGCTAATCTTACTCAGACAGTGAATAATGCTTCTAAAGCCATGAAAGAAGTTGCTGAAGTTATGGATAAGATCAATAGTGGAGAAGGTTCTTTAGGACAGTTACTGAATAATGATACTTTGTATAACAATTTAGAGTCCGCATCAAACGATTTGGATCTGCTCTTGTTAGATATGAGGCTAAATCCTGAACGCTACGTTCATTTTTCTATCTTTGGAAGAAAGGATAAAAATAAACCGACCAAGTAAAAGATTTAAATATTCGATTTATGGGAATATCTAACCTTCTGTTCATACTTGCATTAGCTGGAGCTATTTTTTGGTTCGCTAAGAATCTGAAGAAGATCATCAGCAATATTAAATTGGGTAAGGATGTAGATCGGAGTGATAACAAAGCACAACGTTGGAGAACGATGTTTATGGTGGCTGTCGGCCAGTCCAAAATGGTTAAAAAGCCTATATCAGGATTGTTGCATGTTCTGGTTTATCTTGGTTTTGTAATTATTAATATAGAAGTTCTTGAGATTATTATTGATGGTGTTTTTGGAACGCATCGGGTATTTGCTTCACCTTTAGGAAGTTTATACGATGTGCTGATCGCCTCTTTTGAAATCTTAGCACTATTGGTTCTCTTGGCTTGTGTCATTTTCTTAATCCGAAGAAACCTTTTATCAATCAAACGTTTTGGCTTTAGGGAAATGTTAGGATGGCCCAAAACAGATGCGAACATTATTTTGATTGTTGAGGTCATGCTCATGATGGCTTTTTTAAAAATGAATGCGGCAGATTATGTACTTCAGCAAAGAGGCGTAGAACATTACATAGAAGCAGGAGCATTCCCGATTAGTAATTTCCTGGTTCCCTTCTTCGAGGGGTATTCAACCTCTTTTTTGATTATGGTTGAGCGGGCAGCATGGTGGTTTCATATTATTGGGATACTCTTATTTCTCAATTACTTGCCTTATTCTAAGCACTTTCACATTATTTTGGCTTTTCCGAATGTGTTTTTCTCTAAGCTTAGTCCCAAAGGACAGTTTACGAATATGGATGCCGTTACTAAGGAAGTGAAAATGATGTTTGATCCGGATGCCGATCCTTACGCTGCTGCCCCTGAGCCGGAAGGGCCTGTTGAGCGCTTTGGTGCTAAAGAGGTGACTGATCTTTCCTGGAAGCAATTGATGGATGCCTATTCGTGTACTGAATGTGGGAGGTGTACAGATCAGTGTCCTGCAGCACAAACCGGAAAACTACTTTCTCCAAGAAAAATCATGATGGATACCCGTGATCGTTTGGAGGAAGTCGGTAAGAATTTGAAAACTCATGGTAAGGATTATGATGACGGTAAGAGTTTATTGGGTGACTATATTTTAGAAGAAGAGCTGTGGGCTTGTACGACGTGTAATGCCTGCACGGAAGCTTGTCCGGTAATGATAGATCCACTTTCAATTATTATGGAGATGAGAAGGTCATTGATCATGGAGGATTCTAAGGCTCCTTCTGAATTGACAAATATGTTAACCAATATTGAAAATAATGCTGCTCCATGGCAATTCTCTCAGGCAGATAGAGCAAATTGGATAAATGAATAATTAATGGGAAAAGACATTAAACTTAAGGAGATTGAAGTAGACGGGAAAAAGTTAAGTCCGGTTCTAGCTGAAGATCAGAAAAATTACCTGATCGACATTGACGGTACCATCTGTGATGACATACCAAATGAAGAACCTGAGCGTATGGCTACGGCAGAATTGTATCCTGATGCATTAAAGACGATTAATCAGTGGTTTGATGAGGGGCACATTATTACCTATTTTACTTCTCGAACTGAAGATCATCGAGAGGTTACTGAAAACTGGTTGAATAAGTATGGGTTTAAGTACCATGGTTTGCTAATGGGAAAACCAAGAGGAGGCAATTATCACTGGATTGACAATCATATGGTAAGGGCGACTCGATATAAAGGAAAATTTACTGACTTGATAGATGAACAAGTCACTATACAAGTATTTGAAAAATAAAAACATGGCTGGACAATTACAAGTGCCTACAATGGCTGAGTTAATGGCTAAAGGAGAAAAACCTGAGGTCTTATTTTGGGTGGGATGTGCAGGTAGTTTTGATGATAGAGCCAAGAAGATTACACGTTCTTTTGTTAAAATTTTGAACCATATAGGTCTGAAATTTGCTATTTTAGGTACTGAAGAAAGTTGTACGGGTGATCCTGCAAAAAGAGCCGGAAATGAATTTTTATTTCAAATGCAAGCCATGACAAATATTCAGGTATTGGATGCTTATGAAGTCAAAAAAATTGTAACAACCTGCCCCCATTGTTTTAACACTTTAAAAAACGAATATCCGGGACTTGGTGGAAATTATGAAGTTCAGCACCACTCGCAATTTCTTCAAGAATTAATCAATGAAGGTAAATTAAAGATCGAGGGTGGTGAGTTTAAGGGGAAAAAAATCAGTTTTCACGATCCTTGCTATTTGGGGAGAGCCAATGGTGAATACGAAGCACCTAGACAACTCATTGAGCAATTGGATGCTGATTTGGTTGAATTGAAAAGATGTAAAACCAAAGGTTTGTGTTGTGGAGCCGGCGGAGCTCAAATGTTTAAAGAATCGGAACCGGGAAAAAAGGAAATTAACCTTGAACGAATGGAGGATGTTGAAACTGCAAATCCTAATATCGTAGCTGTAGGTTGCCCATTCTGCATGACCATGATGACAGACGGTGTAAAAAGTAAAGAGAAGGAAGCCCAGATTAAAATTTACGATTTGGCAGAGTTGATTGCTGATAGCAACTTACTTTAAATCTCTTCCTTAGAGATTTTTTTATGAATTTCATTGACTTGCATAAGTGCAGCAGATCCATACCATAATTTCAAGTCCATTTTAAGACTCTTTTGTTGTATCGCAGGATCAGATGAAGTCCACTTTTTAGCGGAATCTAAGCTTGGCGTATCAAAAATATAAATACCTCTTAGGCTGTCATTACCATAAAACGGACCCGCAAGAACCAATTTGCCTTCTTCAGCCATGCGCCCAATATTGGCCATATGAGCACTTTGCAATCTAATGGCTTCTAGACTATCCTTGGTTCGATTTGACCCTTTTTTTAAGAAAGCCATTACATAAGTCCTCATACCATAAGCATCAGCTCCAACCTTTTTTGCTAAAGTAGAGTCAAAATGAGGTGTTTTCTGAGTCTGATCATTATGACTTAATTCCTTGTCAGTAGATGAGTTACAAGAAAGAATAACCACTAAAGAAAGCAAGACCAAGTATTTCATAGCTAATAATTTTGGTCTAATTTAGACGATTAGGATTAAATAATAAAATCGTAATGCATTAGTGATGGATTATAAAGTACTACCTGATCACAGTAGGGTTTGGATTTACCAAAGCAATAGAAAATTAACGGAAGATGAAGTGAGTGAAATTCAAAGTTATGGTGATGAGTTTATAAAAGAATGGGCTTCACACGGAAAAGATATTAAAGCTGCCTTTCAAGTGTTTTATCAACGCTTCTTGGTCCTGTTTGCTGATGAAAGTGAGATTAAAGCATCAGGATGTTCCATCGACTCTTCAGTTCATTTTATTCAAAAAATTCAAAATGCTTATGGTTTAGACCTTTTTGATCGTTTGAATATTGCTTTTGTATCCGGAGGTCAAATTGATGTTTTAAGAATGAATGATTTTCAAATTGCTATTGAAAAAGGCAGTTTAAATGAGGATACGATTGTATTTAACAATTTAGTTGAGACAAAAATTGAATTTGAAAATCACTGGAAAGTGCCGGTTAAAGAAAGTTGGCACAAACAAATGCTCTAATTTTTACACCCATCCATTCATTTTGTAATAGAGCAGGGCACAATACTCCCTAAACACCTTGATTTCATAAATCAAATAAGACCAGACATTGTATCTTAAGGAGAGATTTCCTCTTTTCTTTTTGCCCTTTTTATCTTTTTCCTTCAATTGTTCTTCATCACTTGGAATCTCAAATGTGGGAAGGCTGGATATGGCTTCAAAACCTTGCTTCTTAAAAGTCAAGACAGCGCGGTGCATGTGTTCGGGCGAGGTAATAATCAATATTGTATCATTCTTATCCGGAATGGTGCGACTTAGTTTAACAGCTTGACTGTATGTGTTATACCCATCCGGTTCAAAATGAATAAGATTCTCGGGAACACCATTCTTTCGAAGTTCTTCGGCCATCATTTGCAGTTGAATTAGCGAGCCGTCCTTATTTCGAGGTAAGGCAATATAAATATTGGCTTCGGGGTTATTTTTAGCAGCTTTCTGAGCAAAATAGGTTCTTATTAGACCTGAAGGTGACGGCATACCATCTCCACCTAATAGAATAATCGTCTTAATGTTTGTTTCTTGCATTAGGTCTGTTCTGCCCAATTTATGATAAGCGTAATAAGGAATGTCGGTAAAAGCAAGTGTGAGCATAATTAAACCCAGTATGCCCAGACCATAAATGAGAAGTCGTATCAGTGTTTTAAGTTTTCCAAGACTTTTTCTCAGAAGATCTTTAAAACTCATTGCCATCTGGCTAAGATAAAGATTATTCTTTCTTGCGTTTAAAATCTCCGCGTTTCCAGGCTTGGATAAACTTTGCCCAGGCTATGGGATTAAAAATCTGAACAGGTCTATATTGACCGGCATAATACAATTGACTCATTTGTTGCTGCATTTGCCACTTGAAGTTAAGACTTCCATTCATGGGCATAGTAGCTGCCCTTTCTGCTAAAACATCGGGAGCCAAATTTTTACGGGCAATTTCCAGATCATCATCGGGGATATCTAAGCTTAAGAATGCTTCCTTGAATTGTTCAGGAGTTGGCCAAGGGTAGATGTTCACAATGTCTAATTCTACAGTATCCTTTATCATTGCTTGTATCAGAGAATATCTTTCACCTGCTAAAGAATCATCTACAATGAAATAAGATTTCTTATAGCCAACAGAAGAAAATTCTAAAGTGTCACCCGGTTTGGCAACAAAAGAGAAGTAACCGTAAAAGTCAGAAGTCGTTCCACGGTGCGTATTTTTCACCAATATGGTTGCAAAAGGTACAGGACTCAAACTATCTCTACTTACAATAACTCCTGAAAATTGAATTAAATGATCATCTTCAATCTGCCCCAATGAGGTCAAACTAATCAGACAAAAACAAATGCTTAGAAATGATTTCACTTTGTAAATGTAATAGGAAGAACAGCAATTCAGGTTTAAATTTTGTTAAAGCCGCATACTATCGGTAGAAATTTATTTTATATGCATTTTTATTTCCAACTCCATCTTTGGCTGTAAACTCTAATTGATGTTTACCCGGGCTTATTTGGTCATCAAAAAAGTACGTCAACAGGTTTTTTTTAGCATCATATTCAAAAAGTACCCACTTGCCATCAATTTCACCTCTAAAATGCTTTAGACCTGAAAAGTCATCCGTCACTTTCAACTGGATGGACCACTTTCCTTTCATATTGGCATTAGTTGAAATATTAATTGGTACAATGCGTGGTGCAACCGTATCAATGGCTATTCCATAGCCACCAAAACTTCTTGTTTTTACGCTTATGTTATCTCCTTTCCACGTACCTCCTTCTGCATATTTAGATTTTCCATCAGTTGTGCTAAAGATTAATGCTCTTTTTCGCAAGCTATCAGGTATAGTCTCTCCTTTTATAGAAAGGGTCATGTACGAATGCAGGGGGGTATAATGTTCATGTAACCAATAGATGGGACTTAAGCTTCCCTGTATAGGATCTTCTTTTCTATATTGGAAATAAATGTCTTTATATAAACTATGGGCGGGAATTTGAAGGAACATCTCATCATTAGTAAAGCGATTATCTTCATCATGTCGAAAATATTTTAGAGCAGTTGCTCTAAATTCACTGTTTCTTTTGAGACTTGATACATCTTTTCGAATCAGTTGGAACTTTAAAGATGAGGCATTTCCATTGATGTCTATAAGCTTATATTTTACGCTGTGCAGCGAGTCATCCTTAATTTGTATGCTGCCATCATTTTTGATCTTTTCATAAATTCTTAATCTGTTGCCCGGATCAACAAAGCTTTTTTGAATCCTTCTTTTGTGCCTTATATAATGTTCGTAGTCAATATGACTGTTAATGTATCTTCCTTCATGGAAAGCAAATTCATTGATTTGCTGAGCAAAATAAAGCCGATGATCCAACCAGATTTCAATGCGGTGCAGCCCATAGCTATTTCCGGTGCCGTTCATTCTATCCACACCATGAATACCAAGCCCTATCTTTCCATCTGCTTCAATAACATTTCCCTGAACAAGATGATATTGTCCATTTCTTCCCGCTGCTTTAAATCGCTTGGGAGAAAATTGCCTTGCTACATGAGCTTCTTCCGAAAGAGGGTAGACCATTAAACTATAGATATCGGGGTTGATACGGTCTTCAATATCAAAACCAAAGAAGAGAGGATTTATCGGATGCTCCGATTTTGTATCGCGAATTTCGAAGTGCAGGTGAGGACCGCCGGATCCTCCTGTGTTTCCCGAATAGGCGATGATTTCTCCTTGCTTGACTTGAAATTCAAATGGAGAAGGGAAAAGCTGTATACTAAATGATTCCTGATGATATTGCTTGGCTTTCACATGCGCCTGTATTTTATCGTTGAATTTTTTTAGATGTCCGTATACAGAAGTGTAACCATTTGGATGAGTAACGTATATGGCATTTCCATAACCATAAGGGGATACCTTAATTCTACTGATATAGCCGTCTGCAATGGCATATACTTTTTTGCCTTCAACTCCTTGGGTTTTGATGTCTAAGCCTGCATGAAAATGATTGGATCTTAACTCACCAAAATTGCCCGATAAAAAAAGAGGAATATCTAAAGGAGAGATAAACTCATCTTGAGGGTACTGTATAGATTGGCCAAGTAGTCCATTACTGATAAAAAGCAGAAAAAGTAAATTTCGCATAGAAAGGGTTCAACAAAATTGATTCCAAATATGCCATAAATTCAAAATGATTGAACCGGCTTTTCTGCTATTTTTTGAACAATGAATTTTTATGCACTAAAAAAAATATTAGCTTTGTTATGCTGTTATTTGAGCTTTTTAATGTCAGATTTTTCATCAAGTTTTGGGCAACTGGAGAACAACATAAAGTTGTTGGTTGAGAAAAAAGTAGCATTAGAGAGGGAGTTCAAAGAACTGCAAAAAGAAAAGCAGAAAGTAGAATTAGATCTTAATGCTTTTCGATTAAAGATAGAAGAGTTGGAGGAGAAAAATAAAATTTTACGAATAGCGAGAGGAGCAAAAGAAGGGAATACTCGTGAAATTAAATTGAAGATAAATGAGATTGTGCGGGAGGTTGATAAGTGCATTGCTCAGCTAAATCAGTAATTCAGTGAAGGATCTATCGATAAAAGTAAATATAGCTAATAGAGTATATCCATTGACGGTCAAGCAAGATGAAGAAGAGAGTATTCGTCTGGCGGCAAAAAAGATTAATGAGATGGTGAAAGAGTATGAGCAAAACTACGCGGTAAAAGACAGACAGGATCTGTTGGCCATGTGCGCTTTGCAATTTGCTTCTCAGAAAGAAGAGCTGGAGCATAAAACTTTTATTGATGATGATGGTTTCGGAGATCGTTTAAATGAATTAAACAGATTAGTTGGAGACAGCTTATAACGTTCTTTAAATATATCCCATTGGGAAACATACTGCCCGTGCAAGTTTGTTTGATTTGGTAAACTCAACATTACTACTATGATGAGTTATACTTAGTGATTGGAAAAACAGGCCTTACTTATCCGTCATTTGACGGGGATTTTTTCGTTTAGAAAAGACGTTGGAAGTTTGACCGGTCCGGAGAGCTCAAATCCTTTTAATTAAGGGGTTTACTCAAACGAATGAATTTGTGCGGGTTTTTTTATTTAACTATTTAAGATGGACATTATTAGTATATTAATTGGATTAGGAATTGGTGCAGCAGCAGGAGCTCTTGTGGTTTATTTTATTTCAAAAAGCGCCAATGTGAAACAGGCAGCAGCCATTATTGAAGAGGCCAAATCTGAGGCTGAAGTGATAAAGAAGGATAAGATACTTCAGGCAAAGGAAAAGTTTTTGCAATTGAAAGAGGAGCATGAAAAAGCGATTGCTAATCGTGAGCGTAAAATGGGCGATGCAGAAAACAGAATTAAGCAGAAAGAGAGCTCTTTGAATAACAAACTGCATGAAAACAACAAGAGAGAAAAAGACTTAAAATCTCAGCAAGGCAGTTTAAACAAGCGTTTAGAGATCAACGAGCAGAAACAAGCGGAGTTGGACAAAACACTGAGAAAGCAAATTGAACTTCTGGAGAAGGCATCGGGTGTTTCTAAAGATGATGCAAAAGAGCAGTTGGTCGAGGTCTTAAAAGAAGAGGCGAAAACAGAAGCAATGGCTCACATTAAAGATACCATTGAAGAGGCCAAGATCAATGCCAATAAGGAAGCTAGGAAAATTGTTATTCAGACCATACAAAGAGTCGCCACAGAACAAGCCATAGAAAACTCGGTCTCGGTGTTCAATATTGAATCTGATGACATGAAAGGTCGAATCATAGGACGTGAAGGTAGAAATATCAGAGCCTTGGAAGCAGCGACAGGTGTAGAAATAATTGTAGATGATACGCCTGAAGCAATCATTCTTTCGTGTTTTGATCCGATTCGTAGAGAAACGGCCAGATTGGCATTGCACCAATTGGTCACTGATGGCAGAATACATCCGGCAAGAATTGAGGAAGTGGTGCGAAAAACAAAGAAACACCTGGAAGATGAAATTATAGACACCGGAAAGAAGACCTGTATCGATTTGGGAATTCATGGTCTGCATCCTGAGTTGATCAGAATGGTTGGTCGAATGAAATACCGTTCCTCTTATGGGCAAAACCTACTTCAACACTCTAGAGAGGTGGCCAATTTATGTGCCACAATGGCTGCTGAGTTGGGCTTAAACGTGAAAATGGCAAAGAGAGCTGGGTTGTTGCACGATATTGGTAAAGTACCGGATGACGAACCGGAATTGCCACACGCCATCTTAGGTATGAAACTGGCAGAGAAATTCAAAGAAAAATCGGAAGTCTGTAATGCCATTGGTGCGCACCATGATGAAATTGAAATGAGTTCTTTGATCTCTCCGATTGTACAGGTATGTGATGCTGTTTCAGGAGCGCGCCCCGGAGCAAGAAGAGAAATTGTAGAGTCTTACATCAACAGAATTAAAGAGCTGGAGTCACTCGGCATGTCTCATCAAGGTGTTGAGAAGGCCTATGCGATTCAGGCGGGTAGAGAATTAAGAGTGATTGTTCAAAGTGAAAAGATTTCAGATGAAGCAGCCGATAAAATCTCATTCGATATTGCTCAAAAAATTCAAACCGAAATGACCTATCCCGGACAAGTGAAAGTGACCGTGATTAGAGAGAAAAGAGCAGTTAACTACGCGAAGTAGAAGAGGCAGCTATTCTTTGAAATTAAAAGCCCTATTTAAATCAAAGCTGTACACTGAGTGATTGCCTGTTTATTTCGATACATTTTGTCGGGGCTCTGAGTATCCGCCGTTCGGTGAATGTATCGAAGAGCCCGGCAAAACATTCAATGGACAGGCAATTGTATCGAAGTGTATAGCTTTGAGAAAATATTTTAAATAGATGTGCTTTCGGCTTTTACGGCTTCAAACTTTTTAAAACTTGAAAGGCCTTAGAGTCTTTTTTTGATATTCTGCTAAAACGGATTAATTCTCCTCCAAATCCCCGGAGATACTTTTCTATGCTGGGAATGCTGCTTCCTTCAAAATTGTAATGTGAAAGGCCATTGGACTTACTTTTCTTAATGGCTTCCCATTGAAGCAATGACATTGCACCTGAAGTACTAAATTGGCTTGAAGAACCGCCTATAAGATAATAAGCCTGCCGATTGTCGAATATGCAAAGTAAGGCCGCATGCAAGTTTTGATTTTCATCAACTGCTTCTAGTGTATACCCACAATTGTACTTTTCGATGTAAACGGCAATGCGTCTAAAAATATCATCGTCATCAATTGGAGAGCTTAGCTTTTGAGATTTAAAACTCTCTTCAAAACATGCTTTAATATTAATAGCATTAGACTTTTGAACCTTCAGTGTTTTTTCTGCCTTTTTAATTTGTTTCCTGATATTGTCTCTAAAGTTTAGCCATAAGTCTTCTTCGCTTTTTGTCAAATCAAGCAGGTAGGTATAGCGCGGTTCATCTTTAAATCCTTCCCAGGTGAATGGTAGACTGTTTTTATGATTCAAGTGAAAGTTTTGTTCTAGCTCAGCGAATTCAGGTAACTGATCAATTAATGCTTTCAGCGTTTTGTTTTCATGCCCTACCTTAGTACTTGGCTTTTGTCCTTCAGGATAGCTTAGAAAAGCGCCGGAGTAGGGTGTAAAATGGGGTTGACAGAGGAGTTTAAATGGTCCTTTTCTACGAACAAAAAACGGCCATATGGCACTGACCTGATTTTGATTGTGAACAACAACACAGTCCCAATTTTTCTCAATCACCTCATTCCACCACTCATAATGCAGTGAAAACGGCAATTGATCTTTATTCAATTTGGAAAATTGTTGATAGAGTTCTTTTGTATCTTCCATGCCCATCAATACAAATATGAATAATTATATTGATAACGTTAAAAACTTAGTTTCTTTGTAAAAAAAACATGTGGCAGAGAATTCAAACCTTATTCTTATCTATAGCGATACTCTTTAATATCGCCATCTTTTTTACAGATATTGCGACTTTTAATTTCAATGAGCAAGTTCTTTCATTTGGTATCTATGGCCTCAATACAGACAATGTAGAACTGATCCATGCCCCCATTTACTGGCTGGCTGTACTTTGTACTGCATCCATCTTATTGAGTTTGATTATCATTTTTAATTACAAAAAGAGGAACCTTCAGATAAAAATCGCACAAGCGAATCTATTGGTTCATCTCGGTTTTATTGTCGGCTTGTTTTTTGCGCTTGAAAATGCAGTGGAGATGCTTTCTGAACAAGGTTTAAAAATGATACCGGATTACGGACTTGGTGCCTATCTTTCTTTGATTCCTCTGATATTTATCTTTCTCGCCATCAGAAATATTAAAAAAGATGAGGCTTTAGTCAGAGCTGCTGATCGAATCAGGTAGTTCGCGGACCGAGTTCGATCACCTCTAAGTTTTGAACCTTTCCCTGCTCCAATTCAAAACGCATTAGGGTCATTACTTTGTGAAACCCTTGTTTTCCGGCGGCCCCCGGATTTAAGTGAAGCAGACCAAGTTCTTTGTCGGGAATGGCCTTAAGAATGTGTGAATGTCCGCAGATAAACAGCTGAGATGGATGTTCTAAAAGCATGGACTTTATTCGGGTAGTGTATTTCGGTGGATAGGCACCTATATGAGTCATCCATACATTTACGCCCTCACATTGAAATCTTAAGTCCTTCTGAAACTGCTTTCTGATGTCAGTGCCATCAATGTTTCCATATACGGCTTTGAGTGGTTTTAAACTGGCTAATTCATCACTAATATCTGTCGTTCCTATATCACCTGCATGCCATATTTCGTCCACCTCACTAAAGTGGTACTTCACTCTTGGATGCAGATAGCCATGTGTGTCTGAAATGAGTCCGATTTTTTTCACGTTCTAAAAGTATTAATGTCTGTTCAGATAAAATAGTCCTCGTAATTTAGTGGATTGATGAGATTACCTGTAATTGAAACTGAATTTTGGGATAAACTAAATGCCGTAGTAGGGGATGAGAATTATTCTAAAATAGTGGTATTGGTTGATAGCCATACTTTAAAGCATTGCTTGTCTGATTTTTCCGTTCATTTCCGGTATCAATTTGAAGTCATAGAAATAGAACCGGGAGAGAGGTCTAAAGATTTGTCCATTTGCGCTCACATCTGGGCCGAGTTGACGGAGCAGTTTTTTGATCGCCAAAGCTTACTAATTAATTTGGGTGGTGGTGTGGTTACTGATATCGGAGGATTTATTGCAGGGATCTACAAACGCGGAATAGCTTTTATTAATATCCCCACTTCTTTATTGGCAATGGTTGATGCTTCTATTGGCGGTAAATGTGGGATTGATTTCAATTTTTACAAAAACCACTTAGGTCTATTCAATGAACCCAAGGCCATTTTCATAAGTACAAGATGGCTGACCACGCTTCCGGAAATAGAGTTAAAAAACGGTTTTGCCGAGATGTTAAAACATGGCCTGATTGCTTCAAAAACACATTTCGAAGAATTGATTCATTTGAATGATTTAAGATTATTGACGCAAAAGCACATTGAAGCATCTATTCAAATTAAAACGACTATTGTTTCTCAAGATCTCAAGGAAAAAGGAATTAGAAAGCATCTCAATTTTGGGCATAGTGTTGGGCATGCCTTGGAAAGTGTATTCTTGAAAAAGAATCAGAATCTTCTTCATGGTATTGCAGTTGCAGCAGGAATTGTTATTGAAAGTTATATTTCAAATAAAAAGTCCTTACTATCTGATAAAGAGTTGTCTGTATTAGAAAATTGTATTGATAAAATGTATGAAAGACTTCCCTATTCAAAGCAAGATATTCCACAAATCATTTCTATGATTAAGATGGATAAGAAGAACGAAAATGAGAAGATCCAAATGGCTTTAATTTCTTCGATCGGTTCCTGCTCTTCATCTGTCGAGGTGAATAATGAGGAGATAGAAATGGCATTAAAAAAGTATGCAGGTGCTTAAGTTATTAAAGCGTGAAACCGCATTAAATGATGTTAGCATTCAATTGCCTTCTTCGAAGAGCATTTCGAACCGATGGTTAATCATTAAGGCACTTTCCGATGGCAAAATAGAATTGACCAACTTATCTGAAGCTGAAGACACGCAGCTATTAAAACACTTACTCGAAAGCAATTCTCGTGAAATGAATGCCGGCATGGCGGGAACAGTCTATCGCTTTTTAACTGCTTACTTGTCTGTTATTGGAAAGAATGTGAATTTATATGGGCATGCAAGAATGCATGAGCGGCCGATAGAACCGCTTGTAAATGCTCTCAATCAATTAGGAGCAAACATCAGCTATTTTGAAAAGGAGGGATTTCCGCCTTTAAGTATTTCACCAGGGAATATGCGGGGTGGCCAAATAGCGATTGACTCTTCCGTAAGTAGTCAGTTTGTGTCAGCCCTATTGCTTATATCTCCTAAGTTAAAAGGTGGAATCGAACTATTTCTGAATGGAAATGTTGTTTCCTCTCCTTACATCGATATGAGCATTCAGGTACTCTGGGATGCGGGTATAAATGTGAGCAGAGCAGCAAGAAGAATTAGGGTGGAAGAAGGTGAATTTAAAACGAATGAAGAGATTGAGATGGAATCGGATTGGTCTTCCGCCGCTTTCTTCTACGGTTATTTTGCGCTTTCAAACTTGGAGCGGCTTTTTTTTAAAGGATTAAAACTCGACTCGATACAAGGTGATTGTCATTGTCATGAACTCTTTGAAATGATAGGTGTCGAAACAAAGTCTGTGAGTGGCGGCCTTGAACTGAGAAAGAAACCTTTTGCCAAAAAACAATTAACTGTTGACTTAATTGACTTTCCGGATCTTATTCTCCCTTTTGCCCTTGCCTCAGTATTGATAATGGATGAAGTCGTGATTAAGGGGATATCAACTCTATTTGATAAAGAAAGTAACAGGGTAGAAGCCTTGGCTCATGGATTAAGTCAACTCAATATTCACTTAGAGCATGATACCAAAAAGATGCGCTTAAAAAAGGAGGATGCTTTGCCTCAATCTATTGTAATTGAAACCCATAATGATCATCGCATTGCCATGACGTTTGCCATGCTATCTGCTTGTATGGCTACGGTTCAAATTGCGCAACCTGATGTGGTTTCAAAAAGTTTTCCCGGCTTTTGGACGGAAATAAGTAAATTGTCCTTAATCAGTTGAAACGATCCCTTATTTTCTTCTTTTTTCTGTTAGAGTTTATCTTAGATCTAATTTGGGCTAAAATCAAAATAAGGTAAGAACAAAAGATTAGCCACCAGAAGAAATAGAGCGTTTCATAGTTGATGTTCCCATAGCTGTCCGTAATAAAGAAGCTCAATATGGCATTGATCAGGTTCAGAATAATATCTATGCTTTTTACTCTCCTAATGCTTCCTTGATAAGCAACGAGGTTCATAACTCCAATCAGTATTAATATAAAGCCAAGAAAGAAGTCATTACGAATGAAGAATTCGAATGAAAAACCGATAAAAAGCACTGTACTAAACAGAAAGCTATTTTTAAAGAATATGTATTTCTTTTTCATCTAAAACTTTACCCTCAATTGAGCTTTAATCTCGTTTCTTGAATGACCATTTATTAACTCTTTTCCGCTTCCAATCTCATTTCGATCAGAAAAGTAGGTATTTGCATACCTTAGCCAAAGGTCTACATTTCTATTGACGTGATATTTGGTTGTAATGTAAAATCTGGAGCCTCTTCCGCTAAATGCAGGTACTGAAAAGGCATATAACACATCGTTTTCATAAGTGTATATCCGACTATTATAGCCATCAGTGTCGAATATGGCATACCGTAAAGAAAATGAAATCGGCATACTTAATTGCTTATAGTTAATATCTTGATACATAATGAACCCATTCTCCACATTGTCTCCCAGCTGATAATTTGAGAATTCGATTCTACTCTTTAGCTTAATGCTCTTTGATACATTATAGGTGATATGAAAACGATAATTCTTGAGATCTTCATTAACAATATCATCTAGGCCTGTGCCTTCAATCGAGTTATTCCTTCCTCGTGTTCTTTGTCTGAACCTGAAATAGGTTTCTAATTGCTTGTTAGGTTTGTAATTCAGTTGGAAAAGGTAGCGATATCCTGAACTGGGACCATCTGTGTTAAATTTCAACCAATCAAATTCAAACCGGTCAACAAAGGCAGAGAGTGTAATGTGTTTGAACGGACTCGTATTAATACCTATAAAAGTGGCCCGTTCATTTGTGTTATTTGAACTCTCTCCAATTGCATTGCTCTGAATCGCCTTGAAGTCTCTTTCAAAATAACGTTGCTGTATGGCTATTGAAAGATTTTGGTTGAGAACAATCATTGCCCCATTTGTAAAAGCCATACCTCCATCAGTGCTTTTAGAAACTTCTCCAAAAAGATTCACGTTCTTAAATAGATAACTATAATCAATTCCCACGTTGCTGTTCTGATTATCCAGGCGATCAAATTGATTATAAATTCGTGTTTGAGGAGTAAAAGCTGCATCAATCTCATTGTATACGGCTGTTAATCCAATGCTTAAGTTCCTCTTTCTGTATTCTAAATTTCCTCCTAAAAAACTGTTTCTGATGTTATTCTTATCTTCAAGCTCGCCCGGAGTTCTATGAAAGCCATCTTCAGACAGAGAAGAGACAATGTTTTCGTTAGATAATGTATCAAAACCAATCACATTTCCGTCCACTTTTGTTGAAGAATAAAAAGTAGTAAATTCAAAGTCGTCAAGCTCTATACTGATTCCGGCGCCTCTCAAAAATAAATCCTCTTGAACGGAGGTATAGGGTCTTAATTTAGGTGCATTTCTTTTCAATGTAAAAACATTAGGCGTCCTTCCAAATGCCAGGCCTGACCAAAAGGTTAAACCCTGTCCGAACTGTGCTTGAAAGTCCCCAATGGCGAGTCTTTTTATCTTGCCCAATTCTTGCATGTAGACGTGCGCAGAATAAAAGTCAAACCCATTTTGCTGACTGCCTCTAAAAAACTCTTCTCCGGCATCCTTTTCTGCAGTAAAACCAAAACTGAGATTAGAGGCATAGTTAAAACGATATCTTGTATAAATCTTGTCCTGACTGCCCAGATAACGCGCATTTCTATTTTCTTCCAGTTCGGAATCGCTTATAGAAGAGTAACCGACCTGTTCTTCAAGAATTCGGGTATACCTTAAGAAATAAGTAGAACTACCTTCATTAAGCATCACTTTTGGGTTTAAATTGGGTTGGTCTATATCACTTGAAACTTTAACAAAGGGAGTGATCAAATGTATAAACTCTACACTAAAACCATCTATGCTTTGTAGCTCTTCAAGACCCATTAATTTTTTGTTTTTTTCAATGTGAATCAGCAAATTATTGATTTGAATTTCATTGAAAAGGTCAAGGTTTAAAAGCTCAGTTCGTTTTGCAGTATTAAGGTTTATAGGGTGATCGAAGTAATATTCCAGCTGTTCAAACAAACTGGTATAATCATTATCTCCACCCTCATTAGACTCCAGAAGAAAATCTACTCTCTGCTCTATGATCATGTTCTTTTCATCCTCAACAGTGGTTTGAGCAAATAAGGACAATTGAAAAAGTAAGAAAAGATGAAGTAGAACAAGTCTTTTCATGGTCATTTCTTAGGTCTGTAAGACAATGCAATTTGTGGTGAAAAACCGGTATTGTTATGATATAGAGAGGTAATGTCTATTTGAAATTGCTTGAGTTTTGCTCCAAATCCAAAACTGGTCAATGATGGATTTGAGGAGTATCCCCCTCTTAGATAGATGAAGTCATTAGCCATGTATTCTAAGCCAAATCTTCCAACAGGTTTAAAGTCTATATCTTTCTCTATCTCAGAAAAAAAGATCACTTTCTTGGAATAGCGATAAGCCAGTCCGATTTTGATTAAAGTCGGTAGGCGTTCGTCTTGGTCATTGGCTAATTTTGCTCTATTAGCATTGATCACAGCGGCTCCCACTTTTAGCTGACTATTTATTTGTGCCTGAAGACCAAAGTTTCCGGACACTCCTGACCGGCTCCCAATTCCTTCTCCAATTTGCGTGTTGAAGTAATTAAGCTGAACCCCCATGCTTAGATTTTTACTTAATGTTTGACCATAGGAAAGACCGATTTTGTTTTCCTGATAAAGTGAATATCCGAATTGACCAAGACTCAGGCCAAAACCTCCGCTTGAAGTTGGAAGAGCGAATACCGCACTTCGGTATGAAAACTCAGATAATAGGAAGTGGTTCTCATAGGCAATACCAGCCCCCCAATGATCTAGTTTCCCCAGTCCGGCGGGATTATTCTCAGTAGACCAGATGTCTTCTAAAAGGATTGAACAATTGGCCATTCCGGAAGCCCGAGCACCCATGGTATTTGATTCTTTACCTCCTTTGGCAAAAGGAATAAAGGAGACCAAAATTGTAAATAATAAAATTTGCCTTTTCACCATTCCGAATGTACACAAAATTGAGCGCTAGAATATTAAGTGATTATGATTTTATCTATAAGATAAATCACTATTTTGCAACCTTATGAAGTGGTTATCAAAACTTGTTTTTTGGTTAAGTGGATGGAAAATTGTTGGAAAGGCACCATCTGAACATCAATTTGTTATGGTAGCTGCCCCGCATACTAGCAATTGGGATTTTTTATATGCCCGAGCAGCCTTTTATGTTCTTGATATCCCTTTAAAGTATACGATAAAGAAGGAATTGTTTTTCTTTCCTTTAGGTTTCTTTTTAAAGTTAATGGGAGGAATTCCTATTGATCGCAGTAAGAAGAGTAACATGGTCGACAATATGATAAAACTGTATTCTGACCACGATAGACTGGCCATACTTGTTACTCCTGAAGGAACCAGAAGTTATTCTGAAAAATGGAAAAAAGGCTTCTATTACGTAGCGACAGGAGCTAAAGTGCCTATTTGCTGTGGTTATCTGGACTACAAGAAAAAACACGCAGGCATAGGTCCTTTACTCTATCCAACAGGCGACTATGAAGAAGACTTGGAGAAAATTCAAGCATTTTATAGAACCGTAACCGCAAAATACCCGGAGAAGGGGGTGAAGTAGCTAGCGAATGGCGAGCTTAAACCCAACGCCATGAATATTGATGATCTGTATGTCAGAATCTTGGTTCAGGTACTTTCTGATGCGTGAAATGAAGACATCCATGCTTCTACCGTTAAAATAGTCATCATTACCCCATATCTTTCTCAAAGCCTCATCTCTATTCATTACATCATTTAGATTCAAGCAAAGCTGTTCCAATACGTCAGTTTCTCGCTTGGTTAGTTTCTGAACTTTGCCTTCTAAAACTAAAATTTGATTAATCACATCAAATTCATATCTACCAATGTTATAATTCGCTTTGCTTTTACTTTCTTTTTTTGATGAGCGATTAATAATCTTTTCTATTCTAATCTTCAATTCTTCGAACTCAAATGGTTTTGTCAAGTAATCTTCTCCCAGTTTCAATCCCTTTACTTTATCATCAAGCATATTTCTGGCTGTCACAAAAAGAAATGGTAGTTCAGGTTTGGTTTCAACAATTTCTTCAGCAATTTCAAAACCACTAATTTTTGGCAGCATTACATCTAATATGGCTAGATCATAGTCCCGGTTTAAGATTAGCTTTAAACCTTCTTGTCCGTTTTTTGCCCAGTCAATGACATAACCTTCTGATTCCAATTGATCTGACATGACAAAGCCCAGATTGGAATCATCTTCAACCAAGATAAGACGTTTATTTTTTGGCATTTTTATACTTTGGGAAATAAATTCTAAATGTAGATCCTGACTTTATTTGACTCTTTAGCTGTATTTTACCTCCATGTTGCCTCACCATTTTTCGTACATAATTTAGACCAATTCCAAATCCTTTTACATCATGCACATCACCTTGAGGAACACGATAGAATTTTTCAAAAACATGTTTTTGTTGTTCTCTGCTCATGCCAATTCCATTGTCCTTAACTCTTAAGTATACACCTTCTTTATGATCTTCTGTACTTATTTCTATTAGAGGTTCACTTTGCGAATATTTTACAGCATTGTCGATTAGATTAAAAAGAATGTTGGTAATGTGTGTCTTGTCTCCTTTTATAAAGTAATTTTTAGCATTGAGATTGACTTTTATTCGACCTTCATTCGCGTTGAGAATGAGCTGAAATCCGGTTACAGTTTTATCTATTACTTCATGCAAGTCTACTTTTTCCTTGTCTAGCTCAACCCTCTTCTTATCAAGAGTAGCCATTTGTAAAACTTTATCAACTTGATTTTTTAAACGTTCGGTTTCCTCCTTAATTATATTGGCATAATTGTTAAGTCGTTCCGGATCCTTAGCAATGTTTGGATTGCTCAAAACTTCTGTCGAAAGAGAAATTGTAGAGATTGGAGTCTTCAATTCATGCGTCATGTTATTGATGAAATCCGTTCTTATTTCAGATAATTTTTTTTGTTTAAGTATGACCCAAATGGTATAAGCAAAAAAGATGACAACAAGTAATAGAAAAGCAGTAGAAACTAACCATATTCCAAGTTCATTGAAAATATAAACGGTCTTATGAGGGAAGTAGACCCCAAAGTAATGAGAAGCTTGATTCCACTTATCTGTAGAAGATGTTTTAATGACCAGATCTTTGGCTTCTGATTCCAGATCGACAGAATTTCCAAAGACAATTGAATCGTTAAAGCAATCGTAAACAACGTACTCAAAATCATAATTGAGGTTCTTCTCTTTAAACTCTTTTTTTAGCAAATTCTCCAGAACATAGGGGTGAAGTGTGTCATTTGTAAATGCAAGAAAGTAGTTTGAGGTGACTTGCTTGACAGGTTCATACAAATCTGCACTATCCTGATTCAATTTTTGAATTTCTGCAACAACATTGGTCAATGCCACATGGATTCTGTCGTTAAATTGCTTTTCTTGAATGTTAAAGGCCTTTGAAACCCAAAATATTTGGAAGCTGAATACACCAATAATTGTAAAAAGAGCAATGAAAATAATTATTCTAATGGCCTGCCGATTCATACTTTTGACGAAAGTAGCGTGAAATTATAGTTTTTGATTGTATTAACGAAAAATTAACACATGCGATTTCCACAATATCGAAAGTTGAAGAATAATAAAAGCTATTATGTCATCCATTCGGATCATTATTTTACGGAATATCAAAGAGAAGCCAATAGCATCAAGCGCTTTGATTTTGAGGTAAAGATATTACCGGATCGCAACTATATACAAGACATGCTAAATCGGCCTGAACCATATTGGGATTGCATTTCAAAGGAGGAATTTGAAGCATTCATTATGGAAGATTAGTAAAATGGAATTACATTCGCCTTTTAAATTTAATAATACATGAAAAAGTCAGTTTACTCTATTGGTATTCTATGTATGTTATTCATACTTGCCTGCCATCAGCCGGAACCGCAACAAAAAGAAAAAGAAAAATCAAAAACGGAGCATCATCAGGATGGAGAATTTGCATATACGGCAGATCGGTTTGCAGATTTAAAAGTGATTCGCTACCAAGTTCCGGGTTTTGAGGATTTAGATTTAAAGCAAAAAGAGCTTCTATATTATTTGTATCAGGCTGCACTGAGTGGTAGAGACATCATGTATGATCAAAATTTCAGGTACAATCTTCAGATTAGAAAGGTACTAGAGGAAATTGTTAAAGCGCAGAGCGAGTCTAATCAATCTGATGAATATGAGAAATTGTTGGTGTACGCTAAGCGGGTATGGTTCTCCAATGGGATTCATCATCACTACTCAAACATGAAGTTTGAGCCTGAATTTTCCAGAGCATATTTTGAGGAGCAGTTAAACAGCTTGCCTGTTGAGGTTTTACCGCTTAAAGAAGGACAAGAAAAAGGCGAGTTTATTACAGAGATATCAGATGTTATATTTAAACCTGAAATCGCTCCTAAAAAGGTTAACCTTGATCCTGAAACAGATATGGTACAGTCGTCAGCAATTAATTTTTATGCACCTGATGTTACTCAAAAAGAGGCAGAGGCGTATTATTCGAAACTCTCAAAAGTCGAAGGTAATCAACCCGAATATGGTTTGAATACCAAACTTGTGAAAGAAAATGGTCAGGTAACTGAAAAAACCTGGAAAGTAGGAGGAATGTATTCACAAGCTATAGAACAAATTGTGTATTGGCTGGAAAAAGCAGTTACAGTTGCTGAAACACCTGAACAAAAGCTGGCTTTGGAGCGACTGGTGAAGTATTATCAAACGGGAGATGTCTTAGATTGGGATCAATATAATATTGCTTGGGTGAATGACACGAATTCCAGAGTGGATGTAGTGAATGGTTTTATTGAAGTCTATAATGATCCTTTAGGATATAAGGGATCCTTTGAATCAGTTGTGTCTTTTAAAGATCTTGAAGCAACAAAACGTATTGAGGCGGTGAGTAAAGAGGCTCAATGGTTTGAAGATAATTCGTCCATTATGGAGGAGCATAAGAAGAAGAATGTCAAAGGCATCACAGGAAAAGTGATTACTGTAGTTGTTGAGTCGGGTGATGCATCCCCATCTACTCCAATAGGTATAAACCTTCCGAATAATAACTGGATTAGGGCTGAGCATGGATCTAAGAGTGTAAGTTTGGGTAATGTAGTGCATGCTTACGAGAAGTCGGCAAAAGAAGGAAAGAGTTCTTTATCAGAATTTGCTTATTCCGAAGAAGAGGTGGAGCGATCAAAAAAGTATGGATCAGTAGCGGATTTACTACATACCGATTTACATGAAGTGATAGGGCATGCCTCCGGTGTGATAAATGAAGGAGTAGGGACACCTAAAGAAACGTTAAAAAATTATGCTTCGACCTTGGAAGAGGGGAGAGCTGACCTAGTTGCTTTGTACTTTCTTTACGATCAAAAGTTGGTTGATATGGGTTTAATAGAATCTCTAGAAGCTGGAAAGACAGCTTATGATGATTACATTAAGAATGGCATGATGTTGCAGTTGAAGCGCCTTAAAGTAGGTGAAGAAATTGAAGAAGCTCATATGAGAAATCGTCAACTCATTGCAAAATGGGCTTATGAAAAGGGCATGGATCAGAATGTGATAGAGAAAAAACTTAAAGAAGGAAAAACCTATTTTGTGATTAATGACTACGATAAGCTAAGAGACTTGTTTGGTCAGTTATTGCGTGAACTGCAACGCATTAAATCAGAGGGAGATTATGAAGCCGGCCGTGAGCTTGTTGAAACTTATGCGGTTAAGGTTGATCCGGAATTGCATCAAGAAGTTCTGGATCGCTATAAAGAATTGGATATTGCACCATATGGTGGATTTATTAATCCGCTTTTGGTTCCTGTTGAAGAAAATGGAGAAATAATTGATGTAAAGGTTGAATATCCGGATAACTTTCAAGAACAAATGCTTTATTACGGAGAACATTACAGTTTCTTACCGATACAATAGCATTAAATGCATGTTAGGAAGGTCTTCTATTTAAGAAGGCCTTTTTTATTTGTACTCGGGATGGTCAAATTGATTGATCTCGATACTATGGCCGCAATCAAAATGTCCTAAAGGGCATTCTTTTTTCCCATGCAGACCACAGGGTCTACAGTTTAATTGCCTGTTAGATTCAACAACTTTAGCCTTAAGGGCCAAGGGGCCAAAGCCGAAATAAGGAACCGTAGAACAAAAGACTGCATTTGTTGGTGCATTCATCGCCGATGCAAGATGCATGGGAGCCGAATCGTTGACATAATTCATCCTGGCTTTTTGCATTAATGCAGCCGATGATAATAAACTGACTTTTCCGGCTAGATTAATCACATTGTTACGTTCACTCAGACTTCTGATTTCTTCACATTCTTCTTTATCGTCCGGCCCGCCAAGAAGATAGATGACTAAGCGGTCATCTAAGGATAAAATAAGTTCAATCCATTTCGTAGTTGGTAAGGCCTTGGTTTTCCATACAGAACTCGGAGCTATACATACAAATGGAATTCCTATGTATTTTTCTATATTGGCCTGATCAATATTTCTTGGATATAGTTTAGGCCTTACATATTTTTTATCTGTGAAGTCATTAATCAGACTCAAATTCCGACTTGTTTCATGAGAGCCTCTTATTTGATGTGGTCGTTTCTGGTCAAATAAAAAGGATAGTGGGTTTTTTACAAAACCAATTTTGGTTTTTCCCCTTGAGAAAGCTGTAATTAATCCGGACGCAAAGAAACGCTGTAGATTAATCACCTTATCATACTTTTCTTTCCTTATTTCTTTAATAATCAGAAATAGGTTTTTGTATTTGCTTTTATTCTTATCCCAAACAATGAGTGTATTGATTTTTGGGTGACCTTTTAGCAAATTCTCATTCCCTTTACGCAACAAAAAATCAATTTGAGCATCAGGGAAATGCATTGCCAGTTTTTCAATAATTGGTGTTGCCAAAATGACATCTCCAATAAAAGCAGTTTGTATGATCAAAAATTTTTGCATTAAACAGCCACTTCAAAATCCCGAAGTACTTGATTTAATGAAGTTTTAAGATCAGTACTTGCTTTACGTTGCCCTATTATTAAAGCACAGGGAACATTGTATGTGCCGGCTTTAAATTCTTTCGGATACGAGCCTGGAATAACAACTGACCTTTCAGGAACAATGCCTCTGTACTCCACAGGACTATCTCCTGTTACATCAATGACTTTTGTACTTTTAGTGAGAACAACATTAGCTCCTAGTACAGCTTCTTTTCCTACCCGAACACCTTCTACGACAATGCATCTTGATCCAATAAAGCAATTGTCTTCTATAATGACAGGTGAAGCTTGCAATGGTTCTAAAACGCCACCAATACCAACACCACCACTTAAGTGAACATTTTTTCCAATTTGTGCACATGAGCCAACTGTAGCCCAAGTGTCAACCATGGTTCCTTCGTCTACATAAGCTCCAATATTAACGTATGAAGGCATCATAATCACTCCTTTTGCGACAAAAGAACCATAACGCGCAATGGCATGTGGCACCACTCTAATGCCTTTCTGAGCATAATTCGATTTTAGAGCCATCTTGTCGTGAAATTCAAAAGGCCCTATCTCTATTGTTTCCATTTTTCGTATAGGGAAATAGAGAACGACGGCTTTTTTTACCCACTCATTGACTTGCCAATCCTGGCCATTAGGTTCGGCGCACCTTAATTCTCCGGAATCAATTAGAGCTATTGTTTCTTCAACGGCGTCTTGATATTCCTTTTTTTCCAAAAGTGAGCGGTCAGTCCATAATAACTCTACTTTTTCTTTTAATTCTTTCATCTTATTATTTTTTCTATTTCTTCGGCACTAGACTCCCATGAATAATTGTCAAGAACAAAGGTTTTTCCGGCCTTAGCTATTTTAGCTGCTTTTTCATCGTCATTTAACAAATCTATTATAAGTTGAGCCAATTCATCTTTGTTTTGCCCAATTAATATGTTTTTTCCATGTTGGGCTCTCAAGGCATTATTAGCAAGAGGTGTAGTAATACATGGAATCTCCATTGACATGGCTTCTAAAAGTTTATTCTGTAGACCTGTTCCGATTTGCATGGGTGCAATAAATAGTTTTGCTTTAGAATAATAGATTCTGATGTCCTCAACCCAACCTGTTACTTCTACCTTATCTGATTTAAGGCTAATCACCTGCTTTGAAGGTTTAGCACCTGCAATCACCAGTTTAACCTTCGGTAATTCATTCCAAACCAGAGGTAGAATCTCTTCAACAAGGTAACATACTCCATCAACATTTGGTGGATAAGACATATTGCCCGTAAAGACTAAATCGTATTCCTTTGTTGAGTTTGCGGGTTTAAAAAAGTCATGGTCAACGCCATTTCTGATAATGTTAATGTCATTGTTCCTTGCATGAATAATGAATTCTCGATCTTGCTCCGAGATAATGACTTTATGCTCAAAGTGATCAAATATAAAGTGCTCGTACCTTTTTAGTCGTTTTGCTTCAATTCTTACAAAGGGTTTTAAATAAAAAGCCGCCTTATCAATTCTTCTTTCCATTCCCTGGCTCAAAGCATCCATATAGTCTAGTGTCTTAGGGCACATATCGAAATCTTTGACATACTCTGCAGTTCGGATCAATTGACAGATTAAATGATCAATCTTATTGCTGGAAAAGAATTGGTTGATTGCTCTTTTTTTGTTACGATGGAAAAAGTAGGCGACCTGAAAAGGAAGGTTTCTGAAAAGTAGGCTCGTGAATAGATTCCAAAGTATGGATAGTTTGGATAGGCGAATTACTTTAATTTCTTTGCAATAGGGACTTAGCTCCTCCAAAACTTTGGATGTCATTTTTTGATCTGCATTTAATGCACATAAATAAATATCATGTCTTTTAGAGAGGTGTTTAATCTGGTGAAATGCCCGCAGTTTATCTCCTTTTTCCAAGGGATACGGAAACCGGGAAAGTAGAAAGCCTATCCTCATTTTGATGTTTTCGTTTTTTTCGAGAATAGCCGCTTGAAGGGTTCAGTATAGGACTCGATGTTAAACAAAGCAGAATCTGTCGTTGCTTTGTAAGTAAAAAATAGCCCAATTGGTAAGAGAACCATGCTCGCCATCCACATGCCTTTTGGTACTGCAATGGCTCCTTCCAATGCCATTTTTTCTCCCGTGATGCTTAAAACATGGAACAAGAGAAAGAATACTACAGAAATAACTATTGGCATACCTAAACCCCCCTTACGGATAATTGCACCCAAAGGAGCGCCAATAAGAAATAGAATAAAACAAGCGAAACTCAATGTTAGCTTTTTGTGCCATTGAATTTCATGATTTCTGATGTATTTTGCTCTATCTGCCTGATCCTTAACCAATGTTTCCAATCTTGATTTTGAGTTTCGGCTCAGGTTTATTGCTGTAATATAGATCTGTTGAAGTTGAGCTTTATCGAGGTTGGTTATGAACCCATTCATTGATTTTGGACCGTTAATTAATTTAGATGAGTCTGATACAGTTTGTTTTGCATAAAAAAAGTAGCTTTTTTTAAGGCCTTCCTGATAGGATTTCTTGGTTGTTTCTTTAATGCTGTTTAAAGTGTCAATTGCGCTACTCAGTTGCTTTAGATTAAGCATTTTGTGGTTGTTCTTAAAAAGATCTTCATCCGTTCGATTTAGATCAAATTCTGCTAGGTTTATTCGGATTAGATTCTTGTCGAATGTTGTTTTCCTAAGGGGAAACTTTTTTTCTCCATTTTTGGATTCAAACTCTTCTTCATAATTGGTGCCATCAAATAGTCTAAACTCAATGTATCTTTTGTCCGGTGTGGTGGTCATGATCCCCTTTTCAGCTGCAATAACTGATCTATTCCCTTTATCATTAGAATGATCATAAATTAAAACATCTTCCAAGTGTTCTATCTTATCAATGGTTTTTTTATCTCTTACTTTTATGCTAAAATCATCCAATTCACTTGAAAAGATTCCTGGTTTGATGTCCATGGTTGGTTTCTGATGCTTCAGATCATAGAGCAAAGATTTGCTTTTTAGATTGGCAACCGGAAGCCAGTAGTTTGAAAAAAGGAAGGCAACAATACTAAGTAAAACAGCTACAATTGTTAAAGGTCTCAATATTCTTTTAAGAGATATACCTGCTGACTTAAAAGCAACTAGCTCATAGTTTTCACCTAGATTTCCAAAAGTCATTAAAGAAGAGAGTAGAATAGATAGAGGTAGGGCCATTGGAACCAGAGAGGCAGAAACATAGATTAATAATTGCGCGATAACGGTCCATTCTAGTCCTTTCCCTACAATGTAATCAATGTATTTCCAAAGGAATTGCATGAGTAGTACAAACAAGGAAATAAAAAAAGTCGCTATAAACGGCGATGCAAATGACTTTAATATGAACTTAGAAGAGGTCTTCAATGCATTTTTTTGCAAAGGTATCTATATTAGACCGAAAGAAAGCTATGAACCAATGGCGTGAAGAAGCGTATGAACTTGACTATCCCAAAGCATTTGAGCTTCTTCGATTTCATCTTCTTCAGCAAAATCAGTAATGATCAATGAAACGTCGTTTGTCAATTCATCCGTTTCTATTCTGAATTCAAAATAAGCTTTATCGTCTTCTTCTTCTTCCCATCTAAAACGAATAAACTTATCTGCTTTTTTACTAATTAAGTCCGCCACTTCTTCAGAACCATCCCAAATGAAAATAAACTTTTTGCCTCTAGAATTAACATTGTCTGCAAACCATTCTGCAAGACCCGAAGGCGTAGATAGAAATTTGTAAAGCATTTTAGACGATGCTTTAACCACAAATTCCATGCTGTATTCTATTTTCTCAGACATAATTAGACGTTAAGAATATCATGCAATATAGTAAATTAAAAGCAATGATTTTCATCTGTATTATTCCTTCTCATTTAATAAGGCCTTAATGTCTTTATTGTCGCCATAAATGACCATAATATCTCCATCTTCTAGAAAGGTTTGAGGAGAAGCAACTCCTTGAACTTGATTCACATCTCTGTTTATGCCGATAATGTTTTTTTCTTCTTTTCTTTTTATCGTTGTGAGAACAACAAGATTATGTCTTCTTCTAAAACCGACCTCTGCAAGTGTTTGACCGGCATACTTTTCCGGTACAGTAACTTCAACAATGCTATATTGGTGGCTAAGTTCAAAAGACTCAACAACGCCCTTAAGACATAGCTTCTTAGACCATCTTTCAGCCGTTTCTTCTTCAGGATGGACAATTTCATCAACACCCATAGCCTCTAGAACGGTTTCGTGAAGTGGGGTTATTGCTCTGCTAATTAAGCGTTTGACATTTAGGTTTTTAAGAACAGCAGTTGTCATAATATTAGCACCTTGATCTTCACCAATGGCAACAATAACCACATCTGCATCTTTTAACGGAAGTCCTGAAACGGTAAACTGATCTGTAGAGTCTAGGCATACCGTATGGGAAATGGATTCTTTAAGTGCATCAACCTTATTCATGTTGTTATCTACACCTATCACCTCATTGCCTTGAGCAGTGAGTTTTTCTCCTAAGGCTGCACCGAAATTTCCTAATCCAAATATTATATATTTCATAACTTAATTTATCAATACCTCTTCTTTTGAATATCTATATCGCTTATGTTTCTCCTTCCTTACAATTGCAATTAATATACTTAACATGCTAACTCTACCAATAAACATAATAGCAATGATGACAAATTTACTGGCATGACTTAATTGATCAGTTATCCCAAGGCTTAAACCAACCGTGCTATATGCTGAAAAACATTCAAAAGCAATATGCAATAAGTCCTGCTCTCCATCAAATGATACAATTAAGAACACTCCCGCACCAATCACCACAAGAGAGAGTGAGATAATGGCAAATGCCCGCCTGATAGATATATCAGAAACCTCTCTTCTAAAAAGCTCAACGCGGTCTTTTCCTTGCGCTAAACTCCAGAAGTTCAGAGTAGCAATTGCAAAAGTATTGGTTTTAATACCGCCTCCTGTTGATCCGGGAGATGCTCCTATCCACATCAATAAAAAAATAAGCATAATGGTAGAAAACTTTAGGCTCGATAAGTCAACGGTACTGAATCCTGCTGTTCTTGGCGTTGTAGCTGTGAATAAGGCAGTGACCATCTTTCCCAATCCATTATGCTCTGTTAAACTATTGTCATATTCAAACACAAGGATAGTCATGCTACCGAGGAAAATCAGAGACAAGGTGGTTATTATTACAATCCTCGAGTTAAGATTAAGTACCCAAGGTACAACAACAACCTCTTTTGAACCTCTTGTAATTCTTCTAATCAAGCGATCTTTAACTAGATAGCTTAGATACCTTAATAAATTAAACACAATGGGAAAGCCAAGGCCTCCAATGATAAAGAGCCCAATAATAATCAGTTGAGTCGTGTAATCGAACCTTAAATTAATATCATATAAGCCTTCAGACAAAGTTGAAAAACCCGCGTTGCAGAATGCTGAAATCGAATGGAATACTGAGAAGAACATTTTATTAAAAAAACCACTAAAATGAGCATCCTTTAGATTTGAGAAAATAAGCATTGCACCAACAATCTCAATACTAAGTGTAGTTAAAATGATCTTTTTTAAGGTTTTAAATACTTCACCAATTTTGTTTGAGGTGGTAAGGTCTGAAATGATGAGTTGATTCTTGTATGAAGTATCTCCTCTAAAGAAATAACTAAAGTAGCTTGCAAAGGTCATGATTCCCAGACCACCAATTTGAATGAGGATAAGTATAATAAATTGACCGAACAGGGTAAAATAGGAACCCGTATCTACCACAATTAAACCTGTAACACAAACAGCACTGGTGGCTGTAAATAATGCATCTATGAAACTTAATTTCTCAAAGCTTGCATTTGGCAGACTCAAAGCTAAAGCTCCAAGTAGAATGATACCTAAAAAACTCAAGATAAAAAGTTGAGCGGGGTTGAGATAGGTTCTGTTGTAATCTAATTTTAAGGATGATATTTCCCTTATGAATGCAAGAACGACAGCTGCATATATCCATGCGTTGTGATTGAAGAATTGAAGCAGTTTCGTATCTGATTGTTTAAACTGTCCCAAGATGACAAGCGTAAAGAACAAGATGCTAAGCAAGTCGAAAACAATTACTTTTAGTTGAGGCCTTGTTTCTTTAATGATTGCTCGTACTATGGTTAATACAATGCCAAGAGAGATAGTAAACACATACAAGGAGTCAAGAGCATTTTGAAAAAGCTGCTTTTGATTGAACCCAAAGTCGTATATAATGGCTAGCAATGCTATTGTGCTTAACCAAAGTGGACTTTTCCTTAAAAACTCCTTTTTGATTTTTGATGTCAGAAAGGTACCCAATGCAATAGATCAATTCTTGAAGCTACAAAAGTGAACATTCTTTGAATACCAAATGATTTGAAATAAAAAAACCCCGCACTGCGAGGCTTTTTTATTTCAAATTATTTCAAGAACATCAGTTAAGATCTAGCTCCTATTTTGAACCTTATTGTAAAGTTGTCATAAATCATCCTATCTCCGAGATCTTCAAAAAATTGTCCTGATCCATAACGGATATCAAATTTGGTTCTATCAATCTCTAATTCTCCAATAGCTACAATTTTTCCCTCTTCAGATTTAATAGTAGCGGGAAACTCAACCTTTTGTGTTTTTCCTTTAATAGTTAGGTCTCCTATTATTGTATAGATATTTCCTTCTTGTTTCTCAACAGAAGTAATTTTTAAATGCGCTTCAGGATGATTCTTAACACCAAAGAAATCATCTGACATCAAATGCCCTTTAAGCTTTTGGTTTGTTCCTTCGTCCTTAATATCAGTTACTAATATAGAATTCATATCAATGGTAATCTGACCCGAGACAATCATCTCATCTTCTATCATCAGCTCACCTGATTTAATACTTACTGAACCCATATGTTCTCCGGTAACTTTTTTCCCTATCCATTCTACGGAACTTACTTTTTGGTCTACTTTGAGTTTATCGCTATTTCCTGCTATAGCTAGTATTGAAAACAGAAAGCCTGCGATTATTAAGTTAATTTTTTTCATGATGATCGTGTTTTATATTTACTGCAAATATATGTATATACATATAATGTAAAAACAAATAAAAGTTAAATTATAGTAAATATTAACTCTTTTCAAATACAAGACTGAAATTGATATGAAAAATATCTTTTATCGCTTTGTCACCCAAGCTGCTAAAGAAACCTTCTCCATACTTAATATTGAAATCATGACGGTTTATTTTTAATGATCCATTAATGATTAGTTTCCCATCAGCATTTACCTGCTCAATTGGAAAACTAAATTCTTTTGTAATGTTTTTTATGGTGAGACTGCCTTTTAAGGTTGGTTTTTCAGAGTTATAGTTGATTTGTTCAGAGAGTTTAAATTGTGCTATTGGATATTCCGAAACATTAAAAAAGGGTTTGCTATGAAAGATTTCCATGAGTTTTTCCTTTCCACTTTGAGATTCTATATCTGTAATTTCTATAGAAGTCATATCAATTGAAATTGCAGCTTCATGGATTTGATTGTTTTCTATTTTAAGATCACAAGATTTAAATTGTATGATGCCTCGATGAGAACCTCCCACTTTATATCCAATCCATTCTATATTGCTTAATTTAGGATTGATTATGAATGATTGAGCAGAAATTGCAGTGCTCAATAAGAAAGTAATTAATAAAGTATAGTGTCTCATGCGTTTATGATTGTTTTTGCAGTTTTTTGTCCAATTGCAGAACCCATAGCAATTCCCATACCGCCTAACCTTACTGCACAAAGTACATTAGGGTTTAAAAATTTAACAATGGGATATTTCTGTCTTCCAATTCCCATTATACCAGACCATTGGTGCTCTACTTTGAACTCTTTATTTGGGAGGATTTGAGATTTTAACAATTGAATAAGGTGATTTGTAATTTGAGAAGAATTGCCGAATTGATCAGTCGTTTCTTCTTCAATAGCCAAGTTTCTTCCTCCGCCTAAGAGTATTCTATTGCCTACATTTCTGAAATAGTAATACCCTCGGTCAAAATGATAGATGCCTTTGATTTTAAGGTTTGGAATTTCGGAACTGATAATGACCTGTGCTCTTGCCGGCTGCAGATCAAGTTCAGGAAACAAGTTAGTGCTAAAAGCATTGCTACAAACGATGCATTTGGAGAATTCAATCTTGCCGTATGAAGTATTTAAATCCTGTATGTTAATTGAATTGACCCCAATGCCGTAAAGTATCTTTATGTCATGGGCTATGGCTTTTTTGTATAGTGAGTCCATCATAAGACCCGTATCAATTTGACCTTCCAATTGACATGATATGAACTTGTTAAACCCCTTGAATTTTGAAAGTAGAGTAGATGTTTGCGGCTTTTTAAAGGCATCATTTTGTCCCGTTACTTCAAAAATTATCTTGTTGAGATAGTCAAGTTGTTCAACACTTTCTTTGATGATTGACTCATCGGTTTCAGGAAATAATTCAAATGCCCCTAATTTTTGAAAGTTCATGCCTTTAGTGCCAATCAGCTCTTGCAACAATTGAAAACCTCTCCATCGAAGCTCAATGGTTTCTTTTACTGATTCTTCATTAGTACCTTTTATGTCGCTTAATAATTCACTAGGACTGCCGAAGCATACAAAGCCTGCATTTTTTGTGCTTGCACCGGTAGGTAAGTATCCCTTCTCAATAATTACAACTTTTGCTTGAGGCTGATATTTTTTGATGAAGATGGCTGTTGTAAGACCAACTATACCAGCACCTACAATGCAATAATCTATTCCTTCTAAATAATCTCGTTTTTCCCAGAAACTAAGTTGATCAAATGACAACATACCTATCCTTTCAATGCTCTGTCTATTTGCCTTTTAGCATCTTTTGATTTTAACGTCTCACGTTTATCGTGCAATTTCTTTCCCTTAGCTAAGGCAATATTTAGTTTCGCTAATCCTTTAGCATTGATATAGAGCTTCGTGGGTACTATTGTAAGGCCGGCATCTTTCTTCTTTTTAATCAGTTTATCTAATTCCTTGCGATGCAGCAATAGCTTTCTTGTTCTTTTTGGATCATGATTGGTAAAACTGGCTTCTGAATAAGGACTAATGTCCATGTTCAGAATGTAAAGTTCATTTTTCTTAAATGCACAATAGGACTCCTGAATACTTGCTTTACCTTCTCTAATGGATTTTATTTCCGTACCAAGAAGTTGAATTCCAACCTCATATGTATCTATAAATTCATAATTAAAAGATGCCTTTTTATTTTTAATGGAAATGTCGTTTGAGAACTGTTTAGACATGGATTAACTGTTGTAAAAATGAATGTTTTCAGGTTTTGTTTTGGAAAGATAAGCATGAATTAGAATAGACATATCTTGATCATCATAAGCAGGGGTGATTGTTGATTTTATTTGGTTAATGTCCTTGTAAGGGAAACCTAGACTAACTTTTCCAAAACCTTTGTATCTGCCTTTTTCTATTAAAACCACAGCCGCCTTTTTTTCTTCTGCTATTTCCTCTTTGATCAAAAAAGTAGAATCTACAGTTATGTCTTTCTTTATTGCATGCCTAACTCTTTTGTTGTAACTTTTTGGTGACTCCTTTTGCGAACATGCTCCGAGACATTCATATTCTTCAATGTAATTGCAAGGCCCACTACTTATTGGTTGAAGACCGGATAATCTTGGACATAATTGATGATCAAAAACAAGATTCCTCAGAAAAGAATAGATGTCATCATGACTTTTAAAAACAATTAATGGCCGATCGTATTTTCCACACCTGATGATACTAAATCGTTCATAACCATTTCGGTCTGTATAATTCAATAAGCCATAGTTTAAAGTGATGCGTTTCATTGAGCGGTTATAACGAGGCCAATGCTTTTTAATCTCTGTTGCTTCCATTAGGTCAAGCAATAATTCATTATTCACCGTTCTATAATCCAATGAATAAATGCTTTTTAAGAAATAATTCTTTGTTCCTGTATTGCTTGTGCCGGAGAGATGAGAATGCACTCTTTTCTTAATGTTTTTTGCTTTTCCAATATAGATGATTTTCTTTTTTGCATCTTTGAAATAATAAAGTCCTTGTTTTTCCGGCAAGGCGAGAAAATCCCCTTTATTAAGATGAGGTGGCAATAAAGCTTCTAAAGATTGTGGGTTTAAAAATTGTTGGATAAGCTCAGAATTTTTTAGAAGCATTTTTTGAAAGAGGATAGAAGTAGCTTCAGCATCTCCTAATGCTCGATGTCTATCTTTAATTTTAATATTTAGGCTATTACAGAGTTTACCGAGACTATAAGATGTTAAGCCTCTAAATAATTTGCGACTAAGACGTACGGTGCATAGCTTCTTTCTATTGAAGGTCATTCCGGCTCTTTGGAATTCAGCCTTTAAGAATCGGTAATCGAAGTTTACATTATGAGCAACAAATACATGATTTGTAAGAACATTGTTGAGTTGATCTGCAATTTCCGGAAATGTTGGTGCATTTTGTACCATTTTATCGTTTATACCCGTAAGCTGCGTAATGGTCAAAGGAATGTTTTGCTGAGGATTAATCAATGAATGAAAAATGCATTGAATCTCAGATTCGTCAACTCTAAAAACAGCAATTTCCGTAATCCGGTGCCTACTTGAACTTCCTCCGGTCGTTTCTATATCTACAATGGCGTACACTAACCAAAGTTAATTTTTTCGCATAAAAAAAGTCCCTCGAGGGGACTTTTCATGAAACACTTTTATTTCTTAAGCAGATACTGCAGTCTTTGGGGCTGCTTCCATAATCTCATCATTTGCAAACTCTTCAAATTGCTTAAAGTTATTGATAAATGCTTCTGCTAACTTATTGGCCTTTTGGTCATAGGCAGTTTTATCATCCCAAGTATTTTTAGGGTTTAGAATTTCATCGGGAACATTTGGACATTCACCTGGCATTGCTAAACCAAAAATTTCATGATTGATGTAATTGACATGATCTAATTCTCCATTTAGTGCAGCGGTAATCATTGATCTGGTGTAGCTCAGTTTTAATCTCGAACCTACTCCATATTCTCCACCGGACCATCCGGTATTTATAAGCCAAACATTTACTTCATGCTTTTCCATCTTCTCTCCAAGCATTTCTGCATATTTTGTTGGGTGAAGTGGCATAAAAGGAGCACCAAAGCAAGCGGAAAAAGCAGTTTGAGGTTCAGTAATACCCGCTTCAGTTCCTGCAACTTTTGCAGTATATCCTGATATAAAATGATACATTGCCTGTCCTGGCGTTAACTTAGAGATAGGAGGTAAAACACCGTAAGCATCGCAAGTCAAGAAAAAGATATTTTTAGGATGTCCGGCAATAGAGCCTTCTTGTATATTATCAATATGGTAAATGGGGTAACTTACTCTTGTGTTTTCTGTTTTTTCGCCATCAGTATAGTCAACCTCGGATGTACCTTCTTTGAAGTTAATGTTTTCCAATAAAGCTCCAAATTTGATGGCGTCATAAATTTGAGGTTCTTTATCTCTGCTTAGATCAATACACTTCGCGTAACATCCTCCCTCAAAATTAAATATTGAAGTATCGTCCCAACCATGTTCATCATCGCCGATTAATTTTCTGTTGGGATCTGAAGAAAGTGTAGTTTTTCCTGTGCCGGAAAGACCAAAGAATACTGCTGAGTCACCTTGATCACCAACATTTGCTGAGCAATGCATAGACAGCACACTCTTTTGATAGGGTAGAATAAAGTTTAAAGCTGAGAAAATACCTTTTTTGATTTCACCGGTATAACCTGTACCACCAATTAGTAGTATTTTTTTAGAGAAATTCATTACGGCAAAATTGTGCTGTCTGGTGCCGTCTATTTCAGGATCAGCCTTAAAGCCGGGGGCACAAATAATATTCCACTCAGGGTCAAAGCTTTCAATTTCATTAGGATTAGGCCTTAAGAACATATTATAAGCAAACATGCTGCTGTATGGAAATTCAGAGACCAATCGCAGATTTAATCGATATTCTTCTGATGAACAGGCATAGGCATCTCGGACGTAGACCTCTTTACCTGATAAATATGCAGTTACTCGATTATATAAGGCATCGAACTTTTTTGCATCAAATTTGATGTTTATGTTTCCCCACCATACCGAATCTCTTGTAATATCATCTTCAACAATAAAACGATCTTTAGGAGATCGACCTGTAAATTCGCCCGTATCTATAGCCAATGCACCATTATCAGCAAGAACACCTTCTTCTCTTAGTATAGTATCTTCAACTAATTGTGATGGGGTTAAATTCCAATATGCCGCAGCTACGTTGCTAAGGCCTAATGTAGAAATAGAAGCATTTTTTGCTTTTCTTCCGTACTCGTTCATAAAATTTTTTTTGTGTGTAAAAACGAAAAATATTCAGATTAGACTTTCGTGTTTAAAGTTTTGATAACACAAAAGTAACGGTGTTTTTAAGAATAGGGTTGCTTTAAATATAGTTTTTTTTCACAGTTTTTATTGAAATCTTTTCTTGGGCAAAAGGTAACCTTTGTAGTAAATAATTGTTAAAGCAGCAATATAAAATGGCAAGCTTGGTATCTTGTATCGAGATAAAGCACCAAAATTATAGGATGTAATCCCTACTGCTACACCGAATACTACAGCGAAAAGCATAAATGCTCTGACATCTGAGTCAAAGAAGAGGTATCTAATGAATTTTATTAAGCCAACTCTAAAGAGAATGAGAAGTGTCAGTATAAGTAATATAAGTGTTTGGATTGCTTCAAAAAATGTTGCAATGTTTCTTGTGTCGATAAAAATAAATGGTCTGTAGTAAGTCACAAAAAAACCTTCAGGCGATTTTCTCAATATTCCTAAAGGGGTGAATTCTATTTCCCCAAGACTATATCCGGATTGATCTCTCGTTTCTGCTAAATAAGTATGCCAACTATGAAATCCTTCAGCAATTGACTGCACACTTTCTAATGAATACTTTCCTGCTCCTTCAGAAACTGTATTTATCGCATAGTAACCTCCAAAACTAAATATGGTAATTAAGATTGGAGTAATTAGAGTCTTTAATATGGGGTTCTTTAGTTTGCGGGAAATATTTCCTTGAATCCAAAGAAGCATAATGGGGATAAAAGTATACAGTATGTATGGTTTGAGAATAAAGCAAAAATATCCACCTATTAATATGATGATAATGGATAAAACATAGTTTTTATTCCGAACCAGATTGTAGGTTGACCAAAAAATAAGACCTACACTGCATAGTGTAAGAGGATCTTTTAAAACACCAGACCCCCATATTCCTAGTGAAGGATAAAATAGTATTCCATATGCAAGTGGTTTACTCAGTTCAGGGTACAATAGACACATTACTTTATATAATTTCCATAAACCAATCCCGGTAATAACTGTATAAAGTATATTTGTTGCTAAGTATTGATTCCCAAGAGCTAAGCAAAATATGCTCACCACTTTTGATAGAAAAAAAACATCTTGAGAACTATTTATAGCATAAACATATTCTGCACTATAAGTAATGTTTCTTATGTTTTCTTGGGAACTAAGAAAGAGTTTAATCGCATTTAGGGGATTAGCTATTATTTGGTCGGCAAAGAAATTAGCTCCGCTAAAATATAAGAAAGTATCACCTCCTTTGTAGTAATAGACATGAATCAGAACAAAAATGATTGCAAATAAGATTTTGGCAACAATAAACGGGAAGTAGTATTTTGAACTTGGATGGTTTGATTTGGGCTTAAAGAAATTAGCAATTCCTAAGATGATGATAATCAACAATAAACTGAGTATTATGTCAAATATTGAGAGTTGAGTTAAAACCAAAGCAGGTTATTTTTTAAACAATTGAATTAAGGTTTGCTTGTATCTAAACCTTAAAATCAAATTGAAAATTAAGAAGATCAAGGTAAAGAAATCATTAGGCTTCTTAATGGATTGTAGAATAATGTTATTGACTTGATGTATTAAATACATCTTAAGCTCTTTTGTATTCTTCCTATTGAGCTTGAGAACCACTTCTTTGAAGAGAGCTATGGATTTTCTGAATTTGACAATATTTACATTTGTTTCCGGCCTATTGTTCATAATAGAAACAAGATCATAATCAAGTGTTTTGCCGAGCAGTAATTCAAGATATTTCTTGGATGCTTGATTATGACTTCTGTTTTGCTGTTGAGTATTTTTTAAGGACACACCCTGCTCATTTATTCGGTAATGGTAATCTTCAAATGGCAAATTGGCGATCTGATGTTTTTGAGAAATCAATCTGAGCCAAAGCTCGAAATCTTCACTGTGTTCATAATCCAAAGAATAGTGTTGTTTTTCAAAAACAGACTTTCTCCCTAAAATCGAGCCATGAATAAGGGGCTGAGTAAAGTAAGAGGATAGGCTGATTGTATTACTATCTAAATAAATAGGATTATTTGTTCGATGAGGTTTTGAATGCTCATCTATTCTTAAAGCTGCTGTTCCTACTATAGATATTTCATGATGTTTGAGTAGAAATTCGACTTGATGAGCTATTCTATCTTTGACTGAAACATCATCAGCATCCATACGGGCAATAAATTCACCTTTTGCCAGTAAAATACCTTTGTTCAAGGTTTTAATCAATCCTAAGTTAGAAGGGTTATTGTATATCTTAAGTCTGGAGTCTTCCTTGCTTTTTTGTACATAAACCTTAGCGCTTTGATCGGTACTGCCATCATCAATTAAAATAACTTCTATGTTAGAGTAAGACTGTTCTAAAATGGAATCTAAAGCTTCTTTCAAAAAGACTTCTGCATTGTAACATGGAAGAATGACAGATACTAAGGGTGATTTATCCATCTCTATGTCTTTATGTATTTAATGACCCGATTCCTCATCCTGATAAAAGGCTCTTCAATAATAAAGGTTACAATTGCGCTAATGAGTAAAGAGAGAATGACAAAGTAAGTGAATCCAAGAAAAAGATGATCAAATGTTTGAACAAACCATTGTACTACGATATAATGCCACAAGTACCAGTTGTACGAAAAGTAGGCGGTTAATTTGATCCAAACGGGAATCTTAATTTGGATTTTATACGTTTGACTGAGAATAATAAAAATCGATAATGGGATCAAGCCATGGAAGAACACTCGACTAAATAGACTATCCTTAATATTTAACTCATTCAGGATGACCTGAAATGCAAGAGTGAGAGAGAACAATACTATTCCCAGAATAAATATCCATCTAGCTCTTCCCTTTAGAGCGTGTTGGGTATTGATGAAGGCACTCTTTTTAATCTCTAATAATGCCAATATAACGCCTAGAATGATTGCATCTATTCTATTATGAGTTGATGCATAAGTTTCATAATCAATATTAAAACTGATGAGTCGAATGACGTATCCCATGCAAATAGAAAAAATCAAAATGTTTAATAAAGTGTTTTTTTGAAAATTGAAAAATCTTGCAAACAATAATAAACCAAGAGGCAATACTATGTAAAAATGCTCCTCAACACATAGCGACCAAGCATGGTATAAAATGGTGCTGCCTGAATAATTTTGGGTAAAGGTTAAGTAATAAACAATTTCATTTGCCTCAAAGCTTAAACTCGGGAATAGAGGAGAATAATTGTAAATTACAAAAGCGGCAAGGATAGCAAAATAAAAAGAAGGAAGGATTTTGAATAGGCGTTTAATGTAAAAGGTTTTGTAATCAAGTGTTTTATTTTCAGACAATTGACTTAATAAGCCTCTACTTACTAGGTAACCGGATAAAACAAAAAATATGTCTACTCCAATATTCCCTTCTTTTAGAACAGAGTAGAGCACTAAATCTTGGAAATTAATGAAATAGTGCACTTGTACTACAAGCAAAACGGCTAAAGCTCTGAAGAGATCTAGAACCGGATTTCTTTCCAGAGATGATATGCGTTTTATATAACTGATCACAAGTTTAGATTAGATATTGAATACCTTTAATCAAGCTAATTTAATAAATCAAGGTGCTTTCTTTTGATCGCATCATAGTCGCCAAACTGCTTTTCTATGCTGCTTTTAATTTTACTCCCCATTAGTGAAATCAATTTCTTTTCGTTGTATACTTTCCTGATGATTCTTTCAGCATCTACTTCGGGCTTTTCAATATCCATCAAAAATCCGTTTTCTTCATCTATTATATAATCGTCAAAATCACCTACTCCTTTGCAGACGGCTACCACCTTTTCTAACAAGCCGATCTCTTTGATCGTATTATTGCTTGCTTCTGTAATAGAAGGATGGATAATAAGATCTGCTGCTGCCATAAAATCGATTACATTTGTTTGAAATCCAAGAAGTTCTATTTTATTCTCAAGGCCATTCTCTTTAATGTATTGTTCCTGGTTTTCTTTCTCAGGTCCTTCGTCTAATACCATCATTGAAATGTCAAATCCTTCTTCTAGTAATTTTTTGATCACAGGAAATATTAAAATATGTCTTTTAAAAGGAATAAGTCGTGCAATCATAATGATTCTCAACCGTGAAGGAAAATTGGCTTTGATGCGATCTACTTCTTCAGCATTTGGAGATCCATATTGCTTAAAATCATAGAGGTAAGGGATGATGCTTAGTTTTTTAGGATTAACCAGTTCATATTGAAGCATGCCATTGTATACACCTGAAGAAGGTACAATGATTCTTTTCGCTAAACGATTGATGATTTTATCAAAAAAGACTTCATTGCGGTTGACCTTTAAGGGGATTCCAAAGTTTCCTTTGTTAAATTTAAAATGATGTCTGAAAATCAGGACTTCTGTTCTCATGAAATACTGAGCAAGTACTGCAATGAAATTGACATGTTGCAAATGGGAGAATACAACATCAATATGATGCTTTCTACAAAATTGGATTAAAAAAAGCACTTGATTCAAATAGTAGAAAAGCGGAAATGAGGAATCTACTTTATGAGAAAAGGTAGTTATCTCAAATTCTTCAAATTTTTCATGAAGCATACCTTTTTCACAAGTAGATAGGAAAAGTACAGTATATCCCTCATCCTTAAGTTCTTTAAATGTAGTCTCAAGTACATTAGACCTTTTGTTTGAGGGATAGTAAAACAGAATTCTTTTTGCCATCAGTCTTTGAATTCTTTTTCCATTCTTCTGAAGGTCTCTTGATAATGATCAAGTGCAAATTGTTCAGTGAATGAGCGGCTTGCTTCACGCATCTTGTAAGATAAAGTTTCCCGTTCTTCCATGCTAAGTTGAGTAACTGAAATCAGCTTCTTAACAATGCTATCCTCATCTAATGGTAAGATAAAGTCTGGGTCGGCTTTTGCTACGACTTCTTTACTTCCTGTCCACTCAGAGATCAAAGGAATTAAGCCTGCAGACATGGCTTCAAGCACTGCTGTTGGAAAAGCATCACCTCTTGAAACATGAAAATAAAAACAACTGTCTTGTAGATAGTCTTGTATATTGTTAGTTTGCCCCACAAAAGAGATGGAAGCTTTACATTGAGTACTGAACATGCTTGTCAACTCTTCTTGCAATTGTTTATCCCATTCACCAACTATAGTAAATTGAAGTGTATCATTGATTTCAAACGCTTTGGAATAGGCTCTAAGCATCAGGTCTAAACCTTTGTAAAAGGTTCTCCATCCTTTTGGCCCGGAAGAAACAAAGATGAGGTGATTAGAAGACAATTTGGGTTGAAGTTTAAGCAATTCGTTTTGACGTTCTTTAGGAACACCTAAATAAGTAGTATAAATTTTAGGTCTGGAGATGCCATTAATCTTTGCAAGATCCGCGGCCATTTGACCTTCGCACAACAAAGCATCATATTGATTCAGCAACCAAATCAGCACTCGCCTCATGAGTTTACTGTAAAAGTCTATTGAAAGAAAATACATGGTTTCATCTCCCAAATGGACAACTACTTTTTGAGATTTTTTTAACCTCAAAAACTTCATAATAATCGGGCTAAAATGTGGGCCTGAAACCAAAAAGATGTCAAAATTTTTAGGCTTCTTAAACGCCAGTGCGTTATATATCCAGGCGTAAATGAGGTAAAGCTTTGATCGTTTCCCATCATTCCACATCTTGTAGCGATCTACCATGTGAAATTCAGCATTGACGCTTTTTGCTAATCGTCCGTGCATTATATGCGGACCAAAGCGACCATGGATGTATGCAATCCTTTTGTTAGTTAACATTTGGTATTTTTTCGGAAGAGCCAAAAATAATAAGCATTTCTATAGCAGGCATTCATATTGAATGGTAGTCTTCTGATTTTTTTGGCAATTTCACCTTTACCTATTTGTGCTTTTGTCCAAGGTAGAGGAAAGTATTTCCCCATTTTGAATTAAAGCTTGAAATGAACATGCTCATTCTTGCAATGAAGAAGTTGATTTTGCTAACAAATCCTTTAGCATTCGAAATGGAATTAGGAAATGGCCATTCTGCTTCACTAATTTCAAAATGTTGAGTGTTTAGTCCAAAATCTTCAAAGAATTGAAGCTGATTTTTCCGATTTGTAAAAATGATGTGGGTTGGTGTATGAGTAACTGCATAATCTCCTTTTATTAAAGTTTTCAACTTAAAATATGCTTCTCTGGTTTTCAAGGCAAAATTGAAATTCATCTCAATAGGACCCTCTAGCAAAAAATATCCTCCAGGATTCAAATGCGTTTTAAGTTGCTTTATGGTTTCTTTCGGATCAGTAAAATGCTCTAGAACATTTGACAAACGAATAACATCATACTTTATGTCTGAAACCATGAATTCGTCAAATGTATAGAATGAACGCTCCGGAATTTCTTCTTTCAATACTTTGACATGTAGTGGATTGAATTCAAGGCCATCGCAATTTAAACCATGATGGTTACAGTTGATCAGAAAATTGGCATTGCCACAACCAAAGTCCAAGATTTTGCCTTTGATTTGATGTTTTCTCAACAGATCAAATTGTTTGCCATAGCTGTAGCGTAAGCCGATTAACTTTTTATATGGATTATCCAATATTGTGAAATCTACACCAGCTTGGTAGGAGGGAGGATACATTTTCAAAAGGTCTTCTTCATTAGGTAATGGGCTAATGAAATGCAAGTTGCAGTTTTGACACCTTTTGTAATCAAACCGTTTAGCATTAAAAACGGTACTAGGAAGAAAAGAGTTTCTAATGTCTTCAGATTGGCAAAATAAGCAGGGCATGATTTAAATTTAATTTACAACACTCAGGTTTGATTCAAGGGCTAGGTTATCTGATTAATGACTTGACAATCATTTTAGCACTATCTATGAACTTGGGGTGACTTATCCGTTCGGCTAATTCTGCTTTAAGGGTAAAAAGTTCAGGATGAATGATGTCTTTGCCATGAAAACTTTCAAGATCAAAGTTTAGTTTGTCTTCTTTAGGAGCAAAGAGTACCATGTTTTGCTTGTACCAACAAAAGATTTTTTCATTTTCCCAAAGTAGTGGTCGGATGACATCGTGTAATTCATAGCCTTGTTCTTCAAAAAGTGAAACCCAATATGAAAGCCATCGCTCATTGATGTGATTTTGACCACCTTGTAATGGGACTGCTGCAGAGAACAAGACCTTATTTCCTGCATTGACCAGATTACTTACCATTGTTTTCGCGGCCTTCGAAGAAAGATGCTCAGCAACTTCCAAGCTAATGGCTAAATCATATTTATCGTCAAGCACAAGGTTTTCTTCCAAATTTGCTTCTTGGAATTCTTCAAGGTGAATGTATTTTTTTAGTAAGTCTTTATCTACCCATGTGCCATCAACACCCAGAACTTTTTCTATACCTTCTTTTTTAAAGACATGTAGAAAAGTGCCAATCCCACAACCAATATCTACAACACTTTTAGGCTTCAATAGCTTAATTATTTGGGGCACAATCTCATTTGGACTTTCCAGGTTGTGCATGTTTTCTGAGTGCTTGTATTTTGTCACTTTTCTTTTTTTGAAGGGCAAATATATCAATGATAAAAAACTAGTGTTCATAAAGAACTTTTCTTATCTCATTCTTATTAGTGATTCATAGAATTGACGATGGAAAAGAAGAGGGTCATTCTTTTTACAAATTGATTCAACCTTTTTTCTGGCATTTAATCCTAATTCATGTGCGAGTTCTTTATTATTAAGAAGGAGATTAATTTTTTCTCTCAGGTCGTTTTTATCATCAAGTTTGAAGTGAAGTCCTTCTACACCGTCTTTAATAATTGAAGTGAGTTCAGGGATATCGGATACAATAACAGGTAACTCAAACGCCATCATTTCTAAGAGAGCGATCGGCAATCCCTCTTTTTGGGATGGAAATACCGCAATTGTTGATTCATTTAAATAGTCTTTAACATTTGAGATACTGCCTGTAAAAATGATTGTCGGATCGTTCTCTGCGAGTTTTGTAAGCCGTCCATTCGTTTCATCGGGTCCTATCAGATAAAGTTTTGCTTCATCTTGTTTCTTTAAAGATTTCCATGCTTTGATCAAAGTATCCTGACCTTTATGATGATTCATTCTTGAAATGTAAATCAATTGAGGAGGGCAGGTTTTGATGTCTTGCTCTCTTTTATAATTACCCAGTTCTATACTGTTTTCTAGTAGTTTGAATTTTAAACTCGGGTTAAAAAGACGATACGTCTTAATGTATTTATATACGGCTTCGGAAACTGCAATAAGGTGATAATGCTTGTATAGCTTTCTATAAGCTAAAGCTAGAAGTTGACGTTGATGCCATTTATAATCTTCTTTTGAGATTCTGAATAAATGATCTGTAAAAACCAATTGAAGTTGCTGGATTTGCTTTTTGGCAAGTATCCCTATCATCAATTGCCGCGGTAAAGTATGAAAATGTAAAATATCAAGCTTCAATTGCTTTATTTGCTCAATAACCTTCTTTGCTTTGCCTATTGTTCTCCCTTGAAAGTATGAATTATTAAGGTATGCTAGTAAGCTATAGTCGTATGAGAAATCATAATCGAATACATACTTTTTAACTTTAGTGTCTAAAGGACAAATATCTTCCATCCCAAGATCATTGGATAGGATAATGAGATGCACGGAATAGCCGTCTTGAGAAAGTGCATTACAGAGTTGGATTAGGACTTTAGAAACTCCGCCAACGGTTAAGTTGTTGACTACAAAACCTATGCGAGGCTTTTCATTCATTCCGTAAAAGTAGTATTGATATGCCTGAAAAGTAGTGATTAATATGATATATTTGGCGGCTAATAATTCAAATCGAGAAGTGAATAGTCCATTGACAGGTACCGATAACGTAACGCATATTGATTCAATAAGTGTTAAAGAGATTATTGAGATATATCGAAAAATTTTGCCGACCGTAAAAGTGGATGGTATACTTGAGAAGTATGATCAAATTGATTTGTATCGATGTAATGAAACCAATTATGAGTTTTATTTTCCCTTTGATGTTTTAGGTGATGATGAGTATTATGCTGAGCTGGGTAAATTGCCTTGGTATTATTTGCCTTGGAAATGGGAACATAAAGCATCAATAAAGTACATTAAAGATGCAGATAAGGTTTTAGAGGTAGGGGCAGCGAAGGGGGATTTTTTAATTCGATTAAAGGATCAGAAAAATGCCGATGTCACCGGTTTGGAGTTAAATCCAAATGCCGAGCAATTTGGGAAGGAAAAGGGAATCACTTTACTTAATGAATATGTGCAGGATCATGCGCTAAAGAATGCCAATGCATATGATGTGGTATGTACATTTCAGGTTCTTGAACATATTTCAAAAGTCAAACCTTTTATTCAATCGATGGTTGATTGTTTAAAACCGGGAGGAACCTTGATTATCAGCGTTCCCAATAATGATAGTTTTATTGGGACTAATCGATTGAACAGTAAAGTGTTGAACTGTCCGCCTCATCATCTGGGAAGGTGGAATGAAAGTGCGTTAAGGAAATTAGAAACTTTATTTGATTTGGAATGCATTGGTACAGATTTGGAACCCCTTCAGGAAATACACTATGAGACCTATGCTTTGAATCGTCTTTACAATTATCTTAAATCTGATTTCTTACTGAAAGTGTTCTGGAAATTAGGCATCACAAAATGGATCAATCCACTTTTCTTAAAAAATAAAGAAGAGGTCATAGGGCATTCCATCAATGCATATTACAGATGTACTAAAGCATAGTTTTTCGATTCTTTATCATGTACTTAACATTCCTGATTTCTTCCTTTGCTAGTAAGGGAAGGGATATCAGTGAAACTGTTAAGGGTAAAATGAAGACAATCGGAGCAGAGGAATTGTCATAGAAATAAGAGCAAATAAAACAAGCGATACCTACTATTACAGAAATTAAAATCAGCTTCCTGAGACCAAAATCAATCACTTTTACTCTTAGTGATATTAAATGAATGATGATAAATTCAATAACTCTTACAAAGTAGATGGCATAAGCAATGCCGATCGTTCCAAACAGGTAATAGCCAATATATCCAAGAATCAGAGTAACAATAATATTGCTGGATTGATTAAATAGGAGGTAATTGGTTTTTTTCTGAGTATAGAGAGAGTAGGAACTTAGTGTTGTAAATACTCGCCATACAAAGGCTGATGCAAGGATCGGTATGTATTGAAGAGCAGCATGGAAATTCTCTGGAATGATAATATTCATTACAGGAATAATTCCTGCAATGACCAATGAGATAGCCAATAAAATAATCAGAAAAATGGTGTGAGATAGAGCTTTGATCTCCTTTCCTTTTTCTAAATGAGACTCGTTAATGTATTTGTAAAGGGTTGGTGCAATTGCATTGTTCAAGGCATTGAAAATAACTTCCATAAATGTGATAACAATAGAAGCAAAGGCGTAGACTCCAAGCGTCTTTAGAGAATCTAGTCGCTCAATCATCAATTTATCAATGTTATAGCCTAAGGCTCCAATTAAAGCGTTAATAAACAAGGGAAGACCAAAAGCTAACAAGTGTTTAGATGACTTAAGATCAATACGTATCCCATACTTTTTTACAAAAAAAAGCCAGACTAAGCCAATAACGATAAAGTAGCCAATACTTCGGCCATAAATTGCACCTTCAGCCTTTAGATCGAGAGCAACTACACCTATGAGTGTTCCAGTAGTCAGCAGAATTAAAGTGGAAACACTAATTAATGCATACTGTTTTACCTTGTCCTGATTTCTGAAATAATACAAGAAAAGTTCATTGTATACCATAAAAGCAGATAAGAGTATGACTAAAATGAAAATGGGATTGAAACTAAACTTTGAAGACTTGACAACCAGATCAACAATCAACTCTCCAAAGATTAAACTGATCGATATAAAGATGATTTGAAAAAAGAGTAAAAGCCCTAATGTTGAAGAAATGAGTTGTTTCAGTTTAGTCTCATCTTTGTAAACGTCCCAGTAGAGATAGCCAAAAGCATTGCCTATACCAAGTCCATATATTTGGGTGAAAATCCCGGTGTATAAGACAAATAGGTTCAGAATAGCATATTGTTCTTCATCTAAATATTGAAGGTAAAGCGGTGCAAAAACAAAAGAAATAGAAAGCGGTAGGAAGCCGAGTACGGTATACCAAATGGAGTTTTTAAGAATATCTTTTGCCAAAGGAAATGTGTTTCTGTTTTTATAATTAGGCTATTGCTCTGTATAAATCAGTACGAGATTACAAATTTCTAAGAAGAAAAAGACCATTTTCTTTTATGGATTAATCAGACTTCTTTGTATTCAGTTGTTCGCTTGCTTTTAGCTTGGTGTTTTATTCGAATTCGTTGGAATACTTAATATTGTCACTGCACAAATTGTAGGAGTTTTGTTCCAAACATTAAAAAGCGAATCCACTTCATGAGTGAAAAGATTATTTATCTTAGAGGCTTAAATGGCATTAGAGCCATTGCTTCCATAGCTGTTGTGATCTCCCATGTCAGTTTGGAACTTTCGGCATTTGGTTTAGACGAATACATTTTTGGAGTCGCTCAGGATGGGTCGCCTAAGTCCTATACTTTGGCAGGTTATGGTGTAAGCATGTTTTTTGCCCTTAGTGGTTTCCTGATTACCTATTTGTTAATGTTGGAGAAATCGAAAGTAGGGATATCCATTAAAAAGTTTTATTGGAGACGAATTCTGAGAATATGGCCTTTGTATTATGGATACATGCTTCTATGCTTCCTGTGTTATTTTATTTTTGATCTATCTGTATATTGGAAATCAACCCCTTATTATTTGTTTTTTGCAGCTAATGTTCCTTTTATTCTTGGTAGAGAACTTTTTCTTTTGGGACACTTTTGGTCTTTAGCAGTTGAAGAACAATTCTATATGTTTTGGCCTTGGCTGAACAAGATAAAAATTAGTTCATTGAAGTGGATTGTGCTGTGGATGATTGTTTTATTAATTGGTGCCAAGCTTGTTTTACATTTTATCTTTCCCGGTTCTATACTTGAATCAGTTTTGCATGTCACAAGATTTCATTGCATGCTTATGGGCTGTCTTGCTGCCCTATTATATTTTGAAAAAAGAAAGTTCTTTTTGACATTCACTACTCATGCATTTATGCAGCTATTGGCTTGGTTAGCAATGTGTATAGTTGTCTTGAATCGTTTTCACGTTGCATCTGTTATTGATAATGAACTCATTACCCTCGTTACAATACTCATCATTATGGGGCAGATCACAGAAAAGGGAGGGCTTAGTTTAGAGAATAAATTATTCAACTTTTTAGGCAAAATATCTTATGGTGTGTATGTAATACACCCCATAATCATTTTCTTGTGTACAAAGTTTTTGTTAATTCAAACCGGATTACAATGGTTGGATTATGCTTTGGTTTATTCAATTATTCTCGTTCTGACTATTGTTGTTTCCTATGTGTCTTTTAATTATTTTGAAAATATCTTTCTTTCCATAAAGAAAAAGAAGTTCACGGTTATTCCTTCAGCATTTTCTTCGAAAGGGCAGTTGTAAAGTAAATAGTTAATGCTCTATAACATTTTCTATTCCTTAGATTGTTCGGTTGAGAGAAGAACTCAATCCAAAATTTGTGCGTAAACCTGCTTAACTTTGTTATGTGAGGAGACCAGTTTTTGCCCTTTTCTTTCTATTGCTTTTAACTGTTGGATTACAGAGTCAAACTTTGATCACAAAGATATCGCCGAAGTCTGATCAAGTGCTTTTTGAATCTCATATTGTTTTTGAATGGAATGAGGTGCCTCTTCTTGGTATTAACCCTGTCTATTCTATAACTCTTGCTACCGACAGTCTGCTTTCTAATGTGATCTACTCAAATGGCGGTTTAAGCCAGACAAAAGATTCTTTTGTCGTTTCTGTATCAGGAAATTATTATTGGCAAGTCAAAGCTTTAGATCAAAATCTAATTGTTGGAGAGTCATCTATATTCAGTTTTAGATATTTGACTCTTAATGATCTTAGTTCTATATCAATACATTTAAGAGCAGATTCAGGAGTGCTATTAGGAGTAGGTAATCAGATTGTAAAATGGCTCAATCTAGCGGATACCTCAAAAAGTGCCTTATCTGCAAGTTCCTCGGCTGAGCCTACTTTGTCCTCAATACAGGGGCTTAATAACAGACCTGTTGTAAACTTTGATGGAGTAGATGACTTGATGGAAATCAATTCATCAATTGGCTTTTCTGAGTTGTTTGTGGTGGCCAATTGGGGAAGTGGTTCCGCAACATTTCCCAGCTACAACGGATTGATAAGTGGCACGAGCTCTTATTATGCGTTGATTGCAAATGGAGCGGGAGGAAGTCAAACAGATTTTCTAAATTCAGCTGTTTTTCCTACCGTAAAGATCAATGGACAAATAACCAGAGACTTTGCTCCTCTTGAAAAGTTTAAGATTATTAATTCATATCGTTCTACAACTTTCCAGGCTTCAGATTTTCAAATTGGTAGAGACCGAAGCTTTACTTCCAGGCATTGGAATGGAGGTGTTGCTGAAGTTATTGGCTTTACAAACCAACTGAATGATTCACTCAGAGAAATTGTTAATTCATACTTGTGCGAGCAATATGGTAAACGTTTTTCTTTTCAGGAAGATATTGAGCTTGTACAGAGCTTGTGTGACACTACGGTAATAGTTGATTCTACTTATAGTTCTTATTTATGGAGCAATGGTGATACTACTTATTTCTCTGATTTATCAGTTGGTCAATCTTATACCTTAACGGTAACCGATAGTATGGGCTGTCGTTTTTCTGATGAGATAAGTATTCGTTTCCCGATAGGAATGCCAAGTAAGAATTTACTTTGTGGGCAAGATTCAATTCTTTGGAATACTCATTTGTCAAATGCAGAATACTCATTTAACTGGAGTGGTGGTAGTTCAGATTCGGCACTAATGATTAAAAGTAATGGCAGTTACGTGCTTACCGTTACCGATAATCAGAATTGCACATTTGTTTCGGACTCAGTTCATGTAATACAAGATACAAGTTTTAATCAGCTTAGTTTAGGTGCAGATACTTCTTTATGTGCTCAAGATTTCATTGCATTGCAAAATGCAAATGATACTTTACTTTCCTATTTATGGTCAACCGGAGATACCATTTCTAGTACCAGAGTGCAATTGTCAGGTCAATATTATATCACGGTAGACAATGGAGTCTGCTCTTTTGTTGATAGTGTAGGGATTACAATTATTGGCCAGGCACCAACGGTTAATTTTACAGCAAAGAATTTATTTGCGAATGACTCAGTAGCATTTACCGATTTGAGTATAGCTGCAGGTTTAGATGTGATTACCGAATGGAATTGGGATTTTGGCGATGGAAATACGTCTATAAAAAAAGATCCTAAGCATTACTATTCCTCGGTTGGAACCTACACGATCAGATTGACGGTTCGAACTCAAGATGGTTGTACAGGTTCTTTTGCAAAGCAATTGGATATTGTATTAAAACCACCTACGATTGCTAAAGATACAATTGAAGATAAAATCACTCTTGTTTTACCGAATCGAGATGATGTGGTATTTGATAGTTTGGTAGTCTTTAAATGGAATAGCAGTTTTTATCAAAATTCAACATCCTATTATGTTCTAAGTGTAGCTACTGACTCACTCATGACGAATCTTGTGCATTCAGATTCTTTAAATATAAACTCGGATACTCTTGCATTTAATCAACCTAATCTTTTTTATTGGAGAATTGATTTAATTGATACCACCGGCCTTTTACTTCAGTCGGAGGTTTCCGGATTTTGGGTGTCTGATATCTTTGATTTAAATGGGTTAAGTTTCTTTTTTAGAGCTGATACAGGATTGAACCTTGTTCAAACTAATGAACTTGATAAATGGTTGAATCTAGCCGATACCTCTAGGAGCTTACAAGCACCAACTGCTAATGCCCGTCCTATAAGCAGCTTAAATTCGCAGATAAAACCAGGTAAAGTTATTCGCTTTGATGGATCGGATGATTTCATGCTTACAGATTCGAGTTTTCAACTGGCAGAAGTCTATACAGTTGCAAAATGGGGAGGTATGTCAACTTCCTTTCCTAACTTCAATGGTCTTCTTTCAGGTCAATCCAGTTATTTTATTTTCACAGCCGATGCTTCCATTTCAAATTCTACCCGGTTCTTGCTTGGGTCGTTTCCAAACATGACAGCCAACAAAGTTCAAACGAGAGATTTTGCACCGATTGATAAATTCAAAATTCTGGGAGCTACAAAACCTACTCCGACCTTATTTCCTGATTTTCAGGTCGGACGAGATAGACAATTCTCAACTCGTCATTGGAATGGAGATATTGCTGAGATTATCGGATTCTCAAATCCTTTAACTGATTCTGCGAAAGCAATTTTAGATGCGTATTTATGTCAACGATATGCTGAGCCTTTAGAACTAGGAGAGGATGTATTCATTTCATACGGTTATTGTGATACTATAATTACTGTTGATTCCATTTATCAATCCTATGTGTGGAGTAATGGAGATACAACAAATTACTCGAAGTTATTGCCGGGTAAAGCATACTCCCTTACTGTGACTGACGATTTTGGTTGTGAGTTTACAGATCAGATATCTGTAGTGGTGCCTATTCGGTCGCGAGAAGATCAAATGCTTTGTCTTCAGGACACATTTATTTGGGATACAGGTTTACCCACAACATCGTATAGTTTTGAATGGAATACAGGTGATACAGATTCTTCTTTGACAATTGATCAACCGGGAAACTATTACCTTATCATAGAAGATACTCTGGGTTGTTCAATTCAATTAGACTCCATTATTGTCCAATATGATTCTTCATTAATTGAATTTAATCTTGGATCTGACACTGCAATCTGCAAGGGGGAGCAAATTCTCCTTGATCAACCATCTTTGCCGATAAGTTCTTATTTATGGTCAACAGGAAATCAGAACAATTCTATCCGGATTGATACTACTGGTTTTTATGCTTTAACGGTAAGCAACGGCCGATGTATAGAATCAGATACAATACATGTAACGATTAAGGGGCGTTCACCCAGAGTCAATTTTAATTTTGGAAACTCCTGTGTGTTTGATACCGTAATGTTTACAGATGCTTCTATAGCTTATCAAAACGATAGTTTAACTGCTTGGAAGTGGATGTTTTCTGATGGTACTATTCTAAATACCGATACTGTTGCAAAACCCTTTAGTCATTCAGGCTCTACTTCTGTTAGGCTAGAAGTTTTAACCTTTGTAGGTTGTATAGGTGATACAACCATTCAGGTTCCGATTCATCCTAAGCCTAATGCTTCATTTGCGATCAACAAGAAATGCTCTAAAACACCGATAGAATTTTTTGATCAGAGTGCTGTTTCAACCGGGAGCATCATTAGCTACGACTGGAATTTTGGAGATACAGCAAATAGTTCCAATACCTCGGGATTACAAGACCCTAGTCACGTTTATGATACATTAGGTAACTACCTTATAAAGCTTATTGTAGAGTCAAATGAGGGCTGTTTGGATACAGTAACTCAAAGTAAATACATTAATCCAACACCTGTTGTTGATTTTATCTATGAAGGCAACTGCGAGGGTGATTCAACCTATTTGATTGATCAAACTATTTTGCCCAATGCTAGGGTTGATCGTTATTTGTGGATAATTACCCATCCTTTACAGCCCTTGAGCTACTCAGATTCTATTGTTGGTCTCAAGCTTCAAAACTTTGGAAAATATCCTGTACAGCTTAATGTAAGATCAGATAGTTTGTGTAGTTCAACCTATAAGGATACAATACAAATAGACCCAAGTCCTATAGCTAATTTTTCAACAGGCACATTTTGTTCCTCTCGGACTTTTGAACTGCTTAACCGATCTACAATTCTTGAAGACTCTATAGTTACATATCAATATGTGTTTAATGGTACTGATACTTCAAGTAATGAGCATCCTTCTTTCTTGTCGACCAATGTCGGATTATTTGATGTGAAGTTGAATGTTGAGAGCAACAAAGGGTGCAAAGATTCCATAGTGAAGCAAATAACAATTGCGCAACAGCCTGAGGCTGCATTTAAGATTTTAAATAACAATAGTGGAATTCCATTTACGGTATACTTACTAAATGAATCTCAGGATGCGCAGGACTATTATTGGTTTTTTGGAAATGGGGATTCGCTAACCGGTTTTGAACCCCAATATACCTATTCAGATACAGGAACATACCTACTTACGTTGGTTGCTGAAACAACTATTGGTTGTAAAGACACTGTATCTAAAACGCTTGTTGCTGCTCCTTACCACTTAGATGTAAACATGTCAAAATTATTTTTAAGCGAAAATCTTGATAACGGACTTGAAGCCGCTGTTCAAGTACAAAATGTTGGTCGTAACAATGTTGAGAAGCTTAAACTTGTATTGAATGTAAATGATGAAATAGAATTAAGTGAAGAGTTTGATGTAAGATTATTTAGTGGAGATCAAAGGGTAATTGATTTTTCCAACTCAATCATACAGACAGTGAATGGAAAAGTCAATTTTGTTTGTGCTCGTATAGTTTCTGTTAATGATGTGATGGATGATGTTACAAGTAATAATGAACAATGTGAGAAAGGTTTCGGGCAAGCCGTATTTATTGATTATTTTCCTAATCCGACAGCTTCTGATGTAAGGTTTAATTATACCCTGCCACAAGAAGGAGATGTTAGCTTAGAACTGTTTGATCGCTTGGGGAAAGAGGTTCTTCCAAGCTTCAATGCTTATCAGAAAGAGGGATATTACTCCATGTATTTAAATACATCAGGACTAAATGCAGGAGTCTACATTTATCAGTTTGTATTTAATGGACAGAACTACAATGGGGTCATTGTAAAAACGGAATAGCAAGACTAGATGGGTTCTTGTAACTGCTTTTCTCCTTATTTATGAGGCTTCAAACTTGTTTATTTGAGCAATGATGTAAGATTGTTCCGTGGGTTTTAAATCATAAAATAAAGGAAGCCTAAGCAATTGGTTGCTATATGTATTACAAAGAGGTAAATTTGGTATTATAAATTCATTGGAATAGTATTGACTACTGTGCAATGCTACATAATGAAATATTGCATTGATACCCTTATCATTCAAATACTTAATTAATTTTTGTCGCTTCTCTTTGTCAGATAGCACCAAACAAAACAAATGGCCATTATGGTTAGAATAGCTTGGTTCTTCTATTTTCCTAAAAAGACCTTCTCTTGTTTTTATGTTTTCATTGTATCTGCTCCAGATGCTAAGCCTTTTGTTTTGGATCTTATCGAGTTGTTCTAATTGTGCCCACAAGAAAGCTGCATTCAATTCTGAAACAATAAATGAAGAACCAATGTCCACCCATTCGTATTTATCGGTTTTTCCCCTTAAAAAGGACATTTTGTTTGTCCCCATTGCATAGATAACATTAGCTTTTTCGCTAAAGCCTTCATCATTAATGGCCAATAATCCACCTTCTCCACAAGTGATGTTTTTTGTTTCATGAAATGAGAAAGCACCGAAATGGCCGATACTTCCAAGCGCTTTTTTAGTTCCGTCGGGAAAGGTGTAATAACTATTAATGGCTTGAGCTGCATCCTCTGCAACCAGCAAATTGTATTGATTGGCCAGTTTCATGATGACATCCATATTGCAGGCTGATCCGGCATAATGAACAGGAACAATCACTTTAGTTCTTTCTGTAATCAGCCCCTCAATCAATGATTCGTCCATTCCGGGATGGTCACTTCTGCTATCACAAAATACAATCTTTGCTCCTCTAAGCGCAAATGCATTTGCTGTGGATACATACGTATATGAAGGCATAATCACCTCGTCTCCCGGTTTGATTTGACAAAGTAGAGCCGCCATTTCTAAAGCACTAGTGCAAGATGTAGTGAGAAGAGCTTTCTTGATACCATATTTTTTCTCAAAAAAGTGTTGACATTTCTTTGAATAAACACCATTGCCCGTTAGGTATCTGGAATCAATTACTTTGCGAATATATTTTTTTTCTTTGCCTGACAGATAAGGCTTGTTAAATGGTATCTTCACCTAAAATGTTGATATGAAATTGATATTCGCTACGCAAAATAAGCATAAAGTTAAGGAGATTCAATCTCAAATAATGACCGGTATTGAGGTTCTCTCATTAATCGATATGAATTATTTGGAAGAACTTGAAGAAACACAGGAAACACTAGAAGGTAATGCCCTTCAAAAGGCAAGATTTGTGGCGAAAAAATTTAAAACGAATTGTTTTGCAGACGATACCGGATTAGAAATAGAATCTTTAAATGGTGAACCTGGGGTTTACTCGGCACGGTACGCGGGAATTCAGAAGTCATTTGATGATAATATGAATTTAGTGCTTCAAAAACTTGATAATCAAGAAAACAGAGCGGCTCAGTTTAGGACAGTAATTGCTTTAATAATAAAGGGGAAGGAATATCTGTTTGAAGGAACATGTAAAGGACAAATTACAATGGAAAAGTTTGGTATTGAAGGTTTTGGTTACGATCCAATATTCAAACCATACGGATACGAAAACACCTTTGCACAAATGGATTTAGAAACAAAAAATGCAATAAGTCACCGGGGAAAGGCAGTGAGTAAACTCATTGATTTTTTAAATACTCAAAGCTTTTGATTCATAAATGCTTTGGCTAATTTCGTTAGCCCAAAAAATAAGGAAATGAAGGCGATAATACACACAGAAAAGGGAGACATGACTGTTTCTTTCTATGAAAAGGATGCTCCAAAAACAGTAGAGAATTTTGTCAAGTTATCTCAAGATGGCTTTTATGACGGATTAACTTTTCATCGGGTAATCCCTGACTTTGTCATTCAAGGAGGCTGTCCTCAAGGCACAGGAGTTGGCGGTCCGGGATATTCAATAGATTGTGAATTGGATGGAGATAATCAATACCATGACAGAGGAGTATTATCAATGGCGCATGCCGGAAGAAACACAGGTGGGTCACAATTCTTTATTTGTCACAGCAGAACAAATACATCTCATCTTGATCGTAACCATACTTGCTTTGGTAAGGTAATAGATGGTCTTGATGTTATAGATGACATCAAGGCTGGTGATAAGATCAATTCAGTAGAAATAATAGAAGAAAATTAGAATGAGTTTAGAAATTACAGGCAGAATAAATCAGATACTTTCTATGGAGTCCGGTCAGAGTAAAGCCGGAAAAGAGTGGAAAAAACAAAGTTTTGTTCTTGATAGTGGTGCGCAATATAACCCATTGATATGCTTTAGCTTGTTCGGTGAGGATAAAATCAATATGCTTCGCAATTTTGGACAAGGACAAGAAGTCAAAGTCTCTTTTAATGTGAGTTCCAGAGAATACAATGGACGTTGGTATCACAATCTGGATGCATGGAAAATAGAAGCCGTAGGTGCCTCTGTACCCGGTCAAGATGCTCCACCTCCAATGGACGAACCGCCAACCGCTATGAGCACTCAAGATTTGAGCGCTGACGATGAAGAAGACGATTTACCATTTTAAGAACTAGATGGACTCTTTGACCCAAATTGTTCTAGGAGGAGCAGTTGGTGAAAGAATATTAGGGAAAAAAGTAGGAAACAAAGCCATACTATGGGGAGCCATAGGAGGAACTATTCCTGATTTAGATACCATTCCCGGTCAGTTTTTAGATACAGTCAGTCGATTGGAAATTCATCGAGGATTTTCCCATTCAATTGTTTTTGCGTTGTTGGTATCTCCCTTGTTGGCGTGGTTAATTTGGCGTTTATATAAAAGAAAAGAATCAGATTGGTGGGGCTGGACTCAGCTTTTCTTTTGGACAATATTCACTCACCCATTACTCGATATATTTACTACTTGGGGAACACAGTTGTTTTGGCCTTTTAACTGGAGAATTGCCATTCAATCCGTGTTTGTCATTGATCCTTTTTACACGCTTCCCTTTCTTATCACACTATTGGTCTGTTTGTTTTTAAAACGAGACGCTTTGCTAAGAAGGCGAATAAATAAATTGGGTTTGGTATTAAGTTCGGTTTATCTCTTACTAACTCTCTTTGTGAAATACCATGTCAACAATGCAGTTAAAGATTCTCTCAGAGAACAAGCAATAGAATACAAGCACTTTGAAACACGACCTGCCCCGTTCTCTGCTCTTTTATGGACGGCTAACATTGAAACTGAAGACAATTTTTATATTACTTATTTCTCATTATTTGACGAAGACAATAATCTGATATTGTTTCCAATAGAGAAAAACCATGAGTTGCTTCATCCATATAGAAACAATGATAAAGTAGAACGTTTAATTCGTTTAACGAAAGGTTATTACTCAGTTGAGAAGCAAGAACACTCTATTGTTATCAATGATCTCCGATTTGGATTAAGTAAGGGTTTTATGCCTGAAAGAGGAAGTTTTGTGTTTAGGTATGAATTGAAATTAGAGAATGGAAAAGTACTTATCGATCAACTTCCTAATGATCTGGGTGAATTACGTAGCTTGTTAGGGCCATTATATCAGAGAATAAGTGGTATCAAGTTTCTTTGAATCCTGAAGAGATAAATCTCAGATACGAGTTAAATCCTTTTTTACTGAATAGGGTCTTTAAAATAGAACCAAGACTTTTAGTATCGTTCTCATCATTGATCTCTCTTTGAATATTTCTAGGATACAGTTCTTTACCTTCAATGCCTTGATCGGTATTTCCTAGCTTACTTTTAATGCCTTGGAGCGCATCAGCCTTCTTAAAGTTTTCAAGAGCCTTGCTGTGGTAGCCCATCTGTTCTTGAATGAGTCCCAGATTATTAAGAGCAATTGCATCATCAGGGTCAAGTTCAATCGCTTTTTGATAATCTGAAATGGCTTCCTCAAACATGCGATAATGTCCTTTTATGTATGCTCTGCTCGAATATCTGTAAGGGTTATTCACGTCTAATTCAATGGCAAAATCCATGTCCTTCAGTGACTTTTGCTTATCACCCATATGAAAGTGTACAACTCCTCTTTCGCTGATGAAAATCGGATTACTTGGCTCATTTTGCAACAAATCATCCAAGATATCTAATGCATCATTAAAACGTCGCTCCTTAATGGCAGAAACAGCATTCTCATAAGACCTGTTCTTCATGACTCAAAGTTATATTAATAAAGCAATTCAAATTACGAAGTTGCTCAACTTCCGTTTAAAAAAATTAACTTTTTTAAGTTTTAAAAAGAACGATTTTTGTCTGATGCTCAAAAGCCGACTATTCTTAACTTTTCTTTTTTTTGGCACATTTACAATTGCTTTTGGACAAAAGGATACAATTATGCAAAAGCATCTTCGTGTCGATAGTTTAGAAGGGGCACTGCAAATTGATGGACTGTTAAATGAATCACTTTGGGAAAATGCGATTGTAGCGAGCAATTTTATTCAAACACAGCCGCATCCTAAAAGAGCAGGAACAAACCCTACTGAAGTGAAGATGATATACGATAATTCTGCTGTCTACATTGCCGCACGAATGCATGAGAATAATCCCGATAGCATCAATAACTTCCTGACTGAGAGAGATAATTTCGGAAATGCAGATTGGTTTATTGTTGTCTTTAATACCTATCAGGATGGCATTAATGGAGAAGGTTTTGCTGTAACACCGGCAGGGGTTCAAATTGATATAAAGTACTCCTCAGATGGTGAAAGTTCAGCCTGGGATGCAGTCTGGGAATCTGCGACCAATATTGATGAAAAAGGTTGGACCGTAGAAATGAAGATTCCTTATTCGGCATTGCGTTTTCCTGAAGGAAAGGAGCAAGTGTGGGGAGTAAATTTTGGAAGAGAAACAAGGCGGAAAAGAGAAAGGGCCTGGTGGAATTTTATCAATCCTACTATAGATGGATTCTTAACGCAGACAGGAATTGTGGATGGCATAAATAACATAGAACCTCCAATTCGCTTGTTCTTCTTTCCATATACTTCTGCCTACATAGAGCATAATTCGGCGGGTAATGGGGGTACATCAAATTCTTTTAACGGGGGTATGGATGTTAAATACGGACTCAATGATGCCTTTACCTTAGACATGACACTTATTCCGGATTTTGGGCAGACAAGATTTGACAATCAGGTGCTTAATCTTTCTCAGTTTGAGGTGCAGTTCAATGAAAATAGGCAGTTTTTTACTGAAGGTCTTGAACTGTTTAATAAGGCAGGAATTTTTTACAGCAGAAGGGTAGGAGGACGACCGTTTTACCTCAATCAAGTTCGGAATAATCTTGACTCTACAGAGAAGATAACCGAGCTTTCAGCCCAGAGTCAACTTTTGAATGCTACCAAAGTTTCAGGTAGAAATAAAAAAGGACTTGGTATAGGCGTTTTTAATGCAGTAGAAGGGAGGGAAGAAGCATTAATCAAAAACAATGAAACCGGAGAGACTCGAAAAGAAATAGCCAATCCCTTAACGAATTATAACGTGCTTGTTTTAGACCAAGTTTTAAGAAAGAACTCTTTCGTTACCTTAACAAACACTAATGTGATGCGTAATGGCATAGCTAGAGATGCTAACGTTTCTCAACTCGATTGGCAATTGGCCAATAAAAAAAACAACTATGCTTTTTCAGGCTCAGGAGGCATGAGTCATCTGTTTGAAGAGGACCAGGTCGATGAAGGTTACAATTATGAACTTTCACTGGCTAAGATCAGTGGTAATTTTACGGCAAGCCTTTCTCATGAGACCATCAGCGATACCTATAATCCAAGAGATTTAGGATTTCTGAATATCAATAATATAAGACGGAATTACCTCTACATGGAATATGCAAAATATGAGCCTTTTTCCATCTTTAATTTTGCTTATCATAATGTTGATATCGTTTATGAGCGTCTTTATCGTCCCGATCGGTTTGTCAACTTTGCCACTTCATGGTCTACTGTTTATTCACTTCGTAGCTTTCATGCCATAGGCCTAAATGCCGGAGTAGAACCAATAAGAACCAACGACTATTTTGAGACACGTTCATTTGACCAATATTATAAGTACCCACGAAATTTTTGGTTTGGAGGATTTATATCAACAGACTATAGTCGTCCTTTTGCGTTTGACATACGCGTGCAACGTCGCATTTTTGATGAGCCGGGTCGACATAATTTGTCCTATTACATATCTCCGAGATTCAGACCTAGTGATAAACTTTTTATTGTATTAGGTTATAATAATTTCACCAGACAAAATGAAATGGGCTATGTGAATGCACTTAGCGATTCCATTTATTTTGGCCGTAGAAAAGTAGTCGAGCATGAGAGCTCTATAACAGGTAGTTATACTTTTAATAATACCATGGCTTTATCGCTTAATCTGCGTCATTATTGGTCTACTGTAACTTATAACCGTTTTAATCGAATTGATTCTAAAAACGGAGCATTACTAGATACGGATTATTCTCCAGCTCAACATGAGCACGGTTTTGATGATGCCAGCTTTAATGCCTTTAATGTTGACTTGGTATACAATTGGCGTTTTGCTCCTGGTAGCGAAATTTCTGTAGTCTGGAAAAACGTTATTCTTCAACAAGGTGAACCTATGGGGTTCAATTATTATGAAGACATTGAGCAGGTTTTACGATCTCCTCAGATTAATAATTTTTCCATCAAGGTGCTATATTTTATTGACTATCTGAATTTGAAAAAATCATCATAATCTACGAAGTTTTAAGTGGACTAGATTTAATTAATTATTACTTCCACCAATACGAATTCAGAACATTAGGCTGATTCAAATCAACTATTTCTCCAACTTCAGGAATAATAAAATTTTGCTTGTTTTTCTTTAAAGCTGCGCTTACGCGCTCAACCGGATCTGTCCAGCTGTGTAGGGCCAACTGAAAGCTACCCCAGTGAATCGGCATCATGAGTTTTGTATTTACATCTGTTGTGGCTTGAGCGGTCTCTTCCGGCATCATGTGTATATCGTGCCACTTTTCATTGTACTGACCGCATTCCATCATTGCAAAATCAAAAGGGCCGTATTTCTTTCCGATATCCTTAAAGTGTGGACCATAACCTCCGTCGCCACTAAAATAGACGTTTAAAGAATCTGACTGTATGACCCAAGATCCCCACAAGGTAGAATTTCGATCAGAAAAGCCTCGACCTGAAAAGTGACGTGAAGGAGCAAAAGCCAATTTGAGTTGCTCAAATTCAATCTCCTCCCACCAATTCATTTCGGTTATGGCACTGGAATCAATACCCCATGCTCTAAAATGCGCACCGACACCAAGAGGAACAAAAAAATGTTTGGTTTTATCTTTCAATGCAAGTATGCTTTCATAATCCAGATGATCATAATGATCGTGGGAAATGAGTATAGCATCAACAACAGGCAGATCTTTGATATTTACAGGAAGTTCTTTTTGAAAACGATTTCCACCCACCCATGGGTGAGGAGCAGGCACTTTACCCAACATGGGGTCAATCAATAGATTCTTACCTGATAGTTGAAGTAGAAAAGCAGAATGTCCAAACCAGATAAGCTGACTTTTGTTAGTCTTGATCTCAGTAAGTTCTGGTTTCTGCATCGGGATGTCTTGCTTGGGTTTCCCATTTTCAATCCCACGTATAAAGTCTTTCATGGTACTGAATATTGAACCAATACTCATGTCCATTCCGGTTTTAATCAGATTCTGGAATTTTCCTTCCTTAAAATGTCCTGAGGCTTCATATCTCTTGATATCTAACTTACTGTGCTTACCTCCAAATTGTTTGCTAAAGTTCATAAATACTATACCTGTTAAAGTGAGAATGACCAATAAGCCAATAAAGCTTAGGCCAAGGAATTTTATTATTTTTTTTATCATGATAAATGATATTTTGAGTAAATGGTTCTTAGGAACGCATCGTCTTTTTTCTTGCCTTTGAGTAGAAGACCCATGATTATGCCATCTAAAATGGATAGAAGTAATTCTGCTTCATGAGCCGGATTTTTATATGAAAGTGATTTGAAAATATAAGTAAGCATATCATGCATAGGTTTAGATAGACTGTTGTCATATTTCTCTGCCTGCCACTTCAGCGCATATATCAAACGCCAAAATGGATAGTCTTTCTGCTTTACTTTATATGGAATCTGAATAATAAATTTCAATTGTTCCTTTGGGTCTTGAATCATTTGAACATCCTCAAAATAGAGGAATGCTCTTTCTTTTCCGTGTTTGATGATGGCATTCAATAGCCCTTCTTTGTTTTGGAAATGTTTGAATATCAAGCCTTCAGAGACATTCGCAGCTTGCGCAATCTTTTTCGTTGATACACCATGGTACCCCTTGTTGGCGAATAGTTCCATGGCTTTAACAAGAATTTGCTCTTTTTTGCGCGTCATAAGTAAGTGAGTAATCACTTACAAAAATAGATAAATATTTTAATTGACAAATGTGTTTCTTTAAAATTTAATCATTGATTTTGACTCTTATATAATGCTTACCTTTTTTTCCTTCAGCAAAAAAGAGCATGTCATCATCTTCTAAGTTTAAACCCCCTCTTACTTGAGGTATCAACTTATAGCCTGCATAATCCATAAGAATATCTTGTCTTAGATACCCCTCGGAATTAATCTCAGTAACAATAACTGCTGCTTTTTTATTCAGTTTCCAAGCATTAACATTATCCTTCGGTCCGATCAGAAGGTTTTCAGCATTACCATTATGCACGAAATACATTTTGTCTCCTTTTACAAGCAGATGAAAGGAGATTAATGAGCTCCCTGCCGATCTGGATGATTGCACTTTTCTAATCTTTCTGATCCACTCAATTTCACCTTGAGTGTCAATACTAATGACGATTAGTTCGTTATAATGATAGACGTAGTAAGTAGTAGTATTACCGTTGGAGTCGGTATATGAGTGTACTGTAACAAAATATCTCTCAGCAACTTGAATAACACTACCATCATCTCGCATAACTATGCCCTTCAAATCATATTCAGGAACTTCTATGTTTTTACCCTTTGCTGCCTTTTTTTCTACTTTCTTTGTTTTTCTTTCACTTAAATTTTCAGTAATAAAGTCTAGCCCAAACTCTTTTGTACTCTGTTTTACAATGGCCTTTTTCTGATGGTCGAACAACATGTAAAAACTACCCTTTATACTGTAAGTGCCTTCATCTGAATAAAAACCGGTACATACGATATCGTCATTTTGATTAATGCCTATTGTTAGATCAGATATAAATTTTCCTTGAAGTTTTAAATCATAGGCTTTAACGGTAGACCCCTTATTAGAAAACTCTTTCAGTCTGTAGCTGTAATTCGGATCTCCATCTTTTTTACTAGTTCTTCTCTTATCTTTAAATTGTAATGTTAACAGGTAGACCTCGCCTTGATTATTGATGTCAAATTCTTCTACATCCTCTAATTGGTCGATCTGATCTGATTTGAATTCTTTTTCCCAAAGAGGAGAAAAGCCATTATTAGCATTTAATGCTTTTATTGAGTATTGAATTAGTTCATTTTTCTTATTTTTAATTGATCGAGTACAAAAAAGCAATTTGCTGCCATCTTCAGAAAACAGGTAGTCAGATCGTTCATTCTTGTCCACTTTGCCAAGCTGTACGAAATCTCCATTGATGCGGAGGGTTTTCTGATCTAATCGTTGTCCCAGATAGAGGGTGTTTTTATTTTTTTTATCATAAAAAGAAGTAAATATGTAGACCTCGCCTCCTGCATAAATTAAATTGTTAAAACGGTGTTGATCATCACCAAATTCCATATTAAGTTCTGTTCTACCAATTTCTTTAAACCCTTTATTGAATTTTACAATTTGAATACTCTTGGTCAGGTCTTTATACCTTCCTTCTATAGCAATAAAATTTCCATCTTCTAATTCTACCATATCCAGATGGTAATCTTTTTTAGGAATATCTAATTCAGGGGTAACAGAAATTTCAATGTCTTTTTTTAGATTTTGGGCCATCGATAAGTTGACAACCAAGAAAAGACAGATAAGTAGAGTGATAATTTTATTCATGCGGCGAATATAAATGAAATACGAACAATGGCCTAAGAAAAAAGCTCCATATTTAAATGGAGCTTTTTTCTTAAATAATTAATAAACTTTTTTTATTCGACACCGTGCATTAAGTTTTTGAGCGGTTTATTAAATACAGCAATCAAGACCGCTATTCCGATTAGAACCATTCCGATTGTCGAGAAAATATCTGTATAGTTTGCTAAGCCTTCTTCAACTGAAAGGGAAGCTCCATCACCTCCATGACCACCTGTTAGAGCAGCAATTTTCCCTCCAACATAGTTACCGATGGCATAACTTAGGAACCATGCTCCCATAGCAGTTCCGGCGAAACTCTTAGGGGATAGTTTGGTCACCATAGAAAGACCAATTGGAGAAAGGAATAATTCTCCTGTTGTGTGAAGCATATATAAGATAACCAAGGTCAACAAAGGAACTTGAAATGACTCATCTACAAATTCATATCCTAAAAGCGTAACTAAAAAACCTAGTCCTAATTGCAAAATCCCATATGAAAACTTCATTGGGATACTTGGATTCCTGCCCATCTTAGACAGCTTGATCCACATGACTGAGAAGATAGAACCAAAGATCAAGATAAAGAGAGGGTTGAAGAATTGTGTCATTGAAGCAGGCATTTCCCAACCAAAAATGAAACGATCAACATTACGATCGGCAAAAAGAGTAAGCGATGTTCCAGCTTGTTCAAAACATGCCCAGAAGGTTACATTAATTAAAATGAAAATAATTAAAGCAATCATTCGATCTCTCCAAACCGAGACACCTTCTTTCTGATCTTCTTTGATTCCGGCCAAGATCATCACTATTGAGATATAAATAAACAAACCTACAAGTAGATAGTCCATATAACTGTTATTCATAATCAGTACATAACAAACGGGAATTAGAAAGAGAGATCCCAAGGATACCAATTGGTAGTTTTTAATGCCAAAAGATTTCTTATGGCCCTCTTCTGTTATATCTAAGCCGGCTGCCGCAGCATAATACTTTCTCCAATTCCAAAAAATTCCAAGAGCTGCAAGCATTCCTAATCCTGCTAAGCCAAAACCATAATGGAATCCATAAGTCTCACCAATAAAAGCCACTAAAGTAGTCGCTATAAATGCGCCAATATTTATCCCAATGTAAAAAATGGTAAATCCTGAATCTCTTCTTGGGTCATTGTCCTTATATAGCTTTCCAACTATGGTAGAAATATTGGCTTTAAAGTAGCCATTTCCAATAATTAAGGCACCCATTCCAACCATCAGCATTTCCTCAGAACCACCAAGTATTAAGAACTCTCCGATACACATTAAGATAGCACCTAAAATGATGGCCAATCGATACCCTAGATACTTATCAGCCATTCTACCACCTAAAATAGGTGCGGCATATATTAAACCTGTGTAGGCACCATAAATAAGAGCTGCCTCAGAATCGCCCTTCATTAGAGATTTTACCAAGTAAAGAGTTAATAAAACACGCATCCCGTAATAACAGACTCTTTCCCATAATTCTGATAAGAATAATGTCTGTAGTCCTATTGGATGTCCCTTCATAGGACCTGAAGTGTAATTAGCTGTAGTTTGTACGTCTTGACTCATAATTTATAATTAATGTGAAGTGTTAAAAATAGCTTTTTTTTATAGAAAGTTGATTATAGGTTCTCTATGATGAAATTGGTCATCTTTTTATAAAGATGATAGCGTGTATTACCACCATATATGCCATGATTTTTATTAGGGTAAATGGCCAAATCAAATTGTTTATCAGCTTTTACTAAGGCTTCAATCAATTCTGTTGTATTTTGAAAGTGGACGTTATCATCAGCTGTGCCATGTACCAAAAGGTATTTGCCCTTTAATTTTTCCACATGATTAATAGGTGAATTGTCGTCATAACCGTCAGGATTTTCCTGAGGAGTTTGCATGTATCGCTCTGTATAGATACTATCGTAAAAACGCCAATTGCTTACCGGAGCAACAGCAATAGCTGCTTTAAAATATTCGGCACCTTTGAACAGGCATAAAGAGGACATGTATCCCCCATAACTCCAGCCTTGTACACCAATCCTCATAGGATCAACATAGCTTTGTTTAGCCATGTATTTGGCGACTTCAATTTGATCTTCAGTTTCATATTTCCCCAATTGTTTATAGGTCATTTTCTTAAATTCCACACCACGAGCTCCTGTTCCTCGATTATCTACAGAAATAACGATATAGCCTTTTTGAGCAAGCATTTGATGCCAAAAATAGTTTTGACCTCCCCAGCTGTTTTCTACGGTTTGAGATCCTGGTCCTCCGTAAATGGTTAAGAAGACGGGGTACTTTTTTTGTTCATCAAAGTTTGGGGGTAAAATTTTCCACGCGTTCAGTTCGTGTCCTTGTTCTGTTTTAATGGTAAAAAATGTCTTTTTACTCAGTTGATATTGCTTTAACTTATTATTCAATGCAACATTATCTTCCAGAACACGAATTTCTTTTCCATTCGACTCATGTAAAGAAATATAACTGGGCGTATTAGCCGTAGAAAAATAATTAATGAAATAATTAAACCCATTACTAAACACGGCTTTGTTCCATCCTTCTTTTTTACTCAGTCTGATTTTTTTCTTTCCATCAGTACCAATACTATAAACATATCTTTCAAGTGGAGAACCTTCCGCAGACTGGTAATAGACTTTTCCACTTTCTTCATCCATTCCATAATAATGTGTCACCGGCCAATTGCCTTTTGTGATTTGTTGTTTTAACTCTCCCTTCATGTTGAACCAATAAATATGTCTGAAGCCGCTTCGTTCGCTTAGAACAACAAAGCCTTTTTCTTTTGCTGTAAAATGAACGTCATAAGGCATTTCAAGATAAGTGTCACTTTTTTCTTCAAAAATAACCTGACCCATTCCTGTTTTACTGTCTATGAGGTTAATCTTTAAGTTATTTTGATGTCTGTTAGTAGTCATCACGGCAAGTTGATCATCATCGTGTGTCCATTTGATATTAGGGATGTACTCATAATCTGCGGATAGTTTAACCGCTTTAGTCGATGCAGACTTTAAATCAAAAATCTTGATTTCTACTTTTGAATTTTCTTCTCCTGCTTTCGGGTATTTGAATCGGTAGTCTGATGGATAAAGCCCATCATACATCTTCATGTTCCATTGTTTTACTGCACCTTCATCAAATCGGTAAAAAGCAATTTTGCTGCCCTTTGGCGACCATTCAAAGGCTTTTGATAATTCCAATTCTTCTTCATACACCCAATCTGAAGCTCCGTTTATAATTTTATTGTATTCACCATCCTTTGTGACCTGGTGCGTTGTATTGGTCTTGGTGTCTTTGTAATAGAGATTGTTATTGACCACATAAGCCACCATTTCACCATTAGGAGAGAAAGTAGCGTACATCTCTTTTTTACCTTGACTGAGCTCTTGTATGGCTTTAGTTTGAAGATCTACAACATAATGCTTGGCCTTCCATGATCTGCGGTAGATGCTTTCCTTTTCCGTAGCAATGAGCACTTTTTGTTCATCCGCTGAAAACTGGTAACTGCTTATTTTTAATTGCTTATCATTATACCTGAGGTCTTCAGCAGAAAGTAACACAGCTTCTAATTGACCATCAGCATATTTGTATTTACTCAATTGATTGGCTTCTTCTGCTTTTTCGATGACGGTATAATAATTGCCGTCTTTTGTAGATCGCAGACCTGAAACCGTTTTGCCATAGAATTCATAAGTCTTCCATATATCTTCTAAACTAATATTTTGAGTCGCGTCCGTCTGACTCTGTGATTTCTGATATTCACTATCAACTTGAGCATAAGTAATACATTGAATGCTGAAAAGGCTTATTAAGCCGATAAAGGACAATTTTTTTAAAATCATATTTAAGGATTGTTTTCTCTTTAATTTTAAGCGATCGAAGATAATTAAATTCAAATAGAAAGATGAAATGAGTTTATGAACGGATATACAGATATACAAGAAACAGACCGAAAGTACTTTCTATCTTTTTTGAATTCCAATCAGATGCTTTATCAAAAGCAAGATTTAGAGCGCTATGCAAGTGACTATACTGAAGATTTGCATTTTCCGCCCTCCCTTGTTTTATGTCCCGATTCGGTAGATCAAATATCTCGTATTCTTTCTTATTGTAATACAAAGCGAATTCCTGTTACCGCCAGAGGTGCAGGAACCGGTTTAAGTGGTGGAGCTCTAGCAGTTTATGGAGGAGTTTGTTTAAGTATGGAGAACTTCAATAAGATTTTAAACATTGATGAGAGGAATTTTCAAGCTACTGTTGAACCAGGGGTAATTACTCAGGTTTTTCAGGAGGAGCTTGCTGGGAAAGGCTTGTTTTATCCGCCTGATCCCGCAAGCAAAGGGAGTTGTTTTATTGGGGGAAACTTAGCAGAAAACAGTGGTGGTCCAAAGGCAGTGAAGTATGGCGTGACCAAAGATTATGTATTGAATTTAGAAATTGTATTAGCCGATGGCACAGTCATGTGGACAGGAGCAGATGTCTTGAAAAATGCAACCGGTCTAAATCTCACTCAATTAATGGTTGGTAGTGAAGGCACATTAGCTGTGATCACCAAAGCGGTATTTCGTTTACTTCCTCTACCTAAGCATGATGTTTTGATGTTGGCACCGTTTAGAAAGGCAGAGCAGGCCTGTGAAGCAGTTGCGGCTATATTTCATCTTGGTATTACTCCATCCGGATTAGAGTTTATGGAAAAGGATGCCTTGTACTTTGCTCAAGAATATGTGGAAGGCATTGAAATAGAAATAGAAGAAGATGTGGAAGCTCATCTCTTGATTGAATTGGACGGTAATGATACGGATCAAATGGCCAAAGATGCAGAAGTCATCTATGATCTCTTGCAAGAGTATGATTGTGCAGAAGTTCTTTTTGCAGATTCGGAAGCTCAGAAAAGTAAACTATGGAAGTTAAGAAGGAGTTTGGGAGAAGCGGTAAAAGCCAATTCTATTTATAAGGAAGAGGATACCGTAGTAAAGAGAGCAGAATTACCTCAATTGCTCAATGGAGTTAAGGCGATTGGAAAAAAATACGGATTCCAATCGGTTTGTTATGGTCATGCCGGGGATGGGAATTTGCATGTTAATATAATGAAAGGGGAGATGAGTGATGAAGATTGGAATGGCAAGCTAAAAGAAGGCATTCAAGAAATCTTTGAGTTGTGCAAATCTCTTGGTGGAACAATATCAGGAGAACATGGTATTGGGTTGGTGCAAAAAGAATACATGACCATTATGTTTAGTGAAAGAGAGATGGAGCTTCAGAAAGCAATCAAAATTGCTTTTGACCCGAATGGGATATTAAATCCTGGTAAGGTGTGGGTTTAGGATCAACTTTCAATTGTTTGCCATCAAACTAAGCTCAATAACAGTCAAAATATTCCCTTTTGAAATATAAAGCTTGTTATCCCTGATTAGATAATTATTACAATTAAAAGATAAAGTAAGATTGTAATTGTTTAAATCACAAATGATTAATGTTTTATCATTTGCAAAAAGCTGGAATGATCCGATTTGTTCTCTTTTGTAATACAGTTCTGATCTATTGATCTTATGGTTTAGAGTAATGTCTTTGTTAAAGACATAAAGAAAACCATCGTTTAAATGTATCTGAAAAGATGATTCAGGAAATTTATGCTCATGCATCTGTTGTTCAGATAAATAATACAGAGGCCTGCTCTCAATTGAATCTAAAGATGAATTGTCGTAAGGGTGAATTGTTTTATCCTGAAAGAGCTCTCCTGAATTTAAATTGATCCTTTTTAGTCTGGACTTTTGAATAAGAGTTAATGTATCTTCTTTGATTTGATAATCGTGAATTCTATATTTTGAAGTACTTAATTCTTTAAAGTAATTCTCTTCTCCATTCTTCTTATTGTATGAAGAAATAAAGGGAATGCTTGAATTAATGTGCTTTTCTCCTTTTGAAATATAACCGAGACTGAGGTGGATGATCCGGTCTTTGTAATTAAAGTGAATCGACTCTGAATCAAATTTTTCAGGAAATTCAGATTTCCAAATGATAGTGCCATCCTTTAAATTAAGCTTTGAGAGGTGATCTACTGAAGCGTAATAAACGTGTTTATCAGTAAAGAGAACATTAGAAGATTGACGCTGGTACAGTTGATTGTCAGAGACGACATGATAAATTGCAAAACCCATTAGCCCAAATCCAATGATTACTGAAGTTCCTACTGCCTTCTTAACTTCAATGGCCTTTATTAAAGCAGAGTCTACATAACTCCAACCTTCTCCAGTAAGAGGATTGATTTGATAAAGACCTAAACCGAGTACATAAAAACTGGTATCATTTTCAATGTAAATGTGAACCTCTCTATCCTCTTTAAAAACTTCTTTCTCCCATATTTTCGTTCCGTTTTTTAGGTCAATTCCTTCAAGCCTGTTGATATTAGAATTAAACTCTTGTAAACGATAACCTAATCCAATTTCACGATCTAGGTCAGCATGAATCAAACGATGTTCAATTTTATACTTGTTTTTACCAGTATAAGCATCTTTGACATAACTGTCTGTAGCCGTATAATGTATAGCCAGGTCTTCTTCACTCAAAAAGTTCTCATAACGATAAGAGATTTTGAAATTGAATAACAGCCGAAACTGCTTGTTCAATCTGGTAATGTAACCTACATCCTTTAATGCTCCGCTTCCCCTTTTGCCTCTTAGGTAAAGTGTAAGGTGATGATCTTCTAATTGGATTTGATATATAGGGTCTAAAGTATAAATGACCTTTGCAGGAACATTTTGTTTTTTGATATTAAATACAGTATCAGAGTAGACAACAGGTTCCTTCTTACTTTGACTGCTGAGTTTTAAATTCAGAAAGACGAGGATAAAGACAAGTAAACAGTTACGCATGAATTAGTAATTCTTCATACAAATGCTGCATTGGGAGTCCCATCACATTGTAATAATCTCCTTCAATCTTTTCGATACCGATGAACCCGATCCACTCTTGTATACCATAAGCTCCGGCTTTATCAAAGGGTTGATAATGTTCGATGTAATACTCTATTTCTTCTTCGCTCAAAACTTTAAAATAAACCTTGGTAGATTCTGAAAATGAGATACTTTTTGTCTTGGTTTTTATACACACGCCACTGATGACTTGATGACTTTTCCCTGAGAGTTTTATCAGCATCTCTTTAGCTTCTGCTTCAGAACTCGCTTTGTTGAGGATTTCGTCCGGAAGACAAACTGTAGTATCAGAGGTAATCAATAAGTCATTGGCATTCAATTCTGCCTCAAAGGCCTCGGCCTTTTTGCAAGCCAAGTATTCCGCTACTTTTTCAATCTCTAAATCTTTAGGAAAAGACTCATCAATGTCTTTAGAACGTGCTTCGAAGGGTATACCCAATTCTCCAAGTAATGCTCTTCGGCGGGGCGATTGAGAGCCTAGAATGACATGATATGCACTTAGTTTCTCGTTTAAAAGCATCAGCCTTGAAAGTAATAAATGACTGCGGTATATAAAACTCCAAAAAGCATGACTAGCTTAATGCTCTGACTGATAAGAAAGAAATCACGCTTTTGATGAGCTTTAATAATGTTGGTAATAACATACACCAAGGGTAAGAAAAGAAAGAAGCCAAAATACAGGAGGGAGACAAAGTCTTTAGAGATGAATTGCACAATCATCAGCACCAAAATCCATAAAGCAATAAAGATGCTCACTCCATTGGCAATGCGCTTAGACTTTTCAATGCCAAAAACGATGGGCAAAGTTCTACAGTCAAAAGCACGATCGCCTTCTATGTCTTCTATGTCCTTCACAATTTCTCTGACAACGCTGAGTAAAAAGGCAAATGCACTGTAACCGATAATCCAGTAAAGCAAATATTGAATGCTAAACAACATGTAACCCAGATTAGTATCATATAAACTTTCTCCGACCGTGTCATACATTACGGCTAGTTCGTAATAACCAGCTGTGAAAGGAACAAGTGCAGTAAGTAAGGCAATGATAATGTTGCCAATGAGAACCTGTTTTTTAAACTTAATGGAATAATACCACAGTAGTCCTGCTGCAGAGAGTTGAATGAGCACAAGCAAGGGATGGTGAATGGAAACCGCTACATAAGCAGCTAGAATGAGCCCCACAGCATTGATTACAATGTGCCAGAACATCGCAAAACGACGGCTCAGACTTTTACCGATCACCATTTGTTTGGGTTTGTTGATGTGGTCTAACTTTATGTCGAAGTAGTCATTGATAATGTAGCCTGCAGCTGCAATTAAAACCGTTGCCAATGCCAAACAAAAGAAAAGTTGTTCAGACATAAACAAGTGGAGTTCCGATTGTTTTAAAAAGGGATTGATAATGCCAAAGCGAATGGCATATTGTGTCAGAAAGATGATGATGAGGTTCGGTAAGCGAACCAAACGAAAAAAATCAACCAGTCTTTTCATTGTTTCAAAAATAGAGAATTCAATAAGGCGGAAGTGTTAAGTTTTAGATAAAACACCTGCTTTTATCGTCAAGTGCATTTGGATAATTATTTTTTTAGCTTTAGCAAGCAAGAAGTATTTTGAGGAAATTCGCTCATTATGATTTATACCTTTTCTTATACAAATCCGGCGCATCAATACATTGATATTGAATTTAAATTTCAAACAAAAGGAGAAAGCAGAATAGAAGTGCAATTGCCTGCCTGGCGTCCCGGTCGCTATGAGCTTGGAAACTTTGCCAAGAATATACAATGCTTTGAGGTTTTTGATGAAAAAGGACATCCGATTAAACATCAAAAAAAGACCAAAGACCTTTGGGTTCTTGAGGTCAATAAGGCAAAGGAAGTCAATATCAAATACAATTATTATGCGGCAGTCTTAAATGCGGGGTCTACCTATTTAGATCATAAGCAGATGTATGTCAATCCTGTCAATTGTTGCCTTTACCTACCTGAAAGAATGGATGAGTCGGCGCAAATTGTATTGCAACTTCCTCCGGATTATGAGGTAGCAACCGGCTTAGAAAACAAAGGCCAACATCAGTTTGAGGCGAAGAATTTTCACGAATTGGCTGATTGTCCCTTTATGGCATCCAAGGCCTTACAAAGGAAAAGTTATAAGGTAGGTGAACATACTTTTTGGATATGGTTTCAGGGGGAGATAAAACCCGATTGGAACAAGTTGATCAATGATTTCACAGCCTTTACACAAGCCCAAATGGAATTGTTTGGAGACTTTCCTTGTCCGGAATACCATTTTTTGTTTCAAATCTTGCCGCAATCGGCTTATCACGGTGTAGAACACAGCAATTCTACTGTGATTGCCTTGGGGCCTTCCTATCATATCATGAAAAAGGGGAAAAGATATGAAGACCTTTTAGGGGTGAGTTCGCATGAATTGTTTCATACCTGGAACATCAAGCGCATTCGTCCGGTAGAAATGTGGCCTTACGATTATAGCAAAGAAAATTATAGCCGCTTGGGTTATCTGGCAGAAGGTGCAACAACTTGGTACGGAGATGAACAACTTTGCCGTTCAGGAGTTTTTGACGACAAAGCTTATTTTAAAACCGTTCAGCAATTATTAGATCGTCATTTTAACAATGCCGGAGTACTGAACCTGTCAGTAGCAGATTCTTCTTTTGATACTTGGTTAGACGGCTATGAATTGGGTGTGCCCAATCGCAAATCGTCCATTTATGTGGAAGGAGCATTGATCACTTTTATGCTCGATGTTATTATTAGAGAGAATAGCAAAGAACAATACAGTTTTGACGATGTCATGCGGGCTTTTTATAAGGACTTCTATCAAAAAGGAACAGGTATTAGTGAAGCTGATTATAAAGCGACGGTAGAGCAGTTTGCCAAAGAAGATTTGACCTGGTTTTTTGAAGCTTATGTCAATGGCTCTGAAGACATGACAGAACAATTAAAGAAAGCCTTTTCTTACAGAGGATGGAAATGGGAACAAGAGCCATCAGATAACCATCATGAAGCCTATCTGGGCTTTCGATACCTCAATGATAAAGTTCATAGTATATATCCCAACTCGCCTGCACATGTTTCAGCATTAGCCATAGGTGATGGGATACAAAGTATTAATGGTTATCAAATTAATGGAGACTTAGAGGAATGGTGTGCTTATTTTGGAGAAGAAGAAATAGAACTACAGGCTGTGGATGCTTATGGAAACACTAAAACGATCAAGTTAAAAGCTGGAGGGAAGGTGTTTTATACAAAAAATTTGGTGAGAAAAAATTAATTTTTTTTAGTTAAAACGGATTAATGTCTTGAACATTAAAATGGACAATTACAGAACTATCTAACTTTGGGATCACAGTCCAAAAAGTCAGATCCATATTCATTAAACCGGAACCATTACATTGACCTTGCAAGGAGTATTCAACATTGTAGTTAACTCCATTGCTATCTTGGCACACATAAGTTTGATGTATTATTCTATTGTTTGGATTTGTAGTAATAGAAATGCCTAACAGGGTTGATATGCTAAAATCAATCGTGAGATTAGACTTTGTTATAGTGTCTAAACTATCATAATCAACCTGATTATCATATCTATGATTAACTTGAATGTCATATCTATAATTATGTCCATAATTTAACTCATATTGGGTATGATTTACAAGTGTATAATTAACTCCACAATCTATGCTCTCTAAGCTTTTGAGATGACATGGGCCTTGTTTGTTTGTATTGGTAATGTCTTGTACCTCGGCAACTTCTTCCTCACAAGCAAAGAATATGGTTGAAATTAAAACGAAAAGAAAAATTCGATGATTCATAAAATAATGATTTATAAATGAGAGAATTTACCTAAATATTAACTAAGGCTTTCTTCCACTGCAATCATCGAAATCTCCACATTCACATTTTTAGGCAAACAAGCCACTTGCACCGTTTCTCTGGCCGGAGCAGAAGCCTCGTCAAAATATTGAGCATAGACTTGATTAACCGCTTGAAAATTGTTCATGTCAGACAAAAAGATAGACGTTTTAACCACATGACTAAAATCCATACCCGCTTCTTGAAGCACGGCTTTTAAATTTTGCATGACCATTTTGGTTTCCTCGCTAATACTATCTAAAACTAAATCTCCCGTTTGAGGGTCAATGGCAATTTGTCCTGAAGTGAACAGCATGCCGTTCACTTTTACCGCCTGACTATATGGGCCAATAGGTGCAGGGGCTTTTGCCGTCTCAATTGTATTTTTCATTTTCAAAATTCTTAAGTGCGTATTCCGTTTTAACAACAATGGTAATCATAATCAGGATCAGGGAACCAATGGCAATGCCCAGCTCCAAGTCATCAGACAGATGGCTCATTAAGCCAAAAAGACCCAATGCGATATACACCAAACTGTATCGAATCATGAGAAAATTGGAGTACTGCTGTGCAAAGTCCCAATTCCGCTGATTCTTACCAGACCTCGGTGTTCGATAGCCGTAGATGCGATTAATGTATTTTGGCGGCCATTGGTGTGCAATAAGTGCAATGATGAGCATTAAGCTGCCCGTCACCGTGTTAACCAGGAATAAGGGTGAATCAAACTGCAGTTCCATTTAGTCTTCAATTAAATGACCGACCTCTTGCAAGACCTTTTTGCTGTATGGGCCTTCGGCCGTATATATGATGTTTCCTTCTTTGTCTAAAACAAAAAAGTAGGGCTTCTTTCGGTCTTTCATGTCCAATTGATCCCGGTAATCTTCCATTTTTCCTTTATAGAGAACAACATTGTCTTTTAGGCTTTCATCTGTGCCTTCAGTAATTTGCTTTTTGGCCTTCTCATAGACCACCTGATTGGCACCGGTAAACATGAGGATCAGATAAACATTGGGATCATAAACCAGACTGGACAAATTGTTTTCATCCATAAATTCACTAAATACAGGTTGACTCCATGAATATAAATCGTCTTGCGCTTTTTCGGAAAAGGCCACGCCAATCAAAGTGAACTTCCCTTCTGAATCTTTTGGTAGAACGAGTTGTTCTTCATTCAGATCTACGACCTCTATTTCAGGAAACGGATTCTTTTCCTGTGCGATAGAGTGTAAGGTGAAAAATAAAACAATAAGGAGAATTTTATAATGCTTCATCCGAGTTGAAATAAGTTAGTCCAAAATAGTAAGATTTTAGTCCAAATCCCGAAATGCTCCCTAAAACATATTTAGACAATAGAGAAACATGTCGTTCTTTTTCTCTTGATGCAGGATTCGAAATGTGGATTTCAAGAACCGGAGGTTTTATTGCTGCTACTGCATCTGCTATCGCTACAGAAGTGTGGGTATAACCTCCGGCATTGAGTAAAATACCCGCTTTTGATTCTCCCCATTCCTGAATACAGTCGATGAGTTTTCCTTCAATATTCGATTGAAAATAAGCCAAATCAAGATCGGGAAACGCAGCGTTCAATTCCTCGAAGTACTCTTCAAAAGACTGCTGACCATATATTTCCGGTTCCCTTTGACCAAGCAGGTTGAGGTTTGGCCCATTGATGATGCCGATGTGTTTCTTTTCCATACTTACTACTCAAAAGTATACATTTGTTGGCATGAAGCTGCTCAATTACAAAAGAGGATTTCAGACCCATTTAAAGTTGGAGCGTTCTTTATCTGAGAATTCCATTCAAGCCTATCTGAATGACTTTGATAAATTGGTTCAGTATTTTGAAATAGAGGCTTTAGACCCAAGCATACAGGAAATTACTCCCGAGCATTTGAGTGGTTTTATCCATTGGTTGTATGAAATGGGGGTTTCAGCAAGAACACAAGCCAGAGTGATATCAGGATTAAAAGCCTTTTTCAAATACCTGATTCTGGAAGACTTGTTAAAAAGCAGTCCTGCGGAATTGATACAAGGCCCAAAAATAGGGCGTAAACTACCGGAGGTCTTGTCCATTGCTGAAATTGATGACTTGATCGCTGCAATTGATCTTAGCAAACCGGAGGGGGAACGCAATAGAGCCATGTTAGAAACATTGTACAGTTGTGGTTTGCGCGTCTCCGAATTGTGTAGTCTTCAGGCATCCAATGTATTGGAAGAAGAGGGCTTTCTATTGGTTGTGGGAAAGGGCAATAAAGAGCGTTTAGTCCCCATAGGACAAACAGCTCTAAAGTACATTCGCTTTTATAAAAAACATTACCGCAACCACCTCCAAATCAAAAAGGGAGCAGAAGATATTCTCTTTCTTAATCGACGAGGAAATCAACTGACCCGGGTCATGATCTTTACCATTATTAAACAATTGGCTCAAAAAGCAGGGTTGCAAAAGAACATTTCACCACATACCTTTCGACACAGTTTTGCGACACATTTGGTAGATGGGGGCGCAGATTTAAGAGCTGTTCAAGAAATGTTGGGTCATGAGTCGATCACCACGACTGAAATATACACACATCTTGACCGTCAATATTTACACGATGCGATCATTCAGTTTCATCCACGCTCAAAATCTAAATAGGGAATTAGTTACATTTAAAGCATGAAAAGAACTTGCTTGGAATGTGGAATGGAAATCCACGGTCGTAGAGATAAAAAGTTCTGTACCGACCAATGTAGAAACGATTACAACAACAAAAACAATTCTGACGCCAACAATTACATTCGGAATGTCAATCGGATTTTAAGGAAAAATCGAAAAGTGTTGATGGAAGTTTGCGGTAAGGCCGAAAAAAAGAAAGCCCAACGGGAGTATTTGCTAAAAAAAGGACTGCAAATGGATTATACCACCAATACTTATACAACCAAAGAAGGTAAAACCTATTTCTTTTGTTACGATTACGGCTATCTGCCTTTAGACCGCGACTGGGTCATGATTGTTAAAAAGAAAGAGTGGGAATAAACCATAATTTCACCGCTCATACAGACTTTTATTCACACTTGTACTTCTTCCTTATTTTTGAGTCATGAGGATCATTTTTTCGATAGGCTTGTTATTGGGCTTTGTTTTTGGTTTCGCGCAAGCAGATAGGACCAAATCTTTTCTTCAGAATACAGATCAATATCAATATGAAAATGACTTTTTAAGTCCTCAATTTCACAAAGAAAGGAGGGAAGCTTTACGCGAATTGATGCCGGATAGTACGGCGGTTGTGCTTTTTGCTGCACCTGAACGTAATCGGTCCAATGATGTGTATTACGAGTACCATCAAGACCCGAACTTTTATTACCTCACAGGATTTACCGAACCCAATGCCGTCATGGTGATGTTCAAAGAAAAGCAAGTGATAGAGGGAGACAGTACCGATGAACTCATTTTTATTCCTGAACGCAATGCCTTTATGGAGCGATGGAATGGCAGACGCTTGGGACTTGAAAGAGCAAAAGTAGCATTGGGAATGGATCAGGTGCATGAGAATAAACAATTCAAAACGACAGAATTTCCTTTCGGCAATTTAGAAAGGGTCTATTATATAGCGCCTTATGCATTGGAAAATCTGGATACCACAGAATCGGATAATGTGACGGGAATATACAAGGCCTTTCAAGATAAATATCCTGAGCCCTCATCGGTGTCAGAAGAACATCTGGAACAGATGCTCAGTCTTCTGAGACAGGATAAACAAGAGGAGGAACTCCGATTACTAAAAAAGGCGATAGACATGACCTGTGAGGCTCAGGTCGCGCTCATGAAGCAAATTACATCGGAGATGACAGAATTTCAAACCGAAGCCATCATTGAGTATGAGTTTAAGCGAAGAGGAGCGGAGTATCCCGGATTTCCATCAATACAGGGCAGTGGTGAAAATTCTTGTATTTTACATTATATAAGCAACAGAAGACCTTTGATAAAAGGGGGATTGCTTGTAAGTGATGTCGGAGCGGAATACCATGGCTATACGGCGGATGTCACAAGAACCATACCTCCATCGGGCAAATTCAGTGAAGAAGAAGCGTTAATTTATGAGCTGGTCTTGAAAGCGCAAAGTGCAGGAATTGCAGCTGCCCGGGTCGGTGCAGCATTTCGCGCTCCACATGAAGCCGCTGTTGATGTGATTGTTGAGGGTTTAATCGAATTAGGCATCATCACCAAGCGTTCAGAATACAGGAAATACTTTATGCATGGCACTTCGCATTATTTGGGTTTGGATGTGCATGATGCAGGATTGTATGAAGAATTGGAAGCCAATCAGGTCATTACAGTTGAACCGGGCATTTATATTTCTGAAGGCTCCGATTGCGATCCCAAATGGTGGAACATTGGAGTGCGTATAGAAGATGACATCTTAATCACAAACGAGGGACCGGTCAACCTTTCAGAAAAAGCACCCCGAAGTATTAAAGAGATAGAAGCTCTGATGCAACACTAAAAAGCATCAATTCAGAATGCTAAGATTAAAGTGATACAATGACCTTTAAGATTTTATTTTGCCGGTTTCTGAGTATCCGCCATTTGGCGGATGTATCGAAAAGCCCGACAAAACACTTAATGTAAGGGCGATTACTCAGTAAAGTGCTTTACTAAAACATTCCTGGTAAGAAACCTTTAGCAACACCTGCCATTTCAGCTTCAGCTACCTTCTCCGCTTTTTCCAATGCACGATTGACGGCCAATAAAGTCAAATCTTCAATTTGTTCCGGATCATTTTCAGTCATTAAATCCGGAGAGATCGTAATGCTGGTGATTTTCCGATTGGCGGTGCAGACCACTTTTACCAGTCCGTTTTCAGCTTCACCATCCACACTGATGGTGTCCAGGCGTTTCTTTACATCTTCTGATTGTTGCTTCATTTCCTGAAGCTTACCCATCATGTCTCCAAACATAGCTCTAAGATTTTTTCAAAAATAATTAAGCGTATAAAATTTGAAAAATTTATGTGTTAATCATAAAAAATACTTGTTATAAATCTACTTAGATTAGTCAAAGCATTTCAATTATATTTGAATTTCATAAAAAAGACAAGCATGAAATTAATGGAAGGTAAAGTGGCTTTGATAACCGGAGCTACTCGTGGTATAGGAAAAGGAGTCGCTTTAAAATTGGCTGAACATGGTGCTAATGTGGCTTTTACATATGTCTCATCGCCTGAAAAAGCAGCCGAAGTAGAAAAGGAATTGGCAGCACATGGTGTAAAAGCCAAAGGCTTTCAGTCGGATGCTTCTGATTATGCAGCAGCAGAGCAACTCATTGCAAATGTATTGGCAGAATTTGAAACGATAGACTGTGTGGTGAACAATGCCGGCATTACAAGAGACGGCTTATTGATGCGTATGACAGAAGAGAATTGGGACGACATCATGCGAATCAATCTCAAGTCGGTCTTCAACATTACCAAACACGTTCAACGTACCATGTTGAAACAAAGAAGTGGTTCCATCATCAACATGAGTTCCATCGTTGGCGTAAAAGGCAACGGTGGACAGTCGAACTATGCCGCCTCAAAAGCAGGTATTATTGGCTTTACCAAATCCATCGCTCAGGAATTGGGCAGCCGAAACATTCGATGCAATGCCATCGCTCCGGGCTTTATTGAAACGGAAATGACCGGAGAGTTGGGAGAAGAGGTGATGACGGAATGGTTGAAGTCGGTGCCTTTAAACAGACCCGGACAAACTGAAGATGTGGCCAATGCCGTCTTGTATCTGGCTTCTGATCTATCTACCTATGTGACTGGACAAACCTTAAGCGTTTGTGGTGGTATGTTGACTTAATCAGGGCCTGACTTGCATTTTATACATCAATATCCTTACTGGTATTATTTGCTCTGTCTCTTGCTTGGGGCAGGGCTTTCTTTTTTGTTGTATTACAAAGACCGGCGACTAAGTGACTTTAGCAAAGCTCTGATATACGGTTTGTTCACTTTGCGTTTTCTGACATTGACGGTATTGGCCTTTCTGCTCTTCGCTCCATTGCTGAGGTATGCAGAAAAGCAAAGCGAGAAACCCATTTATGTGGTGTTGACCGATAATTCGCAATCCATGCTGATTGCTCAGGACTCTCTTTCATTTACCGAAGAACTCAAAGCCAGACATAAGGTATTGAAAGAAGAGCTGGCTGCTCTTGGACATCTGGAACATTTCAGTTTTGGTTCGCGGATCAATGACACTAACCTTGTTGATTTCAGCAATAAAGTCACGAATTTTCAGAAGGCCTTTGAAGAGTTAGAGCTCAGGTATCAAAATCGAAATGTCGCGGCTTACATCATTGAAAGCGATGGCATTTACAATCAGGGAATGGATCCCCAATATTTGCCTTTGTTAAATGCACCTGTTTATTCTGTGGCTTACGGAGACAGCAGCCGTCAAAATGATTTGATTTTGTCTGAAGTCATCAATAATAAGATTGCTTTTTTGGGGAATGAATTCCCCGTAGAGTTTCGATTGCAAAATGACATGGAACGTGGCATTACGACTACTGTTAAAGTCACAAAAGGCAAAGAGACGCTTGCGGAAGAAAAGATTGAAATGAAAGCCGACCAGGACGTTTTCAGTCTAAGGTTAAATCTACCTGCTGAGCACATAGGCTTGCAGAGGTATGTGGTCAGCGTAGAAGGGATTCAGGGAGAGTATAGTTTGGAAAACAATGCCAAAGATTTTTACATCGATGTGTTAGACGGTCGCCAATACATTCAAATTGTAGCGAAAAGTCCTCATCCAGATGTCATGGCGCTCAAAGCTGCTTTGCAGACGAAAGAGAGTTTTAAAGTAGAAAGTTTCCTTTTAGAAGATGAACCTGATTTTACACAAGCAGACTTAGTGATTTTACATCAGATACCCAATGATGATTTGGCTTCCAGAAAATACCTGCAAACAATCATGGCTGCTAAGAAAGCCATTCTTTTTATTGTGGGAACGGAGGGCAGACCCTCACATGTCAAGCGCTTTTTTCCCAAACTGAAATTCGTGTCGAATAGCTCGGGTTTTAATTTTTCTTCGGCAATCTGGAACCCTGACTTTCCCTTGTTTCAATTGGAAGAATCTGAACAAGAATTATTGGCAGACTTTCCTCCTCTGGCAGCTCAAGGAGTCTATCTTGAAGGCCCGGAGCAAAACTTAATTGCCGCCTATCAAAAAATTGGCAATGTGGAAACGGAGTTTCCTTTGCTTGATTTCTGGGACATGGAAGGGCAGAAGGTCGGATGGTTTTATGGAGAAGGCTTATGGAGATGGCGAATAGCGAACTTTAAGCAAGAACAAAATCACCGCAGCTTTGATCAATTGCTGCTGAAAACGGTGCAGTATCTCGCGTTAAAGGCCGATAAAAGCTTGTTCCGTTTTAATCATGAGACTTCCTTTTACGAAAATCAACGGATTAAACTTTTTGCGCAACTCTATAACGAGTCTTATGAGCTGATCACTGAACCTGAAGTGAACTTATTGCTGAAGGACAATGAGGGTAAAGAGTTTACCTACAGCATGAGTAAATCGGAAGCCGGTTATTTTGTCAATATAGAAAGCCTTCCTGTCGGAACTTACAGCTATATTGCAAAAACAGAGGTAGGAGCTAAAACCTTAACTGAAAATGGACAGTTCTCTGTGAAAGCCCTGCAATTTGAAAATCTTATTTCCAGAGCCAATCACAGCATGCTTTATGCTTTAAGTGAATTGTCAAACGGAAAATTGTATTATCCTAGCCAATATCAAGATTTGATTGAAGAAGTAAAGGGAATAGATGCTCCGAAAAAGATCATTGAAACCGAGCGTTACGAATCATTGATAAATTTGAAAACCATCTTTTTTATTTTACTGTTTCTGATTAGTCTGGAATGGTTCATAAGAAAAAGAGAGGGGGCTTACTAAAATCTAAAAACTAAGAAACATGAAAAAAATAGCTGCATTTGCTCTAAGTATCATCTTTTTTATTCAAGTCAAGGCTCAACTTGATTTTCAAACCTTCGACGATTATACTGCAAAAGCTGTAGAAGAATTTGAATTACCTGGGCTGGCCATTTCATTGGTCAATAAAGAGGAGGTGCTTTTTCAGAAAGCTTATGGACATGCGGTAGAAAAAAGTGAGGCACCACTAAGTACAGATGCGCTTTTTGGTATTGCTTCTTTAAGCAAAGCATTTACTGCTGCTGCTATCGGTATGTTGGTTGATGAAGGCAAACTCAACTGGAACGATCGGGTAAAGAACTACATTCCTCAATTTGATTTGAGTGATGATTACATTGCTGCACATTTAACGATAGAAGATCTGTTATGCCACCGCAGCGGGTTTAATACCTTTGATGGTGATCTGCTTTGGTATGGTACCAATTACTCAAGAGAAGAGATCATAAGCCGTTTTTCCAACTATAAACTCAGCTATGATTTCAGAACCCGATACGGTTACCAGAACATCATGTTCATTATTGCAGGTGAAGTCGTAGAAGAAGTTAGCGGAATGACCTGGGATGAATTTATAGAGCAACGCATCTTTAAACCATTGGAGATGAGTAATTCATATACCTCCATTTCAAAGATTCCGAAAAGCCGAAAAATTGCCATGCCCCATGTAAAAGGCCAATTAGATGAATTCAGAAATTATGATAATTCAGGCGGTGCAGCAGCTTTGGTCTCTAATGTGGAAGACCTGAGTAAATGGATACAAATGTGGTTGAATGAGGGCATTTCAGGAGAAGACACTTTGCTGTCGAAAAACACATGGAAGCAACTCTTGAATTTGCATACTGCGATTCCTCCTTCAAATTTTGACCGAAGAAATGGCATAGAGTTTAAAGGTTATGCTTTGGGATGGTTTGTGATGGATTACAATGAACACAAGGTTAATCATCATGGTGGAGGTTTACCAGGTTACATTTCAAAAATATTTTTAGTTCCTTCTGAGGGGTATGGTGGAATTATTTTAACAAATGGTGAAACAAGCCTACCATCGGCCATGATGCACAAATCCATCGATTATATTGAAGATCGACAAGGTGAAGACTGGGCAGGCATGTATTTGGGTTTCAAAAAACGATATGAAGCCTATCTGGCTAAGCAAGAAGAAGACCGCCAAGAAATGCGAAATGCCAAACTTAAATCGAACATTCCTAAAGATAATCTAGTTGGTCAGTATGAAGATAAAGTTTATGGTTTATCAGAAGTAAAGATGATTGATGGAAAGCTTCAATTTTCTATGCTGCCGGCTAAAGGGATTTTCACCAGTGAGATGACACACTGGCAACAAAATACTTATCAGATCAGATTTAAAGATAAATTTTTGCCTCATGGCTATGTGACCTTTGAAACCAATGCCAATGGAGAAGTCATCGGCTTAAAGATTGATTTACCGAATCCTGATTTCCATTTTCACAATCTGGACTTTAAGAAGATCTGATGAGCCGGCTTGACCGCAGTTCGCTTCGTTTCGCATTTATAGCACTGCTTGCCGTTCTTCTGCAAGTCTTTTCTTTTCATTCCTATCATCTTAGTCATGATATCGGTTTAGATGAATCCGTCAGGTGGATTTTTAATCAAGGTCTCGATATCGGAGAGAACATCATTTTTACCTATGGCCCGTTTTTGCCTTTGCACAAGCCTATACTTGGTAATTTGCTTCCTGCTTTGCTTTTTCAGTTTGGGATTAAGTTCCTCTTGTTTTATTTGCTCTTTAGATTAAAGCCAGAACAAAGTTTTTACAAAAGGACTTTCCTGTCTTTTACTTTAGCCTTTTTCATTGCCTATTATGCCAATGCATTACAATGGATATTAATGGCCATTCTGCTTGCTTTGTTGAATTATCACAGTCATTTCCGTAAATGGGATATATACCTCGCTCAATTGTTAGCTTGTATTGCTTTTTACATTTCAACCTATACGGCAAGTATTGCCATTTTTATGCTGACTTCAAGTTTTATTTGGAGCAGTATGACCAACAAGAATAAATGGTCTGTAACTCTGCTTTATAGGGTATTCCCTCTTTTGCTGCTACTTGTATGGCTCATTCTAGGCCGACCTGTCAATTTATTGCTTGACTATGCTGTGGGGCAATTTAATCTCATCCAGGACAATTCTTCGGCTGCGGCTTATTATCCGGCTAACAATTGGTGGTATCTCGGTGCTTTTCTTGTTCTTGTTGTTGTATTAATCATTAGTAATGTGTTTCAACGCAAGGCCAGGCTTTATTTTGCTTTAACTGCCCTTTTTTTGTTCGCCTCTTGGAAGCACGGTATGGCCAGAGAAGATTCACTCCATGCCAAGCTCTTTATCAATAACTTCATATTGATGGTCTTACTTGGTCTTTATTACATTAGAAAATACCGCTGGCAAAATGGTTTTATCGCACTTCTGGCAGTCTTCTTTTTTAACCTCAATCTAAAAAACGTGTATTATCCGACACAATTAAGTGTAGACAATAAACTGGCTAATTTCTACACCTTCTTTTCAGAATTGAAAAGCATCAAAGAAGAGGCAAAAAAGGAAACCGAAAAGAATCTGAAAAAAAGCGTGCTGCCAACATCTATACTTCATGAGATTAAGGAGCATACGGTAGACATTTATCCATGGTATTATACGCAAGTTCCGGCCAATGGATTGAATTGGAAACCACGACCGATTGTCCAGTCATATGCGTCATACACAGCGACTTTAGATCACATGAATGCAAAACATTTTCGAGAAGGAAAGGGGGCAGACTTTCTGATCTGGAAATTTGATTCCTCAATGCAAACTCCGTATGGAGGAACATACCAAAGCATTGATTTCAGGCATCTCTTAAATGATGAGCCTCAGACTTTATTGGAGTTGATGTCTAACTATGAGCGGGTAAAACAAACGGAAACGTATTATTTGTACCGAAAACGCTCATCATCGCTTCAATTTCAGTCAGAACTTCAGCCATTAGAAACGGGGTATTTAAACATGTGGATTCAGCTTCCTAAGTATGATGCACAAGTGTTGAGGCTAAAACTTTTTCTCAACAGGTCCTGGCTTCAAGTATTAAAAAGCCTGTTGTATAAAGACGAGCAATTCTGGATTCAATACCGCATGAAAAACGGGGCCATTCATCAATACCGTATAGTCCCCAAGTCGGCTCAACAGGGTCTTTGGCTAGAGCCCTATTTGACTTTAGGCCGGCATTCTCAGAACATAGAGGCTGTGCGAATTCTTGGTTCTAATTCCAAACTGCTCAGGCATGAATTTAGCTACCAATTTGAAACCATCGATTTTGAAGAATCTGATAGAGTTGACGATTTTATCAATCAGAGTTCAGCGATAGAAGAACCGGCTTTATTTCGACAACGATTGATTATTCGGCCCAATCAGGAATTTGAGTTTCTTGATAACTACTTTCTTCATAGTTCGGAAGCAGCATATGTTATTCCTTCCAATGGCTATTCACCGATTATGGAAGCAGAAATTCAAGACAGTTCAAGTAGAGCTTTTACCATTTTGGCCAATTTTAAGATAACTTTTCCTACATCACGCGAACGAGGCAGAACTGTATTGGCAATCGAATATTGGCAAAATGGCCTTCAGATGGGTAAGGAATTGGTTTATCCGGATCATGAATTGTTAGACCTTGAGACACCTGTTTGGGTAAGTCTGGGCAAACAATTTAAACACGATCAAAAAGCGACCAAGGTAAAAGTCTATTTATGGAACTTTGCAGAACATTCAGTGTCGCTGCATGATGCCAGATTGTTTATTGATAAAACAAGTTAATGAAGGATATTCAATTTCATTACAGTTCAAAACAAAAGCGCCTCTATCTCATACTAGGTCTTCTCCAGTTAGGCATAGGTTTATTTAGTTTAAGTCTAGAATCCGGAGAATATCTTTCTTTTCTGACAGGGCTTGGACTTGTGTACATTGCTCAAGCTGTATACTATTATCGCATCCCTTATATTGAGGTCAGACAGGGCATTTTGGTCAAAAATGAATTGCTAAGAAAGCGTTTATCTCTGGATCGTTTAGTGTCTGTTAGTTGTTTCACAGACGAGTACACACTTAAGTCAGAAGGCAAAGAGCTGATTATTAATTACAACTTAATCGATAAAAAGGAACGGGAAGATTTCTTTCATTTTATGAGGCAATTGAAAAATGCAACAGATAAAGATGAGGCCTAGTTTCTCAATCGACTCCATAAAAACATAAACCCTAGAAACAGGCCAAAGAAAATGCAGATATAGGCTTTTTCATTGTTCTCAAAAACCAAAGACTCAAAATTCAAGTCTGTTATACCAAAAGCCAGTAATAGTACTCCAAAGAGTCCTGTTATGTTTTGATTTCTAGCTAACTTCATGTTTATTCTCCCTGATAAGATTCCAAATCTTTGTCAAACAGATACAAACTGTTTTTATCTGTTCCGATCAACTCTAATTTGTCAATGATGGAACGTGCCAATTGTTCTTCTTCCATTTGTTCGGAGATGTACCATTGCATAAAGTTATTAGTGGTATGATCTCTTTCTTCCAGACAAGCGGTAATTATATCATTGATAGAGTCTGTAACCATTAACTCATGTTCCAATATTTCTTTAAATACTTCTTGCAAAGAACTGTACTCTTTTTTTGGAGCATTTAAGGCTGGGATTGTTGCATGACCACCACGCTCATTCACAAACTTGACGAGCTTAAGCATGTGCATGCGTTCTTCATCTGAATGCATGTAAAGAAAATTTGCAGAACCGGGGAAACCCTTGACATCAGCCCAGCATGCCATTGCTAAGTATATTTGACTGGATTGCGCCTCTTTAATGATTTGGGCTTGGAGTTTAGCATCTATAGTTTTGGATAGCATAAAAATAGTTTTCTCAAAGTTACGAAGTTGAAGGACTAAACAACAAATGAAAATCAGATTCTTCGATCTCGTTACCGTTGATGATTACACTCAACTTGTGTTGACCTTCATAATAGGTTCTGGTTGTCATGGGCTTGAGTACATGTTTACGATTCACCTCAAAACTTTCATTTGGTCCAAGCTCTTTTTCGCTAATCTTAAAAACCTTTCTATTTAATTTGCCATTGGCTTTAAGGAAGTAGATGCCATACTCTAATCTCAGTTTGCAGTTTTGTTTTGATGTATTTTGAATGTGATAACTAAAGTGGAGTTCCTTTCCCAAGATCACTTTTGGTGTATTAATTTGAAAACCGGATAGTTCAAAATGCTGACTTGCCGCGTAATCAAAAAGGAGCATGGCTTCTGGATGTCCGTCTTTTAATAAAGTACGACACCCATGCTTAATGATCCAGTTAGTATGTGTGCTATAGTTTTTCCATTGTCTTGCAATTTTGAGAACCAGGTCAGGGTGGTCTTTGGAAATATCGTTGAGGTTGTTTGCGACACTTTTTCTAACGAATAGTGAATCGTCCGATTTTAAATTCTCAAGAATAGGAAGAATAGGAGAGGGGTCTTCTACTAAACTATAGTTAATGCCTCCCCAAGGCAGTTTAGGACGGCAGCCTTCACTTGAAAAGCGGCGAACATTAGGATGTGAATGTTTGGAGAGTTGGAGTAGCCATGACATGACTTTTTTCTGGTGTTTTTTTAGAAATGGACGAATAGCAAATTCACAAGAAATATAGGCGGTGATTTGTTCCATGGCTTCTAATGAAGCATCAAAATGCTCTTGACCATAAGTTTCTATAAAATCGGGGTAGAAAAGGTATTCATAACTACCCACATTGATTCCTTCGGTTTTTAAAGCCTCAAGTTGACTGACAATAAACTTTATAGCCGAATGATAATCTTCAGGCAAAAAATTGGCCATACAGACAGCAATATGATGATAACGGGCCTTTAGTTCCATCTTATCCCATTCATGATTAAATACCGCATTGAGAAAATCATTTTGCTCAAACGAGGAGTCCTGTGCTTTCCAAACCTGGACTAATGGTGTAAAGAAGGATTTTGTATAGATGTTTTTAAGTGGTTCTGCCATGCCAAAGATTTTTCCTCAAAGTTAAATAGCAGAAGTTACAGGTCACTCGATTTTATCCTTTAAATAGCCAGTTTAATCTTAATGTATAAGTTGAAAAATCATCAAGGTTATTGCTGCCCTTCGTTAAAGGTGTTTGTGGCAATGAAATGTAGTCAAAACTAATGTTGAGTGGAAGCTTTGATAATTTTTCTAAAGGTACTTGGATGCCGAATCCGTAGGTGATGTCATGTAGTTGGTCACGGTTTATTGTAGGGAAATTGTAGTCGTTTATATTTTCTTCATAGTACCCCCATCTTAAAGAGAGAATTTCTAGGAACATTAACTCAATTCCTGCATGAAGCCCTCTGTGATACTCTGAATTCAGTAACAGTTGATAATCGGTTTGAACTAGGAAACGGAAGGTTTGGAGCGTATCAGAAAGCCATTTTTCATTTAGATGGAATTGATAACTTACTCCATATCGATTAATTACAGGTAGGTTTTCTTGAAATTCACCTTGGATGGTATTAAAAGATGTTTCAGCAAAATTGAGATTGGAAATACTTGCCCCTAAATTAACGATCTGTTTTGTTTTTACTTCATCACTTATTGGCAGTTTTTTGATGATTCCGAAATCAAGATAAGTTGAATTTGCCGACTTATTGTTTGGATTCCACCTAAGATGATTGGCATTTAAACCAATTAAGAGGTTTTGAATTGGTTGAGACGAAACATTTAAAGAGTATGTAGAATGCCTAGGCGTATAAGAGCCTAAAGAATTGCTACCATTAAAGTAGTTGATTTTTTCACCCCATGTAAAATGATTTCGGCTTATTCCAATAGTCAAATACTGATTGATATTGACTCCAGCGCTTGCAAAAAAATATTTTGACTCTTGAAGGGCATAGTAGGGTAATGCTAAAGAAGAATTCATTTCAGCACCTTTTAATGTTGCAGTTCCTGCGGGGTTAAAAAATACCGTTGATAAATCACCATCAATGGAATTGTAACTTTTTCCTAAAGCTTCAGCTCTTGCACTGGGCTGTCGCCCGAAATAGAGTTCACTTAAAAAACCAGACTGATATTGTCCAAAAGACAGAATCGGACTAAAAAGAATAAATAGGATGAATGCTTTTTTCATGCTAATGTTTTCCTAATAAACGGCAAATGAAGAAAGCTAGTATTTAGATGGGGGATTTAATTTAATTCGCCGCCTGTTCTGTATGGTTTAAGCTGTTTTCTTTTATCCATTCAACCAATTCAACGGGGTCAACTATGGACCAACTGTGTGGATGCCTTTCACCATTGACTCTGTATCCTTTATTATTCGTTTCAATATATTTTACCGATGATTGGCCATACAATTGACTCAGCTCTCGACTGAGTAATTCTATATAGTACGCATTCATGTCTTGATAATTCGCTTTTCTGTTCTTTTTCCACCATAAAGTGTCCGGTTCACTATATAGTCTGATTTCTACATCATCAAGATGTGAGATGTTTTTAATGGAATGTGTCCTAGAAATGTAAGGTGATTTCTCTTCATACATGACGAGATTGGAATCACCTTTGCCAAATTGTTTTTCAAATGCATTTACGATCCAGAGGGCCTCTTGAATAGCAGGTTTGGAATAATTTCTTTCGATTGTTTTTTGAGCACTTTCATAGAGCGCAAGTAAATCAATAGGAGAGTCTACAATGAACAATCCATCCGGCTGTATAAATGATTGGTTGAGTTTCAAAAAGTCAGTCAAAAGAAGAGCTACATTCCCTCCACTTGAAAAGCCGCCAATAAATAGATCTGCAGAGGTCAGATCATGTTCTAAGATGACATCTGCGATTAAGTTGTGAAGTTGTTCTTTTTCATTTGTGGATAACCATAAATGTTGGTTGAAGTTCATCAATAAAACAGCAATATTATTCTCAATTGCGGCATTTAAAATGTCAAACTCTGTTCTAGTGTTTTGCGCATCGCAAGGAAAACAAGGGAAAAGTATCAATAAGTGATCTCTTTTGTTTGGTAAAATCAACTCATAGGATGCATTTGTAATCGTTTTAGATTTAATAAGAAGTGTGTTTTTTGCTTCTGGTTGGGTGTTTTTCTTCTCAAAACAAGCTATTGTCAAAAGCAAAAAAGGCATAATAAATCGTATTGTCATTAGCTGTTTCATTGATCATCAAATTCTTACTTATATCTATCTACATGTTTTTTAGAAGCGAATAGATATTTACCAATTGATTATCCTCAATGATCTGTTTATCAAAAGCAAAGTTCAATTTTTCAAGTACCCGAATAGAGCTTTTATTCTCTGGGAGTGTCATGGCAATAATTTTTTTCAGATTGAGACGACCAAAGCCAAGATCAATGCAAGCCCTCGCAGACTCTGTGGCAATACCCTTGCCCCAGTATTTTCTCATAAAGCGATAACCAAGATCTACCTCTTTAAGATCTTCCAAGTACTTTAAGCCGGTGAAGCCTATGAATTGCCCCTCCTCCTTTAATTCCACAGCAAGTCTTCCGTAGCCATGTTTTTCATAATCGCCCAATACATCTTCAGTGATTCTTCTTTCGATTTCGGCTTTACTGACTACACCGCCATCTCCGGTATACCGATTAACTTCCGCATCCAGATTCATCTGGTAGGAGGCTTCAATATCGTCCATGGTAAACGGACGGATTAAAAGTCGTTTGGTTTCTAGAATTAAATCGGATTGGGACATTTGTGAACTTTTAATGAATTCTAACAAATCTACTATTCGATTGTCGGTAAATCCGGTTCTAATATAATTTTGTTGATCTTAATTTTTAGAGCATAAAAAAGCCCGCTAATCTAGCGGGCTTAAATCATTCTTTAATGTTTACAAATAAGTCTGAAGATTGGTTTGTGCCGAGACACGTCTTAATCGTCTCAATCCTCTTTCTTTGATCTGTCTGATTCTCTCTCTTGTCAAACCAAAAGTATTACCGATTTCTTCTAAGGTCATTTCGCTTGCGCCCCCTAAGCCGTAAAACAAACGAATCACTTCGGCTTCCATGCCTTTTAAGTAAGACAATGTACGCTCTAGGTCCTGAGATAAAGATTCTTGCAATAAATTATCTGAAGGATCAGGCGTGTCTGAATTTTCTAAGACACTCACCAAACTGTTATTATCGTCATCATTACTCATCGGTGCATCGATAGACACTTGCTTCTTCGACATTTTCAAAGACATCTCCACCTTCGCAACATCCATCTCTGTCAATTCGCTTAACTCATCTGCTGTTGGTGTCCTTTCGTTCTTTTGCTCAAACTCATTCGAGGCTTTACTGATTTTCTGTATCTCTCCCAAGCGGTTATGAGGTAATCGAATGGTTCTTGAATTGTCTGCCGCAGCTTTCAAAATACTTTGTCTGATCCACCACACTGCATAAGAGATAAATTTAAACCCCTTAGTGTGGTCGTAACGTTTTGCGGCTTCAATTAAGCCAAGATTACCTTCATTGATCAAATCTTCAAGAGTCAATCCGGTATTTTGGTATTGCTTGGCAACAGAAATTACAAATCTAAGGTTAGCTCTTACCAATCTGTTTAAAGCACGTTCATCACCATTCTGGATTTTGATGGCTAATTCCACCTCTTCTTCAGCGGTAATCATCTCCTCCTTAGAAACGTCCTGTAAATACTTTTCTAAGGATTTGCTTTCTCTTTTGGTAATTTGCTGACTAATCTTGAGTTGTCTCATGTTTTAATCCCTTTTTTAATGTTCAATTCATTTGCTACAAAAACCGTGCTATTTATCAACGGATTTTTGATACAATTGTTTTATTTGGAAGACATTCTACCTTCCATTGATGATTGAAGATGAGTGGAAGATATCTGTTATATAAGGCCAATCTTACCCTTCCATCTTTTTCCATCTCTTTATTTGTAGGCTCTCCCGTAAATTCATAAGAATTAATTTTTGGATGTAAACGCATGTATTGGCGTACAATTTCCACTACGGTTGACATTACGCGAAAAACCTCAAATTTATTGGTCATTGAATACTCTTCTCCGTTAAATTCATCATTTAATACTCCAAAGACGATAGAAGTGCTCAAAATGTTGTGTTGTTTTCTTCCAAATCTTACTTCATACTGCATTCCCGAGTCACTTGTAAAGTAATAAGTGGAACCACTTTCTATCGGAGGAGGAATGATGTCATATGCCTTACTGAGTTTTATCAATTTCCAAAACGCAAAATTAAGTTTTAATTTGATTTATGAAAACCTTTTTTCTTTGAGTTTGTCAGACAATAGTATGGCTATTTTTATCATTTTAAAATGAATTTGGTATGAAAGGTTGGTCAAGATGGATTGGCGCACTTATTGGGTTTTCTTTACTTAATATTCCAGGAGCGATTCTGGGCTTTATTATTGGGTCCATGTTTGATTCAAGAGCCAATTTTGAATGGGATGAGAAATACACAAGGGAAGGCTCGACATATACAGGTAGAGAAGCATACCAGAGAAGCAGTACTGGAGATTTCGCCTCCAGCCTTTTGGTGTTAACAGCTGCGGTCATGAAGGCAGATGGCAAGGTGCTCAAATCGGAATTAAACTATGTGAAGCAGTTTTATATCCAGCAATTTGGTGCCAATAAGGCGGCTCAACAAATGAGGGTGCTTAAAGACTTACTAAATCAGCCAATAGACATCCGAAGTATGGGACACTCCATTCGCTATCAAATGCAGTATCATGGACGTCTACAACTTTTACACTATTTGTTTGGTATCGCTAAGGCAGATGGTCACATCAGTAGCACAGAGGTAAATGAAATTCAGCGTATTGCGTCTTATTTGGGTATTAACTCCCCGGATTTTACTTCCATAAAGGCCATGTTTGTTAGAGAGACCGGAGGAGATTTTAAAATTCTGGAAATCAGTCCTGATGCCTCAGATGATGAGATTAAAAGTGCTTATCGTAAAATGGCAAAGAAATATCACCCTGACAAGGTTGCTTCTTTAGGAGAGGAGGTACGGAAAAATGCAGAAGAAAAATTCAGATCCGTTCAGGAGGCGTATGAAAACCTGAAAAAGGAAAGAGGGTTCTCTTGATAAACGGTCTCATCCTTTTTCGGAATTACCGTTGACTTGGTCTTATTCGTTGTATCTTTTTCTTGAACAGAAGAGGGCGCTATGAACTTAAACAAACTGAAATCGTATTTCGTGTGCTTTTGCTTTTTAACTTCAGACGTTTTTTGACTGCTTTGAGGGTCGGTCGTCGTAATACTCGGTTCAGTCTTATCGTAAGCTTTTGCAGATGCAACATTGCTGAATAAACAAAATCCAAGAACAAAAACAAGGGTAGCAAACTTCTTCATCTTTTCGAATTTGTTTCGAATGTAAGAAATTCTGCCGATATGTCAATTGATAATTATTTGTACGGTAATTGATAAAGTGTCAATGGATTAGATAAAAGACTTTGTTTTACTGATCTTCGGAAGATGCATTGAAAGATGTAGACCTGAAATTTTAACATTTGATTAACAAAATTTAGCAAATTGCAGACCAAGGAAAAACGCAAAATCAGTTTCAGTATACTCTTTCCTGTTATATTGGTTAGTATATTATGGTTAATCAAACTGGTCGAATTTCAATTTGATTTGAGTTTGGTGTCTTATGGCATACTGCCTCGCAGTTTTACCGGTTTATTCGGCATATTGTTCTCACCATTAATCCATGGAGATTGGACACATCTGATTAATAATTCGATTCCTTTACTTATTCTTGGAGCGACACTGTACTATTTCTATCAACCTCTAGCTTTTAAAATTTTCTTTTACTCCTGGTTCTTAGCCGGACTATACACTTGGATTTCCGCGCGTGGGGCTTATCACATTGGAGCAAGCGGATTGGTCTATGCGCTTTTTGGTTTCTTATTGGTCAGTGGTTTTATTCGAAGGAGTACCCGACTCATCTCCATCTCTTTTTTAACTGCCTTTTTATATGGGAGTTTGATTTGGGGCATATTACCCTGGGATCAAACCGTGTCATGGGAAGGGCACTTTTGGGGGTTGCTGGTTGGTATTGTATTGGCTTTTTATTTTAGGAAAGAAGGGCCGCAACGAAAATTGTACTCTTGGGATTTGGAGGAAGAGGTAGAAGATGAAGAGTCAATAGATTGGCAAGTCACAGAACAAAATAACAAAGACATAAAAGTGATTTATCACTTTAAGCCAAATGAAGACGAGTCAAACGGAAAAGACTAGCTTCACTTTCGATTACTCGACTTAAACAAAAAATCTTTCTCGGCTTTGCTCAGACTGTCGTATCCTGATCTTGAAATTTTATCCAATATGGCGTCTACCTGAGCTTGCTCATCTTTTTTGTTACTCACATATTCAAAATCATCGCGACTTTTCTTATAACGCACTTTGAGTTTGCTTTTTCTCTTAAAACAAAAAGCCGATTGCAATGCGTCGCTGGTTTTTCCCGCCCATGCTGTGATGTCTATATTTTTCTTCCAGTGGGTGGCAAAAAAATAGCCCACAATCGCTCCGCCTATATGGGCAATGTGTCCTCCTGAGTTAAAACTTGAAATGCCTGCCAAGTCTAAAATGAAAGCAACAATAGCAATGTATTTTAGTTTCACCTCACCGAAAAAGAGTAAGCGAATTACAAAATTGGGAGCCCATGTGGCTACTCCTACAACAATTGCCATTACAGAGGCTGAAGCACCTAAAGCTCTTGAACTGTCAACAATACCATTAAATACCGGAAAAACATTAAAAGAAAGAATGTAGAGGACAGCTCCTCCTAATCCGCCAACAAGATAAAGTGTATAGAGCTTTCTTTCACCTAAAAATTGAACAAACAATTGACCTAAAAAGAAGAGCCACAGCATATTGCTGAAAATATGCATGAAGTCAAGGTGGAGAAACATATAAGTAAGCAGTGTCCAAGGTTTGGTGAGAAGTTCTCCCAAGCCGGAGGGTACTGCGAACCAATCTGCAATGAATGTTCTTGCTGAAATACCTGTATCCATTAATAAAAAAGGAATATTGAGCAATAATCCACCAACAAAGACGGCCAAATTGACATACATCAATTTGAACAACATGTTGTTCTTACTAAACTTGAGGTCAAACTGTGATTTACCGATATTCATTTAATAAAAGTTGGTCGTGTTTTTCTTCCACATTTTAATCAAGATGTAGCCAAACAACATTCCGCCCAAATGTGCAAAATGTGCCACGTTGCCATTGGTATCAAGAAATACGCCAAGAACAAGCGCCAAAATGGCAATGTATTTACCTTTAATTGGTATAGGAGGGAAAATAAGCATTAACTCTACATTTGGAAATAACATACCAAAAGCCATTAAAATTCCGAAAACTGCACCCGAAGCTCCGACAGTTGAAAAGTTTAAAATTTTTAAGGCATTAATAAAAGAATCATCACTTAAATAAATAGAAGGACCATATCCTTTTCTAAATACTTCAGCGCCATTTTGGTACAAAAATTCTAATGAAATAGAATCAAGGTGTGAAGTATAATAATTAAGCATGATCTCATTAAAAATAAGCTGAGTAATTGCCGCTCCGACACCTGTTAATAGATAATAAAGAAGGAATTTTTGAGGGCCCCAAATGGGCTCAAGAATTCTTCCGAACATCCAAAGTGAAAACATATTGAAGAAAAGATGACCAAAATCATTAGTACTATGAAGAAACATGTATGTAATTAGTTGAAATGGTTCAAAAAAATCGCTTCTCCAAAAATGTAATCCTAAGTACTGAGAGATATCAATGTTATAACCTAGCAGAGTATACGATAGTAACAACATCAATAAATTAATGATGAGTAGGTTTTTAACCACGACCGGGATTTGACTTAATGGGTTTCCGCTACCGATCATGAGTATTTGAATTTTTTGTCCAATTCATCCATGCCGAAATTAAGAATGATGGGTTTTCCATTAGGTAAGTGATAAGGCATTTCCGTGGCAAATAACAAATCAATGAGATGTTGCATTTCTTCATCTTTTAGTTCCGTTCCTGAAGTAATACTCATTGATTTTGCCAGTGAGTGAATAAGGTTTATCTTGGGTTTATTTCTCAGTTCCGACTGATTCATTTTAAATTCTTCCAACAAGCCTTCTATTAATTTTACAGCGTTTTCTTCTTTAGATGCTTCAGGAATGCCATTGACCACCAAGCTGTTTTGTCCGAATTGCTCCAGATTAAAACCCAAGGCCCGAATTTCATGAAGAAGTCCTTGAATAAGTGCAAAGTCGCTTGCTGATAATTCAACTTCTTCAGGAAACAACAATTGCTGAGAGTTAGCAGTTTGATGTGCCAGGTTTTGACTCAATTCTTCGATGAGTATGCGTTGATGTGCACGATGCTGATCGATTAAAATAAAGCCGGACTTAATCTGAGTTAAAAGGTATTTTCTGTGCAATTGAATGGCTTTGTTTCCGGTTTTAGTTGCTGTTTGTTTTTCTTCTGCTTCTACATTTAAGGCTGTTTGTTTGCTTTCATTTTCAGATTGAAACAAGGCTTGCCAATTGGGGTCTACAGCTTCTTTTTTTGGTGTAGAATAAGAGGTGGTACTATTTTGTCTTTTGGAACTACGGTTCTCAAAAGGATTGAAATCCGGATCGATTTTGACTTGTGGCATTTGAATGCCTTCATTTCTTTTGAGCATTGGCACATCAAAAGATTCTTCTTGCTCAAAGTCCAAGCTAGGAGCAATATTGAATTTGCCCAAGGCTTGACGAGCAGCAGTTCTTAAAATGGCATAGATGGCTCTTTCTTCTTCAAATTTGACCTCTGTTTTTGTCGGATGTATATTGATGTCAATTTTTGCCGGATCAATCTCCATGCAAATGAAATAAGAAGGGAAGAGTTCTTTTGGCAGTACCTCTTCATAAGCAGCTTGTATAGCATGGTTCAAATAGGCACTCTTAATAAAGCGCTGATTGACAAATAAATATTGTTCACCTCTCGTTTTTCTGGCAAACTCCGGTTTCCCGATAAAACCGCTCAATTTTACTATGTCCGTTTCTTCTTCTACAGGTACCAAACGCTGATCGTATTTTTTGCCAAAAATGGCAATCACTCTCTGCTTAAAGCGACTTGACTTTAAGCGATAGACTTCCTGTCCATCATTGTCCATATTAAAATTGATCTCAGGGTGAATCAGTGCCACCCTGATGAATTCTTCGATGATGTGCTTGACTTCAACCGGATTGCTCTTTAAAAAATTACGTCTTGCGGGAACATTAAAAAAGAGGTTTTTTACCGAAAAAGAGCTTCCTTTCGGACTTTGACAGAAGTCTTGATTAAGCACTTTACTGCCTTCCAATATGATGTGCGATCCTAAGTCCTGACCCTCTGTTTTGGTTTTGATTTCCATTTGAGAGATGGCTGCGATGCTGGGTACAGCTTCACCTCTAAAGCCCATTGTTTTTAATGCGAAAAGATCATCTGCGGTTTTAATTTTAGAGGTAGCATGCCGTTCCAGACAAAGTCGCGCATCCGTTTCACTCATTCCACTACCATTATCTACAACCTGAATAAGGGTTTTACCTGCATTTTTAATGATCAAACTAATTTCTGAAGCGCCTGCATCAATTGCGTTTTCTAACAACTCCTTGACAGCAGAAGCAGGCCTTTGAACCACTTCTCCGGCAGCAATCTGGTTGGCTACTGAATCAGGTAATAACTGTATTATATCCGGCATGTGATTGAAAATGAAAATCTGAAAATGCTGGCCAAAGTTAGCTAATTTCAAGGCCAGTCCCAGAGAATAAGGAAGGCTTTTCTGTTAAAGAAATAAAATATAGTAAGCGAGTAAAAACAGGATACCGGCAATAATAATTAAACGGTAATTGGAGAGCTGAGAAAAGTTGGTGGTTTTCTTTTGCGCACGCCATTTTTCTTTCAGATTAGGTGATGAATTCCCTCTTCTAAAATTTGATTCACCTTTAATTTCAGCTTCAATTTCTTTGTAGCGATTTTCAAACTCTTCTTTTTCCGGATTATAATATCTGGGTTGATGTGAGAACTGTTTCGGCTTACGTGTCTTGAACATGGAAGAAATCATAATACAAATATAAGAAGAGCAAGTGGCGATTCATGATTAAAACTCAGCTTAGCAGAAGATATTGTTTCTTTAACGAAGAGATGTTTATAAAAGCCCAAAATCAAAACAGGCATTATCCTTGCTTCAAAGTACTTTAGTTTTAAATATAATTCACTTTGAAAATTCGAAACTTACTTTCTTTACTGTTGATTTTGAGCTTGGTATCTTTTGTAGATAAAGTTGAGAAACAGTATGAACCACCTTTTTTATCCGTAGAAACGCCTTGGGCTGATTCGGTGCATGCACAAATGAGCTTGGATGAAAAGATTGGACAACTCTTTTCTGTAGCCGCTTATTCCAATAAAGATGAGGCGCATAAAGAAGAAATTCTTGAGCTGATAGAAACACATCACATTGGTGGTTTGACTTTCTTCCAAGGAGGCCCATATCGTCAGGCCAAGTTGACTAACCTTTATCAATCTCAATCAAAAATACCACTGATGATTGCGATTGACGGAGAGTGGGGATTGTCCATGCGCTTAGACAGTACAATGCGATATCCTTGGCAAATGACACTAGGAGCCATACAAGATGATAGTTTGATTTATCAAATGGGCTTGGAAATAGCGGAGCAATTCAAACGTCTCGGTGTACATGTCAATTTTGCTCCTGTGGTGGATGTGAACAATAATCCCAAAAATCCGGTGATCAATGCCCGCTCTTTTGGAGAAGATAAATTGAATGTGGCTAAGAAGGGTATGGCCTATATGCATGGCATGCAAGATGGTGGCATTTTAGCTAATGCCAAACACTTTCCGGGGCATGGTGATACGGATGCCGATTCTCATGTAACCTTACCAATTGTTAAGCACGACAAAAAGCGCATTGATTCTCTAGAATTATTTCCTTTTAAAGAGCTGGTCAATAATGGGGTAGGGAGTATTATGACAGCACATTTGTATTTACCGGCCTATACACATAAGGATAAGAAAGCTTCTTCATTAAAGTCTGAGGTGGTAGATACCTTATTGAAACAACAATTGGGCTTTAGAGGTCTGATTTTTACAGACGGTTTAAACATGGGTGGAGTGGCCAGATATCAGGCTTCAGAAAAGAACGACTTGGATGCACTTCTGGCCGGGAATGACATTTTGCTTTTGTCTCAGGACATACCTAAGGCCATTGCTGCAATTAAGCAGGCTATTGAATCAGGAGGCTTGAGCGAGGCAAAAATCGATGCTTCTTCATTAAAAGTGCTGAAGGCAAAGGAGTGGTTAGGTTTGACCACAAGCCCTAAGGTGAATCTGGAAGATTTGAATGCAGATTTAAATCAAGGGAAATATTTAGCAACCAATAGAAAGCTTTTGGAGAATGCCATTACCGTAGTTAGAAATACGAATGATCGTATTCCTGTGAGGACATTAAAGAATAAAAGGATCGTGAATTTGACTATAGCCGAAAACAAAATTTGTTATCGTCCTTTTCAAAAGCAATTGAATCTGTATGCTAAAGTAGACACTCTTCATTTTAAAAGTTTGCCGGTGGCAGCTCAAAAAACCTTATTGGATACTTTATTGACGTATGATGAAATCATTGTAAGTATTCACAAGTCCAATAAAAGTCCATGGTCGAAGTTCGAAATCGATACAGATGTCAAAAACTTTTTGAACATCTTAAGATTAAAGAAACAATTCAGCTTAGTTGTATTTGCGAACGCTTATTCATTGGAAAATTTCCTGGCTGCTGAACATGTTGACGCATTAATTATGGCCTATCAGAACAGTAAAGAGGCTCAGGAAATTTCTGCTCAAATCCTTTTTGGTGCAAAAAAAGCAAAAGGCAAATTGCCCATAAGTCCCGCACATTCTTTAAAAGCCGGAATGGGCGTTTATACTCAATCTTTAGGCCGTTTACAATACGGCTTACCTGAGGGTGTAGGCATCAATAGTCGATCTTTAGAAGAAGTAACCTCTATAGTGGAAGAGGGCTTAAAAGAAAATGCCTATCCGGGTGCTCAGGTCTTGATTGCGAAAAATGGGCAGGTGATTTATCACAAAGCTTTCGGTCACCATACTTATGAAAATAAACGTGCGGTTAAAACGAGCGATCTATATGATTTGGCTTCAGTAACAAAGATTACCTCGACTTTATTGGCGGTGATGCAATTGGATGGAGAAGGCAAGCTGTCTTTAGATGACGAATTGGGTGATCATCTGAGAATGACAAGGGGTACTCCATATGAGCATTTGATTTTGCGAGATATCTTGGCCCATCAGGCAGGTTTAGCGGCATGGATTCCTTTTTACAATAAAACCTTACACAAGGGGCAGCCTCGCTTTGATATATACAGCAAAGCCTATTCAAAAAAATACAGTGTTGAGGTAGCAAAAGACCTTTATATGATTCCTGAATATCGGGATACCATTTTTTACCGTGTTTTGAATCGTGCAAAGGTGAATCCCAAAAAGGAATACCGCTATAGTGATGTGGGCTACTATTTTTTGAAAGAAATTGTTGAGAAGATCACAAAAGAAGAGATCAATGAATACAATGAAGATCAGTTCTATGCTCCATTGGGCATGCATCGTACGACCTTTAATCCGCTAAATAAATTCAGATTGGATGAAATCATTCCCACAGAAAATGACAAGGTGTTTCGCAAACAATTGATTCACGGTTATGTGCATGATCCGGGAGCAGCGATGTTAGGTGGAGTAGGTGGTCATGCAGGGCTTTTTTCTACTGCAAATGATCTGGCAAAATTGTTACAGATGTATTTGCAGGATGGAACATTTCAAAATGAACGTTACATCAAAGGTGGAGTAGTATCCCAATATGCGAAATGCCAATTTTGTAAAGACAGCATTCCGATGAATCCTGAAGAAAATAGAAGAGGGGCAGGTTTTGATAAACCTCAGTTTCATGGTAATCCGGGACCGACCTGTGAATGCATTTCATTTGAAAGCTATGGACATAGTGGTTTTACAGGAACTTATGCCTGGGTTGATCCAAGTGAAGATCTGATTTATGTCTTTTTATCGAATCGAGTTTATCCTGATGCCAATAACAAAAAACTGCTGAGTTTGAACATTAGAACCAGAATTCAAGAAAAAATTTACGAAGCAATTCGTGCAAATGACAATTCGCCCGAACAATCAGCCTTAATTTTACAACCATGAATATAGGAATAGTGTGTTACCCCACTTTTGGTGGAAGTGGAGTAGTTGCAACGGAGTTGGGAATGGCTTTGGCCAATAAAGGGCATTTTGTTCACTTTATCTCTTACAATCAACCGGTAAGGTTAGATTCTTTTCGGGAAAATATTCACTACCATGAAGTCAATGTTTCCGATTACCCACTTTTTGATTACCCACCTTACGAATTGGTTTTGTCGAGTAAACTGGTGGATGTGGTCAAATTTGAGAAATTGGATATACTTCATGTACATTATGCCATTCCTCATGCTTCTGCAGCCTATATGGCACAGCAAATTTTGAAGTCACAGGGGATAGAAATTCCATTCATTACCACCTTACATGGAACCGACATCACTTTAGTTGGTAAAGACAGCTCTTTTGAACCTGTCATTACTTTTAGCATTAACCAATCAAATGCAGTAACTGCGGTCTCAGAAAGTCTAAAGCAAGATACTTATGCTCATTTTAAGGTGAGCCGAGACATTAAAGTAATTCCCAACTTCGTGTGCTTAAGAGAATGTCAAACACCTGAAATTGATTGGGACTTGAAAAAGAGACTGGCGCCGGATGGAGAGCATATTTTGGCACATGTCTCTAACTTCAGAAAAGTAAAGCGGGTAGGAGATGTAGTTGATGTTTTTCTTAAGGTAAGAGCACAGGAAAAAGTAAAATTGATGCTTGTTGGTGATGGCCCTGAATTACACATTGCGGAGTCCAGAATCCGAGAGGCAGGCTTATCTGATGACTTAATGGTAATGGGCAAGGTGACAGATACGTCCAGAGTGTTAAGCATTGCCGATGTCTTCTTGTTAACTTCAGAATTTGAAAGTTTTGGTTTGGCAGCTTTAGAGGCGATGTCTGTTGGAGTTCCGGTTATCTCTTCCAATACGGGAGGCATTCCTGAAGTGAATCAGCATGAATTTTCCGGTTATTTGAGTGATGTGGGAGATACAGACGATATGGCAAAGAATGCCTTAAAATTAATTCGAGATAAAGCTTTGTTAAGTCAATTTAAGGAACAGGCCTATGAACGGGCTAAACAATTCGATTTGAATAATGTATTGCCTCAATATGAAGACTTGTATGCACAAGTGATTGAAGCACATGGCTAATGTCTGACATTATTCCGAACTCTATAAAAACGATTGATTAATGCATCATATTCAAGTTCAAAATTTAAAATGTGGTGGTTGTGTGACTACCATTACCAAAGGGGTTTCTTCTTTAGCCGGAGTTAGTGACGTATCCGTTGATATCGAAAAGTCTTCAGTTGCGTTTCATGTTTCAGGAGAAGCACTAATCCAACAAGTGAAGGACAAGTTATCTGACATGGGTTATCCGGAAGTGAATGAAGAAAACAGTTTGGGCAAAAAGGCCAAGTCCTATGTGAGTTGTGCAGTTGGTCGAATAGGTGGTTAATAGTTTTATAAGATTGGATAAATGTTACAATCTTTAACTTAATGTATTTAGTTGCAGATAACGAATTAAACCAGATTTACATTAAATATAAAGGAACTTATCAAAAGAGCTAGAATTCTTTGCAATTGCTTGAAGATCGCTCTCAAAGTCAAAAAAGAATTATTTATCTTTTAAAAAACAAAAAACAGGTAGAAATACCTGTTTTTTGTTTTTTCTTCTTACTAATAGTAAGAAGATTTGAGTTTTAGGAGACTGAATTAATTATGAGTTTTACACATAAACCTATAAAGAGATAAACTTTAAGCAAACATCTTAATCTGTGCTTCTAGTCGCTTTGTTTTTCGATTTATGATAAACAGCAGCAATAAACCAAATATTCCAAAAGAACAGTCGATAAGTTGCCACATCAATGGAATTTTTCGGAAAAATCCAGCAATAAATGCGGTTGGAAAGATAGCAATGCAGGCGATCATTCCGTAGATAATCACCCAATTGTTTCTCAAAGGATCTTTGTACGCTCCGATAAAGAAAAGAGCAATGATTAGGTGGCCGAATGCTAACCAATCGTAACCATAACTAATGAAAGGATATTGCTGATTGACTTCTTCAATAGCTCTATGAACGTAATTGAGCCACATACCTACGCTGCCTTGAATGTTGAGCCATTCTACAATGTAATGCAGTCCTGTTTCTACAAAGAAGGCGGTTACTCCGCTGATAACTAACAGAATAATAAAAGTCATAATCAAGGTTCGGATTTGACGGAATTGGGCTTCAGGATTTTTCATGATTTTTAGTTTTTTGAACCGTTTCGACTACAATCGAAACGGTTCTGATTTTTTATTTTTTAGGTTCTATATTGACTTTGTACCAATCAATGTTTCGAGTGGTATACATGGTGATTGCTAAGATGATCAGTAATCCTACGCTTCCCATCAGCAAGGCGAAGTCTGCCATTTGAAGAGTGACAAAGAGAAAACTGAACAAGGCAGTCAAAACCAGGAGCAATAGAGCTGAAAGTCGTTTCTGCTGAAATACGGTAAGCGAATAAAGTACGATCAAGCCAACTACTCCTAAAGTAGAAATACCATACGCCATACTGAAATTAGAATGCTCACTAATCGATACGAGAAGGATATAAAATAGGCAGATGGCTAAACCAACCAAAGCGTATTGAAAGGGGTGGATCTTTCGCTTGTTGGTAACTTCTACTAGGAAAAACACCAAGAAAGTTAAAGCTATAGTGAGTACGGCGTATTTAGCCGACCTCATCGACTTTTGGTAATCATCTAAGGGTAGGATCAGATCGACTCCAAAGGCAGCATTGTTGAATTGTTGTTTTGGGTTGCCTTCAATCCAAGAAGAAGGGAGGTTTTTGTTCAACTGCAAAATTTTCCACTCAGCCTTAAATCCATCGTCAGTTACTTCTCGGAAGTCAGGTAAAAACTTACCGTTGAAACTCGGAGAGTTCCAATCAGATTGAATACTGATCTCCGTATTTCCTCCGGTGGGGATAAAATTCAATTGCTTACTGCCGTTCAGCTTCAATTGATAACTAAACTTCAACTGTTTGGTATCATTTACATTTTTCAATTGAGCAACCACTCCGGAAGAAATAATAGAAGGTAATTTACTACCAGGCTCCACTTCTAAGTCCTGTTGATTGACCTTAATGCTTATCCTGCTTTTGATGCCTCTTAGATCGCTGATACCAATCGTTAAATAGGCATTCTCGTAATCGATTGTTTTCAACATTTCGGAATCTGCCAAGTCTTCTAAGTTGAAGTTTCCATTGACTTCTACTTCGCTTTTATAAACAACCACCTCATAAATGCCTCTTTTCAATTTTTCTGAATTGACTTGACCTTCGATCTTTAAATTTTCAGGCAATACCTTCAAGGTCTTAATAGTAGTTTTTACTTCTGCTCCGCTAGTGTCTTCGTAAATTAACGGAATGCTCAGTATTGGTCCGTTGATCTCCTGACTACCCGCCCATTTGTCACTAACCTCAGCAGTAGCTTCTTCATTTAGTTTTTCCCTCTCTTTTATAATGGATTGAATCATTGAAGAAGGAATGAGTAGCAGAAGCATGAGTACAGTAATAGTGATGAGCTTCAGCAATATGCTATTTTGAAGAATGGTGTTTTTCTTTTCTTCTTTTTTGCCAGTGTAGGGCTTGTTTTCATTGTCGATGTGCATGATATTGATTTAAAAGTACTTTGTATTTCAAAGTGATTAGTAAAAAAAATTTTTATTTATTATTGATCAGTTTTTCTAATGCTGTTAAATGATTCTTAAATAATTGTTTACCCAATTTGGTAGCAGAGTAAGAGGTCTTCGGTTTTCTGCCGATAAACTCTTTGTGGACTTCTATCATTTCTTTCTTCTCTAACGCCAAAAGATGGCTTGCCAAATTCCCGTCGGTTACTTTAAGCGTTTCTTTCAGGGAATTGAAATCCATGCTGTCGTTGACCATCAGTATAGACATCAGCCCGAGTCTGACCCTACTCTCAAATACCTTCTGTAATCCTTCGATCATTTTCTATCGTATTTGAAATACATGAGTCCGCCGTAAACAATGTGGAGAATGCCAAAACCGATCGCCCAAAACAATATGCCGTAGCCGATGTAAAAGGAGGCAATTAGTCCCAAAGCAACTTCAAGGAGTCCTAGATTGCGGATGTCTCTTAGGGTATATTTACTTGCGTTCAAAAGAGACATGCCATAAAAGATCAGTGTAACCGGTGCGATTAATCCAAACAGACCATGATAAGCTAAGGCCAATGAAAATACACCACCAGCTACCAAAGGAATCAACAGATTAATGAGTAGTCTTTGGCTTGTGGTACCCCACATGCTCTGTCCCTTTTTCTTAGCTTTCTTTAGCGTAAACAAAAAACCAAAAGTTATGGCGACAACCAAGGTAATAGTTGCAGCAATCAGCAACTTCCAAAAAACAGAAGTGGTGATGTGATTCAGACTGAAATAAAAACCATCGTATAGTGAACTGTCTAGATTGGCTTTAATGATGTAATATCCGTAGGCTGCTCCTGCTAAAGCAGTGAGTCCTGCCATCACCCCCGATAAGCCGCTCAAAGAAATGAATTTGGAAGATTCTTCCATCATTGCCCTGATCTGACTAAGCTGTTCGAGACTGTCTTTTTGTTGCTTTTCTTTTTCCATTTAAAAGTACTTTGAAATGCAAAGTAAAATAAATAAATGAAATCGAACAAATTTTAATGAAGATAATTTTGAATAGAACAGAAATTGATTACAGATTAATTACTTTTAAAACCTATCAAAGTGCGCATTAAGAAAAAGCACTTCAACTACGATTTTGCCATTTCCTGCTCAAATTCGATGATAACGAACTCAGCAAAATAAGTGATCTTCTGAGGGACATTTAAATAAGACTTTCCTTCGTATTCTGCTTGTGGTGTGTAACCGATAAATGCAGGAACGGCAGTGGCCACCGGTACCACTGAATTGGGAAAAGCATTGATTTCATCAATATATACGCCGGAGATTTGATGTTGGCTAAGTCCATGATAGTTGTTGTTTTTAGTTAATTGGGGATGTTATAAATATAAGGAATTGATATTATTCCTAAATAATTGAACCTAATACGATTACTTCTACAAATAGAGAATACCTTTGTAGGTAACTTAAGATAAAGTTTAACCGAAATGACAAAGTCACCCAAGAAGGGTCAAAAACTCAAAGCTTCTACCAAAGATCTTTTTGATCAATGGCGAGATGCGACCACTCTCAGGTCAGGAGATTCAAGTTCCACAAGATGGTATAAAATAACCATGCGTATTCTTGGCATTGTATTGATCATTATTTTCAGTCCTTTAATCTTATTGATATTACTATTTGCACTATTAGCGGCCTTATGATGGCACAATTCAAATCATATGGCTTTCGCTTACCACTTCTCGCATTCATTGTTCATCAAATCCTTCAACATCTGCTTCATGTTAAAATTTCTTTTGCCGACAATTATCTAGATCCTTTTTGTTTGGCAGTATTTGTACTTTATGCTTATCGCTTGCAGCAGACTTATTTTTTCCGACAGACCCAATTGAGTTTATTGGAAGTTGGCATTCTTACTTTGTTTCTCTTTGCAGTTACGGAGCTGTTATTTCCTTATTTATCTGAACAATTTATAGCTGATGTTTGGGATGGTTTGGCTATAGGGTTCGGTTCAATTTGGTTTGTTGTGACAGCAAAGAAGATAGAGGTATAGGAGTTAAATTATAAAAACTTAAAAAGATTGACTCCCTTTGCTTTTCAACCTTTTTATTTTCAAGTGACCTCGGCAGGATGATCTTCGATGATCCTGAAAAGCTCCGCTTTGAAAATCAACAAAATAAACATCAGCTTATTTTAAAATAAAAAAGCAAGCTTTAAACTATATGAGGGATTGACTCCCTTCAATCGTCTACCCTTTGAGTTCCGTAGTCTAAATGAAAAGTCTCAAATCAAAGATTTGTACTTTTTGATTTAAGAAAATTTGAGCAAGCTCATTTTCTTAAATACAAAAAAGTCTGCTCATTTGAGCAGACTTTTCATTCTTAAGTGACCTCGGCAGGATTCAAACCTGCAACCTCCAGAGCCGTAATCTGGTGCACTATTCAGTTATGCTACGAGGCCATTGGAGGCGCAAAATTAGATAAAATGCTTCTAGTAGCTATTATTTAGAGCTACTTTATTTTAGGTTTAAATGATCTTTAACTTGATGGCTTTTTCAAGAACTTTTTCTTCGTGCTATGATTTATAATTAGGTATAAATACGCGATTTTTTAAAATGAGTAAAACTACTCTGTTAGTCGTAAAGTTATCATTATAGGTTTGTTACAGAACTTATTTAGATGCTTTCTGAAGCCGTAAAATTCACAAAAGAACAATTGGAAGAATTCTTTTCTCAAAAGGGAAATGAATCTCAGAAGATGTTGCAATTGTGTTCGCTTTCCCAATTGAACCATTCCCAAAAAGATGACGATGCGGACAATCTGATCAGAATGTCTATTGTCAACATCGAAGAGGCCGAAAGCATGGCACACCGCATGCCAAAAACAGAGAGCGCAGGTCAGCATGTGAAACAAAATCCGGCCGTTTACCTCAATGTATATCTTCTCTTTTCTATGGATTTTCAAACGGAGCATTATTTAGACGGATTGGAGTGGTTGTCGCTGATTGTTTTGTTTTTTCAACAGCATTCGTCGTTTAATTCAGCAACTACACCAATGCCTTCCGGAATAGATAAACTCAATTTTGACCTGATCAATATTGATATTGATAACATGAGTCGGTTTTGGGGCGCATTAGGTGCCAATTATCAACCCTCAGTCGTATACAAAATGCGCATGCTCATGATTGATGCTTCTGCCGTTGAAGCAGAGTTGGCAAGTATTCATCAACCAAATGCCGGAGTAGGACAATGAAGGCACTTTTTCAAATAGAGCTACAACATGAATACTTTGGCGGAAGAGCAGCGCATTTAAGTCTTCAGCCTTTAGCTTTTGTGCAAACGTTGGTTAATAAAGACCGTCTGAGGATCAAATACGAGTCGGGAGGCTTAAAATGTTTTTGCGAGGAAGACTTAGAAGTCTTAACAGAATATTCAGAGTTCTGTTTTTGGCTAAGTTATACTAGCGATGATTTTTTGTATTACTCAGATTTTCCTGATGACTTGTTGTTCGATCAACCCAAATACCAATGGACTAGCGTACAAGGGCAGAATGAACTGCTCATGGAACCACTCTCTGAAGCTTATGCTTCCAAATGTTTGAAAAGTCATTGGGATCGTCCAAAAACAGCCATAGGAATAGTTGCACTTTCCGCAGAGCACTTAAATGTGGGGACTCCGTTTCAGATTCGATTCAAAACAAAAAAAACATACTGGGAATATCGGATTCATGCAAAGCAATTGTCTGACAACTGGCAATTTACTTTAGAGGATACACTGTCAAAGTGGACGTTTAAGCAATTGACCGAGCAAGGCAAAATGACCTTCAGGTCAACCGAAGCTTTGCCTTACAAGAGCAAAGCAGATGATCGCTTATTACTCAAGTGGGAGAACAATGAAGATGTTTTTCAGTATCAGCAATTTAAAAAGATTTTGCCCTATCCTAACTTTCGATACAGGAAGCAAGACCAAAATGTAAATATTAGCCCTATTCATATAACCATTTAAACTAAATTATTATGGCATTAAACTTAAAAACCCCCGGGGTATACATCGAAGAAAAGAGCGCTTTTCCCAATTCCGTAGTTGGTGTTGAGACAGCAATTCCTGCCTTTGTTGGATACACTCAAAAAGCAAAATTCAAGGGAGAGTCTCTTTTGAATAAACCTGTAAAAATTGACTCCTTTAAAGAGTTTGAGCAATTCTACGGTGCAGGCTGTAAAACCACTTACGGATTGACCGAAATAGATACAAGTAAGGAAGATGCGCCCGAACCGGATTTACATCTGGAAGACAAGGCCTATACCTTAGATGCGGATGTCGGCACTCGCTTCAATCTTTATGAGTCGCTCAAGTTTTTCTATCAAAATGGTGGAGGAACCTGTTTTATTGTTGCAGTTGGAACATATGATAAAGGTGTTGTAACACCTGATTTTTCAACTTCGCCTTTTGAAGCGGGAATCAAAAAACTAGAAAAGGAGACAGAACCAACCATGTTAGTTATTCCTGATGCAGTTTTACTAGACGATAGCGATTGCTATTCTTTACAACAACAAATGTTGATGCATTGTGGCAAACAACAAAATCGAGTATCCATATTAGATGTCACGCAAGGAGATAGAGGTTTGGATGATCCTACCTTCAATCCGGTAGATAATTTTAGAAATGCAGTCGCTTCAGACTACTTGAGCTATGGTGCTGCATATTATCCCTATTTGCACACAACCATTATGCAATTGCCCGAAATCAGCTTTCAGAACTTAAATGCCGATGGCGTTAAGGTTTTGCAGGGCGTTTGTAATGACTTTGCGGGAACTTTGGGTGATGCTCAGAAAACTGCAATTAAGCCATACATTGACGGCATGGGTGCTGCTCCTGCAGATGCAGGTGGAGATGATGCCGGAGACGGAGGTGATGGTGGAGATGCTGGTGATGGCGGTGCTGCCAATAAAGCACCTGACGCACATACTATAAATAGTGTGCTCTCGATTGCAGTTCCTGATTATAAACTGGTCATGGAGTCCATTCTTAAGAAGAAAAACCTATTGCCGCCTTCTGGTGCTATGGCAGGTGTGTATTCCTTAGTAGATAGCCAAAGAGGGGTGTGGAAAGCACCGGCAAATGTAGCAGTGAGTAGTGTGATTAGTCCTGCGGTGTTGATTGACCACAATCAACAACAAGATTTAAACGCTCCAATTTTAGGAAAAGCCGTTTGTGCCATTCGTCCATTTATTGGTTTAGGGACCATGGTCTGGGGAGCAAGAACTTTAGATGCGAACAGTCTGGATTGGAGATACATGAACGTAAGAAGAACCATGATCATGTTGGAGCAATCGATCAAATTTGCTGCAAAAGCTTATGTTTTTGAACCCAATGTTAAAAACACCTGGGTTTCTATTGAGTCAATGATCTCTAACTTCTTGACCAATATGTGGAAACAAGGTGCTCTGGCGGGGGCAGTTCCGGCTGATGCTTTTTCAGTAAGCGTAGGTTTAGGAACCACAATGACGGCAGTTGATATCTTAGAAGGTATCATGAGAATTGAAGTCAAAGTGGCCGTCTCTCGTCCTGCAGAGTTCATCGTTATCACATTTGAACAGCAAATGCAGAAATCATAATTCATCCAATTTAAAAACACATAAAAAAATAAGAAATCATGGCAGATGATGGATCAAAACAAAGTGAATCGCAAAAAGCATGGCCCATATCCAAATTTTACTTTACGGTAGATTTTGGTGGGGCAATGAAAAACACATCCTTTCAGGAGATATCCGGATTAGATGTTGAATCACAACCCATAGAGTACAGAGCAGGAGACAGTTCAGTTTTCTCCACGATAAAAATGCCCGGAATGACCAAGTTTAGCAATATCACCTTTAAGAAAGGTGTGTTTGTAAAAGACAACCAGTTCTTCGATTGGTATAATCAGATCAAGATGAATACCATTAAGAGAGTGGCCATTACCATTAAACTTCTTGATGAAGGAGGTAATCCGACAATGACTTGGACACTTAAAAATGCATGGCCAACCAAGATTACCGGTACCGACCTTAAGTCGGATGGCAATGAAGTGGCCGTTGAGACACTGGAAGTTGCTCACGAAGGTTTGGAAATAGCCAATAAATAAAATCAACTAAACCAATGAGTAAGCAATACCCCTCTCCGGGATTTTATTTTCAGGTTCAGATTGCAAAAGATACCTATTCCTTTAAGGAAGTGGATGGTATTTCTGTAGAGATGGACATGGAAGAAATTGCGGAAGGAGGGGTCAATGCTTACAAACACAAAGTGCCTACTCGTCCGAAATTCACTGATCTGGAACTGAAACGCGGCTTTGTTCCCAAGAATTCTTTATTGGGGAAATTATGCGCTTCTATATTGATGGATCCGGTGTTGGACAATATCAAGCGCACCACCATGACAGTGCATTTGTTAGATGAAAAAGGCAAGCCCTCTATGAGTTGGTCTTTTTATGATGCATGGCCCATCTCATGGAACGTGAGCAAATTAGATGCGATGGATAATAATTATGCTGTAGAATCACTCAAAATGACCTACAGCTACTTTAAAGCTAAATCATAATTCAGATGACTTTAATCATAAAAGAACTTGTGGTCAAATCAACAATCATTGATAAAAAACCGAGTCAGACAGAAGAAGCGTATTCGCAAAAGTTGCTAAAGGAAGAAATTATTAAAGCATGTGCCTCAAAAGTAATTCGACATTTAAAGAATAAAAACAAGCGTTAGAAATGGGGAAATCAGGAAGCTTGGTTAAGTTGAAAATCTATGCTTACTCCGATGCATCTTTTTCTTCGGCAGTTGGTCAACCATTTGAAGCAAACATCAATCCTGAAAGCTATACCCATAATCACAGCGTTGAATTCTCAAACACTAAATCCTTAGCGGAAGGAGAAGGAAATGCTCCAAAGTTTAACAGTGTCGGACTGGAAACAGTTGATTTTACAATTTATCTGGATGGTACCGGAATTGCCGGCAAGAAGAAATCTGTAAAAGGACAGATAACTAACCTTAAAAAGGTCGTTTATCAATACAATGGCAAAAGCCACAGAACCAATTACATTAAGCTTTCATGGGGCAACTTGTTGTTTTACTGCAACCTGACTAAGTTGTCCATTAATTATACGATGTTTTCTCCCAATGGCGACCCCTTAAGGGCAAAGGCAGACCTTAGTTTTTCTGGTTTTACCAATTCTAAGCTCATGGCGGCTCAGGCAAATAAACAATCGCCTGACATGAGTCATTTAAAGAAGATGGGAATAAGCGATAGTATCCCATTGTATTGTAATGAAATTTATGAAGCTCCGGAATTGTACATCGAAATCGCCAAGGTCAATGACTTGGATACATTTAGAAAAGTAAAAACAGGACACACTTTGATGTTTCCACAACTTAACAAATAAAATGGGGGAGTCATTAGATCTTTTATACATCACCGTTTTGTTGGAAGGTAAAGAAACCGATGCGATGGTGCATCGAATTGAGGTGAACAAAAGCATCAATAAGATTTCAACCGCAGAAGTACAGATCAATGATGGCAGTAAATCTAAAGAAAGCTTTTCCAACAGTGATTCCGGAAATTTTGATCCCGGTAAAAAGATTGAAATAAAAGCAGGTTACGATTCAACAGAAGACACCATATTTAAAGGCATCATAGTTAGCTTATCTGTAGTTGTTGATGCGGTTGATGGACCTTCTATCATGGTGCATTGTAAAGACGAAGCCATAAAAGCAACGCAAGGAGAAAAAAATGCTTATTACCTCAAGAGTAAAGACAGTGCAATCATTTCTAAGGTTTTAGGAAATTACAGCTTTTCTTCATCGGTAGATAGCACCAGTTATCAATACGATGAAGTGATACAATACGGAGCGAGCGATTGGGACTTTGTACTCAGTCGGGCAGAAATTAATGGATTAGTAGTGACTACGGATGATGGCACTTTATCAGTTAAAAAGCCGGCTGTGAGTGGAAGTCCGGTGGCCACAGTGACCTATGGAGATACACTTATTGACATGGATGTCTCTTTACAATCTACAGAACAATTTAAAGCTGTTGATGCTGCCGCCTGGGATCCTGAGACCCAAAAAATAGTGAAAGGTTCTTCGGAAGAACCTAGCGTTAATAAAGAGGGCAACATCGATGGAAAAAAATTGTCTTCTGTTGTGGGGGCTAATGCTCAATTGCAGTCGAATCTTCCTTTAAAGAGCGATGCCTTAAAAGCATGGGCCAATGCTCAATTGCTCAAGACACGTTTATCCCGAATCACAGGAACTGTGGTGAGTAATGGGAATGCCAAGATCAAGCCGAATACCTTAGTGAAACTGGAAGGTGTGGCAAAAGCCTTGAATGGTAATCTGTTCGTAGGTAGTGTTTATCATGAATTGCACGATGGAGAATGGAAAACCGAAATAGGTGTTGGAATAGATGCCGAATGGTTTGTGCGTGAGCATGATGTTAATACACTCAAAGCAAGCGGAAGATTACCGGCTGTAAACGGACTACAGATCGGAGTCGTAAAAAAGATCGATAGCGATCCGAACAATGAGTTCAGGGTTCAGGTGACTCTGCCTTTGATTCAAAGCAGCGATGATGGCATTTGGGCACGACTCAGTACGTTCTACGCTTCAAATGGAGTAGGAGCTTTCTTTTATCCAGAGGTAGGCGATGAGGTCATTTTAGGTTTTTTGGATGATCATCCATCTGCTCCAATCATCTTAGGAAGCGTTTACAGCAAAAAAAATAAGTCGCCTCAAACACCGGATGACAAAAACAGTCACAAAACCATATTGACCAAGAGTAAAATGGAAATTGATTTTAATGAGGAGGACAAGATCATTACCATACAAACCCCCGGAAAGAACATTATTAGCATAAGCGATAAAGACAAAGGCATTACCATCACAGATGAGAACAAGAACCAGATTGAGATGAATAAGGATGGTGTGACCATTGAAAGTAAGAAGGCAATGACTATAAAGGCCGCAAATGATCTGGAGATTAGCGCAAAAGGCATTACGATCAAAGCTCAAAATGCATTTACAGCTCAAGGCTCCGATGCAACGGTTAAAGCTCAAAATGGGTTAACCCTTCAAGGAACCAATTCCACCTTAAAAGCTAGTGCTTCTTTGCAAGCTTCGGGTGGAGCTAGTGCAGAACTAAAAGCTTCGGGTAACATGACCGTAAAGGGAGCAATGGTATCGATTAATTAAACGTTAATGAATAGGCTCATGTACAGCAAAGAAAGAAAAACGAAGAGTACCGATTCCTTTTCAAAAAAGAATACTTCAAGCCTTAAGGTAGAAAATAAAAACCCTACCTACTTAAAAGAATTGGCTATCGCTAAGAAAGTTACTCAGTTAAATAAAGACGATGATAAGGAGCCTTTTGTGGAGCTGAAAACTGGCGTAAAAGAAAAGAAAACAAGAGTAAAAACCGGCCTTTTAGGTAATGCTTTGAAAAATGATGATTTAGTCCGTGAAAACAAATCTGAAAAGAATAGGCCTCCATCAAGAGAAGCGCAATACTTATTTCACGCTACTACTTACAAAAATTTAATAACCATACTTTCCAAGGGTCTAGATCCTAATAAAGGGGGGACAGATGTCGGAGCAAGTGCTTTAGCAGAAGGTAAATTGAAAGACGATTCATTAAAAGGTTCCAAGGGATTTGTTCATGGAGCAAGCCAAAGTGAAGTGGCATTACATTATGCTAACAAATTTGATAAAAAAGAGAAAGAAAAAGAAGCTAAAGAAATAGCAGGCTTTTCAGTTATGTTGCGATTTAAAACTGGTGGGAAACAAGGTTGGACAGAAGATACAGAAGATAGCAGGGGGAACTATAAGACACAGAATGTTATTACTCCGGATAAAATAGAATATCTGGAAGCAGGAAGTGGCTGGCAACCACTAACTAATATTAAACTAGCAGATTTAAAAGACTTAGTATACGGAACTAGCGAGCAACACGAAACACTTGAAAAGGTCAAGCTTACAAAACCGGTTGAAACAAAAGGAATAGCGTTTGAAAATTTAACGACAGTAGATTTATCTAGCATGGGGTCTAAAATTAGATCATCGGAGATAGAGGTGCTTGTTGCTGCAATTGAAAAGGGTGAATTACCTAATCTAAAGTTACTGACCTTGGATGTTAATCAAATTGATACTGGACAACGGAAAAGAATAACAGATTTGAAGAAGGTGACATTAAAAATAGTTGGAGAGTAGGGGTGAGTTATCTATTTAAATAGAGAGATAAAAATGGCAGACTATATTAGTAAAGAAAAGGGAAAAAAAGAGCAATCTAAAACCGCTAATCGAAATCGCCATGAAAAAGAAGCAGTAAACCCGTTTTCGGATCACCGACCTGAAACATTAGCTCAAATGAGGTTTAAGGAAATGGCTGATAAAAAGGCGGCTAAGGATTTAGTTGCCATTCAAAAAAAAGCCATTAACAAAACTGGCCTTCCTGATCATTTGAAAACTGGCATAGAAAGCCTTTCTGGATATTCCATGGATGATGTCAAAGTGCATTACAATTCTTCTAAACCTGCTCAATTGAATGCCCATGCATATGCGCAGGGTAATCAAATTCATTTGGCTTCAGGACAAGAAAAGCATTTGCCACATGAAGCCTGGCATGTAGTGCAGCAAAAACAGGGAAGGGTAAGTCCGACTACACAGGTTAATGGAGCAGCGGTTAATGATAGTGCTAGTTTAGAGAAAGAGGCGGATGTGATGGGAGGGAAGGCATTGCAGATGAAAGTAAGCGATAGACCATTAACTTATAAAATGAGTACAAATCATTGTTTACAGCAGGTTCAATTGAAAGAAGAAGTTATTCAATTGGCAGGACATTATTTGCTTCCTGGTATTTCTGCAAGTGAATTAGCTCAGATAGAAGAAAAAAAGATAGGAAGCTTATCTGATTTAATGCATGCGGAAGGAACTACTCAAGGAAATCACACCTTTACCGGCTGGACAGATGTGACAAGAGCTACTCTTAATCGTGCAAAGGAAGGAGAAGATATTGAAGGAAGGCAAGACTTACCACCTCATCACTATGTTCTGTTAAAGACCCTAGGTGATTGGGAAACAGTGGGAATGCTATCCGGATTTGCAATAGTGGAAGATGCGAGTTGGATTGGTAGATTAAGTCACCCTGATGGTATGGGATTAAAAGTATCTGTTTGGGATGAAGCTAATCCAGGAGATTCACTTAGGCAGCAGTTAGAAAATGGCCCTGTCAGTTTAGAAATCTATTATATTGATGGAAAAGAAGTTTAGAGAAAACTAGAAATTATGTATGATCACAAAGAAAATACCAAATCCAAAAGGGATGAGAAACAGTTAAACTCTATAAGTAGAATTCAACAAGAAAAAAAGAATCTTGAATTTCAGTTTGAATTGCAATTAAAAGAAAAAGCGGCAAGATCTAATAAAACAGGATTGCCTGATCATCTAAAAACTGGCATAGAAAGCTTTTCTGGTTATTCAATGGACGATGTGAAAGTACATTATAATTCTTCTAAACCTTCTCAGTTAAATGCCCATGCGTATGCTCAGGGCAATCAAATTCATTTGGCCTCTGGACAAGAAAAGCATTTGCCCCATGAAGCCTGGCATGTGGTGCAGCAAAAACAGGGGAGGGTTCAAGCAACTGCAAAGGTGAATGGAGCCGCGATCAATGATGATCAAAGTTTGGAGAAGGAAGCAGATGTGATGGGGACCAAGATTGCTGGTTATAAAGAGAAACCGGTTCAAGCCTATGCAACCACGAGAATTGTTCCGAAAATACTGCAAGCTGTCTGGATAGAGGAATATACAGAACCGAACGCTACTAAAACATGGGATATATTGATGGATGGAGTAAAGTGGTATGCAGATGACGATGGAAATATGTGGTACAAAGTCGTTAGTTCGGGAGAAGAAGACTATAGTACTCTTTCAGGTTATGGAGAACGTCAGACATTTTCTGAGTGGCATAAGTTAAGAAGTGAGTCACATCCAGAAGAATATTATTTGCCATTTGTTGAGTACGAGAAAGAGAGCACAGGGATAGAAGATAATATTGCAATAATGGAAGACATCATCGGAAAAGCCCATTCTCATGTAGATCGACTTAGTTCACATACTTCTGATCCATCTTTTCTAGCTTCTATGTGTATTAATGTGATGGAGGTACTAAATAATGAAGCGAGACAGCGAATGGAAGGTTCAGGTGCTAAGTTAAAGTCCGGGCGTATACAACTTGTTGCCAGTGAAGTTGCTAAATTAATTACTAGATTAAATGGAACTGATGATGCCGGAGCAAGAAGAGGATTTTTGGGTGATTTTTATGGTTGGAATATAGCAAATCAAAATTTTCAAGAATCGAATAATCGCGGGACGTACATTATGCTGGTATTGATGGGTGGTATTTATGGCATTGCTATTCCATCCCCAGGTAGAGCATTAAGTAGAGAGAAAAAGTCATTTTTTGCTCGTGTGATTAAACAACAATTTCTAGAGATGTATGAAGAAGTTGATGAAGTATGATTAAAACTCAAAGTATAATAATATATAAAATAGAATTAAGCGTATCAACTAATCAATTGTATGAGTTCAAGCTACCTTAGTAAATCACAAAAGACCAAACAGAAAGTAAATTCTGCTGAGAAAGGAATTCAAGAAGTTAATCAACAATTTCAAGTAGAAAGTCAAAATCCTATTCACCAAGAAGAATTGAGCATAGCCAATTTGGTGCAGCGTCAAGAAAATCAAACAGGACTTCCGGATAATTTGAAAGTCGGTATAGAAAGCCTTTCTGGTTATTCGATGGATGATGTTAAAGTACATTACAATTCTTTTAAACCTTCTCAGTTAAATGCCCATGCATATGCACAGGGTAATCAAATTCATTTGGCTTCAGGGCAAGAAAAGTATTTGCCGCATGAGGCTTGGCATGTGGTACAACAAAAACAAGGTAGGGTTAAACCAACAATGAGTTTTGATGGGGCACTTATCAATGACGATCAAGGTTTAGAAAAGGAGGCAGATGTGATGGGATATAGGGCCTTACAGCTGAGAAAAAAAAATGATATCAATGGAACAATTAAGAATGAATTAAGGGATAGTGCTGTTAAGCAAAAAAAGTCCAATGTTTTTCAGCTTATTTCTGAAGGAGATTATAATGCATGGGTTAGAGCTAAGATCATTAGCCTTTTTAGAGGGGCACCTAGAATGGCCATGAAAGCTGCAGATGCAAGTCTAAGAGATTTTATAGGTGCAAGGTTAGAAACTTTAGGATTAATTCTAGATGATGTTAATGAAGTACAGTTAAACGAATTCTTACGCCTATTCACTTTTGAAGATCCGAGATTTGGAGCTCAGCCAGCTGATAATGCACATGAAGTGGAACAAGGTTGGGAAGGAACTCATACTGATGTGAGTCCTGATGATGCTGCATATACAGTTGGCCTTGGACCATGTGTGGCATTAGGGCTTATTTTAGTTAAAGATGGAAGAACCAGAGTTTCACTTGGGCATTTCGATTCAGGCACTAATGTTGCAGCATCTATTGTGCAGATGCTTAATCATATTGGCGCAGAAGAGGAAGATCATGTGAGAGTTAGGGCTTTTCTTGCAGGAGGAATAGGTGAACCAGGTGCTGAACTTTTTGATGCTATGGATGAGGGACTTCAGACTTTAGGTGTTGAATTTATTGAAAGACATCGAAGTGTTGCCGATGTGATGGATGTTCAAATGAGTGCTAACGGAATGTCTCGTTTTAGGCAAAGGTAAAGCGTAAAAACACGTAAAAACACCCTTTTTTAAAGAATTAAAGGGTGTTAACTTGGTGCTAATCTAGCACCCTATGCAAGAATTTCAAATTAGTCAGGACGAAAAAGCCTTTTTAGGCAGGGGATGGAGTTATCCGCTAAAGTTTAACTGGGAGACCAAAAGTGTTCGTATGGTTTCCGCAGAAGAAGACATTGAGGAAAGCCTTTTTATTTTATTGAACACCATGAAGAAAGAGCGAATCATGCGCCCTGACTTTGGTTGTGATCTGATGCTGATGGTCTACGAAAAAATGGACAATTCTTTTGAAAACATTATTACTGACTATATCCGTACAGCCATTACACTTTATGAAAGCAGAATAGAGATAGAAAATATACTGGTGCAAGAGAATCAAATGGAGGGAGCTATGCATGTGGATCTGACTTATGTCATTAGAGCAACCAATAGTCGAAGAAATATGGTGTTTCCTTTTTACTTGACACAAGGAACCCAGATTGACCATTTTGAGCACATTCACGATACAGAATAATTTGAAAGATCGGTGAAAGCATTACAAGTAGATCAGCGCAATACCCAACAGTTGTTAAAGAGTTTATTGTCGACCTATGCTCAAATCCCTTTTGAAGAAGACGGGCGGGTAAAAGGCCAATGGGATGCATTTTTTAAAGAACAACTCTTGTTTTATTGGGTAGATATTTATGAAGCCAATCTTTTTTGGTGGCAAAAGGAAAGAGAGATCATTTTAAAAAATTGGGAATCTCATGGCCGTTTAAGTTCTGCAGACTACTTGAGTAAGCAAATCAATACTTTTTATGAATGGTACAGATTGGCTGAACGTTATCAGCAATGGTGGATTATTAAAGAAATGAAGAGTTGTCTTCTTCAACTAGACCTGAGTGAGATCAGTCGATTACTCGACTTTAAAAAAGAGCGGCAAGAAGCCCTCGGAAAGTTAGAGCAATTGATTCAAAGAACACAACTCAGCAATCGACTCGGTTTTAGAGAGCTTCCTCAAAAAAGAAAATTCCAGTTTGAACATATCTCTAACCAGTTGCTTAACTGTTTACTTCAGGTACAAAAAGAATTAAAAACAAAAGATTGGGATGCCCTAATAAGTACAGAGAATCACCCGGCTCACATTGGTTTAATGTACGGATTCATAAAGGCCTATGAGGAGGTGCAAGCTCAAATAAATAAATTACCACAGAGACATCTAGATTATTACATTAAGGACATTTTAAAACATCAACCTGCAATAGCTTTGGCTGATGAAGTTTTTCTTTTTTTTCATTTATCTGACCGCCAAAAGAATTTTGTATTGCCTCAGCATTCAAAGCTCAAAGGTTATGGAGATAATGGTGAAGAGATCATTTTTGAAACGTATGAGAATACTTATTTGACCAATGCAGTCATCACTGAGACCAGATCTTTGGTGATGGACTCGTCTCCCGAAATAGAACCGCTTCATCATGTTGAGGGCATAACGAGTATTTACCAAGTGAATATTCCTGCTGATCAGATTACAGATCATTTATTGTTAGATACCGGTTGGTCACTTTTTGATCAAGCTGACCATAAGACACAAACAGAAATTGGTTGGGCTATAGCCTCTCCTGCATTTTTTTCCTTCAGCGGAAACCGACTTTACAAACTAACATTAGAACTTGAAGAGGCAAGTGTTAGGAAATTCAATAAACTATTTCATCAATTATATGAGCAATCCGATCTTTCAAAAGATCAATTAGCGTTTAAGTTTTTTAATGATACCTTAAATCTACGTGTTACGGGTGGTGAAGGATGGAAAGTGATAGGGCAATATGATTTTGACTATGAAGGCTTAATTCATAAGCAGGACAATAAAATAAGCATCAATTTTAGATTGACGTCATCTGATGTAGATTGGGTCAATTACTCCAAGGCAATTCACTTAGGAGATTATGATACTTCATATCCTCTTTTAGAAATATGCTTAAAAGAGAAATCCGTTTATTATCCATATAGCTTAATGCAGCAACTAAAATGGCAAAGCATAGACATAGAGGTAGATGTATGTGGAAGCGAATCAATTCTTTTTTACAATAAACAAGGACTGATAGATACTTCGACACCTTTTCCATTATTTGGCCTAGAGGCATTGAAAGATGATCCATTCTACCTTGGCTCAAAAGAATGGACAAGTAAATCACTTAAAACACTTGACCTGATATTGCAATGGGAGAATTTGCCTCAGCCCAACTTAAAATCTTACTATGCAGATTATGAAACAATCGGTATTGATGATGCTGATTTTGAAGTTGAGTTCAAAACCAATACAGGGCAGAACCATAGAGAAAAATTATTTAGTCTATCTGAGAGTGGAGAATTAAATGAACAGACAAGGTTTGAGAATGTAATCATCAATAAAAAATCTCAAGCGCCTTCATTGCGTAATGAAGAATTGATCGAACCATTTAAGAACCCCATGTCTTTTTTAGACTTGTCTTTAGTAGCACCTACTGTAGGTTTTGGTTCCGGACATTATACCGAAGAGCTGAGTTTATATGCTCAAAGAAAAGCCAGAGATCGAAAAAACAGAATGGATCTCAAACTTCCAAAAGTGCCATTTGTGCCTTTTGTAAAAAGAGTAGAAGTGAATTACTCTTCTAAAGATAACATTTCAAAAAAAGTAATTAGTTCATCAAAAAGCAATGCTGTTTTCGATTTGTATCACATTCATCCACATGGTATTCTAAAAGTGGCTTCAAAAGAGAAGATCGAGAATGATAGACTCTTGCCAAAGCTTAAAAACAGAGCCTATTTTTATTTGGGGATTGAAAACTTGACCAAAGGTGCAGGATTTAACCTTTTTATGAAATTTGGTGCCTCTCATTTGCCTGAAGGCGCATCAATTGACGCTCAGTTGGAATATTTGTCAGGGAAAAACTGGGTGAGAATCAACAAAGACCACATCATCGAAAATACCTTTCAGAGTGGCTTAGGTAATGGCATGCTTACCTTTCGAGTCCCTTACGATATTGACAACCAACATCCGTTTTATGCAAAAAATAAGAATTGGATTCGGTTATCGATATCAAATAAATACCATAAATACATCGGCAATTGTTTATTGCTGAAAACAAATAGTACCAAAGCACGTCGTGTTCGCCAGAATGCAGATGCATCCTTTCAATACATAAATGCAGATACCTTAACACAGTTTGTTAATAAGGACTTACATCAGTTTGTAAAAAGCATTGATCAACCAATGCTTTCTTTTGGAGGTAAACAAAAAGAGAAGGAGTCTCTATATTATAGAAGGATAGCGCATCGTTTATCCAATAAGAAGAGAGCGGTTAGGCCCAAAGATTTTGTTCAGTTATTGCACGAACGATTCGAGAATATTGCTTGGGTAAAAGTGGCTACCTCTACTACCAATCCACAAGAAGTGAAACCGGGCGAAGTCCATTTGGTCATTTTGCCAAGATTTAGAACGATAAAAGAATTCTTACACTGGAAGCTCAAGAGTGAATTAAAAGAAGAAATGGAGAAGTATCTATATTCCAGATCTTTTCCTGGAATTCAAATAAAAGTATGTTCTCCAATTATCGAATGGATTGAAGTATATGTGGATATCGAGTTGAATCGCTTTAAAAATCCTCCATCCATTTATCATTTGTCAGATATAGTAGATCGCACGATTTCTCCTTGGGTATTTAGTGCTGAGCATACAATAGAGGAAGCTGATAATCCATTTAACACCATACGAGTACTGAATAGCTTGAAAAACATAAAAGAAATATGGAGAGTGGAGGTTTGTGAAGCTGTTCAGATTATTCAAAAAGGAAATCATTTTACTTATGTAGATACTGGTGAAGGAAATGAAGTTCTAACACCCACCACTTATCGTAGTATTTTTCTTCCCGCCGACAAACATAAAATCAGGTTTATTCAAGATGCATCAGATTGTCTAAAAGATAATACCATAGGTAATATGATGCTTGGCACAGATTTTATTTTAAGGGAAGAAAAAGAGGTATTGCCAATGGAAGACTTGGTAGAAGAAAAAGAGAAAGGTCTGTACTTACTGAGTTCAACTAAATAATAAACACATGGAAGAAGAGAAGGAGACAGAACAGATAAAACTATACAACAGGAGTAGTCTGTATAAAAAGTTTAAGAACGGGAATCGTCCTCAGGAAGGAGATTTTCATGACTTGATTAATTCTACCATTAATAAATTGGATGATGGCATTGCCAAAAGCTTCAAAGCCGGTTTAGAATTAGCTCCTCAAGACGAACAGGACGGTTCAGTGATTAGTCTTTATGAAAAGCTTAGTGATCCGAATCCTTCATGGAAGTTGAATTTGTCAGGTGAAGACAAAGAAAAGACTTTGGATATCATCAATCAGAATTCCGAAATGCCTGCCATTTCTATTACTCAGAATAATTGCATTGGACTCAATAAAAGAAGCCCCAACTATGCATTAGATATAGAAGGTAAGCTGGGTTATAAAGGGCGAATTGGAACTTATGCGCAAGGTGAGATAAAGGCAAATGGCAAATGGCAAGTGGTTTTAACCGGACTAAAAGGGGTTTCTGCTTTTGAGCTAATGGCTAATGCTCGTGATGAAGAAGGGAAAGGGAAATATGCATTATTACATGCGGTATTGCTAAACGCTTATACGGGTGAGCAGGGTAGGATAAGAAGAACACACAATTATTACAGCTGGAGATGGTGGCGAAGAATTCGGGTGCGTTGGTTTGGTACACCTTTCGATTATGGTTTAGAAATGAAAACCGCCTCAGACTATGGAGATAAGGGAGTGGTTAATTATCATATCGCAACACTACTATAGTGTTGCGATAGGGTATATTCTAGAAGCTTTTCGTCAATATCAATTAACTTATTTGCTAAAGCATAAACAACCAAACCCGCGGTATTTTTAGCACCGGTTTTTTCTATCAGGTGCTGTCGATGTCCTTCTATGGTTCTCACGCTTCTAAACACTTTGTCAGAAATTTCTTGATTGGTGTAACCATGGCAAATCCAACGCAACACTTCCAGCTCCTTTTTGGTCAGGTTATCATGACGTGAGAATTGAATCTTTCTGATCTTTTTTGATCTCGAACGAATGGCTTTAGAGTAATCCTCAGTGAGATATAGACCTCTTTCTTCAACAACATCTATTGCAAAAATCAGCTCATTGGGATGAATCCTTTTTGGCAAGAAGGCGTTTACCCCGATTTTTACCATGTGGTTGACAAAACTAGGACTGTAATGTGAAGTAAGAATAATGACCTTGCAGTCTGAGTACTTTTGGTTCAGGAGTTTAGTTGTTTCTATGCCGTTAAGTGGATTCATTCTTAACTCAATAATGAAAATATCAGGCCTAATGTTCCTTTCATTAATTTGAGCTAAGAGATGTTTTCCGTCAGATACTGAACATGAGACATTAATGTGGGGATAACCGCTCAGAATATTAACGAGTCCTTCTCTAAATAGGGTTTCGTTATCAGCAATCGCTAGATTAATCATTTTTATTTGGTTGAAATAATTTGTATTTAATTGAAAGTCATTCAAATATAATACATTCAATGAGAAAAAAAAATTTAAAGACGTTAATTTCTAAAAAGAGTATCTTTCAGCTTCCATTCATCTAAAAAAGGGGTACTTCTACGCTGTTTTTTAATCGAGTATTGAGTGATCTTTATGTGATTAGAAATAGTAATGAATCTCAAGAGACTGATAATACTTTTACTGACTTTTTTCTCAATTAATAGCTTAAGTGCAAATCATCATTTCTGTCCAATACAAATAGATTCAGGCAATGTCAAAACTGAAGTTGGAGGGGCAAAGAAAAAACTTGGTGCTGCAGAAAAAAAGGCCAAGGGATTCAAAAAAGTGTTTAAACTGTTTTCATCGTTTTTAAAAAAGAAAAAACACAAAAAAACAAGTCCTACCAATGTTCAAGCTAAAGCTGTTCATAAAGATTCAAGTACAGTTTCCTCACGCGTTGGCATGTTTAGTAACATAGCCAAGATGGGCGTTCATGTCGCTGAGGAATGGGATTCTATCCATCAGATTCAAGATCATATTTATGTCTCTGAAAGCGATACGGTAAGAAAGGAAGTTTTCGGCTTTCACCCGTATTGGATGGGGACGGCTTATGAAAGCTATGACTATGACCTTCTAACTGCGGTAGCCTATTTTTCTTTTGAGTTAAACCCATCAAGCGGTGAGTTTAAATCAACGCATGACTGGGCTACAACTTCGCTGATAGATTCAGTTCACAAACACCATTGTAGATTGTACTTTACAGTTACAAATTTCACAGCAAGTAGAAACAGCGAATTCTTAAAAAACAAATCTGCTCAAGAAGCAGCAATAATAAATATAGTGACTCAACTTGATATTCATAATGCAAATGGTGTAGTCATAGATTTTGAGAATGTGCCTAGAGAAATGAGTGATGAGCTCAGTAGTTTTATTCAGGACCTATCAGACGAGTTGAAGGATAAAAATAAAAAAGTATGCATGACCATTCCGGCAATCGATGTTCATGGCACATACAATGCTAAGCTTTTAGAACCTGAAGTTGAGTTTTTCCTTTTGATGGGATACGATTATTTTGGGTCATGGAGTAAGGAGGCCGGTCCAATTGCTCCATTGCATAGTCAACCTTTATGGGGCAGTTATAGCGTTGAAACTTCAGTAGATCAGTATCTCAGTAGAGGCTTGAATCCTAAGCAATTGATTCTTGTTGTTCCCTATTATGGAGGCTTATGGCAAGTGTCTGATTTAAAATTTCCTTCAAAAAAGATAAAGTTTGGTAAGCATGTTTTATATCGTGAGGCTCGAAAGAAATACTTGCCCCAGTCTCAGTTTGATTCAATTAGCAAGTCCTCTTTTCACAACCTGAAAGAGAAGGAAGAATTTTACCAGATATGGTTTGATGGTAAAGAAGCATTGTCGCATAAATACGATTTAATCAATACAGATAGCTTGGCCGGTGCAGGCATATGGGCTTTAGGTTATGACAATGGCTATACTGAGCTATGGCAGCTAATTGAACACAAATTTGGGAATATTCCTTTGCCTGATTCTTTAATGAGTGAGAGTAATGTTGATGATAAAGTTGGAGGATATTCATTTTCTCCTAAAGAAATATTAGCTGATATCACTCTATTAAAGTGGTTTGTAGGCTTGATAGCGATCATTCTTATATCCGGTCTGCTCTTATCTCTAAGAAGAAAGGAAATGCGAAGCATACTTTCCAGTTTCTCCATTCTTAGTTTGGTATTGATGCTTTTACCTATAGGTATAAGTCTCTATATGATATTGTTCAGTTCTCATTATGCTGTAGGAAGTTGGTTGCTTTTTGGGACACTAATGGGTTATGGTATTTATTATTTGAAAGAGAATACGAAGTATCGAAAAAGTCAAAGAATACCATGAAAATTTTGTTGCTCGTATTTAACTGGTTAAAACAGACCATTGCAAAATCGATAATAACATCAATTATTGTAATGCTTCTCGCCATCATTTTTGCAGCTATAGCTAATCGTTGGTTGGAAAGTGAATTTCTTGAACTCAATGAATTCTTAGATGAAGAGAAAATAGAAAAGTGGGAGTACTGGGGGGTATTAGTTGCGGTATTTATCGCATTACAATTTTTGGTCTTACTCGTGGAATCTACCATAGCAACGGTAGTTATAACCAGATTTGAGAAAAAAGATGAATCTTAAAAATTTAATATGGGACAAGTAGTATGTATGGGGGCAATGATGCAATGCTCTTTTGGAGTCGCTCCATCCTCTTTAGTGGTATTGCCAAAAAACCGGGTAATGACCTCTTATATGCCTGCAGCAAATATTATGGATCATGTTCCTTTGCTTAACATCTTGCCATTTGGAATGTGTAACTCTTTAGCCAATCCCACTGTGGCATCTGCTACTGCCGCAGCTCTTGGTGTGTTAACACCTATGCCATGCATTCCTGCAACATCTTCTCCATGGACTCCCGGGAGTCCAACGGTAATGATAGGAAAGCAGCCTTGTGTAACAAACACATCAAAATGCATGTGTAACTGGGGTGGTGTTATTTCAATAACCAATCCGGGACAGCAGAAAACCCAAGCTTAAAAGTGAACTTAGAGCAAATAGAGTATAAACCATCTAATTATTACGACTACCGTAAAACAGCTCTTTTATGGGCTCAAAAACTGAGTGGACAAGTCTGGACGGATTTTAACCCTCATGACCCGGGGTTAACAATGTTGGAGGCTTTGTGTTATGTGCTAACCGAGTTAGATTATAAACTAGATTTCAGTATCGAAGACATTCTTCATTCTTCGGAAAAAGGCATGAAGTTTAAGTTAAATGATAACGCCTTGTTTCTTGCAGAAGAGATATTTCAAACGGCTCCTGTGACTACTTCTGACTTTAGAATTTTGATAATTGATAAAATAGAAGCCATTTCAAATGCTTGGCTTAAAGTTCATGATTCGAGTAAGGGAAGCTTTAATTTGATTGTACAGCTTAAAATATGGGCGAAAACAGAAGAAGTCAAAGAAGAGATTCAAAGTCTCTTTAATCAACAGAAAAGTATAGGATGGTCTTTGAATAAGGTCTCTTTTATTGAAAAAAAAGAAGTTACACTCAATGGTGATTTTCATTTTTCGTCTGATCATTCTGCTGAAAAGTTGTTTGCATCTCTTATTTATTCATTTAATGAAGAGCTGGTCAATGAGGTTCCACCGATTCATAGTCTGGAAACGCTTCAAAAGGAGGGAAAATCTTTGGAGGAAATATATAGTGGCCCCAAACTCGATAACGGAATAATATTAAGTGAAGATTTAAAACCGTTTTATAAATACATTAATCTACAGCAGGTTAAAGGAGATTTAATGAAACTGGAAGGTCTCGTTCGAGTAAATGATTTCTCTATTTTAGTTGATGAGCAAATCTTTGATCAACAAATTAATGTTGACCGATACTTTCCGTTTATAGATCCATCACAAAAACATAATGTCAGGATTTTTAAGGAAAACAAATCTATTGAGATTAATGAACAAGAAGTGGCCTACCAGTATCACAAACTACTTCAAATAAATGGACGCCAATACGACTTAATTACCGAAGAACAAGCTTCTTATAAGATTTCTGAGAAAACAAGAGACAGAAGGATTGCTGAATTTTACACTCTGCTACAAGAATTTCCCTCTATTTACCAGTATACCAAACGCGATAGTAATGAGAAGTTTAAGGTGGATAACGAGCAGTTTAAAAAGTTTATACTGCCCTTTGAGCAGATGATTGCCAATTCGATGAAGCAACTTTCAGAACTCTCGGCTTTTTTTTCTATTCATTCGCCGGAAATAGATTATAAGTACAACCACTTAAGCCAATCCATTGCAAAATTACAATCGACTAAAGTAGATTCACTTTCCCATAAAAAAGAAAGAAATGACGTATTGAATCATCTGCTTGCAAGATTTGATTATGAAATGGATGTCGACTTGCCGGATCTGTATTATGGTAACCACCCGGACTCACTGACTCAAAGAATTAAATGTAAGGAATTGCTTCTGGAACTATTACCGGTAATCAGTCGTAGTAAAACAAGTTTAAATACCAAATATAGAGACGAGCTAAGTTATCTTCAATTGGAGATTTTACTGCGTTTATGGATTGATGATCCCGTTAAGGCACCGCTGAGTCAAGCAATCTCTGATTTGGGTATTCGTTACCTTAAACTTGATGATGAGGGATCGATTAGGGTAAAGGACTATTTGGATGAATTGTATCAAAGGGAGTTGACAGAAAAGGAAAGACGCTTTTATCTGACAACAGACCATCCTTTAGAAGCCTTATTACTTTCAGGAACCGAAAGAAGCAATTACAGTGTCAGGCGAATCAAGGGAGAAAAGAATTATGGTTTGTTTCTCACCTTGGGTGATACAGATATACCTAATCTAATTCACAAAAGCAGAAACAAGAAAGCTTTAATAAAGAGCATTAATCATTGGATCAAACGCTTTTATGAGATTAATAAGCAGAGCGAAGGTTTTTATCTCTTTGATTGTTCAAAGTTTAGAAAGGAAGAATTAAAACAATGGCACAGTGTTGTGTTTGTGTTTGCATCATGGAGTAAACGCTTTCAGTCCAAAAGTTTTCAGCAGAATGTTGAGAAGATTATCACATCGGTTATGCCAGCCCATTTAAGCATACAGTTTGCTTGGTTAGATTATGAAGAAATGAAGGAGTTTGAATCGGGAATCAATGAACGCACTTTTAGACAAGATGTTGATATTGAACTTGGAGATGATGCCACAGAATTATTGCTTAGTAAGTTAAAGCCAAAAGGTGGACAACAATAAACCTCATTTGGTAAATACCTTTAAATGTGACTTGAACCAGCTTTGTTCAGTAGAACATCAAAAAGTAGAAGATAGAGTCATTAAAGTTTTTAATCAGTCTTTGCACTCAGTTCTTAATGCTTTTTCTGATAAATACTTTGTTAATCAGGACTTATTGCAATCTCAACTTGTTTTAGACTTAGGTGAGATTGAGGAAGCTGATTTAGAAAGAGTACTTCCAATTCGGTTTGAGCATGCATTGCAAGAGTGGTTAATTGATTACAAAAAAAAGAGTGGAGAAAAGCATGAACAAAGTGAAGAGGAATACAGATTTCTGCATCCACTTATTTATTATTTGCTAAATGGGACTTATCCATGGTATGGAAGAAAGCGGCAACCATTTAAGTCTGCCTGGGAACAAGAAATAAAAAAACGCTCGTTTCCATCTTTAATCTATGGAGTCTTATGGCCAAACTTTGCAATAAAGCGTTTTGTTCAGCTGGCATACCTACAATTACTTGAAAAGACTTTAAATCGGTTGATTCCTAATGATAGCGTTTTTGTGATTTCTTATCACAAGGAGTTATTGAAACAAAAAGAAAAAAACAGAATAAGATTATCGGTTTCTAAAACTGATTTTCATAAGGTAGTTTGGGAGTTTACTTTGCGTTACATCTTTAATGCTAAAGGTAGTCGCTTTTCAAGAAAGCAATTTGTAAAATACCATTTGCAGATGTTGGCCAGACATTATAATCTCTCATTCGGGGCTTTCTATTCTTTGTTTTTTGAGGCCATTGATCAGATCGATTTTTATAAAAAAGATCAAATTCGATTGCTTGATATACTAGAGGAACTAAGGTTAGAAATGCTAGGAAAGAGACATAAAGAGGGCATCCGGTTTTTTGATGAAAAAGACGACGACAGGAACTTAACAATTAATGAGATAGAACAACTATTGAAAACCAAGTCTTCATTTCAAAGAGATCATAAACTTAGAGCATGGTTGATCGAAGGAGAAGGGATAAAACGCATTAAGCAGCATTGGTTAAATCCACTAAAAATTCAATACCTTTTTGAGGTCAGTGTCATTTTAGTTGGCTCAAAAAATAAGGCATTTATCTACAAGTATCATGAGCAATTGCTAAAGGTTAATCAACAGGAGGAACAACAAACCAATCATAATTCATTTCACAGGGCAATATGGAGTTTTACTCTGGACTACTTTAGCCAACACTTTTCTTCTTTTTTTGATGCAAGGAATTTTGTTCGTTTTCATAGCCGAAAACTAGCTCATCATTTTAACTTGGATGAGCATAGATTTTTATTGAAATTGTTAAAATCCGTGATGGAAACGAGGCTTAGTTCTAGCCCTCAAATGGCAATGTTATCTCAGGTCTTACTAGAGGTGAAGGAGGAGGTGCTTGAACAAGAGCACAGGACGAAGAGGGAAGAAATCGAATTGGCTTGGAAAAGGCTGATCAGAGTATATCAAAGAGAAGATTTTCAAAGCGATAGGGAGCGCTACCTCTTTTTTAGAAGTTGGGCGATAGACTTTATAGAAGAGTATGGTTTTAATCAGGAGTTTCCTTTAAAATTTCTTCTTCATTTTGCGAAAAAACAGAGTGGCACAACACCTAAAAAGCTACTTTATGATTTGAAGACCGTGGTGAAGTACGATAGCTCTTTTAAAGAAAGGAATTCGGAATTAGAATGGAGTGTAGATCCGAACTTTGAATCTAAAAGGTCTCTTGAACATTATCGAAATGAGATTCAAAGCTTTAGATTAAGAAGAGATAAGCCACAACTTTCTTTCCATCTGCTTCAAAGACTACTTAATTATACTGATGTTTTGTCAACGGAAGATGTGAAACATTTAAAAGCACTTTTCGAATTAAAAAATGTACAACAAGACTTTATACTTAAGTGGATTTACCGCTTAAACCAAAGACAATTAGAGGCGTTGATAAGATTAATTTACGGTGAAGAAGCACAATGGATAATAGATATGTATACCCTCTTTGATCAAACGATTGATCAAAGAAGAAAGAAAAGCACCACTGTACTTTTCTTTCAGGTATTATTTCGGCATAGAGGAAAGCAAACTTTCAAATCCATTTGGCTAAAGCTATTAAAACGTTTTGCGACTAAATTAAAAATCAGCGAGCAAGACTTAGAACATAAATTGGAAATGACGATGATCAGCTTACTTAAGGAGAAATTTTATTCTTTCAATTATTTAAGCTTCTTAAAATCGAAAGATAGAATCGATCAAAAACAAAAAAAGCCAACAAAGTTTGAACACTTGGGGGACTTTACTCAGCTTAGAAAAGAGGAATTGGAAAGTTTGAGTATAACCCAACTTAGATGGCTGGAAAATGCTTTATCTCAGACTCTTTTTCAACCCATTAATGATTGGAGTCAATTTTTAATAAAACATAAACCTGTGTTGTTTCACTTAAGAAAACATTCAGGGTCATTTAGAAAGTTGTTTGAGACCAGAAAAAAATTAGAAGCATATAGGTTATTTCTGACCCTAGAATGGGGGGGAGATGAGGAACTTGTTGATTTCTTAATGTTCATGGAAAACAAAGCTGCAATTCGTGACTTTGAGTTTAAGAAATTAGGAAGAGATAAGATGAAACGATTAATGCAATATGTCTTTCGTCAAGGTTTGGATCAATGGTTGAAGTTGTCGACGACATCCAAATTAAACTTTATAAATCATATCCCCCTTGCAGATGTTTCAGTATTACAATACTATTTTCACGAGCTTCAATACATCTATCAACATATTCCTTCCATTTACCGTCCGCATGCCTTCTTCATTTTCGAGAAACTATTTTGGCAAGAGGTCTTTCGTGAATTACTGAGGGGAGGGAACATTTGGGATGTGTTTAAAGGCTGGTTAACCTTTATGCATCTTCAACTACATTATACAGGTGTGCAACTGATGAAGTTTGAGTCCAAGTTAAATCTTCAACAAAAAGCAGATTGGCAGAAAATTATTGATAAAATCGAGGAATTGATAAGCCAAGATAAAAAAGCTTTAACCGATCATTTTGATGAACCACCAATGAATAAAGAATCTGAAAAGGAAGAGCAAGCAAAGGAAGGATTTGATGATGATATGGACTTGGATCACGTCGGTTTGATCTTACTTCATCCCTTTCTAAAGCAAATATTTGTCAATTTAGACTACCTTGATCATGAAAAGCAATTTTATGATGAGGCTAGAACTGTGAAAGCGATTTTGCTTTTGCATTACATGGCCTGTGGAGAGAAGTTTGGAGAGGGAGAAATAGAGGAAGATGAATTGGCCTTTCCTAAAGTCTTATGTGGCAAGGCGGTGAATGATGTTTTGGATTTACCTGACTATGTAGAAGAAGAAGCCTATGAAATGGTCGATAATATGCTAAATGCGTGTATACAACATTGGGAAAAATTAAAAGGGAGCAGCATTAGCTCTCTTCAAAACACTTTCTTAAAACGACGTGGAAAATTAGAAGCCAAAGATGGAGCTTTACAACTTTATGTAGAAAAAAGCGGTACAGATATCTTATTGGATTTTCTTCCCTGGTCTTATTCAATTATCAATTTGCCCTGGTTGGAGCAAGCCATTTTTGTGTCATGGAGATAATCTATGAATTGTAGATGATTTTCTTTTTACCACTTTTTTCGATTTCCTTCTGAACTGCAATACGAACTGCATTTTCGGAAAGCAGAGAAGTACTTTTATCAGATCTGATTCTTGCAGTTTGTAGGACATTGATTAAACTTCCTCCATTTAACTCGTATGCATCAGCCATTTCATTAATGAAAGTTTGTGACAAACCAAGCTCCTTTGGGAAAATTCTTTGCCAAAGCTGTTTACGCTGTTCTCGGTCAGGGGCATGGAAATAAATGATAGATTGAAAGCGGCGGTGAAAAGCCATGTCCATGTTTTTTTTCAGATTAGTGGCCAGAATAATCATGCCGGGGAAATTCTCAATGCGTTGTAAAAGATAGGCTACTTCTTGATTTGCATGTCGGTCATTTGAAGAAGAGGTATTGGTACGATTCCCAAAAATGGCATCAGCTTCATCAAAGAAAAGTATCCACCTGTTGCGTTCAGCTCTTGCAAAAACTTTCTCTAAATTTTTAATGGTTTCTCCAATATATTTTGACACCACCATCGAGAGATCAACACGGTAAACAGGCTTGTTAACTGTTTTGCCAATCAATGAAGCAGTTAATGTCTTACCCGTTCCTGAGGCGCCATGAAAGAGAACACGGTATCCTTTTTTCAGCCATTTTGAATAATGCAGATCATTTTTGAATAAATCTTCGCAATCAAACCATGCAAGAACCTCTTTTAGCTCAAGCAAGGCCTTTTTTGAAATGACTAAGTCTTCCCATTCTAAAGGGGTGGATATTTCTTGGGCCGGGAAGTCTGAATTAAACTCTGCTTTATATGGCTTTCCGGTTAAAATCAGATATTCCGTTTCTAGGCTTAGCTTAATGGGTGTGTCCAGTCGTTTTTGAAAATTACTCGATGAAAAATTCATGATACCCGACGAAGTAAAAATATGATTCTGCTCAAAAAGAGCATAAATGGATAATGGAAGTGCTTCAGGTTCGTCATTCAGCAAAAATGCAGCTGTTCTGTAAGTAGGAGTAAAGCTATTGTTTTCAATCAGCCCACCAAATTCGTTGTATTGTTTTCCAGTTACTTTGTTTTCTAAATGAAAAAGGTTGAATAACTCAGGTTTTAAAGTCGTTGCCAAGGCCATTGCAATGACAAGTCGTTCATTCAAGTCCAATTGAAAATCTAACAAAAATTGCTCATAACCAGTATGTGTGCCAATTAGAGGTGGAGAGAAGTCATCTATCGAGGCAGAGGTTTTCTCTTTTTGAAAAAAATGCTCAAATCGAAAATGGATGATTTGTTTTAACCATTCGAACTCTTGTTCTAAAAAAGGATTGATACTGTATTCATGGAGTTCATCCATACAGACTGGAGTTTATTCCTATAAAAATAGAATGGTCTGTCAGAAGATACATGAGTAGAACTACGTGATTTTAATAAAGAAATCTAAAGTTCAAAAATCAATCCGCCTGAAAGATTAAGTGCAGAGATAATTTGACTCGAACTTGAAGTTCTCAATACACTGTTGCCATTGGCATCTGTTACAGTAACATCAATATTATCAAAATCTGCTTCGGTATTAAAATACTGTATGCCTGCGGTGAAATACAATTTCTCTTGCAAATGAAACCTTAGACTTGTACCAATATTCAGTCCTAAGCTTCTTGAGTTTACCGATTCCTGATAAGCACGAACACCGGTCTGGTTGCTTTGCGCATTAAGCCTGATACTCGGTGACTTGGAAAACGAAGGGCCCAGACCTAAATGAAAGCCCAGAGCTAGTCTATTTTCAATAAGCGGGGCATTAATCATCAAATCTAATATGGCGGAATTTACTTTCCACTTAGAAATAGACTCTATGTTGTATTGAATACCCGGAGACAATAGAGCGGAGTTTTTTAAATATTCTGTCTCATTGACTGCATTACTCATGTGTTGTACATTAAAACTCATACCTACATTGGGATGAAACCAATATGCATAGCTAAACTTGGCCTGAATACCTCTCTCAGCTAAACCACCATTAAATCCTGAAGATTTATATTCTCCTGAAGGAAACGAAGGTCCTACCTGGATGATAAATTCTTCATGAGTTTGAGCTTTTGCGGTTTCAATGAAGTTGAAAATAAAGCATAAAATCAAGAGTCCTTCTCTCATAAGGCAAGATTAACTATAATAGATCAAATAGAGTCTACCATGACCTTATAAGTGGGGTCTTCAATGACATTGACATCAATAATTTTTTCTGCATCTTTTAGTAATTGTATGCAATCAGGACTTAGGTGCTTGAGATGGATAGTTTTTCCCGCTTTCATGTACTTTTCTGTGATCTTATTTAAGGCTTCTATAGCTGACATATCGACCACTCGACTTTCTTGAAAATCTATAATGACCTCTTGAGGATCATTTTCCACATCAAACTTTTCGTTGAATACTGTTACCGACCCAAAAAACAAAGGACCATATATCTCATAATGCTTAACACCATCTTCATCAATGTGTTTTCGTGCTCGAATGCGTTTAGCATTGTCCCATGCAAAAACCAAGGCGGCAATAATGACACCTACAAGAACCGCTAAAGCCAAATTGTGGAGAACGGCAGTAACTAGAGTCACTATTACCATGACAAAAATATCAGACTTGGGCATTTTGTTAAGCGTTCTAAAACTAGCCCATTCGAAGGTCCCAATTGAGACCATAATCATAAGTCCTGTTAATGCGGCCATGGGAACTTTTTCAATGAACTCAGAACCAAACATGATAAATACCAATAGCATTACGGAGGCTACAATGCCACTTAACCTTGCTCTTGCACCTGACGAAATATTGATTAAACTCTGACCGATCATAGCGCATCCACCCATGCCGGAAAACAATCCTGACAGAATGTTTGCAGTACCTTGAGCTACAGCTTCTTTGTTGCCTCTTCCTCGTGTGCCTGTTATTTCATCAACAATATTGAGAGTCAATAAACTCTCAATCAAACCAACTCCTGCAACGATAGAGGCATAGGGTAAAATGATTTCTAAAGTTTCTAGGTTCAAAGGAATACTCGGCCAATGAAAAGGAGGGAAGCTCCCTTCTATAGAAGCCATATCACCTACCGTTTTTGTATCTATGTCGAAACCGAAAGTAATGCCAAATATGGCTAGAATAGCAATTAGTGACGCTGGTAATGATTTTTTAAGTTTGGGTAAGCCCCAGATGATAATCATTGTGGTTACCACTAAACCCAAGAATGCATACAATTCAGTACCAATCAGCCAATCGCCTTGTTCATTTTTAAATTGAGCCAACTGAGACATAAAGATGATAATGGCCAGGCCATTAACAAAACCAAATATAACAGGATGAGGAACCAAACGCATGAGTTTGCCAAGTCGTAAGAACCCTGCCGCCAATTGCATTAATCCGGCAAGTATTACAGTGGCATAAATGTATTCTATACCGTGACTTTTAACCAAGGCGACAAGCACTACTGCTACGGCTCCGGTAGCACCCGATATCATACCGGGGCGCCCACCTAAAATAGAAGTTACCAATCCCATAACAAAAGCAGCATACAAACCGGTTAAAGGAGGGAGGCCTGCAATCAAGGCAAAGGCAACTGCCTCTGGAACCAAAGCCATGGCAACAGTTAAGCCGGAAAGGATTTCGTTTCTATAATTGACCTTTTGACTCAAGTCGAAGAGGTTGAAGTATTTTTTCATGCCTGAATTTTTGCGGCTGCAAAAGTAGTTGAATTCTTAACGCTTATTCAAGTCTTTTACATTAAATTCGTTTCATGTCTAAACCCCTTTTAGAGACGAGTAAATTTGACTGGTTAAACATTGCTTTAATACTTGGGTCCCTTGCTATAGCGGTGTATTTGCCTTTTAAGCTGTTTTTGTTTGCATATGCCTTTTTGGGACCATTGCATTATCTTACTGAAATCAATTGGTTGAAGCAGAAAAATTATTTTATCAAACATCAACAAAAATGGATGTGGCCATTTCTTATTGTGGCCTTTCTTGTGGCTTTGTATCCTCTATTTAGTATTGTTGAATTTATAAACTCAAAAGGTTTACGAAAAGCTTTGTTTGATTTGGTTTCAGAGGGAAATACACTGATTTTGTTTTGCTTTTTTTTAGCAATTGGTTTGGTTTTTCTGAAAAAAGTGAAGCAGCTCTGGTGGTTATTGATTATTGCTTTTCTAATGGCTTTTTCGCTTGATCGTTTGATTCCAAGGTTCGTACTCATATTTGGTATTTTTTTGCCCACGATATTTCATGTGTACCTTTTTACAGGTTTATTCATGTTATATGGCAGTAAAAAGAGCAAGAGCAAGCCCGGTTACCTTAGTGTTGTTGTTTTGTTTCTGGTTCCATTTCTCTTATCTCTGATGGAGATTAGTCCTGATCAATATGCTTTAAAAGGAAAGACATTAGAAAATTTTCAACACTCAAATATGTTTAGTGTTTCCCAAACTATGGCATTTCTAATTGGTGGCATGGAAAAGGGAACGTTCTATGTCTTATCTGTTCTGGGGATTAAGATCCAAATTTTTATTGCCTTTGCGTATACTTATCACTATCTAAACTGGTTCTCTAAAACTTCATTAATCGGTTGGAAAGATGCTTTAAATGCACGCACTTCAATTTGGATTATCGGAGTATGGCTTTTGGCTATTGCCTTATATGTATTTGATTATAAGGTAGGCTTCTCAGCCTTATTCTTTTTGAGTTTCTTACATGTCTTCTTGGAATTTCCCTTAAATGTCATAACCATAAAATCTCTTTTTAGAAGAGAAACGTCATAATTCGATTTGACTTGTTAGTTTTGCGGGCTTTATAGCTTTTATGAGAACTTTTTTAAGCCTTCTTTTTTGTGTCTTTTTTATTCAAGCTCAAGCACAGGAAAATCCTAATAACAAAGGGCGTTTGTATTTCTTTTGGGGATGGAATCACAGTGCATATTCCAATTCTGATATCCATTTTCATGGCAACAATTTCAACTTTACGCTCAAAGATGTTGTAGCCAAAGACAGACAAACTAAGGATTTGAAAGAGTATTTTGATCCGGGAACACTCACCATACCCCAATACAATATGCGTTTGGGTTATTTTATCACTGATCGTTTAAGTGTTTCTGTTGGAAATGATCATATGAAATATGTGGTTCAACCTTGGCAGGTCAAGAAGATCGACGGGTGGATTAATGGTACCGGTTCAATTTATGATGGTGTTTATCAGAATCAGGATATAGAGTTTAACCCTATCTTTATCCGTTTTGAACATACTGATGGCTTGAATTATGAAAATTTTGATGTCAGATGGCACGAAGAATTAAAAGTCTATGGTCAATTCTACTTAGATGGGTTTGTGGGAGCAGGGTCAGGTATCTTACTTCCAAAAACGAATGTCACTCTGTTGCAGAGACCCCGCTATGATGAATTTAATGTAGCAGGTTTTGGAGTTCACTCTTTAACCGGACTAACACTTTCTTATCAAAGAAAGGTGTTCATCCAATGTGAGGCAAAAGGTGGTTATATGAACATGAGCAATATACGCATCTCTCAGGATGCTTCTGAAGGCGCTAAGCAGACCTTTTATTTCTTTGAATACGATATTGTTTTTGGAGTGAGTCTTCCAATAGTCAACACGAATTAGTTACCTAGAATCCCTAAAGCATAAGCAGTTTTTAATTGTGCTTTTTGGTTTTTTGACAATAGCTCTATCAGTTTAATCTGAGCATTGATGTAACCCAATTCCCTAGAGTTGACAAGAAAAAGAGAGCTTTCCCCACCATTAAATAATTGTCTTTCTCCGTTGAGTAAGCCTAAATAATCATCCCGTGTTCTGCTATACAATTGATGCTGCTCTTTAGTCGTTTCCCATTCGTTCATTGCAATTTGGGCTTTAGCGATTAGACTCTGTCGCTTCAATTCATATTCCAGATTCGTTTCTTGCTGACTCAGGCGAATCAGGTTTAATTCCCCTCTTTCTTTTCTTAGAAACAAAGGAAAACTGAACTCTAACCCCCATTTGTAGTTTGCTAAGGAGTACTCAGCAAAAGGGTCATTGTTAATGGGCTCACTAATTGGATTGTATTTGAGGTTAAATTCAGGTTTGATCTGTTCTCTTTTCCATCTTTCTTCTATTTTAAGTTGTTCAAGTTTAAATCGATAGAGTTGTAGATCAGGGTGATTGTTAATCAGTGTATCTAAAGTTATTTTGATTTTTTGATCTAAAGTTTTAGCTTCAATTAAATCATCAGAACTTGGGCTGGTGTTTTCCTCCAGCTCTAGTGGTACATTTCCCTCCAGCCATAAATAAACGGATAAGTTTGCTTTTTCATTAAGAAAAGAGAGTTGTGCTTCTTGCAGAAACAAGTGTCTGTTCTGAACTTGTATGCCACTCTCCAATGTATCGATTAAAGGGATATCCCCAAGCTGGGCACTGGTTTGTACGGCATTAAATCGTTCTAAGGCCAAGTCAAGTGCTTCTTCATAAATGTTCATTTTATTGTAAGCCTCAAACCAGGACCAATATGCCTTACCGGCTTCAAACATCAATTCGTTTAAGAGCTTGGTTTGTTCGGCTCTTGTACTTGCTTGATAAACTTGAGCCTTTCTCAACATGTTACGCCTTTTATCAATAAACAAACCTTCTCCTAAGGGAATCGAAATGCCGGTATACCATAATCCTGCCTCGGGCACCCTGTTCTGAGGATTTAGATACAGACCTTGATTTTGCTCATAACCTCCTTCCAGTTCAATGCCAAACCATGTTGGAACTTTTAATTTTCCATCTGAAAGGTCGTAGTACTGTTTACCATCAAAATACTTTTGTTGCACATTAACATCAATTGTTGGATCAAAACTTCCCCGAGCTATTCTTAATTCTTCATCACCCTTGTTTAATTGAAGTTGTGCGGCTTTAGAGATCGGATGATGGGTTTTAACCAATTCCATGAATTCGTCAAACGTGAGCACATTGGCATTTTGGCCGTGTATGACCGGATGCAAACAGAGAATGAAAAATAATATGATTGACGTCCTCATCTTATTTGCCTTTACTGCTTTCCATGTTCATAGTACTTTCGTTTTTATAGTAATCGGGAGGGAAACCATTGATTTGTCGCCACATCTCATACCAAACAGGAACCTCTTTTAAGAGCAGCATGTTCTTTGTCCCTCCACCAACTCTTAGCGCATTTGGCCATTCATAATCACTTTCATCAGGAGCAACGAGTATCCTGAACTTCCCATTATCGCTGATAAAATTGTCAATGGCAAAAACAGTACCTCCGTAAGTACCATAGCTGGTATTTGGCCATCCTGAAAATACGATGGCGGGCCATCCGTCAAACTGTATTCTAACGTGTTGTCCTTTTTGCACCAATGGCAGATCAATTGGTCTGACATACAACTCGACAGCCAGGGCATAATCGGCAGGCATAATACTCACTATAGATGCTCCTTCTTTAATGGTTTCACCAATACCTGATTGTATGGCTTTGGTGATAAAACCGTCTTGTGGAGAAGTGATGTAATACAGGTCATTTCTGACACTATAATTCATGTATTGGTTTTGTAGTTTGGTCACTACAGCTTCAGCATCATACATGGCAGATAGCGCTGTATATTTTTCAGATTCAGCCTTTGCAATATCATCTCTGTATTGTGCTTGAATAGAAAGGTTCTCTACTTCTGCATTAATCACTTCATTCTGACTGGTCAACAGTTTATTTTCTGCTGAGATCATTTTGGCCTGGGCTTCCTGTACTTTTAGTTTTCTGTTTTCCAGATCAGTAAGTGATCTTAAGCCGTCTTTGTACAATTTTTCCAGTCTTTTATATTGTTCCTCAGCAATTTCGTAATTGATTTTTGCAGCTTTAAAATCGATGGAGTCTGAAGTTACCTTTAAATGAGCTTGTTTTAGTTTATTCTCTGTTTGCTGTAACTTGAGTTTTGCCGTTTGAGCAAGTGCATCGATTTGAGTGTCCAGAGCTTTCACCTTTTCCATGTATGAGTCAACGGCAAATTCTTTAGACTTTAATTGCTCTTCTGTTCTTCCTAATAGATTGGGGTCAAAATACTCGTCTTTGATTTCAGAGATGAATAAAATAGTATCCCCTTTATTAACGAAATCTCCTTCTTTAACAAACCATTTTTCTATTCGACCTCCAATGACTGAGTGTATAGTTTGTGGTCTCTGATCCGGGCGTATTGTAGTTACTTTTCCTTTGGCTCTTATGTTTTGCGTCCATGGTAGAAACATGACTAACAAAGCAATGAAGAAAAAGACCGAAAGCCATCTGATCAATACTTTGCCTGATGACTTTAATTCAACCTGATGTAAAGCACTATAATGGTTTTTATTGATGCTATCACCAATAGAGTTTTTTGAAATATTAAGCATGCTCTTCAGTATTGAGTTTAACTAAATTTTTCATTTTCGCATAATTGCCTATCTCTACAATTTTTCCATTCTGCATGAGTGCAATCTTATCCGATTTTTGAGCCAAATATTTATCGGTAGACACTGCAATAAGCGTCCACTTATTGGACTTATCAGTTAAGAAGTCGATGATTCTGATGCGCTCATCAATATCAATGTGCTCGAAAGTGTCTTCTAAAACCAAGAGCTTGGGTTTAAATACAACACTTCTTGCGATCAGTAACTTCTGAACAATAGATCTGGGTAGCGTTTGACCCTGTGGTTGAATCAAAGTATCGTATCCATGATCAAGACGTTGAATAAAGTTGTTTAACCCCAAGTTGGAAAAAGCCCATTTCACATCATCAAATGAAACTTCCGGTTTTCCCATCGTGATATTATCTAAGATGGAGCCTTCAAACAATTGCTCATCCGATAAGCAATCTCCGATTATTGATCTCAGACTCTCTTTATGGAGATTGCCAATGGGAAGGTCATTGTACGAAATGTTGCCTTCATTTGGATCGTATAAACCGGCAATTATATGCATTAAGGTACTTTTTCCCGAACCATTTGGCCCGGTAATGAAAATGCGTTCACCTTCTTCAATTTCTAAATTAAATTCATTGAGTGTAAGCACATCTTTATTATCAGGATACCGGAACTTGACATCCTCAAAGACAACTTTCATTCCATCTCCCTTACATTCTTTATTCATGTCTATACCTCTGGGTTTTTCCAGTTCCATATCTGTCACTTGACCGATTTTCTCCAGCGAAGTCAGCACATCATAAATGGTTTCAAGGTTGAGGATGAGTTTTTCCACCGAATTCATGATTAGAAGGATGATGATTTCTGCAGCCACAAACTGACCAATATTCATAAGCTGTTCCATCACGAGAATGCCTCCAATGGCCAAGAGTCCGGTAGCAACTAAAACTTTAAATACAACCATTAGAGAATATTGTCTCACCAGAACCTTAAAGTGCTCCTCTCTTGCATGAATGTACTTGCTTACATTTCCGTTGGTTCGTTGCAGAGGCAAGTCTGTTCTCCCGGCCAACTTGAAGGTTGTATTGGTTCTTGCCAATTCTTCTAACCAATGAGCAGTCTTGTATTTGTATTTGGATTCAATCAGACTTGTTCTTAAGCCCTTCTTAGCAGTAAATCTGAATATTCCATATAATATAATCACCAGAAGGAAACTGAAGATGATGAAAAAGGGATGATAAAAAGAAAGAAGAATTAAACCAAAAATCACTTGAAGCCCGGCAGCAGAAAAATCAATAAGTATTTTAGAAAGTCCCTTTTGAACAGAGATGGTGTCGAAAAAGCGATTGACCAGTTCGGGAGCATATTGATTGAGTAGCTTCTCCATTTTAATTCTTGGAATTCTGTATGCAAATTCAAAAGCTGCCCGACTAAATATCTTTTGCTGCAAGTCTTCTGTTATTCTCAGTTGATAAATCTGTAAGATGCCACTGAGAGCTACACCAAGAACAACTAATAAAACCAAAATAATCCATGAAGAATTGACTTGCCCGCCTTGAATAAGGTTAATGATGGCCTGAATCCCAAGTGGTAAAGAAAGGTTTACGAGACCGTTAAAAATAGAGTAGATGTAGACGTTTTTTATCTCTGCTTTGTCTGGTACAAGTAACCTCCAGAAGCGCTCAAAGGGACTCAAATTTTTATTATTATCCGCGTTCATTTTTTATAGTATTGATAATAAGTTCTTTGTAACATTCTCTGACAGCATTCTCACCTTCCACAATATCCGTTAGCCTTGGAAGATGCAAGGCAAAATAGGTTTGCAGATGAGCACCTTCAATCAAGGTCGAAATCAACATATGCGGATACTTGTATACCGGATTTATTTCCAGTATAATTTCGGCTAAGCTATTTACCAAACGCTTATATGGAATAAAGGCCCCTGTTCTGTTTTCTTCATCAACTTCACGGTGCAGATAAGCTTTCATTGATTCGGAAATCACAATTTGGTGAAGTTTAGTTTCATTAATGTGTTCGTAATCCTGATCGATTTTAACCTGATCTGTCAAAAGATTGATGGCCCTTTCCAAACGAACCTGTGGAGAACCGATGTTTGCCAGATGAAAGGCCATTCTGTATTCTGTCCACAACCAATACCAATTGCTAAGGTAAAGCAGTATTTTATGTTTACTTTCAAAATAGCGATATATTGATGCTTCAGTTGACCCGATTTCAGTAGCTAATTTCTTGAAGGTAAATTGTTCAAAGCCAATCTCATCAATTAGCTCTATACTGCCCTCTATGATTCTTTTACCCAAATCACTTGACTCAGGATCTTTGAGGTAAAGTCCCTTTGTGACTTGGATATTCAGATTTGACAAGAGTGGATGCATATTTATATTTTTCTCAAAATTAATAGTATTACTATTATAAATGCAAATTTTGCTATTTATTTTGTTAATAAAACACTTAAGTTTAATTTATGTTCGCATTTGTTTTTATCATTGCCTTATGTATCACTTTAGTTTTAAGTTATGAATGAGGTAGAAACCTACATACTTGAAAAAGAGGGTAGCCAGAAAGAGATGCTGCTCTATTTTCATTTCTTATTTGTGGAGCGATTTGGTCTACAACCTAAAATACGTTTCAAAATACCGATGTATTATAAAAACAAATGGTTGACTTATCTTAATCCAAATAAAAAAGGTGGGGTGGAATTGTCTTTTATTAATGGCTTTAAATTGAGCAATCGTCAAAATCTTCTGGAAAGCAAAGGAAGAAAAATGGTGAGAAGCATTACATTTGAGTGTTTAGAAGAAATTCAAGAGCGGCTCATTTGTGAGATTTTAGAAGAGGCAATTGAAATAGATGAGAATTGAATCTAAATGGAAATTATGGAATTAACATGCAAGAACTGTCAGTATCAATTTGAGGGTCACTATTGTCCTCAATGTGGGCAAAAGTTTATCAGTCAAAGGTTTAAACTGAAGGACTCAATAAGCTGGGCCTTTCATAGTATTTTCAATTTTGATAAAGGTTTTTTGCATACCTCTTTAGCCCTTATCACAAGTCCTGGAAAGGTGATTCTCGAATTCTTAGATGGAATCACGGTGCGTTATGCACACCCTTTTCGTTTTGTATTCATATGGGCAACGATATATACTTTGATTGGGGTGTATTTTGGTCTTTATGAAGATACTTCAATCGCTTACAATGAGGCAATGGGAATGAGTGAAGAACAGATTCAATCCGGGCAAAAAGTGCGACAATTCTTGGGCCAATACATGAGTTTTGTAACGCTTTCAATGATTCCCTTGATTTCTTTGGCGAGCAGTTGGCTGTTTAAGAGCAAGAAATTACATTATGCAGAACACCTGATTATCAATTCATATGCACAGGCGAGTTCAATGTTTATCTCATTGCCGATTTTGTTTTTATACCCTTTCATTCATGAAATAGGACTGATTACTCCTCTCAACTTAGTCGTGTCGATTATTGTGATTACAAGAATCTATGGGCAGGTGTTTAAAACGAATTATCTCGTAGCGGGTATTAAGTACATATTTGTTTTCATCATTAATATTCTGCTTTTTGCAGTAGTAATGATTGTACTTGTTTTCATCATTGCAATTGTCTCAAAGCTTTTAGGTTTGGGAAATCCTTTTGTAGCTCAATAAGCTTTTAAGTCTGCAAAACACCAACATTGTATGGCTTTTCAAGCGGTGCATGATTGGCTGCCTCAATACCCATTGAAATCCATTTACGCGTATCCAGAGGATCAATCACATTATCTACCCAAAGTCTTGAGGCAGCGTAATAGGGTGAAGTTTGAGCATTATAACGATTGGTAATTTCATCCAAATGCTTTTGCTTTTCCTCTTCGCTTAGCTTTTCTCCTTTTGCTTCAATGGCAGCGACTTTGATTTGAAGTAAAGTTTTTGCCGCTGAAGCACCACTCATTACTGCGATATTTGCCGTTGGCCATGCGGCTATTAATCTTGGATCATAAGCTTTACCGCACATGGCATAATTACCTGCACCGTAACTATTTCCCATAACAATGGTAAACTTGGGTACTACTGAATTGGACATGGCATTCACCAATTTGGCGCCGTCTTTTATAATGCCTCCATGCTCTGACTTAGATCCTACCATGAAACCGGTAACGTCTTGCAAAAAGACCAAAGGAATTTTCTTTTGATTGCAATTCATGACAAAGCGTGCGGCTTTATCTGCAGAATCAGAATAGATCACTCCGCCAAATTGCATTTCACCCTTTTTCGATTTGACCACTTGGCGCTGATTGGCCACTATGCCTACTGCCCATCCATCTATACGTGCATAAGCACAGACAATGGTTTTGCCATATAAGGCTTTGTATTCTTCAAATTCCGAATTATCAACCAAGCATTTTATGACTTCTTTCACATCATACTGTTTCACTCGGTCATATGGAATCTGACTGTAAAGTGCTTTTGGTTCTGTTTTGGGCTTTTGAGACTTTTCTCTATTGAAACCTGCTCTATCGAAGTCACCGATTTTGTCTATGATGTTTTTGATAGAAGTGAGGCAATCTTTATCGTCTTTGCTTTTGTAGTCGGTTACTCCTGAAATCTCGCAGTGTGTTGTAGCTCCTCCGAGAGTTTCATTATCTATACTTTCTCCTATGGCCGCTTTAACAAGATAAGATCCTGCTAAGAAAATGGAGCCCGTTTTGTCAACAATAAGTGCCTCATCGCTCATAATAGGAAGATAAGCTCCACCGGCTACACAGCTACCCATAACCGCAGCAATTTGAGTGATACCCATAGAAGACATCACGGCATTGTTTCTGAACATTCTTCCGAAATGTTCTTTATCGGGAAAAATCTCATCTTGCATGGGCAGAAAGACACCGGCACTATCCACCAAATAAATGATGGGTAGCTTGTTTTCTATGGCAATTTCCTGAGCCCTGAGATTTTTTTTCGCCGTTATCGGGAACCATGCTCCGGCTTTTACAGTCGCATCATTGGCAACGACGATGCAGAGTTTCTGTCTGACATAGCCGATTTTAATGACCACACCTCCGGAAGGACAACCTCCGTACTCTTCATACATGCCCTCACCGACAAAAGAACCAATCTCAATGGCTTCATTGGTATCGTCTAACAAGAAGTCGATGCGTTCTCTGGCCGTTAATTTTCCTTTAGCGTGTTGCTTTTCTATTTTTGATTTCCCACCACCTAAATTTATTGCAGATTGCTTTTGTCTAAGTTCAGAGACGAGCAATCTGATGCTGTCATCATTTTTACTTTCTTCAAGATCAATTTTTTTTGCCATCGTCAATCAGTGTTATGGAATTCAGGTAATCGGTACTTTCAGGGCCTAAATTAAAGAGAAGATCAATAATACTCAAGTTTGGAATAAAACCGCATTTTTCCTGAAATGTTTGCCAGTAGTCGTGAAAATGAAATGCATTGTAAATCTCCTTCTTTTTAGGATGGATCAGTGTTCTGTAGTCCGGTTGTTGATTCTTATAGGTGTCGGTTACTTTAGCCTCTCGTTTCCACTTGAGCAAATGGTGTATGAGTTCATCACAAGCATGATTCCAGTCCATTAAGTATTTCATTTTAGTTTGAAACAATTGCTCAAAATGGTCTTCATAGAACTCGAAATACGGTGATCGTCTGTATGCGGAGCAGATGGATCGCCAGTGCAGCGTTTGCCAGTTTTCTTCGTATGCAATTTTCACATCCCGAATCGGACTGTGGTTGTTCCATTTTTTAAGAGGAATACTTAAACTTAGTTTGCCATTCGCTCCATAAATTTCACATCGACTCCTGTAGCTTTGTTTAACAAAGTGTTCGTGACTCTCTATCAGGTAGTGGTCACAGCTTTGTATAAGGGCATAATAAATCTGGGGTCCCAGATAAGAACTAGGTAAAATCATGGTCTAATCGGCCAAATGGATCAGTGCTTCTTTGAGCAATTGTGATTTATCTATGGGAACGACCCCAACATTTTCACAAACCAATCCCCCGGCGAGGTTAGCCAATTGCGCTATTTGTTCCGGTGTTTGTTTTGCTGCCAGACACAAAGAGGCCACACTGATCACCGTATCACCGGCACCTGAAACATCAGTAATGTCTCTTAAATGTGCAGGAACATGATGACTACTTTCTTTGGTTTTGATGTAAACACCATTTTCTGAAAGTGTTAGGAAAGAAATTTTGTTTCTCAAGATGGCAAAGAGTTGATCCAATGCCTCATCAAGTTCAGCTTTATTTCTCGAATCGAGATCAAGTTTTAAACCTTCTCTTAATTCTTTTAAGTTGGGCTTGAACAGGTCGACATCACAATAATCTAGAAAGTTGTTTTTCTTCGGATCGACGGTTGTCGGAATGTTTTTCTGTTTGGCCAATTCAACTACTTTCTTAATCAATTCTTTTTGAATGACGCCTTTGTCATAATCCTCAAAAATGATGACATCTATATCCTCTTCTGAAACAATGGCTTCAATTCGATTAAAAAAGTGCATGACATCGTCTGGCGGTAGGGGACTAATCTCTTCTTCATCAATTCTCAGCATTTGATGATGATTGCCAATGATTCTTGTCTTTTTTGTCGTTCTTCTGGAATCGGATCTCAGTATCCCTGCATCGGTTTGCCCACATGCATCCAAAAGATTTAAGAATTCATCTCCTTCATTGTCCTTTCCGATCACCGAGCATAAAATGGGAGTAGCATCCATGGCTTGTATATTCAGCGCAACATTTGCTGCACCACCCATGCGAGCTTCTCTTTTTTCAACAGCAACAATAGGTACTGGAGCCTCAGGAGAAATACGATCCACTTTTCCCCAGTAATAAGCATCTACCATAACGTCTCCGATAATGAGTGCCTTCATTTGTTTGAACTGATCGAAGAGTTGTTCTATATCTTGTTTTTGCATAATTAGTTCAATTCAGACAAGGCTTTGGCGATTCGATCACAGGCTTTTTCCAGTTGATCCATTGAAGTTGCATAAGAAAAGCGAATACAATTCGGTGAGCCAAATGCTTCACCGGTCACAACGGCCACATGGGCCTTCTCCAATAAATAAAGACTGAAGTCAGAAGCATTTTCAATAGAGTAATGATCTGTTTTTTTTCCAAAATAAGCGCTGATGTCCGGAAAGACATAAAAAGCACCCTCGGGAACATTGACACTCACGTCATTCATTGCCTTCAGTCGTTTTAAGACATAATCTCTTCTTTCCCGAAAAGCTGTCCTCATGCCTGAAGTGACTTCAGGGTCTGCATTTAAGGCAGCAATGGTCGCTTTTTGAGTAATGCTGCAAGTGCCACTGGTAAACTGTCCCTGCATTTTGTCGCAGGCAGCGGCAATCCATTCGGGTGCACCGATATAACCCAAACGCCACCCCGTCATGGCAAAACCTTTGGATACGCCATTTACGGTTATAACCTGATTGTAAATGGCGTCAAACTGTGCCAGGCTTTCATGCTGTGCTCTAAAGTTAATGTGTTCGTAGATTTCATCAGAAATGACATAAAAATCTTTTTTCTGTTGAATAATGGCAGCAAGTCCTTCCAGCTCTTGTTTAGAATAAATCGACCCTGTAGGGTTACAAGGGCTGCTGAAAATCATCAGCTTACTTTTTTCGTTGAGATGCGCTTTTAGCTGATCTCCGGTAATTTTAAAGTCTTGCTCAATGCCGGCGTTTATAATGACCGGAATGCCTTCAGCCATTTTGACGATTTCAATATAGCTGACCCAATAGGGGGCGGGGATAATGACTTCGTCACCGGGATTGACCAGACTTAAGACCACATTGGCAATGGATTGTTTTGCTCCAGTGCTGGCCACGATTTGATTTACACCATAAGTTAATCCATTGTCTCTTTTGAATTTTAAGCTGATGGCTTCTCTCAAATCCTGATAACCGGATACTGGTGTATACTTGGTGAAATTATTATCAATTGCCGCTTTGGCCGCTTCTTTTATAAAGTCGGGAGTGGGAAAGTCAGGCTCACCTAAACTCAAATTGATGATGTCTAAACCTTGATTTTGCAATTCCCTGCTGCGCTTAGACATCGCTATGGTTTGCGACTCCGAAAGGTTTTCAATTCTATTTGATAGTTTATTCATGCCGAGCCAAAGTATTTGAATTAAACAAAGCTAACAAAATGCCCTTTCTGGTGAAAATGCTTTTTGTGCATTTCAGTAAATTCGCTGAAAAATTAGAAATGGAAATTGTACTTGAGATATTGAAATATGTTTTGCCGGCGGCTATCGTTTTCATAGGTGTCTATTTCATTTTGAATAATTTTTTGCAAAACTTTTTTCGAAATGAGCAACGAAAATGGCATTCCAAGTACAGAACGGATAATTCAAAATTGATTACTCCGGTTAAGTTACAGGCCTACGAGCGCATGATTTTATACCTGGAGCGCATTGCATTAAGCAATTTGGTCATGCGTACCTACACTTCGGGCATGTCGGCAAAAAAACTGCAAGCTGATATGCTGGCCATCATTCGCAATGAATACGATCATAATGTCTCTCAGCAACTCTATATTAAGTCACACACCTGGAAGCTAATCAAGTCGGCAAGAGAAGAAACGGTGAAAGTGATCAATAGCTGTGTTGACCAACTCAATGATGATTCAAGTGGATTGGAACTCAGTCAATTCATTTTGGAGTTGGTGGGTCGAACGGAAAAATTACCGACAGATGTGGCAATAGAGGCCCTAAAGTTAGATCTGGATAAAGCCTTTTGAGATTGGAAAAAGCAAGCCATAAAGAGTCGGTACTGCATCACAATAAAGGCTGGAAGGGCAAATGGGAAGATTATATCGGCGAGTTCGTTTATGGTGGCATTGATGGATCAGTCACCACTTTTGCGGTGGTGGCAGGTTCAGCGGGGGCCAATCTGGACAGTTCGGTGGTTATTATACTTGGTTTTGCCAATTTGATTGCAGACGGATTTGCCATGTCGATAGGCAGTTACCTCTCCAATAAGTCGGAAAAGGAGAATTACCACAAACACAAGCAAATAGAGTATTGGGAAGTGGATCATTTACCGGAAAAAGAGGTAGAAGAAGTAAGAGAGATATATGCGGCAAAGGGGTTTGAAGGCGAACTCTTGGAGCAAGTGGTGGAGGTGATCACAGCAGATAAAGACCGTTGGGTGGATGTGATGATGAAAGAAGAGCTCAACATGATGGAATCGGATAAATCTCCATTGGCCATAGGTGCCATGACTTTTGTCTCTTTTATATTGGTGGGCTTGGTGCCTTTGATCGCTTATTTATGGGATTACAATTCGGATCAAAGCGGGCAAGACCTTTTTGGCATCAGCATCTTTTTGACTTCTCTCGCCTTTATTGGTATTGGCTGGTTAAAAGCTTTAGTGGCCAGAACCAACCGTTTGAGAAGCATACTGGAAACCTTATTTCTAGGTGCTGCCGCTGCTACGGTATCTTATTTCGTAGGAAGCATATTGGAGGGATGGCTGAGTTGATTTGGACAAAATGTTTTCCCAAAATAGCCGAGGTATACATTTTAGCTCTTGTTCGTATGTGCTTTATTTGAGAAGGTTTAACTCAAAGACTCCTCTTTGAATAAATTGCAGCTCAAAGGAATTTGATGATTCTGTTTCAAGTTGTTAGTATTTATTCAGCCCCTATTTGTATTAATTGGTTATCCTGTAGGAATAATCTGCCATAAACACTTGTTTGATGCTACCGCTTCTTTATTATTCAAACTGGTTGTTTTGGGTTGTGTTAAAACAAGATGACCTCCAATTTCCGACGGAGGTTGAATAGCCAGTCCTGCCAATTGAGGAGTTTGACTTAATAACACCACTGTATTCCAATTTGTAAGTGGTACTTCGCTTTCGCTTCCATTAATATCTGTAGGGTCTGCTATCTTCAATTCTAATGGAGTCGGGTTCACCATCTCGGTATTATGTTGCCAACATAGTACTTTATCTACCTCGCTATAAGACATATTTCCATTGCCACCATTGTTGATTTTTACAGTTGCACAGTATTTCCCGGGATTACTTGTGATCTCTAATTCAAAATCTTGGCTCCCATCAAGTACTCTCTCTTTAACCATGCTAAGGGGAGTTTCAGTGGGGTCATTATTGTTACTTAGATAAGCTCCAAGCGCTGCACTATACAGAGCCACTTTCATGTTAGACTTAATGGCTATGGGATTGAAAGCATTCTGGTGAATGGATGTCTGCAGTCTTACAGAAACTGTTCCACTTGGGTCATCAACATATCCAAAACCGGTAATGGGGCTTGTTGGATTGAAATTTGGAATTTTAGAATACTGAAGTCCTCCTATATTCATTGAGTAACCGGCTCCATTATCAGGGTGAGCACCAGACATCGTTTTGGATATTTTATTATTAATATCCAAAGTGCCGACAGCATTCAATGGCGCAAAAATGACATCACCGCACAGTGTAGCGAAATTCATACCGAATTCATCAGTATCAACATTAATTTTTGGTTGAATGCCAATAATCACATGGCCAGGTATCGAACCAATTGAATTATTAAATGTTACAGCTTTACAAAGCTGATCAGAAGATTTATGAAAAACTTGGCCAGAGTTAGTCGGTGGTGTTTTTGTCCAGTTCTGACCGTTTAGTTCTCCATGATGATCAATTGATGCTGAGCATACTTGCATTGAAGCATGTTGTTGATTCGGTACCGAACGTTGAAATAACTCCGCACCGCAAAGTATCTGACCACCTTTTGCCATTTCTGTAGAAGTTTCTAAAAAGTTAACATCATATGGATGGTAAACGGAGAATTCAACACAATTCGAATTGAGTTTATTTCCAATCCAGGTAAAGGGGACTTCATGGTGCTTGATGTAATAATTTACAATATTTTGACATGTAATCCCTTGTTGTACAATGTTGTTGTGGACGTTTGCACTGTATAACTGAATATTGGGGTTGTTAATTGCCCCTAGACAAGAAAGCCCTTTTAATTGTAAGTGCACTAACTTCAAGAAATAGCGATAGGTCAATTCAAGGAAACTGACTGACTTTCCGGTGGAGTTGGCTTCATTACTAAGAAACTTTTCAATAACAAATCCTAACCAAGATTCTGATGGAACATTATCGTCAGGACCGGTTCCCGACATTTGGCCATTTCCCATAATGGCTGAGTGAATATTTAAAAGATAATTATAGCAATTATCATGAATAGCACTCCCAACCGGACATGATGTACTTATAAAATGTCCCGTCATGGGTAGAGAAGTTTGTCCCGTTTTCATCCAAGCATAAACTCCATCCATTGCATAACTTCCGTCTGCCTGTTTAGAACCCCACCAGTTTTCAATTTCCTGGGCAGCTATTCTGTTTTGATGCTTTAAATCAAATATCAGTGTTTTGACATCTAAGGAGATCATTTCCAGCTCTTTTTCCATTAGATTCACCGTATTCTCAATGCTTGTTAATCTACTCATTAACTCTTCATTGAAATTGGCCGATCCAACAGCCGCCTTCATTCCCCAAAGAGCAGACAAAATAGGTCCAATTTCAGGTACTTTTCCTAACATCGGTCCCACCAAAGCAGAAGCAGCAACATTTATATCACTCATGATTAATTGTATTAAGTTTATTGTATAATGCGAAATATTCCCAATATTAACAATAAAATGGTGTGCTAGTCAAGAATTTGTATTTATGAAATAAATATCGAGATGAATAAATCTTGTTTAGTGTTTATATTTTCGCTTTATCACTCCAACTACAATTGCTTATCTACTTTGTCCGGGTGATTTTTTAAAATCATCTTTTAGTAGAGAAAAAACTAAAGAGTCTTCAAGTTGATTGTTTTTAAAGTAATGTTGCCTTAACTGCCCTTCTTTTTTGAAATTCATTTTTTCTATTAGTTTTAAAGAGGGTACGTTATCTGGTCCGATAAAAGCTTCTATTCTGTTCAAATTCATCTCACTGAATCCATATTCAATAACTTTCTCAATAGCCTCAAACATCAAGCCCTTTCCTTTTAGACGATTATCGTTCAAAGCATATCCAATTTCAGCTCTTTGATGTTCAATATACCAAGTATGATAACCACACCAACCAATAATTTCCATTGACTCTTTGTATTGTAATTGAAACGTTAAAAACTTCTTATTATAGGTTGATAGTCCGAGGTTATACTTTTCTTTTTCAGAAAAATAGTCTTGATTAGAGTTTAGACCTAAAAACATGATACTTTCTTCAACTTGCAATTCTTTGAAAGCATAATCATATATGTTTTGCGATAATTCTTTTAAAATTAGTCTTGTTGTATTGAGTTCTATTCGTTTCATTATTTACTTTAATTACCAACAAAGGCCTTGATTATGAAATGTAATCAAAATAGTTTAGCATAATCTTTCTTGACTATGTTTTATAGGTTTTTAACGACGTTTTTATTTTAGAACTACTAATGAGATCTGTCTATTACCTATATTGTAATTTCCACAGCGATGTGTGTCTTTTAGTTTTTGAATGTCTTCATATTCTACTACGGGTTTAGTTTCACCAAAGCCGATTGTAATAAATGAATTTGAATCAACATCTTCACTTAAGAGATACTCTCGAAGGGATTGCGCTCTTTTTTGAGATAGTTTTAGATTATAACGATCATCACCTCTTGTAACGGTATGAATACCTAGCTCGAAAATATTATCTGGATGTGTTTTAATAAACTCAACCAAACTATCTAACTGAGTTTTAGCTTTAAAGTAGGCTCGTTAAATTCAAACAGAATATCATACATGAAATGAAAATAACCTGAATCAACCTTTTCAGAGGAAAAGTTAAATTCTTGAGCATTCGATAAACTGGTGCCTAGGAGTAGAATTATTAAAAGATATCTCATTATTATGATAGCCTTTATTGGTATTAGTTTTTTCTAAAAATTACTAGAGTGAGGATGCCTATTAAAATTGCATATACTCCAGACATAACAAAAGTGCTATTTTCCACAGGTAAAACAAAATTTCCAGGATTTGTAAGTGGTAGAAGAACATGCTTATTAGATGCAATTTTGGCAATACTGCCAAATATTATTAAGAGTATTCCACAGAGAATAAACATCCAACTTCCAACAATTCTAATTTTTTTAAATATCAATTTACTACTGTTCTTATATTTAAGCTTTAACTCAAATGCCCTTTTTCGAATAAATTGTAGATCAAGGTAATTTGATGATTCAGTTTCAAATTGTTGAAGTATTTGTTCAGATTGAAATTGTAGCCATAAATAATATTTACTCTTCTAAAAACTCGGTTATAGTCCATATTATCACTAATTCTAATTTCCGGTCTAATTACAATGTCTGTTTTTTCATAGTTCGTTACAGTTTCAATATTTACCCCGTATTTAACAAAGTAAAACTGTAACCCAAATAAATTGTCTTTAGCATACGATAATTTTAAGCTATTGATCATTTCATTGTTGACCAAAATAGAATAACTGAAAGCAAAGTAGTTGCTTCCTTTTTCTGGGAAACAACTTGTGTTATCCTTGGAGAATCCTATCTCTACCCAATTTCTTTCATCATAGGAATAACCCAAAAAAATACTTCTGTAACAATGACCACAAAGTAGAGAAGATCTGTTTTCTTTTTTCTTACAGTTCTTACAATAATTATATAAAGGATAGTTATCAATTATTTGGTAAGAAGAACTATCTTGGAGTGAACCATGCCTTTGACCAAAGCCATAAACAGTGGTTATAATCAAGAATTTCAAAATAAGATACTTCATGGAATAGCTGCTAATGTTTTATCTATGGAATGTAACCGAAACATTTCATCGCAGTTTGCTCTGGACATATTCTTATGGTTCTTCTTAGTAAATCATTTTTGTTTAAACCCTATTTAGTATTTCAGAGATAGCATCAATCAAACCTTTAAAGAACCATTTTATTGGGTTTTTCTTTTTGGTTTTCTTGTCTGTGCTTTTAAAAAACATATCAATTGAATTTTAGCTATTAGTTTAAACTTTAGACAACATTCATGTCGAATAGTATTAATATAAATATTGCAGGAAAGATAATGAGTTGTGCTAAAAGAAGATTGTTCTTGTTTCTTGTGTTTTTCATTTGGGTAGTCAGAAAGAGTAATAAAGCTTGAAGCCCAATAATTGCTCCATAGCAGATAACGTTATAAAAGATTTCTAAAGCATAATTTGATTTGATAAGATTGTATTTAATTAGAAACATAAGGCCAATCTCAGTTACAAGCATTGCTATATTAACACAGATGAGAAAAAGTCTTGTTTTCAAAATCATAATTTCCTTACACCATTTTGGCCAAGAAGCCTTATTGTTTTTTTAATAGTCAATTCTTAGATAGTTCCCAACTTTTTTACCAATGCACATTTACTTTAGCTATCGTTGTGTATAGTTATTTTATTTATACTTCAACCAGTTTGGTTGATTTTGTTTTTCTTTTTGTTCCTTTTTTATTTCAGATATCTTATCTTCAATTTCCTTTTCTTTCCTAAAATATGCTATAGATGAGCCAACTAGGGAGCATAGTCCTAATACTAAAATTATTGAGCCGTCTGAGATTACAGGTTGAAGAGTAAACAGGTTTATTGCAGCTTGAGCATCAGTCGTAAATTTCAAAATTATACCAATTATAGTTAAAATCGTTCCCCCAATGATACCAAGCTTAATTTTCAGTATCATTGATTTTATTCTTTTATCATTTCTTGTTATCATTAGGTACACATATTTGTGAACTAAACATGTCTATAGACTGTTGAATTTCATTTTATTTACGGTCAAGATTCCCTAACAATTCTTGTACTGATCATGTAAACCGACTCCATTCAATATCATCGGTCTAACCTTCTCCAGTCTGTTCAATTTGGTGGCTTCTCTTTTGGCTTCTTGTATATAATTGGCATATTCTTTTTGCTTGCCCTTTGTTAAATCTTCAAAAGCAATTTTTAGTGTTTTGTCTTGCTTCAATGCAGACTGTAACTCTTGAGGAATCTTAAATTCAGCATTACGTTTGATCTCTACCTGTTTACCTTCTTTCTGATTTTGTATGGCTTCCAGAACGTAACGCTTTAACAGGTCAAGATCAATTTCGCTTTCGTCTTGAAATTTCCATTGTCTCAGCGCTTTGGTTTTGCCTTCTTGTGCATTGACCAAAACCTTGGCCTCATCTTTTAAGAATACCCCTTGAAAAAACCAAACACCAAAATGATGTTTGAAAGCGCCCAATCCGATTACATTTTTTCCGTCCAGATCATAAACGGGAGCACCCCATTTTATTTTGCAATCCAGTTCAGTTGCACTGATGCATTCATGCAATTGCCTTAAGGCACTTTCCCATTGGCTGTGTTTCCTAAAATACTGTTCTGTAGTCATGGGTTTTCTTGCTCTAAATTATATAAACTCTAGTTAAACCCATAATAAAAGTCATTTTAGTTAAGAAGATCGAATATTTAAGACTGACGATTGAGAAAATTCATAAAAATTAAGCAAGAAGCAGAGATTAGAGATAAAAAGTTGTTTGAGTTTCGACTAAAGTCGAATACGAGTTCTTTTTATCTGTGGCAGGGAATTGCTTAAAATTTTTTAGAATTTTCTCAATCGTCTTGATTTTTTCTGGTTCGTTTTTGTATCAAGACAAAAATGAACATGCTTAATAAAAAGATGCGCTTATCAGTATAACTTTGCTATGAGAATTAATCTAAGTGCATCCTTTTCAACAGGCTTTTTTCTTGTTAAGTAAGCAACTAAGGGCAATCCCATATACTTATAAACAGCCCCAATTTCAGGAGAGGATATTCACTACCTTTATTCTCCATTTTTGAACAAATTATGCCCGATTTTTCACACTTGCATTGCCATACTCAGTTTTCCTTATTAGATGGGGCAGCACCCATATCTGCCATGATGCAGAAGGCACAGCAAGATGGAATGAAAGCGGTAGCTTTAACAGATCATGGTAACATGTTCGGGGCATTCAAGTTTGTGGCAGAAGCCCAAAAATTTGGTGTGACACCCATTGTGGGTTGTGAATTTTACTTAGTCGAAGACCGCCACAAAAAGGAGTTTACAGGAGGTAAAAAAGACAAGCGCTACCATCAACTGTTGTTGGCCAAAAATCAAAAGGGCTACGAGAATTTATCCAAGCTCTGTTCATTGGGTTATATGGAAGGTTTGTATTCCAAATACCCGAGAATAGACATGGAACTGCTCAAGCAATACAAGGAGGGTTTAATCGCCACTAGCTGTTGCATTGCTTCTGTCATTCAACAAGCCATTCTCTTCAAAACAGAAGAAGAGGCGGAGAAGGTCTTTTTAGAATGGTACGAATTGTTTGGTGAGGATTATTTTATTGAATTGCAAAGGCACAATCTGGGCGAGATTGACAATACCGGCATGACTCAGGAAGATGTGAATCAAATCCTGATCAAATGGTCGAGAAAGTACAAAGTGCCGATGATTGCGACCAATGATTCACACTATGTCGACGAAGAAGATTGGACGGCTCACGATATCCTCTTGTGCATCAATACAGGGGATAAGATAAGCACGCCAAAGGGCGAAGGAAAAGGCTTCCGTTTTGGCTTTCCCAACAGCAACTTTTATTTCAAAACACAGGCCGAAATGAATGCTTTGTTCAAGGACGTTCCCGAAGCGATTGACAATACCAATCTCGTTGTCGACAAGGTGACTCCACCTGAGCTAAAGCGTGACATTTTGTTGCCGAATTATACCTTACCGAAGAAATTTAAAGACCAGAACGATTACCTGCGCCATTTGACTTTTGAAGGCGCAAAAAAGCGTTACGGAAGCATTACAGCAGAGATAGAAGAACGTTTGAATTACGAGTTGAAGATTATTGCAGACATGGGTTTCCCCGGTTATTTTTTGATCGTTCAGGATTTTACAACAGCAGCTCGACACATGGGCGTATCCGTCGGGCCGGGTAGAGGTTCGGCTGCGGGTTCTGCCGTGGCATATTGTGTAGGAATTACCAATATCGATCCCATCAAATACAGCTTGCTTTTTGAGCGTTTTCTCAATCCGGAGCGGGTGAGTATGCCGGATATTGATATCGATTTTGACGATGACGGCAGGGGAAAAATCATCGATTACGTTGTAGACAAATACGGGAAGAATCAGGTGGCACAAATCATTACTTACGGTTCTATGGCGGCCAAGTCTTCCATACGTGATGTAGGAAGAGTTTTGGATGTGCCTTTACCGGAGGTAGATAAAGTCGCCAAAATGGTACCTAATACCTCTTTAGATAGAATATTCAATGGCGATGAAAAGGAGCTGAAAGCCAAGCTGAATACAGATGATTTTGCTCAGGTGACGGAACTTCGAAAATTGGAGGAACAAGATGACCTGATCGGACAAACGTTGAGTCAGGCCAAAACACTGGAAGGTTCTGTAAGAAACACAGGCGTTCATGCTTGCGGCATCATTATCTCTCCGGATGATCTGACGAATTATGTGCCCGTTTGTACCTCGAAAGAATCCGATCTGTTGCTGACACAATTTGACAATAAGGTAGTAGAAGATGCCGGTTTGTTAAAGATGGATTTCCTGGGCTTAAAAACGCTCACCATCATCAAAGACGCCATAGAATTGATCAAAGAAAACCATGGTGTAGAGATCGATCCCGATGAAATTCCATTGGATGATGAAAAGACCTATGAATTATACCAAAGGGGAGAAACCAATGGTACTTTTCAGTTTGAGTCGGCCGGCATGCAAAAGCATTTGAAAAACCTCAAACCCACAAACATTGAAGATTTGATCGCCATGAATGCACTCTATCGTCCGGGACCCATGCAATTCATCGACTTGTTTGTGGCACGAAAAAAAGGCATAGAGCCGGTAGAGTATCCGCATGATCTGCTCCAAGATATTTTGGAAAACACTTATGGCATTATGGTCTATCAGGAGCAAATTATGCAGGCTGCACAGATCATGGCAGGCTATAGTCTCGGAGAAGCAGACATACTGCGACGAGCCATGGGGAAAAAGAAGATGGACGTGATGCAGGAGCAGAAAGCCAAGTTTGTGGAAGGGGCTGAGAAACTGCATCAGGTCAAACCGAAAAAATCAGAAGAGGTTTTTGACATCATGCTCAAGTTTGCTGAGTATGGATTCAACCGCTCGCATTCAGCAGCTTATTCGGTGGTGGCTTTTCAAACCGGATACCTTAAAGCCAATTATCCCGAAGAATACATGGCGGCGGTGTTAACCAATAACATGAATGACATCAAAAAGGTGACTTTCTTTATGGAAGAATGCCGCAGGATGGGGGTTAAGGTTTTAGGGCCTGATGTGAACGAGAGTGCCTTTAAATTTACGGTCAATACCAATAAAGAAATCCGTTTTGGAATAGGTGCTCTTAAAGGTGTAGGAGAAGGGGCGGTAGAGGCCATTGTAAACGAGCGCAAAGAAAATGGAAATTACAATTCTGTTTTTGATCTGACCAAAAGGGTAGACCTAAAGGCAGCCAATAAAAAGACTTTTGAAAGCCTAGCTTTAGCAGGGGCATTTGATTCTTTTGAAGGCATACATAGAGCTCAATATTTCAATCTACAAGATGGTGAACAGTCCTTTTTAGAGAAGGCGGTGAAATATGGAGCCAATTACCAGAACCAATTAAATTCTTCACAAGTGTCTTTATTTGGAGGAGATTCTTCTGTAGAAATTCCGGAACCTGAAATACCCCAATGTGAAGAGTGGGGAAGAATGGAATTGCTCAATAAAGAAAAGGAGGTGGTGGGCATCTACTTATCAGGTCACCCCTTAGACGATTACCGCTTTGAGATGAAGAATTTCTGCAATTCCAAGATCAGGGATTTAAATGATCTGGAAAGTTTGATGTCTAAAGGCGAGGTGCGTATAGCAGGCATTGTAACCGAGGCGCAACACCGTTTTACAAAGACCGGAAAACCTTATGGCACATTAGTGCTTGAGGGTTACGAAGAACATTATCGATTCATGTTGTTTTCTGACGATTACGTGAAGTTTAAAGCCTATCTCACGGAAGGCTGGTTTTTGTTTATCAAAGGCAAGGCACAGAAAAGAACCTGGAACGACGAGATGGAGTTCAAGATAGCGGGTATAGAACTGTTGCCCGATTTGAGAGAAAAACTGGCGAAAAAGATCAACTTGAAGATTCCGGTGGAGCAAGTCAATGATGCATTTATTGACATGATTAATGGCATGAGAAATGATCAGTTGGGCAATTGTATTCTGGAAATCAATTTGATTGACTACAAAGCCAAAAACATCATTAATCTAAAATCGAGAAGCATAAAGATTCATTTGAATGATGAGAACATTCATAAACTGGAAGCAGCTTCTGATTTTTCTTATAGTTTAAATTGAGAAAATGCCAGTTTGTCGGAAAAATAAACTTGGTAAACTATTTGAGTACGTAAATTTGAATTTTTAAAACACATCATATAAATCATATAATATAGTAAACATGGCAGTAGAATTAACAGACGCGAACTTTGAAGAATTAGTAATGAACTCAGACAAACCGGTTTTGGTTGACTTTTGGGCAGAGTGGTGCGGTCCATGCCGTATGGTAGGTCCAATTGTAGAAGAATTGCATGGAGAGTATGACGGTAAGGCAGTTGTAGGTAAAGTAAATGTTGACGAAAATCCGGGAGTATCGGCTAAATTCGGAATCAGAAATATTCCAACGGTTTTGTTCTTTAAGAACGGAGAGATCGTTGACAAGCAAGTTGGTGCGGCGCCAAAATCGGCTTATTCCGGTAAATTAGATGCGATAGCTTCATAAGATTAAGTTTAAAGTATTTGAAAAGCGCCCTCATTGAGGGTGTTTTTTGTTTGTAGGTAACAGACATGCTATTTCAAATTGCTAATTTTAACCAATGCCCATAGATCGAAAAAAACTTCAGGTATACAGTCATTTAGAGCTTTTTGCTAAGCAGGTTGTAGAAGGCTTTATTACCGGTTTGCACAAAAGTCCATTTCATGGTTTTTCTGTGGAGTTTGCCGAACACCGCCTGTACAATACAGGAGAGTCGACTCGTCACTTGGATTGGAAATTATACGCGAAAACGGATAAACTCTTTGTGAAACGCTATGAAGAAGAAACCAATCTCCGAGCAAGGATTATCATCGATGCTTCCTCTTCCATGTATTATCCTGAAGACAAACAAGAGCAACACGAAAATAAACTGGGTTTTTCTGTATATGCGGCGGCGGCATTGATCGAGTTATTGAAAAAACAAAGAGATGCCTTTGGCTTGAGCACCTTTACACAACAAGTGGATGTGCATACAGATGTGAAATCAAATGCCAATCATCAGCGTTACATTTATTCAGAACTGGAAAAGCTATTGGGAAAAGAGGTTCCCCTACAGATGACTTCTGCCGTTGAGGCCATACATGAAATCTCTGATCGCATACATCAACGCTCTTTGGTCATTATTTTTAGTGATTTTTTTGATAATTCTTCGAGAAAAGAGGAATTGCTTTCTGCCTTACAACATTTAAAATACAACAAACACGAAGTCTTGGTATTTCATGTCATGGATGTGGCCAAAGAATTTGAATTTGATTTCGACAACAAACCACATCAATTCATTGACATGGAGAGTGGAGAGACCTTAAAGCTGAATCCATCTGAAGTGAAGGAACAATACGTTGCAGAAATGAAAAAATTGAGAGAGGAGATCAAGTTAAAGTGTGGTCAGTATGGCATTGAGTATGTACCTTCAGACATCAATGCCGGATTCAATCAAGTGCTTTTGCCATTTCTGGTGAAACGCAAAAAACTGTTTTAAATGACATCATTGAGTGTAAATAGCACTCACTTTTATATGAACATCATCAATCAAAAAGGCTTTCTTTTTGGGATTCCAAATGTAAATCTTGGCGCTTTGGGTATTTGTTTCTAAACTATGCAATTGCACGGTATAAGCGTAAGTTTTCCAATCACCGTATTTATTAGACGGCACTTCGTTGATCTTGATCGGATAATAAGCCTGACGTTGCATTTCTCGATCCATAAAATCGAAGACGATAAATGCTTCATTACATGCGCCTGTTTCCAATTCTTTTCTCTTCAATTCTAATTCAAAAAATAAACCGTCGTTGTTGATGAAATCAGCATTTAAGGGCAAGTCTATACTGAACTTGAACTCTTTGTTGGAATAATCAAGAACCGATTGCTGCTGTTGGTTATTGTCAAATTCAAAACCAAAATGTTCTTCAAAAATCATCTTTTGAGATTTGTGATAGGCGATGATGTCCTTATTGCCGCCCAATTGTCCTCTGTAAATAGAATCGGTTTTTAAGAATGCATAGCGGTATTTCTCATAATTCATGTCCCAAGAAGAGAGTATACCGGCTTTAACTTGATAGCTTTGAATGAGATTGAGCGGAATGATCAATAGGCAAATGATCAGTACTGTAGTTTTCAAAGATTTGGGGCGGGTAAATTGTAGGAGGTAGGCAAAAAGGATGGCGAAGAAAATAGAGAAGTCTACCAGTGAGCGCTGTCCGAATGAATTGGCATAATACCAGTTCCACCATGCACTGAGTACATAGGTGATACCTATAAAAAAGAGCAGAGCTATATAAAATTGCCTTTTGTTTTTGCGGAATAGGACAACTAAACCAAAGAGTGAAAGACCTAATAGAGGCGTATAAATGAAAGCCCCTTTTCTAAAACTAAAAAGATAATCCCATAAAGATGGATCGAGAAAATAAAACCCTTCTCCTTTGTAGCTCCAGGTAAGTATTTGGCCACTTTGCATGTACCATAAAATGAACTGAAGTGAGACAAGCCCTAAAAATAAACCTGCATTAATCAGCAAGTTCTTAAGCCTTAAAAGAGAACTGAAGCCCTCTTTAATTTCTTTTACCGACAAAATCAAAGGCAAGCAGAATAAAACAAGCGCATCAACAGGCCTAATGATTACTATTAATGCTAAAGTCAACGTCCATATCTGAAACAAACGGTATTGCCTGTCTTTAAAAAGCTTTAGCGATAGATAAATAAATAGATTGATACTGAACCAGGCATAAATGTGCGACATTCCCGGTTCAACCAAAGCGTAAAAAAGCAGATTGGTTCCGAATGCAAAAACCCAAAGCGTAACTGCAATAACTTTTGACTTTATTTTGATGTGCTGAAGAACCCTCGTCAAAAAAAAGAAGCCGATGAGATAATAAAACCACCCTGAAATTAAAATGGCCAATTGAAAAGGATAGGAGTAAGCATCGATCACTTTTCCTGAAGTTTGAGTATAGAGATAAGCCAAACCAAAAAAAGGAGCTTCAAGTAATGCAGTTCCAGCATAATATTTGTTTACGGCTTTTCCATCAATATCGATAAAATAGCGTTGATCACTACTTTGTTGCTTGAGGTCATGCGTAATAAAAAGTTGAGGTAAATAAGCGTAATAGCCTTTAGCATCACCATCAATACTTCTATAAGTCTCCTGTCTTTCAGTTTCCGGCATAACAAATACTGCAAATAACAGTAGACTGATTACTGCGATTAGGAATAGACTGATTTGTGTTAAGCGATGATTAAGCAATGAATCGAATTTAAATTAAAGGTCAGTAAATATTTTGAAAGAAAAATTTACGCCAAAATGACATATTAATCAATTTGTTTAAATATTTGATAATAAGAAATATAAAATTATTTTTAAATTTTCTTTTATTCTGTTATTAATTAATTAAGACATAATGTCTTGATTTTTGATCTGGTATCTCTCTTGATACTGTGAATGAAAAATATAAAAATTTAAACTTAAAATAGGAGGACATAAAAATGACAATTATTAAAAGAAAAGAAGCGTTTCCATCATTGTTGAATGAGTTTTTTGATCAAGATTGGTTCAATATGAATAATGGAATTAATGGAGGTTCAAGCATACCTGCGGTTAACATTAAAGAAAACGATAATGGTTTTCTTATTGAGCTGGCTGCGCCGGGCATGAAAAAAGAAGACTTTAAGGTTAATCTGGACCATAAGGTATTGAGTATCTCATCTGAATCAAAGAGTGAGTCGAAGAGCGAAGAAGGTAAATATTCCCGTCAGGAATTCAATTATCAATCTTTTAAGCGTTCATTTACTTTGCCGGAGAGTGTGGAGACAGATAAGATAGAAGCTACTTATGAGAATGGCGTTCTGAGACTAAATATTCCTAAGAAAGATGAAGCAAAACCCCAACCCTCAAGATTGATTGAGATTGGTTAAAGAAAAAGCGAGCAGAGCTCGCTTTTTTTATGCCATTTCTTTTTGATCTTCCAATAGCTGTTTCTGATAGGTTTCATAATAGCTGCCTTTTTGATTAAGTAATTCTTCATGCGTACCGGACTCTATTACTTCTCCATCATCTAAAACCAAAATTTGATTAGCATGTTTTACAGAAGAGATGCGATGACTAATGATGATGGCTGTCTTGTTTTGCATCAGATCTTTAAGGTTGCCAAGAATTTCTTCTTCGGTTTCCGTATCAACAGCCGAAAGGCAGTCATCAAAAATTAAGATGTTGGGTTGATTAATAATGGCTCGTGCAATTGAGATTCTTTGTTTCTGACCACCGGATAGAGTAATGCCCCTTTCTCCAAGTTCGGTATCAAATTTTTTCGGAAAGCCTTCTATATTGGAGTAGATTGCAGCATCTTTAGCCGCCTTTATAATAGCCGCCTCTTCGATAGAGCCATCTGTTTTTCCAAAAGAAATGTTGTTCTTTATGCTGTCTGAAAATAGGAATACCTCTTGCGGCACATAACCGATATGGCTTCTCAGGTCATTAAGATTCACATCTTGAATGGCTTTATCGTCTATATATACTTGTCCGTTTGTAGCATCAAAGAGTCTGCAAATCAAATCTGCAATTGTCGATTTTCCGGAGCCTGTTTTTCCCACAATAGCCAAAGTTTCTCCCGGTTTGACTTCAAAACTTATGTTCTTTAAAGCTTTAGTACCCGATTCAGGATAGGTAAAGCTCACCTTGTTAAAACGAATTGATCCTTTAATTTCAGAATGTTCCCGAGTCTTGTTTTGAATCTCAGACTCGGTATTTAAAAATTCATTGATGCGCGTTTGTGAAGCCGCAGCTCTCTGAACCAAAGAGGTCACCCAACCCAATGCTGTTACCGGCCAAGTCAGCAAGTTGACATAAAAAATGAATTCAGGAATGTTACCTACTTCAATTTCGCCCGATATGGTTTTGATTGATCCGACATAAATGGTTAGAATGGTACTTAATCCGATCAGCATCATCATAATGGGAAAGAAGAAGGCCTCCAGTTTGACCAACTCTAGGTTTTTGTCTTTGTATTTTTCAGCTTCTTCCTCTAAAGTCTTGTTCATGAATTTTTCTTTCACAAACGACTTGATAATACGAATACCGGAAAAACTTTCTTGAGAAAAGGTGGAAAGAAAAGAGAGTTGACTTTGCACACCCTCACTCATCTTGTTGATTTTATTACTCACATAATAAATAAGAATCGAAAGAATAGGCAGGGGAGCTAAAGCGTATAGGGTCAATTCAACATCAATGCTCAACATTACGCTTACAGCTAAGACAAAGAGCGCAACCAAGTTGATTGTATACATGATGCCTGGTCCAAGGTACATTCTAACACGACTGACATCTTCCGAAATACGGTTCATGATGTCACCCGTATTGTTCTTTTTGTAGAAAGAGATACTTAACTCCTGATAGTGTTGATAAATTTCATTCTTCAGGTCGTATTCGATCAACCTTGAAACAATGATGATTGTTTGCCTCATGAAAAAGGTAAAGATGCCTTTAATCAGGGCCATGGATAAAATCAATAAAGAAAAAAAGAGAAGAGTTTGACCAAGATTCATGTTCTCGGTAAAGGATGTTAGAAAAGTCATTCCCTGATCGGGAACCGCAGGTGTAGGTGCACTTTTTTCTGAATATCTTAAAAGTTCTTCTGATTGAGCAACAGCATTAAAAGCTTCTCTGATGATTTGAGCAGGGTAAATGCCAAAGATGTTAGATAAAGTCACAAAAAAGACCCCTATGATTAATCTGAATTTATATTTCCAGAGGTATTTGTTGAGGTATTTTAAGGATTTCAAACCGCTGATTTTTGATTTTTATCTGAATAAAATCAATACTTTTGCACTCCGTTTTTAGGTGTCGTATTGGTACCCACAAAAATAGTATAAAAGATACTTGTAATAACATATAATTGGAAGAATGAACGACGTAGTAGAAGTAAACAAACAAACCCAAAACCTGAACCCTGTTATTGAACAAATGTCAACCTATGATCACGAGCAAGTCGTATTTTGCCAAGATCAGGCAACCGGGTTAAAAGCCATTATAGCTATTCATAATACAACATTAGGGCCCGCTTTGGGAGGAACCAGAATGTGGATGTATAACAATGAATTGGAAGCATTAAATGACGTCTTAAGATTGTCCAGAGGAATGACCTTTAAGGCATCAATCAGCGGATTAAATCTCGGTGGAGGGAAAGCAGTAATTATTGGCGATTCATATACTCAGAAATCTGAAGCATTATTTAGAAGGTTTGGAAAATTTGTTGAGAGCTTAAGTGGTAAATACATTACTGCAGAAGATGTTGGTATTAGTCCTCAGGACATGGAATATGTGAATATGGAAACTAAACACGTTTCAGGTTTACCAGTTTCTCTTGGTGGTAGTGGAGACCCTTCTCCGGTAACTGCTTATGGTGTGTACATGGGTATCAAGGCTTCTGCAAAAAAAGTGTTCGGAAATGATAGTTTGGGAGGTAAGAAAGTGGCTGTGCAGGGTGTTGGCCATGTTGGAGAAACTTTAGTAAAACACTTAGCAGAGGAAGGAGCAATCATAACACTTGCAGATATTAACTCTGACAGAGCAAATACTGTTGCAAAGAAGTATGGAGCCAAGGTTGTTGACGGTGAGGATATTTATGACGCAGATATGGATATTTACGCTCCTTGTGCACTGGGTGCAACGGTAAATGATGATACTTTAGGACGTTTAAAGTGTTCAATCATTGCAGGAGCAGCCAATAATCAATTGAAAGACGAGGTCATTCATGGTAAAGCTGTTCAGGATAAAGGAATTCTTTACGCTCCAGATTTCTTGATTAATGCCGGAGGATTGATCAATGTATATCGGGAGGTAGAAAATATTTCTCAGGCTCGTGCTATGGAATTGACAGAGAATATCTACAATACTACATTAAACATATTTAGTTTGGCGAGCGAAGGTGGCATGACCACACATCAGGCGGCATTAGAGCTGGCTAAACAAAGAATAGAATCTGTTGGTAATCTGAAAAAGTCGTTCTAATTAGATGCTGAACAGACGAATACTTCGTGTGAAAATCATGCAGGCTTTGTATGGTTTTTTTCAAGATCAAGAAGCTGAGATACAAAAGAGTGAAAAAGGGCTGTTTTTAAGCATTGAACGTGTCTATGAGTTGTATCTCTATTTTTTGATTCTGCCCTTGGAATTAGCTGATATTGCCGAAATTCAGATGGAAGAAGCCCGCAATAAAGCTTTGCCAAGTGAAGAAGACCTTAATCCTAATCGTCGTTTTGTTGAGAGCTATGTCATTAAAGCCTTGCGAAATAATCAGGCGTTGAAGCAAGCTGTTGATAAATACAAAGTTTCATGGGCATCAGATCGTGATGAGTTGAAAAAACTTTGGCGAGACATTAAGAATAGCGCCTTGTACTTGAACTACCTGAATCAAGAAGATTCGCCACAAGCTGATCGAAAATTTGTAGAAAAGATCATGACCCAATTTATTCTGGAAAATGAAAATTTATATTCTTCATTTCAGGAGCGAAGCATTTATTGGGATTACGAAGATTGCGATTATGTGATTAATATGGCCTTGCGTTACTTTGGTAAGATTAAAGGAGAAGATCGCTACAAGCAATTGCCGGTCATGTGGAAAGATGAAGAAGAGGACTCTAAGTTTGTCAAGGAACTTTTTAGAAAAGTAATTGCTAAAGATGAAGAGAACAGTAAGGTGATTGATGCCAAAACAAGTAATTGGGAAGTAGACCGAATTGCAAGTATGGATGTTTTACTAATGAAGATGGCCATAACAGAGTTAACTGTTTTTAATTCAATCCCAATCAAGGTGACCTTAAATGAGTATATTGAATTGTCAAAATTTTTTAGTACACCAAAAAGCAAAGTGTTTATTAATGGTGTCTTGGATAAAGTAGTTGCCGAGTTCAAGCGAGAAAATAAGATCAGAAAAACCGGTAGAGGATTAATGTAATATTAAATTAAACGATTTAAAATGAGAAAATTAAGATTGATTATCGCAGTTTTTGCTTTAATTGCTTTGGCATCCTGTCAGAATAATCAAAAAAAGGAAGGTGTAACTACCGACATGATTAATCACCCTAGCTCTGCGTCAGAAGAACAAGAGGAGGTAGCTCTCGGTGAGTTTGAATTTGAAAATGATGTCATCGATTTTGGAGAAATATCGCAGGGAGAGAAAGTCGAGCGGACTTTTACCTTTACCAATATTGGAGAAGGCGATTTGATTATTTCTAATGCCTCCGGAAGTTGTGGTTGTACAGTTCCTGATTGGCCAAGAAATCCTATTGCTCCGGGTGAAAGTGGAGAGATTAAGGTGGTTTTTGACAGTAATGGAAAACAAGGTAGACAACATAAAACGGTGACTTTAGTTGCCAATACGACACCAAACACAACGGTTATAGCAATAAAAGGAGACGTATTGACTCCTGATCAACAAATAGAAAAAGAAGGTTGATATGAATTTTATTTTAATGGCATCGCCTCAGGGTGGAGGTGGAATTATGGATTTTTTACCACTGATATTAATTATTGTGGTTTTTTATCTTTTTATGATACGTCCGCAATTGAAAAAACAAAAGGAACAAAAGAGCTTCCGCGAAAATTTGCAAAAGGGCGATAAAGTGACCACTATAGGAGGTTTGCATGGAAAGATTGTCGAAGTAAAGGACAATACGGTGAGTTTGGAGTTGGCACCTAATGTCGTATTCAAAGTAGAGAAGACTGCTATTGCTGCTGACTTTAGTACCCAAAATGTTGCGCAGGAAAAAGGGAAATAATCCCTACATTCACGAAAAAATAGATTCGTGTTTGATTCATTTAAGAGGCTTTTATTAGAATCCGATCAAGGAAAGATCAAGCTCAATCAAAAAGCTTCAATTTTTCTTTTTTGTTTCTTTCTGTCAACCTTTTTCTGGTTTTTGTCAGTTTTAAGCAAAAGCTACACGACAAACTTTAAGTTTTACATAGAGTATAAAGGCTATTCTTCTGATTTTATACTTCTTGAGGAGCCACCTGAATTTATTGAAGGGGAGGTCTACGGAAGTGGATATGAATTACTAGGAGAGCAGTTGTCATTGAGCAGGTCTAAAATCGAAGTCAATTTGGCGCAGGCAAGATCAACAACCACTCATGGAAGATACTATATCAACACCAATAAACTGAGAGACCAGTTGAGAGAAAAGCTGGATAGGGATATACAGCTTAATGCCATTTTGAAAGATAGCTTAATTTTTAAGACAGAAGAAAGGATAGAGAGAGATGTTGAAGTACTCCCTCAGCTTCGTTTAGAGTTTGAGCCCGGTTTTGCTATGAGAGGCGCTGTTACAGTTAGACCAAATAAAATAAAAGTTTCAGGACCAAGAAGTGTTATTGATACCTTAATAAAGTTGCGAACCGAGACATACGAGACTGTAAATATAAGTGATAGTCTTTCTATTGACTTAGACATAGAACTACCTGATGTTAGAGGCATTCAAGTCAGCAAAGAATCAGTTCAAATATTGATTCCGGTAGAAAAACATACAGAGAAGCAACTGGTCTTACCGCTTAAGGTCAGATCGGCAAGTAATATTTCTGTTAAAACGTTTCCTGAAAAAGTAAATGCAGTCCTTTTAGTTCCCTTGAGCAAGTATGAAAACTTAAATGCCGAGTTGCTTAAGGCAGAAGTCAGTTATAAAAAAGGAATGAATACCGATAAACTAAAGGTAGAATTAATAGGTGTGCCTGATTTTGCCAAACTTCTGAGGATAGAACCGGATAGAGTAGAGTACATAATTAGAAAGCAATGAGTATGTTGAAAGTAGGTATAACGGGAGGAATGGGCAGTGGGAAATCTACTGTGTGTAACATCTTTAGAAACTTGGGGGTGCCTGTTTTTACCTCTGATGAAGTAGGGAGAGATGTGCTGAACACCAATGAAGAAATTAAAGAGAAAGTCATAAAAGAGTTTGGTAAGGACATGTATCAGGTAAATGGAAAACTAGATCGAGCCCGTATGGCCTCATTGGTGTTCAGTGACCCTGTGGCTTTAGAAAAATTAACCTCGCTTGTTCATCCAAAAGTACAAGACCAATTTAACAAGTGGTTGGCGAATCATGAAGGGAGACCTTATGTAGTTAAAGAAGCAGCAGTATTATTTGAATCCGGGATGTATCATGATTTAGATAAAGTGATTACCGTTTTTGCACCGAAAGAAGTAAGGGTGGAAAGAGTGATTCATAGAGATCAAACCATAAAAGAAGAAGTGCTGAAACGCATGCGTTTTCAATATACGGATGAGGAACGTAATCGCTTGGCTGATTACATTATCATGAATGAAAACGAAGAGGATTTATTGCCTCAGGTGATGCAGTTAAACGAGATATTTATCAATGAACTCTAATTCCTAGGCTACATTCTAGTTCTTATTGTATTTAGCGTTCATGTAATCGACAGACTCACGTATTAGGGTTTTTAAAACTTTCACATCAATATCTGCTAATTTGTTAATGTAAAGACAGGATTTTCCTGTTTTGAATTTTCCTAGTTTGGACATTAATTCTGCATAGCGTTTAAAGCCGGGCATTATGTATACGGTCATGGCACTTTTGCGTGGTGAAAATCCGGTAATAAAGAAGTCGCCTTCTCTTCCGCTCTCGTACTTATAATGGTACTGTCCAAAACCGATTAAGCTTGGCCCCCACATGACTGGCACCTCATTCGTGATGTCTTTCATAATTTCTAAGAGGGTGTACGCATCTTTTCGCTTTGTCTCGTTTTCTACTCCCTCAATAAAGGACTCCGGAGAAACTTTAGTGGGCTGTGTCTTATTTTGAGCCATAAATATTTAATTCACAACTTTTTTGTCGTTATAGAAGCTCTAATTGAGCTTGAAGTTAGCAATCAATTCAAATTCGGGAATTTTAACCTCAAACAACTCATTGTCTTCAACCCTTTTCATCAGATAAGTTCCCCACATCAGTCCGATTTCTGATTGTAGGTTACAAAATGAATCGTATTCATGAACCTGACCGGGCAATATGATGGGCTGTTCTCCAATGACTCCTTCCCCTTTAACTTCAGAGTATTCGCTTACGGAGTCGAAAATGTACCAATGTCTCCTTAAGAGCTGAACAGCATAGTTGTTGTTGTTTCTTATACTGATGTGGTAACTAAAAAGAAATTCCCTTTTATTGGGCTGAGAATGATCATTCTCAAACTTAGCTTGAGCACTAACTTCTATTTTCTGAGTAATACTGGTTGCCATGAAAACAATATTAGGAATAAAGCATTAATCTAATGAATTGTTACTGTTTTTTATTTCAAAACCAACAAGACGATCATAAATTTCTCCCTGCTTTCTATGATAGACGAAGAAGTAGTAATCATTTTCAGTTTCCGAATGAGTTCCTTCTATACTGCTTAAATCTCCTTTCGATTTTCCATTAGGCAACACGGCATAATTGTAATTGTAATAGCCTTGTTTTAAAGGTACCTCAAGTACATATTCATTATTGATTTCAACGTATTTCATCTTAAATCGTTCTTGAAACTGCCAATCGCTAAGTTCTCCGAATACATAGACATCTCCATTGTAAACAGGAGACTCCCTTTTTAGGGTAAAATGTGTTTGAACGTAATCGGCACCTCTGAAGCTATCTTCACTCTCGTCTCGTTTAATCAATCTCCGTCCGTTTAAGTCTTGCTGGAACAAATAACGTTTAAAAGAGCGAGGTTCTTCCTCTAGAACAAATAAATGAGTTCTTCCGTTTATTATTTGAATGCCATCTACATTCATGGATTGGTATCTCAGATCTTTGGCATCAAAGAAGCGATATTCATTGTCGCCGTCAAAAAGGTTTTCTTCTTCATAGTTATAAATGAGTTCAGGAGTTCTTACAAAAAGAGGTTTTAGATTTGTTATGGCATTGTCCCATCTTCTGTTTTGAAGGATAACGACTTTTAGGTCTAAATAAGGATCAGTCACGGGATATTGACTAATGTCCAGTGTAAAATCGACCTCTTGCTTGTAGTCTCGATATCTGGCTAAGGTGGCCATATGAATATCGGTCTTGATTTTAATTCTTTTCATAACGACAAAGAAGCGTCTGGTTAAAACCAGCTTCTCAGGGTCATTGTCCTCATATACTTTTATAATGTAGTTGCCAGATAATTTAAACTGAATTTCTTCATTAGGAAATACTAAAGAGTAGTGTATGAAAGGTTGAAATGTATTAAAAGAATATTCGTAATCATTGATAAAGCCATTCATAAAGCCATTTAAATATTCTTGTGGACTCAATCCAGAAGGCTCCCAGTTGGCATTACAATGTATGAGTTGATAACTATAGGCATGATATTTATTGTCCAGATTATCAAAGTGCAACTCCAGCTGTTTGTTATCTCCCAGAAACAGAACAGGATAACTCATTACAGCCCCTTTTACGAACAACTGAGGACTATCCACTTCATCTACATATACATGGTCTTCATACCTTAAGTTTGAACGATTACTTTCATCTAAATCTTCTGGATTATCTTTAGATTTTTCTTGTATTTCAATTGTTTTTACCTGTTTATCAGACATTAATGGTTCGCTCAAATCCTTCTTGCTTTTACATGATAATATAAAGTGGAAGAGCAAAAAAATAGACACTAATCGAATAGTAAATTTGTACATGTTCAATACTTAAATGGTCTTGCCAAATTAATTGTAAACGTTCATAAAACACAAAAATGATTGATTTGTTATAGAGATTAACGATTCTTTAATTCAAGTGAAGACTTGATGTTAAGAGCTTGTTAAAAAAAGTCAAAAAAAGCATTTCTACCATTTAGATAAGTGCTATTTTTGCACCCAAATTTTGAATCTATAGAAAAAGATGTCAAACGTGCTAAAAATCAAAAGAGGAGTTGACATTAAATTGGTTGGTGAAGCAGAAAAAATTCTCGCAGATGCCCCATACTCCGAAACGATAGCGATAAAACCTACGGACTTTCCAGGAATGAAGCCTAAAATGGCAGTAAAGGTTGGCGATGAAGTAAAAGCCGGTACAACCATTTTTTACGATAAGGACAATGAACAAATTAAATTTGCAAGTCCTGTAAGTGGAGAAGTTGCTGAAATAAAGAGAGGCGAAAAAAGAGTCATTTTGGAAGTTATTATTCTCGCTGATAAAGAGATTAAATACGAAAGCTTTAAAGCAGTTGACCCTCTGACTATTTCTCGCGATGAGTTGCTCAACATCATGACTTCTTCAGGTGTTTGGCCATTCATTAAGCAACGTCCTTATGATGTAATCGCTAATCCGGAGGAAAAACCTAAAGCAATATTCGTTTCTGCTTTTGATTCGTCTCCTCTCGCACCTGATAATGACTTTATCTTACATGGACAAGGAGAAGTTTTTCAAATTGGACTCAATGCCTTAAGTCAGTTGACGGATGGTAAAGTACACTTGACTGTTAATGCTGATGCAAAAGCAGATGAGGCATTCTTAAATGCTAAAAATGTTCAACTGAATCAGATTTCAGGTCCACATCCTTCTGGAAATGTTGGTGTTCAAATTCACCATATTGACCCAATTGGAAAAGGAGAAGTTGTTTGGACTTTAAAACCACAGGATGTTCTAACCATTGGACGTTTGTTTAAAGAAGGTAAATATGACGCTTCTCGTGTGGTAGCGGTTTCCGGTTCTCAGGTTAAATCTCCTAAATATTACAAGACGCTTTTAGGAACAAACACCAAGACATTATTTGCAGACATTAATGATGGCAATACAAGATTTATCAGTGGTAATGTATTGACAGGTACTCAAATTGCTCAGGATGGGTATCTTGGTTATTACGATTATCAGGTTACAGCCATTCCGGAAGGGGGAGAACCACAAATGTTTGGATGGATTACTCCGAATCCGAGTAAATTTAGTATCTCTAGAGCATTGGTCTCTTGGATGCAACCCAATAAAAAGTACAACCTTACAGCAGATATGAATGGTGAGCCTCGTCCTTTTGTGGTTACTGAGGAATATGAGAAAGTCTTCCCATTCGAAATTTATCCGGTTCAATTGATTAAAGCCATAATGGTTCAAGATATCGAATTGATGGAGAATTTGGGCATTTACGAAGTCGCTCCTGAAGATTTTGCATTGTGTGAAACGGTATGTACTTCAAAGATAGAATCTCAGAAGATTGTCAGAGATGGATTGTTAAAGTTAAAAGCTGAAATGAGCTAATTCATTAAAATCAAAGATTAGATGAATCCTATACATAATTTATTAGAAAAGATTAAGCCGAACTTTGAAGAAGGAGGGAAGCTGGAAAAATTTTATCCAGTTTACGATGGTTTTGCAACATTCCTTTTTGTGCCGGGACATACGACACATTCAGGCTCACATATCCGAGATGGTATTGATTTGAAACGCACCATGATTATGGTGGTTCTTGCAATGGTTCCTGCTCTTTTATTCGGAATGTGGAATACAGGCTACCAGCATTTTTTAGCACTTGGAGAAACAGTGACCTTTATGGATCAGTTTTTATATGGAGCAATGCAAGTAATGCCATTGGTGATTGTTTCGTATGCAGTTGGTTTAGGAGTTGAATTTATTTTTTGCATCATTAAGAAACATCAGATTCAGGAAGGATTCTTGGTTTCAGGAATGCTAATTCCATTGTGTCTTCCTGTTGAGATTCCATTATGGATGGTTGCTGTAGCTACGATTTTTGCGGTAGTGATTGGAAAAGAAGTTTTTGGTGGAACAGGAATGAATATTGTCAATATCGCTTTAACAGCCAGAGCTTTCTTGTTCTTTGCTTATCCAACTTGGATGTCAGGAGATAAAGTGTGGATTGGTGGAGGAACGGATTCTGCAACACAATTCATTGACGGTTCTACAGGAGCGACACTGCTCGCTCAGGCAACTGAGAAATCATCCGGTTTTGTAGATGTAGCAGGTAATCCTTATGGAGACACCTTTATGAGTGCATTTATGGGAATGATTCCCGGTTCTATCGGTGAAACGTCGACTCTAGCTATTTTAATAGGAGCCGCTATTTTATTAATTACAGGTATTGCTTCTTGGAAAATCATGTTATCAGGTGTTGCAGGTGGATACGTTATGGGTTTACTATTTAACCTTTGGGATGCCAATGCATTTATGGCTGTTCCTGCACATGAGCAATTGGTTTTTGGAGGATTTGCATTTGGAATCGTTTTTATGGCAACCGACCCTGTTACAGCCGCTCAAACCAGCATGGGCAAGTACATTTATGGTTTTTTGATCGGCTTTTTAGCCATCATGATCAGGGTCTTTAATCCTGCTTATCCTGAGGGTGTAATGTTGGCCATTCTATTTATGAATGTAATGGCACCGTTGATCGATCATTATGTGATTCAATCCAATATTAAAAAGAGACAAAAAAGAGCAGTCCCTGCAGCTGCATAAATTATAAGTTATGGACGTTAATAAGAATTCATACACCTTTACCTTTTCTGCCATCTTGGTGATTGTAGTGGCAGCTGTTTTAGCTTTTGCAGCTGAAAGCTTAAAGCCAATGCAAAAGGAAAACATGCGTTTGGAAAAAATGCAAAATATTCTGGCTTCTGTAAAGATTGAGGCAACACCAGAAGAAGCAAAAGAGAAATTCGATCAATACATAGTAGAGCAAAAATTACTCAACAGTAAAGGAGAAGTCATTGCGCCTCAAGGCAAAACAGCATTTGATATTGATGTGGTTAAAGAGTTCAAAGGTTTAGATGAAGACGAAAGAAATTATCCTCTTTTTATATTCGAAGACAATGGAGAAAGAAAGTACATTATTCCGTTAGCCGGAAAGGGACTTTGGGGACCCATCTGGGGTTATGTGGCATTCAATGGCGACATGAACTCCGTCTACGGTTCAACCTTTGATCATAAAACAGAAACTCCGGGCTTAGGCGCTGAAATAAAGGAAACATGGTTTCAGGAGCGCTTTATAGGAAAAGAGATTTTTTCCGATTCCGGAGAGTACGAATCAATTGAAGTTGTGAAAGGCGGATCAGGGTCTGATGGAAATCCACATAAAGTAGATGGAATTTCAGGAGGGACGATTACCTCAAAAGGAGTAGGAGAGATGATCGAAAGAACATTGAAGATTTATGTTCCGTTTTTTAAACAAAATCAAACAGCAGCACTTTAATTAAATACAATTTAGATGAGTGAAACAGCAGAACTAGTAGAAAAAGAGCCTAAAGAGCCTCTTTTTTCTAAGAAGAATAAAGCCTTACTATCAGATCCATTAAATGATGATAACCCTATCACTATTCAAGTACTTGGTATTTGTTCAGCTTTAGCCATTACTGTCCAGGTAAAACAAGCTTTTGTAATGGCCATATCGGTTTTAGCCGTAATGATAGGAGCTAACCTTATTGTTTCCTGGTTGAGAAATTTGATTCCTAGTAGAGTAAGAATCATTGTGCAGTTAGTTATCGTAGCAGCCTTAGTAATTCTTGTCGATCAGGTACTTAAGGCTTTTGTGTACGATGTAAGTAAGCAATTGTCGGTATTTGTCGGTTTGATTATAACCAACTGTATCATTATGGGACGTTTAGAAGCTTTTGCTTTGGGCAATAAAGCTTGGCCTTCATTTTTGGATGCCATTGGTAATGCAGCAGGATACGGCTGGATATTGATTGCTGTAGCAGTTGTAAGAGAGTTGTTCGGTTCAGGTAAATTTTGGGGTTATCAAGTCATTCCCGATGCCTTTTATGAGATGGGATACTTTAATAATGGTTTGATGATCTTGCCTCCAATGGCTTTGATTACTGTTGGTATCATTATATGGATCCAACGTTCGAGAAACCATAAATTAATAGAAGACTAAAGAAATAATCATGGAGTATTTTAACATTTTTGTCAAATCCATCTTTATTGATAACATGATCTTTGCCTACTTCTTAGGCATGTGTTCGTATTTGGCAGTATCAAAAACAGTAAAAACCGGTGTTGGTTTAGGAGCAGCGGTAATCTTTGTATTGGGAGTTACAGTTCCCGTAAACTATCTTCTAGAGAATTATGTCTTGAAAGAAGGAGCTCTAGTATGGTTAGGAGAAGAGTTTGCAGAAGTTGACTTAAGCTTCTTGAGTTTTATCATGTTTATTGCGGTAATTGCCTCCATGGTTCAATTGGTTGAGATGGCGGTTGAAAAATTTGCACCTGCGCTATACGGTGCTTTAGGAATTTTCTTGCCATTAATTGCTGTGAACTGTTCTATTCTAGGAGGTTCTTTATTTATGCAGGAAAGACAATATGCTAACATAGGAGAGGCAACCGTATTCGGTTTAGGCTCAGGTGTAGGTTGGTTTTTAGCGATAGTTGCCATTGCTGCAATTAGAGAGAAGATAAGATATTCAGATGTTCCTGCTCCTTTAAGAGGTCTGGGAATCACATTTATTATTACCGGATTGATGGGTATAGCTTTTATGAGCTTTATGGGAATCGAATTGTAATTAAAGAGAAATTTTAAAGAAATGATATTTACATTAAGTACCGTTACCGTTGGAGCAGCAGTTGCTGTGGTATTGATTGTTGTTCTGCTATTGGTGAGTTTGCTTTTATGGGCAAAAGCCAAATTGACTTCATCTGGCCCTGTAATGCTTAAGATTAATGGTGAGAAAGAAGTCGAGGTTTCTGCAGGAAACACTTTGCTAACTACTTTGGGAAATGAAAAAATATTCTTGCCTTCCGCTTGTGGTGGAGGCGGAACTTGTATCCAATGCCGTTGTAAGGTAATGAGTGGTGGAGGATCTATTTTACCTACAGAGGAACCACACTTTTCAAGAAAGGAAATTGCTGAGGGCTGGAGACTCGGTTGTCAGGTGAAGGTGAAAGAGGACATGGAGATAGAAGTGCCGGAGGAAGTATTTGGCATCAAGAAATGGGAAGCAACAGTAGTCTCCAATTATAATGTGGCTTCTTTTATTAAGGAGTTTATCGTTGAGTTACCTGAAGACATGGATTACAAGGCCGGTGGTTACATTCAAATTGAAATTCCTAAGTCGGTAGTTAATTATAAAGACATAGACATTACTGCACATCCTGAAGAGCATCCCGGTGAACCTGAAAAATTTAAGTTAGAGTGGGATAAATTCAATCTTTGGAATCTTCATATGAAGAATGATGAATTAGTTGAGCGTGCCTATTCTATGGCTTCTTATCCTGCAGAAGGTCGAAGAATAATGCTGAACGTTCGTGTAGCTACTCCACCATGGGATAGAGATAAGAACGGATGGATGAATGTCAATCCCGGGGTGGCATCTTCTTATATCTTTAATTGTAAGAAAGGAGATAAGGTAACCGTTTCAGGTCCTTATGGTGAGTTCTTTATTAAAGAAACAGATGCTGAAATGTTATACATTGGAGGAGGAGCAGGCATGGCTCCAATGCGTTCTCACCTGTATCATTTATTCAGAACTGTGAAAACCGGAAGAAAAGTGACCTACTGGTATGGTGGCCGTTCAAGAAGAGAACTATTTTATATCGATCATTTCAGAGCTCTGGAAAAAGACTTTCCTAACTTCAAGTTCTATATGGTTTTATCTGAACCACTTGAAGAAGACAATTGGAAGGTTAAAAAAGACATGGAAGACGAAGGAGATGGATTTGTTGGTTTTGTACATCAATCAGTGATTGATCAGTACCTTTCTAAGCATGATGCACCGGAAGAAATAGAGTTTTATTTTTGTGGCCCGCCAATGATGAATCAAGCCGTTTTGAAAATGTGCGATGATTGGGGAGTACCGGAAGAGAATGTAAGTTTTGATGATTTTGGTGGATAGACACCAATCAATTAAGAAGAAAAGCCCCTGCTAATTAGCAGGGGCTTTTTTATGAGTTATAATTTACTTTGTCGTTGGCCCGCCCATATCTGTAAATACTTTATCTACAGGTTCCCAAAGCTCAATTTTATTGCCTTCCGGATCCATGATATGTACAAATTTTCCATAATCGTATTCTACTATCTCATCGACAACAGTTACTCCATTGGCTTTTAGATTTTTGACTAATTGCTCAATATTTTGAACCCTGTAGTTGATCATAAATTGCTTCTCAGAAGGCTCAAAATAGTTTGTGTCTTCTGCAAAAGGACTCCATTGTAAATAATTGATTTCGTCAGGACGGTGGGCATTTCTGAATTCAAAAGAAGAACCATATTGGGTAGTGGCTAATCCTAAATTCTGACTATACCATTCTTTTGTTTTGTTTGGGTCTTCACATCTAAAGAAGATGCCTCCAACTCCTGTTACTTTTGCTTCTTGCTTGCTCATGACTTATTTTTTTTAAGTGTTAATGCTGTTAATAATGAAATTAATAGTCCTACCGGAAGAATCTCCATATACGTAATTAATATTTTGAAAAATGGGTTTTTATACAATTCGCCCCATTCATTCATCTCCCCGAGATAAGCCTCAATTTCAGCTTGACTACTTCCACTTTCCTTCATCTGTTCAACCATATTATTGATATACGTGTCCATAAAATCGGGTAAAAAGAAGTGAGAAAGAATCATCCAAGTGATGACATAAAGTGTAGAGGCAATAACCGCAATGTATAAACCTGTTAAAAAGGCCTTTCCAAAAGAGATATAGCCTTCCAATTGATTGTTGCGGTAACTTCTTACACCAATAAAAATGGTAGATAATGCTACAATCATTGTCGCATAACCGAGCAATTCGGAATTGCCCATATCGGTATCCGCATCCATAAAAGGAATGGTAAAAACCATAAAGAGAGAAACTATAGCCCCACCGATCAGGCCATATTTAATTACATCTTTTTTCATAATACAAATTTTTGTTGTTCAAAATTATGCCACAAAGGAGTTAAAATATGCTTAAAAGAAGTTCATACTTTAGTACCAAATGAACAAATCAGTACTAAAGTACTAATTCAGCAAGCCCAATTCTCTGGCCTTCTGTATCGCCTGAGTTCTTCTATTGACGTTTAGTTTCGCATACAAATTACTGGAATGGGTCTTTATGGTGCTTTCACTTAGAAATAGTTTGCTTGCAATTTGCTGATTACTTAGCCCTTCAGCCATTCCGATAAGAACATCCATTTCTCGGTTCGAGAGATCCAGCTGTTTTTGTATTTCGGCATTGGTTTTTAAATCGCTAATGTCAGGTTGTCGTTGTTTTTTATTGACCCACTTTATGCCTGTCCAGATGCCTAGAACTGTAAAAATAATAGCAATAGAACCAATGTAGAACTCTTGAGAGAAGCTTTTGACAAGATAGCTATACTCCATGTACTTGAGCAAAGAGAAGAGTATAAATAAGCCTAATCCATAGAAGATGACTTGCTTTCGCATGCTGCAAATTAAACAATTTGCGATGAGATGCTAATCTATTTTTTCAAGTGAGAGGGCATTCACACAATACCTCAAGCCACTAGGTTCGGGACCATCTGGGAAAACATGACCGAGATGTGCATCGCATACATTACAAGTACATTCTACTCGTATCATGCCATAACTCGCGTCTTTGTAATAAGCGACATGATGAATGTCAACAGGCTGAGTGAAAGAAGGCCAACCAGTTCCGCTTTCAAATTTTTCGTTTGCATCAAACAGGGGAGTTTTGCAGCACTTGCAAGCATATTCTCCGGGATCAAAAAGGCTACACATATCAGAGCTATGTGCTCGTTCTGTACCTTTATGCCTCGTCACATAATATTCTTCTTCACTTAAAAGCGTTTTCCACTCGGTATCTGTTTTTTCAATACGTTTCGGGGGATTCAGATTGCCCTTTTCAGCATAATGAATAATGTCATTCCAATCTAACATTAATTGTCTCTGTCAATTATACGATATGCTATTGTCTCGGGCAGGAACTGAAACCAAAAATGGCATATAGTCCGCAAAAACTCAAGAAGCTAGTGAGAACCAGTACTGCTCCTATAGCCAACAAGACAATGCCTAAGGTACCGGTTATGGTTTGCGTAAAATAAAGCACGGAAATAACTGCAGCAATAAGCAGTCGAATGATTTTATCAGTTGTACCAACGTTCTTTTTCATAATTTAAAATTTTACTAAATGTAAGACATCTTAGAATTGTTTTTGTTGCAATAACGACAAATGAATAAACAAACTTTTTGATTGTAAAATCATGTTAATGCTTTCTCAACTTTTCCAGCTCAAACATCTCATCTCTTAATCGGGCAGCTTCAATAAAGTCCAATTCTCTTGCTGCTTTTTCCATGGCTTTTTTGGTTCTGCTAATGGCTTTCTCCAGATCTCTTGGCTTGTCATAAGTTCCTTGTTCTTCAGCTGCCAAAGAGTTATATTCTTCTTCTTGCTCATAATTCTTCTCTTCAGCACCATCAGCTACTTTGGTTTGACGTAAAATGTTGCTCTGTTTCTTGATTAGCGCTTGCGGAGTAATGCCATGCAGTTCATTGTAAGCCATTTGCTTTTCTCTCCTTCTTTCCGTTTCATCAATTGTGTTTTGCATAGAACCTGTTATGGTGTCGGCATAAAAAATGGCTATACCGTTAACGTTTCTGGCAGCGCGTCCTACAGTTTGTGTCAATGAACGGTTTGATCTTAAAAAGCCTTCCTTATCTGCATCCATAACCGCAACCAATGAAACTTCAGGCAAGTCCAGACCTTCTCTTAGTAGGTTTACCCCAACCAAAACATCAAAGTTACCTAGTCGTAAGTCTCTCAATATCTCTACACGTTCTAAAGTATCCACATCAGAGTGGATGTACCTGGTTTGCACACCATTCTTTATGAAATATTTGGTGAGCTCTTCTGCCATTCGTTTGGTTAATGTGGTGACCAGTACGCGTTCGTTTTTTTCTACCCGAATTGCAATTTCTTCCATCAAATCATCGACCTGATTAGTTGTTGGTCGAACTTCAATTATGGGATCTAGCAATCCGGTAGGACGAATGACTTGTTCTACCAAAACACCTTCAGATTCCCTTAATTCATAATCTGCAGGGGTAGCAGAAACATAGATGGTTTGGTTGCGTAAATTTTCCCATTCATCAAATTTTAAGGGACGATTATCCATTGCTGCAGGTAACCTGAACCCAAACTCTACCAGATTGGTTTTTCGAGACCGGTCGCCACCATACATGGCATTGACTTGTGAAACGGTAACATGACTTTCATCCACTACTAATAAGTAATCATCAGGAAAATAATCCATCAAACAGAAAGGGCGAGTTCCGGGCGCTCTATTATCAAAATAACGGGAATAGTTTTCTATGCCTGAGCAATAACCCAGTTCCTTCATCATTTCGATATCGTACTCTGTTCTTTCCTGCAGACGTTTGGCCTCAAGTGGTTTGCCTATTTCTTTAAAGTAGTCTACTTGCTTCACCATGTCTTGTTGAATTTCCCAGATGGCATTGTTCATGCGATCTTGCGTGGTCACAAAAAGGTTGGCCGGGTAGATGTTTAAATTCTCGAAACGTTCAATCGTTTTTCCGTTTCCGGGATCAAAGGAGCGAATGTCTTCGATTTCATCTCCAAAAAAACTGATGCGATAGGCAATATCAGCATAAGCCGGGAAGATATCTACCGTATCTCCTTTAACTCTGAACGTACCACGCTTAAATTCAGCCATGGTTCTGGAGTACAAGGCGGCTACAAAATGATGAAGTAGTTTGTTCCTACTGATTTTTTGACCCTTTTTAATGGAAGTCACATTTTGCTGAAAATCACTTGGATTAGAAATACCATAAATGCATGATACAGAAGAAACAACAATAACATCTCTTCTGCCTGAGAGAAGGGCAGAGGTAGCACTAAGTCTCAGCTTTTCAATTTCATCATTAATCGATAAGTCTTTTTCAATATAAGTATCAGACCCGGGAATATAGGCTTCTGGTTGGTAGTAATCGTAGTAGGAAACAAAGTATTCTACCGCATTATCAGGAAAGAACTGCTTGAATTCTCCGTATAACTGAGCTGCTAAAGTTTTATTATGACTCAAGATCAGTGTTGGACGCTGTGTCTGATGAATCACATTGGCGATGGTGAATGTTTTACCTGATCCGGTTACTCCAAGCAGCGTTTGTGCATGATCTCCGTTTTCTACACCTTCTACCAATGCTTTGATTGCTTGTGGTTGATCGCCTGTTGGTTTATAATCAGATATTAGTTTGAAGTCCATATAAGTATATAGAAAGAAATTTAATCAAGGTAAAATTTTACCTTGTAACAAGTAATGTACTTTTTGAATAACCCTTATTATCAGTTAGTTCGGCAATATAAATGCTATTTCTATCATCTAATGAGATTAAAAGCGTACCGGTCTGATTAAGAACCTCATTATAAACCACCTGGCCTAAAGTATTTCTTATGACCAGTTTAGATCTCAACATATCATCGGTTATGTCAATATAAACTTTCCCTGTACTAGGATTTGGATAAAAAGCCAATTGGGAATTGGGTTTTTTATTCAAGTTAAAAACGCCTGTGGCGATTGATGGTTTTTCCAATCGATAAAGACTGTCAATTTCGCAATCGGATAAGACTCTATTATAGATTCTTACATTGTTCAATAAACCTGCAAATGGAGCTAAGTTTAGGTTAGTTAAACCAAAATACAAGCGATTGTTCGTATTTCCATTACCGACAAATAAAGGTTCTAAATGCGACTTCTTATATTTTCCATCAATATAGAGATAAGTTGTCGATCCATCGTTTTGTGCAACAACATGATGCCAAAGGTTATCAGTTAAGGAAGAATCACTTGTGAGTGAATTTGCACTAGAACCATCAAAAAAACTTGAAACATGTCCATTTGTAGTTAGAAAAACTCCAAACCCTATAAAAGCACCTTGAAGTATGGTTTGATTAGAAGCATTTGTGTTTGTCGAGGTACTGACCCATAGACTGATTGAAGTTGCTGAATAATTAGAGTTGTTAAAAGTGTTTTGACTTATTAATTGAGTAGTTGTGTTAAAGTTGATGGCACTATCAGTTCCACTTACAGCATTATAATTAACTCTTGAGGTGGAAGTCAGATGTTCATTGTTTGAAGATAAATCAGTTAAAGCGCCATCGAACTTGAAGTAGGCCTTTAAGTTGCTTCTAAAGCCATAATTGCAAGGTAGACTCCCTAGAGAATCTATATCCGATTGACGAAGTGTTCTATTATATATTCTTAGATCATTGATTAATCCCGTGTAAGGGTCTAAATCCAGGTTAGTTTTACCAATGTATAATTTATTATTAGAAGCCCCATTGCCGGTATACATCGTCTCATTGATACTTCCTTCAAAAATTCCATCAATGTACATTTCTGTACTTTGACCATCAGATTGTACCACAATGTGGTGCCACTTATTGTCTGCGTAATTGGATGCACTTGTTAGTGCACCTGATGATGAAGAATCAAAAAAACCTTGTATCTTACCGGTACTACCTTCAATCATAATGGCAAAGCCCATGTATGCTCCTTGTATAATGACTTGTCTTCGATTGTTAATCGTTCCTGTCTTTATCCAAAGTGAAATGGCCGTCTTAGTATAATAGGAATTGTTAAATCCGGACAGAGTAGAGACACAAGTGTTACCATTTAGATGCAAGGCATTATCATTTGGATAATGAAGAGCGTAGCCTGTTGACCCTGTAACAATATTAAGATGATGATTATTCCCTGAACTGTCAGCCAAACTATTTTCAAATTGATAGTGCGCTTTAAGACTATCAACTAAACTTTGCGAATTCAAAGAATGAAAACAAGCCAAAATAAATACAGCAAGAAGGAGTCGAATAGGCATTTTTAACTTTTATTTATGCGTTAAGCTAAGTTATACAATTATAAATTGTAATGTTATTTAGAGAGTGATTCCTAACCACTCTTCTAATTTATCGACCATGAGCTGCCGTTCTTCTTCGCTCATGTTTTTTATTCGGGCTTGTGCATGATCTTTTCCTGCCAAGAAAAACCAAAGGGCATCGACTCCATTGCTTGGCCTTACAGCCGTAGCTGACCAGGTATCGGAGTTGCCATTGATGTAAATAAATCGATGTCCGTGTTTCTCCAGCCAATCTTTGGTCTTTAGGACCACTTCATTGTTAAAGTCAGCTTGCATTTTATGAGGCATAAATACCGCAGAAGGGTTTTGGTCTGTTGGTAAAGCCTTAATTAAGGGTTTAAGATCTCCCAAATCATAACCATAATAGCCCATCTGAGAACCGGCTTGGTAATAATGAGAGGCGAATTGATCCATGCTTTTATCGGCAAAAAAATCCAGACCGGATATGCCCACCAGATGATACAATATGTTTTCGATATCTTCAGTAGTATCCGGAATGTCTTCGCAAATTCCTCCCCATTGCCAAAAAGCAAAGGGATATTCCAAGACTTGATATTCGAAAGCTTGCTCAAAATTTAAATAGTTAAAATTCAATTGAGCACCATAACTAAACCACTTAAGTAAGGGCAAAACTCGTTCGCGCTCTTTGAGTAATTTAACTTGAACGGCTTTAATCTTATCCCGACATTCCTGACTTCCCACAGTGTCTAAGAATGTATAAATTCTTTTATCTTCTAATCCGCCATAATTTAAAGGTGCAACATAGGGTATGCTGACATCCACATCTTCAGGATAGAAATAGCGATAGAAAATGGTAGTTTGTCCACCCTTACTGATGCCCGTACTTAACCATTTGTTTTTATAGATACTTTTAAATAAGGTGTTTATACGATGCAGGTCGGCTGTTGCTTGTTCTAAATTGAGGTAAGCGTAGTCTAAAGAATCCGGTACGCTTTTTCCAAAATAGCGATGCTCTATTGACAATTGATTAGCATTGACCAATTGAGCAACTTCGGTAATGGAATTTCTTGATTTGCTGTATCCATTGGTAACCATCACCATAGGGTGTTCAAAGCCACGATGACTGAGAAAAACACGCTGATAAAAATGACCTTTTGAAGGATCAGTATGATCAATCGGTTGTTTGATTTTTAGTTCATAAGCAGATTCAAAACTGTCCGGGTGTTTGATCTTCTTAAAGATAACGTCCGGCAGTTGATACAACTCCTCCTTGATGCTCTGCGCATTACTGAACTGAATGATAAAGAGCGTGATGAAGGTAATTGCTAGTTTCATGCTTTGGCATTGATGGCTTTTGTTTCTTCCCATGTCCAAAAATTTTTTGCTTGTATGGATTTTAGCTTTTTATTAAGATAAGTTGTACAAATCTCTACAAAAAGTTCCTCTTCAATGCTCGATGAATAAATGTCTCGTTCATTAGGATCGGCAAATCGTTCCGCTTTTGATATCCCTTTCTTTTCTAATCTTAGAATAGGGCCTGTATCCGTGATCTGATCTACGCTCCATAAATATGCTGATTGCTCTATAGCGTTCAGTTCTTTTGCTAAGGGTCTAAGGTCAATTCTCGGATATACGGGTCTTGAGACAATGTCTACCCAGGTGGTGTATTTGTATTCCAGTTCATAACGCTGATGATCATAAATGCTCAAAACAAGGTCTGCCTGCTCAGAACCTGAAAACAAGGTATAATAGGGCAGCGGTTCACTGGCTTTTACAATCTGCATTTTGATGTCTTCAAGAAAACGTATGGTTTTGATTTTTTGAAACCCTTCTTGAATGAAATAAAATTCTTCTAAATAATCTGTTGCCGATTCAATATTCTCGAGTACCGAATAGAAATGACTTAAGAAGTAGCCGAACTTAGGAACACAGTCTCTTATTTCATCTCTTCTTCCAAAAGGGACATAAAACAATTCCTTTTCTTTGGCATTCACCCATAAACAGAGTTTTAAGGCCTTTTCACTTGTTTCATCGTTTGGGTTAAAGTGACGAAAATCACCGATCTCAGCCATTTGGATCAGCAGTTCAGAATGTGTTGGCAAAAGATGGGGGTGGAGCAGGGCAAAAACACCGACAAAACCATCGATATCAAAGTGGTTGGCACTGACGTATTTTGCTTTTTCGGGAATAAGACCTTGTTGGATGGCATTAATTGTAATTTCGGCAGAAGTATCTGCAGCTATTTTCGGGTATTTATTTGCTCCTTTCCAATGTGATAAAGTCAAATGATCAGGGTGCAAAGCATCTACAATGACAACCTGATCTTTATTAAGATTCTGAATTCGATGAAAAGGAATGAATTCCATCATAATTTTTTATTTTGCAGAGAAAATAAGGTCAATGATACGAGATATTTTAAAGCAAAAACAATCTGTTTCTAAAACAGGATTTCGCTATAGAGGGATGGAGAGCAGTCGACTAGAGAACCTGACCGATGCTGTGTTTGCTTTTGCGATTACCTTACTGGTGATTGCAACAGAGGTGCCTCGTACTTATGTGGAATTACAAGCATCCATGTATGATTTTGTGGGTTTTCTTTTTTGTTCCCTCTTGCTTTTAGGCATTTGGAACAATCACCATACTTTCTTTTTGCATTATGGTTTAAGAGATAGTTTTACTCAAACCATGAATTTTGTTTTTCTGTTTGTTCTCCTGTTCTACATTTATCCGCTCAAGTATTTGTTTTCCTTTGTTGGAGCAAGTCTGCTTTTGAAAGTATTAATATGGTTAGATTTTAGATCTGAGGCAATGAAAATGGCCCTTACTAAAACAAGTATGGCCAACATGAATACCGATCAATGGGAAGACTTAATGATCCGTTTTGGCTTAGGTTTGTTGTTGATCTATTTAATATTCGGATTGATGCACATGAATGCAATGAGGAAAAAGAGAGAGCTAGAACTAAATAAAGCTGAAATTTATGAAACCAGATCTTTTATTATTTATTATTTGTTTTTAGTTTTCATTGCTCTTATCTCAATGGCCATAGTTTATATAGGAGGGGGAGCTTATTCGGCTTATGCCGGTTTTGTTTACTTAAGTATTCCCATCATATTACCCATTATTAAAAGGTGGCGGGAGAAACGCATGAAAAAGATAAACTTAGTTGATTAAGCGTAATCAGACTAATATGGATTACCATTCAATGGGTTTTAGTCCCTTTGCTTTTAAATAGGCATTGGTTTGACTAAAGTGTCTATTGCCAAAAAAACCTCTGTGTGCAGCAAAAGGAGAGGGGTGAGCAGATTCTAAAACCAGATGTTTAGATCGATCGATTATCGCTCCTTTTTTCTGAGCAAAAGCACCCCAAAGCAAGAAGACCAGATGTTCTTTTTCTTCAGATAAATGTTGAATCACCGCATCGGTAAATTCTTCCCATCCTTTACCCTGATGAGAGCCTGCCTGACGTGCTCTTACGGTTAGGGTGGCATTGAGGAGTAAAACCCCTTGTCTGGCCCAACGTTCCAAGTTGCCACTTGCAGGAATTTCTGTACCCACATCATCCTTAATCTCTTTAAAAATATTAACAAGAGAAGGAGGGATACGTATGCCGTCTTTGACTGAAAAACACAAACCATTGGCCTGATTAGGCCCATGATAAGGATCTTGACCAATAATAACCACTCTGGTCGCATCAAAACCCGAATGGTCAAACGCAGAGAAGAGTTTTGACCCCGGAGGGTAGACCGTATGTTCTGCATATTCCTTCTTCACAAAGTCGACCAATGCCTTAAAATAGGGCTGTTCAAATTGCTTCGATAAAACGGATTTCCAGCTCTCTTCGATTTTTACATTCATGTGGTTAAAATAAGTAAAATGAAATCAATTAGCTGCCGCTAAAAGGGCCATTAAAACGACCAAAATCCGTCTTGCTCGCATTTTTCGAAGTTAATCATATTTGCTTAGTTCTCTTGAGAAGACTCCCTATTCGATTTGGGATGTTTAGCTTTAAATTGATTCCATTTGGCCTTCGCTTCTTTTCGCCTTTTCTGTTCGGCTATGACTTGGCGAATAGCAGCAACAACGGCAATGAATGCTACAAGTACGAGTAGTTCAAATAGGCCTGCCACTAATCCGGATTTGTATTTGTTTCTTCAAATCGATCTCCATGGCTTGTCGGTTCGGAAATCACAATAAATTCCAATTTTTCCGGTTGATCGTTTCGGATCCTATGCTTTGTGTTGGGCAAGATGTGTATGCCTTCTCCGGCTTCCACTTCGCAGATTTGATCCTCAATTTCAAAAGTGGCTGTACCACTTAAAATTCTGAAAAACTGTTGTGCATGGAGATGGTAGTGCTTTTTCTCTTGTGTGTTTGGCGGCATCATTTCCTCAATTACACTCAAGCTTTGGGATTCAACCAAGTGCCATCCGCTACAATTCTCTCCCCAATTATAATGTTTACTGTTCTTTTTTGATTTTTTCATTGAAGGATTGATTCCATCTAGGCTTCTGTCAATGCTTTGATTTGTTCTAATATGGACTTTAATCCTTCCTCAGTATGGCATTTGCCCTCTTCACTGGCAAAGCCTTGTTGATGCCATGTAAATTGATACGCATCACCCACTTTTTCAATTGAATAAGTCACTGTTGAATAGTTTTCCGGTAAATCTTCTAAACCTGAAAAACCGCTCCAGTAACTGTATTGAAGCAATTCATTTTCTCTATGCTCAAGTACTTGGCCTTTGTCTTTATAAGTTTGGCCATTGTATTCTCCTTCAAACAAAATGGGACTGCCTTTTTTCCAATCGCTGGATACATTTGTTCCAAACAAATAGGACTTGATTTTTACCGGATTAGTCAATGTGTTCCATATTTTTTCAGGACTGGATTTGATCAGTATACTGCTTGATGCGATGAGGTCTGTATTCATGGATAATGGATTTTATAGATTCAAGTTTAAGCATAATAGTCAATTTATTTGGCAATAAACTTGATGGGCAATTATCATCTCCTCTTGTACAGACTTTACATTAGTGTAAACTGAAGGCCAAAAAAAAGGCATGATTTCTGGTTCATGCCTTTTTGATACAATTTACACCGAATCACTTTTTATCTTTCACCGCACAAGTGCTGATGCCAAATGGAGCATATAAAGGACAGAAACTAATGAAACTGGTTAGAACAAAAATAGCACCTAGTACTAATAGCACTATGCCTAGAGTTCCTGTTATGACATCTGTAAAGTAAAGCAGAGCAATAATTGCAGCAATGATGATTCGAATTGCTTTATCTGCATTTCCCATGTTCTTTTTCATCTTCTTTGTTTTATAGATTAATACCCAACAAAGGTGACTATCCTTTTTTTACTATGCAGTGACTAAAGTCACCAGACATCAATTATTTTAATGCCTTCTGCACTTTGCTCTACTTTGCCCTCTGTTTCCAGTTTCTTAAGTACCCTGCTCACCACTTCGCGAGCTGTTCCCAATTCATTGGCAATCTGATGATGGCTCATTTTAATGGCTTCATTTCCTGTTAATGCACTTTTCTTATTAAGGTGATCATAAACACGTTTATCCATTTTGTCTAGTAAGAGGTGGCCAATGGTGTCCAATAGCTCCGTATACCGCAAATTAAATTGATTGTAAAACAGTTCGTTAAAATCCGGATAGGTCTTGAGCCAATGAGGAAGGTGTTGCACCGGGACTAAAATGAGTTCAGAATCTTCTTCAGTTGTGGCAAATACCTTACTTGGTGTATTGTGTAAGGCGGCATAAAAGGTCATGACACAGCTTTGATTGGGGGCAATGTAATAGAGGAGGAGTTCCTTATCGTTAAACCTGGAATAAACCTTCACCAATCCCTGACTAACGATGGGCAATACTTTAACATATTGCTGTTCTCTTAGAATCTCTGTGCCTTTGGGTATGGTTTTGACCGTTGATTCTTTCAGTATTTGATCAAGCAATTCGGGTTTTAAAAAGGAGAGTAGCTCTTTATTCAACATCTTGACTTTCGATTAACAATTTTGCTCTCCCCATGCTTTTTTGAGTGTCTTTTAAAAGCAGGTATTTCATGATGCGTCCAAACAGTAAGAATATGGTCGCGTTCTTAAATTCAATGGAGTTGGTCTGTACCCATGTTGTCATGCCCTTCTCTTCGGAGTATTTCCATGATCCGCCACCACCTTTTATAAGCAGTGATTTGGTCTCGCTCATTTTTAAGCTCGTTTTATTTGGCCGGTCGCAGAGTTTGTAAATGAGTCGTGTTTGTATTCCGCCTTTCATTCTGAGCCAAATGGACTTTTCAGGTCGCTTTGCCAATACTTTGAAATCAAGAATCGATTGGTCCCACAACTGTCGCTTACTAAAGTCTTGTGTAAAAGCCCAGACCACCTCTCTGGGTGAATGGATGAGGATACTGGATTGAACGGTAATTAGTTTTCTCATGGTTTATTGGTATCCAAACAAACGCGCTGTCTTTGCGCCCAGGCGAAAGATGACTTTTTGTAAGCCCCAAGGTAAGAAACTAAAATAAGCATCAAAATAATCCATAAGAATTAATGTGTAAAATAGATTGTATGGAATATTTCTCTTGTTGATCTTTCCTTCCTTAGACAGTTGACAAGTGAGTCTAAACCCTTTCTCAATATTGATGGGTGGGTAGATTTCGGCTATAAACTTTACTTCTTGGTTTTGTGTATTCCAAAAAGAATGGAGAGTGAATTTTTCAACCGTAACCTTAGCATCACCAGGTTTTAGCACATATTGCTTGTCTCCGGCGGTAAGATGAAGTTCACCTTCTATGACTTTAAAGGTTTCAGTTTGATAGGGGTGAAAGTGCCGTGGTGCTTTTGCCCATGAGGATTTTGGTGCCAAAGTCATAATAAACTCAGAAATGCGACCGGAAGTTCCTTGTTCTGTTTGTAGGAACTCATAAGTGTCTCCCGTGGCATAATTTTTTATTATTTCTCTTTCCATCATTCTGTAGTGACGGGCAAATTGTGTAGTTCTAAAAAAGAGAGTTTATCCCAATAGCCGCGTTGGAATTGTATTCGATCATCAATGATCTGAAAAAATCCGCAGCCTCTCAAACCCAATGGGTCTTTCCATTCCAGTATGGCCCAATTGCCATCTTCAAAAAGGTTTTCGGGAATGCAGGTCATTTCGGCTTTGCTAAATTCCGTTTCAAACATTTTCTTGATGGCAGCCTTTCCTTTGATTGGTTTATTGGCCACCTGATGATTAATGGCATCCGAATGGTAGAGTTCGGCAAGTTGTTTTGCATCACCTTGATTAAAAAGCTCTATCCACTTTAAAAGTACTTCTTTTGGAGTCATGTCAATAAACTATTTTGATGGGGTATCACCTTTTACCGAAAGGAGCTTTGTTTCATTTTTACTTTAAGCTAAGGTAGCAAAGTTCACAAGTCAGATAAAATGAGACAATGTGTTTAATTCAGTTTGAACAGGTAAATCCAATAGGTCTTTCCCAGATACTGGAATTCTTTTGTTTTTACAAAGCCCTTTTTTTCATAAATCGATCTCGCAGAATCCATGAATTCTGAAGTGTGAAGCGCAATGTACTGCTCATTTGTCTTTTTTGCATGCTCCATGCATAAATCGGTTAAGGTTTTCCCAATTCCTTTTCCTCTGTGTTGGGTATTTACACCCAAAAAACGAATATAACTCCAATTGCTTTTGAACAGTTTGGTAGGGTTTCCGCTTGGGACCAGATAGATCATCCCAATGATCTCTGACTGCTTCTCACAAATGTAAACCGCACTTTGTTTGATCAGTTGGCTTAGTCCGATATCGCTATTCAGAAAGGCATTCATCTTGGTCCAATTTTCTGCATCCAGAACCTGCGAAAACTCAGCATAGGATTCTTTTCCCAGAGATTTGAGTTGATCAAAATCAGATAAATCGGCTTTCCTGTATTTTAAATCTGTTGTCAATTTTGCTTACACCTTCCATGGTTGATCTAAACGACACCATTTTATATCAGGTAAAGCTACAAAATCTCAAGACGCAATGGCTTAGCCAAATTTCAACTTTAGGATTACTCCCTCACTAGTTTTATGGTACGTTGACTCTTGGCTGTTTGAAGTGTTAGGAAAAGAGAACGGTTTGCAAATGGCTTATGGCTGTTTTTCTTAGGTGAAATGGTTGCGCCATTTTATTTACTACATGTTATCGTTACTTCTTTTTCTGTAGTTATATTCTTTAGTCACTAAAGTAATCATGCCGGTTTGATAATATTCATTATAGATTTCAGGTAACCAGTGTAAAAAGTAATCTGATTTATCCATGAATATTTCGAACCATTCTTTCATGTTTTTAACTTCAATTTCTCCTTTGTTGTTGAGTATATTCAAAGAGTGTTGAATTTCTATTACCGAATCCTCTTGATTTTTACTTTCAATACTTTCATAATGCAAAGCATGAGCAAAACCATTTCTGATATTAGCAAGCTGCATAAGACGTGAAAATTCATCTTCATCAATAATAGATAGGCTTCGCATTACCTTTACTTTTGATCCGAACCCTATAATTGACCCATTCATTAATACCTGAAAAAATTGACCTTTTTTATTTTCATTAGGTTCAAAATACCCCATTAATATTTTAGCACAATAGTCTTCAAATTGATTGATAGTCACGATTACATAAGATCGCATTTCTAAAGTGTTAATATTTAATTTATCACTCAATTTTACACTAACTCTTTTATCAATGACTTTTGGTGTTTTCATTTTTCAGGGTATAATTTCACATTAACGTTAACGTTTTGGCTATGAAATGTAGCCAAAACATTTATTTAAACTAGCCTTCGCTATTTTTTATAGCCCTTGTTGGCAAATCGTTTTATTCATCAAAACCTCTTGTAAGGTTTAATAACTCACCTGATTCATTAAGTTTTTGAATTGCTGAATTTATATCAGTTAGAAGTTGAGTATTACCCTTTCTAACTGCTATTCCAAAAGGTTCTTTTGTGTATTTGTCTTTTAATAATTTATACTGGCTTGAGTTGCTTACTAAATTTTTTAAATGAGTTCTGTCGGCCAAGTATGCATCTATTCTTCCAAATCTTAATAATTCTTCAGGACTTAGTTGGTTTGAGTATTTTGTATAATCGTAAATATTGGAATCAGCAAGGTTTTCTAAAGCCCAAGTATGAGCTGTTGTATAATCTACGGCAAAAACTCTAGCATTATTCAAGTCTTCTCGATCGTTAATTTCAGATTCTTTCATAACAAGAGCACTAACACCATCAAAATAGTAAGGGTCAGAAAAATCAACTAATTTCTCTCGTTCTGAATTGATAGTTATTGATCTGATAGAAATATCCGCTACACTATCAAGAATTGCATCGATTCTAACATCGCCATTTTTTTGGTAATTATAATTAGGTACATATATGTAATCATATCCCGCTACCTCTAAAATTCTTTCAATTATTGCTGGTTCAACACCTGTCGGTTTTGGTGCTCCTAGCTTCCATTCATAGCTAGGAAGATATGTTGCTTCAGGCCAAGCAATAAATATCTTAACCTCACCCTTCTTCAAGCCACAACTATAAGTGCTTATCAAAGCTGTTATAACTAATAATTGTAAAATTCTCTTCATATAATTTAATGTTTGCCAACGTCAGAATAAACGGAATTCCGTTTATTTCTACTTTAGTAAAACTACAAAATCTCAGGAATTACCTGCCTTCAGCCAGGCCTCCACTTCAGGTGCTTGGTAGGCTTCCAGTTCTTGAAACAAGGTCTCCAGATCATTGGCATGAATCAGCATTTGGTGGTGCTGAGGCCGAAGTAAACCTTCGTTTTTCATCAAATCCAATTGTTGAATGAGGTGATCGTAAAAACCATTCACGTTAAAAATGGCGGAAGGTTTGTGGTGCAAGCCCAGTTGCGCCCAGGTGAGCATTTCAAAACATTCTTCTAGCGTACCGTAACCACCGGGCAGAGTAATGCAGGCATCGGAGAGTTCATGCATTTTCAGTTTGCGTTCGTGCATGGAGTCCACATAGATCAAGTCAGTGAGTTGGAGGTGGGCGATCTCTCTTTTGTTTAAAAAGTGGGGGAGGACCCCGATCACTTCAGCACCATGCTCTAATGCGCCTTGCGCCACCGCGCCCATGCAACCGATGCTCGCTCCGCCATAGACCAAACGGATGCCTTTTTCAGCGAGGTATTGCCCCAAGGCATAGGCCTGTTGGGTATAAATGGAATCTTTTCCCTCCGAGGAGGCACAAAACACAGCGATGCTCTTGTATTTCATTTATCTGAAAAAATAATAGTCCTCACTTTCCTTTAAGTTCAGTTGCTGCAAAAATGCGATTATTTCTTGTTTGGCATGGCGTTGTGCCACAGTAATGATGATCTGCGGTCGATTAAACGTCGCAATGTGTTCGTAATAGGCCAAAGTTTCATCGTAAATGGAATGGCCGGTTTTCTTGACATTATTACTCACCCAGTGAAATTTTTCCTGCCGTTTTTGAAGCAGTTTAGCCATTTGTTTGCCTTTGGTGCCTGCGCCCCAAATCACCAATGGGCGATCAGGGTCTCTGTCCTGTTCAAAAAAGTAATGCAGTTTAAGGTCAAAAAAGGAGACACTGGCATAATGTTCATGATTGCGGCTGGTTCTGTCGGCATGGTCTCTCCACAGGTGCAAGACCTCCGGATTAGAAATCACTTTTAGACCGTATTTGTAAAAACGGAAGACCAGATCATAGTCCTCCGGATAGCGATTCGGTTGGAAGGCTTCACAGCGATCCAAGTCCGATCTGGAGATGAGCCAACAGGGGGAAGCAATCACACATTCCTTGTAAATGTCCTGCCAATGGCTTTCAGTGTCGATCAAGTTATTTAACCATAATTCATACTTTAAATAACCATCACTAACCAATTGGTTTGCAAAATATTTTACTTTACCTGTGCTTAAGTGCTTGTTGCCATATTTTAAGAGAGAATTCAGCAAAACATCCAATTTGTTTTCGGGCATCAGATCGTCAGCATCCATACGGTGAATGTAGTCGCCCTTGCTTTTTTCATAGGCCAGTCGAAGGGCGGAAATAATGCCTTTTTCTGTGTTTTGAAAAGGTTTAAACCTTGGGTCTCTGTTAGAGAATTGAGCCATGATCTGAGCGGAGCTGTCAGTGGAAAAATCATCCACCATCAGGCATTCCCAGTTGGAATACGATTGATTGACTATGCTGTTCAAGCACTCTTCCAGAAAAGGCGCAGCATTGTAAACCGGCATCAGTATGCTGATCAAGGGTTTCAATCCAAGCGGTGCAATTGATGAGTGCTCCAAGCCTGAGCTGGGACTTCAAACAAAGGTTTGGTCTTGGCCCAGGTGCTTTTAAAAAGTTCGGAATGCCTGTAATTCTCTAAATCTTCTTTAGAAGCCCATATGCTGTAGGTAAAGAAGACATTTGGCGCATCTGCACCTTGCAAGAGCTGAAGGTGTTGTACGCCCGGAAAAGCGCGTATTTTGGCTTTAGAGGCTTCAAAAACAGCTTTGAACTCCTCTGTCTTATCCGGCTGAAACTGCATTTTGACGAGTCTAACGATCATGGAATTTTACTCTTATGGTGTCCAGATTTTTCAGGCCCAGCAATTTACTCGCATTACCTTGATTAATGGCGATCTCTAAAAGTCCCGCAGAACTGAATAAAGCCAGTTTTTCACCTTCGGCCACATCAGAATAGGCTTTGCTAATCTCTGTGATGTCGTAATTGCCGTTTCTGAATTCGATGACAAACTCCCGGTTTTGCCCAAAAGCTTTGAAAAAAGTTTCTTCAATATTGGTAATGATGTTGCCGTAATGGTCAATGTGGATCACCATGCCTTTGATGATGTTATCGATCGATACCGCTCTGAACAAGGTTTTCTCATTGATGTTCTCACTCTTACGGCCAATCATTTCAGGTGTGCCTCCTTTTACAATGTGACAAGCCGCTTTGGTGTACAAATCTTTGGTGGGAAAGGTATGTGACTCTTCAGTCGGATTGATGTTGAGTTCATAGACCTGATCCGGTACACCATCAAACATCAGGGGGAAAATGCCATTGTTGGAGCCGATAAAATAATGCTCGTCCTGTTTGACCAGTAAATGCTCGGATTCGGAATTGCTTTCAGGATTCACTCCGATAATGTGAACGCTGCCTTCGGGAAACTCTTTGTAGCTGTTCTTTAAAGTAAAGGCAGCCTGTAAAATATTGAAAGGAGGAATTTCATGACTGATGTCGATAATCGTTGCTTCCGGACAGTGCTTTAAAATGTTGCCTTTTACGATGCCGACGTAATGATCTTTGAGTCCTAAATCTGTGGTAAGTGTTATTATTGGCATGCAGTCAAATAGGAATCGTTCTCATTATTTGATGCAATCAAAATTAGTAATAATTTCGTAGGCCAATTCTACAATTAAAAGCGAAGAGAAGCATTTGGAAGAAAAGATAATTGAAGTCACTGAAGTAGACCCCGTAGAGCTTTTCGGGATCAATGACAAAAAGCTGGATATTCTGAAAAAAAGCTTTCCCGATTTAAAGCTGATCGCCCGTGGCAATATCATTAAAGCTTATGGAGAGCAAGGACAGTTGATCGATTTTGAAGAGAAACTCATGTTGCTCATTCAGCATTTGTTGAAGTTTAAGCAGCTCACCGAAAGCAATATTGAGCGGCTTTTGGCAGAAGGGGATACAGAGATCAAAAGACAACTCAAGGAAAAAGATGAGATTCTGGTCTTTGGCAATGGTGGACGGATCATTAGAGCACGCACGGTCAATCAGCGAAAACTGGTGAAAGCTGTGGGGGAGAACGACATGGTCTTTGCTTTAGGTCCGGCCGGAACAGGTAAAACCTATACAGCAGTGGCTTTGGCTGCAAAGGCATTGAAAAACAAAGAGATCAGACGAATTATTCTGACGCGTCCTGCAGTAGAAGCGGGAGAGAATCTGGGTTTTTTACCAGGCGATTTGAAAGAGAAGCTCGATCCTTATTTACAGCCTTTGTACGATGCCTTGAATGATCTTTTTCCCTATGAAAAGTTGAACGATTACATCGATACCGGAGTGATACAAATTGCACCTTTGGCTTTTATGCGAGGACGCACTTTAGATAATGCTTTTGTGATTCTCGATGAAGCGCAAAATGCAACCGCCAGTCAAATGAAGATGTTTTTGACTAGAATGGGTAAACATGCCAAGTTTTGCATTACCGGAGATCATTCTCAGATCGATCTGCCCAAAAATCAGCGTTCAGGTCTGATGCAGGCCGTTGAAATCTTAACGGGTACCAAAGGCATAGAGTTCATTCACTTCAATGAAAAAGATGTGATACGGCATGATCTGGTGAAGAAGATCATATCTGCTTACGATAAATTAAACAACAATGAGCGTTAACACGATTAAACAATCTGATTTTCGGTTTACAGGTCTGGAAAAGATCTATCATGGCAAGGTGAGAGATGTCTACCATTTGAGTAATGACCTTTTGGTGATGGTGGCCAGTGACCGCATATCCGCTTTTGATCACATCTTACCCAGAACCATTCCCTATAAAGGTCAGGTTTTGAATCAGATTGCGGCTTTGTTTTTAGAATCGACTAAAGACATTGTTCCCAATTGGGTATTGACCGTGCCGGATGAAACCGCTACGATTGGCAGAAAGTGCGAACCTTTTAAGGTAGAAATGGTCATCAGGGGTTATTTGAGTGGCCATGCCTGGAGAGAATACCGTTCCGGTAAAAGAAGCTTATGCGGAGTGGAGATGCCGGAAGGCATGATTGAAAATGATCGTTTTCCCGAGCCCATCATTACACCAGCCACTAAAGCCGAGGAAGGACACGATGAAGACATTTCACGCGAGGAGATCATTCGTCAAGGCATTGTTTCAGAATCGGATTATCTTCAATTGGAAAGCTATACCAGAGCTTTGTTTCAAAGAGGTACGGAAATGGCAGCACAGCAAGGTTTGATTCTCGTGGATACCAAATACGAATTCGGTAAAATAGGCGATACCATCTATTTGATCGATGAGATTCATACACCGGATTCGTCGCGTTACTTCTATCAGGAAGGCTATCAGGAAAGACAGGAGAAAGGAGAGAAGCAGAAGCAATTGAGTAAGGAGTTTGTCAGAGAATGGCTCATTGAACATGGTTTTCAGGGCTTAGAAGGGCAAACTATGCCGGAGATGCCCGATGAGTTTGTCAATCAAGTATCGGAACGTTACATCGAACTGTTTGAAAAAATAACAGGAAAGACCTTTGTGAAGGCAGATAATTCAGATTTAAATCAAAGAGTGCTTCAGAATGTTGAAGCAGCCTTAAAACAACTCTAAATGAGTCAATTTTACAAATTAAACTTAAGCCGAAAGGTGAACGAAACACCCAATGCGGTGTCCTTGTATTTTTCTATTCCCGACAATTTAAAGGAGGAGTTCAGTTTTAAAGCAGGTCAATACTTGACACTTAAAACAGACATTAACGGTGAATCTGTCAGAAGGGCCTATTCCATTAGTTCGATTGACCCATCAGACGAGATCAGGGTTTCGGTGAAAAAGGTAGAAGGAGGGAGGATGTCTTCTTATTTGGTCGATCAGATCAATGCCGGTGATGAGATTGAAGTCATGGTGCCTCAGGGTAATTTTCTATTGAAAGACAGTAGTAACTATTTGTTTGTTGCCGGAGGGAGTGGCATTACACCCATTTTAAGTTTGATTCAGGAAGCAAAGTCAAAAGCTGAAAACATGGTATTGCTTTTTGCCAATAGTGATGCCAATTCGGTCATGTTTAAGACAGAGCTCGATGAGATCACAGATGCCTCAGGCCTGAATATCCATTATTTTAACAGTTCAGAGAATAAGCGCATAGATGAAAAGACGATTCAAGAAGCCTATACAGGTTTGGTGAATGCAAAAGCATATATCTGTGGTCCTCAGGCATTGATGGACATGGCAAAAACAGCATTGGAAAAAAATGGCTGTGAGTCATCAGACATTCACATCGAATATTTCAGTAGCCCTGAACTGGAAGGCGGAGAAGAAAAGATGGAAACTGTTGCTTCAGGAGAAGTCAATGAAGTGGAATTGATCATTGATGATGAGACGCACAAGGTCACCATGGAGTCATACGAAACCATATTAGAAGCAGGTGAACGCATAGGAATTGATCCACCATTCTCTTGCCAGTCAGGTGTTTGTACAACATGCAGAGCGAAGGTGCTTTCAGGAGAAGCGGAAATGGAAAATAATTTTGGATTAGGACAAGATGAGGTGGATGAGGGTTATATCTTAACCTGTATCAGTAAACCTAAAAGTCCCGGTTTGGTGATTAGCTGGGACGAGTAAAAGAAAGTAGGAGGATTATTTTCCTCCTACCCACTTATCGTTCTTCATTTCGCCAAGTACTTTAACCTCCTTGGTTCTTTCAAAGTCTTTTTTGGCAAGCATTAATTCATCCCAAGTGTCTCTTCTGATCTTAATGCCTGATCGTTCTCCCTGATTTCTTACTTCTAAGTAGAATCCGTCTTTTAATTTTTTAGGTTTTGTAGCGGGTCTTCCCATATCTCATCTATTTTTAAGCGAAACTTGGTTCCTCAACCAAGATTTCTGTGTGAACTGTTCCATCAGCATTTATTTTCTGAGGAACTACTTTTTTTAATTTATTTACCCATTCGGGATTATATAACGTTTTTACCTTAAGATAGTTTTCGGTGAAACCGAACATACTACCCTCATTTTCTTGAGCCTCAAAGAGAACGCTAAACTCTTTGTTTAATTGTTGCTCATAAAAATACCTTTTTTTCTTTTCCGACAAAATCTGAAGCATTTTGCTGCGCTCACGCCTTACATTCATAGGAACTACCCCCGACTTTCTAACGGCCACGGTATTGTTACGTTCTGAATAAGTAAAAACATGGAAATAAGAGACATCCAGTTCATTTAAAAACTGATAGGTTTCCATAAAATGAGCTTCACTTTCTCCCGGATAACCGACAATCACATCGACACCGATACAGGCGTCGGGCATTAGCGCTTTGATGTGTTGAACACGATCGACATACAATTCTTTGAAATACCGCCTTCTCATTCCTCTGAGTATCTCATTTGAACCAGATTGAAGGGGAATGTGAAAATGAGGCACAAACTTTTCAGATCGCGCAACAAATGCAATAATTTCATCACTAAGGAGGTTAGGTTCTATAGAAGAAATGCGAAAACGCTCAACATCCACCTCTATATCCAATCTTTGAATGAGTTGATAGAAGTTTTCTTCTGTTCCTTTTCCAAAATCTCCGATATTGACTCCGGTGAGTATAATTTCTTTTGCGCCTGAAGCTGCTGCTGCTTTAGCACTTTCTAGTGTTTCTTCTATAGAGGCACTTCGACTTCTTCCCCTGGCCAAAGGAATGGTGCAAAATGAACAAAAATAATCACAGCCGTCTTGTACCTTTAGGAAGGTTCTTGTACGGTCTCCACTAGAGTAGGAAGGGTAGAAGGTTTTTACCTCTTTAATCTCCCCTCCAAGAACTTTGGTTAGAGATTGATTTTCATTCCAAGTTTTAATGTGCTGAAGCAAATTGAATTTCTCCTGAGCACCAAGCACGACATTAACACCTTCTATACTTGCAATTTCTTCAGGTTTTAGTTGAGCGTAACAGCCGATGACAGCAATAAAACAGTTGGGAGCAATGTTTCTGGCTTGCTTTACAATTTGCCTACACTTCTTATCTGCCTGCTCGGTGACAGAGCAGGTATTGATGACCACAATGTCTGCTCCGTCTTTAAAATCGACACGTGCGTAACCTGCTTCTTCAAAATCTCGGGCTATGCCTGAGGTTTCAGAAAAGTTAAGTTTACAGCCTAGTGTGTAAAAAGAAACAGAGTGGGTGTGCTTCATCCGATTTGCAAAATTAATAATTTGAGACGAATGAGTCAATCCCCTTGAACAGAAGCCTTGAGAATCAGCTTAATCTATAAATATTCGATCTTCTCCTTTAAATTCAGGTGCCTGAACAGAGAGTACTTTGAGTGGTTCTTCTGAAGTCACTTTTACAGCATGAATCTGCTCTCTTGGAATTTCAAAATAGTCACCGGTTTTGATGTTGATTATTTCTTCAGCGAAATAAAAGCGTGCTTCTCCTGAGACGACATAGATCAATTCGGTATGTACTTTATGAAAATGAGGTTTTATGGTGTCTTTAATCTCAATCAGAAAAGATGAAGCATCTATGCTGTTACTCAATTTTTTGACCTGTACATTTTCAGTGCTTTCTAATTCAGTTGTTTGGATGTTAACAATGTCTTGTGCCGTTAAGCCGGTGACTACATAAAACGATAGGCTAAGAAAAAGACATTTAAACCAATTCATACTCTTCAAAATTAAAACCATTACACAATTCCTGAGCTGTCATTTTGCGTTTGCCCTGAAGTTGTACTTCAAAAAGCTCCAAACTACCATTTTGGGCTTGTATAAATAAGCGCTTCCCCTCTTGAATAATTTTTAGCTCCTTGTGGTCTTTGTAATCACTTATTTCACTTCTAAATATTTTCAGCTGAAATTCTTTTTCCGAGTCTTTATGCCGAATAGTTGTCCAAGCACCCGGATAGGGCGATAGACCTCTGATAAAAGCATCTAGCGCATTCATATCCTTGCCCCAATCCATTTGACAGTCCTCTCTAAAGATTTTGGGTGCTTCCAAGCGCTTTTGTTCAATGCCATTGATATCTTGCACCTGTGTTTCCACTTCATTGCTTTCAATCAGTTCAACAGTTTGCAAAACCAGATTAGCACCGATTTGCATTAAGCGGTCATGGATATCACCTGCATTATCCCGATCATTTATTGGGCAAGATTGCTGAAGGATAATGTCGCCTGTATCAATTTGATGTTTTAGGAAAAAAGTACTGACTCCTGTTTCTTTTTCACCATTGATGATCGCCCAGTTAATCGGGGCGGCTCCTCTGTATAAGGGCAATAGTGAACCGTGTAAATTAAATGTGCCTAAGGGTGGTTTATTCCATACTACCTCCGGCAACATTCTGAAAGCAACAACAATTTGTAAATCGGCTTTTAAGTCCTCTAATTCTTTTAGGAAATGATCTGCTTTTAGATTGGTTGGTTGTAAAACGGTTAACCCTTTTTCCAGAGCATAAGTTTTAACTGCAGATTGACTCAATTGTTGACCTCTTCCTGCTTTTTTATCTGGTGCAGTAATAACCCCTACAATGTTTTTCTTTGCTTCGTAAAGCTTTTTCAAACTCTCTACAGCAAAGTCTGGTGTGCCCATAAAAACAATACGTAAATCCTTCTTCATCATCAGACTTTTGCCGATTTCCAATTTCCAAACTTCAAATATAAGAGAGAGATCCCCCCCATTACCGAAAAATAAACAAATTCAGAACACCATATTTGACTTAAACTTGATTGCTTAACAATGGCCAGGTAATAACCACTTATTAAATAGACCGATATACTTGAGATCTCAACAATGAGGGTAATGTTTGTTTTTCCGGTACCAATTACCCCTGAAAAAGAAATATAAGCGATGCTAAAAAAGAGCATGGCCAAACTAATGATATGCAATACGGGAATGGCTGAATTGATCATTGCCTGATCTGATGTGTAAATACTGATAAAGAATTCAGGAAAAATAAAATTGAATGGGATAAAAACGGCACAGGCCAAAAGGCAAAGTAGAGTTATCTTTTTAATCAACTGACCAACGAGCTCTGCATTATTTTGTCCTATAAGGTTGGAAACTAGTGTGCTTGTTGCGGAACTAAAACCAAATAAGGGAATCATAAGAACCATATAAATACTCCTGATGATGTGTGAAATGGCCAATTCAAATTCACCTACCTGTTCTATAATCATAAAAAAACTTAACCAGGTGGTAATGGCTAAGAAATGCTGTAACATGATGGGTGAGCCAACAATAAGGTTTTGTTTAATCTGAACCAGGTCAAATTTTACATTACTCAATAAACCATATTTGTTCGTTTTGACGTATTTGGAAATGGCAATGACATAATAGATCAATGCACATAATTCGGAAATCAAAGACGCCAAGGCTGCTCCTTTTATCCCCATTTCTGGAAACCCGTAGAGTCCAAAAATTAAAAGGTAATCTAAAACAACATTGACTAAGGCTTGAATAAATGTAACTCGAATCAGGACTTTTGTCTCCGTAATTCCGGTAAAGAAGGCAATGCACAAGAAGCTCATATAGGCAAAACCGATTCCATAAGACCTGATATTGAGGTAGTCCATTGACGCTGAGAAAATAGCTGTTGAGGCAGTTAGTTTTTCAAGAACAATCGGAGCAATGTTTTGCATAAAGACAAAGGAGAACAGGCAAAAGAAAATCAAAAACCAGAAGGCCTGATGAAAGACATTGCCGATTAAATGATGGTTTTGTTCACCGTTTCTTCTGGCCATGATAATTTGTGCGCCAATGGTAAAACCCATGCCGATCATGACAAAAACAAAGTAGAGTATACCTGCATTACCGGCAGCACCAATCTCGATAATGCCCAATTGACTTAAAAAGGCCGTGTCGGTAACGTTGACAATGTTTTGTGCCACACCGCTTAATATAATGGGGTAGGACACTTTCCATATCTTAAGATATGAGTTAAGGTTTGAGCTATTCGACATAGAGCACTAAGCCTTTTAAATAGGCTCCTTCAGGATGATAGATACTGACCGGATGATCTGAGGCCTGACTCAGATGATGTAAAATCTTAATGTTTCTTTTGCTTTGAATGGCTGCCGCTGTAATGGTATCTTCAAACAATTTACGGTGAATGACCTGACTGCATGAATAAGTAAACAATAAACCGCCTGGTTTGAGTCGCTTTAAACCTTCGATATTTAAACGTTTATAGCCCTGTACGGCTTTATGTTTGCTCTTTAGGTTTTTGGCATAAGCCGGAGGGTCAAGTACAATAATGTCATATTTTTCTTCACTGGCTTTTAGAAAACTGAGGGTATCACTGACATAGCTCTTATGGGCTGCATTGCTAAAGTTGAGATCAACATTGTTGTTAACCAGATCAATAGCCTTGGTAGAAGAATCTACAGAATCGACTTGAGTTGCGCCTGCTGCTAAAGCATAAATGCTGAAACCTCCTGAATAACAGAAAGTGTTTAGTATTTTTTTCCCTTTGGCATAATCTGCTAATAACTTTCTGCTTTCTCTTTGATCAATAAAGAAGCCCGTTTTTTGGCCGTCTACCCAATTGACTTCAAATTGGAGATCATTTTCTAAAACCTTCACGGGAACTTTTAGTTCCTCTTCTTTGTAGAGATATCCGTCCTGAACATGAAATCGTGCCGGTAAAGTTTTTTGACTCTTATTGTAAACAGCCTTTAAGGTTCCGTTAAAAATGTTTTGTAAGCCTTCGCAAATTTGTTCTTTGGCTTTATACATGCCATATGAATGCGCTTGAACAATGGCAACTTTATCGTAAATGTCTATGATTAAGCCCGGCAAACCGTCACCCTCACCGTGAACAAGACGAAAGCAATTGGTTGAAGTATTGAGATAAAGGCCTAAAGCCTTTCTCATTGCTAATGCCTGCTTTAATTTATTGTTCCAAAAATTTTGGTCGAATTCGACAGGCTCAAATGCAAGAATTCTACAGGCAATACTTTCTTCTCCAAAGTGACCTCTTCCCAAAAAACGTTCGTGAGCATCTAGCACATCAACAATTTGTCCTTCGGTAAGTTCTTGGTTGTCATGAAGAATGACTTTATGAATGGCACCTGAAAAAATCCAAGGGTGTTTTCTTAAGACGGAAGCTTCTTTTCCTGTCTTTAAAACAAGTTGAGGTAAAGACATTTACTTGAATTCGATTCTTAATTCATTGGGTCGGATGCCCATTTCGTATTCTCTCATTCGCCTGGCATCTTCCTGCAAACGCACATTCATTCTTACTTGTCTTTTCATCTCTTCATTCATGTTTTCATTGAAGAGAACAGGCGCTTTTTTGTCCGGTTGCATGCTTTTATTGTCTTCAGGAAGACTATCCATCTTGGCCCTTAGTCTGTAATACTGATTGATTTTTTCTATGTTTTGTTGAGCTTCAATAATTGTTTCTTTGCTCAATACATGTTTTTGTAATTTTTCCTGAAAAGAAACATTAAGCACATAGTTGTTTTCTTCAAATGTGATAAAGCCATAATCAAATGCTTTGTTTGGGATGTTAGGGAATAAACTATAATCTAGTTTTTCAACTAAAGATAAAGTGTCGCCAACACTAGGATGTAGTGGATATACCTGATTAGTGCCAAAGGCTAAAACCGGCGACAGGACTAAAATGAGTAAAAGTTTAATCATCAAAATCTTCGTCTAAGTTATCCTCATATTCTTCTCGGGCTTCATCTGTCAAATTACCATCATCATCATAGTCGTCATCATCTTCGATAAGTTGCATGGCATCGATTTTAGACATCTTGATGAGGTAAATTTTTTCTTCTGTTTCAAATCGCAGTGCGCTAACCTTATCTCCGTCCTTATTGACAAAAGAGATGAGGTGTTGAGAAAATCCTTCAGGATATTCTAATTTGATTCTTTCTTGTATGGATTGATCAATTTTTTCAAAAGAAGTGACGACTCTAGGCTTGTTTACTTCGTTCATTGTTTTTTGTTTACCAATTTAACAAATATGCAAAAATTAATGGAGCAACTATAGTGGCATCTGACTCAATAATAAATTTAGGAGTAGTGATATCCAATTTACCCCAGGTGATTTTTTCATTTGGAACAGCTCCTGAATAAGATCCATAGCTTGTTGTAGAATCGGATATTTGACAAAAATAACTCCAGAACGGGGTGTCTGTCCTTTCCAAGTCTTGATAGAGCATAGGGACAACACAGATGGGAAAATCACCTGCAATTCCACCACCGATTTGAAAAAACCCAATGCCTTTATCTTCCGCATTTCGAGTGTACCAATCAGCCAAAAAGCCCATGTATTCTATCCCGGATTTCACAGTCGATGTTTTTAGCTCTCCTTTAATGCAGTAGGAAGCAAAAATATTACCCATAGTTGAATCTTCCCATCCGGGAACCACAATAGGTAAGTTTTTTTCCATGGCAGCCAACATCCATGAATTCTCAGGGGGAATTTCATAATATTGCTCTAATACGCCTGATTTTAACAATTGATACATGAACTCATGGGGAAAGTAACGTTTACCTTTATCCTCTGCATCTTTCCAAATCTCAAAAATGTGAGACTGTAATCGTCTAAATGCTTCTTCCTCAGGGATACAGGTGTCAGTCACACGATTTAAACCCTTCTCTAATAAATCCCATTCTTGAGATGGGGTAAGGTCTCTATATTCAGGTACTCTTTTATAATGCGAATGCGCAACCAGGTTCATGAGGTCTTCTTCAAGATTGGCACCTGTGCACGAGATAATATGGACTTTATCTTGTCTAATCATTTCTGCCAGAGACTTGCCTAACTCTGCTGTGCTCATTGCTCCTGCAAGAGAAACTAGCATTTTCTTCCCTTCCTTGAGATGTTTTTCGTAGCCAAGAGCCGCATCAACAGTTGCTGCTGCATTGAAGTGCTTGTAATGTTCAAGCATGAATTGAGATACTGGACCCTTATTTTTCATTTAATTCAAATTTATAACTCAATAATTTATAGTACAACTTCGCAGCTAAAAAATCAGATGCTTTTTGTCCTTTTTCCGGTGCTAGTTCAACAATGTCAAATGCAACCACATTTTTTTGCTCAAATAGCAATTTCAGGTATTTTAATGTATCGTTCCACAAAAGACCACCCGGTTCAGGCGTACCAGTACTTGGTAAAATAGAAGGATCGAACACGTCTAGGTCTATCGTCAGGTAAACAGGATCATTAAGTTGATCAATAGATTGTTGCATCCAATCAACATGACCAAACATCTCTTCTGCGAAATAACATTTACTCCGATTCAGATGCTTTAGCTCTGAGCTATCCATGCTTCTTATGCCAACCTGTACTAAATTAGTGGTCTTACTTGCCCGATGTAATGCACAGGCATGATTATAGGGAGAGCCTTCATAGTTTTCTCTTAAATCGCTATGAGCATCTAATTGTAAAACCGAGAGACCGGGATATTTGGTTCGAAAAGCTTCGATCAGTCCGATACTGATGGAATGTTCACCACCAAAAAAAGTAAAAAACTTATCGTGTTTGTTTATTAATGTCTTTGTATTTGCTAAAACTGCTTGATATACTGCTTCAGGACTCTCATTTTCTAGAATCGGATCGATGATGTGAATCCCTTTTTTATAGACTTCAGAATTGGTTTCAATATCATAAAGTTCCATATTGGCTGCAGCATCCATAAAAGCTTCGAAGCCTTTATCGGCTCCCTTTCCCCAAGAACTAGTTCCATCGTAGGGAATGGATTGTAAGAAAATGGACGCATTTTGCTTTTGCGCATATTTATCTGCTATCCCTGCAAAATTCTCAGGACTTGTCATAACCTAACAATTTAAACATTTCTTCGGCTGACTGTTCATTCCTGTAGACATAATCAACAATATTTCCTTGATCATCTCTATCAATAATAATGTGCTTTGGAGAGGGGATTAGGCAATGTTTAATCCCACCATAACCACTTATAGAATCTTGATAAGCTCCTGTATGAAAGAAACCAATATAAAGGGGGTCTTTATCGTCGTCCTTGTATTTGGGGAGAATCACTTCCTGATTCAGATCTTCAGAATTATAGTAATCTGAATGGTCACAACTTATGCCTCCTATGGAAGCCCTCGTGTATTCATTCTCCCACTTATTGATTGGTAACAAGATGAATTTTTCATGAATGCTCCATGCATCAGGGATGGTATTCATTAAGCTGTTATTGATGATGTACCAGCTTTCGGTATCATTTTGCTGTTTTTGTTCTAGAACCTTAAATACGATCGCACCGGATTCTCCAACTGTATATTTGCCAAACTCAGTAAAGATATCGGGATGAGGAATTTTTTCTTCATCGCACATTGATTTGATGTTTTTGACAATTTCATTGATCATGTATTCGTAATCATACTCAAAGCCTAAATTATTTCTGATTGGTAAACCTCCACCTATATTAAAAGAATCCAAAGGTTTACACTCTTTTTTAAGCTCAGCATAAAGCTTTAAAGCTCTCTGAAATTCACCCCAATAATACAGTGTGTCTTTAATGCCGGAATCGACAAAAAAATGAAGCATTTTAAGTTCCAGATTAGGATTTTCTTTAATCCGTTCAGTGTATAACTTAATGACTTCACTTTCGCGAATGCCAAGTCGAGAGGTATAATAAGCCGATTGCGGTTCTTCGTTGATTGCCATTCGAATACCTACCTTAATGCGATGGCTGCAATTGAGTTTCTCAATGCGATCCAGTTCAGAAACATTATCCAATACCAAAATCACATTTTCAAAACCTTTCTCAACCAAGGAGACGATTTTATCTAGATATTCATCGGTCTTATAGCCATTATTGACAATTGTTCTTTTTTTATCAATTTTTCCCTCTTTATATAAATTCCAAATGAGATCAATATCAAAAGAAGAGGAGGTTTCAAGGTTTACATCTTGCTTCAAAGCAGCGGTAACTACATGACTAAAGTGGTTGCATTTTGTACAGTAGCAATAATTGTATTTGCCCTTATAGCCATTCTTTTTAATAGATCTGTTAAAAAGGTTACGGGCTTTTTTTATCTGATCTCCTATTTTGGGCAAGTATATAAAACGAAATGGTGTACCATACTTTTCAATGAGATGTTTTAAGGAGATATTGTGAAATGTGAGATGTCCATTATTTAGGTCGAACCCTTCCTGAGGGAAATAATACGTTTGATCAATAAGATCGAAATATGAGTTTTTCATTCTTCATAAAATGGATTTCAAATTTGAATAAAAATGGTTTCGATTTATTTAATTGAGAAATCTTTTTTTGAATTTTTTGTTGCTTGCTAAAGAATGGGCGAACTAATCCAAAACCGATAAGGTAACAATGCGTCTTCTTCTGCATAATCGATTCCGATTCTAGGACCACATTTGATGTCATTATCATTGATTTCTATTGCTCGATCCTCAATCCAAATTTGATCAGATAAAAGAGAGCTAGCATTATATTTTGTGCTTATTCTAAGGGCTTGGCTCGCTTTACCCGGGCCAATGCAACTTTTAAAGTTAAGCTGGTTTAAATTTCTGCGCTTTTTGATGATTTTAATGCCCTCCAAAGCTTGAATACCTCTAATGAGTATCGCATGTGGAACCCCTTCCGTATTACTTACGACATTGAATAAATGATGAATGCCATAACAGAGGTAAACATAACTGATACCTCCTTGCTCATACATGGTTTTTGTCCTTTCCGTAAAACGATTTCCATAAGCATGAGAGGCCTTATCATTCACTCCGGCATAAGCTTCAGTTTCAGTGATTATTCCCGAAGTATATTCACCTTCAATGCTTGTGCAGAGCACCTTGCCGATCAAATCTTTAGCAAGAAAAACAACATCTTCGTTGAGATAATAGGAAAGCGGTAATTTCATCAGCTAAAGTTAAAGGGAAAAGAAAAGGCGTTTCATTTGAAACGCCTTTTACTAATTTGATAAAGTATAATCTTAATGTCTTTCTAAAGCAGAAAAGAAAAAATTACCTTCAATTGCTGCATTTTCATCACTGTCTGAACCGTGAATAGCATTTGCTGAAATGGACTCTGCATAGAGTTTACGAATGGTTCCTTCTGCAGCTTCTTCAGGGTTTGTAGCACCAATTAAAGTTCGGAAGTCTGTAACCGCATTATCTTTTTCTAAGATTGCAGCTACAATAGGTCCTGAAGACATGTACTCAACCAATTCACCATAAAATGGTCTTTCTTTATGTACAGCATAAAAATCACCCGCTGAAGCTTGACTCAATTGAGTATACTTCATGGCAACAATTTTAAATCCTGCTGCATTAATTTTTTCTAAAATAGCTCCGATGTAGTTTTTACCGACAGCATCGGGTTTGATCATTGTAAACGTTCTATTACCTGCCATGTTTTTTGCTTTTGATTTTAAAGTCGGCAAAAGTAATTATACCAAATGAATGCTTAGCGCAATGATTTGATTTTTATTCTTTAGTAATGACTACTTTTTTGAAGTCAATTTTCTCATTGCTTCTTATCTTTAGAACATATGTTGATGGGGCTGAGTTTAATGATATTTTAATGGCGTAGGAATTAGAGTAAGATTGACTCCAAACTTTTCTACCGTACAGGCTAAAAAGTTCTATTTCATGAATTGGCTTTTCTGACTTAATAAAGAAAGTCCCATTTGAAGGGTTAGGGTAAACCTCAAAAGCACGATTGAGATAATTTTCAGAAACACCTGTAATTAAACCGCTTATTAAACGGATATCACCAGTATTAAAATCACTGATCAGTAAACTGTCTCCACCACTTGAAGCATATATGCCATTAGGACCATTGAACCTTGCGCTTGACAGGGGACCATTGGTATTGCCTTGTGTAGAACCACTGTAAAGAACTACACTATCTAAATGATTGGGGTCAACCTTGTAAATTTTATGCGTTTGGAAATTGGTGCCATAAATGAATCCTCCGGCATGAGTAATGAAACCAAGATTAGAGTTGCTTGGTCCCGGAATAGTAGCAACGTAAATTAATGAGTCATCATCTACTCTGTAGATTTCACGATCGGTAAAGTTGCCAACATAAAGTGAACTGTCCTGACCGTAACATAAACCAACAGGTCCATTTAAGGGAGGCCCGTAAAACATAGGAATGTTATTGACCTGGCCTGTTGAAGAAATTTTTCTCAGGGCATGACCACCATATTGAGTAATGATCATGCTGTCAGAGTTTAGGTCATGGATAATCCCTGAAGGATTACTTACAAAAGTACTGAAGAGTTGATTGCCTGCGGAGTCTAGTTTGTAAACTCGATTGCCTACATTATCAACGATATATAAGTTTTCAACTGAATCGAGAGCTAAGCCATTTGGTGTATTTAGTCCACCCTTAACTATACTAACCAGGCCGGAAGGAGATATTTTGTAAACTCGACTTCCCATGTAATGAGAACCGTATATATTACCATGCTTGTCCATAATGATTGCATCATCAACTTGCATGTTGGTAGAGTTAAATATTGTACTGACGTGCTGAGCACAGGAGAGGTATGAACTAAGAACTATAAGCGCGGATAGTAATGATTTCATGATTCTGTTTTAGGCTTAGACATTTTATAAGTTTTCTATGTCTACTGTGTTAGGAAAAATAATATTCATCTATTTTGAATCACCGGAGTTATATTCTTTTCAGATTCGTTTCCCTGTTTTAAAACTTGTTTTTTAATTTAGTCCGAATAAAATGATGGAGAGCATTACTTGTAGAAATTGTGGGACAGAACATCAAGCTAAATTTTGTCCTGAATGCGGGCAAAAGCCGTATTTTGAGAGATTCAATTTAAAGCAATCATCCGCATGGTTGTTTCATGAGGTTTTCAACCTCAATAAAGGTTTCTTTTACACTACGAAAGAATTAGTTCTCAGGCCCAAAGATTTAATGGAAAAGTTCTTGAATAGGGCAACAGTGCTTTATTATCACCCCTTTAGATTTATTTTTGTTTGGGCTTCTATTGCTTCTATAATTACGGTATTTTCAGGTGTTTACGATCAAGTTGATGCGTTTGAAGAACTAGGGTTTCAGTTTGAAGGTGAACAACAAGAGTTCATGGAAAGCTATCTTGAATTTATAAAAAAGTACATGACTTTTATTGTCATGTTGGGTATTCCATTTTTATCCATAAGTACTCTGCTGTTTTATAAGTCTAAAAAGTACAATTATACCGAGCATTTGATCATTAACAGTTTTACCTATGGACTTTCCATAGCTGTATCGATGCCATTCTACCTTCTTTTGTTCTTCCCCGAGGCATTTATGGTTCAGTCAAACTTAAACATGTTGATTTATATACTGGTCTACACTTATGTTTTCAGTAAATTCTTTAATGAGAATGGGATACTTACTTTTATAAAGGTCATATTTATTAATGTTTTAGCTATTTTAATTTCTTTCCTTTTTGGATCTATTTTGGCAATGGGTCTTTTATTAATAAAAAAAGTACTTGTCTCTTGAGTAAAGTGCTTTTTGTGACATATGATGGTTTAACCGATCCATTAGGGCAGTCTCAGATATTGCCATACATGAGTGGTCTCTCCAAAAGAGGACATCAAATTCACATTTTGAGCTGTGATAAAAGAGATAATTATCAGTTGCACCATAAGCAAATAGAAGAAGAATGTGAGCGGAATAACATTAAATGGATATCCATTCCATATCAGAATAAATGGCCGGTCATTTCTCCTTATTCCAATTCTAAAAACTTAAAAAAGAAAGTCAAAGAATTAAATAAACTTCATCATTACGATATTGTACATTGTCGATCAATTATTCCTGCGCTTTGTGCTTCTCCACTTCAAGAGGAAGGAGTTAAACTAATTTTTGACATAAGAGGATTTTGGGCTGATGAGAGGGTGGAAGGCAAGATATGGAACATGAACATTCCAATCTATCGCTATTTATACAAGTATTTTAAAAAGAAGGAAAAGCAGTTATTTGAGAATGCAGAGGCAATCGTAACACTGACGCATAATGCCAAAAACTATATATCAAAACATTTCAAGTCTAAAGAACTTTTTGGAGTTGTGCCTTGCACCGTTGATCTTAACCATTTTAAACGCCGGAAAGAAGAACAATGTATCAATAGAGAAGATTTGAATTTAAATAAAGAAGATATTGTCTTTTGTTACTCAGGATCTTTGGGTACACGTTATCTGACTTCAGAATTACTAGACTGTTTTCAAGAGATAAGTCGAAAATATTCGCAAGCGAAACTTTTGTTTATTACAAAGTCTGATACTGCTAATTTAAATGAAGAGCTAAGGAAAAGGAATTTGAGTACAAGGACTGTGATCACATCGTGTAATTATGCAGATATTCCATCCTATATTCAGCTTTGTGATATTGCGATTTATTTTATTTATTCCGGTTTTTCAGGGAAGGCTGTTTCTCCGACAAAACAGGCCGAGTTCTTAAGTATGGGAGTACCTGTTATTGTCAACTCAGAGATAGGAGATACAGAAGAAATTATTGGCAAAGAAGAAGTGGGTTTTGTCATCGATCATTTTACAAATGAACAGTATGAAGGAGTGGCAAATGCTGTTAGCAGACTTAAAGGAATTTCCCAAGAAAGATGCAGAGACGTTGCAAAAAAATACTTTGATTTGTCAGATGGAATAGAAACCTATCATCGCATCTATTCTAACTTAGTTTAATTGCTCAATGGTGAAGGTACTAGTAATAGCTCCACATAGAAAAAATAGGGCGCCAAGCCAAAGATTCAGGTTTGAGCAATACATGCCATTTTTGAAGGATAACGGAATTGAATTTGAGCTTTCACCCTTAGTGGATAAATCTGATGATGTTGTGCTTTATTCAAAAGGCAATTATTTGAAAAAGGCTCTGATCGAAATTAAGAGCTGGAAAAAGCGATTTAAAGATTTGAAAAGAGCAAAAGACTTTGATGCGGTATTTATTCACCGAGAAGCATTAATGACATTTAGCTTGTTTTTTGAAAAAAAAATCGCAGAAAGAAACCCAAACATCATTTACGATTTTGACGATTCCATTTGGTTGCCGGAGGTTTCTGAAGGGAATCAGAACCTTCAGGTTTTAAAAAGACCGGAAAAGGTCAATAAAACCATGTCATTATCAAAGTTAATTTTTGCGGGAAATAGTTATTTGGCCAATTACGCGAGTCAATATTGTTCAAACGTGAAGATTATACCTACCACTATAGATACAGATTATCATAAACCGTCAAAGCGGTTTAATAACGAAACAGTTTGTATAGGTTGGACAGGAACACAAACAACTTTAAAATTTCTGCGGACGATATCTTCTGTTTTTGTTGACTTAAAGAAGAAGTACGGGGATAGAGTCCGGTTCAAAATTATTTGTGATACCAAACCGGAGTGGTTTCCTGTAGAGTTTACTTTTACCAAGTGGAATTTAGAAGAAGAAATAGCCCAGCTTAATGAGTTAGATATTGGCATAATGCCACTTACGGATAATCAATGGACCAGAGGTAAATGTGGTTTTAAAGGTCTGCAATACATGGCGGTTGAGGCCGCTACTGTAATGTCTCCTGTTGGTGTAAACAATGAGATCATAGATCATGGAAAAAACGGTTATCTCGCACAATCAAACGATGAATGGGTCAATTACCTGTCTTGTTTGATAGAGTCTAAAGATTTGAGAGAACAATTGGGAAAAGCAGGGAGGAAAACAATTATTGAGAAATACTCTATAAGTTCTCAAAAGCACAGATATTTGAAGTACATAAAAGAATTGACAGAAAATTAGAAGAATGAAAGATATTGCATTAAAAGATAAACACATACAGTTGGGCGCAAAGATGGTACCTTTTGCGGGTTACAATATGCCCTTACAATATGAAGGACTTACACAGGAACATTTAGCTGTTAGAAATGCTGTTGGTGTGTTTGATGTGTCGCACATGGGTGAATTCATATTAAAAGGTACCCGAGCTATTGATTTAATTCAAAAGATAAGTACGAATGATGCTTCAAAACTACAGCCCGGGAAAGTGCAGTATTCTTGCATGCCAAATGGTAATGGTGGAATAGTAGATGATTTACTCATCTATATGCTTGACGATACAACATATATGCTTGTTGTCAATGCATCTAATATTCAAAAAGATTGGGACTGGATCCAAAAGCACAATGATTTTGAAGTCGATATGGAAGATATCTCTGACAAAACCTCTTTACTTGCTATTCAAGGGCCAAAGGCTATTGAGGCGTTAAAGACGCTTACAGATATTGATCTGGAAGCAATGAAGTACTATACTTTTGAGAAAGGCCAATTTGCAGGTTGTGATAATGTATTGGTTTCGGCGACCGGTTATACAGGTTCAGGAGGTTTCGAGATTTATTTTAAAAATGAGGTAGCCAATCAGATTTGGGAGCAAGTAATGGAAGCAGGCAAAAATGTTGGAATAGTACCCGCAGGACTGGGAGCAAGAGATACCTTAAGACTGGAAAAAGGCTTTTGTTTATACGGTAATGATATTGATGACAAGACATCTCCAATCGAAGCCGGTTTAGGATGGATTACAAAATTCACGAAAGACTTTATAGATCGAGATAGACTACAAGCACAAAAAGAGAACGGAGTAGACCGCAAGCTAGTGGCTTTTAAAATGATAGATAGGGGAATTCCCAGACAAGGCTATTCAATTTGCGATGAATCAGAGGAACAAATTGGGGTAGTTACTTCAGGTACCAGTTCTCCAAGCTTGAAGCAAGGTATAGGGATGGGTTATGTAAAAGTAGATCTAGCCAAGCAGGGCAGTACCATTTTTATAGAAGTTAGAAACAAACAATTAAAAGCTGAGGTGGTAAAACTTCCTTTTGTATAGTATGGAGTCTCAAATCTCTGCAGATCAAAGGAGAGTTGAAGTATGTAACTCACCACTTTTATTTGACACCTATTTTCAGAATAGAGATTGTGTTGTCGTGATCATTGATGTGTTTCGAGCGACGTCTGCCATCTGTACTGCATTTCAAAATGGCATTGAGAAAATCAAACCGGTTGTTTCGGTGGAGGAAGCAAAAGCATATCAAACAAGGGGTTGGTTAGCTGCTGCTGAAAGGAATGGTCAGGTAGTTGAAGGATTTGAGTTTGGGAATTCCCCTTTTCATTACAGCCCCGAAGTTGCAAAAGGAAAAAAACTTGCATTGACAACTACTAACGGTACAAGAGCTATAGATGCGGCTAAAGAAGCGAACCAAGTCATCATAGGAGCCTTTCTTAATCTCAAAGCAGTTGTTAATTACCTGATTCAGCAAAATAAGGATGTGCTGTTGCTTTGTGCAGGGTGGAAAAACAGATTTAATCTTGAAGATACTCTATTTGCCGGAGCAGTGGTTTATCATCTTAAAAAGCAAGAGCAATTTGCCGGGCTTTCCGATTCTTCGATAGCGGCTGAAAGAATTTATGCACAAGCTAAGGGCAATTTGAATGTATTTTTAGAGAGCTCTTCTCATCGTAATCGATTGGCAAGGTTGCAGCTTGAGAAAGACATAGAATACTGTCTTATGGAAAGTAAAATCAACTTAGTTCCAATATTAAAAAATGGGGAATTGGTATTGGCATAGACCAAAGATTGTTGTTCTTGCTGTTATACTGTTTGGAATAACATTGTTATTTCAATCCTGGGGTTTTTTTGGCCACAGACGTGTGAATAGAATGGCTGTTTTTGTCTTGCCACCTGAAATGGTTGGTTTCTATAAAGAAAATATAGAATACGTAACGGCTCATAGTGTAGATCCGGATAAGCGCAGATATGCCAGTAAAAATGAAGCACCAAGACATTATATAGACATTGATCATTATGCCCATCATGGAGAGAATCCTTTTGAGCATGTACCGAGAAGATGGAATGAGGCCGTGGAAAAGTTTAGTGAAGATACCTTAAGAGCTTATGGTATAGTTCCATGGCATGTTGCTTCAATGACTCATTATTTGACCAAGGCTTTTAAAGAGCGAGACTCCAGAAATATATTACGCCTATCGGCAGATCTAGGACACTATATAGCGGATGCGCATGTTCCCCTTCATACCACTGAGAATTATAATGGACAATTGACCGGTCAAAAGGGCATTCATGGTTTGTGGGAGTCTCGGATTCCGGAACTTACCGCAGATGATTTTGACTATTTGGTAGGACGAGCTCAGTACATAGAAAGTCCTTTGGATTTTATTTGGGATGCAGTAGAAGAAAGTCATTCCTATTTGGACTCTGTGTTATTGATTGAGAAGGACTTGACGGAAAAAATGCCGAGTGATCAGAAATATGCAATGGAGCAGAGGGGAAATTCTACAGTTAGACAATATTCACAAACTTTTACGCTTGCTTATACTCACCGTATGGGAAATATGGTCGAGACTCGCATGCAAAAGGCAATTCATGCCGTAGGTTCATTATGGTATACCGCTTGGGTAAATGCAGGTCAACCTGATTTATCTCGTTTAGATACAGCTTTACCCTCTGATAGTTTGCAGAAAGAGCAAGAAGAATTAGAAAAAAAATACTCCAGTCAAAAAATTCATGGTCGTCAGCATGATGACTAGTTCAATCGAGCTTGATTTTTATTGATTATACCAATTATTTTGCCATCAAGTTTTTGCCCGATAAAAGGAGAGTTTTTAGACTTCGAAGCAAAATCTTCTTTATTGAATAGACTTTCTTCTTTAGGGTCAAATAAAGTAAGGTTAGCCGTTTCTCCTTCTTGAATAATAGCTTCTTCGATACCTAAAATTTTTGATGGGCCGCTCGTAAACAGTTCGATTAGTCGTTCCAAAGAAACTTTATTTTTCACACCGGTTAAAGCTGCAGAAAATGCAGTTTGTATATTAATCATACCAAATGCTGCATGGTCAAATTCCCTTTTCTTCATTTCTATGTCCTCAGGTAAGTGGTTGGAGCTAAGTGCATCAATAGTACCTTCATTTATGGCCTTTATATATGCTGAATGATGCTCCTTTTTTCTCAGAGGAGGCATGGTTTTATAACGTGTGTCAAATTCATTGAGATCTTCATCACTAAGAAGTAAATGATAACTCGCCAGATCACAACTGACCTTAAGCTGATCTGATTTGGCGATTTTGATTTTGTTAATTGCAGTGTCACTGGATACTGTACAGAAATGCATTTTACCGGATGTGTGTTTAATGATTTCTATATCTCTTGCCATCATAATGTCCTCAGCATAATCAGGAATGCCTTTTAAGCCAAGTTCTGTACTCACTTTTCCTTCGCTCATTACTCCCTCTTCACAAATGCTGCCTTCATATTCGAAATTGAATATTGTTCCATCAAACATTTGGACATAAAGAAGAGCGCGATGCAAAAGATTAGGGTTTGAAACGGATTGATGCCCATCTTTAAACCCTACTGCTCCTGATTCATAAAGATCATAAAGTTCAGCAAGTTCTTCACCTTTCATGCCTTTTGATAGGCATCCATATGGAAGAAGTTCAACAGCATGATTCAAGCACTTTTCCTTAATAAATTTTATTTGAGACTTTGAATCGATAACCGGTTCTGTATTTGGAGAAACACAAACTCTAGTGAATCCTCCCTTTGCGGCAGCATTCATGCCACTTTCTATATCTTCTTTATGCTCAAATCCCGGTTCTTGAAAGTGGGCATTCAAGTCTATCCATCCGCTTGAAACATGAAGATCATTTGACGAAACAATTGTTGCAGAATCAGATTTCAATGATTTTCCTATTGACTTTATTGTTCCATTTCCGATCAAAATGTCCATTTGCTTTCCATGATATGGACTTTTTGTCTGAATAATTTTTGCTGATTTAATGAGGTATTTCATAGCTTAAGATTTCAAAAACCGAAGGAGTATAATTTCTAGGCCAAAAAAGAGCAATGCAATTAATAAACAGTGCTTCCAAAATTCTTTTCCTATTGAATAACTTTCGAGTTGTTGCGAAATGTTTTGTTGAGCAGTAATGGTGTTGAACTTTAAGTCATGCAGTTTGCCTTGATCATTTAATTCCTCAATACTAAAGCAATTTAAATCAGATTCCTTCCTGTTGTAATTCAGGGAGATATAGTCTATTAAACTATCTTCTGAATAGACAGGATAAGTTCCCGCATTCAGCTGATGTTCGCTCAGATCAATTGTAATATTGCCGCGAGAGTAGACTTGATAAGGAATTATTTTCCGATCATGATCTTTGATGTAAATAGGCGTTTCTTTCTTTATGGCATGTGACAAAACAATTTGGTTTTCTCCGAGCGTATAATAGCATCTCCTCTGGTCTAAACCACTTATTGCCATATTATAAAGCACCGGAACAAAGAGTGCATTTTTTATGAAAGACTCATTGAGTTGTAATGGAGCGCTAAACAAATAAATTCCTCCATTGCCCTTTAAAGGAAAATAGCTGAGAAAAGGCTCTCCATTTTGGAGTTTAAGGATACTTTCTGAGAACTGACGCGTCCGTTGGTCAAGTTTATAATGACCCTTAATGATAGGAAAACGCATGTTTTCTGGTATACTTTCAAAAACTTGTTGAAAAAGAAAAGAGTTTGTGTTGATTTCATTGATAGGTAGTTCACTTGAATTGAGAACGTTATTAAGAACTGAAAGGTTCTGCTGACTTAAGATTTGATTAGCAGACGTACTTGCGACAGCAGAAGGAATGATAAGTATCTTTCCACCATCATCACAATACTTTTTTATCTCTTGACCAAGCCCTGATGAAACATCTTGAAGTTCATCTATGATAATAATTTCTTGATGACTAAAACTAGAATAATCAATTGAGTTAACATGACTCAATTGATATTGAACATTACTGTCATTTTCAAAAAGAGCAGAAATGCCTTTATTCTTTTCCTTTTCATAAATGTGCAGCACATCTAAATTGTTTTCTACCTTAAAATTAAAATAGAGGGTATCATCAAATGTGATGGGATAATCTTGTATGAGAAATTTCCCAAGATGCCATTCTTTTTCGGTGTCAATGGTAAAAGAAGAAGAAAGAACTTCTTTTTTATCTTCTAAACTATAGTTTCCGGGAGAGACAAGTTCCTGTTCAAGATAGAGTTCGGTTACAACTTCTCTTTCATCTGTAATGTTAAAAGAAGCAACAGAAAAATTCATTTCTTTCAGCCTTTCATTAGAAAAGTGGGTAGCTTGACTAAAGCGAATAGAGTCTAAGCTTAGATTAACTTCTTTTGATGCATTTACCGGAATAAGGGAGTAGTTAAGTTTTGGATCCGGTGTGTTTTCAATGTCAGTACTTATCTTTTGAAAGTCACTAATTAAATAGACTTGTTGAACGGATTTCTGAATTCCCTTAATGCGTTGAATGACCTGAGAACTGAATTTAGTAGAATAACTCAAATTAATATTCTGACTTAGTTCAATGGCTTTTTTCGAATCAACAACTCGACTATATTGATTCTTAAAATCATTATCTATAATGATAAATTGATGACCTAGCGGGTAAGCTTTAATTATTTCAATGGCTTTGTTTTTTGCAATATCCAATAAATTGCCTTGCTCATTTTTAGCAGCCATAGAAAATGAATTGTCGATATAAATCGCAATCGGCTGATCTGGGCTAGAAGATGTCTGAGTTTCTGAAATAGGGATATAAGGACGAGCAAAAGCAAAAACCAAAAAGCTTATAGCAAGCATTCGACTTAATAATACCAATAAGTGCTTTAGTTTTGATCTAGATTGATTGCGTTGTTGTAGTTCTTTTAAAAACTGAAGTTGAGAAAATCGAACTTTCTTTACCTTCCTGAAATGAAAGAGGTGAATAACAATTGGGATAGCAAGGCTTGTTAAAGCATAAAGAAATCCGGGGGTGAGAAATTTCATTAAAAAGCAAAATTAAAGATATATTCAAGAAAATGATTGAAACGGATGCTTAACTATATAAATTTTACTTTATAGAAGACCATATGTTTTAAGTTTGATGAATCATCTATTTCAGGTATTCAATTATTCTTCCACTAAATTCATTATTTTGAATGGACTTTTTTATTTTGGCATAAAATTTGAAAACTCAAGAAAACCAAAAAAATAACTATGAAAACTAAAGCGTTAATCGTAACAGGCATAATGGCTCTAGGAGCAATTGGCTTTCAATCATGTAACAATACAAAACAAGTAACACGGGTAGAGGAGGATGCAGTAATTGACCTTAGTGGTCGATGGAATGAAACGGATTCGAGACTGGTGGCTGAAGAAATGGTTAGCGACATGTTGATGAGACCATGGTTAGAAGAGTTTGAAAAGGGCATGGGAAGGCGTCCTGTCATTATTGTCGGTCTGGTAAACAATAAGAGCCATGAACACATTGCAACGGATACCTATATCAAGGATATTGAAAAGGCCATTTTAAATTCAGGAAAAGTAAGGCTTGTTCAAGCCGCTGAGGCCAGAGAAGAATTAAGAAGAGAAAGAGCAGACCAAAACGAGTTTGCGTCAAAAGAAACTGCAAAAAAATGGGGCAAAGAGTTAGGTGCCGATTTTATGTTACAAGGATTGGTTAACTCTATTGTAGATTCTAACGGAAAGCAGAAAGTAGTATTCTATCAGACTGACCTTGAATTGACTAATCTAGAAACAAATGAAAAGGTTTGGATTGGAGACAAGAAGATCAAGAAAGTAATTGAATAAAATGAATAAGAATATCGTCATCTTTTTTGGCATGGCGATATTTCTTCTCTTCGGCTGTGCAACCTATTATCAAAAAAGTTTTGAGTTTCATCAAAGTTTCGCACAGGGTGATTTAGCACATGCTAAAGCGTTTTTAGAGAAAAATGTAAAAGCCGCAGAAAAGAAAGATCGACTCATTTACTTTCTGGATAGAGGAGTAGTAGAGCAGATGCTTGGCAATTATGAAGAAAGTAATTTCTACTTTGAAGAAGCCTACCTTTATCTTGAAAATCAGCAAAAATCTTTTGCTAATGATGTAGTTGAGATGATTGCCAATCCAATGCTTAAACCATATAAAGCAGAGGATTTTGAAGCTGTCCTTTTACATTACTATAAAGCGATTAACTTTATTCATCTTGATAATCTGGATGCCGCATTGGTAGAAATTCGGCGTATCAACATTAAGCTCAATGAACTAACAACGAGGTATGAAGGCAAGAAATATACCTACAAGCAAGATGCTTTTGCCTTGAATTTAATGGGAATCATCTACGAGGCAAAAGGAGAGATAAATGATGCCTTTATTGCTTATAGAAATGCCTATCTTGCTTATGATTCGATTTATGCCAATGATTTTGAAGTGAAGGCACCGGAACAACTCAAAATCGATTTGCTGAGAACTGCAAAAGCTTTGGGGTTTCGTCAAGAATACCAATTTTATGCAGATAAGTTTGCCTGTGAGGTAGAACTCTATCCAAAAGAAAATGGAAGTTTAGTGTTCTTTTGGTTGAATGGTTTAGGGCCGGTAAAAGGAGAGTTTTCGCTTAATCTATCAACTCTTGACGGAAATAATGGACAATTTACATTTGCAAATGAAAATGAAGGCTTTGTTATTCCCTATGCACATACCAATCAGAACAACAGCAGCCAATCATCAAGTTTGAGTAATTTGAAGTTTGTCCGAATGACCATTCCGAAATACAGGAGTCGGGTGCCATTTTACTCGAGTGGACAATTATTAGTTGATAGTTTAAAACTTACCTCGCAATTAGAAAAGTCAGAAAACATAGAAAAAATTGCCTTTGCCAGTTTGCACGACAGAATGCTAAGAGAGATTTCCAAGTCAATAGGAAGGTTGGCCATTAAACAAGCGGCAGAGCTTGCGGTTAGAGAAGAGAACGAGGACTTAGGAGCAGTACTTTCTGCATTTAATGCCGTAACAGAAAAGGCGGATACCAGAAATTGGCAGACCCTCCCCAACTCAATTTATTACTCCAGATTAAGTTTGTCTGAAGGAGAACATCAGCTTCAATTTTTGTTGAATTCAGAAACAGGTAATCAGGATACCGTGAGCTTTAGGGTTAACATTGAAGCCGGTAAGACGAGCTTTTTAACTTATCATACTTTAGAAAGCTCTCAACCCTTACCTTTAAATTAGATGTATCAAGATGTTGTAAAGACCAATTACCCACCCCAACGAAAGCCAATCTTGGTTTATGATGGGAATTGCGGTTTTTGTAAATATTGGGTTATTAAATGGAAAAAGCTTACCCGAGATACAATCAGCTATGAACCTTATCAGAAGGTTGCAGTTCAGTTCAAAGACCTATCTGAAGAACATTTTGAAAGAGCTGTCCGATTAATACTAAAAAATGGGAGAATCATAAGTGGCCCTGCGGTTGCTTACTATACAAATCAAGATAAGCAGATATTCTCGGTATTGTTTCAGTTTTATGAAACAAATACATGGTTTAGAAGATTTAGTGATAAATGCTATAACTGGATAGCCAATCACAGACGGTTTATGTACAGGCTAAGTGTTACCATGTTTGGTAAAAACCCAAAAAGAACAAAACCTCTTTGGTTGATTTATTTAGGTTTAATCACGGTAATAATTTACGGCATAACCAGTAGCGTAAGCCAATAATGACTCGATCGAAATCGTTAAGCTTTTCCAAATCCTTTTGTGTGTAACTTGGGAAAAGTTTCATTACAAAAAATAAGAGCCGATAAATAGGTCTCATCAGACATTAATAGATAATTGTAATGGTACCTTCAGTAATTAATGGCCCCTTTAAATTTTCGTCAAACATGGCTGTTTTAGCAGCCGTCATGGCTTTGGTATATAAATAGTTGCTTGAAGTTGTTGAGCCGGAAGCGCCAGGTTCTGCAGAGCGAATATTGCCATAGCGATCAACTGTTATTTTAACAACGACTGTTCCTTTATCTTCACTGCCTATTGAAACTTTTGGTTCTCTTATCATCACCCGGTCTTTGATTTGATATTTTACAGTAAAACCATTGATGTTTAAAACTTTTTCTTCGCTTGATGGCACAAAAACACCATCATAAGGTACATACTCATCAAAAAACACCGAGCTCACCTCTTTCATGTGCACACTCTTCTCCTTTCCATCAATGAAAATAGTCCATACATCTTCATTAAGAGATAAGATCACACAGTTTAATTTCTCACCATTCTTCAACACCATACTATGCTGAGCGCTTAATGACCATGCGTACATCAATGAAACAAAAACAAGTATACTCTTCATAAGGGATTTATTTTTTTGTGAAGTTATTGCTAAGAAAGACATCTAATGAAATATCAATAATTCAATTTTCAACATACACGTCTTGAAATGATAACATTTTTTGACAATAAAAGGTCAATTACAATCACATCTCTTCCTTACTTTTGCCCGATGCTAAAAAACAAGCTTTATCTCATTCTGAGTATTGGCATACTTCTAATCTCTTGCAATGAGTATCAAAAAGTATTGAAAAGTCCGAATCTTGAATACAAGTATTCTAAAGCTGTAGAATATTACAACGATGAGGAATACCTGAAAGCTTCTCCTTTATTAGAAGAGCTTATACCTTTGTATCGGGGTACAGATAAGGGGCAGGAGATCTATTATTATTACTGCTATGTCAACTATCATCTGGATTACTTAACTATAGCTGCTTATCATTTTAAAAAGTATGCTCAGACATATGGCTTGAGTCAATATGCAGAAGATGCTCTCTTTATGTCTGCTTATTGTAATTATCTAGAATCTCCAAAACCGACATTAGATCAGGGACCGACTTATAAAGCTCTAGATGAGCTTCAAATATTTGTCAATACTTATCCGAAGAGCGAACTTGTAGATTCTGCAAATACTTTAGTGGATAAACTCAATTTCAAATTAGAAACAAAAGCATTTCTAAACAGCAAGCAATATTACAAGATCAGAAAGTATCGGTCTGCAGTTGTTAGTTTAAATAACACTTTAGAAGACTATCCTTCAAGTATTTATGCAGAAGAGATGAAGCTATTGATACTAAAATCTTATTATTATTTAGCAGTAAATAGTGTTGAAGAAAAGAAGTTAGATCGTTTTAATAGAGGGATAGAGGCCTATTACGATTTTATTGATAATTTTGCTGACGGAAAATCAATTAATGAGGCAGAAGAAATTTATGCCCGATTGATTAAGGAAAGAGAAAAGTTAGACTTAAGTTCAGAACTAGATGAAGAATTATAAAGAGATTCAGGCACCTGATACAACAATTACTAGAAACACGGATGAAATCAGACAAGTTTCCGGTAACATCTATGAAGCAATAGCAGTTGTTGCAAAACGTTCAAACCAAATCGGTTTAGCCATGAAAGAAGAGCTAAACAGCAAATTGGCAGAGTTTGCTACTTCAACAGATAATTTGGATGAAGTGTTTGAGAATAGAGAACAAATAGAGATTTCTAAATTTTATGAAAGTCTTCCAAAGTCTAATGCAATGGCTTTGAGCGAATACCTTGAAGGTGATATTTACTTTAGAGGTACTTCTGAAGATAAGGAGTAAATTATGCTTTATGGCAAAAATGTTCTTTTAGGCATTACTGCCAGTATCGCAGCTTATAAATCGGCATTTCTTTGTCGATTATTGATAAAAGAAGGGGCTAATGTTAAAGTGCTGATGACCCCCGATTCAGTTAACTTTATCGGCCCTCTTACTTTATCAACCCTTTCAAAAAATCCTGTTTATACGAAATACTATAATTCCGAAAGTGGAGAATGGACAAATCATGTCGATTTAGCAAAATGGGCTGATTTAATGTTGATTGCTCCCGCCACTGCAAATACATTGGCAAAAATGTCAGCCGGTATTTGTGATAACTTGCTTTTGGCAACCTATCTGTCTATGGAAAGCAAAGTTTATATTGCACCGGCCATGGATTTAGATATGTATAAGCATTCAAGTACTCAACACAATCTGAATCAGTTGGAGAAGAAAGGTCATGTCATCATTCCTTCTGAAAAAGGAGAGTTGGCAAGCGGATTAGTTGGAGAAGGCAGAATGGCAGAACCTGAAACAATGATTGCCTTGCTTAGGGGTAAACCGAATAAACTGAGTGGCAGGAAAGTATTAATCTCTGCCGGGCCAACCTATGAGAATATAGATGCCGTCAGATTTATAGGAAATCGTTCCTCAGGGAAAATGGGACTCGCTTTGGCAAGAGTGTTTAAATCTCGAGGGGCAGTTGTATCATTGGTTTTGGGGCCTACAAGTCAAAAAATCCCGGAAGTAGATCAATTGATTAAAGTAGAGTCTGCTCATGAGATGGAAAATGTAATGCTTAAGCATTGTTCAGATGCCGATATTATAGTGATGTCAGCCGCTGTTTCAGATTATAAGTTGGAACAACCTTTAAATTCTAAGATCAAAAAGAAAGATCAAAATTTATCTCTTGATCTTTCTCCAACTAATGATATCTTGAAACTTATTGGAGAGCGAAAATCGTCTCATCAAACACTAATTGGATTTGCTCTAGAAACGGATAATGAAATAGAAAATGCCAAGTCCAAATTAGAAAGAAAGAATCTGGACGCTATTGTATTGAATTCTTTGAAAGATAAGTGGGCAGGATTTGGTACTGATACCAACAAAGTAAGGATTATTGATAAACAAAATAATGTGAAAGAATTTGAGTTAAAAGACAAGCTAGAAGTTGCTAAAGATATCGTTAATTACATCACAACAATTATCAATGAATAGACTGATTATTTCTTTTCTCATTTTCTTATCAGTAGAGGGCTTTGCACAAGAATTATTTTGTCAGGTAAAAGTCAACGCAAGACAAATAGAGGGAAGTGAAAAAGTAATTTTTACCGAAATGGAAAAAGCCATTTTTCAATTGATTAATGGCAATAAGTGGACAAAAGATAAATATAAAGCGCATGAAAGAATAGAATGCAGTATGCTCATTACTCTTGAAGAGCGACTTTCTGCCAATCAGTTTAAGGGAAATATTCAGGTGCAAGCCTCTCGGCCTGTTTTTGGTACATCCTATAAGTCTGCCATTATGAATATTCGTGATCAAGATTTTGTGATCAATTACAATCAGTTTGAACCCTTACAGTATAATGTTGGAAGTTATAATGGAGAGCTAGTTTCTATTATTAGTTTTTATATATACATGATTTTAGGTTATAATTACGACTCCTTTGCTTTAGAAGGGGGCACACCTCATTTTCAGCAGGCACAACGAATTGTCAATCTGGCACAGAGCTCGCCGGAATTAGGATGGAAAGCTTTTGAGGATCAGAATAATAGATATTGGTTAATTGAGAATGCATTAAGCGCAAGATTCAAACCTTTAAGAAAAGCGTATTATCAATACCATCGAATGGGATTTGATGTTTTGGAAAAAGACATGGTTAGGGGAAGAAGAACCATTAAGCAGTGTTTGTTAGATTTAAGACCCATACATAATGTCAATCCGTCTTCATACAATATGCAGGTCTTTTTTAATGCCAAACACTTAGAAGTAATCAGTTTATTTGAAGAAGGCCTTCAGCAAGATAAAAATGAACTTGCCGAACTATTGATAACCATTGATCCCGGTAATTCAAATAAATACGAGAAGCTGAGAAGGGGAAGATAAAACATTCTCATTGCAATCAAATTTCTTGTCTAAATTTAGGTCATGTTAAAGCGACTAATCATAAAAAACTATGCTTTGATTGAGCATATTGATATTCATCTAGATGAGGGATTTACTGTTATAACAGGAGAAACAGGTGCTGGGAAATCGATATTATTAGGAGCTTTAGGATTGATTTTAGGAAATCGAGCAGACCATAAATTGTTCAATGAACAGTCTAAAAAATGCATCATAGAGGGTTATTTTAAACTTGATAAATCAAATGTTGACTCCTTTTTTCAGCTTCATGACTTTGATTTTGAGGAGATCACTATCCTAAGAAGAGAAATTAGCTCAAGTGGCAAGAGTCGGTTGTTTTTAAATGATACACCCATTTCACTTGAGCAGATAAAACAATTTAGCACTTTAATCATTGATATACATTCTCAGCACCAAAGTCTGCTGTTGAACGACAATTTGTTCAAATTTCAGTTAATTGATGTCATTGCGGAGAATGACCATATACTCAGGGAGTATAGAGAACAATTGAAAATGTATCAATTCAAAACAACTGAATTAGAAGAGATACGTGAAAAACTAGCTCAGTATGAGAAAGAGCGTGACTTTGTAACGTTTCAACTCAATGAGATTAAAGAACTAAATCTTAAACAAGGAGAAGAAGAAGAGTTAAATAAAGAGCTGACTCTATTATCGAATGCGGAAGAATTAATTCAGGCATTTCGAGAAACGGATCAATTAATGAATCAGGAAGAATTTGGTTTGACTGACAAGATTCATCAATTGAATCGAGTATTGGAAAGACTTTCTAATATGGATGAGGAGTTTTTACCTTTGAGTCAGAAGTCGAACAACGTACTTTTTGAAATTCAAGATTTAGCGCTTGAGTTAGGTAATTATTCTGAATCTATCGAGCAGAACCCGCAGCGCTTAGAATTTGTAGAGGAACGCTTGGGACAAATACACAGACTCAATACCAAACACCGCATAGTAGAGCCTGATGGTTTGTTAAATCTTGAAAAAGAGCTCATTGAACAAGATTCAGAATTTGACCATTCAACAGAAAAAGTGGATCAACTCGAAAAGGAAATAAATCAATTAAAGGAGAAATTAAATGCTTTAGCTAAAAAACTACACGAGAATAGAAAAAGAGCCTGTCCTGTAATTAGTTCTTATGTAAAAGAGAAATTAAGAGCTTTGGCCATGCCTAAAGCGGAGTTTAAAATAGTACTTGAAGACAATGGTTCATTTACAAAATGGGGAAAAGAAAATATTCAGTTCTTGTTTTCAGCAAATCAGGGCACTAAACTGAATGAGGTTTCTAAAACCGCTTCTGGAGGTGAGATTTCACGTTTAATGTTGAGCTTAAAATCTCTTCAAGCAAAACATCAACAACTTCCATGTATCATTTTTGATGAAATTGACTCAGGCATTTCAGGAGAAATTGCAAATAAGATGGGAGACTTATTGCTTGAAATGAGTAAGAGTCGACAAGTTATTTCGATAACGCATCTTCCTCAAGTTGCCTCTAAGGGAAGGCATCACTTCTTAGTAAGTAAAACAGAAATGTCGGGCCAGACGAGAACACATATTCAGGGATTAAATTCAGATGAAAGAATCGTTGAAGTCGCTAAAATGTTAAGCGGAAATAGTTTAAGCGATGCTGCTATTATAAATGCTAAAGAATTAATTAACAATAATTGATATAATTCTATCTTTGTCGCTTCACATAACCCATAAAATTTTGAATCCGTGAATAACTTATTAGCAGGAAAAAGAGGAATCATCTTTGGTGCATTGAATGACCAGTCCATTGCATGGAAAGTTGCAGAAAAGGCCCATGAGCAAGGTGCTCAGTTTACATTAACCAATGCGCCTATCGCGATGAGGATGGGAGAGATTCAAAAATTAGCAGAAACATGTAATGCAGAAGTGATTCCTGCAGATGCCACTTCTTTAGAAGATTTAGAGAGTCTAATTAACCAATCTGTAGAACGTCTTGGTGGTAAACTCGATTTTATTCTTCATTCAATAGGCATGTCTCCAAATGTGAGAAAAGGAAAGTCCTACGATGGAACGAATTATGACTTTTTTCATAAAACATTAGATGTTTCAGCCTTGTCACTTCATAAGGTTTTGCAAACAGCAAAAAAGTTAGATGCAATTAACGAATGGGGATCTGTTGTGGCTTTAACGTATATTGCGGCACAACGTGTCTTTCCTGATTACAATGATATGGCTGAAGCGAAGTCCCTTTTGGAGTCTATTACGAGAAGCTTTGGCTATCATTATGGGGTAGACAAAAAGGTTAGAATTAATACAGTTTCACAGAGCCCTACAGTAACTACTGCAGGAAGTGGAGTTAAGGGCTTTGATGCATTTATCAATTATGCGGAAGAAATGTCTCCTTTAGGCAATGCCGGCGCGGAAGACTGTGCCAATTATTGTATTACGCTGTTTAGTGATTTAACAAAATACGTGACCATGCAAAATCTATTTCATGATGGAGGTTTCTCTTACACAGGGGTGAGCCGTAAAGTAATGGATAGATTTATGTGATGATGGAATGGATTAATAAAAAAGCCCTGCCATCGGCAGGGCTTTTTTATTAATCTTCTTTGGGCTCATCCTCTTTAGATTCAGGCAATTCTTTAGGCTTGCCCTTTGCTTTCAGGTTTTTCTTCTTACCCTTTTCAATTTCGATATTGATGTCTTTTTTGTCTTTATTTAAGTTAATCTTTATCAAATCACCTTCCTCAAGATTAGACTGAATGATTTCTTCTGCGAGAGGATCTTCAACCAGTTTTTGAATTGCTCTTGCCAATGGCCTTGCACCATAATCAGGATCGTAACCCTTTTCTGAGATAAAATCCTTAGCAGGGTCAGAAATTTGAATAGTGAAGCCCAATTCCTTAGTTCTTGCAAACAAACCCTCTAACTCAATATCGATGATCTTGTAGATATCTTCTTTGGATAAAGAATTAAAAATCATGATGTCATCAATTCTGTTTAGGAATTCAGGAGCAAAAGCCTTCTTTAAGGCAGATTGAATAACTCCTTTAGAATGGTCGTTAGAACTGGAACGTTTGGCAGCAGTACTGAACCCAACACCTTGACCAAAATCTTTCAATTGACGAGCACCAATATTAGAAGTCATGATAATTATAGTGTTCTTAAAACTGACTTTTCGCCCAAGGCTATCCGTAACCTGTCCATCATCTAAAACTTGTAACAATAGATTAAAAACATCAGGATGTGCTTTCTCAATTTCGTCTAATAAAATAACAGAGTAGGGGCGTTTCCTGACCTTTTCAGTCAATTGTCCACCTTCCTCATAACCAATATATCCAGGAGGAGCACCAATTAACCTGCTCACTGCAAACTTTTCCATGTACTCACTCATGTCAATTCTGATCAAGGCATCGTCATTGTCGAAAAGATGCTTAGCCAGAACTTTAGCTAACTGGGTTTTACCAACTCCTGTTGGACCTAAGAAAATGAAAGAACCAATGGGTTTATTGGGGTCTTTTAATCCGGCTCTATTTCTTTGTATGGCTTTCACCACTTTCTTAATTGCTTCATCTTGACCAATGACCTTATCATGAATGTCATCGTACATTTTGACCAACTTTTTGCCTTCTTTCTGTGCAACACGTTGAACGGGGATCCCTGTCATCATTGAGACGACTTCTGCAACATTTTCCTCACTTACGGTTTCCCTGTGATTTTTTGTTTCTTCCTCCCAAGCTAATTTGGCTGCATCAAGAGACTCTGTCAGTTGTCGTTCTTTATCCCTTAATCTGGCTGCTTCTTCATATTTTTGACTTCTAACAACTTTGTTTTTTTCTTCTTTTACTTCTTCAATTTCATTTTCGATATCAATGATATTCTGAGGCACCTTTATGTTAGTAATATGAACTCTAGAGCCCGCTTCATCTAAGGCATCAATGGCCTTGTCGGGAAGATGGCGATCGCTCATGTATCTATTGGTCAATTTTACACAGGCTTCTATTGCCTCAGGAGTATAATTAACATTGTGATGATCTTCATAGCGCTCTTTAATGTTGTTAAGAATCTGGATCGTTTCTTCTATAGTTGTTGGCTCAACAAGTACCTTTTGAAAGCGTCTTTCAAGGGCTCCGTCCTTTTCTATATGCTGACGATGCTCGTCAAGCGTTGTTGCACCTATGCACTGAATTTCTCCACGAGCAAGTGCAGGTTTAAACATGTTTGAGGCATCCAATGATCCTGAAGCACCTCCTGCACCAACTATAGTATGAATTTCATCGATAAACAAGATGATATTGGGTGATTTTTCCAACTCGTTCATCACGGCTTTCATGCGCTCTTCAAATTGTCCTCTATATTTTGTTCCTGCAACCAAAGAGGCCAAGTCTAAAGTCACGATTCTCTTATCAAACAATACTCTTGAAACCTTTTTCTGAACTATTCTTAAAGCTAAACCCTCTGCAATTGCAGATTTACCGACTCCCGGCTCTCCAATTAAAATCGGGTTATTCTTTTTTCTACGACTAAGAATTTGTGAAACACGTTCTATTTCATTTTCTCTTCCGACTATAGGGTCAAGTCGATCTTCTTCGGCAAGAGCGGTTAAATCACGACCAAAGTTATCAAGAACAGGTGTTTTTGATTTAGAGTCACTTTTAGAACTGCCAGAAGGGGCTCTTGATGAACCTGAACTGCTTCCACCTCCCATAAATGAAGAATTATCATCCTCATCATCCGCCGTGTTTCCAGGAAGTTCACTTTTAGTTCTAGGCTTATTAGACAAAATCGCCTCCAACTCATCTTTTACATTATCGTAAGAGATATTTTGTTCTTCAAGAGCTTGTGTAGAGATATTATTTGCATCTTTTAGAATTGATAAAAGCAGGTGTTCCGTTCCAATCAAAGATTGATTAAATAATTTGGCTTCCAGATATGTGATTTTCAAGACGCGTTCGGCTTGCTTAACCAATGGAATATTGCTCAAATGATTGATAGAGCCACTGCCGACTTTAGTAGAGCTTTCAATCTTTCTTCTTAATTCATTAAGATCTGCTCCTAGAGAGGTGAGAATCTGTATCCCCACACCTTGACCTTCTCTAATCATTCCTAATAATAGATGTTCAACGCCGATGTAATCATGACCTAATCTGAGTGCTTCCTCACGGCTATATGTGATAACATCTTTAACTCTCTGTGAAAAATTAGATTCCATAAGTATATAACGTTTAAAACGGGCAAATAGTTGCCGTAAATTAGTTAAAAAGTGGGAATAAATACCACCAAATAAAAGTAATACAAGTCCCTTGTGCAAATATGCTTCCAAACCCGCTTTATGAACAAAAATTTGTTAGTAATTAGGGCTTAAAAACAGCGTAAAACCTAATAATATGAGCTATTTTCGGATATTGAATAATACCGCTTATACGGCGGTTATTTCTTTTTTAATCTAAACTGAAAATATGGCAGAAGGAGAAAAAATTGTCAAGATAAATATTGAGGATGAAATGAAGTCGGCTTACATCGATTATTCGATGTCAGTGATTGTTTCAAGAGCATTACCGGATGTAAGAGATGGGTTAAAACCAGTTCATCGAAGAATTTTATTTGGTATGCAAGATTTAGGTGTACTGTCAAATCGACCGTATAAGAAATCAGCAAGAATAGTTGGAGAGGTCTTAGGAAAGTATCACCCACATGGAGACACTGCGGTTTATGATACGATGGTAAGAATGGCTCAACCCTGGTCGCTTCGATATATGTTAGTAGACGGACAAGGTAACTTCGGGTCTGTAGATGGCGACTCTCCTGCAGCAATGCGATATACAGAAGCAAGGTTGCGCAAGGTCTCTGAGGAAATGTTGGCTGATATAGACAAAGAGACAGTGGACTTTCGATTGAATTTTGATGATTCTCTACAAGAACCGACCGTACTACCAACAAGAATTCCACAGCTCCTTGTAAATGGAGCAGCAGGTATTGCAGTGGGAATGGCAACCAATATGGCTCCCCATAACTTGAGCGAGTGTATTGATGGAATTATCGCTTATATAGATAATCGAGATATTGATGTCCCGGGTTTAATGGAGCACATCAAGGCTCCTGATTTTCCGACCGGAGGTATAATCTATGGTTACGAGGGGGTAAAAAGTGCTTTTGAGACTGGGCGAGGACGAATAGTCATGCGGGCAAAGGCAGAAATTGAAGTAACGAGTTCCGGAAGAGAAAGAATTATTGTTACGGAAATTCCTTATCAGGTCAACAAGGCGGATCTCATAAAGAAAACGGCAGATCTGGTCAATGATAAAAAGATAGAAGGGATATCAGACATTAATGATGAATCTGATCGTAATGGGATGCGTATCGTTTATGACCTCAAAAGAGATGCAATTACCAATGTTGTATTAAATAACTTGTTTAAGTACACGGCATTACAAACTAGTTTTTCTGTTAACAATATTGCTTTGGTTAATGGGAAGCCTGAGATGCTTAACCTTAAAGACCTGATTAAGCATTTTGTTGACTTCAGGCATGAGGTAGTTGTTAGAAGAACTCAGTTTGAGCTTAAAAAGGCGAAAGACAAAGCACACATCTTAGAAGGCTTATTGACCGCCATAGATAATCTGGACGAAGTCATTGAGTTAATCCGTTCAAGCCGAACTCCTGAGGATGCTAAGAATGGATTAATGGAGAAATTTGAATTGACTGAGATACAAGCAAAGGCCATTTTAGATTTAAGGCTTCAAAAACTGACCGGTCTTGAAAGGGATAAGATTAAAGAAGAGCATGCAGAATTGATGAAACTCATTGAGCACTTGGAAGCTATTTTGGCTAATGAAGACATGAGAATGAATATCATTAAAGATGAGTTGAAGGAAGTTAGAGATAAGTATGGAGATGAGCGAAGAAGTATCATTGAATATTCAGCAGAAGATTTCTCTATAGAGGATATGATACCTGATGAAGAGGTAGTAGTTACCATTTCTCATTTAGGTTATATAAAACGCACACAGCTATCTGAATATAGGAGACAAAATAGAGGAGGAACTGGCTCTAGAGGGAGTTCAACAAGAGATGAAGACTTCTTAGAACATCTTTTCGTGGCCACAACTCATAATTACTTATTGATTTTTACAGAGAAAGGAAAGTGTTTTTGGATGAGGGTTTTTGAGGTGCCTGAAGGTAACAAGACTTCTAAGGGTAGGGCAATTCAGAACTTGATAAGTATAGAATCTGATGATAATGTAAAAGCTTATATCTGCGTGCAAGACCTTAAAGATGAAGATTACATCAACAACAATTATATTGTGATGTGTACTCAGAAAGGTGTCATTAAGAAAACGAGTTTGGAAGCGTACTCGAGGCCAAGAGTAAATGGCATTAACGCGATTACAATTAAAGAAGGCGATATGCTTTTGGAGGCCAAGTTGACAAATGGTTCAGATGAGATCATGATGGCGGTTAAGTCCGGAAGGGCAATCCGTTTTAATGAGTCGAAGGTCAGACCTATGGGGAGAAATGCTGCAGGTGTTAGAGGGATTACAATAGCTGAAGACAATGAAGTGGTTGGTATGATAACCGTTCGCGAACCATCTGTTGAGACTGTGTTAGTAGTTTCTGAAAGGGGTTATGGTAAACGCTCATTCCTAAATGATCCTGAAGATGGTTCAGAGAATTACAGAGTCACCAACCGAGGAGGAAAAGGAGTTAAGACATTAAATGTGACTGAAAAAACAGGACATCTTATTGCGATTAAAAACGTAACCGATGAGAATGACTTGATGATTATAAACCGATCCGGAATTATCATTAGAATGGCAGTTGCAGACTTAAGAGTAATGGGACGTGCAACGCAAGGAGTAAGACTGATTAATTTAAAAGATAGTGACTCTATTGCTGCTGTTGCCAAAGTGGATGTCGAAGAAGAAGACTCTGTGGAAGAAGTTCTGGGAGAAGTGTCTGATAATGAGGAATCAAATAATGATGGCAAGGAACTTGATAATGAGTCCACAGAAAATTAATTTTGAAATAAATTGGAAAACATGAAATATCAAAGAAAAATAGCTTTCACCCTTATCATGACCTTGGCCTTTAGTACTGTTATGGCTCAGAAAGCTAAAGTAGTAAGTGCCTTCAATTATAATAAGTCCTATGAAAAGGATAAAGATTGTAGCGAACTGGTGAAAGGAATAGAGTCCATTGAGCCGGCAACGAAAGATCCAAAAACAATGAATTCTGCAAAGACATGGTATTACGGAGGAAATCTGTATTTCAATTCCATGATTTCTGATCAAGCAGCTTGTAAAGATCCTTTTCCCAATGCGATGGATAAAACTTATGAGTTTTATATGAATGCTTTAAAGTTAAACATTAAGGAGCCTTCTGTTTCAGATTTAGATTTATCTAAAGAAGAAGATATGATGAAATTCGCACAAGTATTGCATGGAAAGGAAACCAAGCACACGGAGTTGGTTTATAAATTTGGTATTCTACAACAAAAATTCCCTTACTTGGCTAATGCATATATCAATGCAGGAGTTGAAGCGTTTCAAACGAAAGATTTTGAGAAGGCGAAGAAATATTCAGAGAAATCAGTTCTGATTAATGGCTTGATGGGAAGGTTTGATTCATTGGGCATGTACAATACCGCTCTTGCGGCTGAAAATCTTAAGGAATATGATGAAGCACTAACTATCTATTCGGTTCTGGCTCAGGTAGGATATGGAGGGTCGGATATCTATTTCTACATGGCTAATGTATTGGGTAAGAAAGGAGAGGATGAGAAGAGAATAGAAGTTATAGACAAGGGCTTAGAAAAGTATCCGGGTAATTCTGATTTGATGATTGAAAAATTGAGTTACTTGTTAAAATCAGGGAAAGATGAAGAAGCCATGGCTTATTTTGACAAAGCGATAGCTTCTATGCCAAATAACCCTTCTTTGTATTATAATCGTGGCTTTACTTTTGAAAAAATGGGAAAAACTGCTGAGGCTGCTGCAGACTACAATAAAGCTCTTGAAGTAGATCCTGAGTTTTTTGACGCGGCATATAACCTAGGAGCCATGTATTATAATGCGGGAGTAGAGTGGAATAATAAAGCCAGTAAGTATGGGTTAAATGAGCAGTCTAAATATGATGAAGCCATCAAAAAAGCCAATGAAAATTTTAAATTGGCGATGCCTGCACTTGAAAAAGCGCATTCGATAGATGAAAAAGATCAGGCAGCAATTGCTTCTTTGGTAAGTATTTATTCTCGGTTAGGTGAAGAGGAAAAATACAATGCGATGAAAGCTAAAATAGATAATCAATAATAGAGAATTCTTTTACAAGCAAAAAACGGCTGAGCTTCAAAGCTCAGCCGTTTTTTGTTTAAGGGTTTTTAATTTTTTGGACTACCACATTTTCTCAAAGGATGATTTTAAAACTTTACCATCCTCGTCCATTCGCCACATGGTTTCGGTACTTTTCTTAAGCTTCAATTCGTCTTCTTTTTTTAACAAACGGGAAACAATAGCAACAGGAAATAAAAAAAGATAGAAGAAAAGACTCAGTAAAATGTTTGGGACAATATAACTCAAAAGTTCAGCCAACTTCATCCATAAAAAATCGATCCACTTTGACGCCTTATTTGAAAGTAAGCCTAAGAAGTTAATTAGAATACTGATGTATAAAAAAGCTTTGACATTGCTTATCAGGTAAATGACAAGCATACCTGAGCTAATAACAAGAACAGTATGAATTGGAGATGTCTTGGTTTTTTTATAGGCCATTGTTATCAGTCCATTTTAAAGTGAAGTTTCCATTTTTCTTTGTTTTCCCAGTCCACTTGATCGGTTTTGCAATAAACATAGTCGTTAATTACCAAATAATCCATCTCGGTACTCATAAAGCAACGGTAAGCATCGTAAGGTGTACAAACTATAGGCTCTCCTCTTACATTAAAGCTGGTATTAATGAGTACCGAATGCCCGCTTAGCTGTTTAAATGCTTGAATAAGTTTATAATACCTTGGGTTAGTCTCTTCCTTTACTGTTTGTATGCGAGCAGTAAAGTCCAGATGTGTAACAGCCGGAATATCGCTTCTTTGATGATAAAGCTTTTCCATCAAAGAACACTCATCATAATCGTCCGGTAATTTGGTTCTTTTCTCCTCTTTTACAGGAGCTACAAATAACATGTATGGAGAAGGAGCATTGAGATCAAAATAACTTTTATAGTCATCGTGTAACACTGAAGGGGCAAAGGGGCGGAAGCTTTCTCTATACTTAATGTTTAAATTGATCTTTTTCTGCATTTCAGGCTTAGTAGCGTCTCCAAGTATACTTCTATTGCCCAATGCTCGAGGGCCAAATTCCATGCGTCCCTGAAACCATCCGATTACGCTGCCTTTTGAAATCTCTGAAGCAACAAATTGACTCAAGTTGTCAAAGTTTGAATACTTATTGTAAACGGCTTTTACCTTCCGATTCACAGACTCTATTTCTTTATTCGAATAATAAGGCCCCAGATAGGTGCCATTCATTTTATCTTCTTTGCTTATTTGTCGTTCTCCTCCAAAGTAAATGTAGTGAGCCGCTAGTGCTGCACCTAAAGCACCTCCGGCATCTCCGGCGGCAGGTTGAACATAGATGTCTTTAAAAAGGCCTTCTTGCAGAAGCAGTCCGTTAGCCACACAATTCAGAGCAACGCCACCGGCTAAACATAAACGATCGGATCGGGTCACTTTTTTTGCTTCAATTGCCATTTTAAGCACAATTTCTTCCGTTACTTTCTGTATGGCAATGGCCAAATTACAATGGTGTTGTAAAATTTCCTCTTCAGGTTTTCTGATCGGCATCTCAAATAACTGTTCCCATTTTTTTTGCCTGATCATTCTTAAGCCGGTTGCATAATTGAAATACTTTTGATTCAACCAAAAGGAGCCGTCATCTTTAACCTCAACCAAATGGGATTTGATGGTCTTAATAAATGCCTGAGTTTGCTCTGATTCAGAGTTGCCATAGGGCGCCAGTCCCATGAGTTTGTATTCACCTGAATTGACTTTAAATCCTAAAAAATAGGTAAATGAACTGTAGAGTAAGCCAACAGAATGAGGAAAGTTAATGTGTCTTTTAAAAGTGATATCGTTTTCTGAACCATGAGCAATTGTGGTGGTATTCCATTCTCCTACGCCATCTATTGTTAAAATTGCAGCTTCCTTATAAGGTGATGCAAAAAAGGCACTTGCGGCATGAGAAAGGTGATGCTTTGGAAATAAAAGCTTCAACCTTTTCTGATCAAAGGATTCAATGTCTTTAAAGCCATCATAAATGAGTTTCTTAAGAAACATCTTTTCATTCAACCAAACGGGAATGGCCTTGAGAAAAGAGATTAAACCTTTAGGAGCGAAAGCATAATAAGTTTCTAATAAACGCTCAAATTTTAAAAGAGGTTTGTCATAAAAGACTACAGCATCCAGTTCATCAATACTTAAACCGGTTTCCTCAAGGCAAAATTTGATAGCATTAACCGGAAAGTCTGCCGTGTGCTTTTCTCGAGTAAAGCGTTCTTCCTGAGCAGCAGCAATAATTTCTCCATCAATACATATTGCAGCAGCAGAATCGTGATAGAAAGCAGAAATACCGAGAACTTTTTTCATTTAAATGATGATTTGTCTAGAACAAAACTGACATTAAATCTTCTTTTGTCATCTGATGAAAATAGGCATTAAGATCGTAGTCGTCCAAAGCTTTATTGATGATGTCGGGGTCGTGTTTTAAACCAATCAGAGCTTCTTCTATTTCAACAACATCTTTACTTCCGAAAAAATCACCATGTATTTTTGCGGCCTTTATTTCACCTTTATCTACATTCAGATTCATTTCTAAAGTTCCCCCTGTAGTTCTTATGCCTTGTTGAAAATCATATTTCGGCGAATGTCCAAAGTTCCACTCCCAAGTGGCATACTTATTTTCTTTGATTTCATTAATTGCATCAATATCTTCCTGGCTGAACTCATACATTTTACAGTCCTTATGAGTAGCCAATATATGTTCCATGATTTTTTGAGTAAAAGCATCTAAGCTAAGAGGCTCTTTCAAATGATCAGCAACATTGGTCACTCTTTTGGGTATAGATTTCACCGCACGATCTTTATATTTCAGAGGATTTATCTTCAAAGCACCGCTCACGTCTTTCATTTCAGATGAGTATAGAATTGTGCCATGATGCAATACCTTGTTCTTGAAAACATGTTCTGCATTACCTGAAAATTTCTTACCATCAATGGTAATGTCATTTCTGCCTTCAAACTTGGCATTTACATCCAAGTCCTGAAGCACCTCAATTATAGGCTGAGTATACTTTTTAAAGTCGACCATTTCAGTACTTTCTCCGGTCTTTGTAAATGAGAAATTCAGATTACCCAAATCATGATAAACAGCACCTCCTCCTGAGAGTCTTCTAACCACTTTTATGCCTTTTTCTTTGACATAATCAAGATTGATTTCTGCTAAGGTATTTTGATGTTTTCCAACAATGATAGCGTTGTCATTTCGCCAGAGCATAAAGCAGTCTTCTTGAATGTGCTTAAAGATATATTCATCCGTTGCAATATTGAAATAGGGATCTGTTGAATGGTGATATATGCAAAGCATAATTTCTGTTTTCGGCGAAATTACGTCTTATCTTTTGCTTGAAGTTCCTTCCATGAGTCTCGGAAAAAAACTTTGAGCATTTCGATCTGATCGGCTCCCAGCTTCTCACCGGATTTACTGGCGATATAAGCTGTACTCATTAACAGTAAGGCAACAGGGAAGCCCCATGCAAACAAAGAACTTTCCCCTAAATTGTATTTAGTGAGGCCATAAATGGAAGAAAATAATCCAAGTATGCCAATACCAAAGTAGATAAACACAAATAAGGTCCAAACATTAGGCTTAGGTCCGATTAGGCCTCGAACAATTGATTTGTTTTCATCTTGTTCGTCTTTTTCTATTTCAAAGCTGACTCGGGGTGACCAAAAATGAGCTTCTTTTACAGGAACATCCAACACAAAATAATTGCCGACTACTTTGGTAGGGAAAGCATGTGTTTTTGAATTGAATTTTTTTTTGAGGTGCGCAATCAAAGGGTCGGTAGCATATGGGACAGTAAACCTAAACCGTGGTCTAACGTGCAATTGTTCAAAGTCGAAATGTTCCATTAGAAATGAAATTATGGAACAAGATAAATAAAATTAACCCTCAAACAATAGACTTAGAATAAACATTTTAGGGACAATCCGTTCTATGGGATCACTCAATTCGGTATTGTCATGAATCAAAACATCGTCTAAAGTATAGCTCATCTTTAACTCAACAGCAAACTTAAAATAGGGGAGAAAGAAGTCTGTTCCAAATCCAACTTCGGCGGCAGTGGTATTCCGTTTTAGTTTAATAATTGATTCAGGAATTTCAGAATTTAAAACATCTTCATTCGATGCAAGATCTATAGAGTATTTGGCTCCAACAATAAAATAAGCAGCAAAATTATTGAGTCGTTCAGATCGGTATTTTAACAGAAGTGGGAAGTCTAAATAAGTTGACTCAACGGTTCTCTGAACCAAACGTGGTAAACCATCCTGTCCAATAAATAGAAAATCTAAGTTGCGCTGTCCAAAAACCAGAGTAGGCAAGAACCTTAAGTTAAATAAGCGATGGAGGTGCAAGTCAGAGACGATTCCCAAATTAAATCCACTTTGATTAATCACGTCTATTGATGCTAGGCTATCATTAAACTGATTAAATGCTTTACGGTGCAAGGCAAAACTTCCTGAGTTAATGCCAAGAGAGAAACCGAAATGAATGGTTTTATTATCAAAACGCTGTAGATTTTGAACTTTGCTTTCTTGGGCGTAAATAGATACACTAAAGATTAAGACTAAGAAAAATGCGATTCTTTTCATTAAACGGTGCAAAGAACGTAAATCACTGGTTTAGGAGAAAACAAAAGCTCTAATTGTTTCATGTGACAGGAACGCATTTCAGATGGTTTTATTTTTCAGCGACATAAATACTCGCAATGCCAAACATCAATCGATGACTTTGATGGACTTTATATCCAAGAGAACGCAGAAAGAACTCAAAATCTTCTCCTTCAGGAAAAGCATTGACTGATTCGGGCAAGTAAGAATAGGCTGCCGAGTCTTTCGAAATGCGTTTACCAAGTTGAGGCAAGATGGTATGAAAATAAAAGTGATACAATTGTTTAACAGGGAATTGCTTAGGTTTAGAGAATTCCAAGATAATTGCCTTTGCTCCCGGTTTTAAGACTCGCTTTATCTCTGAGAGTCCACGATTTAAATTTTCAAAATTTCTGACTCCGAAAGCAACTGTTACCCCATCAAAAAAGTCAGAATCAAAAGGAATGTTTTCAGAGTCACCATAATCCAGATTGATTTTGTCATCGTGGCCTAGCTTTTTGATTTTTTCTTTGCCTTTTGAGAGCATGCCTTTGCTAATATCAATGCCGTAAACTCGATCCGGATTTAACTTCAAAGCTTCCAATGCGAAGTCTCCGGTTCCGGTGGCTACGTCTAAAAGCAATTTGGGCTGATCTTTAGCAAGTAAACCTATGGCCTTTTTGCGCCAGAGTTTATCAATACCCAAAGACAGAAAATGGTTCAGGAAGTCGTAGCGATGAGAGATGTTGTCAAACATCTCGGCGACTTGTTCCTTTTTTGTTCCTGACTTCTCCTTATATGGAATTACTTCTTCACTCATTTTCCATCTTTAAGCGCTCTCCATAAGCTTCATCATCATCATGTATAATGGAGAACAATCTGTTCCATCTAACCTTACTAAAGAAGCTTTTGTTCGGGTCTAAAGACATCCAGATGAAAACGGCTTTTCCAACAATATGATCCTCAGGAACAAACCCCCAGAATCTACTGTCCTGAGAATTGTGTCGATTGTCTCCCATCATCCAGTAATAGTCCATTTTAATGGTGTAGGTAGTGCTCAGTTTTCCATTAATGTATATGCTGCCATCTTTTACCTCCAAATCATTCAGTTCATAATCACGAATAATGCGCTCATAGAGTGGAAGATTAGCCAGACTTAATTTAATCACCTGTCCGGCATAGGGAATTTGTATGGGGCCAAAGTTATCTTCAGTCCATGAAGTAGTATCTGTATTAGGGAAAATCGGATTGTTTCTTTCTTTCCCATCATCGTAATAACCTATTTTTTTAATTGATTTTTCTATGATCTCTACTTGTGGGAGCTTTTTGATCAACTCATAATTTTCTTGGGTCAAATTCATTTGCCATACATTGGGAATAGAAGTAAAGCCCGCTTCGGTAATGTCGTGCTCAGTCATCAATTCCTGCATTTTATTAATGAACTGTTGATTATTCGTATTGCCTTTGAATTTTACATAGTAAAGAAATTGCAAACCCTTTGGTCTGTACGCTTCTTTGCCATTCACATAGAGATCAGCATTTTTAATTTCTATTTTATCTCCGGGTAAAGCAACACAGCGTTTGATATAATTTTCCCGTTTATCAACGGGGCGAGTAGTGATGTCAAACTCACTCCATACTCTTTTTCTTCCCATGTCACGGACCAATTGGTAATAGGTTTGGTTTTGTCTTTGAACAGCTACAGTATCACCGGCGGGAAAATTAAACACAACTGCTTCATTCCTTTTGACATCCTGAAACTTGGGCAATCTGGCATAAGGCAATTGAATGAGTTCTGAATAAGATTTCACGTTTTCTGTCAGCCACATGGTGTGGTGCGCAAAAGGAAAGAAGATTGGTGTATTTGGAATTCGACTACCGTAATTGACTTTACTTACAAATAGAAAATCACCAACTAAAAGAGATTTTTCCATGGAAGAAGTTGGAATAGTAAAGGCTTCAATATAGATTGCTCTTATTGCTGTAGCCAGAATAACAGCAAAGGCTATGGCATCTACCCATTCTCTGGCTCTTGACTTTTTATAGGTCTTCATGAACTCTTCTCCTTTCCACTGTATGTCTTTTTGCATACCCAGATAGCTAAAGTAGAAAGGAGTCAATATAACCGATAAAGCATGGTCTTTAAATTCAACACGACCACAGTTTTTCAAGAGTTCAACAATAATGCCTACCCAGACAATAAAGCCAACAAAAGGAATATAATAAACGAATGTCCAGTATTTTGGCTTATTGATTAAATCGACAGCCAGATAAGTACTGTAAAATGGAACAAGTGCTTTCCATCCTGCAAGCCCCGCTTTTTCAAAAAAAAGGTATAAGCCGATGTGTGAAACAAGAAAGTAGAAGAGAAGTATAATTATGGGTGTTATCATGGTCTAAATTTAAGGACGTCTTTCATTGTAAAAACGCCGGTTTTATTATGTATGTATTCTGCCGCTAAAACAGCACCAAGAGCAAAGCCTTTTCGACTTTTCGCTTCGTGTTCTATACTGATTTGATCTATTACAGAAGTATAGGTGATTCGATGCGTTCCGGGAACATTTTCTTCTCTTATCGAGTTGATGTTCAGTACACCTTCTTCAGTTGTGGAATTATTTTTCCACTCATGATATTCAGGATGCTCACCTATTAAGCCTTCCGCTAAAGTGATTGCCGTTCCACTAGGACTATCTAGTTTTTCTGTATGATGTACCTCTGTAATGCTTGCAGAGTAATCTTTAAAAGGTGACATCAAATTGGCCAATTGACGGTTAAGCTCAAAGAAAAGATTTACACCTACACTAAAATTAGTGGCTGCCAGAAGACTTCCGCCTTTTGCTTTGCAGTTTTCCTTTATAGCTTCGTAATTGGCATACCATCCTGTTGTCCCTATTACGATAGGCAGTTGATGATCCAGACAAAGGCGAATGTTTTGCTCTGCATTTTCGGGGCGTGAAAATTCAATGGCCACATCAGCTTTGTTCAGGTTCTCTGAATTCAAGTCATGTAGATTATCAGAACTGATTTTAAGCACAAGCTCATGCCCTCTTTCTTTTGCTATGCCTTCTATGGCTTTGCCCATCTTACCGTATCCGATTAATGCAATTTTCATGTCTAAATTATAAGGCGGTGCAAAAGTATTTGAATTATTTACAGGATTGGTTTAAAAGAGTGATCTCCGGCGATTTTTATCAAATTTTAACGACAAGGTTAGGCTAGGTACAAAAGTTCTCTGAAAATGAGTGTATTGCAAATTGGGTTTTAATTCAGCGGCCAGATCATCATTTACTTCAAAGTAAAACAAGTGGGCATCAACTGCTGCATCTACAACATTAATCACATAAGCCACACCCGTAAGAACAAATAGCAAATCTCTATTGGCCCGATGAAAATCAATAAGGCTTAAGAGGTTATCATTCGTATAGATATTCTGATATTTTAAATCTAAAGTTAAAGGATCATCATCTACACGTGCTAGATAAGCTTGCTTGAACTCATTAAACTGTTTTCTTTGCTCAAGCGCAAAATAAAGTGGTGTACCAATAATGGCATACACCAAGGGTATTTTCCAATACTTTTTGTTGTAAGCCTGCCCTAAACCCGGAACCACAAGAGACATGATCGTGGCCTTGCTTGGCGAATGTTTAAGCGTGTCTTGAACAATTGTTGTATCGGCTTCCTGAGCCAAACTACATTGCATGGCAACAAATAAGCCCAAAACAAGCAGAAGCGGTTTCATCTATAAATCAATTAGAGACAAGATCCTTTCCAGATCTTTTTCCGAATTGAAAGGAATGACAATCTTTCCTTTTTCTATGTCTTTACGTTGCAGTTTCACTTTGACGTCAAAGTGCTGAGATAAGTCAGACATGAGTTTTTTATCAACCAGTGATAGAGGCAGGGGAGAAGATGAATTTTTTGTCGTCTTTGCCAACTCTTCTGTCTTTCTCACAGAGAGATTATCTGCAAGTATCTGTTCAAGAGCAGCTAACTGTTCTGATTCATTGTTAAGATTAATTAGTGCACGAGCATGACCCATGCTTATTCTATTTTCTCTTAAAGCCGATTGAACAGCTACAGGAAGCTTTAATAAACGCAAGTAGTTGGAAATGGTGCTGCGTTGTTTTCCGACTCTGCTGCTAAGCTGATCTTGTGTCAGGTTGCACTCTTCAATCAAGCGCTCATAAGAAAGTGCGACTTCTATGGCGTTCAAGTTGCTCCGTTGAATGTTTTCGACCAATGCCATTTCCAGCATGCTCTGGTCGTTGGCCACTCTAACATAAGCTGGAATAGTGGTTAAACCAGCAAGTTGAGAAGCTCTGAACCTGCGTTCACCTGAAATCAGTTGAAAACGATCGTAACCCATTTTACGAACCGTTACCGGCTGAATGATACCCAGTTCTTTAATCGATTGCGCCAGTTCATGAAGTGCTTGCTCTTCAAACTGTGTTCTTGGTTGAAAAGGATTGGCTTCTATCTGTTGAATGTAAATCTCAGTGATCCCTCCAAGAGTTGAGGAAACCGAACTGTTTTGGCTTGCGGTAACATCTGTTTCCTGGCTCTCCAACAATGCACTTAATCCTCTTCCTAAAGCCGGTTTTTTTGTCATTCTATGCTCATCGTTTTCTCAGAACTGGAGATTTTAGTCATCTCATTCTTCTGAAGAATTTCTCTTGCTAAGTTAAGATAATTAATAGCTCCCTTGCAGCTCGCATCATGCATAATGATCGTCTCACCATGACTGGGTGCCTCTCCCAATCTTGTGTTTCTTTGGATAATGGTATCAAAAACCATTTGCTGGAAATGAGTCTTGACTTCTTCTACTACCTGATTGGATAAACGCAATCGGATATCGTACATGGTCAATAGAAGTCCTTCTATGTTTAATTCGGGATTAAGTCGAGATTGGACTATTTTTATGGTATTCAATAATTTACCTAATCCTTCTAAAGCAAAATACTCACATTGAACCGGTATAATGACAGAGTCTGAAGCCGTAAGTGAATTTAAAGTGATCAAACCTAAAGATGGAGAACAATCAATGATGATAAAGTCATAGTCGTCTCTGACTTTAGCTAAGGCGGCACGCATCATCTTTTCTCTGGCCGGCATATTGATCATTTCGATTTCGGCACCAACCAGATCAATGTGGGCAGGAAGCAGGTCAAGATTGGGCGAAGACGTCTCCAAGATAATGTCTTTAGGAGAAATGTCGTTCACAATGCATTCGTAAATGCTTGTTTTTACGTTTCTGGGATCTATTCCAACACCTGAAGTAGCATTGGCTTGAGGGTCAGCATCTACTAAAAGCACTTTTCGCTCCAGTACGCCCAAGGCCCCCGCTAAATTGATGGAAGTGGTTGTTTTTCCAACCCCACCTTTTTGATTTGCTACCGATATGATCTTCGCCATTTGTCCTTGTATTTATAGAGTTATTGATTCACCTATTGGAATCAATGTTAAATTTTTATTTGCTTTATTAAACCGGTTACGCGCATCATCATGGTTTATTTCTATGTATGGAAAAGTATCATAATGCATACCGATAATCTGCTCACATTGAATAAAACCGGCAGCAATTATGGCATCTTCAATGCCCATGGTAAAATTATCACCAATGGGTAAGAAGGCATAGTCAGGTGTCCATAGTTCACCAATAAGCTTCATTTCTTGATTCAGAGCGGTATCGCCGGCATAATACAATCTTTTGCCTCCGATTTCTATAATAAAACCATTTGGGTTACCCGCATAAGTGCCGTCCGGTAAAACAGAAGAATGCATGGCATAAGTCATTTTAACTTCTCCAAAATCAAAAGACCAGTTGCCACCTGTATTCATCGGATGTCCCTTGTCTATACCCTGATTGGCAAACCATGTCACAATCTCATAATTAGAAATGACAGTGCATCCGGTTCTTTTTGCAATAGCAAGGGCATCGGCCACATGATCTTCATGCCCATGACTGATAAGCATATAGTCACACGGAACCTCATCTACGTTAACCGAACTGGCTAAACCGTTGGGACTAATGAAAGGATCAAACAACAGGTGTTTACCCTCACTTTCCAATCCAAAACAAGAATGTCCATAGTAGATGATTTTCATAGATTACCGATTAAATTTTAATGACTTATTTTGCGAACAGGGTTTAAATAATAAAGTCTAAAAGTACATTAAACTAAAGGGAGTGCTGCGTGTTTAAACTCTGTATTTTTAAACAAAATTCTGTTAATACGAAATGATCAATTTGATAGCCGCTACCAATAGAAAAGCCAACCTCACAAGTGTGTTTTCGCAAAAAATTTATCAACAGTTAGACAAAGAGAGAGTGGCTTTTTCATCATTTTCTTTAGAAGACCTTCCTCTTTCGACCAGTTTTAATGATATCTATGCTTATGGTCAATCGCCATTTACAGAGATTGCCAAGAACTATATAGAACCGGCAGATAAGTTCTTATTTGTGATTCCCGAATACAACGGCAGTTTTCCCGGTATTTTAAAGGTGTTGATAGATGGAATAGAGCCAAAATACTTTAGAGGAAAAAAGGCAGCGATGGTGGGAGTGGCATCGGGACATGCAGGAAACATAAGAGGAGTAGATCACTTTACAGGTGTCTTGAACTACATCGGTGTTACGGTTATGCCAAAAAACTTGTGCATACCCAGAATTGAAGATAAAATAGAAGAGGGAGAACTTGTAGATCAGGCTTGTATTGAACGTCTGGATAACTTTGTGAAGCAATTTATAGATTACTGATGCAGAGGTATTTCGTTTATCTGGCATATAATGGTCAAAACTATCACGGCTGGCAAATTCAACCCAATGCTTTATCTGTTCAGCAAGTACTGCAGGAAGCCCTTGCATTGTATTTTCAACAGGCAATTGATTTAGTCGGAGCCGGAAGAACCGATACCGGTGTTCATGCGAAAGAAATGGTAGCACACTTCGATTGGCAAGATGATCTGGATGAAGCTCATTTTATTTATAAATTGAATGCACTTTTACCTAAAGATATTTCAATCTCAGGATTAAGAAAGGTAAAGCCGGAATTTCATGCCCGGTTTGATGCTTTGAGTAGAAGTTATGAATATTACCTCTCCTTAGAAAGAGATCCTTTTCTCGCACATCTTCATTATCGCTTTTATGGTCAACTTGATCTGGATGCCATGAATACTGCTGCTCAATACCTGTTAGGAGAGCACGATTTCTCTTGCTTTAGTAAATCGAAGACACAAACACATACCAATCTATGCTCTGTGACTCAAGCCAGTTGGACCAAAGAAGGAAGCGTGTTGAAATTCGATGTTTCTGCGAATCGCTTTTTACGTAATATGGTTCGGGCCATTGTCGGTACTTTGATCGAAGTAGGCGAGGGAAAACGAAACGTGGATTCCATTCCTGAATTGATTGCATCAAAATCACGTTCTAAGGCCGGCTTGTCTGTTCCTGCTCAGGGATTGTTTTTAAGCGGTATAGAATATCCCAGTGAAGGCTTTATTTAGATACTTTTGCGGCCATGAGTGAAGTCAGTGGAAAAGCTTGGGATACTCAGCTTTTTAAGCGAGTAATGAGATACGTTGGTCCCTATAAAGGGCGATTCTTCTTTACTGCACTTTTAGTCATTATTTTGGCCATACTTGGCCCTTTGAGGCCTTGGTTGGTACAGCACATTATAGATGTTGAAGTGACTGAAGCTGATCGTGAAGGGGTTTTACAATTTACCTTGATTTTGATCGGACTCATGATCTTTGAGGCAGTGGTTCAATTTTATCAAACCTATTTAGCCAATTGGTTAGGTCAAACCATAATAAAAGATATACGAGTACAGCTTTTTCAACACATTTTGTCCTTCAGACTCACTTATTTTGATCGGACACCTATTGGCACTTTAGTCACCAGAACAGTATCCGATATTGAAACCATTGCCAATATCTTTTCGCAAGGCATATTGGTCATTATCGGTGATATTCTCAAACTCATCGCCGTTATCTGCTTTATGTTTTATACCGATTGGCTGCTAACTCTGATTAGCTTGATTCCAATTCCTCTGTTGATTATTGCAACAAGCATCTTTAAAAAGGTGATAAAAAAGGCTTTTCAGGATGTAAGAACCCAAGTGGCCAGATTAAATGCTTTTGTGCAGGAGCGGGTAACCGGCATGAAGATCATACAGATCTTTAACCGGGAAGCGGTAGAAATGAAGCGCTTTGAGGGCATGAATAAACTGCACCGCAATGCGCACATTCAAACCGTATGGGCCTATTCCATATTCTTTCCGGTGGTTGAGCTCTTATCAGCTTCCTCCATTGCTTTATTGGTATGGTGGGGAACCAAAGGCGTGCTTGCTGGTCACACTACTTTGGGAAATCTCATGGCCTTTATTCTCTATATTTATATGCTGTATCGCCCTATTCGCCAATTGGCAGATCGCTTCAATACCCTACAAATGGGTATGGTGAGTTCAGAACGTGTGTTCAAAGTTTTGGATACGGACTCTAACATTGAAAATAAAGGGGATGTGCAAAAGACAAAACTGGAAGGCAAGATTACTTTTAATCAGGTGTGGTTTGCGTATCAGGATGAAGACTATGTATTGAAAGATGTGAGTTTTGAAGCTCAGAAAGGCGAGACCATTGCTTTTGTTGGCGCTACGGGTTCGGGTAAAACCTCCACAATTAACCTGTTAGGACGCTTTTATGAATACCAGAAAGGGGAGATTTTGGTAGATGATGTGCCTATTCGGAATTATGATTTAGGAAATCTACGTACCAATATGGCTGTGGTTCTGCAAGATGTATTTCTCTTTTCTGACAGTATTTACAATAACATTACCCTTCACAGTACAGAAATCACAGAAGAGCAGGTGATCGAAGCAGCTAAAAGAGTAGGGGCTCATGATTTCATTTCCAAACTACCTGGTGGCTACCATTACGATGTGAAAGAGCGCGGGGGCATGTTATCTGTCGGGCAGCGTCAATTGATTTCATTTATACGCGCTTATGTGCACAATCCCAGTATTTTAATTCTCGATGAAGCCACCTCCAGCATCGATACGGAGTCTGAATTATTGATTCAACGTGCAACAGATGTCTTAACGGAGGGGCGGACTTCAATTGTGATCGCTCATCGTTTGTCGACCATACAAAAGGCGGACAAGATCATTGTCTTGGAGGCCGGTAAAATACTGGAACAAGGCTCACATCAGGAATTGCTCGCCCAAGACGGCCATTACAAGAAGCTGTTTGAATTGCAGTTTAAGGAGGACTAAAATCATTTAGTCTTCTACCTGAATCTCAGGATCTACCTTTACGCCATATTCTATTAATTCGTAATGCAAATGAATGCCCAAAGATTGGCCTGTGTTGCCAATCAGTCCAATTTGATCTCCTGTTTTGACCTGATCTCCCGGTTCGACTTTTATGCTTTCCAGATGAGCATACATGCTTGAGTATTTTACATTGTGTTGAATCACAATGTGATTGCCATAGTTTTCACTATATTCTGCTTTGACGATCCGGCCATCTCCCGTCGCTAGTATCTGAGTACCCTTGGGAGCAACAAGATCTACCCCGGTATGCAGTTTCTTTACCTTTTCTATCGGGTGGTAACGCATGCCAAATTCAGAAGCTACTTCTCTAATTTGCTCTGCTTTAATGGGGAGTCCTGCAGGTTTATCAAACAGGCCAATCCCGGTATGTGATACGTGTTGATCGATTTGACGTTCGATGTCGATTGTTCTAAAAGAGAAGAGACTCATGATACCTATTGTAAGCAATAGACTTAAACTAATTCTTAGCTTCGATGCAGATGGATGTTTGTGTTTCTGGATCATTTTAATTCGGGTTTTTAATGATGAATACGAAAAGTGATTACTAATTGAGCTTTCGAGATTTGAGGATAAATGCTGCAAGAGTTTTTGCATATAGTCTGTCTGATCATGTTCTGTCAAGACGGCTTGATCTGCTAAAAATTCATGAATATCAATCAATGCCTTGCGCAGTAACCAGGCAAAAGGATTGATCCAAAACAGAGCAACGAAAAACTCCATCCACAGGCGATCAATGGAATGCTTTTGTGCAAAATGACAGTGTTCATGCTTGAAAATTTCAGCATCTAAATTCTGGTTTCTCATGCTATCAGGTAGGTATAGACGATTAAACAGACTGAAAATACCTTTATCTTGAGGGTGATAGTAAATGCTCAAACCCTGTAGCTCATATGCATAGTCCTGATTTAAATCATACAGCTTATAAATTCGGTAAAGCAAACGAAACAGAAAAAAGATGACAATAGCCGTATAGACGATAAGCAGGTCAGACAGCCAATTTATTTCTGCCTCTGTTATGGGTTGAATGAATTCATGTACAATCAGGTTTTGATTCAATTCTTCCAGATTTTTAACCCCCCGGCTTAAAAGTGAATCATTGTCCGGTTCTAGACTGACTTCAAACCGGATAAAGGGCAGTAATAAAGTCATCAGACTAACCGTCAAGAGATAGAAGCGGTTAAATTTAAAGTTAAGGTTAGACTGCAATACAGCTTTGTAGATGGCATAGAAAAGAAAGGAGAGAAGACCGGCTTTAACTAGATATAAGATCATCAATGTTTACTTTTTTGTTCAATTTTTTGATTAATTAGGGCACGTAACTCTTCCAGCTGTTCGAGGCTTAAATCGTTTTCTTTGGTGAAAAAGGAGGCCAATTGAGCCGCTGAATTGTCAAAGTACTTGTCCATCATCTTGGAAAACTCCTGTTTGAAATAAGAGGGTTTTTTCAGGATGGGGAAATATTCTTTGTCTCTGCCATGCAGATGAAAGCCAATGTGTTTTTTGGCTATTAAGCGATTGATTAATGTGGATATGGTCGTGTAAGCCGGTCGTGGTTTTTGATATTGAGCCACGATGTCTTTCATGTAGGCCGTTTTAAGTTGCCAGAGGTGATTCATCAATTCCAGTTCTTTTTCGCTCAGGTTTTTCATTATTACAAGAATAGTTTTATTACTACAAATGTAGTATAAAAGTAAAGCAAAACAAGCATCGCTTGTTTTTTTCTTGTTGAATGACTTAAACCTCAGTAAAAGAGGGTTATAACGAATCTATATGGAATGCCTTCTCAGTTAGAAAGCGATCCTAAAAACACAATCCTACATTCAAAGCCATGCGAAAGCTGTAGTCAACAGCTGAATAATTGCCAAAGCCTTCATAAATTCTTTGATCCTTTCCTAGTTCTGTAGGTCTGGCAAAACCAATTCCTGTGACCGGCTCGGCAAAGAAATGACCAAATTGAAATTTATAGCCCGCACTCAAACCAAAGACAGATAGGGCATGCAAGCGTTCAAAGTCAGCGGCTATTCTATTGGAACGATTTTGTTCATTGATCCAATATTGACGATAAAAGGCACCTGCAAAAAGCCCTCCGGGTGCTTTCCTTCTGGCTTGAAAAGGGAAGTAACGGCCTTCAATAAGAAGTGCACAGCCATTCAGGCTGTACTCTTCACTAATCCATCCGTTTATTGAAAGTGTACCGTATTCATACTGCCCTTTTTCAAAGCCAATCAGGAAAGATGAACTATGGTTTTGTACCCATTCATAGTTCATTTGCCATCGATATGTTCTGGCATCACTTAAAGCAATTCTGCTTGCATCTATGCTGTAAAAGTGACTTTTAACCTTTTGTTTGCTCACGTCTGACTTTTGTGCATTAACTTGTGTGATGCACCCTATGAACAAGGCCCAAAAAGCAATTCTTTTCATTCCAATCAAATTTCTTGCAAGCATAGCTAAAAGGGAAAAATCAAGATGTTAAAGTCCAGTTAAAACTACCACTACATCAACTCTACAATTTCGACTTCAAAAGAATAAAAGCCCTTAAAAGTGCTATTAAAGAGAATTCAAAGCAACTAATTTTTGTTCTTTTTTCGTTTAGATAGTTTACAGCTTTTGCAGTAGTCGGCCATAAGCATTAGCTCCTGATTGACTTTTTGATGTTCCTCTTCAAGAACTTCGACATTTCTGCCATAGTCCGAGACTTTCAACACGCGGTTGTGTTCGGCAACCAGCTCTCTATGGTATTGATCATAATACTGTCTAAAGAAGTCAAAACTGGAAAAGGCGCTCTTTTCTTCGTACAGCTTTTTTCTCAAGCGGCGGGCATACAACTCATTGAGGTCAAAGACATAATTGGCATAATTGACCAAGTATAATGCTTGCAAGGTATCAGGACTATTGATGATAGCCGCATCGCTCATGAATTCAACACTGACTTTATTGTTAAAGTTTTTGGTAAACATGAATTCGTAATTGCTCATGCTAAAGAAAAAGTTAAGCATGGCGGGACAAGAAATGGCAATGGATTCAAGCTCAGGATTGATCTCGGTTTGAGGTGAACGAAAATCTGATAGTGTCAATTCAGTATCTGCTGACCAAGGGATGTTTTGTGCTTGTGCAGAACAACTAAATAGGCCGATCAAAAGAGCGGGTAACAACAATCTCATAGAACTTAATTTCATGCTACTAAAATAAAGATTTTGAGGTTTTTTAATGTGTTGAAGAAAGAGTGCTGAGGCTCTCGAAGTACTCTTTCTTCAGATGCCTCAGTACCCTTCATTTAAGAATTCCAGCCCTGATCTTATGGTTGTACAATGAGCGGGGCATGCTTTAGGATTCCTTCACCTCTTACACTTACCCAGTACAAGCCTTGAGAGAGGGCATGAACATCCAAGTCGATTTGATTCTGCCCTTTCTTCACTTGAAAGGACACTTCTTGTATCATTTGCAATTGTTGATTCAGGATTTGAATCCGGATGGCCTGCTCTTGAGTAGCATAAAGGTCCAATTCTGTTGATCCTTTTGCCGGATTAGGAAAAAGCTTCAGCTGCGATACAGGTGGTGCTTCTTCATTGATTCCGACACTGACAACCGCAATACACTCAGAGGTATCCTTGCATTGATTTTGAGTGATTTCTACGGCATACATTCCATTTTGACTTGCCGTAAAACTTTGAGCCGTTTCTCCCGTTATGGGTGAGTAATTATTACCACAATCTAACCATTGATAGGACGCATTCGCCTGCATGGCTGTTAACACAACTCCATTTTGGGAAACAGTCGTATCAATAGGAGGAAGGATGGTGAGTTTTAATTCGAAGAAAGACGTGTCACAATTCACAGCGATTTGCTGAAAACGAGCAGAGTCGGTACTGGCTGTATAGGTAATGCCGTCGATCCATGTATAGCTGCTACAGGCAATTACCGAATCACGCCTTAAACTGTTGCTACACAGATTTAGTTTTACAATGTAGGCATCGATACTGCCATTGCTGGAAGATAGGTTCAATTGTCCGTTTCCCGGGTCAAAGTCACAGCTATTGCGCATTTCTCCTGTGCAGTAGACGTTTCCTTTGGGGTCAACAAAGATGGATTTTCCAAATGTATAATCGCTACTGCTGCTGCCCTGAAACAATTTTACCCAATTGAATTGGCCATTGGAATCCAATTGCTGGATAAATGCATCATCGTCTACAGAAACCTGAAATACTCCGGTATCGGGATCAAAGTCAAAACTTGAAGCTGCAAAACCTGTAGTATAGACATTGCCAGACCGATCAGTTGTAATGTCGTTGCCATAATCGTTATTCCATCTACCAAAGGCATGTGTCCATTGTTCTTGTCCCACTGAATTTACTTTTTGAATGAAGAAATCGTCGCCGGCAAAAGCACTCAATATTTTGCTGCCGGCACTAGGATCAAAGTCTATGCTTCCGCTAAAACGCCCACTCACATATATGCTGTTCCAAGAGTGTATGTGTAAGCCCTCAATTCTTGCTGCATCGCGACTATTGCTCCCTAGGCCATTTACCCAAATGTAATTCCCCGTAGTATCCAGCCTCAGAATAAATGCATCACGACTGGTGGAGGCACCGGCGGATAGATTTACGGTCAATGCCGTATCGGGATGGAAATCGATGGTACCGTAGAACGATCCGGCGCAATAAATACTCCCGTTCCGATCAGCGGCAATGCAATTGGCTTCAGAGCCGGTGCCTGGCCCGCCAAAGGTATGCACCCATATCAATTGTCCGCTTGGCGAAATCTTTTGAATAAAAAAGCCCGGGCCGCTTCTGTTTACCTGGCCTGCTCCGGGGTCAAAGTCTACAGTGCCGTTAAAAGTACCGGTGACGTATAAGTTTCCCGCTGCGTCCATGCTTATGTCGTTCACATCGTCATTGCTTCCGGCACCCAAGTGATAAGCCCATAACAATACGCCGTTGCTGTCCATCTTTTGAACAAAACCATCGTCCATGCCATTGGCTGTTAAATTAAAAGTGCCGGCATTCGGGTCAAAATCGGTGGTGCCTCTAAAAAAACCGGTGAGGTAAACGTTTAAGCTATCGTCTACCAAAACACTTGTCGGCCAAGTCAAAGCACTGCCATCCAGACTTTTTGCCCAGATCAATTGTCCTGAAGAATCTAGCTTTTGAACATAGGTGGCCGTGCCACTGCTGCTCAAATTGCTGACTCCTGTTCCAAAGTCAAAATCTACCGTTCCTGAAAAAGGACCAACCGTATAAATGTTTCCATTGCGGTCTACGCTAATGTCTTCGCCACGGTCTGCGCCTGTGCCTCCTAAAAGGTGAGCCCATTCCAGTTTCTGGTCTTGTGCAATGCCTGTAAGGGCGCAAAAAAGAAAGACTAAACTCAAGACTGGTTTCATGTTCTGTATCAGGGTTAGAATAAGTCCGAAAATACCAATTGTTCGGGAGAGATGAAAATGAGTTTTCTAATCGATCAGGACCACTTTTTGTATGGACTTTTCCGAAGAACCGGAAGAGAAATGAAAGAAGTAGAGTCCTTTCTCCAAATGACTCAAATCAATGCTCTGCCTTTCCCGAAGCAGCAAATGCTGCTCTATGGCCTGACCGAGACTGTTATAAATTACCAAGTTTGTGTTTTCAATGCCTCGTATTTCCATTTGTCCGCTAGAGGGATTGGGGTAGACCTCATGACTTATTTTTGACCCGGACGTCCGGTCAAGTCCAATGGTAAAACGATTGGCCTCTGCAATAAAAAAGTTGCTTCTGTTATAAGGCGTTCCTGCATCTAAGCTTGCAAAAGGTTGAAAGAAAATCATGTTTTCATAAGTGCCTGAGAAATAATAGGTCTGTGCATTTTTGATGCGAATGGAGTGGAAAGCATCAATTCCGCTACTGCCATAACTGTCTGCAGTGACCATTGCTTGTGAGCTGTCATAAGTTACCACAAGTAGATCTTTAGCGCCATTGGATGTAAATGTGGGAGAAACGCCGGCCGTGTTTACCGTCACCGTGTTTTCATAAGCAATGCCCAAAGTTAAATGCGAATTTCTGTAGTCCATTGCTTGTACGATTTCATTTCCCAAACCCCCAACAGTTCTGGCCCAAATGAAGTTGGCATTAGAATCCAGTCGAAGGGCAAAAGCATCTGTGCCACCATGTGAAGTAAAGTTTTGAACCCCCGGACCCGGGTCAAAATCCGATGTATTGAGGAAGTTGCCACCGATGTAAATGTCATCTGTAGATGGATCAATGCTGATAGCAGTAGGAACCACATTTAAATACTTAACCCAATCGTAAGCGCCACTAGTATCGTATTTTACAAAGAAGCTTGCACTGTTTTGAGTGGGGCTGGTAGAAGCTGATGGATCAAAATCAATGTTATCACAAACACCTACGGCATATAAAGCTCCTTTGGTTGTGAAGGTCAAGTCGTGAACAAAATTATAGCCAGAGCTGACATAAGTATAGGTGAATTGTACTGTACCATTTGCGTCTACTTTTTGCAGGTACATGTCAAACAAATTACCGGAACGGACATCGTAGGCGGGGGTGGGGTCGAAGTCTACTGTACCATAGAACATGCCTCCCCAAGCAATCTCATTGTTAGGGCCTACGGCTAAACTGCGCCCTTGTAAAGCAAACCCACCAATGCAATTGACCCATTTAAAGTTGGCATTAGCATCTAATTTTAATAAGAACTCCGCATCATCTCCAATGGTATCGCTTTTCACTAAATAACTGTTGGTGCTGTCCGGATCAAAGTCCACAATGCCATCAAAATCACCTGCAAGGATAAGGTGGCCGGAAGCATCAATTTCAATGAAGGCGCCCCAGGCATTGTCAACCACCTGAGACCATAACACATGGCCAAAGGCATTCGTTTTTACCAGATGCATTTGTTTGTCATTGGCAAATAGGGTGTCTTTATTAAACAACACTTGACGTTTGGTGGTGTCTCTGAAATTGATCAGGTAATACACATTGTCCTGGTCATCAATGGCGGTGGCCATTTTTCCATAGGCCACGGTTCCCGTTTGGTAAGAATGCAGCCATTCTATGCCCACTTGGGCATGAGAGAAATTAAAGGCCAAGATCAAGGTGAAAATGAAGAGGGAATGACAAATAAATGATTTCATGTATTTGGAGGTGTTTTAGCCAAAGGTAAGGAAAAGGAAAGAGGGGAGTTGAAGTGTTTATTTACTCCATTTTACTAATGATGCGCAGCGTTTCAATTTCATTTTCATTATCACTAGTGTATCGTTTATAATGCTCTATGATGTCTTGCGTCAGTTCTTGTGCTTGAGAAATTTTTTGGTTGCGTTTTCTCATTTTGGCACTGAGTCTGCTAATGTATAAGAGAAAAAAACCGAGCGTCATCAATATTCCTGCAGTCACAAATAGAAACTTGAGGATAATTAAGTTCTCATTCCAAATTTCCCGTTCGGGCAAAAAGCTATCATGATAAAATAAAAGGAATAAGGATAGCAGTATAAAGATAATACCTAAAACTAAACTAAGGATCTGTTTTACCATTTGATAAGCCGTACCAAATCTTCTGCTTTTTATCGAACTGCTTATTTCATCATCTAGTTCTATTAACCGCTTCTTAATAAGGTCTAATTCAGTTTGACGTTTGATTTTTTCTTCTAAGAGACGCTGAAGGGCTTCCTTTTGATTCATGGTGGTTGATTAGTTAATTAATAAAATATTTCATTGATTGCTAATAATTTGAGATTCAGTCTTATTGATTCTATTACTAATATTAACATACTTTCCATAAACCCAGTTTTGAGTTCTTTTTTCAATTAAATTAATATAATTCGACAAGTTGGTCAAAGTACCAAAGGTTAGAAAATTAAGAGTAAAGAGAATAATTAAAGACAGCTCTGAAAAATTCAAAAGGTCTTCAATATTCTGTACAATGTCATATCGATATAGAATAAACATTAGGCCTGCCCATAGCAGTACCAAGGTGGTTCTTACAGACAAATAAATCCATTTAAAATATTTATCAAGCCTTTTCTTAAGCGATTCCTGCTTTTTAAGATGTTCTTTTAGTTTTCGATTTCTATGTGTAGCCACTTTCAAATCTTCCCTAAATTCTTTAGGAGCTTTAGGGTTCTTTCCTGCATTATACCTGCCGAGGGTAATCAAAAACAAAACAATTAATAAAACAATTCCTAAGATGATGAAAATGTATCCCCAGAATCCAATTTTGCTTTCTTGACTCTCTGTTTTTTTATTCTCCATAAACTATTTCAGAGTTTAACTTCTTAAGATTTCCAACAGATATCCCATCTTTTGCTTTATTAAGATTTTTCTTGATCATTGTTCTTGTTACCTTTCGAATGGAAGTTAATTGATAATAATCATCTAACTCTGCATATAAACAATAGTCAAATTCTAAATTTCTAAAACCAATTTTAGCTGAATTCTTAGGGTTAGTTCTTGTTTTAACCTGGACTCTCTTTCCATCGGAATCAAAACCGTCAAAACCCTTCTTCACCTTATTTGAATCTCTATCGATTAAACCAAGCTTTTCGCAATAGTATTCTCCTAGATCACCAACTAAAAGTTTTGAGCGAATAACACCATAGTCCCTAAGTGAAGAATGAGCGTCTACAATCTTTTTCAGTGTTTCATTTAAGAGTTTTTCATCCATTTTATTCAACATACAAATTACAGCCCACATGATGAACCTCAACCAGTTCACCTGAACTATGCTTATGGTCTGAAAGAAAGGACCAACGAATATTGTGATCCTTACACAAACCTTCCAAATTAATTGGTTTTTTCTCATCGATGTAGGCCCTTAGTTTTTCGAATAAGCCTTTTACGTCTTTTTTCTTTACATAAGAGATGACAAATCCTCTACATTCTCTGCCGGTTGTATAGCGCGTCAATAATTGTTCTAAACCACCAACATGGTATTTATTCCCGTCCCATATTTTTGCTTCTCCTAATTTAACCCAGTTGAATTGTGAATTGTTAAGACTCACTGTTAAATCAACATGCCCGTTAGAACTTTTTTCTCTTGTGGCAATAACTTCTCCAATTGACAAAGCGGAAGCCATAAATGAAGACAAACCATCTTCATTTAACTGATGTATGTCCTTTTTGCTGGTTTCAAGTTCTTGAAGAGCTTTTTCAAGTAATTTATCAAAAGCTTCATCAAATTCTTTTGATGTTGATGCAGTTATAAAATCCAATGTTATTGGAGATAACCTTTGTAAATAATTGATGTAGGTTTTTAATGAGTCTTCCTGCATTTTTTCAATCATATCTTCCATTTCACTAACACTTTTTTAGCCCAGTCAGACCATTCTTTTTCGGTTATTGATTTTTCTCTAAAGAACTTTCTCAACCTTTCATAAACTTCTTTAGAGGAAATGCTTGTATTGTTCTCAATTAATGCAAATTCTTGCTTCATAAACCCATATTCAGGATTAGATAGCAAGCCTACCAAAGACAACACTTTTGTTAATTCAATATTTTCTTCTTTTGCTATCTTTTGAAGATCAGAAAAGTAAATACTACCTGGTTCACCATTCGCAACACTTTCAATTGATTTCGCTATTGCCTTTCCTAAAGAATTGAACTCAGAGTTTTCTTGATAATGCCGTTTGATTATTCTTTTAATATCGGCTTCAAGCAGAGCCGGGGTGTTTTCCGTCTTAAAAAACTTAAGGGTATCTGTTTTTGATTTTGATGTTTTTTTCTTTATTCCAAAATCCAACTTAGGTAACCCCTCAATAATCTCAACTGTTTGAACACTCACATTGATAATACTGAGCAATAGATCTAAAATATAACGAGGATTATTAACTTCTTTTGCCCAATCGTTGGGATCGTTTTTAATGCCGCTGTTTTTATCGGTTTTTACCTGGTAGCGCTCCATGATCCATTCTATGGCGCTTTTACCGTTCACCACATATTCGTAAGCTTTTTCGGGAATGTTGGTGATGCTGATCTGCTCGTTGTAAATGATGGTATCTTGTTGGCCTTTTTTAGGAAAGCGCATTTTGTGTACCCGGTAATTCAGGTCTTTTAAGGTTTTGCCAGAAAGGCTTTTCTCTATGCTTTTCTGCGGTATTCTGTCATAAAAGGTAATTACTTCTTTGGCAGGGGGGATCTCTTCATAATTGATGTGCAAGTTGGCCAGTTGCCTGCCGGCTTTGCTGAATTGCCAGAAATCACCTACTTCATCTACCAAAGGTATGCGGGGCAGCATTTTCTTTAAATCGTTGGCAAAAGTTTCCCGGTATTCGGGGTTGTGTAAAATACCATACACGTAGTAAAAAATGTCTTCTTTGTTAATTTGCCCCTCTTTCCCGCGTTTTAAGCCGTATTGTTTATTGGCCCGCTCCAGTATAAAATCCGACACTCCATCTCTGCGAATGTATTTTTCTTCTCCGGCTGCTCCATCAAATAAAGTAGGGCTGGACTTTTTACTCTCTTCGTAGTAATAGAGAGGGAAGCATTGCATTCCTGCTAACAGATGTTTGTTTGGTAAACAATCTGTAATTAATGTCGAAAACCCCTTATTTTCTCCAACTCCCGGGACACATATAACTATATTATAAAAATCCGAAGATGGAAATAGTTTTTGAAGTTGATAAACTCTTTCATTTAAGTTTCTATTAAAATAAACTAGTTGCTTGGAAAAAGGACGATATAGACCAATTTTTATTGAATTTCTATTGAATTCATAGCTTTTTTTTCTTGCGATATCAAATATTGGATTGTCAGACCAACTAAAGTTATTATCATCATAATCTATTTTTCTTTTAATTAATTGAACCAGTTTTTTTTGATTCAGTGTGTTACTTTTGCTATTATTTTTCCAGAACTTTTCTAATTGCTTATTATAAAAAGAAATAGATTGCCTTATGTTTTTTTCTAACTTTTCTTTGTTTGAATTGTAACACCATGAATCTCTAGCCGTTGAAAGTCCATTAGAAAAATTATCTAAGAAAATAACAGATTTACTTGCACCTTTGCCTTTTTCACCTAAACTGATGAACTCATCAAATACCTCATTGCGTTGATTGATCCAGTCTCCTTCTGCATTAGGTTGTAGTGTTTTCCATTTCATTTGCGAGTTGCCAATGGATCGGAAATTCTGAATGATCTTTAGTTTTTCTTTTTGGCTCAGGTAATCGCCAATGTCGTGGTAATGAATGTCGGCTTTCTCTTTTTTTACCCCAGGGTTTTTGACCAATAGGGTAATGGAAATGGGCGTACGGGAACCGGAACCAAATATTTTACCTCCTTCTTTTCGGCTGAGTTCTCCACTGGTACGTTGATTTCCTCTTAAATTAAAGACCCAAATGCTGGTAAATTCTTTTTCAATGCTTTTTCGAAAGCCATCGGCACTGTTCCCGTCTAACCAGGCACCATTGCTTACAAAAGCAATTACTCCTCCATGTTTGGTGTCTAAGCGATCGGTACTCCATCGAAAAGCCCTGAAATAAGAATCATATAAGGAGTTTTTATTGGTAGCTTTTGTTTCTTTTGCATAGGTACTGGCAATTTTAGCATCCAGCTTATTGTATTTTTCATTCTGTGCATTATCATTGGCTAATTTTTGTCCTTTTGAATAGGGCGGGTTACCCATAATTACCCGAATGGGGCCTTTTTTTTGCGCTTTTAAACGCAGGGAGTTTTCGGGAAATAGTTCCGAAAATAGGGCTTCTTCTTTACTTTCGCCAAGCTGAAAAGTATCGGTAAGTACCATGCCCCTGAAAGCTTCGTAAGGGATATCTGCTTTTTCACCTTGGTCGTACAATTCTGTTTGCAACTGATCGTGAAAAGCAGCTTCTATGTTTACCGCAGCAATGTAATAGGCGAGCAGAACCAGTTCGTTGGCATGCAATTCGTGCCTGTATTTGCGTGCCAGGTCTTTGGCAGGGATCAACCCGCTTTGCAGCAAACGGGTAATAAAAGTTCCGGTACCTGTAAAAGGGTCGAGAACGTGTATGTTTTCATCAGCAATGCTGCGTCCGAATTCTTGCTTTAATACATCATTTACAGAATGAATGATAAAATCTACCACTTCTACTGGAGTATATACTATACCTAATTGATCTTTCAATTTTGTAAAGGCTTCGGCAAAGAAATTATTATAGAGTTCCACGATAATGCTTTGTTTGCCTTTGGCATTGTCAATACCGTCTGCCCGGCGGCGCACCGATTCGTAGAATTTTTGCAGGGTTTCCGATTCTTCTGCCACCGATTTGCCTTCCAGAGCTTCTATCATGTTTTGCATGGCTTTGGAAACCGGGTTGTTGGCTGCAAAAGAATGTTCCTCAAACAAGGCTTCGAACACCGGCTGGGTAATGATGTGTTGTGCCAGCATTTCCACTGCCTGCTCTTCGGTAATGCCGGGGTTTATATTTTTCTGTAAACCTTGTAAAAACAGATCAAAGGCTTTACGCTGTCCTTTTTTATTCTCAATGAGGTAGGTTATGCGTTCAATTTGTCGTTGTGCAATTTCTGCTACGTCCTTTGCCCATTGCTCCCAGTACCTTCGGTCGCCTACTTTTTTCACCATTTTGGCAAATACTACACCTTGCAACTTCTCAAACTGTATGGCGAGCTGGCGGTTAATGTCTTCATTGGCTTTGCCTTTCGCATCGTGCTCATCGGTTGCCAAAGCAATCGGGTTACCGTGTTCATCAAAAGAGTATTCCGGTCGCCCGATCAGTACATTGTTGGGGCGTTTACGGTTCAGTTCAATTTTATTCACCATGGCATTAAAGCGGTCATCATGCGCACGTAAGGCATTCAATACCGTCCATACCACAGCATAACGTTTGTTATCGTCCAGAGCCTTATCGGCCTCCACATCAGAAGGGACTACAATCGGAATAACAATGTAACCGTATTTTTTACCCGGCGATTTCCGCATTACCCGCCCAACCGATTGCACCACATCTACCTGCGAGTTACGGGCAGAGAGAAACAAAACGGAATCCAGGGAAGGTACATCAACCCCTTCGCTTAATACCCGCACATTGGTAATTACCCGGCATTCGTTTTCATCGGTATCTTCTTTTAACCATGCCAGCATCTGGTCTCGTTCCGGAGCTGCCATGGTACCGTCCATGTGTTTGGCATCTACACTTACCATTTCCGCCTTTTTCTTAGCAGGCAATTGATTCAGGTAAACATCGGTAGCGGTATTGTACGAGCTTTTAATTTTTTTGGAAGTAGCAATGTTAGAGCAGAAAGCAACTGCTCTTTTCATAGGAGCAGGGTCAATGGTTTTGGTTAAACCGTCGTCGCCTAGAAATTGCTTGGAAAGGGCGTTAATGGTCCCGATCAGTTTCGACATATCGTCCGTACCGATCTCTACTTCATCGCCGGCGATCATTTTTTGCACCGCGGGGGGCACATCCTTATCATTCAGGGTAAGAATTAATACTTTGTAATCTGTCAGTAGTTTGTTCTCTACCGCTTCACCAAAACCAATGCGAAACATTTCTTCTCCATATAGTTTAGGATCATCCATAGAGCACAAAACAGCATCGGCCTGGGCTGCTTTACTTTTGCTGTTATCATCATACAAACGGGGGGTAGCAGTCATGTACAGCCGTTTTTTAGCTTTTATAAAACCGGCATCGTGCACTTTAGTAAAGGCAGATTCATCTTGCCCCGCTAAAGAAACCCCGGTGGTACGATGCGCTTCATCGCAAATGATGAGGTCAAATTCAGGATAACCGTTTTTAAGCAAAGTTTGCTGTGCCCGTGCAATTACTTCAATGGACTGGTAAGTAGAAAAAACGACAGTCATGCCTTTTTTTCCACTCTTTTTTATTTTTTCGAATTGTTCCAGTATGTAATCGGAATCGGTAGAGGCAGGGTAGGCAAGGTCTTTAATATGAAAACCATCGGCATCGGGGTTTTTTGTTTTTTGTTTACTGATGTCAGGGTCGGAGCAAATACAAATGGCGTTAATGTCTTCTTCGGCATCGGCGCTCCATTCGCGTAAACTTTGCCCCAATAGTGCAATCGAGGGTACCAGGAATAAGACCAGCCCTTTCTGCTGTGTTTCCTTTTCAGCAATGCGTAAAGCGGTAAAGGTTTTACCGGTACCACAGGCCATAATGAGCTTACCACGGTCGTTGGTTTTAAAATGTTCGTGGGTATGGTTCAGTGCTTTTTCCTGATGTAAACGCAGTATTTTTTTATCCAGCCGAGCTTTTGCACCGTGTATGCCTTCTTCGAGTTTATCCCAGTTTACCGGGGCATCCATTAAATTGTATAAGGTTAATCGGGAAACTGCCGGACTTTGATTGTTGATGGCCTGCTCGGCATTACTGCCCCACCTTTTTCCGGTCGTATCTATCCATAGGCGATGGTGAAAGTGTACGGTTTTAAGGTCTTCGTTCTTAAAAGAACGACTGGAAGTTGCAAGGAAACTATCTACGGCAGGTTTGTCAATCCGTGCACCTTCCTGATAGCATTTGCATTGAATAGCCCAATAATCGCCTCCATGTGTTAAAGCAACCAGGTCTATACCGGTGTCATTGCCTCCCAAATCAGCTTTGGCGGGAAAATCATTCCATAACCATACGTGTTTAAAATCTGAAGCATATTGCGGATCGGTTTGCAGGTAAGCCTGCATTAAACGCTCAAAACGGTCCCCTTTGTCTCTCTCAGAGAAGGCAATTTTCCGATATTTCTCCAGTATTTTTTTAAAACTCATTTCTTCTTAAATCATATATTTAAATGGAGAAGCAATTTCAAGAATTATTTCTTTTCAAGCGAATATATTAGTTATCAATTTCAATAAGATCATCATTGTCTTCATCAGGTTTTGGATACATCCACCACTTTTCAAACCTATTGATTGGAAAGTTGATTTTTTTATCAAAGTTGATTTTATACAGCTTGTCTCCATTTGTATCCGGATCAGTAAATTCAATAGGATGGACCTCTATGGTTTCAGAATCTGGAATAGTTTCTTTTTTGTCTTCATACTCTTTCCTAGTTTGATGCATGTGTTCTCCTGCTTCTTGAGTAGTTGCATACATTTTTGACTCTTTGTTTTTTTCAAAAAAATAACTGAGTTCACTAGTATGGTTTAATATTTTTCTTTTCATGGATTTATTAATTTATGCCAAGCTTTATAACAGATAGACAAGTAATCACCTTCCTGATCCCATTTTAAAATTGCTTTCAATTTACTTTCGATTTTAGAGGATAAACCTATTTCTTCAAAACCGTCTAAAGGAAAATGAATGTAAAAAAGATGATGTTGATGTTTAAAGGATTGATTATCATTTGCTAATTGAATGCAGTCGGACGCACTGATCTGTGTTTTGATAGTTTGTAACAATTGCGGCCCTTTTGACACTTTTTTATGCCCATATAACTCAAAGATGCATTCAAATTTGCTGTGATAGCGTAAGCGATTCAGATCAACCCAAAAACGAAAGTCGCCAGCACCGGATGGCATGTTTTTGTCTTCCCAATCAAAATAGAAATGTTTTGATCGGCTTGTGTTGGTGGTTTCTGAATAATAGTTCATTTGGTTAAACGCTTCGCTTACTTCTTCATTTAAATAAGTGAGTAATTGTTCATTCATTTTGATGACTTCTTCCACATTTTTACGGTGCTTATGAAAAGCAGTGAGTTGTTGGGCGAGCTGATTTTTTTGCATGGGAGATTGGTATAGACTGTTAATGTTTAAAAAGTATTCTTTAAGAAATAAAAGGTGGCGACTATCCGCCTCTTCAAAATAGAGTGGAAGGTTGGATTTGATCTTTTCGACATATTTCTGATGGGTAATGTTTATAAAGCGATGTTTGTCATTTAACTGAAGCAGATTGGAGTCAACTTCCCAAGGGCTTAATACGATGCCCACTTTTCCTAAGGCTTTTATAGACTGCCAATAATCGTTTAAGTCGTTACCATGAAGGTGATGATGAATCTTGTTCTCAATGATTATGGCCCAATCCGGCAATAGATTTTCTTTGGGTTGGTCGGAGTTATCTTCTTTATCAAAGTCACTAATGATTAGTAAATCAATTCTACCTTTAGCTGTGCTGTATTCTCTGAATACCTGAAAAGAGGATTCAAAAACGGAGCGGTCAAACTCTGAATCACTTGTTTGCTCTTCTATGCAGTCCAGTATACTATCAATAAACAGCCGTTTCATCTGATGTTCTTCTGTATCATTTAAATAAAACGCCAGAAAATTGCTGTTCACGTTTTCCCAATTGGGATAACCGGAAATGTCAAAGATGTTTTTTGAACGAACTTCTGCTTGAGGTAGTTCTTCTAAAAAGGTATTGATCCAGTCTAAGTCAAGCATTCTTACCTAGTATTTATTGAACGTGTCTTGCATGGAAACGGCTGTTTCGGCTATCCATTGGAAAAACTCTGTCCATTTGACTCTTTTTGTAAAATCGCCTTTTCTTACATTCTTTATTCGACTGGCTTTCTTTTCAGGCAATTCCATCCAATCCAATGAGCCGACTTCACTTTCAATTTGAAGTTTATTGTTTAAGAAGTTTTGATAAGTTTCCAATGAATCGGGTATGTAGATTTCACAAGCCAATTCTTTTTTCTGTGAGTTAATGGTGAGTTCAATGTAACAATCGGATCGTCCTATGGCCACGGAATACCAATGTTGGGGGCTTGCCTTTCTCAATCTTAAGTTGAACCCGTTTGCAGTTGCATACTCTTTAAAAGTTTCCCAAAATTCCAATTGAAGCTTTTTTGTCGGACTGAGTTCTTGGCTTTGTGAAGACTTCTTTACTGCCTTACTCCAGTTATTAGGCTTAGCAACGATGTGAAATTTAGGAGCAGATGCAGAGTCGCCAATCTGCCATACTTCCATGCGAATGGCAAAGAAGTTGATTTTTTCATCTGTATTGTCGTTTAACCAGAGAATAGCTTGTTCGTGTTCTTCCAAAACCTCTTTCACGATCCAAATGATGATTTCTGCATCCAAACCGGAGGCATAGGTAATTAGCTTTCCTAAATGGTCATGATCTGTCCTTTCCAGTTGGTTCTCAATAATCACTTTTCTGCTTGTACTGCCTTCTTCGGCATAAATATCAACATTGAACCTGCCAACATTGTATTCGGTTTCTATCAGGCTGAGTTCAATGTTGATTTCTTCACTTAACAGGTCTAAGTTTTCCGGCTTAGCCAACCAGTTGGTAAAGTTGATGGCTTCATGTTTCCATATTTCACGTAAGTTGACTTGTTTGAGTGTTCCTAGTTTCATTTTTTAATTTATTAATGCTCTGTTTCTCTAATGTTAGCTTCTTCAACTCTTAAGTCTATTTCTTTGAGTAAAATCTCAAAGTATTCATGGACTAATTCTATGAAACCCATTAAAAAGGGGACTTCTATGTACCACTTGTAATTAGGGAATTCTTTGAAAGCTGATGTATTGACAATTCTTAATCCTTCAATGTATTTAAATTCCTCATATTCTTTATTGGTCAATTTGCCTTGCCCATTGGTGTGTGCAACTTTGTTTCTTACCCTTTGATAAGTTCTGATCTTAGAAATGATGACCTGTGATTTTGTTGTATTAACTAAAGCTACTTTTTTTAGGTAGTTGGTATAACGTTCAAAAGCTTTTCTTGAGTTCAGTTCTTTAAAATGTTTGTCGGGTCTAAGTTTACGATGTGTTTCTTGGCAAATTTGGTTGAGCATATTTTCAAAGAATGAGGAAATAGCCATTAGGCTAGCATTTCTCAATACATATTTCAATTGATATAGTGTAATATCAATATTTCCATATATATGGCCAATATAACTTGGTTTATCTTCTTCTCTAAGTGATTGGAGATCTACATCTTTTTTTAAGGCCTCTTCATGTTCCAGCTTTCTTTTAATGAGAATATCTTCATTAGAATCAATTGCCAATCTGAGAACTTTTAAGCTATCGTTAATTTCAAATTCTAACCATTGTAGCTCTATCCATTTGTATTTAGGAGGAATGGGAGTGAAGTCTAATGTTATCATTTGATTGCATGATTTGATCGTCTTAAAAGTAAAAATTATTACCCAATTGTTAAAAAATCCTTATCTCAAACAAGAAAACGCCCCTTTTGTGCGTTGAATTATAGATTGTTATGTGGTACCTGTAACAACGTTAAGAACAAAAAGGAGGTATGAATTATGATTAAGTACAAAGTTATTCCGAGAAAGAATCCCCAAGATCGAACATTAGATCCGAAGTATTATGTCATTCCCGTGAACTCAGGTGTGATTAGACTCGACGATCTGGCGGCTTTGATCAGTGACGGAAGTACGGTGCGTCAGGCCGATGTGTATGCCGTATTGGTGGGCATGGTGAATGCCATCAGCAAGCAATTGGCCGAGGGCAAAATTGTTAAGCTGGATAAGCTGGGCAGTTTCAGCATTGGCCTCAATTCTGAGGGCGTGGAGAGAGAAGAGGAAGCCGGTGCGCATCAAATCAAGCGCAGCAAGATCCGCTATCGCCCTGCGGCGGGCTTAAGGAATCTGTTAAAGACCTTAAGCTTTAGCAAAGCCAAGAGTTGAGTACTCTGAAGGGTTCAGAACCCCAACCAAACCCGATGCGTACGCATCGGGTCTTTTTTTGTCACGTGATAAAGACTTGTTCATCACGTGTTAAGCGTTCATTCATCACGTGATGAGTGATTGTTTGTTCAGTGATGGGTAAGAGCCGTTCGAGTGATTTCGAAGAAATTGTACCGAGAACGCGAATAAGGTATTGATAATTAATATTTTATTCAAAAGCCTTCTCGATACGACCTCCGGTCACTCGAAGTGCTTTTGGGAGTGATTTCGAAGAAATTGTATCGAGAACTGCGGATAAGGTATTGATAATCAATTTTTTTATTCAAAAGCCTTCTCGATACGACCTCCGGTCACTCGAAGTGCTTTTGGGAGAGATTTGGGGGTCACTTGAAGTGCTTTTGGAGTGGATCAAGAGCTAGGTTTTTCCTATTTTTATGCTATGCCAAACTACATGTACATTCTTCTATGTGCCAATGATTGCTATTACACCGGAAGTACCAAAGACCTGGATCGCAGGTTATCTCAACACAGAGCGGGGGAAGGCGCCAATTACACAAGAAAGCATGCGCCGGTCGAATTGGTTTATTATGAGGAGTTTGCGCGCATTGATCACGCTTTTTTCAGAGAGCATCAGGTCAAGAAATGGAGCCGTAAAAAGAAAGAAGCATTGATCAAGGGACGGCATGAATTGATTTCTCAGTATGCCAAGAAAGTGTTTAAAAGATAAGTGCGGTTTCTGAACGTGGAAAAGGCCTTCGAGTGTCAGGCCTCTTCTCGGTACATCCTGATTTCATCAGGACACTCGAAGCACGGCCTGAAGGTATCGAGAAGGCCTTTTCAGCTTAACTCTCCTCCTCAAAACCAAACCAGACTTTCAGTTTTTTGCGGAGCAGGAAGAGTACCAAACCGAACACTAAAGCCAAGAGTCCACCCCAGAACTCTTGTAGTTTTTCCCAAAAGATGTCTAAAAATTCTTCTTTCTTTTTGGCCCTTTCTTTTGCTTTGTCTACATATACGGTCACTTTCAGATCGGCGGCAGTTTTCGGTACCGGCGAGTCGGAACAATCGGCTGTGGCATAGAGCTGAATATTGGCACTTACGGTTAGTTCGCCGGCCTGCAGGGGAGTGATGCTAAATTTGACTTCAGATCCGCTGGGGTGTATTTTTACGCATTGTTGCTTTACGGGACTCACTTCAAAACCCGGCCCATAAGGCGTGATTTCCGCATAGTCTCCTGCATCAGATGGAATGTGGCGCTCATCGCTGACCATGTCTTCCCTCACTTCAAATTCAGCTGTTTCGGCTCCAATTGAGACGATAAGCGTGCCGCTGCTACCTATGGCAATGCTGTCGTCTACAGCCAATTCTACTTTATAGTCGGGAATTTCCGGTGAAGCAGTTGTTTCGATCTCGGATAGAACGTCATCTTCATCGTCATCGCCGAAGTCAAGGCCTGATAAGGGATCATTGTCTTCCGGTTCTTCCATTAGGTCTTCATCATCGCCATCTTCACTGGCTTTTGTTTCCGGTTCTTCTTCCACCGGCACAGGTTCCAGATCTTCTGCTTCTACGGGGTCGGGTTCGTCGATCAGCATGGAATCAATAACGTATTCTTCGACCGGCAGGGCTTCAACGCCCTTGGCTTGATCAGGCTGATCGTCGCATGACAACAGCCCCAAAAGCAAGAGGGCAGTGATAAAAAGCGTTCGGCTCCTGAATGAGCAGCTTGTACAATTCATTGCAATGATTTGCCATCAAAAATGCATTATTCTGATGAGTTTTCAAAGTGCCGGTTCAAAGGAAAAACACTAGAGCAATCTTCGCCTTTATCAACAGAAGGTGAGTGGCTTATTTTTTCGAGACAATGTCTTTTCCGAAGGGTGTAATGGCTAAGCCCGCCATTTTAAAGTGCTGAAGGCCAAAAGGAATGCCAATGATGGTGATGCACAACACCAGTCCGAAAAGCAAATGCGACAGGGCAATCCAGATGCCGCCGAATAAAATCCAGAAGACATTTAAAAAGACGTGTACACAGCCTCCGGCATTCGGACGTTCAACCACCTTTTTGCCAAAGGGCCATAAAGCCAGTTGCGCCAGTTTTAAATTTTGTATGGCAAAGGGAATGCCGATGATGGTCAGGCAAAGCAATAGACTGGCGATCAGGTATTCAATTGCAATCAGCAATCCGCCAAAAAGGAGCCATAAGATGTTGCCAAGTGTATTCATGGCATAAAGCTAGTGCAAATAATTTAAAATCCCTTCAATGGAAGGGATGAGCGGTCTGTTTACAATTGTGTAAACAGGGTTTTGTTTTATCCGAAATTGGGTTTTGAGTAGTTTGGTAAGTACGCTTCGAGTGGCCTTCGAGTGTCAGGCCCCCTTCTCGATACATCCTGATGAAATCAGGATACTCGAAGTACGGCCTGAAGTATCGAGAAGGCCTTTTCACTCTTTAAAATTTTCAAAACCTTTTCGTTTTTCGATTGCTTTTTAAGTGCTTCGGCAGGCTCAGCAACTGACCTCAGAGTGCTGTTTTGAGGGTGTTGAACTACCCATGGTCTCAAGCGATCTTTACCTTGCCATTTTTGACTTCTATGGAAATGAAGAGAGAACTGTCTACTTTTTTCTTTTTAATGCGAGCCGGTTCCCATTCCTTAAAGCCGGCCACTATCTCTAAAAGTTGTTGATTAAGGGCTTCGTCCTCGGTTTTGTTTTCATCATTGTTAAAGGATTGCCTGACTTGTTGCCCTTTACAATTAATGACTAAATTGAAGGTAATTTTTTTTTCAAATTCGGGATGCTCTTTCCAATAGGGCAGTGCATTAAAGCGCGCTTCCATTTCCTGCTCGCTCAATTTGCTTTTTGCTTTGACTTGTTTTTTACTGCCAATGGGCAGAATAACGTAAACCCCTTTTTGATTGCATACCCCTTCAATGGGTTCCTTAACTTCCATAATGGCCACCATTTGGGCCTTAAGGGTGTAAAAGGAAGCAAAGAGCAAAACGAATAAAAGTTTCTTTTTCATGATCAGATTTTAAATCTTGGTCAAGATAGTCATTATCAATGAATGGTTTGCCGATGGAAATGCTAATGCCTTAAAAAGGCCTTCATCAATCGTCCATATTCAAAGCTTTAAAGATGAAGGCATCTTTAAAGGCACTGCAATTTTGCTTGACGTAGCTATAAGTCTCATGGTGTACATTGGCGCTAAACTCTTTCCACAGCGGATGATGGATTAAAATACCGGAGCATTTCATCACTTTCATGAAATCGTCGGGATCTACATCTTTCACGCATTCACAAAAATGTGCTCCCAATTCTTTCCCGTTTTTAGCAGCATATTTTGCAGCACCTTCGGCATTGAATTTATCTTCAAGTGCTATGGGGTCGATAACCGGATTGAGCACCCAATATGGCGATACCTTTTTGTTTATTACGTTAAGGTAATGCCACGATTCGCCTAAATCTTCAGAGATGGCTAAGACGTTCATTTGTTTGTGAACACTGGTGTCATTCACTTTAAATTCAACTTCATGGCCAAAGAGACTCATCAACACATTGTCTTTTTGAAGAAGAGACTCAGTGGGTTTAGTTGCCTTTACATCAACTTGAAAATCGACGCTGTCAGGTAGTTCATTTTCTTGCATCAGGGTTTGCGCCAGCTTTTCTTTTCCAAAAAAACGAATGTACCAGGAAGGTAAAAAGCTCAGATAGGCGTTAGTGTCTTGACTAAAACTTGCCTTTAAAAAGGCCCTTGATCTTGTGGAAGCAGAGGAGATGACCGCGGTGTCGGTAAAGCGTTGGTATTCCGTCGACTCGTGTTGGGCTTTGATCGCTTGTTCCAGCTTAAAGGCCATTTCGTAAATTATGGGACCTTGTTCAAGCATCTCCCGTGCCCGATCTGATATCACACAATTGTTTAAGCCCATAAAGATTCTGAGTTTACCAATCGTCCAAAGGCCGTAGTACAAGTTGTAAAAGTCTACACAAGTTCTAAATTCCGGATTGTCGCGTTTAAGTTGCTGAAAGGTTTCATCGATGTGTTCTGTTAGGTTCTCTACTTTCCTTTCGTCTATTTGTTCTAATTCATGTGCAAAATCCTGAAGGCAGGTGCATGCTTTTTGCTGCTGTGCCTTTAAGGCCAACTGGTTGAGAAGTAAAACAAGGAGAAGAATCAGGTATTTCATGGCTAAGCACTTATTTCTTGTGCTAAGATAACCGAATTTCTGAGCTTTGGTCAGAGCCGGGGTAAATTCAAGAACCATTTATGCACACTGTGTTTTGTTCACATTAAACCTTTTCGTTTTTCGATTGCTATTTAAGGTGGAGTAATTCCATTACCTTTAAATCAAAATTTAGCATCATGAAAAAAGCAACAGATCGACGCTCCTTTTTTAAAAAAGCACTGGCCCTCACATCCGGTGCGATTATTAGTTCCAGATTTGGCTTTGCCATGAATGACAAGGCAACGGCTTCGAAGCTCAAAAACATAACAGCTCTGGGTTTTCAATGGGCCACCAAAGATCCCTTTTTGTTTTGTGTGCATCATGAAGATGCCTATCCCAAAGGCAATGCCCAAATGGGCCCACAGGCCGATTTATCCGGTCGTGAGATCGGACAGGATTTTATGATCAAAGATGGTTTTCGCATGTACCATGGTACCAAAGTGCCGGGCTTTCCGGGGCATCCCCACCGTGGTTTTGAGACCATCACCATTGTGCGTAAAGGCATGGTCGACCATTCCGATTCTTTAGGTGCTTCAGGCCGCTATGGCAATGGCGATGTGCAGTGGATGACAGCGGGAGGGGGAGTCCTGCATGCGGAAATGTTTCCCTTGTTGCATCAGGACAAAGACAATCCCTTAGAGCTTTTTCAGATCTGGTTGAATTTACCCGCCAAAAACAAAATGGTAGAACCTCACTTTAAAATGCTGTGGAATGAAGATTTGCCCAAGCAGACGTATGTAGATCTTGGCGGCCGACAAACGCTGATAGAAGTGGTGACGGGCCAATATCACGATAAGGTGGCACCACCACCGCCGCCCAATTCATGGGCAGCTGATGCAGATAATGATGTGGCCATATACAATATCCGCATGGAGGCTAATGCCAGTTTTACCTTGCCTAAAGCCAAAGCCGGTTTAAACAGGACGCTTTATTTTTATGAGGGCAATGAGTTGACTGTAGAGGGACAGGTTTTGCCCCATTACCATTCTGCAGAGGTTAAATCGGATGAAGATATTGAGTTGAAGAGCGGCAAAGACATCAGTCATATTCTGGTGCTACAAGGTAAAGCCATCAATGAACCGGTAGTGCAACACGGGCCATTTGTGATGAATACCAAACAAGAGATTCAACAAGCCTTCTCAGATTATCAACGCACCAAGTTTGGCGGTTGGCCATGGAAAAAGATGGACCCTGTTCACGAGCGATCTAAAGGGCGCTTTGCCCATCATGCCGATGGAAGAAAGGAAGAAAAGGGCTAAGTGAATTTGGTTTTCACCAGTATCGCAGTGGTATTTAAATAAATTTCATTTTCACTGTAATGTTTTTACTTCTTGTTCGTCTTAGGTTTAGATGCAAGTCAAAGAGTTTGAACAAGAGGTTGTCGTACTAAAGCAGAAAATCTTCCGCTTTGCCAAGCGTTTATTGAGCTTTACAGCAGATGCGGAAGATCTGACTCAGGAGGTGCTCATCAAATTGTGGAACAAACGCGAAAGTTTAAAGGAATACCGTAGCGTTGAAGCTTTAGCCATGACCATGACACGCAATCAGTGTGTAGATCGATTAAGGGCCAAAAACTACAATCGGGTAGAGTTGAAGCAAGACTCGGCTGTGCATCACGATACGCCTTTAAAGGTCGTTGAATCCAAGTCTCAAATGCAGATGATGCATCAAATCATTGAACAATTGCCTGAGCAACAAAAGATGATTGTTCAATTGAGAGACATAGAGGCTTATCCCTATGAAGAAATTGCCGAGATAATGGACATGAGCATTGCTACGGTACGTACCAATTTGTCCAGGGCAAGAAAAAAGTTAAGAATAGAAATCACTAAAGTCATAGAACATGAATACGGAAGAGTTGAAAACCCTGCTTAAACGCTATTATGACGGAGAAAGTACTTTGGAAGAAGAGCAAAAGCTCTCTGATTACTTTTCTCAGGACATAAAGGAGAAGGCTTTTGAAGCCGAACGCTTGCAGTTTTTGTTTTATCACAAAGCCCGTCAGGAAACAACGGAGCGGCCAATGCATTATCAAGCCAAGACAAAAACCAAAGTGATATTGTTTCACTCCTGGTGGAAGGCTGCGGCCAGTGCTGCTGCAGTTACTTTGTTGGCTGTGACCGGTTATTATTTGCAGCCGGAAACTGAGCAGCAGGCTCAACTCAGTGAAGAGGAAGTGCGTTTGGCCTATTTAGAGACTAAAAAAGCCCTACTACTCGTTTCTGAAAAACTCAACAAAGGCACTCAACCATTACATCAGCTCTCAAAATTTAACAGCGCTCAACAATTATTTACACAAAAAACAAAAAAAGATGAAAAAACTAATTTGTAGTCTTATCGTCATCAGCCTCTCAATGGGAGTGATGGCTCAGAAAAGTCCCGTGGAACAGCTCTTTGACAAATACTCCGGGCAGGAGGGATACACCTCGGTTCACTTTACCTCATACATGTTTGAGATTTTTGCCAAAATTGCGAATGAGGAAGAGGACAAAGAATTTAAAGAAGCCAGTTCTAAGCTGGAGTCCATTAAAATCCTGACGATCGATTCGGCATTAAACGCCAATCGAAAAGAAAGTTTTTATAAAGAGATCAGCGCCTTAATTACGGCTCCTGAATACAAAGACCTGATGATTGTAAAAGATGGGGCAGAGGAGATCAAATTTATGATCAAAGAAAATGGCGAAACCATCTCTGAGCTGGTCATGATTATTAGCGGTGGCGGTGAAGGCGTATTGATGTCGCTGATCGGCGATATCGAATTGAAAGAAATTTCAAAACTGTCTAAATCCATGGACATTAAAGGCATGGAACATTTAGAAAAAGTAGAAGAATAATTTTAAAACCATAAACAGATGAAAAAGAGAATCATTCAATTCATGGGTTTGACTTTGCTACTCATTGGCCTGAAATCTACAGCAAAAACCACAAAAGATTTCGAAACCTTTTATCAGAAATACAAAGCCCAAAAGACAGCAGTATGCATGAGCTTTTCGGGTGACTGGCTGCAATTTTTTACCGAAGAAGAAGAGCATAAATTGAGCAGCGAAGTGAGCGAGATCAAAATGCTCATTATCGAACAAAAAGAAGAGGAGAAAGAGCAATTGCTGTCTGAACTAGATCGCTACCTGCCCAAGGAAAACTACAAGGACCTGATGATCATACAGAGCGGTAAGGATAAAATGGTCTTAAAGTTTCGTCAGATTGATGAACAAAACAGTGAGCTGGTACTATTGGCCAATGGGGAAGAGTCGCTCTTTACTTTAAGTATATCCGGAAAATTTGACGAGAAAGAAGCCAAAGAGCTTATCAAAGCGATAAATATCGATAAGATGCGAAAAAGCAGTTCCGGAGAAGAATAAACATCGTTTAATCCATATTGGATCCAATATCCTTCGTCTATTATTGGTCTTAAACAATATAAAGGATTGATCTTAAAGCTGCGTTTTGCAGCTTTTTTTGTTGCGAATAAATGAATTCAGCACTGCTGTGTCTTTTTCTTTGTTTATTTGCACACCCGAGTAAAACATTATCCATCTACCATGTCGATAAAAAAACAGCTTTATGCCATTCTTCTGTTCTTATTGTGCTCTCCGGTTTTTGCCCAAGACAATGGGGCATTGCTCTGGAAAATTGAAGGAAAAGACCTGAAATACAGTTCTTACCTCTATGGTACTATGCATGTCAAAGACAACAGAGCTTTTAATATTGGTGATTCTACTTATATGGCGATCCGTCAGTGTGATGTTTTTGCTTTAGAAGTGCATTTGGATTCATTGATGAAGGCCGCTTTTTACAAAAGACAAAGAGAAGGTCTGGAAGAGGGGGTAGATGATTATCTGAGTGAATCTGAATACAAGGCCCTTAAGGAAAAATTCAAAGATATGAATGGCTTTGATTTGGAGGCTTTAGACAATCAAAATCCAATGCTTGTCGAATCGCTCATGCGCCCTAAACGTGTAAGCCCTGATGATCAGGAAACATTTGTTGATGCTTATCTCTTCGGCATCGCCAGAAATCTTGAGAAAGAAGTTATCGGACTGGAAGAGGTAGAAGACCAGTTGAGGCTTTTGAGTCATGGGACTAGAGAAGAAAAGAGAAGAAGCATGTTGCGTCTTATCCGGCAAGACACTTCAGCTTATCTGAAAAGCTTAGACCGCTTGATTGAAACTTATTCGACTAACAATCTGGATTCTATAGAAAAAGCATTGGGCAGTTTTAATTTGACAGACAGCATTTTAATTCAGCGAAACCATGTGATGCAAAAAAGCATCAAGGCTCATTTTAAAGACCGTTCTGTGTTTGCCGCAATAGGTGCTGCCCATTTATTGGGCAAAAACGGTTTGATCGAATTGTTCAGACAAGAAGGTTATACGGTAAGGCCGGTGTATTCTGAAACGATGGCAGATCCTGAAGACTATAAAATTGACTACGGCAAACAAAAATGGTTTAAGTATAGCGATACTCTTATGGCCTATGAGGTAGAAACACCAAGTGAAGCTTATGAGTACAGTGAGTTTGTGAATTCGGGCTTTAAGATATATCCCGACCTGGTTTCGGGAGTGGTATTTATGCACTATGCTCTGGACATTAGAAGAATGAAAGCTGAAGAATCCGACAAGAAGATCATCCAAAACTTTATTGACCAATTGAAAAAAGAAAGTGGTTTTGAACTCTTGAGCAAATCCAGAATTCAAATGGAAGGTGTTGAAGCTGCTGAAGCCATTTTCAGTTTGGGAAGACAATATTTTAAATACCTGTTTATCATACGGGAAAATAATTTGTACGGATTGGTCGCCTCTAGTCTTGAAGACCGTTTTGAGGGCGAAGTTCATCAACGCTTTTTCGATTCATTTCGGCTATTGAGTACAGCACAAGAAGTCAATAAAGACTGGATGGATTATCAACACGGGATGGGCGCTTTTTCTGTTCGCTTGCCTTCACAACCCAAACTCACGGTTAACAATGTCCAGTATCCGGGAGCTGAAGGTGTAGAAGTGCCCATATACATCTTTATGGCAATTGACATGGCGAACTCATCCAATTACTTAATCGCCTATAATGACTTTCCGATAGGCTATTATTTAGAGGATCAATCAATGGTGTTGAATGCCGGAATCGAAGAGCTAACACAAGCTCACCCGAAGATGTCTGAGGTCGATACCATCTGGCGACAAGGCATAGAGGGCAGAGAAGTGGATGTCATGTTACAGAACCGTTTCTATTGCAAATTGCAATTGTTTACGCGTGGCAATCGCATCTACAAAGTCATGAAGCAAAATTTGAAACCGGACGAAAAAGGTTTTGCCAAAGAAGATGGCTTTTTTAACAGCTTTTCATTTCTGCCATACAAATCCCCACAAAGCACAATGAAAGAGATAGACAGTCTGGGGATTCGTCTTATGCAATTCGATCTGGCAAAAGAAGAATCAACTGATGCAGACCCCAACTCTTACCTTCAACACCTGAGAACATTTTATACCACCAATCCGAATTCAGGAGTGGTTTACCTTACAGAGGTCAGCCGTTTGTCCAAATACCATAGAATTCATTCTGTCGACAGCTTTTACGTGGATCTGGTCAGTGACTTTACAGAATGGTCTGATACCTTACTCAGTTTAGACACCATAAGCATCGACGGAATTTCCGCAAGAGAGTTTTACCTGCAAGACAGATACAAGGGAGCTCATAGCCGTATTCGAGCCATATTGAATCCGCCTTATTTTTATTCCATCTTATCTTATTCTGATTTAGAAGGGCTTAAGGATTCCACAAGTCAAGAGTATTTTGATGCTCTGCACTTTACACCCCAAAAGGAAGAGGCATGGCAAGCGGTCTATAGCTCAAAGTCGGATTTGATCTTAGCGCATTTGAAATCTGAGGATACACTACTTTTTAAAGGGGCCTCAGGGGCATTGAATTATTATCATTTTGATTCTAGTGATGTACCCAAACTAAAGTTAGCTGTTCAGCAGACATATGGTGATGATACCTCAACTTACGGGTCTAAAATACAGCTCATCGATTTACTTGGCCAACTCAAGGGCATGAGCGCTGAAGAATGGCAAAGCCTTTATCAAGCGCAAGAGGCGGAGCATGTCAAAAAGAAAATACTCTATGCCTTAATCGATATGGAGGATCATGAAGGCATTTCCACATTTACACAGCTTTTTTTTACTGCGCCTCCAAAGATTGAATTCGGGCAATGGAAAATGACCCATGTGTTTAGCGATTCCATTGCTTTGATGAAAGCCCATTTTTCACAATTGATCGCTTTGCTTGACAACGAAGATTATAATTCATCCCTATTGTCTGTACTTTCCGGTGCTTGTGCCCGGGGTGATGAAGAATTGATGAGTTTATTGAATGCACATTCGGAACGACTCTTAAGAAATGCCGCGACAGATCTCGATACCTTCGTTTTTAAGAAAGAAAACAATGGCAAGTATTACTACATGTCTGAGATTGACAACTATTTGAATTTTATGCAGTATCTGGACATAGACCTTCAGCAAGTGGATCATTTTACAGAACGGCTGATGGGTTTAGAAAAATTAGGCTATCTGGAGGCTAAGGTTATAGAAGTGCGCATGGTGAGGGGCTTGCCCTTAAAAGCAAAGTTGTTGAAAGCAAGGCTAAAAGACGAGGACACCCGATTGTCTACGATCCGCGCCTATCATGCGGCAGGAAGGATGAGTGAAATTTCGGAAACTTATCTGCAAAGAGATGAAGTGGCACGTCTGATCTTGTCTGATGAGCTGGATTATGATGAAGGAGCACCGGATCATGTGTCCAAGTTGGGTGAGATAGAGCATGGAGACTCTTTGTTCATGGTCATGAAGTTTGGCTATGATTATAGCGGCAACAACTATGTTGGCATTGTAGGCCCTTTTAAAGGGGAAACAGGACTCGACAATTTTCCTCAAATAGAGTCGTATACAGACTGGGAAAAGTACGATGAGAATTGGATGGAAACGGCTAAAAAACAGATTGAAGCATTTGAGGAGTAAGAAGACCTTTTATTTAAATTTTTGACTGATTACGGTCTGAAACACCGACTTTACTTTCCATATATTTACACCATGAGAATCAAACATTGGCTTATCCTTACGACACTTGCATTGAGTTTCAGTTCATGTCGTTTCTATAAATCAACCTCCATCAACGCCCCCATACTGGAAGAAAAAGGCAATTTGGATCTTGGTGTTTCTTTTGTAAGCAGTATGGATGTCAAGGCCTCTTATGCCGTAACGGATGAGATTGCGGTGGCGGCCAGTTACGGAGATACTTATAACATCGAAACGGAATATACTGTAAACGGAGGAGAGACCGTAAAATCGACTCTGAAAAATGATAAGGCCGATTTAGGTCTTGGTTATTATACCCTGATCAATGACATGTATTTCAATGCTTTTGGTGGATATAGTTTTGGGAATTCCGGCAGCTTATTTGGTGACATATATACGGTTGCCGGTTCAATAACTGATGATGACTTTGGCATAACGGCGAAGTTTAACGGCCCTTTCATTCAATCGGCTTTGCATAAAGATTTGGGAGGAGAAACCTATTTGGGTCTGGTGACTCGCTTCGATTATCTGAGCTTTTCGGATTTTAAGACGGCTGTTTTTCTAACGGACCAACAGGTGGATGAGGTTACCGGAGATAAAGATGCACTGATCGGACAAATCGGTCTGGATTTGAACATTAGGGGAGAGGCTGTCGGTTGGACGGCTCAGGTCAGTTACACCTTTGCAGATAATACAGCAGACTATTTTTCCAACCGCACTTGGAACATCAATCTGGGTGTTTATCTTCGTTTGGAAGAAGTGTTTGGCAAATAGCAGTTTACATGTCTTGTTCGGAAGTGAATGCCTCTTCCTGCAGAAGCGCATTTGAATGGCATTTGTGTGTATTTTTCAGGCGTGAGTTTCTTATTGTTCTATAAACGCAGTTTTAGTGGTGTAAAGCCTAAAATATGGTACTTGGCCATCATTACCCTGATCAATCGAGCAGGGGCGATGGTCTTGCCCTTTTTGTCTCTATACCTGACCACAGAAGAAGGATATGATTTAGTCACTACCGGTAACATTTTACTCATGTTTGGTGTCGGCTCTTTTCTGGGCAATTATTTCGGGGGCATACTTACTGATCGTTTCGGGCCGTTTCGGATCCAGTTGTTCAGTTTATGGGTCACTTCCCTCTCTTTCCTTGTTCTCATGCATTTGCATACCCCTTTAAGTTTTGCCATGGGCCTGCTTGTAACCAGCTGTTTAATGGATCTGTTTAGACCGGCCAACATGACTGCGGTTAGTCGTTTGGAATCTGCAGAAAATAGAACAAAGGCCGTAGGTGTCATTCGCTTAGCAATTAATATTGGTTTTGCCGCCGGTCCGGCATTCGGAGGATTGATCGCTTTTACTCTGGGTTACGATTGGTTGTTTATGATCGATGCCATCACCTGCTTTTTAGCCGGTGGCTTGATGCTTGGTTTATTTAGAACACAAATGCGTACTGAGGGGAGTGAACAAAAGGCCAAAAAGGATGAACCCAAAGGCAATGTGAAAGAAGTGTTTAAAGATCGTCTCTTTCTGTTTTTCTTGTTTTTGGTGTTTATTATGGCTTGTGTGTTCATGCAAATCTTCAATGTTATTCCGGTGTTCTTTAAGCAAGATATGCTGTTTACAGAGGCCCAAATAGGTTATTTAATGGCCTTTAATGGCGTTTTAATTGTCTTTATCGAATTGCCTCTTATTGAATTGATGAAAAAGCGGAATGAGCTAAAATTGATCGCTTCGGGCTGCATATTATTAGCGATTAGCTATCTTATTTTGATATTCGATCAGTGGTCGGTAGTGGCCATACTGTGTTTGCTTTTTTTTACCATAGGAGAGATCTTGATTTTGCCATATACCACAACAGCCATTATGAATAGAGCACCTGAACACCTGAAGGGAAGATATCTGGCTTTTTATGGCATGGCATTCAGCATCTGTCACATGGTGGCACCGCTTATGGGCATGAATGTGGCTTCTGCATATGGCTTTTCGCCGCTTTGGTGGCTCCTTGGCAGTTTGTTGATTGTTCCGGTGTTGGGTTTTTATGCTTTAAGGAAAGGGTTTGTGCCGCTTGAAGAGTGATAATAAGATGTCTTATTGATCAGGTAGTGCTCGAATTGCTTCTATCACTTTTTCAATGTCATGTTGAAAACCAAAAGGATAGTTTTTAAGATTGTGAGAGCTGTTGAGTATGACCAAACCATCCGTTGTTTTAAACTCTTCAATCATATTCAAGTTCTTTATTTTTTTTGGAGGTTCTTTTGTCGGGTAATAGGCGGTACTGTAATAGAACAAGTATTTCGATTCCATTGAATAAATATATTGCAGTTTATGGCAGTCTTTAATGTTCCAGTAATAACTGTCGCCTATTGTCAGTACTTTAGGTTTAAAAGCATTTTCTTTTTGATTTACACCATAGGTGAAATACATGAAATTAGAACTGTTATCTAATCGGCTCAATAAGTTTAAGGTAGCTTCCGTATCTCCGTCTCCTTTTCTAAATTCTGATACCTCTTTATTCTTAACATAAATCTGATTCATTTGATTGTCGAAAAAGGCATTCATGTCGTTCAACAATTTAAACAAAGTGAAGGAAGCTCCATATTTGGTCCAATGCACACTGGTAGGGCTATAAATGTGATGCTCAGAAGTGTCCATAATTCCCTTGTAGAAGTCTAATAAGTCCCAATATTCAATCTGATTCTTATCCAATAGCTTCTTATAGAAGCGGTAGTCATTATTGGGGTTATCAAAAGCAAATTTGTCAGGCAGGTAATCGCTAAAAATTTCTTCTTTTGAAGGTGCTATAATGACTTTAAAATATTTTCCTTTTTGTTTAAAAAGGTCTGCCAGTACTTTGAGTTTGGCAATATAGGCTCTGGTGGCCGCTCTTTTTAACTTATAAGCACAACATCTGGAATCTGCCCAGCCCCAACTGAAATAATAGCCGTCTTTTCCGACCAAAAGATCACCCATGTGATAGGTGTCGAACAATTGGTAGTCCATTTCATGTTGGAGTCTGACTAATGGCGGTTTTAGTTTAAGGTTTTTCTTGATGAGTTCTTCTTGCCTTTCCTGCCATTCTTTCTGAACCCAGCTTGTCCATGAGATTTTCATTGAATCGGCTTTTTTAAATGTGCCCTGAAGAGGTTCAAACTCCTCTTTAATGATCCATTTTTCTGATAATAATGGAATGCATAAGATCAGAATGAAAAAGAATATAAGGATGTAATCTAGTCTTTTTTTCATCAGAAGCGGTAATAGATAAAAGGATTAAAATCACTCGTCATCAATAACATGAAAGAAAGAATAAAAATCAAAAGAAAAAGTGGAAAACTGGCAAGCGCCCAAGCCGGTTTAAGGCTCAATCGTTGGATCAGAGAACTAAGAAAATTAAGCTGTTTTTGTTGTGGTGCCATAAAGGCAAAGAAGACGCCGATAGCAAAAATGAAAATGCTTTTATTGCTCAACTTTGTATTTAGTGTGAGGTTAGAAAAGTCGGTCATTTTATCTAAGTAATCGATGGCGAGAGAAAAATCCATTGAAAAAAAGACCCAGCTAACCACCACCACCATAAAAGTATAAGTCACTTGTAAAAACTGAGGTAGTTTTTTTAATTGATTTCCCAACCATGCCCGTTCCAGCATTAGAAAAAGGCCATGATACAGTCCCCATATTACAAAATTCCAGGCTGCACCATGCCAAAATCCTGAAATCAAAAAAACGATCATAAGGTTAAGATAAACTCTGGTCTTGGAAACTCTGTTTCCACCTAGTGGGATGTATAAATAGTCGCGCATCCATGCACCAAGTGTCATGTGCCATCTTTGCCAAAACTCTGTCACACTTTTTGACAGGTATGGGAAATTGAAATTTTCGGGAAAACGAAAGCCAATCATTAATCCTAAACCAATAGCCATGTCTGAGTAACCTGCAAAATCATAATAGATTTGAAAAGTGTAGGCGAGTATTCCCAACCAGGCATCTGCAATGGGCAAATATTTTATGGGATAGCTGGTTGCTTGTGCCACAATTTCTGCAAAGGTATTGGCGAGTATTACTTTTTTTCCCAAGCCGATAATAAAGCGATACAAACCCTCTAGCTTATCATCTAGAGCATTGATGTTGTAATTCTTAATCTGATCACTCACGTCTTTATAGCGTACAATTGGTCCGGCAATGAGTTGTGGGAACATCATGATGTATAGGAGGTAGTCTAAAAAGCTCTTTAATCGTTCGTTTTTTCCACTGTACAAATCAAGAGCATAACTGATCTTCTGAAAAGTAAAAAAAGAGATGCCGATGGGAAGTATTACTTCTTTAATGGAAAATGTTCCAAGTCCTATCGAGTCGGAGAGAAGTGAGAAATTGTCGACAAAGAAATTGGCATATTTAAAATAGACCAACAAACCAACGTTGAGAATAATGGAAAGCCAGAGATAGCGTTTTCGGTGAGCTTTACCGGGTTCAAATTGGCTGGATAAAAAGAAGTCAATAATCGAACTTCCCAAAAGGAAAAAGATAAATATGGGAGCCCCCCAAGCATAGAAGACAGCACTAAATGCTACGATAACCCATTTTCTGAGTTTTTTCCCCAACAGATAAAAACAAACTAGAAATGCAGGAAGAAAGAAACAAAGAAAATACAGAGAGCTAAAAATCATGCTTAGGCTAATCAACTGCGAAAATAATGATGAAGTCTCTTATACTCAAGTTTGTCAATAAAAATGAGCAACACTCATCTTGCACGAATTATTTGGGATACTTATTGGTTTACTTGCATTACTATTTAAATCAATTTTTGAAGTTGCCGATATGCTATAGAATACCATCAGGATCGTGAAGAAAGAATTCATGAATAAAAAAGGAGGTGTAGTTCTACACCTCCCTTTTTGATTAACAACAGCCCTTGGTGTTGTTTTCTTCATTGCAGTTGCACTGGCAAGTACAAGAGCAAGTACAAGTACATGCTGTTGTTTCACAGCAATTTTGCTTCTGTTCCATTTTTTTAGAGTTTAATGAATAATTCGATTATCACCCTGATAGACGGAAGCATTTAAAAAGGACGCAAAAATTAGCAGTTACAATTGCTTGATATCACATTGCCATATTGATCTGACTCTACGGCACAACAGTCAATGAAAAAGGCCTTTAGTTCTCTTCTAGCACGCTGAACTCTAGACTTGGCCGCACTGTATGATAAATTGTGTTTTTCTGCGAAATCTTTTTGTGATACGTTTTGATAAGTGGTTTCAAGCAATACTTCTTTGTATTTTTCAGGTAAGCGATGTATAAACGGCTTAAGGCAATTGCTGATATTACTGGCAGATGCTTCACCTTCATCTACTAAATTGGATTCAATATTTAACTCAGTTGTGTTCAGTTTTCTTTTTCTATAGTAATCGATAATTGTATTTCTGGTGATTTGATAGATCCAGCTGCTGATCTTTTGATCGTCTCTAATGGTATTTACATTTTGATGAATTTTTATGAATACTTCTTGCAAAATATCTTCTGCCAGCTCTTTTGTTGAGACTTTACTGTTAATAAAGCCCAACAGTTCTTGATTGAATTCTTTCCACAACTGCTCAGTCATCTTCCTTTTTTGTTGAATAGACGAATAAAAAGATAAAGGACGCTTTTTATTTTTAAATGAGCCTGTTTTAACCGTTCGTCATTTTTAATGTGATGCCGTTTGCCTTGCTATTCGCATTTGCTTAGCTTCGCTAGTCTAAAAATTGAATTCATGAAACGTTTAATTCCTTTATTTACCTTAATTGCATTTTTAAGCATTCAGGTACAAGCCAAAGAAGGCATGTGGTTGCCGATGTTACTCAAGAGTCTGAACGAGTCTGACATGCAAAACATGGGGCTGAAATTATCTGCCGAAGACATTTATTCGGTCAACAAATCGAGTTTGAAAGATGCCGTTATTTCCTTTGGTGGTTTTTGTACCGGAGAAATTATTTCTAACGAGGGCTTGATCTTGACCAATCACCATTGCGGTTATGGTCAGGTGCAGTATCACAGTTCTGTAGAGAATGATTATCTGACCGATGGTTACTGGGCCATGAAGCATAATGATGAGCTTCCCAACCCGGGGTTGACGGCTACCTTTATTGTGAGAATGGAGGATGTGACGGAAACCGTATTGGGTGAAATTGATCAAAACCTGACCGAAACAGAACAAAAGAAACACATTGATGAGAAGATCAAGGCCATTATTGAACGCGCAACCAAGGGGACACACTACGATGCATATGTCAAGCCTTTCTATTATGGCAATGAATATTATCTATTTGTTACGGAGACTTTTAAAGACGTGAGATTGGTTGGTGCGCCTCCTTCGTCCATCGGAAAATTCGGAGGGGATACCGATAACTGGATGTGGCCCAGACATACCGGCGACTTTTCCTTGTTTAGAATTTATGCAGACAAAGACAATAAACCTGCAGAATACAGTGAAGACAATGTGCCTTTTCGCCCTAGAAATTATTTGCCCATTTCAATGAAAGGGGTTGAAAAGGGCGATTTTACCATGGTGTTTGGTTTTCCCGGAAGAACTCAGGAATACCTGACTTCTTATGCCATACAGCAAATCAAAGATGTCATCAATCCCAAGCAGATTGAAATTCGCCGCATTGCTCTGGACATCATGAACAAGCACATGCAGAAAGATAAACGCGTGAAAATTCAATACGCTTCAAAATATGCACGTATAGCCAATTACTGGAAGAAATGGATAGGAGAGAACAGGGGTCTGGAAAAGGCCAATGCCATTGCTCTGAAAGAAAGCAAAGAGCAGGCTTTTCTAAAAGCTGTTGGAAATGATACCAAGTACAGAGGTTTAATGCCTGCTTTTGAAGCCAGATACAAGGCCATAGAGCCTTATGCTGTGGCACGTGCTTACTGGATAGAAATTCCTTACCGCAAGGTGGAACTGTTCAAATTGGCGGCATCCTTCCGTTCTGCTATTGATAAGGCGTCAAAGGGAGAACGCTTAGACGATAAAGAGGTCGAAAAACTAAGGAAAAGAGTGCAAGCGCATTTCAAAGACTATGATCTGGCTGTTGATCTGGAAGTGGCCAGTAAGTTGCTGGGGAAATACGATCAGGAATTAGATCCTCAATTCAGACCTTATTTTTTCAGAAAGGCTCAGGGACATTATGAAGGCTTCTTTTACTCGGTTTACCGCAAGTCCATCTTTAGTTATGAAGATAAATTGATGAGTTTGCTTGAAGATGGCTTTTCAAATAAAGATGCCCGAAAACTGAAAACCGACAAAGCTTATAAAATGATGGAAGATTTTTATAAGATATACAGCAAGAAGATTCGACCCGAGTACAATCGCCTGAGTAATGAAATTGACAGTTTGAGTAAGATTTATATTGCAGGTTTGCGTCAATACGTACCGGGTAAATATTATCCCGATGCCAACTCTACTTTGCGTTTGGCTTACGGACAGGTAGACAATTATTTTCCGAAAGACGGGGTAGAGTACGATTACTATACCGATACCAAAGGCATATTGGAAAAGTTTGATCCTGAGCATCCCGATTTTGTTTTGCCCGAACGTTTGGTTGAATTGATCGAGCAGGGAGATTACGGGCCTTATGCTGATAAAAACGGAGAAATGCACGTTTGTTTTACGGCTTCTAACCATACCACAGGAGGCAATTCCGGTAGTCCGGTGATCAATGGCAATGGGGAGTTGATCGGATTGAACTTTGACCGCAATTGGGAAGGGACCATGAGCGACATTAATTATGACATCAATCAGTGCCGAAACATTTCGGTAGACATTCGTTATGTGCTCTTTATTGTCGATAAGTTTGCCGGAGCGAGTCATTTGATCGATGAAATGAAATTGGTGAAATAAATTGAAGACAAAAGAAGAAATTGTAAAGAACTGGTTACCCAGGTACACCGGTTGTGAATTGTCAGAGTTTGGCGAATACATACTCCTGACTAATTTTTCGAACTATGTCAAACTTTTTGCCGAGAAGTTTGATGTAGAAGTCAGAGGCAGGCAGCATCCCATGCAAATGGCAACGGCCAATGGCATCAGCATTATCAATTTCGGTATGGGAAGTGCCATGGCCGCTACGGTGATGGATTTGCTTTCTGCCATTGCTCCAAAAGCCGTTTTGTTTTTGGGCAAATGCGGAGGACTGAAAAAGAAAACGCAGCTGGGCGACATGATCTTGCCCATTGCTGCCATAAGAGGCGAGGGGACAAGCGATGATTATCTGCCGCCCGAAGTACCGGCACTGCCTTCATTCCGTTTACAGAGAGCCGTTTCGTCCATGATTAAAAAGCATCAGCTGGACTATTGGACAGGCACCGTATATACCACCAATAGAAGGGTGTGGGAACACGATGAAGGCTTTAAAGATTACCTGAGAGAAATCCGTGCCATGGCCATAGACATGGAGACGGCGACTGTTTTTTCAGTGGGTTTCATCAACAGCATTCCGCATGGGGCTTTGTTGCTGGTGTCTGATAATCCCATGATTCCCGAAGGTGTCAAAACTTCAGAAAGCGATCAGAAAGTCACTTCGGATTATGTGTCTAAACACATAGAGATTGGCATTGATGCCTTGTTGGAATTAAAAGACTCCGGTGAATCTGTCAAACATTTGAGATTTGGTGAAGAAGATTAAGCAATGTTCGTGTAAACGGCTTGCGCATCATCGTCATCTTCGATCTTATCAATTAATTTTTCGATCTCCACCATTTGTTCATCTGTAAAATCGACAGGTGAGGTGGGGAAACGCTGAAGATTCGCTTTGGTAACTTCTATGTTTTTTGCTTCTAGTGCCGAGTTAAGTGTGCCAAAGTCGGTATAATCGCCATAAGCGTATACCGTATTTTCATCGATCTCAATCTCTTCCAATCCATGTTCGATCAGCTCCAGCTCCAGTTCTTCCAGATCCAAGCCTTCAGGTTTTTCAAATTCAAATACCGCTCTCCGGTTAAACATGTATTCCAGAGAACCATTAGGCACCAATCCTCCTCCGACTTTATTGAAGTAAGATTTTATATTGGCAACTGTTCTGGTGGTATTGTCGGTGGCACATTCTACAAAGACCAAAACACCATGAGGCCCTTTGCCCTCATAATTGACTTCAACATAATTTTCAACATCTTTAGACTCTGCTCTTTGTATGGCTTTGTCGATGTTGTCTTTGGGCATGTTCTCCCCTTTGGCATTTTGAATGGCTGTTCTCAATGAAGGATTCATCTCAGGATCGGTTCCGCCTTCTTTTGCTGCCAGGGTGATGGCTTTGGCCAGTTTCGGGAAGATTTTTGACATCTTGTCCCAACGTTTCATTTTGGCCGCCTTTCTATATTCAAATGCTCTTCCCATTTTATTTTGTGCTTAACCAAAAATGCCCCGGATTGATCCAAGGCATTTCAGTTCTTGTTTTTTTAATTAAACAGCTGCAATCTCATCGGATTTGTATTCTCCTGCAGCCAGTTTCGATTTAATTTTCTTGAAGGTTTCTATGGTGTATTCCACGTCTTCCATGCTGTGCATGGCCGTTGGTATCAATCTTAAGATGATCATGCCTCTTGGAATGACCGGATAGACCACAATAGAGCAGAAGAGGTCATGGTTTTCCCTTAAGTCTAAGGTCAGATTGGTGGCCTCTCCCAAGCCTCCTTCAAGAATCACCGGAGTAACTTGTGTATTGGTGGTGCCGATGTTAAAGCCCGCCTCTTTCAATCCGTTTTGTAAGCCATGAGCGATGGTCCATAGTTTCTCTCTCAGTTCCGGCATGGTGCGAATCATCTTTAGTCGCTTTCTGGCTCCAATCACCAATGGCATGGGCAGAGATTTGGCAAAGATTTGTGAACGCATGTTGTAACGCAAGAAATTGATCACGTTTTCATCGCCCGCAATAAAAGCACCGATGCTTGCAAATGCTTTGGCAAAGGTGCCGAAGTACACGTCGATTTCATCCTGTACGCCCTGATCTTCTCCCGTACCGGCTCCCGTTGGTCCCATTGTGCCAATGCCGTGTGCATCGTCTACCATCAAACGGAAACTGTATTGGCTTTTTAAGGCCGCAATTTCTTTTAACTTTCCTGCATTACCCGACATGCCAAATACCCCTTCGGTAATCACCAGGATGGAACCGTTTTGCTCTTCTGCCAGTTTAGTGGCGCGCTCCAATTGCTTTTGAAGGTTTTCAATGTTGTTATGCTGATACACGTAGCGCTTACCGGGATGTAAACGCACACCGTCAATGATACAGGCATGCGATTCCGCATCGTAAACGATCACGTCATTACGGTCCACTAAGGCATCTATGGCAGACACCATGCCCTGATAACCGAAATTGAGTAAAATGGCATCTTGCTTAAAGACGAAGTCGGCCAACTCTCTTTCCAGCTTTTCATGATAAATGGTATTGCCCGACATCATTCTGGCACCCATGGGATAACCCAAGCCCCATTTTTTGGAGGCTTTGGCATCTACCTTGCGGATCTCAGGATGATTAGACAGACCTAAATAATTGTTCAAACTCCATTGCAGCACCTCTTTTCCTCTAAAGCTCATGCGGTTGTTTATTTCTCCTTCCAGTTTCGGGAAGGTAAAGTAACCGTGACTTTCTTTCGCGTGTTTTCCTAAAGGGCCGGGATTTTCTGCGATCTTATCGAATAAATCTTTCATTCAAAATTGCTTTAAAAACAAGCCTCAAAAGTAGTTCATTAATTTGTATTGCCCAAAGAATCTAAGGCGCTATCTCTTAGGATTATCAACAGGAAAAGGTTGAGAAATTTTGGTTGCTGCGGTATTGATTAGAAGGGGAGGTAATTGCAAATTACTTTTGATAGGTAAGTGGAGTTGGAGGTTGTGCTTAGTGGGTAATTGCAATCTCTTCCCTTCTAAATCTTATCATCTCCATCATATTCTAATAGCTTTCGTCTCATATCTCCGTTATTAGGAAAGTGTCTTGATAGAGAGATTACTTTATTGAAGAAACTGTTCTTATTTCCTCTATGAAATAGTCTAATGAATCGACAGTTTTTATTAGTCATAATAGTACTTAGTAATATTCTATCTGATATACCAAGAGAATGACCTATTGAAAAGACTTCATACTCATCTTCAGAAATGAAATTTAGTATGTTCCTATACTTATCATTCAGAGAATAATAGAAGGATTTAATGTTTACTAGATATTCTGCGATTTCCGATTCTTCGATACTTTTATAGGAGTCATGATTTTCGTCCCCATAACCAAAAATAATATCGGTATTATCTTCTAGGTTACCATGTATACTTTCAACTTTGAAACTAGGCATACTAGTATTATGATTTCCATAACTGTCAAGAAGTTGCTTTAATTGAACTTCTAATGTTGATGTATAATTGAAATTGATAAATAATACTTTATTAATGTAATCATCCTTTATTTCCTTTTCATAAAATGGATTTTCGGGAGATTCAGGGTTGAATAATAAACATCTTTCCAAGAGTCTTCTTTTGTCAGTTTTATTAATGTCTTCGACTTCTTCATAGTTTAATCTTTCTTCCCCATTCAAGTACTTTTTTAATTCCTTTTTTAAAACATCAAACTGTTTATTCATCTTATTTACAGAACTAATGGACTTGGTATTATAAATGTCAAGTTTCAGAACCTTCTTAAAGTATGTCGATTCAATATCAGTCCAACCTTTATTAATTAAAAGGTCTGAAAGAAGTGAATTTGAAATGTCCACCTTATAAATAATGTCTGAGGAGGAACTTGTTGAAAATTTTGTATAAGTAAACTTAATATGTCCACACTTTTTAAAGTCAGAGATAGTATTAATAGGGTCTATTATTTCATCTTGTACTTGGTCATAGGGATTACCAGTAAAAGGATATTTGAATAATAAATTATTGTGATCAACCGATATCTTAATTAATCCATCGTTGTAATCTTTACCACCTCTTGCTAGTGTAAGACATTTTTTAATATAAAATACTAAGAAGTCTTCATATCTGGTCTTAAGACCAACTGAAAGATCATATCCATTTCCTATTAATACAACTCTGTTCATTTGATTGGGGTTTGAGTTTTAAAAATAATAAAAGGGGAGAAGAATTCCTCCCTAAGTGTTGCTCTTAGTTGGGTTTTCTTTATCCTCACTTTAATATCAATGCAAAGGGAATAATAAACCGTTGTTTTAATGCGGTTTATTTAGTGTTGTGTATGGTAATTATTTCTTTGTTCAAAATGAAAGAGTTTGGTTCTTGAATTACTTGGTAAAATGTGACTTCACCTTCTACTTTTTCCGTGCATAGTTCAATGTATTTTTCTTGAGTTTCTTCTGATGACTTTATTCCAAAGAACACTTCAGTTATTTTACCAGGTAATTGATATAGTCCTTGTTTTTCAATGGCAAATCTCCATTCTTTTTCATACAACCAATTCTTAGATTTTGAATAGATTACGTTTTGTATTTGCTCATCATTAAATGAGATTCGTGTATGTGACTGGAACTCATCTTGCTGGTTAAAGAAAAATGTAGACTTTAATTTAGCACCTTGTTCAATATTAACTTCTGGGAATTTATCAATGTAATTTATCTTCTTACAATTTTGAGAGCCTAATTCATTGTGTTCATTTCTTTCAAAACCTATACAAATTCCACAATGATTATATCCATAGTGTGACCACATGAGCATGTTAAGTGGGTCTTCAGATAAACTAAAAACACCGACTCTTTCTAGTTCTTCATAAATTGAATCAATTGTTTTACTTGCGTCTTCTAATTTTTCCAGCCCTCTTGACATTCTATATTTGTTAATTATATTAATTTTTTGCAATGTTGTCTCGGCTTTTTTGATTCGTTTTAGTGATGCTTTGTACAATGGATCTTTCTGGAAACCAAAAATTGAAGGAGTAACAAATCCTACAATCTGCTGCTTTCTAATATTTTCTTTGTAAGATTTATAGTAATCATTTCCGAACATTGCAGCTTTGCAATCAAATGGATCGTTTAGTGAACTTGGAGAAGCAAGAAAAATGTTACTGTCAGTGAAAATGCTCTCAGTAAACTTAGAATCGGATCTGTATTTATATAAGGTTTTTGGTTCCATTAGTTAATTGTACACAACGTCCAAATAAATGGAATTCCGTTTAGTTCTATTGTAGTAAAACTACAAAAACCCTTTCTAAGCGTAGTTTCAAAGCCTGCTTGGCTGCTAAGAAATGTTTCAAAATCTAATCGTGGTGTAATAATTGTTAATGCATTAAGTTTATAGTTATAAATGCACTTCAAATGAAAAAACTCACTTGCTTCCTATTCGTCACATTATTGATTGCTCAATCTTTGAAGGCTCAAAAAGTGGAGTTGATCAATGGCCATGTTCACATTCAAGGACAATCAAATGAGGAGATTGTCACACTTGACTTGTCCAATTGGAATTTAACAGAATTGCCCTCTAATCTCTCTTCTTTTTCCAATTTAAAGCAACTTAAGCTTTCGTCAAACGCCCTAAAGGATGTTGGAGGTTTATCGCAGCTCCAATCTCTGGAAAGTCTTGATTTAAGTAATAATCCTGAACTGATTGTTTCCAGTCTCAATGGGGTTCTTTCAAACCTCAACTACCTCCAATCTCTCGACCTTAGCCATTGTCAGTTGATCTATGTGCCTTTTGATGTGTATAATCTTAAAAATCTCCACACTCTGGACTTATCGCACAATGACATCCATTTGATTTCTTTTGAAATTCTCAAACTCAAACAACTGGAAACATTGCTGCTGAATCACAACCGGATTAACTTTATCGATTATGGCATCATCAATTTAAATGCCCTTAGCACTTTAGACCTGTCCAATAACCGGATACTGAACTTTTCTCATCTCTATGTTCAGCTTTCCCATCTTACACATCTAAAGCGTTTGACTCTGGATTATCCGGCAGATGTTGCTTTGTCTACGGGATTTAAAAACATCAAAACTTTAGAGCATCTTGAGATTCATGGATTCAAGGGGTATCTGGAAGATGGCTTCTTGTCAAAAATCGACCAGCTGGAGTCGTTGACGATGAAGGGTGAAGATGTAGAACATGCAGAATTCGTTCAATGCCTGAATCAACGGAATATGAGCGGTCTTAAAAATTTGAGTTTGGAGTTTGAACATTGGGACAATTCAGCTTTAAATCAAGTCCATCTGGATCAATTGAGCAAATTGACCTTGAAAAATTCAGGAGACCTCACCATTTCCCAAGGCATTTCCAATCTGGACCAAATTGATTCATTGATATTAATCGCCAATTCAATAGAGAAATTGCCCGGCGAAATGATTCAAATGAATGCTTTAAAGTGGGTTCAAATTACCGCTAAAGATCAGTTGCCTTCAAATCTTACTGAAATCGATGAGGCCATGACAGACTGTGTTTTTGAAGTCAATAAAACTGTTCTCACTTCAAGTAAAAACGGTCTTCGCCCACCCCTTGAAATAAGGGATGTGGAATTTGAAAAATACATTGTGAGAAGCGACAGTAGTCAAGTCATTCAAACCTCAACAGGAACGAGGTTGAACATTCCCCCAAATGCCTTTTTATTGCCCAATGGAGAGGTTGCTCAAGGCAACATAGAAATCTCATATCGTGAGTTCAATGATCCCATTGACATGGTTTTTGCCGGTGTTCCCATGATGGAAAAAGAAGGCGATGAAATCTTCTCCTTCTATTCGGCGGGCATGTTAGAATTTAACGCCACTCAACAAGGTCAGGAACTAATGGCTAATCCTGATCAACTCATCCAGGTCAATTACAACAGTCCCTTTGAAGGTGAAGAGTATGACCTGTTTAAATTAGACGCAGAATCTGAGCGGTGGTCAAACCTTGGAAAAGATAGCATTAGTGATTCGCCTACATCCGAGTCAAGGGCAATACCCACAGAACTTCCGCTAATGGAATACCCTGAACCACCTGAATACCTTACACCTCCGTATAATCAATCTAAATTATATCTGGATGTCAATAAAGAAACCAAATGGTTTGTACGTCAGAAAAAAAGAAGGCCCAACCTGTATAAAGTGACGACGAGATCTGCCAAAAGACGAATCAAAAGAGATACCCTAAATAAGGTGTATAGTGAATTGAACGCGCTAAATAGATTGAAGTGGAAGCCTGTATTTGAAGACCGTCATGGAACGGATTATGAAGATTATCTATCATTTAAAAATGACTTAGACACCTTTAACGACTTTGAAAATCAAATCAGAAACCGGTTTAATTTTACAAACCTAGAGTTTCAATGGTCAGAGATCATTTACATTCAAGACTTTTGGATTGAACCCAATAAAGAGAGGGATAATTTCGATTTTGTATTTGTGAAAACGGGTCAGGAAGTGAGACTTGCTGCGGAGCCCATTATTAGAACAAAAAGAGCAGATGTAGCTCAAAGAAAAATAAAGCAGTTTTACAAAAGGTATGAAAGAAGCTTGGAGAATAGAAGAGAAGACTGGGCAAGAATAGACAGCAAGTTTGGCCAAGAAATGAAAGTCTACATGGATCAAATGTCCACCTTTGAAACACGATACAAGCAATATCAGGAAGTGATTGAAGAATATAGAAAGCAGAGTTTAAACGACATTAAAGGCTATGCTGCCACAGAAGCTGCTGTTGTCAGGTCTTTTGAGCTTTCTTCATTTGGCATATTCAATTGTGACATTAGACGTAGAATGGAAGATCCCACCCCATTATTGGCAAGTTTTGAAAGTGACTCCGGAGAAGTGTTAGAACCTACGAGATTGTATGTCATGGATCAAACCAATAATGGCATGCTCAGCTTTTTAGAAGGAGACAGAATGTTTTATGATGCAAAGAGTCAAAATAGTCTAATTGCGATCTTACCGGAAGACAGAATAGGAGTGATTGCCAAATCCGATTTTAAAGATTCTGATTTGAATCTAGCCGGATCTACAGCAAAAATGAAAATCTATGATATGAAACAAACCACCATAGAAGAGCTTAGAAAAAATGTCGGTTTCTTTTAGAATAGTGTTTTCATTTCTTTTTTTACTGCTTGGAATTCATACTTATCCTCAAAGAAAACTATTACTGAGTTTAGATACCATTTTGGTTCCACCCAATTACTATTTAGAAGAAAATATTCCTGTATCGACCGATTTGGAAATTGAACCTAATCAATTGGAGCATGAAAAGATAGAAGCTGTGCTTTTTAAAGCCATCAATAATTGGCGAAATGCCAAGAGAAAAGCGGCTTTTAGAGTCCATTCTAAGTTAGACAGGTTGGCTAAAGTTTATGTATCCAATAACAAGTATTACAAGTTTAAAAATACAAAGCTCAATGGCTTGCGATTGACAAAGTATTTATCTCGGGCTCCGAAATACACGCCATTGGATTTCAAGTTTATGGAAGGGCTAATCCTCCTTATGCCTGTGGTGGATTATAAAAAAGGACAATACTATTACCATGAGGGTTATGATGCATCTCCATTTGACCTGTACCATGGAAAACATGACAAAAAGAAAGAGGACAAAGTGAAGCCAGTTTTGCCGATCAATTATCAGGAATTTGCAGAGCGTTGCATCAGTATGATAAGCAGCTCAAAATATGGTGCTTATTTGCGTTCTAAATCTTATGAATTATTGTCTGTTAAGGTTGAAGCTTCTGAAAAAAATAAGTTTAAAAAGAAGGTGCCTCAAGTGAAGATGCTGATATTGTTTGGAGCCTATCAAAACAAATTTTTGTTGGAGGAATGAATGGATTGCTAAAGCTTAGTATAAGAGGTCGTTTTAATGCAGTTTAGGTTTTGTTGTGCAACGTTTTTTTTATTCTATTAATTCTGTCTCGATAGTGTCGGGAATTATATTCATGTCAAGTATTAAAGGTGGGTTTGGTCTCCTACTTAATACAAAGGCAAATCTAAGTTTACTCCTTAGCTTTCTAACATCAATAGAATCCAAGTGGCAAATTTCTTTACCAAATTCTAATCTTGCAATTTGATTTGCAGAAGAAATAAATCCATTTCTTATTGAATTGAAACAATTAAATTTAATCTTATTATTTGTTGCCTTATCCCACAATATTTCAAAGGCAGCAATTTTATATTCATTAGCATAAAAAAAATCTCTGGTCAATTTCGACACGCTCTCTGAAAGTGAGTCAGATTTGATTAATTCTCCATCTACTAAAATATTCCCCTTGGCATTAATCAGTATTTGTTTTGTTCTTAGAAGAACTGAAGGTTGTTCAACAAATTCGTGAATTGTGTCTTCACATAAATAATCTGTGATTAGTAAAGTCTCGAAATAACTATCCCCTATGTTAAACATTCCGTTAAGTAAAGTATATCCATGACAAAGAGATATGTTTACTTGAGATTGGAAATGTTGGAATTGCTCTTCTGGTGATAGATTAAAATTAAATTTTACATCATTGTAAGAGTCCTCTTGCAAGTAATAGTTAACTTGATTACAGTCAGTATTTTCATTAGTTGTTACTGTTTCTTGACAAGAATAAAGCAGAAGTATTACAAATATGTTAACTATACATTTCATCTATGTTGCACAACGTTTACTGTATGGCGTCATTGTGGTTTTGATAAAGATACTATTTCAGTTTAGCACTTAGCAAATACCGCTTTGCGGTTTTGTTGCTTTGTTCTTTTACAAAATCCACTAGCGGATTTTGCGACCTTAAAATATGGTAATAACTAACTAAACTGCCTTACACACAATGCACTATACAGAGTGTTAACGGGTCGTTTTCATTATTATGAGTCTTGTTCTCAGTCTATCAGTTTTGGGTCTTGTAATTAGTCAAACCGATAAAAACGAATTGCAGTAGACGAAAGTTTGAAGAACTGTAATAACAGCAATACAAGCAATTATTAATTTTCATTGTCTGAAATTAATCCAATGATTTTAAAGACTAAAAAACGATTATGTTTTAGATTATCAATATTAAGCTTTGAATTTCTCAAATTATCGGTAAAATTTGTTTGGTAACTGCCATCAACTATGTAAACTCTTGAAGTGTCAATGCCATTTTTGATTAATCGTTTTATTAGAAAATCTAGTCTCTTTTCTGAGATTTCAGCTTTTTCTAATGAATCTCTGTAAGCTGTAAATTCAACTCTTAGATTTGGGTTAATTTTCAAGAGACCAACGAATGACTCCAATGCTGACTGTGACTTTTGGCTTGTAAATACTGGTTTTTTGAATTTATTAAACTCATAAACAACCAATGGGAGCATGCCCGTACATTCTTCTAATTTTCTTAATTCAAAAATTTGACTAACAGTGAATTCCTGTTTAGCCTCATATTTATCTTTTTCGAATAATTTTGATGATTTATCTATTAAATATTCAGGTGCAGATGCAGTTATTAAATATTGAACTCCGAATTTAATCTGGGTCTTGACGAACCCTAGGGAATCAGTCTTTAAATTGATTTGACTATAATCAACCCCAATTATTTTAATTTCTGAATTAAAAATTGGTTTTTTAGTATTAATATCAATAATCCTAGCCAAATAAGTAAATGATTTTTTCGAAGTTGTTTGAGCAGAAAGATTGCAACACAGAACCGTCAGAATGAGAACAGATATTTGAAATAAAACTTTCATTTTTTTAATGCCCGCTAACGTCCGAATAAACGGAATTCCGTTTATTTATACTCTAGTAAAACTACAAAATCCTTCACTAAGCATAATTTAGTTGGTTTTAATGCAGGGAAGATGAATCGTGTATGTTGGAGCTGTTCAATTATATAATTAAGCGCAGTTGCAAACTACGCTTAGTGTGGGAAATTATTTCTGATATGCAAGCGTAGTTAGAGACTACGCTGAGTGGGGATGAGTATGGAATCAACCTTTATTCGGTCTTTGGATTTTATGCGGAAGTATGGTTACACCGAAAGAAAAATGAAGTTGAGAAAGTGAGAACATTTACTCAAACTCAATACTTAGATCCATATCTTACAGGTATCAATGTTTCAAATGAATAGTAAGTTATTGGTATGTTTGTTGTTAGTTAGGTCTTTGCAATCAAAGACTTATCAACTAATAGATGCAACAAAACAGAACTCAATTCACCGAGAATCAAAAATTGATTTTATACTCAGAGGTAGGTGGGGTATGTCCCAATTGTACTAACCAACTGATGTATGAGAAGAAAACGGGAAACTACAAACGGTTTGAGATTGCACATATTTACCCTCTTAATCCAAAAAAGGAAGAAGAAGAATGTCTTAAAGATGAGGAGAAGTTAGATACTGATCCAAATGGATTAAACAACCTAATATGCCTTTGCGTTGATTGTCACACAATTTTTGATAAACCAAGATCAGTTGATGAGTATAGGGATTTGGTTAAGAAGAAAAAACACCTTATACAGGTCAATGAAGTTAAAAAATCTTGGAGTAATACCACATTAGAGGACGAAATTTTTCAAGTGATTAATTATTTATCGAACGAAGAATTTGACTTTTCAGGAGAAGATATAATTAACTACGATCCCAAGACTATTGATAAAAAGACGAATAGATCTATAACTCCTTTAACAAAAAGAACAATCAAAAGAAATGTTGAAGATTATTATTCAATGTTGAATAATAAATTTAAAGAGTTAGATGAGACTGACCCTTTAACAACAGAAACTATTTCAACACAAATAAGAAGTCAGTATTTAGTAATAAAAAAACAAAACCCTGAAATGAGTCAAAAAGATGTCTTTGACTCTATGGTTTCATGGATTCGTAAGTTAACTGATCAGGACTCAAATGATGCATCAGAAGTAGTAGTATCATACTTTGTTCAAAATTGTGAAATATTTGAATGATCTATCCTAATAAACATATCAGGTTTGAAGAGTCTATTATCTATAAGATGATTCACATTTTAGAAGATAGGGTAGATAATGAGATTGGTATACATGAACTATACTCAAGTATAAAAGAAAAATTTAAGAATATTGATGAATACATCTATTCACTTGATGTATTGTATGTCCTAGATATGATTGAAGTCGATTTTGAAAACGAAATAATCCGATATGTTAAAGTCTATTAGTTGTAATTTGTTTGTTGAAAATACTCTGACATTTTCAAAGGGATTAAATACCATACTTGGAGATCAATATTCAACAAATTCAATTGGTAAGTCAACTCTATTGATGATAATCGATTTTGTCTTTGGAGGAGGTTCCTATTCTGAAAAGGATTCTGGAACTAAAAAGGAGTTTGGTCATCATTCATTTAATTTTCAATTTGAGTTTGGAGGTAAACCTTATTACTATAAAAGAGATACTGAAAATCATTTATTAGTAAAGATTTGTGACGAAGATTATAATGTTATCTCTGAAACAAATGCAAAGGCATTCGCACAAGAATTGAAAAATCATTACAAGATTGAAAACTCTTCAACCTTTAGGGCAATGATGAACCCATATTCAAGAATTTGGGGAAAGGATAACTATAATGTGGATAAACCAATTCAAGGATTCATAAGAAGTAAAGAGTCTGATGCAGTCGATAATTTAATCAAACTCTTCAAGTTATTTGATTCCATATCTGACTTGAAATCTAAAATTAAATCTCAAGAGGAATCAAAGAAGGTAATTCTGGGCATGCAGAAAAAAAACTATGTTCAGAAGATTACAAAAAAGGAATTTGATACAAATACTAAGAAGATTGAACAACTTGAAAATGAAATAAAGGTCATAAAGGAAAACCTTCTTAAATATACGCTTAACATAAAAGAGTTGACAAATAAGGATGTTTTAGAATTAAAGACACAAAAGAAAACTCTTCTTGATGGACAGGCACTCGTTTTAAATAAGATAAGACGTTTAGATTTAAATACGGGAAAACGAAAAACTAAGAGTAAATACTTTAAAAGATTATCTGAGTTTTTTGATAACCCTAATGAAGATAAGATAGAGGAGATAGAAACTTTTCATAGTAAGATAAGTTCCATCTTGGCAAGAGAGTTAGGAGCCAGTAAAAAACTATTGGAGGAAGAAAACGAGTATTACAAAGTAAGAATAAAAGAAATTGATCTAAAGATAGATTCACTTCTTAAAGGTGTTAAGAGTCCTAAGTTTATTGTTGAGAAAATCTATGATTTGACTGTAGAAATGAATCGTCTAACTAATCTTAACAAGTTTTATTCAGAAAAAGAGGAAGTAGTTGATGATATTAAAAAATTGACTGAGAAACTTGAAGAAACAATTTCAGGAATATTAAGTGAGATTCAGACTACTATAAATGAAGAATTAGTTAGGATTAATAAAGAGATTCATACTGAAAAGAAAAAGGTTCCAAGTCTAAGTCTTAAAAGAAACTCATATACGTTTGACCATTCTTCTAACACCGGAACAGGAAAGTCTTATTCTGATCTAATTGAATTTGACCTGGCAATCCTGAAGTTGACAGAGTTACCATTTTTAATTCACGATTCGATTCTTTTTAAGAATATAGAAGATCTTGCCGTTGATAAAATAATAGAACAATATAACCACTTTGATAAACAAATCTTTATGGCCTTGGATGGAATTAATAAGTTCAATGATGATTCACAGAGAATTCTTAACGATAACAATGTAATTTCACTATCAGAGTCTAAGAAGTTGTTTAATAGAGACTGGAGATAACTTTAAATAATAACTTTTAATTAGATGAATAGTACTACAAATAGTTACACAAAATATAAAAATGACCCTAGCTAAGCGTAGTTTGTAACTACGCTTTTACATTTGGTCTATTTGCAATAGACCATCCAATTCAGTATAATTTCTAGCACTGCTGTATAAATAGTCTTCAGCATTCTCCACCCAAGCTGCTCGAACAGGGTTTTGATGGATGTAATTCAATTTGGATTGCAATAGATCAGTATTATGTAATTCTACAGCATGGTTTTCATGCGACCATAACTGTCTTGCACCAAGTCGCTTGTTAAATTTAGCATGATACTTAAACACTATCTCCAGCCATTCTTTTCTGCTCTCTTTGGGATTATCACTTATTTCATTCATGATCTGTTTTGAAGTGTATTTCTTTAAATCTCGAATTGTTGATGACAACTGGGCATGTTTGCTTCTGCAAATTAAATGCACATGATTAGTCATTATTACATAGGCAAAAAGTTCAAGACCTTTATTTGAACGGCAATAGTTCAGACTTTCTATGATGATATCTCTATACTTCTTTCTTGAAAAGACATCAGCCCAGCCAACCACTTGAAAGGTCAGATAATAAACTGCTTGTTGATCTGTAATTTGATATCCGTCCGGCATAATTGAAATATATTTGCAATTACAAATTGTTTATATATTCAAGCGTAGTTGGAAACTACGCTTAGGTAAAGACTACGCTTAGTCATAATAATAAAGGGGAGAAAAATTCTCCCCTTTTGCATTTGGTTTGGTTGAAGTCCTAGTTCTTGGCGCCCAACATTAAGATCTCATTGATCACGACTTCGGTCACGTATTTTTTCACGCCTTCTTTGTTTTCATAAGAGCGACTGGTCAATTTGCCTTCTACGGCCACTTCGCTGCCTTTCTTCAGATATTTTTCGGCAATCTCGGCGGTTTTGCCCCAAGCTACCAGATTGTGCCATTGGGTTTCCGATTTTTTCTCACCATCCTGTGTGCGGTACCAGTCTGTAGTGGCAATCGAGAGTTTTGCTACGGTTTTCCCATTCTCTAAATGTTTAACATCCGGATTCATGCCCAAGTGTCCGATTAACTGTACTTTGTTTTTTAAAGTATTCATGTGTTTTAATTTTTAATGAATAAATAAATGATTTGAATTGTTGCCATTTCTTTCAAATGACTCCGCAAAGGTGAGTCGACCAAAAAGTACGAGTCGGGAGATAAATGTTTGTAGTCGTTTATTAGTCGTTTGTAAACGTTTAAAATTGTTTTTGTGTCTAATTGTTAGATAGTTAAATCTTTTTATTTTTTTGTGAGACTTATTAAATATTTTATATCTTCATGCCTGTTAAAACATTAAAACTTAAAGAGATGAACGAATTCAAGAAATTTATCAGTAAAGGAAATGTCATGGAAATGGCCGTCGGTTTGATTATGGCCACTTACTTTGGAGCAATTGTAAAATCCTTGGTCAATGATGTGATTATGCCTCCCGTTGGAATGGCTCTTGGTGGAGTGGACTTTGCCGACCTGAAACTTGTTTTACAAGAAGCAATTGCTGAGTCTGCTGAAGGAGCCGGTGATGGCGTAGCAGAAGTTGCCATCAGCTATGGAAATTTTATCAATACCATTATTACTTTCTTGATCGTGGCTTTTGCCATTTTTATGGTGGTTAAAGCCTATAATAAAATGAAAGAAAAGATGGAGAAGAAGGAAGAAGAGGCTCCTGCGGCACCACCTGCTCCTTCTAAGGAGGAAGTACTATTGACGGAAATCAGAGATTTATTGAAGAAATAGAGAAGTTGACTTTGAAAAAAAGCCCGTTCACGGGCTTTTTTTATACCCCGACCTTGTCTTTGAGTTTGGCTTTCTTGCCAACGGAATTTTCACAGTATTCGATGATCTTAGAAGCGATATCTACACCTGTCGATTCTTCTATGCCTTTCAAACCTGGAGAGGAATTGACTTCTAAAATCAAGGGTCCGCGATCGGATTGCAACATGTCGACTCCAGCGATACTTAAACCCATGGCCGCAGCTGCTTTTACCGCAGCCGTTTTTTCGCTGCGCTTGAGTTTGATCATTTGACTTGAACCGCCCCTGTGCAAATTGGAACGGAATTCGCCCTCTTTACCTTGGCGTTTCATGGCACCGACCACCTTACCATCCACAACAAAAGCACGTATATCTGCACCTCCGGCTTCTTTAATGAATTCTTGCACCAGAATATTGGTATTCATGCCCATGAAAGCCTCAATAACCGACTTGGCGGCTTTCTGTGTCTCTGCCAAGACCACCCCCAAACCTTGAGTGCCTTCGAGTACCTTTATAATAAGCGGAGCACCTCCAACCGTTCGGATCAAATGCGGAATGTCTTTAGGGTTGCGTGCGAATGCCGTTTTGGGAATGCCCAGATTTTCTCTGGACATGATTTGTATGCTTCTCAATTTATCCCGAGAACGGGTCAGGGCTACCGACTTTACCGTGGTAAATACCTTCATCATCTCAAACTGACGGATGATGGATGCACCGTAAAAAGTCACGGAAGCTCCGATACGGGGAATCACTGCCTGATAGTCTTCTATCTTCTTACTGCCATAATACAAGGCCGGTTCTTGTTTTTCATTGACGATATACAGTTTTGTATGGTCAAACACCCGAATTTCATGGCCTCTCGACTGTCCGGCTTCTACCAAACGACTAGTAGAGTAGAGTTCAGGATTTCTGGATAGGATGGCTATTTTCATATCAGCTTAGATTGTATTTTAAAGCCACGTCAATCATGAACCCGTTTCTTAAAAGTTTACGACCAACTAAAACCGGAAAGCGCATCTTTTTCCGATTGCTTAAATTAATGTCTGTTTTTCTTTTCTTTTTGCCTAGTATCACTGTGGTTTTAATCACATAGCGTTTTTCTTTTTTGCCATTGCTGCTGCGTATGCTTCGCTGTTTAAATTCGGTGCAAGAGTGAATTTTTCCATCATAGTGTGCATGTTTCGGATCAAACAATTGAAATTTCAAGACTTCTTGGTCTTCGATTTTTTCAATCCATACCTTGTGTGCATGCAGAGAAGTAGATGCTGCTCCGGTATCAATTTTAGCATCAATGTCTTTGATCTCAAACTCAGGAAGAGCAATTTTCTCATACCTTCCGAGGATCACTTTTTTGACTTTATTTTTCATCATTATCTCACTGCCTCAAATTCCCAATTGAATTCTTCAGGGAATTGCTTTTAATTTCACAAATTTGCTGAAAATAAAACGCAACTATGTCCGACGATAAAAAGATTATTTTTTCGATGGTTAATGTATCGAAAACATTGCCTTCAGGGAAACAAATACTAAAGAACATTTACCTTTCTTTCTTTTATGGTGCTAAAATTGGCATCATCGGTTTGAATGGCTCCGGTAAATCGACCTTGATGAAGATCATTTCAGGAGAAGAACAGAGTTTTCAGGGAGAAGTGGTCTTCTCTGATGGTTATTCAGTGGGCATGTTGCCTCAGGAACCGGTTTTAGATCCGGAAAAAACAGTAAGAGAAATCGTGGAAGAGGGTGCGGCAGAAACCGTAGCCGTTTTAAAGGCTTATGAAGAAGTCAATGCACAATTTGCCGATCCGGATGTCTTGGCAGATGGCAATAAGATGGAAGAATTGATGAACAAGCAGGCGAAGTTACAAGAGCAAATTGATGCTTTGGATGCTTGGGAATTGGATACCAAATTGAACAGAGCCATGGATGCTTTACGTTGTCCCGATGCAGATGCTAAAGTGTCTAATTTATCAGGTGGGGAAAGACGTCGTGTGGCACTGTGTCGTTTGCTTTTACAAGAGCCTGATGTTTTGCTTTTGGATGAGCCAACCAACCATCTGGATGCCGAATCGGTGTACTGGTTGGAGCAGCACTTGCAACAATACAAAGGGACGGTGATTGCCGTGACTCACGACCGTTATTTCTTAGATAATGTCGCCGGATGGATTTTGGAATTGGATAGAGGAGAGGGCATTCCTTTCAAAGGCAATTATACCTCTTGGTTAGAGCAAAAATCTCAGCGTTTAAAACAAGAAGAAAAGCAAGAGTCGAAACGCAGAAAGAATTTGGAGAAAGAACTGGAATGGTCGAGGATGGCACCTAAAGCCAGGCGTTCGAAGTCCAAGGCACGTTTGAACAATTACGACAAACTATTGAGCGAAGGAGGAAAAGAGTCCATACAACACTTGGAAATACCGATACCAAGCGGCCCTCGTTTAGGAAATGAAGTGATAGAAGTAGAAGGCGTTTCCAAAGGTTTTGGTGAGCGTTTGTTGTTTGAAGACCTTAACTTTAAGTTGCCCCCTGCAGGAATCGTTGGGATCATCGGACCGAATGGTGCCGGAAAAACCACCTTGTTTAGAATGATTATGGGTGAAGAAACACCGGATCAGGGCAGTTTTAAGGTCGGTTCAACAGTAAAGATTGGATATGTTGATCAAACTCATGCTGAATTGGATCCTGAAAAAACGGTTTATGATGTGGTTTCGGGTGGACAAGAACACATAGAAGTGGGTGGCAAGACGATTAATTCCAGAGCTTATCTCTCTCGTTTTAACTTCTCAGGAGGAGATCAAAGCAAGAAAGTCGGAGTACTTTCCGGTGGAGAGCGTAACCGCTTGCACTTGGCGATGACCTTAAAAACGGAAGCCAATGTCTTGCTCTTGGATGAGCCAACGAATGATATCGATGTCAACACCTTAAGGGCTTTGGAAGAAGGCATAGAGAATTTTGCCGGTTGCGCCGTGGTCATTAGTCACGACCGTTGGTTCTTGGATCGCATTTGTACACATATCTTGGCTTTTGAGGGAGATGCTTCGGTCTATTATTTTGAAGGAGGTTTCTCTGAATATGAAGAGAACAGGAGAAAACGTTTGGGTTCTGAACCACAGAAGTTTAAATACAGAAAACTAGTAAAGTAATTACCAATCTGTTAATTACGAATGAGACATTAAGCTTGTTGTAATTCACTAATTTGTAATTCAAATTGATATGAATAAAGTAGGAATACCCAAGGGGATGAGGGATTTTTCGCCGGAGACAATGGCGAAGCGGAATTACATTTTTAACACCATAAGACAAACGTTTGAGAAGTTTGGCTACGCGCAGATCGAAACGCCGACCATGGAGAATATTGATACCTTGACCGGAAAGTATGGTGAAGAAGGAGATCGATTGATATTTAGAGTTTTACAAAGGGGAGAAAAGATAGTTAGAGAAGTCAATAACTTAGATTATCATTTAAACAAATCTTATAAATCGGATGAACCGCAATATTTTCCACAAGAAATAGCTGATCAGATTGTTAGTAGGTTTGTAGACGGTGGTTTAAGATATGACTTAACGGTTCCCTTTGCCCGCTATGTGGTGCAGCATCAAAATGAGATCACTTTCCCATTTAAGCGTTATCAGATTCAGCCGGTATGGCGGGCAGATCGCCCACAGAAAGGAAGATATCGGGAGTTTTACCAATGTGATGCAGATGTGATCGGATCTGATTCTCAGATCAACGAACTGGAATTGGTGCAAATTTTTGATGAAGTACTTTCTCATCTTCAGTTGCAGGATTTTAGCATTAAAATCAACAATCGAAAGGTCTTAAGTGGCATTGCAGAACTGATTGGTCGCCCCGATAAATTAATTGACATTACCGTAGCCATTGACAAATTAGATAAGATCGGTAAAGAAAAAGTGTTTGCCGAATTGGAAAGTAAGGGACTTGGTCAAGCAGAAATCCAATTAATTGAACCTTTATTTGAGTTAAAAGGAGATAATATTCAGGTTTTAAGCCAATTAAAATTATTATTTAAAGGAGTTGAGATTGGTTTAGAAGGAGTGTCAGAATTGGAAGAATTGCTTCATTTGATTGGATTGGTAGTGATTCAAAAAGCCAAGATAGAGATTGACGTGACTTTGGCAAGAGGACTAAATTATTATACCGGAGCCATCTTTGAAGTGCAAAGCAATGAAGTGCAGATTGGAAGCATTTGTGGTGGTGGACGGTATGCCGATCTGACCGGTATTTTTGGTTTGAAAAACATGTCTGGTGTTGGCATTTCTTTTGGGGCAGATCGCATTTATGATGTTTTGGAGCACTTGAATCGTTTTCCCGAAGCGGTAGCACAATCCACTCAATTGTTGATTGTCAATTTTGGAGGTCAGGAACAAGACTTTGCTCTTCAATTGCTACAAAGGTTCAGACAACGCGGCATCAGAGCGGAATTATATCCCGATGCGGTGAAAATGCCTAAACAATTGAAATATGCCAATCAAAGAGGGATAGAATATGTGCTCATGGCCGGTAGTCAGGAGATTACCAGTGGGGAATTGACATTGAAAAACATGTTGACCGGAAATCAGGAAAAAGCAAGTGAAGCTCAAATTATTGAAAAGCTGACATCATGAATTTTGAAATAAATAATCAGCCGATTAGCATCGATGAGATTACAAAACTACTTAAAGGCAATGCGAAGCTAAAGCTTGGTCAAGAGGCCATTAAGGCCATAACAGAGTGTCGCTCGTTTTTGGATCAGAAGGTGGCTGAATCTGAAGAGCCCATATATGGTGTAAACACCGGCTTTGGTTCACTTTGCGATACAGAGATCAATGCGGATGAATTGAATCAATTGCAAGAGAACCTGGTCAAATCTCATGCCTGTGGAATAGGAGAGGAGGTGCCGGATGAAGTGGTTAAACTGATGCTCTTGCTTAAGGTGATTGGTTTGGCCAAAGGCTATTCAGGAGTGCAGTTGGCTACCGTTAACAGATTAATTGACTGTTACAACCACGACATTTTACCTGTGGTTTATCAGCAAGGTTCTTTAGGAGCCTCCGGAGATTTAGCTCCATTGGCTCATTTGTGCTTACCGCTAATCGGTTTTGGTGAAGTCCATCACAATGGTCAACGTTTAACGGGCGCGGCAATTAATCACATTATGGGATGGGAAAGCATTCAATTGAGATCAAAGGAAGGTCTGGCTTTATTGAATGGCACACAATTCATGAGTGCTTATGCCACACATTGTTTGATTCGACTCCGGCATTTGTCCAAATGGTCTGATTTTACGGCTGCCGCAAGCATTGATGCTTATGATGGGTATTTGTCTCCTTTTGATGCTGACATACATGCCATCAGACCGCATCAGGGACAAATACAAACGGCAGAGAACATTCGAAAACTACTTAAGGATTCAGAAATCATCAAACAGAAAAAAAGCTATGTTCAGGATCCTTATTGTTTAAGGTGTGTGCCTCAGGTACATGGTGCTTCTAAAGATACAATAACACATGCCCTCAAAGTTGTGGAAACGGAAATCAATTCGGTGACTGATAATCCAACGGTGTTTATGCAGGGAGATAAAGTCATATCTGCAGGTAATTTTCATGGACAGCCACTAGCACTTGTTTTAGATTATCTGGCAATTGCTGCTGCCGAATTGGGGAATATTTCAGAAAGAAGAACCTATAAGCTGATGGGAGGGACGAGAGGGCTTCCGGCCTTTTTATCAAAAAATCCGGGCTTAAACAGTGGATTTATGATTGTGCAGTATGCGGCAGCTTCTGTTGTGAGCCAAAACAAGCAATTGGCCGTTCCTGCATCTATAGATAGTATTGATTCTTCAAATGGGCAAGAAGATCATGTCAGTATGGGGGCAAATGCCGCCACCAAATTATATCGTGTGCTTGATAATCTGGAGAAAATAGTGGGAATAGAGTGGTTGTCGGCCTGTCAGGCTTTAGAATTTAGATCGCATAAATCTTCAACTTTCATTGAAAAACACAAACAACTTTTCAGAGATACTGTCTCTTTTGTAGATGAAGACGTAGTGATGTATCCCTTAATGGAAAAGGCCAGAGCTTATGTGGCTCAGAAAGAAATTAAAGCCATTGATTAGGCTTAATTGTCTTTTCCTAAATCATCAAAGCTAACGTCAGAATAGGCAGCATCAGAACCATCCTCTGGACTTTCTGATTGTCTTTGCTCTTCAAGCTCAGCACGTGTTATGATTTCTTTTCCGCCATTCAGTTCGGAAATTTTATCAAGAGTTGCTTGCAACTGATCTGTAAAGCTTGCAAAATCTTCAGGATATAGAAACAGCTTGTGCTTCTCATAATAGAACTTGCCATTGTCATTATTAAAACGGCGCTTACTTTCTGTAATGGTCAGATACAAATCCTCTGATTTTGTAGACTTTACATCAAAAAAGTATGTTCTATTACCTGCTCTTAGTGAATTTGAATAAATATCATCGGCTCTTCTCGATGAGCCTTCGTTCTCATTTCCCTCCATCAAATTGTAGTTTTTTAATCGATAATTAGTGTTTTGAATGTGCTACTAACAAAGCTAATAAAAAATTGGATAGCAGATATTTTTTTCAAAAAGGGACGAATTATTCATTAAAGAAGCGATAGGCAAGACCGAAATTGATGCTAAAGACTTCATAGCCCAAATCGATTTTTATTTGATCAATCTGACCATTGCTTTCAACTTGTTGGTCAAATTCATTTTGAAAGATAGTGTAATTGACATTACTTAAAAAATCTAGATGTTCTCTAATGTGTATGCGGAGATCAAAGCCCAAACCTGCACCAAAACTTTGTTTTTTTACAGCACTGTAATGTTTTGTTATCTCCTGATTGCTACTTTGATCTCTATAGTTAAGCTGAACTCCGGGTAAAAATACATTGGCAAATCCCATCATGAAATTAATGCCGAGATCATAATCTTTTTCCACTTTTATGGCTGAAATACCTAACAAAGCACCTTTTAACTCATAATCACTTCCGCTTGCCGAAATATAGCTTAGGTCATCAATTTGGCTTCTAGACCTTCTAAGAGATTCATATTCTATAGGGTGACTGGCATTAAATAAATACAGTTTGGCACCAAGAGATGAAGTAAAGCGGAAACCGGCATCGAGGTAATTGAGATGAAATCCGTTTTTCGCGAATCCGGATTCCTGAGTGGTGTTACTCTTGTTAGAAAATTTACCTATTGGGATAGACGGACCCAGACTGAAACCAATATATCCTCGTTTTTTTAAGGGGTCGGTAATGTTCTGCTCTTCAGTCGGCGGTTTTGCCTGTGCATAATACACTTCCGGTAGCAAGATCAGGGCAAGAAAAATGATGAGAATTTGGAATTTAGGCATTCAAATCATCATTCATTGTTTCAACTTTGTTAATCAATTCTACCTTGTATGCTTCCAGCTTTTTATTCACCGATTCTGAATGTGTTCCCAAAATTTGTACAGCGAGTATACCAGCATTTTTCGCTCCATTTAATGCTACGGTAGCAACAGGCACTCCTCCGGGCATTTGCAGAATGGACAATACACTGTCCCAGCCATCAATAGAGTTGCTTGATTTTACCGGTACTCCGATAACGGGTAGGGTGGTCGCAGAAGCAACCATTCCGGGAAGATGTGCTGCACCGCCAGCTCCTGCAATTATGACTTTAAGTCCTCTTGATTTTGCAGATTTGGCATACTCAATCATTTTTTCCGGTGTTCGATGAGCCGAGACGATTTCGATTTCATAAGCGATCTGGAAATCATCCATAACCTGTCGGGCCTCTTCCATGACTTTTAAGTCTGAAATACTCCCCATAATAATACCTACTTCTGCCATAATTATTTACTTGTTACTTTTAATGTTGACTTTACCTGTCGTGCAATGTTTTTTGCAACTTCCAGATCTTCATTTATTATTGTGATGTGTCCCATCTTTCTGAATGGCTTGACTTCTTCTTTGCCATAAAGGTGAGGATACACACCATCCATATTTAGTACCTCATTCATGCCCTTATAGTTGGCCTTACCTTTTGCGTCTTCTTCACCCAATAGGTTAACCATGACTGCCGCACATCTTTTTGAGGTTTTTCCCAAAGGTAGATTCAAAATGGATCTCAAATGTTGTCCGAATTGTGAAATATAATTTCCCTCTATAGTATGATGACCACTATTGTGTGATCTGGGAGCTATCTCATTCACCATAAGATGTCCAGTTTTGTCCAAAAAAAGTTCTACGGCCAGAATGCCGACCATGTCCAGTTTCTCAATAACTGTGCGTGCCAATTGATCTGCTTCTAAAGCCAATTTTTCTGATATAGAAGCAGGGGAAAATAAAAACTCTACCATATTGGCCTTGGGATTAAATTCCATTTCCACCACCGGAAAAGTCCTGCATTCTCCATTTTCATTTCTAGCCACGATAACAGATAACTCCTTCTCTAAATCCACAGCTTGCTCCAACATGCTTGGTTGATCAAAAGCCTTCTCAAGGTCAGTTTTATGCTCTATTTTTTGAACGCCATACCCATCGTAACCGGATGTTCTTAGTTTTTGGAAAACCGGAAACTTTAAATTGGAGTTCTGAAGTGCGTCTTTTGATTCGATTAATTCAAATGGAGAGGTGGGGATGCCGTTTTTCTGATAAAAGCTTTTTTGAAGCCCCTTGTCTTGAATAATCTTCAATACTCTTGATTGCGGATAAACCTTAATGCCCTCTTTTTCCAATTGAGCCAAGGCATCAGAGTTGACGTCTTCAAATTCGATAGTCACTACATTTTTGTCTCTGCCAAATTGGTAGACTGTATCGTAATCTTTAAAGTCACCTTGAATAAAATCGTCCGTTAACGCTTTGCAAGGTGCATTTTCAGAAGGGTCAAGTATAGAAATCCTGAGGTTCAAATTATATGCTTCTTGAAGTGTCATTCTGCCCAATTGACCTCCGCCAAGCATACCAATTTTAAAATCTTTAGAATGGATATTTGACATGTTTAAACTTTAAGGCAAAGATAGACGAAACTAAAGGAGAATAAAGTTTAAATGAAATTATCCTCATTCGATAATATTATTACTTTTGACAGCCTATCAATTGAATTTAAATTTACCTTGAAGAGAATAAAAATTCACGACAAAGTTTTTGAACCATACATTGATTCGGAAACTATAGATAAGGCGATTTCTTCTTTAGCATCTGAAATTCATCATCGTTATATTGGCAAAAAGCCTGTTTTTATTGGCGTGCTAAACGGTTGCTTTTACTTTGCCACCGATCTAATCAGAAAGATAGATTTTGACTGTGAGGTTTCTTTTGTAAAAGTTGCTTCTTATACAGGAACTCAAAGTTCGGGAAACGTAAGACAGCTTTTGGGCTTGGATCAGAGCATAAAGGGACGTCATGTGATTATTGTAGAAGACATAGTGGATACCGGAAATACGATAGAGGCGGTTAGTGATATTATACGCAATATGGGAGCAGAATCAGTGGCAGTAGCTACTTTTTTACTAAAACCCGAGATGTATAAGAAAGACATCACAATTGACTATGTTGCATTGGAAATAAAACCGGAATTTGTCGTTGGCTACGGTCTGGATTACGATGGTTTGGGTAGAAACCTGAATGAATTGTATGTTCTTTCTAAGGAAGAAAACATTAAAGAAAATAAAGCGATGTTAAATCTTGTATTATTTGGCCCTCCCGGAGCAGGGAAGGGTACTCAGGCAGTTAATTTGAAAGAAAAGTACGGCTTGATTCACTTATCAACAGGAGATATTTTAAGGAGCGAAATTCAGAATAATACGGATTTAGGTCTCTTGGCTAAATCTTATATGGATAAAGGTGAGCTGGTTCCGGATGAGGTGGTGATAGACATGATTGAGAACTGTTTGCATGAGAACAAATCTGCAAAGGGGTTTATTTTTGATGGCTTCCCCAGAACAACTGAGCAAGCACAAGCTTTAGATAATTTATTGCAGAACCACAATACGGAGATTGACCACATGCTATCTCTTGAAGTAGATGATGAAGAGTTAGTTGCCAGAATCATAAAACGAGGAAGAGATTCGGGAAGAGAAGATGATAAAAATGAATCGGTCATCTTTAATCGGATCATCACTTACAACAAAAAGACGGCTCCGTTAAAGAACTATTATTCTGAACAAGGTAAATACAATTCTATTGATGGTATAGGAGGGATAGACGAGATTTTTGATCGTTTATCATCCGTTATTGATGCTTAGAACTTAACTCCGGCAATTAGAATATCGTCTACTTGTTCTTCGTTCTTCATCCAGTCATCCATTGACTTTATCACTATTTCTTTTTGCTCTCGAGTTGGTAGGTGTGCAATATGGGCTAGCATCCTTGCTACATTCTTGGTCATGAACTTTTTCCCCAAAGGGCCACCAAATTGATCAGGGTACCCATCTGAAAAGAGATAAGCAACATCGCTTTTCTGAGTCTTTATTTCATGTGTTGTAAACACTTTCTTTCTCCTGCTAGTGCCCCCAATAGAAAATTTATCGCCTTTAATCACTTGAACTTCATTGTCGCGCACATAATATAATGGTCGCATAGCTCCTGCATAGTATAAGGTCTTACTCTTTTTATCAAAAGACATTATGCCTAATTCCATGCCATCTTTACTGCTCATTTGTTTGTCTTGATTAAGGGCTGCTTGAACTCTTTTATCCAATTCTTCTAATAAAAGTCCAAGGTCTTGAGAGTTTTTTTCTTTGATGATGTCATTGAGTTGTGTGTAACCGATGATAGACATAAATGCTCCGGGAACACCATGGCCGGTACAGTCTACTATGGCCAGATAAGGATGATTGTCTTCATCTTCTTCAAACCAATAAAAATCACCACTCACTATATCTTTTGGTTCATAATAAATAAAGAAATCGTTGAAGCCATTCTTTATTTTTTCATCGGATGGTAAGATAGAGGCTTGAATTCTTTTTGCATAACGAATACTCTCCGTGATTTCTTTATTCTGAAACTCAACCTTCTCTTTTTCTTTCTTCAGCTGAGCAGTTCTCTGAATCACCTTTTCTTCAAGATTGGTATTTAGATAATTTAATTCCTTATTGGCCTGATCTAAATCTCTAAGGCTGCGGAATAATGCTTCTTCTGCATTCTTCTTTGCTGTAATGTCTTTAATGATGCCTTGATAACCTATGACGGCTTGATCCTCATTCTTAATCACAGATGTTGTCAATAAGCAGTTCAATTTTGTTACTCTATCTTTTTTAACCAATTCCACTTCATAATCTTCCACTTCGCCTCTTTTTCCTAAAGTTTCTATAAGATGAATTCGATCGTTTTTGTTAACGTATAAATCTTTTACTTTGAGATAATCGATGTCATTCATAGAGTAGCCAAATAAAGATAAGCCGGCAGGATTGATGTCTATAAATTCTCCCTCTACCGTAGACATGTATATTGCATCTTTGGAGCGGATGAATAGTTCCTTGTATTTTTCTTCGCTTTTTCGAAGTTGTTTTTCGAACTTCTTGCGTTCAATGGAATGGCCAATAACCCTATTAAGCGTATTTTTATTTAGCTCACTTTTAATAAGATAGTCTTGCGCACCTTTATTGACTGCATTTTTACCAATAATGTCGTTGTTTATGTCGGTTAAAACAATGAAAGGAATATCAGGGTAACGTGTATAGAGCTGGTTAAAAGTCTGAATACCTATGCTGTCTTCTAATAATAGATCAACCAGAATAATATCAATAAAGGTCTCATCCAATAAGCCGTATGCTTCTTTCAAATTAGAAACGTGGTAGATGTCGTATTCTATATTTTTATTCAGTTGAATAAGCTCTCCGAGAACCAAGGCCTCGCTATCTGAAGAATGAATTATTAATAAGGAGATTTTTTCCTGTTCAATCAAAACTTTAAAATTCTATCTTGCACTCTTTATTTTCCTAAACATAAAGAAAATTATGGTTTTGAAAGAGGTTCAATTTAAAATAATTTTGACGCGTGGGGAATGATAATTTTATAGATTACGTAAAGGTTTGTTGTCGCTCGGGAAGAGGGGGGGCAGGTTCTGCTCATTTGCATAGAGACAGATGGACTGCGAAAGGAGGTCCTGACGGGGGAGATGGAGGTAGAGGAGGACACATTATTCTTAAAGGAAATAAACAATTATGGACGCTTTTGCACCTTAAGTATAAGAAGCACATAATTGCAAAACATGGAGGTAATGGTGGTGCTAGTCATAGTTTTGGTAAGGATGGAGAAGATGAGGTCATTGAAGTTCCAATAGGTACCGTGGCTAAAGATGCAGAAACCGGTGAAGTAGAGTTTGAAGTCATGAATCATGAAGAGGAATACATCTTAGTGAAAGGAGGTCGGGGTGGTTTAGGAAATGCTCATTTTAAATCTTCTACCAATCAAACGCCAAGATATGCTCAAGATGGTGAAGCAGGTTCAGAGGAATGGAAAATTTTGGAGTTGAAGGTCATGGCAGATGTTGGTTTGGTCGGATTTCCAAATGCAGGAAAATCAACTCTTTTAGCGTCTATTTCAGCAGCAAAACCAGAGATAGCTAATTATCCCTTTACCACTTTACGTCCCAATTTAGGAATTGTATCCTATCGCGATCATCGCTCTTTTATTATGGCAGATATACCTGGTATTATTGAAGGTGCTCATAAAGGGAAAGGTCTGGGTTTGAGATTTCTTAGGCATATTGAGCGAAATTCTGTCTTACTGTTTTTAATTCCCGCTGATAGCGATGATATTCTAAATGAATACAAAGTTTTGCTGAATGAGTTAAAAGAACATAACCCGGAATTACTAGATAAACCTAGAATTCTTGCAGTATCGAAGGCTGATATGTTGGATGAAGAATTAATGCAAGAAATAAAAGAAACTTTAAAGGGAAACGACGTATTGTTTTTTTCATCGGTTACACAGTTTAATATTTCTCAATTAAAAGATAAGATCTGGAGAGCCATTAATGATTGACTTAATCAAAGAAATAGATCAAAACGCTGTTCTTGCTATTAACGAGTGGCATACTGTAGCTTTAGACTGGATCATGTGGCAAATGTCAGGTAAACTGCAATGGCTTCCTCTTTATGTTTATCTGCTCTGGTTACTCTATAAAAAGTACAAGCTGAAAATATGGCTTCCTCTGCTTGCTGTAGTAATAACCATTACACTCTGCGATCAGATTTCAGTGCATTGGTTTAAAGAGTTGTTTGAGAGATATAGGCCTTGTCATAACTTAGAGCTGAAACCGTTTCTCGAATTGGTTAATAACAAATGTGGCGGCAAGTATGGTTTTGTTTCAAGTCATGCAGCAAATAGCTTTGGTTTGGCTGTACTGCTCTGCCTTTTTTTAAAGGGTAGAATTCTTGTCATTGGGTTATTAATTTGGGCTTCTCTGGTCTCTTTTAGCAGAGTATATCTAGCTGTGCATTATCCTAGTGATGTTATTGCGGGAGCCATCTTGGGAGCATTAATTGCGTTTATAAATTATCGTTTCTTTAAATCCTTTTTGCTCAAATGAAAGTATTGTTAGCTGTTTTTTTAGGAGGAGGAGTAGGCTCTGTTTTACGTTTTCTTATTGGGCGATTTGTTTTAAGATATAATATCGACCTGCCAGTTGGAACCTTTATGTCCAATATGCTAAGTTGCATTATTGTTGGAATGGTATTGATGATAATGTCTTATAAAAATTTGGATAGCTCTTCACCTTACTACGCATTTTTAATTATTGGTCTTTGTGGAGGTTTAAGTACATTTTCAACCTTTAGCTTAGAGACGTATCAACTTTTAAAGCAAGGCAATCAAATGGCTGCAATATTTAACATAGCCTTAAGCTTAATTTTAGGGATATGCCTTATCTATGTTTTTTTGAATAAACTAAAAGCATGAAAAAACAACACATAGCACTTTTTCTTTGGTTCGCAGTCCTTTGCATTAAAGTGAATTCACAAAGTACAGATACAATTTATCATCAGCCTCGTCTTGTGATTGGAATAGTGGTAGATCAGATGAGATATGATTACCTGTTGAGATTCAGGAAAGATTTTTCAGATCGAGGTTTTAATAAACTTGTTCAAGAGGGGCATAGTTACACAAATACACATTACAATTATAAACCAACTTATACAGGACCGGGACATGCCAGTATATTTACGGGAACAACACCTTCTCAGCATGGAATAGTTGCTAATTCATGGTACGATAGGAAAGAAAATAAAATGGTGTACTGTGTTGAAGATCCTAATAATCCTGTTCAAATGTCTCCTTTGCGTCTTGAAGCTCAAACCATTGCTGATGTTGTAAAAATTGCAACAGTACAACGCGGTAAGACTATAGGTATTGCATTGAAAGATCGAGGAGCGATACTACCTGTCGGCAGATCTGCAGACGCCGCCTATTGGTTTGACAGTAAAAAAGGATATTGGGTAACCGGGGAGTACTACAATGGAAATCATGATGTTTTAAAGGCCTTTAATGAAAAGGATTTTTTAAAGGAGTATCTTCCTGATAATTGGAGTTTATTGAGACCTTTAGAAGATTACAAAGAAAGTTTACCGGATAAAAATGAGTTTGAAGCACCTTTTTATAAGGGAGGAGCAACTTCTTTTCCTTATGATCTAAAAGACTTACATGAAGAAATAGGGGCTGATGTTTTTAAAAGAACCCCCTTTGGCAATACGATGACCTTAGATTTTGCAAAAAACATTATCATTAAGGAGGCATTGGGAAAAGATGATGATCTTGACTTTTTGAGTATCAGTTTATCTGCAACAGATTATATAGGTCATCAGTTTGGGGTTGACTCAAAAGAAGTACAAGACTGTTATTTAAGGCTTGATCTTGATCTTGCTGATTTTATTGATGAACTGGAAAGACAAATTGGAAAGGATAATTTTCTCCTGTTTTTAACTGCCGATCATGGTGCGGGCTCAACACCAAAGTATTTAAAACAACTAGGACAAAATGCAGGTTATCTGAATCGATCTGTTATTGAAGCTTATACTGACTCTATATTAGATGTTAACTATGGTGATGAGGACTGGGTTGAGCGTTTTGTGAATCTTAATTTTTACTTCAATGCTTCTCTTTTGAACAAATACAAGATCGATCAAAATGAACTGTTTGACTTGTTGAATCAACCTCTATCTGATTTAGAAGGGATAAAAAAGATATGGTCACCCGGAATGAATAGAACCTACGAGACCTATGATAAAATGATTTTCAACGGATATCGTGATGAGCGTTCCGGAGATTTGATACTTTTAGAAGAGTCTAACTGGGTAAGTTATAGTAATACAGGCTCAACACATGGCTCGCCTTATACCTATGACTCTCATGTTCCTTTTTTGATATACGGCAGTAATATAGATCAAGGCTTAATATTTTCAGAGCAGATGGATATTACGCAGTTTGCTGCGAAAATATGTCGGTTTATTGATATTGCTTTACCAGATAATGCGGAGAAGTGAAGTAATAAAAAAAACCGGTGAGACCATCACCCCTCACCGGCTTAAGAAATGGGGACAATGTTAACCAATCAATTAAGAATATTTGAGAATAGGTCCCCGGATAGTAAATCATGATTTCCTGAAACGGAAGTGTTTTTTCTTTGGTATTGATTTAAAATCAACTTAGTTTTTGACTTGATGTCTTTAAGGTATGCGGAAATGTGGTTTGGAAAGTCAAAATTTGAAGCTTCAAATAAATGTCTTTCTGATTCGTTCGAAATAATATCAGCGGCAATTTCCAGTTTACCCTCATTTACAAGATGATGACAATAAATATGAGTAAAAACATTGTTGAGGTAGAATCGGTCTAATCCGAAAGGTAATTTGTCAATTGTTGACTCAACAAATGCAATGGTATCATCAAGGTTAAATTCGTCGTCAAGGATTGAAGAATTTCCAAATACGGCAATATTAAGCTTAGAAAGCGCGATTATAACATGTGAGGAATGATTATCAACCTCATTGGCTATATTTTGAATTTGATCCAATAGTTTTAAAGAATGATTGGATGCAATCTTAAAATTAAATTCCGCCAATAAATCTTCTATGTTTTGGTTGAGCTGACTGAAGAGTGTCAACATATTTTCAATTTGAAGATCTATTTGATTGTATTTTTCATATAAATGAGCATATACTGGTTCTAAAGGGGTATTTACAGCTAGATTAGTCAAAAACTTTAATAGTGGAGCAGAGGCTTGCTCAATTTGCAATTGCTTCATGTTGTGAAATAATTCCTCAAGCTCTGCACATTGATCTTGTACTGATTTAGAGGAACTACCATACTGACTGTAAAATATTGATGAAAAGATCAAATCTTGGATTTTCTTTCCCTCAAGGCCATAAAATTCAAAAATTGAATTTTCTATAGATCTTTCGAAAACTTTAAAGGACTTTTCACTAAGTCCAAGCGATTGCATTACTTCATCTTCAGAAGCATTGCTCAAATAAGCATCAAAAATGACAAGTGTGTATTTGTTATACCCTTCATCATTTTCCAGAATAGATCGAACGCTATTTAGGTGGTCTTGATTGAGGGTCTTAATCATTTTTTTTACACTGTTCATCCGCTGCTTTTTTCAAATTACAGTGTAAAAGTATATCCATACTATATTATAATATAGGACAAATAAGTCTAAAAATAGACATAGTTATTTACTTAAATAAATTCTATATGTCTATTTATTAGATATTTAAATCGACTAATATTGACAATTAAATATTAGTCTTTAATATGTCTGAGATATCTTACATATCCCAGTCGTCTAGTATTCCGCCATCGTCTTCCTGAGCCAGTTCAATTTGCTCATTAAGTTCTGCTTCTGTATAGTTTTCAAAATCGGCTGGAGTTCCATATCCCAAAAGGGAAATTAAAAGTGTAATTAAGCTAGTCATTTTTTTAAGTCAATAAATGTTGTGATTCTTTACCTGTGATTTTGCCTTTTGAATAAGGCTCTTTAAACTGAGATTTTGAATTTAAAGCATGTACAGGTATTTCTTTGAAATAATATAATTCTATAATTGAGCGTTTGCTAATATACTACATATCCCAATCGTCTAGGATTCCTCCGTCATCATCTTGCGTTCCTTCAGCCTGATCATTTTGAACGATTTCAATTTGCTCATTAAGCTCTGCTTCTGTATAGTGTTCAAAGTCGGCTGGAGTTCCATATCCTAAAAGGGAAATTAAAAGTGTAATTAAGCTAGTCATTTTTTATTTTTATGAATTATTATACCCCAAACATATGGGGGTAAACTCGAAGAGTTTAGGACAAATAATCAATTGCTTTGACTTAGATTATTTATAAAAATTCATATTTTAATCGACCAGATAATTAGTTATCAATTAGATTAGCTAATCTGTTATTGACAATTGAAGTGAGAAAAAAAGATTACTTAGAAGAGCTAAAAGAGCTAATCAGCATAATGAATGGCGCTGAAAAAAGGTTGTTTAGTAAACAGCTAAATGCATACTATTTGAACTTAAAGGCCAATGAAAAGAAGATGTTTAAATTGTTTACTCTTCTATGTAAGAAGAAACAATTTAGTTACGACGACTTAAAACAAAAGGTTTCAAAAAACTCATCTGATGATTCTTTTAAGCGCCTGATAAGAAGATTAAGTTATAAAATAGAAGAAAGTTTAATTCTAGAGCCAAATATTAATAGAGGGAGTACCTATAGTCAGATATTTAAAGCAAGATATCGTGCTAAAAAACAATTGATTCAGGCTCACATTTTGAAAAGTAGGGGACTTGTATTAAAAGCAGTAAACCTTAATGTGCGAACAATAAGGGATACTAAAAAGTACGAGCTATTTGATGAGTTGATTGAGGCGACTTCCATGCTACTGACATCGAATATTGCAAGAAATAATATTAAAAAAGCAGATCAATTAAAATCTGATCTGGAAGTGTACTTAAGGCAGAGACAAACTTTAGAACAAATTCGTTTCATTATAAATGAATACGATAGTTTAATTAATATAAAGTCTAATAGAAGCTTTATTACTGAATTTTTAAGTAGCGCAGTAAGTCGTATCGAAGAACTGATACAAATTCAATCCAGTGTAAATGCGATAAGCTATTTGTATCTTCTGAAGTTAGAACTTTATGATATTACCAATGATGTCAAAGCCTTTATTGAAACAGGAGAACTAATGATCGAATTATTGACGAATGAACCGGCGATCTATTCTAAGAATCGAATCATATATCTCAATAATAAAGTGTCTAAATCTAATTTGTTGTTGTTTCAATTTGAGCAGGCTGAGAAAAAGGCTGAACAAGCCCTTAGTCTATCAGGAGCAACTGTTAATAATAATTACCTGACTGCTATTGAATCGAAATTTCAAGCGGTTTTCTTCCAGTCCGATTATAAGCGTGCAATGACCATTTTGAAGGATGTATTTCAATTGAGCATCCTCAAAAAATATGGCTATCGTAAGTCCATTTTTTCCTATTATGAGGCAGTAACACACTTTTTGCTTGGAGATTATAAAGGCGCGCAATTAAGTTTAAATGAGCTTGTTGAAATAGAAAAAGACAAGGAAGGATGGAATGTATGGATTCGTTTACTTCAATTATTGATTTTCGTAGAGTTAAAAAAATTCGATCTGCTAGATTATGAAATCGAAAACTTTAGGAAATATCTTCAAAGGGCTGAATTAACAAAAAAGTCAAGCGGTAGGGAAGAACTGATTCTAAATATTTTAATTGACCTTAATCGAAGAAATTATAACTTTAAGGAAGTTGCGGCAAGAAAGAAAGACGATTTATTGATATTGGAACAGAACGAAAAGTATAAATGGAAGATCAATACTCCTGAACTCATTCAGTTTCATGTTTGGTTTGTTTCAAAACTCAAAGAAGAAAACTATTCACCGATATTTAAATAAAAAGCTCCCGATTCGGGAGCTTTTCGTGGTAAATCCTCTGAATAAAATTGTTTAACTGTAGTTTCTGAGGATGGAGGGATTTTTATATGGGTTTAAAGAAGCTTAAATCATATTTTACTTGGTAATTATTGACTGTTCTTTCATGAGACGAATGAGTCTCTTCATTTGTTACACTGCTTCTATTGTTTTTGATTGACAAGCCAATCAAAAAACTTATTGTGATTCCTGATATTAAGACAATTAGCTTAAATGTTTTCTTCTTCATCTGAATCTTCATTATCTGTTTTATCGACTATCCATTTGCAATCTGTGCAACTCAAACCATCTTCTGTCATTAACCATGTATGACCAATCATTTTTCCATCGTAGGTATTGGTAACATTTTTAATGTCATAGATGATATCAGTTGAAGAAGACGAGAGGTAAATGGATTTACCAACAGGTAGAGCAATACTTATTTTAACTTCCTGGTTTCTAAATTTGTCTTCTAAAGGAAAGTCAATGTATTGGCTTACTTTTAGCTCATTTTCCTCTAGTTCATATGTGAAGTCAATCTTTTCAGCTCTTGATCCGGCTTCCTTTCTATTTCCTCCACGAGATGATTTATTCAATCTCAAATAGATATTTTCAGTTTTACTCTGTATGACATCAATCTCTAAATTGTCCGTGAGTATATAATCGTTTTCGATGTATATTTCGTGAGAATGAAAAGATCTTGAAGAATAGCTATCATCAAGTGATGACAGTATGAGAGTATCTGATGGAAAGTTCTCAATCGGTATCATTTCTGTGATGTTCTGTCTTGTTGTATATTCAGAAGCAGTTGAGCTTGCTGAAATCGATATCATTACCGCTCCAATGATAAATAGAGCAAATGCAGTGATTCCTACAAGTTTATTGGAGCTGGGAATATCAAACACAATTTTTAATCCTGCATATAACAAAACCAACAATGGGATAAGTATAATAAGGAAACCACCAATGTAACCGGAATAAAACATGGACTCTGAACTAAAGAATATTTCTGCTAAGCCTTCATTCCAATAGCTGCCAAAGTTCTCTCCATTAAAATCAATATCCGTAGGAGCGCCAATTAGAATGGTTAAAAGCGTGATTAGAGCAATTGAAGAGGCAGCGATAAAGACTACCCCCAACAATTTAACTATGAATTTAAAAGCAAAAATTAACAGCTTTCCAATTAGATCAAAGAACTTGTGAATGGCATTCTCTGCTTTTCTGACTTGACCTTTTGAGTCTACATTATCTACTTTTTTTTTAAAAGTGTTGAATTCTTCTTTTATAGTGTTACCAATGTTTTCAACATTAATGGGTTCTCCTTTCATCTCTAACTTTTCAGCGGTTGTTTTGGCTTTAGGGATAATGGCCCATAAAATGATGTATAGTAAAACTCCGGATCCAAAGAAGATTAAGGCAATAAGAAATGCTGCTCTTAACCAGATGCGGTCTATTCCAAAATAATGTCCAAACCCGGAACAGACACCACCTAAAACTTTGTCATCTTCATCTCTAAACAATTTCTTGGATCTGAATTTCTCTTCATTGCTTTGATTGTAAGAATAACTATGGTCTGAATGGCTTTGTTGAAATTCTTCGCCTTCATCCATATATTGCTCTGGTTCTCCCATAATTTCAACTACGCGGTCTACTTCACTCATGGTAATTACCTCTTTGCCATTGTTTAGAGATTCTCTAAACAACTCAGCAATTCGAGACTCAATGTCTGCCATGATTTCGTCTTTACCGTCAGAGTCATGAAAATAGTTTCTTATTGTAGTGAGGTATTTGTGTAATTTCTCATATGCCTGTTGCTCTATGTGAAATACAATGCCACTAATATTCGCTGTAACTGTCTTATTCATTGTTGTGCGTTTTTCTTATTTGCTGTTTTTTCTGGTTAATTCTACCGCTAGTACCAAATCATTCCATGTTGATTCTAGCTCTTTAAGGAACTCGACACCTACTGTTGTGAGTTCATAATACTTTCGGGGTGGCCCGGACTTGGACTCCTCCCATCTGTACTTTAATAATCCTGCATTTTTTAATCGCGTTAGGAGCGGGTAGAGGGTTCCTTCAACCACAATGAGTTTTCCCTCTTTGAGCTTGTCGATTATTTCAGAAGGGTAAGCCTCTTTAGATGCAAGAATGGAGAGTATGCAGAACTCCAGAACTCCCTTGCGCATCTGTGCTTTTGTGTTTTCTATCTTCATAAATTCTATAATAAATCTGTGTTATTTATTTTCTACTTTCATTCTTCCGAAAATCGAAAGCAAAATGAATTTGTCATCTTCAGAAACTAAAAAATGAGCCTCTTCAACAATTTTACCGTTCTTGCTGATCAAGAGATAAACTTCTGCGTCTCCGTCATCATCGTCAATCTCTTCATCATCAATCTCAACTAATTTATAACCTTCTTTTTCAAAGCGCTCTTTTATATCTGAGCAGTCTTTCTTTTCATTTATAATAAGCATCTTTCCTTCGGTAAAATCTCCGGTGATGAGTTTTTCTTTACCATTAAGGTCAATATCAAGATCAAAGAAATCAATCATCTCTTTTGAGAGACTCATGCTAAACACATTGTCGCCTCTTTTCAATTCCTGATATATTTCATCTGATTTACCTTGATTATTTCCGGCAAAAAGGACGCCCAAAGAAAACAATGCGATTAGACTTAGTTTTATCTTTTTCATTTTTATATAATAATTGGTTTGACAAAGATATATATAAAAAAAGGTAATATGCAATACATAGTACTAAATAAAATTTTAAAAATATACTGTCTGCAAGTTTAAGTTACTGATAATCATTTTCTTATTTCCTCTATTTTTTTTGAGTTAAAAAAACTATTTTTACTCTAAATTTAGTTTAAATGGAAATTTTCTTGCATTCAGAAACGTGGATTAGTCTACTTACTTTAACTTTTTTAGAGATTGTTTTAGGAATTGATAACATCATTTTTATTTCTATAGTTTCTGATAGATTACCTAAGGAAAAACAGTCTAAAGCAAGAAATTTCGGTTTATTATTAGCCATTCTAATTAGAGTAGCCTTGTTGTTTGCAATATCGTGGATAGTGCAACTCACAGCTCCAATAATCAGTGTGTATGACTTTGATTTAAGCACAAGAGATTTGATTCTAATTGCAGGAGGTTTGTTTCTTTTGGCAAAAAGCACTTCTGAAATACACGAAAAAATAGAAGGGGATAAGGAGGTCAATGATGATAATAAGAACTTTACAATGACACTAAGAAAGGCCATCGTTCAAATTGTCCTCTTGGATGTAGTTTTCTCTTTCGATTCAATTTTGACAGCAGTGGGGCTAAGTAATCAAGTTCTTATTATGATTGCAGCTGTTATAATGGCCTTACTCGTCATGTTAATCTTTGCAAAGAAAGTAAGTGATTTTGTCAATAGAAACCCAACGATCAAGATGCTTGCTTTGGCCTTTCTTATAATGATTGGTACCCTTCTTATTCTAGATGGCTTCCATGTTCATGTCCCTAAGGGTTATATCTATTTCTCTCTGGTCTTTTCTTTAGGCGTTGAGTTACTGAATCAACGTGTGAGAAGAAAGAAATAAACAACTAAGAAATACTGATCTCCGAATAGTCTTTCAAAATATTATAAACACTATCTCTTTCTACCGGCTTGCGATTAACTTGTTTAATTAACTGAACAAGCTCGTCAGTGGTCATTGTCGGATTTTGTTCTTCTGCGCCAGCCATGCTGTATATCTTTGTTGTATCATCAATAGTGCCGTCAATGTCATTTACACCATAAGCTAAAGTCAATTGAGCAGTATTTCTTCCGATCATTGGCCAATAAGCTTTTATGTGGTCAAAATTGTCCATATAGATTCTTGAGACAGCATACATTTTCAAATCTTCAATAACACTTACTTCTTTAATGTGAGACATTTGATTGTTTCCATTTCTATATTTGAGAGGAATAAATGTATTGAAACCTCCTGTTTTATCCTGTAAACTTCTGAGCCTTTCCATGTGATCAATACGATGCTCATATGCTTCTATATGACCGTAAAGCAGTGTGGCATTTGATGGCATACCAATTTTATGAGCTGTTTCATGTATTTCTAACCATTCATCAGAACTGCACTTGTCTTTGCAAATTTCGTTTCTGATGTCTTCTGCAAAGATTTCGGCACCTCCACCGGGCAATGAATCCTGACCATGATCTTTTAGAATTTGTAAACCTTCTTCATAAGATACTTTTGCTTTACGGCACATGTATTCTAACTCTACTGCTGTAAATGCTTTAACATGAATATTAGGGCGAATTTGTTTTATGTTTCTAATCAAATTTGCAAAATACTGAAGCCCCATTTTGGGATGAACACCACCTACAATATGAACTTCTGTTACATCAGACTTATCGTAAGACCTTATAGTCTCATAGATGTCTTCTTCAGACATTTCCCAAGCATTGTAATCCCCTTTGTCTCTCAAAAGTTTAGAGTAAGCACAAAATTTACAATCGAAAACACAGATGTTAGTGGGTTCAATGTGAAAATTCTTATTGAAATAAGTTGTATCTCCATGTTTCTGCTCCCTTATGTAATTGGCTAAACTGCCTAAAAGGTTTAAGTCGCCTTGTTCAAACAATAGAACACCTTCATTAAAATTTATTCTTTCTTGGTGAAAGATCTTTTCAGCTATTTTTTTTAATTCAGAAGAGATTGAGGACTTTAAAATCAGTTGTAAATTCATAGAAAAAATTCAATTTTTCAAAGGTAAACAATGGGTAATTACTAATTGTTGATGATGAGCTTTTTAATCGCCTTTTTATTATTGCTTGATATTTCTAAGAAATAAATACCACTTTTTAATTGATGTATATCGAGTTCAATCTCATTGGTGTTCGTTTGAAGCTCAGCAGGACTTATCTGTTTACCATTTAAATCATAGAGTGAAAAAATGAGATCATTCGGTTTAGAATTTGAGAATTTAATTTTTACTTGTCCTTTTGCAGGATTAGGGAAAATTTGAAGATTTGAAGAAAAGCTTTTGTCTAAACCTATGTAATTACAACCCCTATCTGAACTGATAATCCCCGGACGGGAGTTCAAAATGGCGTTTCTCATTCTTGTTTTCTGACCGGCAGTAAAATTAGCCATGCATCTGTCATCAACATATCCCATAAAATTGTTGGTGTTGTCCGGGCTGCTACAACTATTTCTAAGACCGGGACAATTAAAATAAATAGCAGATTGGTTGGGTGTGTCTGCTACATCGTCATCACTCGCACAGCTAGGATTCCTATCATTCTGACCCCAAATATGAAAGAGATTCAACCAATGGCCAATTTCATGAGTCAAAGTTCGTCCAAGGTCATAAGGATAAACAACCGTTCCCGTTGTTCCAAAATTAGTGTAATCAATGACTACACCATCTCGATCTGACGGTGAACCGGGAGGAAAAGCTTGTCCGGCAATGTTGTTACCAAAGTCACAGACCCACACATTAAGGTATTTGTCACGATCCCAAATTGGGCGAACTACAAAATATTGATTATTCACTCCAAGGTCTTCTAAAGTAGTCTGGGTTCGAGTAATGCCATGTGTATAATTGCCATTAGGGTCGATCTTAGCTAAACAAAACTCCAATTTTACATCTGCTTTGGAAAATTGAGCGGGAACTATTCCTATATCAGAATTTAGTAAGCGATAGTCCTTATTTAGAACCTCAAGCTGCGAGTAGATCTGTGATTCATCTATATTTTGATTGGGATGTTTCCATATAATATGAAACACAACAGGAATTCTAATGACGGTATCAGCTTTATAAATTCCGGAAAAAGCCTGATTGGACTTTATTTCTTTTTGAACTTGTAAGTATTCAGGAGTATTTTTTACTTGCTCTAAAGCATCCTCAAAACCACATTTCTTTGTGGGATTTTGAGAAAAAAGACTCAAAAATAGAAGCATTAAAGAGGTTATAGACAGGGCTTTATTCATTGCGCGTAAAACTAAATTTAAAATTAGGCAACTATTTTAAAATTGAATTCGTCTTCTAGGTGTAAGACTTTGTGGTAGATATCTTACAGCTATTCCCTGATAGGCCTTCAATTATTGAAGGCCTATCGTTTTTAGGTGCAAAATGAACAATACTTAGACACTTCATTATGGCTAAAAGGTTGAGTCTTATCAGTTAAACTTGTATAGATGTGTTCTAGAATTTGGTTGACCAACTCTGAATAAGAATTAAAACCATTGTGAATTTGAATTTCAGGCTCAAGAAATTTGGTGTCTCTGGTTTTTAGAGAAAGAACACCAACCTCACTATTAGGAAATTGTTTTTCTGTTGCAGCTTTATACAGTATAACCTGAAGCGCAATGCTTTTAGACCCATCCAATAATTGATCAAGATGATTGATTTTCAAATCTCGTGCTTCTACCTTTCCGGTTTTATAATCAATTATTCTTGAAACACCATTACACTCATCTATCCTGTCAATAAAACCGTTAAACTGAACCGATATACCATTTTCAAGATCAAAACAATGTTTAATCTGCTTTTCTAAAGCAATTATTTTTAGTGTATTACCTGTAGATATATAGTCAATGTCTAAATTGACAATACGATGAAGGTACTGTTTGGCTACCTCATATGCTAGCATCATAAAACCAAAGTCAGGCTTATTCTTGAATTTCTTCTCAAAAGCGCTTACTAAACTTTCATCAATACGGTCTTTAAGCTTGTGAAGGTGTTCTTTTTGCAAATCCTTTCCAACTAAAGGAGCATAGAGCATCTCCAATGCATCATGCACAATGGTGCCGAATTGACTAATTTCAATTGTTGAAGAACTTTCTTCTTCCCTAAGCTTCAGGAGGTACCGATAGTAGAAGTCAAGTGGGCATTGCAGGTAGCTATTAATTGCTGATGCCGATATGCCTGTCTCAAAACGCTCTTTAATCAATTGTATCAATTGATCTGATTTAGAAATAATTGGTTTTGATATTGCTCTTTCGGGAAATTTAAAGCTGATTTCTTCTACACTTAAATCTACACTAGGATTGTATCTTGGTAGTTCCTCAATTAGTTGATTAATAAATCTGCTTTTCTCCCCACCCATTAAAGCATCAACCTGAGTATTGTATATAATATCAATGTGTTCAGCCCTTTGTAGAAGCCTGAAAAAGTGATAAGAAAAAATAGAGTCCTTTTCTTGATAAGATGGAAGGCCAAATTTTCGTTTTATGTCATAAGGAATAAAGGAGTTCTGACTCTTTCCCGAGGGTAATATCCCTTCATTTACACTTGTTAGTATAATATGGTCAAAGTCAAGGTTTCGAGATTCTAATACTCCCATAATCTGCAAGCCCATTATTGGCTCACCGATAAAGGAAACTGTGCTTGTGGATATCAATTGCTGAAAAATGAATTGCAAGGCTTTCCAATTCACTTCTTCTTTTTGTTGTTCTAATCTTGCTTTTAGACTCGTTAGACCTTTTTGGAGTTCTTGAGCAATGGCAAAGTCCAGGCTGTCTTTTTGATAGAGAAGATGTGTAATTAGGGTACTCAATGTAGAAAGTGCCTCAATTAAATCTTGCGGAGACTGGCAGTTAAAGATTTTAGCTTGAAGTTTTTCTTCAAAATCATATAAGTCTTTGGAATTAAAGCTACTTATATATTGACCTTCAATCTGTTGTTTGATTTTTTGATTTTCACTAATCACATTGGCATCAAACAATTGCCAGACGGGATGCTTTACTAAAGCACTAAGCAATTGTGTGCTAAACAAACTGGCTCCTTTTATTTTTTCCGCTTGACCATGAAGCAATATGATTTTTTGAATAACATCATAGTAGATTGAAGAGGATATGGGATAACCCATTGTGACATTAATGTCTTCTATTGATTCCGGCACGGCATCAAGAACGGGTATGAGCAATTGTTCATCAGCAAGTACAACTGCTGTTTGATCACTTTTTGAAGAATGCAATAAATCTCCGCAAAGTTTGGCTTGAGCAATATTACCTGCAATTCCATAAACGCGAATTTTTTTTGTTTTTGAGAAGCCTTTGTCATTTATAGTAATTGCTTTTGGATGTTTCAGGTTTTTTCTCAAAAAATGCCCTGCTTGATGAAATTGGTTTTGAACATAAAAATCATCTGAATCGTAAATCATAAAAGAGCTATTGTTAGACAAGTATTTTTCGATAAAAACCGATTCGGCCTTAGTCAAGGCGTTGAATCCGACAAAATAGCAGATTTGATGCTTAAACACCAATGGAACACTCTCTTCAGCTACTTTGCGAAACAGTAAACCCTGGTGAGCTGCTTTCTTGCTTAACAGTATTTCCCTAAACTCTTGATAATACGTTTTGAGAGATCGCCAGAATCTTAAATAGTTGTATTGAAATTCACTCAGTTCATTTTGTTGAGGCTGCCAAGACTCTATTGCCTTTGCTTCACTTAAGAAGTCATACAAGTCTTCTGCCGATACTAAATGCCGATCCAGTTCATTGAAGTCCTGAAGAAGTACTGTTGCCCAAGATAGAAATTCATCAAATTCTTGTCTTTTACTTCCTTCTATTTTCTTATGAACGGTGTACAGATCAAAAATGAGATCGACCTGATCAAGTTGAACAAGCTTGGCATGTATAGAGATAAAGTCTTCCAAAGAAAAAAGCAAAGGAGACCATGAATTGTTTTCTATTAATTGAGACAGATGTTTTTGAAAATAAACCGTAGCTCTTCTACTTGGAAAAACAATGCATAAATCCTTTAGCTGATGATGATGTTTGGAGTACAAATTAGAAGCAACTTGCCGAAGGAATGTTTGCATGCCATAAACATAGGCAATTCGACTCAAATTTGGATATTCAGCTTGGTATGCCTTTTGTTTGCTGTCATCTTAGCTGGCTATTAATACTTAATTTTGCATCATGAAGAAACCATTTTTTTTCAGTTTGATTTTGACTTTGCTTAACTCGGTACTTGTGATTAATATGCAGGCACAAAACATGGCACAAGATAGCCTAAAGCAAAGACTGAGTGAGGAGAAGGTAGGCTACTATTCAAGTGGGGAGCTTAGATACAGAGGACAATTTAAAGAAGGTCAACCTTTTGGCATTTTTAAGTATTTTTTCAAGACAGGAGAATTACAATCAATTGTTGAGCATCTTGGAGAAGGAAAAGCAAGGGTAACGCATTACTATCAAACCGGAGATACCATGGCTAAAGGAGAATATTTAAATCAAAAGAAGCATGGCCATTGGATCACATATGGAGCAAAGGGACTTAAGGTCAATGAGGGGAACTACATTTCAGATCAGAAATACGAAACATGGAAGACCTATTACCCTAATGGAATACTTGCAGAAGAAATCAGTTTTAAGGCCAATTTAGAAGATGGTCCTTATAGAACTTTTTATAGAAACGGAAAACCGTCTCAAGAGGGAACATACTTTAATGGTTACCGGAAAGGGAAGACTAGATTTTATTATAGCAGTGGCCAGTTAAAATCAGTTGGTCAATATGAAAAGGATGTAAAAGATGGAGAGTGGATCTATTATGATGAAGAAGGAAACGAATTGAGAAGAATAGAATATAAACAAGGGTATCGATTGACACCTCTTTCTGAAGGTGAGAAGACAGGGAGTTATGAAGAGTTTGAAGATCAGGTGAAAGATGATTTGGAGTTTGAAGATATGCAAGGAAAGATAAAATACAATGAGCAAGACTAAGGGGAAAGTATTGGTGGCCATGAGTGGTGGTATAGATAGTTCTGTGACAGCTCTGCTTTTGCATGAAGAAGGTTATGAGGTGATTGGCGTAACGATGAAGACGTGGGATTACTCAAGCTCAGGTGGCAATAGAAAGTCTACAGGTTGCTGTAGCTTAGACGATATCAATGACGCACGCATATTGGCTGTTAATTATGGCTTTCATCATATCATTATTGATATCAGAGAGGAGTTTGGAGGCTTCATTGTCGATAATTTTGTTGATGAATACATGGCCGGACGAACACCAAATCCTTGTGTATTATGCAACACACATATAAAATGGGATGCCTTATTAAGAAGAGCAGATCAATTGGGTTGCGAGTATATAGCAACCGGTCATTATGCGAATGTGAGATATGAAAATGGGAGATATGTCGTTTCAAAAGGAAAGGATGAAAACAAAGACCAGTCTTATGTATTGTGGGGTTTAAGTCAGGAAGCTCTTGCCCGCACAAAGTTTCCATTAGGCAAGTTTTCTAAGCCTGAGATCAGACAAATGGCCAAAGACAGAGGTCATACTGAATTGGCCAAAAAAGGAGAGAGCTATGAGATTTGCTTTGTACCTGATAATGATTATCGTGGATTCTTGAAAAGAAAAATAGATGGGTTGGAAGAACAGGTAAAAGGGGGACATTTCATTGATACAAAAGGAAATATACTCGGACAGCATGAAGGTTATCCATTTTATACAATTGGTCAAAGAAAGGGGCTGGGAATAGCATTGGGGGAGCCAATGTACGTTGTTAGAATCAACCCTGAAGACAATACGGTTGTTTTAGGTAAAGAAGAAGATCTTAAAAAGATGACCATGAAAGTTAGACAACCGAATTTGATCAAATACGATAAGATTCCTGAAGAGGTTGAGATATTGACCAAAGTGAGGTATAAAGATCGTGGTACAATGAGCCAGTTAAGTGTAAATGAAAAAGGAGAGATAGAGGTCAATTTCAGAAATCAGGTAAAAGGAGTCGCTCCGGGCCAATCAGCGGTATTCTATGAAGGTAATGACCTCATTGGCGGAGGCTTTATCATGAGATCATGACGAAAGTTTTATGGAAATACATATGCGTTGTTGGCTTATTCATGTTTTTGTCATGTGAAGAAGATAAGGATGTCGTTTCTATTTTCTTAGGTAAGCAATATTTTCCCGTCAATCTGAATGCAGAATGGGTTTATCAGATTGATTCGATTCATTATGACGATTTTTCGCAAACCATTGATACCTTTAGTTTTCATAGAAAATTACAGGTTGTAGAAGTTACCGAAGACCTGGAAAAAAGAACGGCATTTCGACTAGCTGTATTAGAGAGGGCTGATGATTCTTCATTATGGAAGCAAAAGCGTTTTATCCGTTGGACGGTGACCGACAGAAGAATAGAACAGCTCAAAAACAATCTCATTACCATTCCAATGATTTTTCCGGTTGTTGAAAACGATGAGTGGGATGCCAATGCTTTAAATTCGGATCAAGAACAATCTTTTCAGTTTCGGTCATTACATCAAAGAGCAAATGTTGAAGGAATAAGTTATGACTCTGTTTTAACCATTTCACAATTTGAAGAGGAAAATAAAATAGAACGCATAAATGTTAGTGAGAGGTATGCGACAAATGTTGGCATGATAGCTCGTGATGATTTAAGACTCAATACCGAGTTGAATGGAGAGATCAGAAATGGGCATGATGTCAAGTATCGTTTAATCAGTTACAAGTGATTAATGATCATTAATGCTCCCGATATCAACATTACGACAATAATGAGTTGTTTGAAGAAATAGTGACTCATTTTCTGAAGTAAATTTTTGCCAATCAGGTTTCCTATTATTGCACCTATACCAATGGCTAAGCCGTAAGCCCACAAATCGCCATTTAAAGACCCTAGAAAAGCATATGAACCGATTTGTACAATCCCGACCAAGAAAGAGTTGGCTGTTTTAGTGGCGATCAGTTCTTCTTTTTTTAAACCGTAATTAAGATAGAAAGCGTTCATTATTGGGCCTGTAGCTCCAAAAAGTGTTGAGATGATTGCGACAATAAAGCCAAGTGGAATAAAATAGAATTTTTTAACTACAAATGTTTGCTCTTTCTTGCTAATAAGAAACTGAAGTCCGGCATAGATTAAAAATCCACCTAAAAGGTAGCCCATCCATTGGCTGTTGACTCTAACAAATAAAGAAGCTCCAATAAAAGCACCAAGCCAGGCAGAAGGAACATAAAAGAAAACCAAAGACCAATTGATGTCTTTCCAGAAGAGGACCAATCTTGCAGGTCGGCCTATCATGTTTCCGAGATTAACAACCGGTGCTACAGCATCCGGTCTTAAATAGAAGCCAACAATAGGCAATAAGGTTAATGCACCACCGCCACCGGAAATGGTACTTAATACATAAGCCAGAATACCTGCTAAACTTAAAAGCAGATAAGACATGTTCGACTATAGATTAAGATAATTGAAGTTGTGATTTTCTTCAATCGCCAATAAGGAGTGATAAATGAGCTGAATAACGTTTTCAACATCTTGCTTATGTACCATTTCTACTGTGGTATGCATATAACGTAGAGGTAAAGAGATAAGAGAAGAGGCTACACCTCCATTGGCATAAGCAAAAGCATCTGTATCGGTACCCGTAATTCGAGAAGCGGCATAACGCTGAAAAGCAATTTTGTTTTTCTCAGCTGTTTCGATAATCAGTTCTCTTAAGTTGTTTTGTACAGCCGGACCATATGCTATAACAGGGCCATCACCAGCTTTAAAATCTCCTTGTTCTATTTTGTTGATCATGGGGGTTTGCGTATCATGACAAACATCAGTAACGATAGCTACGTCCGGTTTTATAGTTTCAACAATCATTTGAGCACCCCTTAATCCAACTTCTTCCTGAACAGCATTAACCACATACAACCCAAAAGGCAGTTCCACTTTGTTTTTATGAAGCAGTCTTAAAACTTCTGCAATGATAAAACCGCCAATTCTGTTGTCTAAAGCTCTGCCTACGTAATATTTATCATTTAGTGTTATGGCTTCATCTTCATAGGTAATCACACAACCAACATGTACACCTAATTTTTCAACTTCTTCTTTAGAGTTGGCACCACAATCAAGAAAGATATTGTTGATTTTCGGAGTGCTTTCTCCCTTTCCATTATTATTCAGTCTTGTATGTATAGCCGGCCAACCAAATACTGCTTTTACAAGACCCTTTTTTGTATGTATGTTGACCCTCTTAGATGGTGCAATCATGTGATCTGAACCACCATTTCTTTTAACATAAATAAACCCATCCTTAGTAATGTAATGCACATACCACGATATCTCATCTGCATGTGCCTCAATGACAACTTTAAATTTCTTTTCCGGATTAACAACTGCTACGGCGGTGCCATAGGTATCAATGTATTTGTCATCAATATATGGATCAACCCGATCAAGCCACAGTTTTTGGCCTTCACTTTCATAACCCGTTGGTGAAGCATTATTAAGGTATTTGAATAAGAAATTCTCCGCATCCTTGCTAATTACCTTCTTGCCTTTACTCATTGTTTATGTGCTTATCATTCAGGGGATAAACGTAATTAAAAAAAACAAAAGAATACATACTTCTCTCATTCTAAGAATTTTAAAACCCAATACAACATATAGTTCTCCCTGTTGTTTCTATTTAAATTTGCTGCATGTCTTTCTTTAACCGTTTATTTAAAGAACTTCTTGGTGTTCAGGATTATCATTCACAAGATGAAATTCACGTACGCGAGCAACTTGTGCGAAGTGAAATGTTTCTCAAAGATTTTGAGAAATGGAAGGCAAAAGGCGTACATAAAGCGCTATTGGAACACATTTATGCCAATTGGCAGTTGAAATGTGAAGATGCTTCAATAATCGTTAATATGGAAATCTTTCAGAATAAAACATCGGATGGTTTTTATTTTCGGGCAGAGACTCCATGGGATGCTTTTGATTACGATTGTTTTATCCAATGGATTATTGAACGCTGCATATCTAAAGGTTATGCATTAAAGAATGCAAGTAGAGAGGTTGTAGAAGAAGGAGGTTTGTTAAAGTCAATAGAGCATTTTTACCTTAAACCCTCACTGAAATTCAGGAGAGAATTACCATACGAGCAATTTTGGGGAAACATCGAGATAGAGCATCGATTAGTGAATCAGCACTCTAGAATTGTAAAATTGATGGCGAATACCTATCAAGACCGCAGTTATAAGTCTCCTCATTCTTTTGATGCATTTATGCAATATATTTTCTTACCTTAATGGTATGAATGATATCTCCAAGAAAAAGCAGCATTTCACGATAAAAGAAGGATTGCGAAAATACCTGAAGCGCTATTCCAGAGAGTTGGATTTACCGGTTTCCTATTCGGACTTAGATCACTATGAAAATTCTGTTCCCCTTTATGATAAAGCGGGAAAAGATACTTTATGGGAAACAGTATACTACTTTTCAAATGAAATGGAGGAACTCAATCGTCATTTATGTAAGGTTTATGCTTTACTTAAAACCGAAGGAGATTCTTCAGGCATGGAGCATTTGTATGTCAATAGGATAGATTTTTGTCCTTTCGGTAACTCTAAACCTTTTCGTGTAAGAATAACCAATCGCTTTAATGATAATTACGACTATTTCTATGTTAAGAAAGCCGATGCAAATCGAATATACGGGTTAGAGTTGGAGCACATCTTATCGCCCAATAGAATATCTTACATTGTTGATGGCTCAACAATCATAGAAGAACATATAGCAGGTATTCCGGGAGATGTGTTTATCAAAGAATGGTTAAATGAGGACACTAACTTGAATAGAATTCGACTGGCCAAGGAATTTGTCAAGTTCAATGAACGTTCATTTGCCAGATTACTCGGCGATATGCGGTCTTACAATTATGTGGTAGACATTACACCTGACTTTGACGATATTCAGTATAGAATTCGCGCGATAGATTTTGATCAGCAATCTTATGAAGGTCGAAAAACAATGTATTTACCGCAGTTTTTTAAAGATAATAATCCCATTGTTGAATTCTGTACAGACCTTTTAAATCCGGAAACGATCAGACAATATCAAAAAGAGGAGAGAGCCTTAATTGCCAATCGCATCAAAGTATCGCGTTATCGCTTAAAAGATCTTGGAGACTGTATGGAGCACGATGCCATCAGTTTACCTGAAAAGGTGGATCAATTAAAGTCTGAATTGGCAGAATACTTCGGGGAACCTGTCTTTTTGGAGTGCCAAAACATGGGAGAAATATTAAGAGCGAGACTCTTTGTTATCTTGCAAAACAATAGGGAAGTTTTAGAAACTTAACTTCTCCAGATTACTTTTTCAGTGATTTCACTCATCTGTTTTTTAGGGATGACAGGTAAACCAGTCTTTGCGACACCGAGAATGAGGAAGCCCATGCATTTGTCGGCTTTACCAAGAGAAAGAAAGGATTTCATTTGAGGAGAAAAAGCCGTCTTTCCTGTGCTCCAATAGCCAATAATATTCAGACTTTTCGTGCTCAATAGCATGTTTTGTACAGAGCAAGCAACTGCATACTCTTCCTCACAAACAGGAACTGCTTCTTTTGGGTCTCGTTTCATGCAAATGGCAACGACATGAGAAATTTGTTTTTTTCTCAAATCGAGTTTTTTCAGTTTTGCACTAATGTCTATACCTGTTTCATTTAACTCGCTTAGTATCTCTTTCTGTTTGTCAATAAACGTATCCTTTTGAGCACCGGAAAACACAATGAATCTCCAAGGTTCAGTTCGCTTATGCGAAGGAGCATAATTTGCCGTTTCAAGCAGTCGCCATATCTTTTCATCAGGAATGATCGCATTTTCTTCCATTTGCATAGGGTATAAAGATTGTCGACTCTTTATCCATTCTAATATTGCTAAATATTTTTCCATTAAAAGTTTAAATAATAATCTTTCGTTAATTCAATATAGTCTTTACTGTACTCGTGACGTTGGTTGAGCTCTATGTGTAAAGAATTCATTTTAAGTGCGTCATTTTTAAAAGAAAAACTAAGCAATACACGTTTACACGAAGATTCTAAATGACCATAAACTTTACAACAGCGAATCAGGTGCAAATGTTGTTGCTTGCATAATGCAACAAAGTCTTGCATCTCATTATATGGAATAATGATGTTAAACTTTCCTTCCGGATGAAGCAGTTGGGCTGTTTTGTGAACCAATTGATGGAATGTTAAGCTAGCCTGTTGTCTGCTAATGGCGCGTGATGTGTATTTTTTACTGACTTCAAAATAGGGGGGATTGCTGACAATCAAATCATACTTTTTATTTGGTAGTTTAATGTCAACGTATGAGCCGTGTATAAGTTGAAGTCTTTCATGCCATGTGCTTTCATTAAAGTTGCGTTTTGCTAGTATAGCAGCACGTGAGTCAATCTCTATGGCGTCAATCTTTGCTGCATTGCTCTTTTGTGCTAGCATGAGTGCAATTATGCCTGTACCTGTGCCAATGTCTAGTATTCTCTTTGTTTTTTGACAGTGTGTCCAAGCTCCTAGTAGTACGGCATCGGTTCCAACTTTTTGTTCGCAGTCCTTCTGATGAATCTTAAACTGCTTGAACTGGAAGACATCTTTACTCTTCAAGGTATAGATCAATTAAGCCATCAGGACAAGAGACTTCAATGCATTGGTTTTCCCGATCAACTCGATTGATGATCTCATCATTAATGGGAATGAGAATCTCCTTATCTTGATGTTTCACAGAAAATAAATTGGTTGTAGAAAATTCCAGGATAGTCTCTATTGTACCAACTATGCCAAATGCTGAGTCTTTGATTTGATAATCGATGACTTCGTGGAAATAAAATTGATTTCCGGACAATTCAGGTAAAGCGGAAATCGGCAAAAAGATACTTTTACCGATAATGGCCTTAGCTTCTTTCTGTTGGTCTATGCCTTCAATTTTGCAACGTAGGATTTGGCCTTGAATTTGACTGTGTTCTACAAAATAAGGAACAAGCACTTGATCTCCTTTATGATTTTGTACAAAGAACGCATCAAGATTGGCATAAGAAGAAGGGGAGTCCACATCTAATTTTAATGCTAACTCCCCTTTATGACCTATTGTTTTTTGAGTATAACCTAAATAAAAACAATCATCGATGTGCATCGATCTATTTTAGGCTTCTTTCTTTTCTTCTTCCTTATCTTCAGAAGATGCTTCTTCTTTTGACTCAGTAGCTGCTTCTTCAGCCTTTTCTGCGACAGCTTCAACAACTTCTTCAGTTACTTCCGCAACAGCTTCAGCCGCTTCTTCCACTGCTTCACTTGCAGTTTCTACAGCTTCTTCCACTGTGTCTGTAGTTTCTTCTACAACTTCAGCAGTTTTTGCTGCAATTTCAGCCGCTTTCTTTTTATTAGCTTCTTCCTCAGCAGCATGACGCTTACTTTCTTCTTCTTCAGCTGCTTTTGCCAAGCTATCTTTCTTAGCTGTAATTTTTCCTTCTTTGTTTTCCATCCACTCCGCAAACTTTGCATCAGCTTGCTCTTGAGTTAATGCACCTTTTAACACTCCTTTGTCAAGGTGATTTTTGTGCATGACTCCTTTGTAGGACAATAAAGCTCTAACTGTATCAGTTGGTTGAGCTCCTTTTTTTACCCAGCTTAGGGCTTTATCGAAATTGATATCGATAGTTGCAGGGTCAGTGTTCGGGTTATACGTGCCTAATTTCTCTATAAACTTCCCATCACGTGGGGCACGACTATCCGCGATCACTACATGGAAGTAAGCATATCTTTTCTTACCATGTCTTTGTAATCTAATCTTCGTAGGCATAACGCGTTATTTAATAATGTTAAAATTTAAGGGTGCAAAAGTATTATTTTATTTTATACTATAGCACATTTAAACTGTTCATTTTTAGCTTATCAGTTCAAGAGCTAAAAATGCTGAACTGAAAGATCAATTGGAAAGTAAAGAAATGCAAGAGAACTTTACTCAGCGATTTCTACCATCTCAATTTCGAAAGTTAAATCTTTACCTGCTAAGGGGTGATTGGCATCCAAAGTCACTTCAGCTTCATGTACTTCAGTAATGGCTAACATTTGCTTTCTTCCGTCAGGCTGTGTGGCTTCCAATTGCATGCCGATTTGTGGTTCTAAACCTTCCGGTAATTGTGTTTTAGGAACATTAAAAATGGCCTCTTCAATCTTGGGGCCATAAGCCTCTTCTGAAGGAATATCAACTGTTTTTACATCTCCGACCTTCATGCCCTCAACTGCAGCATCAAAACCTTTGATCATTTGTCCTGCACCAACAGTAAAAGAAAGAGGTTCTCTATCTTTAGAACTGTCAAATACCGTATTGTCTTTTAATGTACCTGTATAATGTACTTTTACTTGATTGCCTTTACTTGCAACTGCCATATTTTCGTTTTTTTATGAGGGTGCAAAAGTACAGACTAACAAAGGAGTGACCAAGCTAAGTAAGGATTAATGTGCACAACTCACACAAGCCTTAGTTTGTGGCCTTAGCATGAGTCGCCCTATTGGAATGGTGTTGCCACATCTTTTACATAGACCAAAGTCGGAATTTTCGATTTGTTTTAGGGCTTCTTTCATGGCATGCAATTTTGTTTCTGCTTTTCTGAGAGCAGCTTCATTAATGCTTTTATTGTTAATGGCATCCATACGACTTATGCGACCGATTGCATTTTCAGGAGCTATGGGTTTAACCATTTCTTTGAGTTCTTCGATGTCTTTTTCGAGTTGAAGACTCTCTTCTGACAACTTATTTTTCAGCACTTTTCTTTCCGCTTCAGTCATTTTGCTAAGTTTGAAGACAAACTTAATGCATACAGATGGATTTCAACAAATGGCTTGATTTGGCGCGTCAAAGTAAATTCGGCTTATGGAAGTTAAATTTTGCCTTATTGCGTTTTGTGCCTTTTAATAAACCTCATGGGTTTAAAGTGATACAATTAGATGAATACCTTGTCAAAGTCAAGATGCCTTACAAGAGAAGCAATTTGAATCATATTAAAGGTTTGCACGCCTGTGGTTTGGCGACTGCTGCCGAATACAGTTCAGGTTTACTTTTATTGTCGCATTTGGGCATGAAAAAGTACAGAATCATTATGGAATCACTGGAGGCTAAGTACCATTACCAAGGAAAAATGCCTGCGATTGCAACCTTTAAAATGGACGAGGAAGAGCTTAGAAAGAGCATTTTAGAACCATTGAAAACACAGGAAAGTGTTATTAAACAATGTCAGGTTGAGGTTCATGATACAGACGGCAATCATCTCTGTACGGTAAAAACCAATTGGCAAATCAAGAGTTGGCAGAAGGTGAAAACGAAATAGGGGCGAAACTAGGCGCTTAATCGCTTTTGAAGGTCAACCATTTTTATAGCACTAATGGCCGCTTCATCACCTTTGTTGCCATATTTTCCGCCACTTCGGTCAATGGCTTGTTGCATGGTATTGTCAGTTAATACACCAAATATAACCGGTCTGTTATACTTTAAGGCCACATCTTTAATGCCTTGGCTTACACCTTGACAAACAAAATCAAAATGTTTGGTTTCTCCCTGAATAACCGAACCTAAACAAATGACGGCGTCCCACTTTTTTGTTTCCAGTAAAAATTGAGCCGCACTAGGGAGTTCAAAACTTCCGGGGACATAAACGATCGTCAGATCTTCAGGAAGAATTCCATATTTAAGCAAAGTTGTTTTGGCCCCATTAAGTAATCCATTGGTGATCTTGGCATTCCATTCTGCGACTGCAATGGCGATCTTCATGCCTTTTGCTGAAGGCACTTGATTGGAATCGTGATCAGAAAGATTTTGATTGGCAGTCGCCATTTAGTTGGTAAAAGATTCTGCTCTGGCAATCATCTTTTCGACATTACTAGATTCAGTAGACTTTGGATAGTCGCTCTTGATTTTTTTATATCGTTCCAACGCCGCTTCATAATTACCCAGTAACTCGTAAGTTCTTCCTGCCTTCATTAAATATTGAGGAGATGAGAAATCATTGCTTTTTCGCTCAGATGCCTTATCGTAATGCGAAGCCGCTTTTCCCAAATCGCCCAGTTCCATATATGCATCGCCAATCATGCCAATAGCCAAAGTTCCAAGGATGTAATCTTCCTTGTCAAAATCTTCCAGTTCTTGGATGGCAGCTTCGTATTGTCCTAGCCTTAAATAGGATGCACCAAGATAATAATGAGCAAGATTACCGGTTCTGGTACTGCTGTAATCATCAGCAATTTCTAAAAATCCTGGATTTAAACCGTCTCCGTTAATGGCAAGGTTTAAAGAGTCCTTTTGAAAATACTTTTCTGCCATAAAGCTATTCACCTGAGCTTCTTCTTCAAGAGGAGCTAGATAAAAACTCTGGTAAGCAAAATATCCGCCTATGACGATAACTAAAGCTGCAACAATACCGGTTAATACATTTTTGTTTTCTTCAACAAAGGTTTCCGTTTTGCTGTATACCTCTTCAACATCTACAATTAGCTCGTCGTTTTTATTCTGTTTCTTAGACATAATCTGCTGTGTTTTTGCAAGCCGCAAAAATAGTTTTTTTTTCGAAGAACAAATTTTTTAACAAGAACTATTCACCACAACGCTTTGGCTAATTTTACGGTCATGTTTTTGCAAAAACTTCATGCCTTAAATTTTAAAAACTACGACGAGATCAATTTGGATTTTTCATCTAACATCAATTGTATTTTAGGTGATAATGGTGAAGGAAAGACAAATGTATTGGATGCCATATTTTACTTGGCTTTTTGCAAGAGCTATTTTAATCCTGCCGATTCGCAAATCATCAAACATGAACAGCCTTATATGGTAGTTCAGGGAGAGTTTATAAAAAATGAACAAAGCGAAAACATTTATTGCGGATTGAAGTTAGGACAGAAGAAACAATTCAAGCGCAATAAAAAGGAATACGAGAAACTGGCAGATCACATTGGATTAATTCCTTTGGTGATGATTTCTCCTGCTGACTCTGCGTTGATTTTGGAAGGAAGTGAAGTGCGCCGTCGCTTTTTAGATTTGATTGTTTCTCAATACGATAGGGCTTACTTGTCTCACTTGATACAATACAATAAGGCTCTGGCGCAGCGCAACCGTTTACTTAAGAAGTTCCAAGAGATCAGAAGTTTTGATGAAGAAAGTTTGCAGATATGGGATGAACAATTGAAGAACTACGGTCAACCGGTGTATGAAGCAAGAAAACAATTCGTTGAAGAGTTCATTCCCTTATTTCAGGAGCAATACGACTTTATCAGTGAGAAAAAGGAAAAAGTACATCTGATTTTTGATTCTCAACTGAATCATCAATCCTTTGAAGAAGGCTTGTTAGCGAATCGGGATAAAGACCGAAGAAGAACCTATTCTACTTTAGGTGTGCATAAAGATGATTTGCTATTTGAGTTGGGTGATAAACCATTGAAGAAGTTTGGTTCGCAAGGACAGCAAAAAACCTATCTTCTGGCTTTAAAGTTGGCACAATCGAAATTTTTGAGTCAAATCATGGACACCAAGCCTATTTTGCTGTTAGATGACATTTACGATAAGTTGGACGATAAACGCATATCCAGATTGATGGAGGTGGTACAAAGTGATATTTTTGGGCAGGTGTTTATTAGTGATACAAGTATTGAAAGATTGCCGCATTTGTTTAGCGATCTGAAGTCGGACTTCAAGTATTTCATTGTTAAAGAAGGGGAGGTGAACAATGGCAGATCATAAAGAGCGTCCCATGAAAGAACTGATCAATCAAATGCTGAGAGCTTATGGTTTAGGTGATAAGCTAGATGAAATGACTTTGGTAAAAAGCTGGGAAAAGGTGGTTGGTAAAATGATCAGTAAGCACACCTCTGACATATACTTCAAAGCAGGGGTCTTGTATGTTAGCTTAGATTCATCGACAGTAAGGCAAGAACTGGCTTATGCCAAAACAGCTTTGGTTGAACGCTTGAATAGAGAAGTGGGTAAACGCATTTTAAAAGAGATTGTCTTGAAATGAAGGGCTTAAGAAAATTGGTATTGAAGCAAAAGGCAAATCGAGTAAAACGCAAGGTAGAGTTTGTCTCTTTAGAGCGCTGTGGGTCGGCCTTTATTCTTTATAACTGTGATCAGGAATCCAGAGAGAAGCGAGTACGTCAATTGGCGAGAGAGTTGAAAGAAGAGGGTTTAAAAGTCACTACTCTGGGGTATTTTTCTAAAAGTGGAAAAAATCAGGAAAAGCCTTTAGATGAATTGGATTACTACTATTTTGATAAAAAAGACCTCAATTATTTGGGGCAATTCAATAAGGTACAACACAAGAAGTTGATTGCTCAACCTTTTGGGGTCATGATTGACTTGAATTTAAAAGAGGATTTTCCATTGCAATACATTGCAAGCCTTTCAAAGGCAAGATTCAAAGTAGGAGGAGATAATCGCTATTCACAGCAGGTTTATGACATGAGCATCAGTCAACAAAGTAAAGATTTGGATGATCTGATTCACCAGATCCTACATTATTTAAAAATGATTAAGAATTAATATGAAGCAGTTTAATGGTACAGGAGTGGCTTTGGTTACTCCATTCTTGGAAGACAAAACCATCGATTTTGAAGCATTGAGTCGCTTGGTCAACCATGTTATAGATGGTGGCTTGGACTATCTTGTGGTTTTAGGAACAACAGGTGAAACGGCAACTTTGAGTTTTAAAGAACAAGAGCAGGTTTTAGCACATGTTAAATCTGTAAATAATGGTCGTTTGCCAATAGTATTGGGCATAGGAGGGAATAATACATCTGCGGTAATTGAGAACTATCATCAATTTGATTTACAAGGTGTCTCAGCCATCTTAACCGCTAGTCCTTACTACAATAAACCCACGCAAGAAGGCATTTATCAGCATTACAAAACTCTGGCTGAAGCAAGTCCTTTGCCAATCATTTTGTACAATGTTCCCGGTAGAACAGCATCTAACGTGACTGCAGAAACAACACTGCGCTTGGCTCGTGATTTTGAAAATGTAATAGGCATTAAAGAAGCTTCTGCAAATATGGATCAGGTGATGCAAATTTTGAAACACAAGCCTGATGATTTCTTTGTGACTTCAGGTGAAGATGCTTTGGCTTTTCCCATGACGGTTCTAGGTGGAGTGGGAGTGATCTCCGTGGTGGCCAATGCTTATCCAAAATACTTTTCAGACATGATCAGAGCTGCCCAAAATGCTAAGATAGATAAAGCCAATGAGCTACACTATCTGCTTTTAGATTTCATCAATCTGCTTTTTGCCGAAGGCAATCCGGGAGGTGTAAAAGCTGCTTTAAAGTACATGAACATTTGTTTAGAAGATATGCGACAACCGCTTTGGCCGGTATCTGAGAGCTTAAGGGAACGATTGAAAGCAGAAATCGATGCAATTGCTTCTTAAAAAGGGATGCTTCCTTTTCTGTTTCTCTTTTCTTTTGATAAGCGCTTGCCAAAAGGAACGTGAGTCACAGGATTGTAGTACAAAGGTTTGTAGACCTGATGAACAGTGTATTGGTGAACGTTGTGTGCCAATAAAAAATGTGAGTTATGACCCAAATACGGGAGAGCAAATACCACCCAATAAATTACTTCTTAAACAAATTGATATCGTTCGTTTCCCTCCAAAATCCTTTCAGGGTGCACCGTGGGATTCTGCAAGTGGCCCTGACTTGTATCTGACTTTATATCAGTCTACACAGCCGATATGGTTAGCTCCATCAACGATTAATGATGCACAAACAGGAACGGAATATTCATTGATTCTTAATCCTGCAATAGAATTAAAAAATTATAGAGAATTACATACGTTTTATCTCTATGATGATGACGGTAATCTTGTGGATGAATTTGTTGGTGGTCTATTGTTTACACCTTATACTGATACAAATGGTTTTCCTGATGATCAATTATTAGATACGAGAGGAGTGGTCGCTTTCAGAGTATACTATAATTATCAGTGATGATTTCTAAGAGATCAATTTCGATACAAATTCAAACGCCTTCCCAGTTCCAAGACCCCATAAAAGCTCGCAAAGCAAAATAATAGCATAATAAAAACACCCAGATAGCCATTGATGTGAATTGAGAGTATTCTTGGCAAGTAAAAAGCGAATAAGAAAATTACCGCACCTAACAGGCCAATAATGATGCGCTTTGGGCCGTAACCCAAATTAATGGGTACGTTCTTTAACTGGATTTGCAGCAATGTCGCTAAATTGATCCCCATCATACTGCCTAGAACCGGTTCAGTTACAAAAGGGGCAAATGGCAATAAAATTAAAGGTAAGGCCAAGAAGCCTAGTGTTTTGAAGTTGTGCGTGCGCTTGAGGTAAAAGCCCGAATTCTTCACCCATCTCAAGAACAACATGGAAACAATAAGGCCAATGGCAAAGCCGGCTAAAACATCCGCTAAGAAATGATAGGCCAGATACAAACGCGAAATGATGGTGAGTAGAATCATTGCTCCACCCAACCAATAGGTCCATCGTTTACGGAACAGAAGCATTAAGCTGATCCATAAAGCCGTTTGCACAGAAGTGTGACCAGAGGGAAAGCCATAGCGTTCAAAAGCATCGTTTCGGGTTTCAGATAATATGGATTCGGGTAATAATTCAAAAGCAGATTGGGGCAATTCTGTGCTAAAATCCTTACCTGTTGGTTCAGCATAAGGGCTAACTAAACCATGGTCTACTTCTGCCGGTCTTGGGTAATTGATGTTTTCTTTTAAACCATTGGTGATTAATGCCGTCCAGGCAATTACGTTTAGTAAAACAATGCCTCTTCTAAAATCAAAACCAAAAGCGATAATGAGTATAAAGCCTACTACAAATGGTAAAAGTCCTAAAATGGAGACCCACTCCATAAGGGCATGAAAGCCCGGAATATTAAGTTGTTGCAGCAGATGATTGATGTTCGTTTGAAACATGGAACTAAGTAAAAAGACTCAATAGAACAAAGATAGAAAACAATACACTAGCGATGCCATTGCTGGTAAAAAAGGCGAGATTCACTTTCGAGAGATCATCAACCTTTACCAAACTGTGCTGATAAACCAAAAGCCCTCCAAACAGAGTGAGGCCAATCCAGTAATAAAGGTTAGCTTCTGCATGCAAGCCTGCCCAAATTAAAAATAGAAGACAAATGAAGTGAAAGACTTTGGAAAGGCTTAATGCTCCTTTTTTTCCCAATTTAGCCGGAATGGAGTGTAGATTCATTTTTTGGTCAAACTCTACATCTTGCAAAGCATAAATTAAGTCAAAACCAGAGACCCAAAATAAAACGGCAAAAGAAAAATAGAGGGGGAGTGCAGCAAAGCTTGAGGTGACTGCCAGATATGCACCAATGGGGGCTAAAGACAAACCTAAACCCAAAATCAAATGACACAAGGCTGTAAAGCGTTTGGTATAACTGTAACCCAAAATCACCAGCAGAGCGATAGGACTTAAGTAAAAACAAATGGAATTGATAAAAAAGGTGGTGGTGATAAATAGCAGGCAATTAATCAATACAAAAGTTAAAGCATTTTTCGGGCTTATAGTTCCACTTGGAATTTCTCTAACCGCCGATGTGCGTTCATTGGCTTTATCAATGTCTCTGTCAATGTATCGGTTAAAGGCCATGGCTGCACTTCGGGCAAATACCATGCATAAGATCACTTTTAAGAGCAATGTAAGATCAAATTCATGAATCGAAAAGCGCAAGCCTAAAGCATAGCCAATAATGGCAAAGGGCAGCGCAAATATGGTATGACTGAATTTGACGAGAGATAAAAAGTTAGAGATTGATGACATGTATCTTATGGATAAATAAAAAATGGAATCAGATGAGTTCTTTTATCGACCATCTGATTCCATTTTAAAATCTGTTTACATTAGATTACAAATGAATGACTTCACCGTAAGCTTCTGCTGTTGCTTCCATCACCGCTTCACTCATGGTCGGGTGAGGGTGAACTGCTTTTAAGATTTCATGCCCTGTCGTTTCCAGCTTTCTGGCGGCAACCAATTCGGCAATCATTTCTGTGACATTGGCGCCAATCATGTGCGCACCGAGTAATTCGCCATATTTGGCATCGTAAATGACTTTTACAAAACCGTCTTTATGTCCCGCAGCACTTGCTTTACCGGAAGCAGAGAAAGGAAATTTACCCACTTTAATATCATAACCGGCTTCTTTGGCTTTTGCTTCAGTATAACCCACAGAAGCAATTTCAGGAGAGCAATATGTACAGCCCGGAATATTATTGTAATCAATAGGCTCAGGAGATTGTCCCGCAATTTTTTCTACGCAGGTGATTCCCTCAGCAGAAGCCACATGTGCTAAAGCTTGTCCGGGTACACAATCACCAATGGCATAATAACCATCTATATTGGTGGCATAATAGTCATTCACCATGATTTTACCTTTGTCAGTCGCAATGCCTACATCTTCTAAGCCAATGCCTTCAATGTTTGCTGTTACACCAACGGCTGAAAGTACCATATCACAGTCTAAGGTTTCTTCACCCTTCTTGGTTTTTACACTTACTTTGCAGCCATTACCTGAAGTATCAACTTTGGTCACTTCAGAATCGGTCATGATCTTAATGCCTGACTTTTTGAAACTTCTGCCCAATTGCTTAGACACTTCTTCATCCTCTACAGGAACAATGTTGCTCATGTATTCAACAATGGTCACATCTACACCAATAGAATTGTAGAAATAAGCAAACTCAACACCGATAGCTCCGGAACCGACCACTACCATTTTTGAAGGCATTTTTTCCAAGCTCATGGCTTCACGATAGCCGATAATTTTTTTACCGTCCTGAGGCAGGTTAGGCAATACTCTTGAACGACCACCTGTCGCAATAATAATGTGTTTTGCGCTTAGTTCTTTGGTTGCACCTTTGTCGTCCGTGACCTCCAATTTTTTGCCGGGTTTTAACTTGCCCATTCCCATCACCACATCAATCTTGTTTTTCTTCATCAGAAACTGAATGCCACTACTCATGCCATTGGCAACAGTTCGGCTTCTTTTAATCACATCTGAGAAGTTCACTTTGCTATCGCCAACTTCAATGCCATAATCTTTCGCATGTTTGATGTATTCAAACACATTAGCACTTTTCAAAAGTGCCTTAGTAGGGATACATCCCCAGTTTAAACATACACCACCCAATGATTCTTTCTCAACTATGGCTGTTTTCATTCCCAATTGTGCAGAACGAATGGCAGCAACATATCCGCCGGGTCCGCTTCCTAAAACAATGACATCATAATTCATGCTTCTGATCTTTTAAATTTTGATTGCGAAGTTAGTAAAAAGGAGATTCAAAAAAAGACTTCAACAGTAGATCATAAGTGAATGTTTCCAAGACTTTATTTAATCGTTTTTAAAAGCTTGTAATACTTAAAAATAAGCTAATTTTGGCTGCTAAATCGATGCATTTTGGCATCGGTTTTTTTAGTTTTATAAGATTGATTTTAAGTAGTTTAAATAAATATGGAGAATAGTAAACAATTGCTCGAAAGAAGAAAAAATGCAGTGGCCAACGGTGTTGGTGTGTTTAACACGGCAACAGTCAGTCATGCTAAGAACGGAACCATCACAGATGTAAATGGAAATGACCTGATTGATTTTACAGGTGGAATAGGAGTGGTGAATGCCGGGCATTGTCCTGAACCTGTGGTAGAGGCCATTATTGAACAAGCAAAAAAATACATACACGTCAGTTTTAATGTGGTGACCTATGAACCTTATGTAAAACTTTGTGAAGAGCTGAACGCTTTATTTCCTCATGGTGAAAAAACCAAAACCATGCTGGTCAGTACAGGAGCGGAAGCCGTAGAAAATGCCATTAAAATCGCCAAACAAGCGACCAAAAGAAATGGAGTGCTTTGTTTCTCAGGTGCTTTTCATGGCAGAACCATGATGGCCATGACACTCACGTCACGAACTTCATACAGCATCAATTGCGGACCTTTTGCTCCCGAAGTGTATCGCATTGATTATCCCAATCGATACAAAAAGGGGCAAGGCTTATCAGAAGACCAATTCGTTGAGCAAGAGCTGAGACGTTTGAATAAATTCTTTAAGACACATGTAAGAGCAGAAGATCTGGCTGCCATCATTATAGAATTGGTACAGGGTGAAGGAGGTTTTCATGTCGCACCAAGAGGCTATGTAGAAGGATTAAGAAAAATATGCGACGAGTATGGCATTTGTTTGATTTTTGATGAAGTGCAAACCGGGTTTGGTAGAACAGCGGCATGGGGTGCCATGAATCATTATAGCGTTCAACCAGATTTATCTACCTGGGCTAAATCCATGGGCTCCGGTATGCCCATTTCCGCCGTTATTGGAAAAGCAGAGATTATGGATGCAGCAGCACCGGGCACCATTGGCGGTACTTATATCGGAAATCCGGTTTCTTGCGCAGCCTCTTTAGCCACCATCGCCTATATGAAATCCATTGATCTCAACGCAAAGGCAAAAAGAGTCGGAGAAATCACCATGACCAGATTCAGAGCAATGCAGTCGAAATTCAGTAATATTGGAGACGTGAGAGGTTTGGGTGCAATGAACGCCATGGAGTTTGTGAAAAACGGGGATCCGAACCAGCCGGATTATGATCTATGTCAAGCCTTGGTCAAAGCTTGCGCAAAGAGAGATTTAATTGTGATCTCGGCAGGCGTCCATAAAAACGTATTAAGGGTCTTGTCGCCTTTAACGATTGCCGAAGAACAATTGAATAAGGGGCTGGACATTATAGAAGAAGAATTAGAAAAGTTAGTCAAATGAAGCCATTCAGTATAGGAGGCATACAAATGCATGTTTCAGCGGCACATAGTAATGTGCCTTTGATGAAGCATAAAATAGAAGTGATGTGCTCGGTTTATCCATGGGTGCAAATGATTGTATTGAGCGAGCTCTGTGCTCATGGGCCATTGACTCATCATGCCCAATCTTTTCCGAATGAGGACGAGAACGTTTTTCAGGATCTGGCTAAAAAATACAATGTCTGGATCATTCCGGGAAGCATGTTTCAGAAAAAAGAAGATGGCAAAATATACAACACCGCTACGGTGATCAATCCGAACGGTGAGATCGTAGGGCGATACGATAAAATGTTTCCCTTTTACCCTTATGAAGTAGGCGTAGAGGGTGGAGATCAGTTTCTCATTTTTGATGTGCCTGAAGTCGGACGTTTTGGCTTAAGCATTTGTTATGACATGTGGTTTCCTGAAACCTCAAGAACATTGGCTGTTAATGGAGTAGAAGTTATTATTCATCCAACACTTACCGGAACCATTGATCGTGATATCGAATTGTCTTTGATGCAGGCGACAGCAGCAACCAATCAATGTTACGTGTTCGACATCAACGGTTTAGGTGATGGCGGAACGGGGCGTTCTATTGTTTGCGGACCTGATGGCCGTGTGCTGTATCAAGCTAGTACCGGACCGGAATTAATTCCTATAGAATTGGATCTTGATCGTGTAAAAAGAAGTAGAGAAGAAGGTTTATTGCGACTTGGTCAACCTCTTAAGAGCTTTAGAGATTGCAAGGTAAATTTTGACATTTATGAAAAGGGCAAGCGTTTTCCACATTTAGATGCTCTAGGTGAATTGTCTAAACCGACACGCATGAAAGAAATAGAGCAGGTCATGCAAGAGACCGTAGTCGATCCTCAGGGAAAGACAGATTCTTCTGATTTGTCCTAAAAAATTAATATTTTACAGCGAACAATTATGGACGCTACAAGTAAAAAACAATTTAAGGCCAAGAACTATTTTAACATCGCTCAGTTTCGAAGCGATACATGGAATAACCTAAAGTTGGCAGCCTCTCATTTTTCTCAGGAAGAATTTGAAAAACTAAAAGAAGAGCAATTCAGTTCACGCATTTACGATGCCTTTAAGACCTTAAAGGTGATCGAAAAGTATTTTGCTTACCCGGGATTAGATTTTGTACATGATATTGAGACTTTATATGAGGAAGGGCAATTTGGCTATTTCTCTCAAAAAGTTTCCGATGTAGTACGCTCTTTAGTAAGTGATTCATACAGAAGTAATAGAAAGTCAACAGAGTCCGAGGAAAAGCGTCGTAAGATGCTAAAGGAAGAGGAAATTGTAAAACCAAAAGTTCAGAATTACTTTGAAGTCATTTTTGTGGATGAGCTTTTCGGAGAAGAGATAGATACTTTGATTGGCAAGTTTAAGGACATCAAAAATAGCGGAGAGCAATTTACTTATGATGTTATTGTCTTATCTAACCTTCAGGATGCTTTAATTGCCTTGTTGTTCAATCCTAATATCCAAGCCTGTGTGATTCGCTCAGGGATTTCCTTTGATTCCGACAATGACTTATCTGAAATATCTTCATTTATATCCGGTTTAAGCGGTTTGAAGATCAAGAATAAAAACCAAATGGACTTGGGTCATGTCTTGGGTGAAGTCATTAATGCATTGAGGCCTGAGCTGGATCTGTTTTACGTTGCAGATATGGCGGTGTCTCAGCTAGATCCCAAGACATTAAACTGCTTCAATCGTATTTTCTATCGTACGGAGGATTTACAAGAGATTCACTTGAGCATATTACAAGCGATAAAAGATCGCTATGAAACGCCTTTCTTCTCCGCATTAACAGAATACAGTAGAAAGCCAACAGGCGTTTTTCATGCCATGCCCATTTCACGTGGTAACTCCATATTTCGATCTCAATGGCTGCAAGATTTTGGAGCCTTTTATGGACGGAATATATTCTTGGCTGAGACATCAGCTACTACAGGCGGCTTAGATTCATTGTTACAGCCGGTCGGTCCCTTAAAGAAAGCTCAAGAGATGGCTGCCAAGGCCTATGGGTCAAGGCAAACATTTTTTGTAACTAATGGAACATCAACAGCTAACAAAATAGTACTTCAAGCTTTGGTTGAGCCTGAAGATTTGGTGCTGATCGATAGAGATTGTCATAAATCGCATCACTATGGCTTGGTGCTTTCAGGTGCCTTGCCGGTATATCTGGACTCTTATCCTGTTCCCGAATATTCCATGTATGGAGCGGTACCGCTTAAGGAAATCAAGCACAAGCTTTTGGCATTGAAAGAGGCAGGTCGTTTGGATAAGGTAAAGATGCTGCTATTGACCAATTGTACTTTTGATGGAATTGTATACAATGTGCAAAGGGTGATGGAAGAAGTCTTGGCCATTAAACCGGATATGATCTTCTTATGGGATGAGGCTTGGTTTGCCTTCGCGAGTTTTACACCCATTTACAAGCAAAGAACGGGTATGTATGCAGCAAGACTATTGTCTAAGAAATTTAGAAGTGACTCCTATAAAAGAAAATACAAAGAGAATCAAAGCTCAGAACAACCCAAATTAATGGTAGACCCCGATAAGGTACAGATTAGGGTGTATACCACTCAATCTACCCACAAAACTTTATCTTCTTTGCGTCAAGGGTCTATGATTCACATTTATGATGAATTGTTTAAACGAAAAGCAGAAGACACTTTCCTAGAGGCCTACAAGACACATACGTCTACCTCTCCCAATTATCAGATTTTGGCCTCTTTAGATGCCGGAAGGAGACAGGTTCAGTTTGAGGGATACGAAATGGTTGATAAATCAATTGAGATGGCCATGGTGCTGCGCTCAAAGATCATGACGCATCCGCGTTTAAAGAAGTATTTTGATGTATTGACTGTTAAAAACAATATTCCCTCAGAGTACAGAACATCAGGAATAACGGAATACTATCATCCTGAAAATGGGTGGGTACGTATGGAAAAAGCATGGACCGAAGATGAGTTTGTTTTAGATCCTACCAAGATCAATCTTTTTGTTGGTAAAACCGGAGTAGATGGAGATACCTTCAAGAATGAATACTTGATGGACCAATATGGCATACAGATCAACAAGACTTCTAGAAATACCGTGCTTTTCATGACTAATATCGGTACAACGAGAAGTTCGGTTGCTTACTTGATCAGTGTATTGCTAAAAATTGCTGACCGTCTCGATGAGCAAAAGGCAGCCATGAGTAATGCGCAACTTAAAATCATGGAAAAGAATGTCAATTCTTTGACCAAGGAAACACCACCTTTGCCTGATTTTAGTCGTTTTCACTCAACCTTTCAGGCTGTTGCGAATGTGCCGGGTGGGAAGATACGTGAAGCTTACTTTATGGCCTATGATGAAACAAAATGCGAATACATCAGACGACACGAGTGTAAGGCAGCAATGGATAAGGGACGTGAGATTGTTTCGGCTTCTTTCGTAATTCCCTATCCTCCGGGATTTCCCATATTGGTGCCTGGTCAGGTGCTCAGCAAGGATATACTTGAATTTTTCATTAAACTCGATGTGAAAGAGATACACGGATATAGAGATGAATTGGGCATTCGCGTGTTTACTGAAGAAGCAATGAAAGAAAGAATGAATAAATAAAAACTAAGATACTTTAATCGCATACTTAATCAATTAATACATCTACTCAAATGGCAAAAACAGTCAAAAAGAAAACCAAAAAGCAAGAAGTGCTTAAGGGTATACCTGAAATCAGAAGGTTCTTTTATCGCAATACGACACCGGTCTATTTCATTAGTGCAACCAATTTTAACCTATTGGGTGCAGATGAGTGGGTGCGTAACTTCAAGTTCATTTGCTATATAGAGTGTTTTGATGGCATGCATCCTAATGTATTTTCTCCGGTAGAAGAGATGCCTCATGAGGAGTTTACAAGCATAGAAGACATTAACAATTATCTACTTGAGCACAAGGAGGTTGTCGATTATTTGAAAAGCCGTGCCAAAAAAGGCAAAAATGGGAAGGCTTTGTTTTTAATGTTTGACGAACGAACTGAAAAGTTAGCTAAGAAAAACAATCTAGAAGTCTGTTTTCCATCCGCTAAAATGCGTGGCTTTATGGACAATAAGGTCAACACCAATCGCGTTGCGGAAAAAGCAGGAGTGCCTTGCGTCCCTTATGTACTTACTAAGGTAAAGAGCTATGCGCATTTGAGTGAGGTATCGAAACATCTGGGTAATGATTTAGTGATTCAACTGCCTTATGGCGATTCAGGTCATACTACTTTCTTCATTAAAAGTGAGGAAGATTGGAGCAAGCATGAAAAAGAAATTATTGCAGAGAAAGAAGTAAAGGTCATGAAGCGCATTAACTGTCGTGGAGCAGCCATAGAGGCCTGTGTGACAAGACATGGTACCATTGTGGCTCCTTTAATGACAGAGTTGGTAGGCTTTAAAGAGTTAACTCCCTATAAAGGAGGCTGGTGTGGTAATGAAATTTATGCCGATGCCTTCACCAGAAGTATTCGTCAAAAAGCGAGACGATACACCAGACAATTCGGAGATCAGCTGAGAGAAGAAGGTTATAAGGGTTATTTTGAGTTAGATTTTCTGATTGATCAGGATACTAACGAGATCTATCTTGGAGAGTTAAACCCAAGAATTACCGGTGCAAGCTCAATTACGAATCATGCTGTATTTGCTTTGGCCGATATGCCCTTGTTTTTGTTCCACTTGTTAGAGTGGATGGATCAACCATACAAGATCAGTGTAAATGCCATCAATGCAAGATGGGCAAGAGCAGAGAATATTGACAATTGGTGTCAATTGGTGATCAAATACACCAAAGACGATGTGCTTAAAGTCACTGAAGCTCCAAAATCGGGCATTTGGCGATTGCAAAAAGACGGAACAATTAAGTATGACCGTATGGATACACACCGTCGTGCCATTGATAAAGATGATGAAGCCTTCTTTTTAAGAATTACAAGGGTTGGAGATTATGTTTATGAAGGGGCGGATATTGGCATCTTGGTTCTTCGCGGGCGATTAATGACCGATCAATTCCAGCTAAAAGAACGTGCCAAAAAATGGATCAAAGCCTTAAAGGATGAGTACGTTGGAGTTGCACCAAGTAATGAAACACTGGCCTTACAAGAAGCTGAAATAGGTGGATTTAAAATGATGTAAGTATGCTCATTTCGCTGAAGTGTGTTGAAGAAGATCGTCCCGGGAAGAAATGGCAAGCTCTGTTTGAAAAATCATGGCCTTACTATAAAAAATGGTATACTTCTGAAGGGTTTTTAGCAAGACCGGGTTATTTGACCTGTCTCGAAGAACTGGAAGAGCACATGCCGGAGTTAATGCCCATTTATGAAGACTTGTGTGAACTTGCCGGAGGCACCGACATTGCTTCTCGCTATTTGAGCTTGTATAATCCACCACCATTTATGAGTGGTTGCACACAAGTGGCATGGAATCAGCCACCGTATTCTCTGATCAGAAATTACGATTACAATCCCAAGTGGTTTGAGGGGGTTTTGTTAAAGACCAACTGGTTGAAACCGGTTATTGGTATGTCAGATTGTAATTGGGGATTATTGGATGGCATTAATGCAGACGGTTTGGCCATTTCTCTGACTTTTGGAGGACGCAAAATTGCCGGTAAGGGCTTTGGTATTCCACTTATTATGAGATATGTTTTGGAAACCTGTAAAGATGTACCTCAAGCGGTTTCTACCTTGCTGCGATTACCGGTACACATGTCATATAATGTGACAATTTTAGACAAATATGGGAAATACAAGACCGTTTATCTTACACCAGATAAGGGAGCGCATGTTGATATAGAGCGAGTGGCAACAAACCATCAGCAAGATATAGAATGGTTGGAGTATGCGGAATTGGTCGCCACCCGTGAGCGCAAAGCTTATCTGGATCATTTAGTCAACCATGATGTTCATGATAGAGATCAATTGGCCAATCAATTTTTACAGCCACCCTTGTACAACAAAGACATTCAGAAATCATTTGTCACACTTTACAGCATGCAGTACGATTTAGAACAAAGCACGGCTACTGTTTTTTGGCCGGACAAGCGATTGGTTCAAAGCTTTAAAGCATTTCATGAGTGCCGTGAAATTGTAAACATCAATAAACCCATCATGGGTTTTGGCAAAACCATACATTAGCTTTACATCTAACAAAGAACCGATGACATGGAAATATAACTTGAGCAGAAACTTAAATCAGGAAGAGTATTGCGATTTGGTCAAAGCGCTTTATTTTGAATTTGGGATAGAGCAGGTCAAGAACAATCATAATGGGTATTCAGAATCTATGCCCATGTTAAGCTGGAACATGGTTTCACCTTCTAACATTACCATCGACAGAATACGCATGAGTATGGTGGGACAAGAGCTGCGGATCAAATTCACTTTTTGGAGAATACTTATGGTTGTACCCTTATTCATTACTTTAATAAGTTTTCTTGTCTTAGGCCTTACAGGTTTGTTTATCGGATTGATTATATCAGTAGCCGCCTGCGGGTTCTTTTTGCTTTTAACCTTTTTCTTTCTGGGACTTGACAAGTCAAAAATCAATTCAATAATAGAGAAACATCAAAACAAGATATAAACGATGAAGAAATATCAAACAAGTAATTTCATCAACAATCAATGGGTATTGGAAGGTACCGGAGAATCACTTATTGTGCTCGATAAGTACAATGGTGCAGAGATCGGGAAAATTCCGATGGCAACAGAGGAGCAGATGAACGAAGCCATAGAAGCAGCCAATTCTGCTTTTGAGACAACCAAGAAATGGTCGGCTGGTCAGCGCGCTGAGATGATGAAGAAATTGCATCGAAAGCTGGAGGAAAATAAAGCCAGGTTTATTGATTTAATCATTAACGAAGGAGGGAAGCCACGCTCTTATGCGACCAATGAAATTGACCGCTGCTTAACCACTCTGCAATTGGCTTACGAAGAAGCAACAAGGTTTGGCGGAGAAGTGGTGCCTATGGACTTTGCAGCTGGAGAGGGCAAGACGGCTTTTACCAAGCGCTTTCCTATTGGAGTCATTGCTTGTATCACGCCTTTTAATTTTCCTCTGAATCTGGTCATGCACAAGGTGGCTCCTGCATTGGCGGTGGGCTGTACTGTAGTGATAAAACCTGCGCCACAAGCCCCAATGTCTTGCTTGGCTTTTGCAGAGTTGATGCAAGAGGTTGGATATCCTGCCGGTGTTATTAATGTGTTGGCTTGCGATATTCCTGTAGCAGAAAAACTGGTGCGCAGTGAAAGGGTAGCTAAACTGTCGTTTACTGGAAGTGATAAAGTCGGCTGGTATCTGAAAAGTATTTGCGGAAAAAAGAAAGTCACATTGGAATTGGGGGGCAATGCGTCGGTGATAGTAGATGAAGACGTAGAAGTTGAGCAAATTACTGATTTGGTGGCAAAGGGCGCTTATCTATATGCCGGCCAAATCTGTATTTCAACGCAACGGATTTTCGTGCATGAAAAAGTCCATGATCGTTTTGAGAAGTCATTGTTAGAAGCGATAAATCGACTGCCTGTTGGAGATCCACAGGAGATGAACACTTTAGTAGGTCCTGTGATTGATCAGGGGCATCTGGAGCGTATTGATCAATGGGTAAAGGAGGCAGTCAACTCCGGCGCTAAACTATTAAGTGGAGGAGAAATTGCCAGTCAGGAACACAATTTATATGCACCGACTTTATTGACCAATACAAACTCAAGCATGAAAGTATCTTGCGAAGAAGTATTCGGGCCCGTTGCTGTGCTAGAGAAAGTGAACTCTTTTCAAGAAGCCATTGACCTGAACAATAAATCTAAATTCGGATTACAGGTAGGTGTCTTTACTAACCGATTGGATCATTTTAAGCAAGCTTTTGAAGAATTGGAAGTAGGAGGGGTGATGATGAATAATATCCCCGGTTTTAGAATAGATCACATGCCTTATGGTGGAGTGAAAGATTCAGGACTTGGTAGAGAAGGATTGAGCTATGCCATGGAGGAAATGACGGAAGGACGTTTATTGGTATACTAGATCAGGAAATAAGATTCTTTGATTTGTATTTTACTATTTACCTTCTATGATTTAATTATGTCCTACTGAGCGGAGTCGAAGTGGGACTTAGATTTACATTATGATATATATTGATACTCATTATTTACAGCTGTTGGAATGAAAAAGACCCTTTTTAATTTGATCTTTATTCTTGTTTGCCTTGGCATTTTTGAGGGTGTTTTGCGTTTTTTTTATCCCCTTCCTGAAATCAGCAACTTTAACCGGATCGATTATCAGATACTGGATCAAACTTCGGCGGCAACTCAGTATTTGCGAAATAAGACCATGCTCTGGAAATCTTTTCCGGACACCAACTATGCCTTTAAACACAAGTTGAATCTATATGGCTATCGAGATAAAGAGTGGACAGTAAAAAAAGCAAAGGATTATCGGGTGTTTGTATTGGGTGACTCATTTGTTGAGGGCATGATGAGTACACAAGAGCGCAGTATTCCCAGCTACATTCAGCAAATGGCGAAAAACGAAGGAAAGTCGTGGGAAGTGTTCAACTGCGGCATGATGGGCATCGGTTTAAATGAGTACATGAAATTTGTGGCGGATGCGGTTCCTATCTTTCAACCCGATCATTTGGTGATGGTCATTTTTGCGAATGATATGCCCTTTATGCGACCCTATGTGCCAAGCACTCAACTTCAAGCGAAATTCAATTCCTCCTTTAAACCAAGACTACTATCGATCATTCAGGGTTTGAGAGCCGATAATCCGATTCCGAATCGATTCTCATCACCCGAAGAATCTTATTATAAAGCAGTACCTGACCCGGGTAATCCATGGACATTTAAAGCAAAAGACCTCGCCCCACACGTAAAACCGAATCTAGCTGAAGCAATGAAAAGGGGAGAGCTTAACTTTTTTCGTACCAACTGGTTTCCCAATGAAGCTAAATTTTTGTCTGCGAGCATAGACATTGGGCAAAAGATTCAATTCATTAAAAACTACTGCGATCAAAACCATGCTAAGCTGTCTATCTTTTATGTACCCAGCAGATTGCAGGTGTCAGATTATTATTACCAATTTGAAAAGCAATATTGCCAATTGCAATGTCCGGACAAAGCCAGTTTAATGGGAGAGCAATATCAGGTGCATGCAAAAATCTTAGCCCAAACTTGCAAGAACCTAAACATTCTCTATCAGGATCTGACTCCCCATGTCAGAGACGAAGAACAGAAAGGCAATCACCTGTATTGGAACTATGATGATCACATGCGTTCAAAAGGCTATGCTTTACTTGCGCAGTGGATGTATGCTGCAGTATCAAAATAGCTGCCTTATAAATTAATAAGGTAAAATATTATTTACATTTTGGTGGTTTCAAATACATTTTATATTTTGCGGCAAATAATAACCAAATGAGAATTTTCGACCAGCCAATGTCCACCTTAGCCATATTGCAAAACTTTCCGAACTAAGCACGATAAGCTTCTCGACATTCTCAACTAAACCCAAAACAACTCCTGCTATGCAGGGCAACACACATGTTTATGAAAGTTTTATCAACTAAACTCATCACAGCACTATTGCTGTGTGCTACATGGATGCCATTGAGCGTCTATTCTCAAATTACAGGTTCTACCAATGTTTGTGCCGGACAAACCGTAACATATAGCAGTTCAAGTTCTGCAGCAACATATCAATGGTCGGTGAACGGCGCACAAGCCTATTCAGCAAGTGGTAATTCGGTCACTGTAGAATGGGGAATTAATAGTCCCGGAACCGTCAATTTGGTGACCTATAACAGCAATAACATTCAGACAGGCTCTTACAGTGAATCTATAACCATAAGTGCTAAACCTAATCCTGTTATCTTAAGTAGTTTCCAAACCAATTGTTTTGATAATACAGAAGGTAATGTGAATGATTGTTTTGTCGCCTGCTTAGATCGTCCTGTTTATTACAGTTCCCCGTTTTCTGCGGGTACAAGTTATACATGGGAGATCATTGGCAATGGTACTATGACCACAATTGCCACAAATGAAATTGAAGTGGTTTGGCACAGCTTGGGTGAACATCGGGTCAAACTCACGGTAAGCAATGGTGCAGGCTGCACAAACGAATATGAAAACTGTGTTGTTGTTATCGAATCTCCAACGGCTGAAATAGATGCATCTCCATTAATCGGAGACAGCTTAACCCTTTGCTTGGGTAATGAATTGAACCTGCAAGATTCCTCCATCGGTTCGGTTGGCAGGCGTTGGGATTTTGGGGATGGTACTTTTTCAGATAAACCCAATACCGCACACACCTACGATCAGGCCGGTGTCTATGTTGTCATTTTAACGGCTAATAATAGTTGTTACTGTTTGGATAGCGATACACTGATCGTCACCGTAACTGATGATGAAGGCCCTGAGATCATATGTCCGGGTGTGGTGTGTAAAGGAGACACTTTAAGTTATTCAACACCATCAAGCTGCACTAGCTTTAAATGGACAGTGACCAACGGCACCATTATCGGAAGCGATTCAGGCACCGCGGTAGATGTCATATGGAATAGCCATTTGGCCTATATCGAATTGGAAGGATTTGGCTGTAATAGCACATGCAATTCACCAACCGTTGAAAAAATACCTGTGATCGCAGATTCCATTCCGATACAAGGTCCAACCTTGCTTTGTGATGATGATGAAGCCGTTTATTCCATTCCACCTTTGCCGGGAAGTACTTACTCTTGGTCGGTAAGTTCAACTCTAGGAACAATCATTGAAGATCACGGCTACTATATACGTGTCAAAATTACAGGAGATAATGGAACAGTATCCCTTAGTTATACCAATCCGGTTTTAGCCTGTTCGGGAAGTACATCGCTTAATGTGACGGCCAAACCACGTTTAATCTTCTCCATGCCTTCTGAAGTCTGTCAAAACGATACAGACGCTTATATTTTTACTCATCCCATTGATTGGACGATTTTAGATACAGCGGGTCAACAGGTTTATGCAGATTCTAATACCACAGAAGTGTATATGTTTTGGCCTGTGATCAGTCCCGGAGACTACACCTTAATTGTTGGCAGAGGCGAGTTTTATTGTGAAGATTTATATTTTCAGATCAGCGTTTTAGCTCCGCCCGATACCGTGGATACCATCTATGGCCCCAAAACCATATGCCAAGATAAGGCCTATGATTATAGTGTTGATCCTAAAAGCGGCTTTGCCGTTGAATGGATCATTCAGGGGGGAAGTCCTTCTTCTGCATTAGGCAATCAGGTTTCGGTTAGATGGGACACCACGGGGCCATATGTCATTAAAGCAGCATATCGTCAATTGGAAGCTCCGAATTGTTTATCAGATTATCATGTTCAAATGATTGGTGAGGCTTATACGGGAAGTCCGAAAATTATTGCGGCAGACTCCGCCTGCGGTGGAGATACCATGCATGTAAAACTCAATTTTATTGCCGATGACGTGCAATGGACGATCATTCCAAATGATGGAGCCAGCATTTTAAGTGATCGTTTTAAAAGTGAAATTGTAGTTCAGTTTAGTGCGGCGTCCACCCAAAGTATCACTCTGAAAGCGGAAGGTTCTGTCTGTGACAATGCCTTTACATTGACACATCCCGTTTATGTGAAAAGTTTCCCTGCTCCGGATATCAGTGTCAGCGACTCCGTTCCGTGCCCCGGCACATCTGTTCGTTTTACCACATCTGCAAGTAGTCCGACATGGACGATTAATGGCCAAATCTATACCACAGCAGACCCCACACTGAGTTTTGACAGTGCGATGGTTGTACCTGTTAAGGTCAGCGTTACCTATACAGGGCCTCTAGGCTGTACGGTAGAGAGAGTGCATGTGGATAACATTAGGATTAAACAAGCTCCTAAAGCACGCATTACGGCTTTAGATAGCAATTTCACACGTTGTCAGGACACTTTGATTCCGATCATATTGACAGCAAATTTACAGGGTGCTACATCGGGGAACTATACCTACACATGGTTGAAAAATGATACTGTAGTAGGGTCGGGTTCAAGTTATACGACAACGGCGATTATACCTCATGGGGATTATCGGGTCATTGCTGTTGCCCCTAATGGCTGCACCGACACATCGGATGTTTATGAAATTGATTATAACTGCGGAGGTATATGTTCCTATCAGCAAGATTCATTAGACCCTGCCATTACCGTTCAGTTAGCAAGCACAGGTTGCTCTGAATTTTATGTATCATCAGTCAATCCGTCAGGAGCACACCTGCATTCATTTGTATTCCATCATACAGGGGAAACGACCAATACAGGCCCCTACAGTGAGGGCATTATTATAGATCGGGTCGGCACACAATCTCTGCGCATGACCGGAGCAGCTATTGTGGGAACGGATACGGTTTGTTTTGATACTTCCATTTTTATCACCGTCAATGCCATACCTGATTTTAACATTATTCGTGAAGATTGTGGTGAAACGGGCTTGGTCAAATACAAGATGCAAAATACCTCTTTATATGCATCAAGCCCACCAACATTTACGTGGGATTTTGGTAATGGAACGGTCGTGAGTTCAGGCTTTGATCCTATTGTTAAATATTTGCCACTCCAAGATACTGTAAAACTCTCCATCGGTGCAGGCTGCTCTGTCAGCAAAATATTTACACCCATGCCACCAACGATTGCTTCATTTACCAGTTCTGCTCCGGCCTGTCAGCAAGAGCCAGTTCAATTCTCAAATTACACGGTTGGAAATATTGCAGAATATAAATGGGATTTTGGAGCCAACGAGCTATTTGAAGAACATCCTTCTGTTACGTTTATTCATTCAAGTAATAATTATTCAAACACTTTCTTCCCGGAAGTTAAATTGTTCGTTTTAAACGAAAATGGATGTAGAGATACGACAAGCCAAACACTAACAATTCGTGGAAATGAGTTTGACCCCAATTCGGGTTTAATACCAAGTAATCCACCTTCTATCTGTGAAGGTGATAGTATTCAATTGGTACATTTCCAATTTCTTAGCAATTCAAATACGCCAATAAGTTATTTATGGTCAAATCTAGAAACTTCATCAAGCATACAAGCCAAACAAACAGGAGATTATAACTTAAGTATGACCGATAATGTCGGTTGTCGTTTTGTGACAGAAAAAGTCAACATTCAGGTGCATAAAGCATCTAATCCGACCATTATTGGCAAGCAAACTTTTTGTGCGGATGATTCCGTTAAACTGAGCGTTTTAAATCATCCGAGTTATACCATTACATGGTTTATAGACAGTGTTGCTACAAGTCCAAGTCAAACGGGAGCAAACTATTCGGACTTGCTTCCTTCAGGCTCATACTTTTTTAACATCAATACAGTCAATACTACAAGTGGATGCAGTCATTTAAATGCCCCATTCCCCGTAACGGTGTTATCTCAATTGCCGAGTCCCACCATAACACCGACACCCGGCTATCCCTTATGTGAAGGTGGCCCCATACAACTTAATGCAAGCCCATCAGGTGGTAATTTTTATTGGAACACAGGGCAGACGGGCAATAGCATTACCCAAAGTTTGGCCGGACGTTATACGGTCTTTCAAACCAATACAAGCGGTTGCGTTTCCCATAAATACATAGACATTAACCCCAAGCCTGATTTCGCCAACTTCATGACGGGTTGTTATTGCCTGCCTTCCGTAAGTCCTCCTGATTTGCTAGGCATTCCGGGCATGGCATCCTATCAATGGATCAAGGATGGCACATACATTCCTTCTCCTACAGGGCAACTCCAAAACATTCCGGCTTCTACAGGGCGATTTGAACTCATTGCCACCACCGATTCTGCCTGTGTAGATTCTGCGGGCTACATGGACATTACTTTAGGCGGCTGTGAAGAATGCGTTATAGACATTTCTGATCTGAATGTTTCTTGCGCAGGCACAAATGGAGATACTGTATTTTACAGTTTTACTCTCAATGCCGACATCAACAATGCGCCCGCTTCTTACGATGCAACTTATGCAGCCTATGTGGATAATAAGCCTGTTCTAATTACGCAAGTTCAGCCGGATACTGTGGCGGGTACAGGCAATCAGGTGACGGGAAGTTTTTACCTTTTGGGCGGCACAACAACAGACAGCATATGCATTACTTTAACGGCTTCTAATCCGGGTGTGAATTGTCAGGATGAGGTCTGCATCGCTTTAGAACCATTGTCTTGTGATTTTACACCGGACTTTAGCTATACCATTAACCCTTATACCTGTTTCTTACAGTTGAGCCAAGATGCCAATTATGGTTTTTGTGCTTCGGGAGATTCTGTGATGTATTCATGGACAGTGACTCAGGGTCTGAATACTTATACAGGGAGCGGATCAGCATTCAGTGTCGATAGTTTAGTGCAAGGCAATGCGGAGGTCTGCTTGCAAATGCAGGTCTTTAATCCTTTGGATTCCACATGGTGCACCAAAGACACTTGTAAAACCATTGTCATTCCCAATTGTGAATGTGAAGACGATTGCATCAATACGGAGATTCTATCTGTCGAATTCCAGCAATTTGTCACAGAGAATGATTCCTGTTTTGTAGAATTTAAAATTGTCTTGGACAATGCCAATAGTGTGGTGATTTATCCCAATTACTTTAAAACAACAGATGGACAAGGGTTTATTAAATCCATTACCTCAACCTTTGCCGGACCAAATGAAGTGGCCTATATCGTTAAATATTATCCAAAGCAACCGGCACAATGTGGAGAACAATGTTTTGAGCTCTACCTTTTTGAAGGGGGATCATCCTGCTGTTTGAATTTCTGTGTCAATTTACCCGTTTGTTCCTGTAATTTGAAATTAACGGAATTGGAAGTCTCCTGCAGTAACACGAGCAATGGCTATTATGATTTTAGTGTAGTTGCAGATTTAACAGGCTGCAATGGCTTTGATTATGACCTTCTTGCAAAAGTCACATTGGGAGGTAAAACCGTACCGATAGTGACTCAAAACATCACCACTTTAAGCAATGGCGTCCAAACACTCTCAGGCACAGTTGATTTAAGTGGAAAAACAGGAGAGACCATATGCATCGATGTGACTTCCAGTTTAGGGGGCATTTCTTGTAAGGATAAAATCTGCGTTGAAATGCCGGAAGTGGACTGTGAAATTGAACCCTCCTTTGATGTGGAATTTGATGCCTCGACTTGTACTTTGATTTTAACCAATACCTCTACCACTTCTCCTTGTGTGAGATTAGATACTACAAAGGTCGATTGGACGATTAACTATAATGGTCAGACCATTACCGCTAGCGGGCAAAGTCTTACTTTTTATAATATCAGCGATACCGAAATTGAAGTGTGTTTAGACCTTACTGCCGTAGATTATTCAGGCAACATCACTTGTACAACAGAGTATTGTGAAACAGTAGAGGTGGAACGCTGTGAGTGTGAAAATGAATGCGAAGAAATGGAAGTTTCTTTAAGTGAGTTTGTCAGCTTCGTGCATCAGGGCAATTCCTGTTTGTTGCGCCTTGAAATCGAGATTACCAATAATTCAGGAGTAGGCTATACCATCAATTCCATTTTGGCGGATTTGGGTACGGTCGTGAACTATACCCTGACCCAGACTTCGGGAACGGTTAATACCTATCAGGTGGATGTTTATCCCAATCAGCCGTGGAATGGTGGCACGATTTGTTTTGAAGCCTATATTCAAAAAACAGGCGGAGGCATTTGCTGCTTGCCCTTCTGCATCAATTTACCCAAATGTGGCTGTGATTTAGAATTAAGCGATATAGCATTGGATTGCACAGGGCCCTATGGCAATCCGGGCGATTTTTATTTCAGCTTTACAGCCGATTTAGATGGTACTGCGGGGTATAATTATGTTTCCGGTTTAACAGCAACTCTGAATGGCAATCCTGTCAGCGTTAATTATTACACTCCCTCCAATTTGGTGGATGGCACACAAACCGTGAGTGGCTTAATTACCTTAGCGGGCGGATCACAGGGTGATACCATTTGTTTTACCTTATCCGCTGCTTTAGGTGGCGATACTTGTACGGCTACAATTTGTGACACTTTGCCACATGACACCTGCGATGTTGTTCCTAATTTTTCATGGTCTTTAGATACGACAACTTGCACTTTGACGCTTACCGATAGCAGCCAATTTAGTTCATGTACCTATATACAAACCTATCAATGGGCATTGACCCCGGGTGGTGCATACACCGATTCATCATTTCAGGTCAGTTTTAACGGCTTGGACAGCATGATCGTTTGTTTAACGACATTAAGCGTAAATTATACCGGCACCAATGATTGCCACCCCAACATGTGTGACACCATTTACTTTCCGCCATGTACAATAGACGGCTCTCCTAGTGAACGAAAAAAGACTCCGGAAAAGGTTCAGGACATCAGTGTATATCCTAATCCTGCTAAAAGTACGCTCTTTATAGAATGGCCGGAATTATTGGAAGAAGAAGTTTCAATCAGTCTGAAAGATCATCAGTCCAGAACAGTTATGATCAAAGAAACTGAAGTGAACGGCAACAAATTGGAATTGGACATTAATGCCTACTCCGAAGGGATGTATATTTTAGAAATTCAATGGAAAGGGCAACTCAATCGCAAAAAGATCGTAATTTTAAGGTAGTCAGATGATTAAAATCATAAAAATGAAATCAGCCACATACCATAAATTCATTGCACCATTTTTTGGCCTCATAACTTTGACAGGCTTCTTCATGTGCAATCAACTCATTGCACAATCAAGTCCAAAAGGTTTTCAGTGGATTAGACATCACGGTGATGAGATCAATGCAAATTCAGAATGGGTCAAAGACATACAAACCGATCAGTTTGGTAATATTTATGTGGCGGGCGAAGTGAATGAAATTTTTGCGAGAGACAGCAATGGGAATGCCATTCCAAGTATTCGCTATGCCCCTTTCGACAGTATACTTAATAACGGCGGGAAAGACATTTGGCTTGCCAAATACAATGCACAAGGAGATCTTCTATGGCATAGATATGCAGGTAGTGGAGCAAATAATGAAGGATATTATAATATGGTTGCCGATCAAAATGGTAATTGCTACATATCCGGTATAATACGACACCATAATACCAGACCAGCTAAATCATTTGGTGGCATACCATTAGACGCTGATCAGCTAGGAGCTTTTGTCGCCAAAGTGTCTCCGTCAGGTCATCTATTATGGCACAGATCATTTGGTGGAGATACAATTAACAATAACTATTTCGAATATCCTGCTAGTGTTTATGAGTTAAAATTACATCAATCCGAATTAAGTGCATTTATTGCAGGAGGCGGAGATCATCCCTTTGGTTTTCAGTTGTTATATGATGTTGATTCAATAAATTTTGGTGTACATGAAGTTAGATTTGATTTAAATGGCAATTATCGGGGGGTATCAACTTTTCCTTTTCCTCGTTATGATCGATTACCTCAAATAAGAAGTGTGGTAAGCAATGATAATGGGTACTTTATATCGGGAAATCTAAACCGAGATACTGTTTTGGTTGGAAATGATACCATCCTCGAAGTTGGAGTAAATAATGCCTTTGTTTTTGCTTTTGATAGTAGTCTTAATCATATAAGTTCATTTTATGGTACAAATACTTTTGACCAGTTTTTAGATGCAAAAGTTTATGGTGATACCTTAATAGCGGCAGGACACTTCAATTTATCGGTTAATAATACAGTCAATTTTGATACCATTACTTATACAGGAGGATCAAATAGTCATCAAGCAGTTGCCATATTTCTATTTGATGCAGTAAGTAATCGGTTATTAGGTTTTTATCCTTCAAAAGCTTTTGGGAATCTTTCAGCTTATGCAGAAAGTTCATTTATTGATCCATTGTCATTTGGGATTGGTGGTGAATTTAATCATAGCATGACATTTGAAAATGGAACAGCGCCAATCGTAGCGGTTGATAATTGCTCTAGCTGTACAAATATTGATCTCTTCTTTGCATTATTTGATCGTTCAGGAGGACTAATTACCCAAGAGGTCATTTATTCATCAGGGATTAACTCTGATGCGGTGTTTGCTATGACCAGAAAGGATTCAATGTTATATATCGGTGGATTTATTGGCGACACGGCTATCGTTCCAGGTATTGACACTTTTGTTACTCGCGGCACTTATGATGCCTTTTTAGCAGCTTATAATTTGGGGATTCTAACATCCGTTTCAGAACAGGATGGATACATCAAAGCTGATAATGGCCTATTGGCTTATCCCAATCCAAGCAACGGTATTGTCAATATCATAGGACAACCAATAAACACCAAAGTCGATCTGTACAACATCAAAGGGCAATTGATTAGAAGCTATCGTTTAGATCAAAAAACTTTTAATCAGGCCATTGATTTACAAGGTTTAGATGCCGGTGTTTATTTTTTAATGGTGATCGGAGAAGGAGGGAAGCAGAGCTTGAAGTTGGTGAAGCAATAGAGGAAATGACCAATCTTTAAATGTTTAAGGTCTTAAAATATATTCTAGAACTTAGCAAGTGTTGTATTACACAGCACTTAGAATGGATCAAACTGCAATTGAGAAATTCAAAATTGATCATTCAGTTTGCGCTGCTCGTATTCCTGCTTCATTTTTTTCAGTCAGAAAGCAAAGCGCAAACGCCTAAGGGTTTTCAGTGGATCAGACATCATGGGGATGAAATTACAGCCAATCTTGAAAGAGTTAAGGATATTCAAACCGATCAGTTTGGCAATATCTATGTGGCGGGCGAAGTGAATGAGATTTTTGCGAGAGACAGCAATGGGAATGCCATTCCAAGTATTCGCTATGCCCCATTTGATAGCATACTTAATAATGGAGGCAGAGACATTTGGCTCGCCAAATACAATGCACAAGGAGATCTTCTATGGCATAGATATGCGGGTAGTGGACATAACAGTGATGCTTATTTTGATTTGAAAGTTGATGCAAATGGAAACAGTTATATAAGTGGTGAGATTTTCGATAATAGCAATAGACCACCAAAATCATTTGGTGGCATTCCATTAGATAAAGATCAGGTAGGATCCTTCATCGCTAAAGTTTCTCCAAACGGGCATTTGATGTGGCATAAAAATTTTGGAGGAGATACCATTGTTCAGGCAGGCGGAGCCTATTTACCCTACTTTGCAAAACCATATGAAATTCAGCTTACTCATTCTGAAATAATTTGTCTTTTCAAAGGTGGTGGAGACGGTGGCGTTTGGGGATATCAACGCTTATTTGATATTGATTCATTAAACAATGGGATTCATGTCGCACATTTTGACCTCAATGGAAATTACCAAAGAGTTAATAGTTTTCCATTTCCTCACTATGATCGATTACCTCAGATTTTTAATATCAATTGTAATGAACGGGGTTATTTCATTTCAGGCATGTTAAATCGCGATACTGTTTTGGTTGGAAACGATACAATTCTACAAGCGGGTGTAAATAATGCCTTTGTTTTTGCTTTTGATAGTACTCTCAATTATATAAGTTCATTTTATGGTACAAATACTTTTGACCAGTTTTTAGATGCAAAAGTTTATGGGGATACCTTAATAGCAGCAGGACACTTCAATTTATCGGTTAATAATACAGTCAATTTTGATACAGTAACTTATACAGGTGGTTCAAATGAGTCACAAGCGGGTGGTGTTTTTATATTTGATGCATTAACTAATAAACTATTAGGCTTCTATCCATCTAAGTCAATCGGGTTTGGTACAACTGTTATTGCCGGGTCTGCTCATTTAGATGAATTATCTTTTGGTATGGGTGGAACTTTCAATCATAGTTTAACATTCTCAAGTTCAAGTTCCTCAATTCAAGCGGTCGACAATTGTTCTAGTTGTACCAATCGAGATCTTTTCTTTGCATTATTTGACCGTACAGGAGGATTAATCACCCAAGAGGTCATTTATTCATCAGGAGGAAGTAATGATAGAGTCCTAGCCATGCACCGTCAAGATTCTATGCTTTATATTG